>NZ_FMVM01000022.1 GCF_900102085.1 Paenibacillus polysaccharolyticus | reverse complement strand
TTGACGATAGCCCAAAATTCCATCTCGCTTGTCATAACGACGCTTCACTTCTTTAGCCAGCATACGCACTTCACGTTCTCTGGCAGAAGGTATCCATTTTAACCATTTGTAATAGGAAGATCGTGCTACATCAGCTAACACACATAATGCCGCAATAGCGTATCCCTTTTCACGGTGTAGTTCTTGTATCGCTTGATACCGTTCTACATGCCTGACCAGGGTTAACGTGGTTTTCGTCGCCCGATCTCTGCCAACTTTTTTGCGAAGGCATTCTCCATCTCCAGGTATTCATTTCGGGCTTCCAGTTCCTTGATCCGCAGTTTAAGTTGTTCCTGCTCGCTCAGTTCTTCTACAGGCTTTTTACGCCCCCGACGATCTTGGAGAGCCTCTTCTTGACCTGCTTGATATTTCCGAACCCATGCATATACTTGCGAATAAGACACATCATACTTCTCAGTCGCTTTCTGATAGTCCAGTTCATGTGAGAGGATATATTTTACAATTTCGATTCGTTCCTCGAATGTGGTTTTACGTCCATTTTTCATGTGAGATCGTCCTTTACCTTGAAGGGTGTTTTTCCATACGATCTCCCCAGTATACTTGGAAATCCATCTCGATAAAACGCTTCGGCTTGAAATATGATAGGTTTGGATTGCCTTTTCTATGGAGGAACGTCCAGATAATACATCCTGCACGGCAGCTTGTTTAAGCTCGTTGGAGTATGCATGCTTTGTTCTTGATTCCACTAATCCGGACAAGCCCTCTTCTTTATATTTCCATATCCATTGCCTGATCGTATACGCACTACATCCTAATTGCTTGGCTTCCTGGTTTGGACTAGACCCCAACCCAAGGCACTGCTTCACTGCACGTAGTTTCGCTTCAAGGGACACCTGACTTCGTTTAGACATTAAAAAAACTCCCATCATAGTAGACGTAGAAAGTTTTGTTTTTTCTACTGTCTACTATGATGGGAGCATATCATTACGGCGATAAGTGGCTTTTTTGCATAAAGATGAGTCAAAAATGGCTAGCCCGTCATCATAACGTTCCCCTTTATACGCTATCTTTGCATCACAAAAACTATAGCCAGCGGATTATTGCAATGATCGCAAGATGAACCGGATAGAAATAACGCCAGATCCACCGGGGTCCTTTCAAACGGAAACCTGACTGGTAGTACTGTGCAATAGCAATCCCCATCGTTGCCAGTATGCTGTACATCTGCAGAAAACTATGGTGCAGCATCAGGTAAAGGGCATTTAATATAACATGTGCCATAAGCAGCACCGGCCCTTTGAAATAACGGAATAACAGCACGAGAAGCAGGCCATACATACCATAATCCATATGTGACCATTCCATTACCCATCCCGCCCCGATCGCAATCGGGATACTAATCAGCTTCGAAGGAAGCTTATCTAGGGCCAGCAGAACAAGCAGTGCCGACCACAGGGTCCAAACCACATTCAGTGAAAAATGATTAAACGCAGCCATAAACGGAACTTGGGAAATTACTGCAATCCAGAATAACCGCCATATGTATTTCTGAACATTACGTGTATGCTTGTAGCCGATAAATACGGCAAAGGCATAGATTGGAAAAGCAATACGACCGATGATTCTCAGTTCAACCACATGTGGAAAAAACACAGCTCCGATATGATCTATCAACATCGTAATCATCGCAATCCACTGCATCATATCTGGTTATCCCTCCTCATCCCGACAATACCAGATGATCTATAGCATTTTAATCAGGATTCATGTTCACGCTCGACGTTACATTCATAATACATGAAGCTCTGATCCTGTGTATATCCTTCGGATTCATATAATGCTTGTGCCTGCCGATTGCTGATCGCCGTAGAAAGTACAATACGAAGAATCTGCTGTTTCTTCGCTTGCTTCATCACGGCCTGCATCAGCTTTCGGGCTATCCCCTGCTGCCGATATGTTGAGTCCACGAACAGGTCGTTGAGAATCCAGATCGGTCCCATCGAGACGGAACTATAACTGGGATAAATCTGTACCAAACCCATGACTGTGTCTGCGACTGAACCTTCTTCTCTCCCTTCGTTACACTCAGCAACAAAAATCATTGATTCTTGCTTACTCATTCGTTCTTTAATGAAAAAGGTCGCTGCCTCTAGATCCGAATGTTGACCATAAAATATGCGGTACTCATTAAAAAGCCTCGATACTTCCGAAATATCATTTAAAGTCGCTTGTCTAATTTTAATTGTCATTCTCTTTGTATTTTCCACGTACTTTTTTCCCTTCTTTCACTTCATTCTTTACTCACAATACATCCCTCGAAACAAATCTTCCTTAAGTTCATTGTAAAAGGAATCCTGCCTTCCCCCCATTCATCAACAGGAGTAAAGTTTGCATTATTGTCCCCTTTCCCGAAACATGCCAGGCATAAAGTATATTTCTACCCAATTGTTGCACACTATAGTGATCGTTGTTCACTGACAGATGCTGTTTCATCTTGCAGTCAGGAGGAAAGCTCTATGAAAGAAAACATGCTCTTGCAAGTACAGTCCAGACTTATCGGTGTATCCGATATGGTGTACCAGCCACTTCAGATTGGGCCCGTTTCCTGTACCGTGCTCTACATTCAATCCATTATTGATAACCAGGTCCTACGGGAAGCGATTGTCAAACCATTGCTTGAAGCGGCTGTACGAACCGAGGTCGACTCCGACTTAATCGGCCAGATCGTAAGCGGGACTTTTTTTTCAATCGAAAATAGGCTCGCGGATACTGCGGAACTTGTTGTGAATGACCTTGTTTCCGGGAATGTTGCACTGTGGCTGGAAGGCATGTCAAGCATGCTTGTTTTTTCTATACCTAGCTATCAAAAACGTTCTGTTCCCGAATCCACCAATGAAGTCGTTGTCGTTGGCCCGCAAGAAGCTTTTATCGAAGATATCCAAGTAAACATGTCGCTGTTACGTCACAAGATCAAACATCCTGATCTCAAGATGATTCAATTCAGCATCGGAAAATATACAAAAACTGAAGTATATGTAATCTACATTCAAGGACTGTGCAAACCTGATATTTTGGAAAATGTATTGACGAGTCTAGGTGAAATCAACATGGATAGTAGTCTGGGCGTGAGTTACCTCTCTGAATTCCTTGAAGATCATCCGCTCTCTCCTTTTCCACAATATCAATATACGGAACGGCCCGACTCGGTTGCGGCCGCTTTGGTTGAAGGACGGATCGCTGTAATGCAGGATGGTACTCCATTCTCCCTGCTTATTCCGGTTACGTTCTTCTCTCTGATGCAATCATCCGAGGACTATTATCAGCGGTTTCATTCCGCTACGTTTATTCGGCTGATTCGTTTATTGTTTGCCATCGTCGCTTTCTTGCTACCCTCAGCCTATGTGGCGGTCACGACTTTTCATCCGGAGATCATCCCCACCAACTTGTTAATTACCATTGCATCGGCTAGAGAGAATATCCCGTTCCCGGCGCTGGTTGAAGCACTTCTGATGGAAATTACGTTTGAAGGGCTGCGGGAGGCCGGAATACGTATTCCAAAACCACTGGGGCAAACGGTGTCCATTATTGGCGGAATCGTGGTGGGACAGGCCGCTGTTCAGGCGGGCATTGTCTCTGCACCTCTAGTCATTATCGTTTCGATTACGGGCATCGCCTCGTTTATCATTCCGCATTTCGAGCTCGGGCTAGCTTTCAGGTTACTGCGTTTTCCAGTGTTGCTTATGGGCGGTACCCTTGGTTTGTTCGGGGTGGTCATCTCTGTCTACCTGATCTACTGGTACATGGTGAGTCTTCGCTCGTTCGGCGTTCCCTATATGCAGCCCTTTGCTCCTTTCGTCTTGCGAGATCTCAAAGATACATTTATTCGTGTCCCTTGGTTCGGCATGAAAAAAAGAACCCAGGCTTACACACCGGATAATGAACCACGGCAGGATACGACATGAGAAACATCAGGGCTGCGAAAGATACGAATATCCAGCAGTGGTCACTAAAACTTGGACTAATCTGCATGTTTTGCATCGTCTGCACCGGATGCTGGTCCAAAGTAGAAATTAATGAGCGCACCTTTATAACCACTCTTTTTGTTGATACCACAGACAATCCAGGGGAGATCGAGGTCACGCTAAGCATGCCCCTGCCCAATCGTCTATCTCCCGAAGGAAGCGGAACAGGTAAAGCTCCTTATGCATCGGTTTCCGCAACTGCGCCCACCATTGCTGATGCTATCGAGAAAATTCAGACAGATTTAACGCGGAAAATTTCATGGGGGCATACTCGTGTAATTGTCTTTGGACAAGATTATGCACGGGAGGGAATTGATGACACGATGGCCTGGATTTCACGCCAGCCACTCTTTCATCTAAGCAGTTACGCCATGGTTGCCCAAGGCAAAGCCAAAGACATCTCCGATTTGACACCTGTTTTTGAGGAAACCCCCAGCGATGTGTTACGGGAGTTTTCCACCGAGGAAAATTTGTTAAAGACACAGATGCTGAACATCCTTGCCGCTGACAAAATGAATCAAGGATTTGCCGCCTCCATGTTAGACTCCCGGATAAAACCTATGGCGAGCGAAGAAGGCGAAACTAAAAAGTGGGTCAGCCAGATTGGTGGCGCTGTTTTCAGGCAGATGCGAATGGTTGATACGCTGACAGAGCAAGAGGCTCGCGGGGTGGCCTGGGCTTCAGAGAAACTGGATACATTGACACTATCCGTGCGTACACGCAAACAAAAGGCTAGTATGTCACTGTTTGATATGAAGTCCAAGATACAAGCTGAGCTCCGGAATGGCGAGCCCTTTTTCACCATTCATCTTACAGGGAAGGCTGAATTGATCTCCGTGATTCCCGTATTAAAAGTAAAAGATGTCCTCAGTGTTAAGGATATCGAACAAGCCGTCAATGAACAGATCACTGCTTCTCTAACCTCTGCGCTGCATAAGGCGAAGCGTCATGGGGCGGATATCCTTTCGCTCGGATATCGGCTTGAATGGAGGCATCCTGCAACTTGGAAAAAACTTCGTCCTGTCTGGAACCAGTATGTTAAGAATGAACTGCAGTTTGATGTGCATACCGCTGTCGACATCCAGTTTGTCGGCTCAGAGTCCAGTTTCTAGAATCTAAAATGTACAGCTGTCTGGGCTCTTTCAAGGAGGTTTGATCTTGTGTTTGCTGTCTTGCTCTTCGCGGGCCTATATTTACTGGATTGGCCTGCTGTTAAAACGAGTAAAAAATCCATAAAACGATCCTATTTTGCCGTACTTACGCTGTTCCTCGCTTGGAACACACTGGCATTGATTTGGCCGACCTGGCCCAATCCCAATCAGGTACTGTTGCTGTTATTCGGATGGGTTGATCATCTCATGTTATAAAGAAAGGGGAAACAGCCGTGAATCACCTTACCTCCGGACAGGCATACCGTTTTATGTTTGTGTACCTGTACTCCGAGCCTGTGGCTTTTCTTCTGCAGCGATTGTTCAAAATGAGCGGATATCAAGGCTGGATTTCAACCATTGGTGGGTTCCTTATTAGTTTGATCCTCCTCATGTTCACGTATCGTTTGGGCTCACTCTACCCTGACCGAGCTTGGCTCTCCTATGGTGAAGAGGTGGTCGGCAAAATGATGCATCGTTTTTTTACCAGCTTAATCGCGCTGTTATGTCTGTATCTGCTCTCCATTGATGTGGAGAACTTCATCATCTTTTTGCAATCCATGTACTTGCCCCAGACACCGATCTGGCTAACGTCCTCCATCACTCTTCTATGTATTTGTTTGACAGCACGTTCAGGACTGGTTGCGATCGTTTTTATATCTGAGGGCATATTTCTGGTTCAGCTTCTCACCTCATCCTTGTTAATGCCCTCTGTGGGAGGCGGAGGTAACCCGGAAATCTTGATAGCTATGGCAACTCATCATGACTGGCCCGAAATTTTAATGGGCTCTATCTCCACTATGCCGTGGTTCTCTGAATGGATGCTATTTCTATTCCTCGCTCCTGCTGTCGCATTCAGGCGTCCCATGTTTACAAGCATGGTATGGGCAGGGTGCACTGTTGTCATCTTTATTCTGTTCTTCTGGGTCTTTATCCTGATGAATTTCGGTCCTTATGTGGCAGCGAGTCTAAGGTATCCTTTACTGGAATTGGTCCGTTTTGCACGATACGGTGATTTTCTGGACAACCTTGATCCTGTTCTGATCGCCATCTGGTCAACAACGATGTTTACACGCAGCTCCTTTCTGTTATACGTCTCCTCGGTCTGTCTATCCAGCATCAGCGGTGTACGGCAACACAAGTCCCTTACGTTTATTATTGCAGGGACGGCTGCCGTCATTGTGATGCAATATGCCAGAGATGCAGCTGCCTACGAGCTTGCAATCCGTTCCTACGCCATACCGGCTTTCACCCTGCTTGTGGAATCCATGCCCATTGTATATGTTGCCGTCTACTGGCTCCGATCAGGTAATCGTAAAAAAGCGACGAAAGCCTCGTCAGCTCCGTCGCCATAACGATATAATTTTAATAGATTTCTGAATTCATCCGCTCTTGAACATGTCCTGGTTCAGGGAAAATAACTCCCTTTTTTAAAATGAGGTTTGCATACTGAGCACGTTCACCCGTTGCAACAATGACATACGCTTTGGCAGCACGATCATAAAAATCAAAACGATCCTCGTATTCGAGTGCTTCGCTCATATCCTCGTATTCCTCGATTAACCGCCGATAATCTTCCCAGATGATCGGAATGACCGGGTCGCCTTTAACCACCTGCATGACAGCGGCTGGTCGCTCTACATAGGTGTCTAGCGGAAATAGCTGTAATATAGCTTCCAATAGCTGCACAGTGCCTATGCCATCACAGCGTACTAAACGTTCAGCATGACTGGCAGCAGGGAAGTTCGCATCCGTTAGCACAAGTTCATCCCCATGTCCCATTTCGGACATCAGTTTAAGCAACTCTGGCGGAAGGATCGCAGGAATATTTTTCAGCATGATTAAACGCTCCTTACATAACAAATTTTTTATTACTTTGGAAGCCGTTTCATCCCTATTCTAGCAGGAATTTTAACGTTTTGCATCGATGTGCTCCGCTCCTGCTTCACTACCATTTCCTTTGACAAAAATACTTGTTCCACATATAGTTGTTATAACAACTATATGAATTTTAGAGACATTTTCTACGGAAGCGAGGTTCATCAATTCATGGATTATTCTCTGGAGCAGTCCGTCGGATTTATGCTCGGACTCACCCACCGCAAAACATCTGCCCTTCTAGCGGCACAATTTAAACCCTACGATATTACCACAGAGCAATTTTCTGTGCTTTTTAATGTGGTACGTAAGGAAGGCGTTAATCAGAAAGAAATGGCAGGATTTGTGTTCAAAGACCAGCCCACCACCGCACGGATTATCGATTTACTGGAGAAAAAAGGCTGGGTCGAGCGCCGCACGAGCGACCAGGACCGTAGAGCCTATCTGCTGTATCCTACCAAAGATGGCAAAGCATTAATTGATGTGCTTGTTCCAATCGAAAGAGAAATGAATAAAAAACTTGCTGAAGGTATACCGGAAGACCAGATGGAAGCATTTAAACATACTCTTTCCCTCATTAATCACAATCTGTAACTATTACAACTCAGGGGGAATGTTTCACCATGAAAGAACAATCTGCACCTGTCCGATTATGGACGACCGATTTTATTTTGCTCATGCTGTGTAATTTTCTATTATTTCTGCAGCTACACATGATCGTTTCACCATTACCTTCCTATGTACAGGATCGATTCCATGCCAATGCATTTCAAGTCAGCCTTTTCACCTGCCTGTTTGCATTAAGTGCCATCGTAGCACGACTCTTTTCTGCGAAAGCGCTTGAGAAAGGTTTTCGTAATGCGATGATCTATATTGGCTTGTCTGTAGCCCTGCTTGCTACGCTTGGCTATTATTTTGCTGCGGGTATCGCTGTTCTGCTTCTGCTCCGCATGGTGTTTGGGGTTGGATTCGGACTAAGCAGCACTGCATTTCCAACCATGGCATCTGATATTGTACCCGTCAAACGAATGGGCGAAGGCATGGGTTACTTTGGATTGTCCACCAGTCTGGCGATGTCCATGGGGCCGATTATCGGTGTCACTTTGCTACAAGGAGCTGGGTTTGTCACCCTTATGCTCAGTACAGCCGGAGTGATTGCTGTGATCTATCCACTCAGTTACAGCCTGACACGTAAAAAAGTAGCCAAAAAAAAGACGCCGCAGGCTATTTCGATGCAACCGTCACATCAAGAGCAAGCTACTCGCGATGTTGCATCTGTTTCAGGAGCAAAACCGGGTTCTAAAGAAAAGGCTCCGTTTAATCGGAAACTGATCCTTCCAAGTGTGCTGAACGGTTTGCTGTCTATTACCTACGGCGGATTGGTTGGATTTATCGTTTTGTATGGCAAAGAAGCGCATCTCGCTAACCCAGCGCTGTTCTTCCTGTTTAATGCACTGGCTGTTCTAATCGTCAGACCGTTCGCAGGTCGAATTTACGATAGTAAGGGTCCTAAAGCTTTATTGATTCCTGGGGCAATATGCATCGCACTTGGACTTGTCACGCTTTCCTGGGCAACGACGATGCCCATCTTGTTTGTTGCTGCTTTTATCTATGGTATTGGATATGGCTCTATGCAGTCATCCATACAGACCTGGATGATTCAAGTCGTCGCCCCTGCTCAAAGGGGGATGGCGAACGGGATGTTTTTGAACACACTTGATTTTGGTATTGCTACGGGTGCACTTCTGCTTGGCGCTATCGCTTCCTTGACAAGTTATACGGAAATGTACCGCTACTCTGTTTTATTTATGGCATTGTTCCTGCTGATCTATCTGATTCAGGGTAAACGAAGTGGCAGTTTCCAGATCGAAACGCATCCGCTGTTATCCCATACACATATCACGGCAACGGATAGCGCTGCTTCACATGATACGAATGATGTGCAGGTAGCACCTGATAAAAGAAACTAATAGATAATTACGTTTTCCTTCATAATATGTATTTACTGAGGTCTTACCTTAACATGGGTGTTCATAAAAATATCCACACTGACAATATCACCTGTGACGTTGTCAGTACAAAAAACGCGTTTACATCTGGCAAGCAGCTACGCTGCTTTCTGAGACGTAAACGCGTTTTCAGGTTCAGGTTTCCCTTTAACGTAAGGGAGCATTCCATTCACCCATCAGTAAGGACTTTTTTTGCGGCGCAGTGGCGAAGGTCTGTATCCTTGGTCGGTTTCACTTTCTTGCACACGCCTTTTGCCTAGCTTGTCTTGACCGTCTTGCTTCTCTTTATAACCGTGCTTGTCTTCTTCGTCCTGCTTCTCCTGATCATCTTGCTTCTCATCACTGCCAGAAGTAGGCTCGCCTTTTTTCTCTGGTTTAACCGCCAGTAATGTGAGCAGACCTCCGACAGCACCTGACGCAGCCAGAATGCCAAAAAGCAAAAAATGGTGAGAACCAATCAACAAAGAAACAACGGGTGGACCGAGCGATACGCCGATAAAACGCATGCTACTGAACAGGGCCGTAATGGTACCACGTTGCTTTTTGTCTACACCTTCTGTAATCAACGTGTCGAGGCATGGCAGTGCAGCACCAATACCCGCACTCCCTAGGGTGAACAATCCCACCACAACGTAAATATTATCGAACATGCCGATGACCCCCAGCGATACCGTTACCAAAGCTAGTCCGGCAAAACCGAGCCATTTCATGCGTGATTTATTTTTACCAATCCACTTGCCTGCCAAAAACGAAGCCAGACATAACGATGCCAAAGGGATGGCCAAAACCAGTCCTTTGACTACACCTTTGAGCGCAAACTCACTCTCCAGCGTCTCAGAAAGATAATATAGGACGCCAAAAATAAGAAACATACAAATTCCACCGATCGCAAACAAAGCGTACAACCAGCGTCCCTTTACTTTGAGAACGTCACGGATAGAAGCAACAAATTCCGAAAATGTAGGCGGTTTTTCCTTCCTCTTCGGTGTTTTCACCAAAAATACTACGAGCACAAGTGAAATGAGGCATAGTACTGGAATCGCTAAAAACGGCGAATACCACAACCACACCGCCAGCGCAGCACCTAGAATCGGACTAAGCACTTTGCCAAAGGTGTTTGAAGTTTCAATAATACCCAGACTTTTGCTAACCTCATCTTCATTCTTGAACATATCTCCAACAAGAGGGATGACAATCGGAAATGCGCCTGCTGCACCCACTCCCTGCAAAAACCTTCCCCCAAGAATCGTCCAATAGGCGATATTACCGCTCATGAACCATGCGGCAATCCCGGCCACTGCACCTCCGGCTGCTGCAATGACAAGACTGGGAATAATCACGGCTTTCCTGCCGAATCGATCCGATAAATATCCTGCCAATGGAATGAGCAAGATGGCCACTACAGCATATACCGTTATTAGCATACTGACCTTGAATGAAGATACCTTCAATTCCCGTTCAATCTGTGGCAAAATCGGTATAAGCATGGAGTTCCCCAGTGTCATAATAACAGGGATGGAAGCAAGTGCGACAAGGTCCCACTTTTTATCAGACATACCCTAACCACCTTCGCAGATTCTACACACAACAGCGTTATTGTTGGTTAATCCGGGGGCGATTATTCAGCATATGTCAAAATGGATAGGTTCCATTAGCGGAATTGTTCGATCTTCCACTTTTCCAACAAATCCAACGTACGCTCCTCAAATATTCGGCCATCTTCCGGTTGGTCTACCTGATGCTGATGAACGTAGGCGTTAAAGTATGAGGACAATAGACGATACGCAAGCCGGCGTGCTTGCCCTTCTGGTGAGGATTCAAGGGAACGGCCGTAACCTGCGTGAAATGCGGCAGAATCCGTGTTGAGGATGGCCTCGTATTCCCGATCGGCGAACATCGAGCGATCTCCATCAATAACAGCGGCAATGCTCATTCCCCCTTGTTTACCGTGCACAAGCACATTTGCTGCCCATAGGTCATTATGGACAAGCACAGGTTGTTTAATTTGATCAAAAAGAGCTTTATTTTGCTTGAAGATTGCCGTAATCTTTTCGCCTATGCCAGGCATAAACCCTACTAGGGCCGCTTTTTTGCTTGTTTCATCAGCGATAGCTATCAACACCTCAGACCAGTGCTCCGATCCGCGAATCGTGCCATCCGCCTGAGGCCAACCGAATAATGCTCCTTCGATCCGATGCATGGTGGCTGTGTACAAGCCTAATTGGGTATACAAATGATTTTTGTCTTTCTCTTCGATAGACGCATCATCAAGCTGCACGCTTGGGATAAACGCCATAAACATATAGGTTCGCGGAACATCCTGAGCGCTGTCATCACAAGCCAGTACTTCCGGTGCAGGAATACCTGCCTTACGGTAATGCTCATAGACGACAGGTTCCGAGGCCATCATTGTGCGTTCAAATGAAAATAACGGATCACGCTCGGTTAGTTGCTCACCCTTTTCGTTTGCCAGTTGCAGTGGTTGTATACCCTCCGGTGCAAGGCGCAAAATGACGTCCGTAATCGCCGTATGCTCCAGTTGGATGCGATACGTCGTGTTAAACAAACCACCCTGCAGCAGTCCGAACTGTTTTACGACAACTTTATCTCCAAAATGTCGATGTACCAGTGCATGCAAAACTTCTGCTGATATTGGGCTATGTAAGCCCGAGTGTTGGTGTTGGTGTTGGTGTTGGTGTTGGTGTTGGTTCTGATTCGGATGCTGTTGGTTATCTGAGTGTTGGTGTGCCATATTGTATTGTCTCCCTCTTTCCGTTCTCTCCTTGAAGGAACTATCCATTTATTTCGTATAAATAAACAAACAGACGGCGCCTTCAGGCACCGTCCCTTTATGGTCTATTCTAACATGTTACAGCTCAATTGTAAGTTGGCTTGCACCTGCTGATGCCGTTACGATGATGCCTTGCTCGCCAGCTTCTTGTGATCCGCCATCCACGTTGGATACGGAATCAATGCCCCGAAGCACGATTTTCCATGGCTTGCCTGCACCTTCAGCACGAACTTCCAGCTTCGAACCTTTACGTGTGACGGTCACTTGCAACTCACGCTCAGCACTTTGATTTACAACAACCGCTTGCGCTGTCTGCCCGTCGGCAAGTTCAAACAAATGCAAAGATACGTTGTCCGCAAAATCATAATCCGGCTTGCTGTCTATCGCACCTACCGCGATCAAACTGTTCGGTCTGATCATCATTGGCAGTGTTTTGAAGTCATGATTTTCACTGATCCAGCGCCCACCTTGAACTTTTACCCCTGTCAGATAATTGGTCCATGTACCTTCTGGCAGGTAATAACGAACGTTACCTTCTTTGTTAAAGATCGGTGCAACCAGGATAGAATCTCCGAACATGTACTGTAAGTCAAGTGTCGCACAAGTCGGATCATCTGGATATTCCAGCACCATCGCCCGCATCATTGGCAATCCTTGTACAGAGGACTCTACCGCGGAATTAAACAGGTACGGCATCAGACTAAGCTTCAGCTTCGTAAAGTCACGCACAACATCGACAGCCTCTTCATCGAACAACCAAGGCACACGATACGATTCGTTACCGTGCAGGCGGCTGTGTGAAGAGAGTAACCCGAACTGTACCCAACGTTTGTATACATCAGGCTCGGCTGTGGCTTCAAAACCGCTGATGTCATGGCTCCAGAAGCCAAACCCGGAAAGACCGAGCGACAATCCACCGCGCAGTGATTCTGCCATGGACGAATAGTTGGACGAGCAATCGCCACCCCAGTGTACGGGGAATTGTTGACCACCTACGGTTGCTGAGCGGGCAAATAGAGCGGCTTCGTTTTTGCCCAGGTTTTCTTCAAGTACATCAAATACCGCTTTGTTGTATAAGAAGGTATAATAGTTGTGCATTTTCACCGGATCGGAACCGTCATAATACACAACATCGGTCGGAATTCTTTCGCCAAAGTCGGTCTTGAAGCAGTCCACGCCCTGGTCAATCAAACCTTTCAGCTTGTCTTTGTACCATGCAGTCGCCTCAGGATTGGTGAAATCTACAAGGCCCATGCCCGCCTGCCATTTATCCCACTGCCATACACTGCCATCGGCTGTCTTGACAAGATAACCTTTTTCCATACCTTCATCGAACAGAATGGATTTCTCGGCAATATACGGGTTAATCCACGCACAGATTTTGAGTCCCTTGTCCTTCAACCGTCTCAACATGCCTTCCGGATCAGGGAACATATCTTTGTCCCATTCAAAATTACACCATTGATATTCCTTCATCCAGAAGCAGTCGAAGTGGAATACGGATAGTGGCAGATCACGATCAGCCATGCCATCAACAAAATGATTAACGGTCGCTTCATCATAATCTGTCGTAAACGATGTCGTCAGCCACAAACCAAATGTCCATGCCGGCGGCAGAGCCGGTTTACCCGTGAGCTTAGTGTAGTTATCCAGCACCTCTTTCGGATTAGCACCGCCGATAATGAAATATTCCAGCGTCTCACCCTGAACACTGAACTGCACTTTCGATACATTCTCGGAAGCGATCTCGTAGGATACCTTCTCAGGATGATTGACGAATACACCGTATCCTTTGTTCGACAGATAAAACGGAATGTTCTTGTACGCCTGTTCACTGCTTGTACCGCCATCCTCATTCCAGATATCCACAACCTGGCCATTTTTCACAAACGGGGTGAATCGTTCACCAAGGCCATAGACATACTCGCCCACACCCAGCTCCAGTTGTTCCCGGAAGAACGTACCTTCTGATGCTGACTCAATGTACGCTGGGCCTCTCCAGCCGCTTCCTGTCAGGCGTTTTTCATTATAATGGAAGCCGATATCCCAGCCTTTTGTTTTGTTCACGGTCACACGAAGGTTTCCGCTTTTCAGCTCTGCACCGTTCTCATCCTGCGCAATTTGCACATCGGTATTTAGCGTGTTCAGTGCAAACTCGGGGCCTGGATTAACTTTGCCCTTATGGTGGTTCAATTGCACACGAATGACATCCGGCATCGGGGAGCTGTAGGTTGCTTTAAGCAACGTTCCGTTCAGTGTATCGCCTTTGCGCTCAATGCGTTTCGTTGCTGCATATACAGTAAAGGAATCACCCTTTTGTACAATATCTCGAATATCCGCCGGATTTTGAACATGATATCCATCACGGATCTGCCAGTAGCCATCGGTAAATTTCATCTTGGATTACCTCCTTCGGTTATACTATAATGATATTGATATTAATGACGATTTTCTTCTTGGATTTTGATCATTTATATCAGTATTTTGATATTTCAAACGTAATTCTGACGAATTCCTATAATAATTTGCAAACGATTACATCTATTTATATGCATAAGGAGGTTCCATGATGGAACGGGAACATTTACGCGAAGATCGAATCCACGGCAATGCCATGTATCCGGTCAGTGTGTACCCCGATATTCAGCAATTAAATGGGGACAGCATTCTCGATTGCCATTGGCATGATGAGATGGAGTTTACGATGGTGACGCAAGGCTCTGCTGTGTTTCAAATTGACATGAACCGGGTTGAGGTGAAGGCCGGAGAGGCTGTTTTTATTCATCGAGGTGAGATTCATGCAGGATATCTGATGGGCGATGAGCCTTGTATATTTTCTTCCATTGTGTTTCATTCGGATCTGCTCGGTAGTCATACGTTTGATGCGGTGCAGGAGAAGTTTATTGGACCTATTTTGCGAAAAAGTATACAGCTCCCCTATCACATCACAGCTGATGAAGCTTGGGGTTCAGAAGTTCTGGCCTATCTGAAACGCATCTTCGCAGATCACGCGAGCGGGACAGACACCTGTGAGATATCCACGAAAGCCTATCTTTATCTCATGCTTGCTCGCATGTTTGAACAGCGGAAGGTGCTTCCGCTCAAAAGCTCAGTTAACGGGGGCACACCGGATAAGATGGAGCGTCTAAAATTAGTGCTCAGCTACATTCATAAGCATTATCCTGAACCGCTGAAGCTGAAAGACCTGGCGGATGAAGCCAATATGAGCGAGGGACATTTCTGTCGTTTTTTCAAAAAGTTGGTGCAGAAGAGCCCTGTCGATTACATCAATTATTATCGGGTTCAGCAGGCCTGCGCACAGCTGGAGAATACGGATCATAAGATTGTTGATATCGCTATGGATGTTGGATTCGAACATCTGAGTTACTTCATTACTACCTTTAAGAAACACAAGAACACAACACCTTCTCAGTATCGTAAAATATTTTCCGAAAATATGACACTGGTGCCTGTTACGTTTACAGAGACTTTGCTGGTATAAAAAAGGAATGAATCACATCGGGCGGTTACCATTGATGAGTTTTTGATAGAATATATGTTTACAAGGTCAACAAAAAGGTGCCTTCAGCACGTAAGCTGCAAGCACCTTTTAGTTACGTTACCTCTATGATTTGGTGGCTTGCTCTACTTTCTTAACGTCTTCCATGAAGAATACTCATGTACGGAAAAACCATTAAAGGAAGTGTGGGCACTCGCCAATTTCTCTACCAGCTTCAACTGTTCTTCCATGTAGGCGTCCCCCTCTTCGTAAAAGGTAATGAAGTCGCCTTCCTTGCTTTGCTTCGTTTCCACCGCAATCGATATTTTCTTACCTACAGAGGCCGCATCGATAAGTTCATCCTTTGCCACATTGTAGATAGCAGCAGCTGTATCCCGATAAGCCATAATCGTAATGGAATCAAATTTGCGGATCATCCAGCTACTCACAGCCATCGTTGAACCCGGAATTTTGTAATTGTCCAGCCAGAACGGCAGATCAGCGGCCACAGGCATCTTCATACGCGCAGCACGGTCTATAATATAATTCACATTTCCCTGCCACTGCGTAATGACGCTGGCTTGATTGATCTTCCACTGCGGATGCACATGAGGTTCAATGTCCAGATGAATACCTGCAAATTTCTCGTTAGCCAGTGCCTGTGCTTGATAAGCTTCAATCCAGTCCATAAAGGAAGCTATCTGTTCCCTGCTTTCAGTCAGTCCCCAAGCGGAACGTCCGTCCATGATATCCACAGCGATATTTTGAGTCCGTGCAAGACGGATAAAGTTCTTATATTCAGGGATTTTAATGTCCCGGTTCATCTGCAGATAGATCGTATTAATGTTGTTGGCCTTAGCAAAACTTAAAATATCCTGCGCATTATTCCGGATTTGAGTCGTATCCCACACCCACGTCCCCCGCACAGGCCGATCCAGCTTGCCATGTATTGTGGCATAACTGTCTACCGGTTCTACCGAACCTACCGCATCCACTCGGGTAGAACAGGCTGTGCTTAAACACAGTACCAGACAACTCATCAGCAGAATAAAACGAAATTCTTTTTTGGTTTTCATATTTGTACACTCCCTTGAAGTTATGGCAGCTCTTACGTATAAATCCGGGTGAAAGGATGTCGTTTAGGATTCATTTTTTGCATCATTACGGAAGTTCCATGAATTTAAACTGCTTTTATACGCAACATCACCTTTAAGACTCACGACGAAAGAATCATATAACTTATTTCGGGAATTCACAGTTCTGAATATATAGTCCAAAAGTCACAAAATTTAATGTTATATGTAAAAAATCAGAATTTCAGTTACGACTTCAGTCTATATTTCCTTTTAATACTTCGATTCTGTAGACCTAGGAAGCGTTTTCTTCTCCAAAACAAAAAACCGCCCGAAGGCGGCGAGGCTTGCAATGAAACATTGATATTTATTACTCGATATACTCTCATTTGATGCTTTTCCTTTGCTTTATCTGCTTAATCCACATTCGTTTCATCAAACAAAGAGACCCGTTCAATGCCCTCTGCAGAGATGCGTACCAGTCCGATGTCAGACAAACGCAGTTCAGGAATAACCACCAGCGCGAGTAGCGATAAGGTCATAAACGCATTGTTCAACGTACATCCTGCCGATTGCAGTGCTTCACTGATTGCTGCCGATTGTTCCGCTACCACTTCGAAGGGCTCCACCGACATCAGTCCCGCGATCCGAAGAGGAAACTCGGTTACACCCGCATCTGTTACAACAGCTACACCACCCTGCATACGAATGACACGATTACCGGCCTCTGCCATAAGTGCATCATCGTTTCCGATGATTAACAGATTGTGGCTGTCATGGGCTACCGTCATGGCTATAGCTGCTGGCGAAGTGAACCCGATCCCGCCAACCAATGCCACAGCGCGATTTCCCGTTTGTTTATGGCGTTCCAGCACGGCAATTTTGCATACCTCACCAGCAGCAGGCAGAACCACCTTGCCGCCTTGCACATTCACTTGCACATGCTTCTCCTTCGTTTCCACATGATTTTCCGTCACATGGATGATGCGTGCGCCTATAGTTCCCTCCACAACAGGTGCAGACAGTTCCAGATCCTGCGGCTGGATGTTTGCTTCCAGCTTCACCGTATTGAGCGCTTCCTCAGGATAAGTGAACGTGTCCCACACGGCTGTCATTTTACCGTTCTCGGCTACGACTTGCCCGGCTGCAATCGTTGTGCTTACACGTACATCCGCAAGGCGTCCGTCTAACAAAATAATATCGGCCATGTTACCCGGAATCACCGCTCCGATATCACGCGCCACACCAAAACGTTCTGCCGTATTAATCGTAGCCATCTGGAATGCTGTTACCGGCTTCACGCCCTGAGAAATGGCAAGTCGAACGACAAAGTCCATGTGACCCTCTTTCAGCAAAGATTCCGAGCTGCGATCATCCGTTACCAGCATCATTCGCCGAGTATCGAGTCCAAGCTCCGTACATGCTTTAATCGTCTCCGCGACATCATGCCATGCAGAACCCTGCCGCATCTTCGCATACATCCCCAGCCGCAAGCGCTCCACTACATCTTCTTTCGTAACACACTCATGATCTCCTGTCACACCGCTCGCCGCATAAGCAGGCAGACGCCAGTCGTCCGAGGCCCAGGTAAAATGTCCATCAGCCACTTTGCCAGCGCGCAGAGTCGCCTGAATCTCCCCAATCATGGTCTCATCCCCGTACACCACTCCCGGGAAGTTCATCACTTCACCAAGGCCGATCATGTCCGGTCCCCATGATAGTGCCTCTGCTACCTCTTTCGGCCCAATATAAGCTCCTGTAGTCTCCAGCCCTGGATGAGTTGAAGGTACACATGAAGCTACTTGCATATAGGCTGCCATCGGTGTGGTACGTGCTTCATCCAGCATGAGCCGCAGTCCTTTAAGCCCAAGCACATTGGAAATTTCATGTGGATCAAAGAATCCACCTGTCGTACCGGAAGGCAGTACAGCTCTTGCGAACTCCGATACTTTCATCTGTGTGCTCTCAATATGGCAATGACCGTCTAATAGTCCCGGAGCAATATACTTTCCATCTGCCTCAATAATGCGGGTATGTTCTCCGATCGTATGGCTTACATCTCTGCCAACATACGCAATTCGTGCCCCTTGCACAGCGACAGACATATCCGGCAAGATTTCCCCTGATATCACGTTAACCAAAGTACCGCCCCGAATCACCAAAGTTGCCTTCATATCTCCTCGGGCTGTAGCGACCAGATCCGGTACACAATCGGCCATCAGCGGCCGCTCAAAAGCTGTTGTTTTCAAATTACCTGCCTCCTTCGTTAGATTCCCTGTTCCGTTGCCTGCGCACAAAATTAAAGTATTTGTTACTCATACAATGAATTTTTTCCCCATCATCATGCAACGCTCGAAAAAATAGATTGTTACGATTATATGAGTCTGAGCTTCGTGTGTAAAGAAAAATTACATCTATTGAATACATGCACAAGGAGATTCACCTTATTTATCAATAACAACTAAGATATGTCTGCTCATGTCACTATTGTTAGCAACTTTCTCTTCATAGCATACACAAAAAAAGGCCAACCAGAACATGTCTGGCTGACCTCATCTTGCAAGAGTATTCACCCCAACATATCGCTCGGAGATTAGTGCTCTTTTTACTCCACACGAGTTGCAGGGATATCTTTCATCTCGTACCACTCTTCTGACTGTGAGGTGATAAATGGACTTGGTTTTCCTAAAGAGTATACATGCAGTAAATGCATTGCCCGGGTACAGGCGGTATAGAATAGCTTACGTTCCTGCTCACGGGAATAGGCATCAGCGGAGCCATTATAGATTAAGACTGCGTCAAACTCCACACCTTTCGCCAAATAAGCAGGAATCACATGAACGCCCTGTTCAAAAGCCAGCGTTGTTTTTTTGATCAGCTTAGGGGCAGTATTCAGCTTTTGACTTAGTAGGTTGTGAACTTCCTGGCTCTCTTCTGCCGTCTTGCAGATGACCGCTACGGATTCATACCCCTCCTGCATCAGATGATGAAGATCTGCCGTAATTTGCTGCACATGCTGCGTTGGATCAGAAGTCACGATGACTTTAGGTTTCTCTCCATTTCGGTTAAACGGGATGATCTCCTCCCCACCAGGAACCATGCCACGCGTAAATTCCACAATCTCCATTGTAGAGCGGTAACTGCGTGTCAGCACAATAACTTCTGTGTTCTCTGGCCCATATAAGTCACTTAATGGTCCAGTGCCGCTGAGTACGGATGAATGGGCGTAAATAGCCTGGTTAAAGTCACCCAGAGCCGTAATTTTCGCGTGTGGAAAGAGTCTTTTCATAAATGCGAGCTGAAAGGCAGAATAATCCTGAGCTTCATCAATAATGACATGGCGAATGTTCGAATTAATATGGAATCCCAGCAACAGTTCGCGCAAATACAGGTACGGCGTAATGTCCTCATAAGCCAACTCCTGGATCTTTAATCTGCGTAACGTCATGGTCGAGATTTCTTCCCAGTGGACAGGCAAAGGTTCTCTGTCAAGCAGACGAACCATCTGCGCCTGATCCTCGAACAGGTTTGCATACAACTGACGGACATCCACAAAACGCAGTGATTTGATCCATTTGCGCAAAGGCTTCAGTCGGTCACTGACCACCATTCTCGCCAGAATCTCTCTTTCTTGCTGAAAATCATCAAACGTATGTGATTTGCCCTTTTGTTTACGTTTCAAGCGTTGGTAAGCGCGCTGCAAATCTTCCGCTTCCATTAGATCAAGCTGCTGATCAACCCACGGTGCACCTAGTTCACCTTTACCAAACGTCGAAAGTTCCTTAAGCAACCAATCGCGTAATAGTTCCAGGCGGCTAACAAGTTTGACAGACGAACCGAAGCTGTAAAATTTCGCTGCCATCGCTTCCGCATCGACAATCGCCTTACCCTGAAAACGAACTGGCTTGAATTTCATGCCTCCGGTTAACATGCTTTCTTTATAACGTGTAATGACTTTCAAAAATGATGCAGAGGACTTGAATCGTATACTGGACATTCGTGCATCGTAACCAGGCTCCTCCGTTCCTGTCAGCACATATTCCAGCTGGATGAATGGGTCTTCAAGCTGATATTCCCGTCCCAAACGGCGTTCCAGATACTCCTGAAACGTCGTCTGCAACATATTCTCTTCCCCAAGCTCTGGAAGTACCGTAGATACATAACTGTTAAACATCGGGTTCGGTGAAAAAAGAACCATCTGATCCGCTTGCAAATGCTCGCGGTATTTATAGAGAAGATAAGCGACTCGCTGGAGAGCGGCAGAGGTTTTGCCACTTCCTGCTGCGCCCTGAACAATCAGCATACGCGTCCGGTCATTACGAATAATCCGGTTCTGTTCCTTCTGGATCGTTGCCACAATGCTCTTCATCTGTGCATCAGACGTTCGGCTCAGCACAGCCTGAAGCAACTGATCTCCGATCGTTACCCCTGTATCAAACATGAAACGGATACGCCCATCCCGAATGACGAATTGACGTTTCATTTCTATCTCTCCACTAATCTCGCCGCTTGGGGTACGGTAAGAGATCGGTCCAGGCGCACCATCATAATACAGGTTGGAGATCGGTGCACGCCAGTCGTAGATCAGGAAGGACTCCTCTTTCTCGTCCAGCAGGGATGCAATACCCAGATAGATACGTTCCGATTCCGGATATCCATCCTCCTTGAAATCGATTCGTCCGAAATAAGGTGAATGATGCAGTCGTTTCATTTTATCCAAAGCCGCAGCTGTATTCAGATGACTTCGTTCACGATCGGACAAAACCTGCGATTGTTGCCGCATACTCGTTGACGTCTCCCCGACATCATCGGCTTCACTAAAGTTCATTGTGACTTCATCCCAGAAATCCTTACGCATCCCGACCACTTCGTCACGGAAGGAGCCTACCTCTTCTTCCAATGTAGCGATTTTGCGCTCAATCTGATCAGTCACGGTATTCACCCGCTCCTGTTCCTGGTTCCACTGTTGCTCATTACTCATATGTTATGCGCCTCTCTTTCCCCGGATTGTGTCTTCGAATATCCATTTGACAAGCCCGAAAAGGCAATGGTATAATTATTAGAAAGTAAACATTTTAACTTTATGTTAATTAATTCTAATTTTCTGAAAACCATTTTATATTGTACCAGTGACAACGTCCCGATGCAAGCGGAGACGTTATTTGTTATTTTTGCTTGTGGTCTTGTCGCTTTGTTCATTGATCTAGGAGCTTTACCGCGTCACACAGTATTACCCACATGTGCCTGTCCCTCTACTTCCTCAAGTCCTCAATGGTTGCATTCCAGCGTGCTAATGCCCCCGTTTGATCTTTTAATTGAAACGTAATACCAGACGTAATTTCTGCATATGGTGCCTGATCGATCCGAATATGAAGGATGTTACACTCATACCGATCTCGCGGGTGAATCGTGTCCCCGAGTTCAGGAAGTAAACGGACTTCAAGCCGAATATGCAATATACGCTGACCATGCACTGCAATTAACGTAGCCTTACCCGTTTCCATCATATTCATACTCGTTTGTGTCCCTTGCCAGAGCGCCAAACGAAGGCAATCAGGGCTTATAGCGATAACTTCTCCCATGCTGATCATCGCCAGATGAGGCCACTGTCCACCAGTGACGGTTAATAACTGCATCGCTTCATGCTGTTTGCTCTCCAGATCGCTTCCGCCTAACCATTCCAAGAGTTCTGCATCCAACTGCTTGATCTCCATTTCTACCCCTCAGTTCATTCATAATGGTTACCATTGATTCCTATCGATTTTCATCGATTCAGGTCACTTGCATTCACCGATAGAACAAACAACCCGGACGCTACTGTCCGGGCTTTATATTGCCTATATTGTATCTTATTTTGCCATCTAAGGCCATTTCAGCCAGTTTAGCATGTGGTCATGCGACTCTTTATCTTCACTTGAAGTGCGCACATGGTCCGCAAGTCGATTCAACCGCTCCAGCTGATATCCGTAATCGTATATCGCTGCAGCCACAATAGATAACCTTAACATGCCGTCCTTATCGACATCAAACTGGGTAATGGCCTGTTCCATGAAATGATCATTCTCGGTTACAAACAGTGCGGCCTCTTCGCCATTTGGTTTGAGTTTGTCTTCAAATTTGAGCAAGGCATGCTCATGAAATTTAATAACCCGTTCGAGATGGGTATCAAAAAACAGATCCATTTCCGGTGTTCGCTGTGCCTGAAAGTAATGGCGTTCTACCGAATCCAGTACATCATATCCTTTTTGCAAACTTAACAGCATTTGTTTATATACAACCATCTGACGGGTTTCACTGAACTTGGCACGTTTCATCTTCTTCTGCTCTTCTTCAAACAAATGATACTTGTCAGATAAAGACTTGATCGATCCGCCTAGATTGCTTTTCTCTTCCCGAAAAACAACCTCTTTGATCTCATCGGAGATCGATGTACGAAGTAGCAGTGACATCCCATTAAACACACTCTGAATCTGCTTCACAAACTGCACCTTCGGTTTAGGAGGGAACACCGAGATATTAATCAGGAAGGCGGATATAATGCCCACAAGGGTTAACAAGAAGCGATTCAGCGCAAAGTGCCAATCTCCTGAAGCTTCCATAATCGATACCACCGTGACCAGTGTTAGCCCAACCGTTTCACCCATATTTAATTTAAGACAAATCATAATAACCAGCACAATAATCAAGCCCACGGCAATGGGCTCGTTGGACAGCACCATCCCACCCAGTAGCGCTACAATTGCGCCCAGCGTGGTCGTCTGCAACTGATCAAGGAAATACTTCCATGAACGATAGATGGAAGGTTGCATGGCAAATATCGCTGCGATCGCGGCAGGCACAGGAGATTGCGGGTTCAAGAACAAACTGCTCAGATATAAAGCCAGCGTGACCGCTATACCTGTCTTAAGTACACGTGCTCCAAATGACATGGCATCTCCCTCCTCTTTCCCGACCTGTTCGTTTACGTTTGATGATAATCATGTTCATTATTACCCCATATTTCTTATTTTGCCCGAATGAGTTCAGGAGAACGATTTATTGTACCATGAGAGCTTATGGCTTTGCATCTTCATTCTCATAAGTCTTAGACACGATATCAAATAAGTAAATTATTTATACCGCCACTACGAAGACAGAAGAACCTTCCAATCGCTGTTATCCCCAGATTTTTTTGTTTCCCTTTCCTAAAGGGAAAATCCGGTGATAAAGGCGAGCGCTTCGCTTTTTCAGGTTTTTTCTGTCTTCTTCGTTTTTGTATAAATGATGAGTTGAACTAATTTTAAAGTAATATTTAAAGTTTCGTATTAAGACCCGATATATTATGTATAAATTAACAAGGAGAGACTAGATAATGAATTTAAAAGATTATATTCCACTTGTTTCAGCTTTGGTTATCGTGCTCGGATGGGCAGTCACTTATTTTTTCAATTTAAAACTTAAAGCAAAAGAGACCTTCCTGAGCCGAACAGAAAATGACATTAGAAATTTGTTACTACATATGATTGCAGACTTAAGAGGTATACGAGAAGAAAAACATCATCCAACTCATCTTAGAAAGATAAAGTCATTCTTTGAAAAATATCGTTCTCCCTCATCTCATTTATACCTATCAACTAGCTCTCTGATCATTAAACAATTTAATCATTTCGAAGAACATTATGTCCTTTATCAAAATAACAATTCCTCCGAGCAGCTTGATAACTTATACACTTCGTTATCAATACTTGAGGACTCTGTCAACATGAAACTAAATGATTACAGACAGGTGCTGTTTAAACAATACAACTGGTTTTACAGAGTAGAAAAGTCACCCTTCATTGTTAGAATTTACGCTGAGTTATTAAAAATAGTGTTACAGGCCTTCTCAGCACTAACTTTAACAGCTTTAATAATTGTATTTGCAACATTAATTGAGGGTGGTCTTTACTATAGTCTGTTTACAATGATTCAATTGAACGTTGAACTTTATTTCTGGCCTTTTAGGAATCAAATATATGGATATACACTCGCTATAGGATTTCTGTGGACACTTCTCCATCTACTAGACTGGCTTATGTATTCTTTTAAGGAATCTCCAGGATCAAAAAATTACACGAACAAACAAATTGATTACCATAAGAAGAATAAATCATTTCTCTCTCTTCAAATCACCCCATTACCCGCTAATAAAGAAAAAGAAGAAGCCGTTGAAAATTCGGCCAACACTAATCCAATTATTAATTAATATCCAAGTAATAAGGTCACCACGTAGCCTTTAAGACTCATGGTGACCCTCTATACGTTTATCTGTCCATGCCTTCCCATTCCTGCTTGAACTGCTCCACAAACTGCACCATATACTCATGACGCCGCTGCGCCAGTTCCTTGCCGTAGGATGTATTCATCAGATCTTTAAGCTTGAATAACTTTTCGTAAAAATGATTGATCGTCGTGCTGCGCCCATTGCGATATTCCTCACGGGTCATCTGTTCCCGAGGCGGTAAGGATGGATCATACATTTCACGCCCACGGGCTCCTGAAAAGGCAAACGTACGGGCAATTCCAATCGCCCCCAGCGCATCAAGCCGGTCTGCGTCCTGCACCACTTGTGCTTCCAACGAGTCGACTGCAGCCCCTTGCCCACCCGCATAGGATATCGTACTGATTATGTTTACTACCACTTCCCGTGTGGAAGGCTCTAGTAGTGGCTGGTTGTCCAGCCAAGTGTTCAGCTTTGCCATACCGGCCTCCAAGCTGTCATTGAGCTTCTCATCCGGTACATCATGCAATAGCGCAGCCAGCTCGCATACAAACGGATCTGCACCCATGTGCCGTGCTAGCCTGACCGCCAGGGCAGTGACACGCTGAATATGTGTCCAGTCATGTCCGTCGGAATGTTTGGAAGCCTCTTCTTGCACAAAGATACGAGCCGCTTCCAAAATGCTTTCATTAGTGGATGAATCTAATGTCATCAGGATTCTCCACCTTCACGCGCCTGCTCACGAGGTACACGTCTCGCCACACCTGTCCGAATTGCCGCCTCGATAACAAGGCTGCGCATGGATTTGACTACTTTATCGTTAAATACACTAGGGATAATGTAATAACGTGTACGCTCTTCATCCGAGATGGAAGAGGCGATCGCCTGGGCAGCAGCCAGTTTCATCTCTTCGTTAATTTCCGTTGCCCGGCAATCGAGAACAGCTCTGAACATGCCTGGGAAACAAAGCACGTTATTAATCTGGTTCGGATAATCCGAACGTCCTGTCGCCATGACTGCAACAATATCTTCCACTAGAGCAGGCATGATCTCAGGTACAGGGTTTGCCATCGCAAATACAATGGGATTGTCTTCCATCGTCTGTACATCCTCACGCGTTAACAGATTGCCGCGCGATAAACCAATAAATACATCAGCATCTCGAATAACTTCACGCAGAGAACCTGTCTCCAGATCAGGATTAGTACGTGCCGCATATTCGGTCCATACCTCGTTCTCATACGTATTCGTGCGCACGATTGCTCCGTCACGATCCACACCGATAAGCCGCTTAGCACCTGCAGATAACAAAATATTGCTGCAAGCTACACCTGCAGCTCCGATGCCACACACGACAATTTTCACCTCGTCGATAGACTTGCCAACCAATTTGAGCGCATTGATCAGACCTGCATACAATACAACGGCTGTACCATGCTGATCATCATGAAATACCGGAATATCAAGCTCTTCATTTAACCGGCGTTCGATCTCGAAACAGCGCGGAGAAGAAATATCCTCGAGGTTAATGCCGCCAAATGCAGGTGATATCGCTTTCACAGTGCGAATGATCTCTTCGGTATCCTGTGTATCCAGGCAGATCGGGAACGCATCCACACCTGCGAATTGTTTGAACAGCATCGCCTTTCCTTCCATTACCGGCATGGCTGCACGCGGGCCAATATTACCAAGTCCAAGCACTGCACTACCATCAGAAACCACCGCTACGGTATTCCGTTTAATCGTTAATGAAAAAGCTTTACCGGGCTCTTCTGATATAGCCGAACATACCCGAGCCACATCCGGTGTGTACACACGGGACAGATCTTCCCGGTTGTGAATCGGTGTCTTCGGTGTAACTTCAATCTTGCCGCCCAGATGCAGCAGGAATGTACGATCTGATACGTTAACGATGGACACGCCTTTAAGCTGGCGTACTGCTTCTATAATTTTGCTGTTATCCTGTGAATCGGTGACCGCGACAGTCAAGTCACGCACACTGACATCCTGATTGGTCGAAATGACGTCGATGGCAATAATGTCTCCTCCAGCTTCCGAGATGGCCGAGGCCACTTCGCCAAACTTGATATCTTTCGTTGTCATTTCCAGCCGTATAATAATGCTGTTGCCGTCCAGATTTCTCTGATTCATTTCAATTCCTCCCAGACAATGAAAGTCTTAAGTTGACAAGTTACGTGTTTGTCTTCGCTACGTGGACACGATTATCCTTTATCTTGTCCAAAAAAAGCGCTCAAGTCCCATAAGAGACAAAATAAAATGGATTGTCCTGGCACCTGTTGAAGGCTCAAGACAATCCATTTTAATATCTCTCTAGGTGTAACATTCGTTCATTTATCGGAGTGCATTCCTAAGGCTCATGTTTCCGATAAACTCCAATGCCCTATTCATATCTCCCGTTAAACTTACTTACGATTCGCCGCTCTGCGCAATACACGAATGTCGTATGGCTGTAAGTCCAGACTTGATTCAACCGCTTCTCCACTAAGTACATCTGTATACGACGGACCGTCTAACTGAACCTGTTTCTCGTGCTCGGTGTAGTTCTGAATGAACACATAATCGGAATTACCGTCGGTACGAACATGTGCAGTAGTCCCTGCAGCCAAGTCTGATTTCAGACCACGCTCCAGATCCAGTTCAGCAATCAGCTTGCCGTAAAAGTCATCATAGAACGGCTCTTTCATCCGTGCAGCCATATAATAAGCTTTCCCTGAACCAAGCTCGTTCACCGTCAAAGCTGGACGGCCAGCGTAGAAATCAGAACGATATACCGCAAGTGACCTCGCACCTTCTGGATGGATTAGATCGCAAAGCTCAATTGCATCATACTCCGAAGTGAGTCCCAATTCATTCCCCTGCGCTGGAATAATTCCATTGAGTTCACGATCATGCAATCCGTCGATCTCTTCTGACCAGATGCCGAGCGTTTTACGAAGCGGTCCCGGGAATCCACCCAGGAAACACAGATCATTTTCGTTCACAATGCCAGACCAGTAGGTTGCGACAAATGTACCGCCCTGCTCTACAAACTTCTCGATCCGTTCGCCTACTCCTTCACGAACGAGGTAAAGCATCGGCGCCACTAACACTTTGTACTTGGATAGATCAGCTTCCATATCGATGACATCAACCGCTACGCCCTTTTTCCAGAACGCTTCGTAGTGAGCTTCTACTGTCTGCTCGTATTTCACCCCGATGTTGCGTGGACCTTGGGAGTCATTGACAGCCCAGCGGTTCTCCCAATCAAAGATAATTGCAACTTCAGCAGGAACCGTAGTTCCTACAATATCCTCCATGCTCTGCAGTGCTGTACCTACATCGGTCACATCCTGAAACACACGGGTATGCTCTGTGCCTACATGGTCTACTACCGCACCGTGTAACTTCTCGCTTGATCCGCGGCTTTTTCTCCACTGGAAGTACTGAACACTATCTGATCCATGAGCTACCGCCTGCAAGGAGGACAACAGGTGCATGCCAGGACGCTTCAACTTGCTTACATCCTGCCAGTTCGTAGAACTAGGTGTGCTCTCCATGAGCAGGAAAGGCTGTCCGCCTTTGATTGAACGAACAATATCATGCATCATCGCAATCCGGGATGCCTGTTTCGCATCGTCCTCTGCATCATGCCATGTCGGATAACTGTCCCAAGAGAGGAAATCCAGAATGTCTGCGAACTTCCAATAGTTCAAACCACCGTAAAACTCCATCAGATTCGTCGTTACCGGCAGATTTGGATTTTTCGCCTTGAGTGGCTTCGTTTCATGAACAATGAAATCCGCTGTCTGATCCGTTACGAAACGACGCCAGTCCAGATTCATCGCATGAACCTGAGTTTCGCCGTGTGGTGCTGGAGACTCGACTTGACTCCAATCCGTTACCGTATGGCTCCAAAATGTTGTCCACCACGCGTGATTCAATTCATCTAGTGTTTTGTACTTGTTTTGAACCCATCCGCGGAAGGCTTGCTGACAATAGTCACAGTGACAATCCCCACCAAACTCATTTGAAATATGCCAGCCGATGACAGCCGGGTGATCCGAGTAACGTTCCGCCAGCTTGCTGTTCATCGCCGTTACTTTTTCCCGGTACACCGGAGAGGTATAACAGTGGTTATGGCGGAAACCATGCAGATTACGAACCCGATTTTCCGAGACACGCAACACTTCAGGATATTTTGCCGACATCCAGGCTGGTCTGGCACCGCTTGGTGTTGCGAGGAACGCATAGATCCCGTTCGCGGCAAAACGGTCCAGCACCTGATCCAGCCATTCAAACGTATACACGCCTTCTTCCGGCTCTAGGGATACCCAGGAGAAAATACCGATGGACATCACATTACACTTCGCCAGTTTCATTAAACGAATGTCCTCTTCAAGTATCTCTGGATAACGAAGCCACTGCTCCGGGTTGTAATCAGCACCATGAAGCATGTGCGGGGCTTTGGAACTTACGGGTGGAAATTTGTACGTCATTTATGAAAACTCCCTTGCTGTTGAATTACGATAATTTACCTATGCATATCTTTTAAACAAAAGTTGTAACATTCAATTCTTGCGCCGCAGTTAATGCTTTAAATGATTCAAGCTTGCGCCCTTTAAAATCAAACATCGTCAGATTACCCCAGTTGTTCGGGTGTCCTACAGACCACTCTTCTTTGCTAGGAATCCAGGCAGGTTCCCAATAATAGAATCCATGGCCCAGGCCCCCTGGGACTTCACGAATAATCTGTAGCATATCCTTCAAATATCGGGTTTGCCCTTCTACCGTTGCAGGATATCCGGGTAGCAGCATGTCTTCCTGATTCATAATCCACTCTATGCCTTCTGGCTGTTCCAACGTCCACGGGTATGCCGTTTCAACCACGTTGATCGGTTTGCCGTAGCGTTTGGCCAGATCATTCAAGTTATCACGCAACGCGTCCAGTGTCCCATGCCACCAAGGATAATAAGACAGACCGATGACATCAAACTCTACACCTAACGCCTCGAAACGATCGTAGAACTTACGGCTTTCGGCATTGTCGCCGCCGCGGTCAATATGAATCATGATTTGAATGGAGGGATCAACGGATTTAACCGCTGCAATACCATACTTCACAAGCCCTGCAAAACGTTGCCACTGTTCGTCTGTATCATGCTCTTCACCACCGACACGTCCATCATCCCATAACATGCCAGGCGTAATTTCATTACCAACCTGAACCATATCCGGCAAGGCATCGTGTTCTTTCAATGTGCGAAGCACATCCGCCGTATATGTACATACAGCCAGTTTAAGCTGTTCATAGGACAAGTTCTCCCATGCTTTCGGTTTCCACTGATTCGCGGGATCAGCCCAGCGATCAGAGTAATGGAAATCGAGCAGAAACTGTAATCCCAGTGCCTTGATTCGTTTGGCTACTTCTACCGTGCGCTCCAGATTACAGTATCCGCCGACGGGATCATTCCAGATGCGAAGCCGGATCGCGTTAGTATCATTTAATTTGAGAATGGTCAGCAGATCTTCTTCTTTGCCATCCACATCACGATATGTTCCCCCATGCTGTTCGATCTCGTCCATAAATGACACATCCATGCCGAGAACAAATGGTTGATTGGTTGATGAATTCAAAATATCAGCCTCCAGTGATTAGGGATTGAGGCTCAGCCTTTTACTGAGCCCAGTGTCATACCTTTTACAAAGAAACGTTGCAGGAATGGATACACAATGAGAATCGGCGCACTTCCGATAAAGATTTGGGCTGCACGCACCGTCGTTTGCGAGATCGTTGCCATTTCCTGCGGATTCATCGCCATCGTGCTCATGTCACGTTTGATAATGACCGTCTGCATGAAGGTTGCCAAAGGATAATCTTTCGCATTGTTCATGTACAAGAGACCGTCAAACCACGAATTCCAGTGAAACACCATGCTGAACAGTGCAATCGTTGCAATGGAAGGCATGGAGATCGGCAGGAAGATGCTGAACAAGGTTCTGAAATGGTTCGCTCCGTCAATCAGTGCCGCCTCTTCCAGCTCTTTTGGAATGCCGCGGAAGAAGTTAAGCATCAGGATGACCAGGAACGTATTAACTGCACCCGGAAGCACCAGCACCCAGAAGGAATCCATTAGACCAATCTTTTGAATAACCATGTAGAACGGTACCAAACCGCCGTTGAAAATCATGCTGAAGACGAAAATCCAGGAGTATACCGTTCTGCCTTTGAACTCACTATTTTCCTTGGATAGCGGATATGCCGCCAGGAAAGTAATCAGGAGTGTAATACCTGTACCAATGACGGTACGAAGCAGTGAAATCCAGAGTGAGTTCAGGAAAATCGGATTATTCATTGTTTTTTTATAGGCTTCGAGGGAAAACCCTACCGGCCAGAGACTGACCAGATTTGCATCTGCCGCAGCCTTGTTACTGAACGATACAGCCAGTACGTGAATCATTGGCACAATACACATGATAGCAATCAGAATAAGAAAACTGATATTGATGACATTGAAAATGCGATATGATGGTGATTTATGATACATCGTAGTCCCTTCCTTCTCTGTTCATTCGATTAGAATATGCGGTATCCGGCGTATTTCTTAGCCAGGCTGTAGGATACGAGGATCAGAACCATACTGATCACGGATTTGAACAATCCGATCGCAGTTGCGAAGCCCATCTCTCCATTTTCCAGCGCCGAGCGATATACGAATGTATCGATGATGTCTCCTGATTGATATACGAGCGGATTGTACAAGTTGAAAATCTGATCGAATCCAGCGTTGAGTACGTTACCCAAAGCCAACGTTCCAACGACCATCAACATCGGTACAAGTGACGGAATCGTAATGTGAAGTGTTTGCTTCCAGCGGTTTGCTCCGTCGATCTCTGCCGCTTCATACAGCGCCGGGTTAATACCCGCGAGGGCTGCCAGGAAAACAATCATGTTATACCCGAATTCCTTCCACACATCCGTCAAAATGATCGTTGGTCGGAACAAACTGTTATCTCCAAGGAAGAAGTAGGGTCCGAGGCCAAATGTGCCGAGCACCCGGTTCACAAGTCCTCCCGTCGACAACAGATCAAGCAGAATTCCGCCCAGGATAACCCAGGACAAGAAGTGAGGCAGATATACGAGCGTCTGGATCGTACGCTGAATGGCCATCTTGCGAACTTCATTGAGCAGAATGGCAAACACAAACGGGACGAACAAATTAAAAATCAGTTTGAGTACCGCGATGATGAGGGTATTCCAGATAACCTGCAAACTATCATCACGTTCAAATAAATATCTAAAGTTATCAAGCCCGACCCAATCCGAGCCGCTGATACCCATCCATGGTTTGTAGTCTTGGAATGCCATAACGATTCCGCCCATAGGCACATAACTGAAAATAATCAGAAAGATGATGGCTGGCAGCAGCATTACGTGGAATGGCCAAGTTCGTTTTAAAGTTCTCATGATTGCTCCCCCTGTAATTCTTCCTACTCAAGTACTCCTGAGTGGCTCTATAGGCAAATTATATCAACCTACCAGCACCCCAAAACAGCGCATAAAAGCAATATAAATGGCACAAAAGCAACTACTTTGGACACGTACTGGAAAGAGGGCGCCATGACGCATTTCGGCCACGTTTTCACAGGGTTTTTGACACATTCTGTAACGTTAAAAAAACGAAAAAACGCACAGACTCCTATCGTCTGTGCGTCGCGTTTGGCTTTACATTTCATATCGTATAGCTGATTATTTTTTCACACCGTCATACCACTCGTTCACTTCTTGAGTGATCTGATCGCCGCCACCGGATTTCCATGTTTGAACAAAGGTATCAAACGCATCGACCGGACTCTTGCCATAGATAATCTCATTAAAGGTCTGGTTCTCAATTTTGTTGAGATAATCCAGTTTGGACTTCATTGTTTTCGTCGTAGGTCCTGTGAACATGTTTTTGAAAGAAATATCTTTCTGTTCAAGTAACACTTTTGCCGCTGCAGGCGTCTCAGGTCCATAGTTCACTGCTACGTCTTTTTCCAGCTTCGTTTGCGGCTCTTTCCCGTCTGCAAGATTCATCAGTGCTTTCATCTGAGCATCTGGGATACGTGCGCCGTCACGAACAAGCAGGTAACGTACGACATTGACATATCCACCATCGATTTCATCCGGTTTTTTCTGTTTACCGCTCGCATCCAATTGATAGTCATATCCATCGAATAAACCGTTATCATACGGGCTTCCTGGAGCCGGATCAGCATAGTTGTCAAACAGGTAGTTCTGATATGTGAAGAATGCTTCTGGATGTGCCATATCTTTTTTGATCAATGTCACACCGTTAACAAACTGTGTTCCGTGACGCATCGCTTTACCATCTGGTCCAGCAGGGATAGCAATTGGCTTCCACACAGCACTTGGTACGTTTTTCACGGTATCGATCAACGGCCATCCACTCATCCAGTAAGGGCCAGGGATAATTCCTGCTGTACCTGCCACTGCCGGCTCAGCCGTTTTGTTCTCATCCCACAGCGCTGCTTCCTGAGGAATATAACCTTTTGTCAGCCATTCATTCAGCTTGGTCAGACCTTGTTTCATACCTGAATTAATGGAGCCATACTCCAGCTTGCCATCTGCACCTACATTCCATTGAGAAGGCAATGTTCCGTAAGCGCCGAATACCCAAGAAGGGTCACCCATCCATGTGTTCATGGATGTTTTGAAACCAATGCTCAGAGGTGTTACTTTATCTGGTGCAAGACCATCCGGATTTTTGTTTTTGAATGCATCCATAACCACTTCCAGCTCGTCAATGGTTGTTGGTGCTTTCAGATTCAACTTATCAAGCCAGTCTTGGCGAATCCAGAGCAGGTAATCATTGTTGTACGCGTAATCCAGGACTGGAATACCCATTCTTTTGCCATCGCGGCTGTATTGATTCCATACGTTCGGATCTTGTTCCATTGCTTTTTTCCATGTGTCTGAAGCATATTTATCGAACAACGGTCCAACTTCCTGATACATACCCGAGTCAATCAAATCTTGAGCAACCAGATTGTCCGGTTGTCCAATCGTAACGATATCAGGCATTTCCTGACCGGAAGACATTGCCAAACGCAATTTTGTTGCGAATGCACTGTTCGTATCCGTCACAGACCACAGGGATTTGATATCAATACCAAATTTGTCCTTCGCCCATTTGGTAGCCACGTTATTTTCCATGGATTCGCCGTTTTTAAATTTCAGTTCCGGGTCAATCCCCCATGCCGTCGTGATCGTTACTGCCGGGTCATACTTTTCCTTGTATTCATTTTGAGCTCCTGTGGAGCTTGGTGTTGCACTCTCTTTGCTTTCATTGCCACCTGAACATCCTGCAAGCACGACAGTCAGACACAGCGTTGTAGCGAGAAGCGACAAGAATCTCTTTTTCGTTGATTGCGCTCTCATGTTGTTCCCCCTTAAATCGTTTTGGTTACCCTTTCATTATAGGACGGGTCAGGTACATCAGCCTATGATACGAAATCAAGATTTCTGCACCTTTGCCAACCTATATGCTCGAATGATGTTGTATTTATGTCTGATCCCGGAATTCATTCGGTGTTAACCCATAATGTTTTTTGAACATTTTGCTGAAATATTGCGGATTTTGATATCCGAGTTCACTCGTTATCTCATATATTTTTTTATTCGTATTTTTAAGCAAATACAGTGCCCGTTCCATACGCATGCGAATCATATAATCTCCCAGGCCCTCGCCTGTCTCTGCTTTATATATTTTCGAAAGGTATACCGGATGTAAATAGACTTTATCCGCAATCATCTTCACGGAGAGGTCTTGCCCGGTGTCTCTGGTCACCAGTTCCTGCACCTGTTTAATGACATGTCTACGACTCTGTGCTCCCTCCTGATCGGACAATTCTTCCTGCAGCTTCGCCAGCATATCCATGGCCCAGCGCCTTAGCTTCTCCGGAGATTGGATCAATTGATGAGCCAGCAACAAGTCAAACCCCGCATGGTCGATCTCATGCACCAAGTGACCCTGTTTGTGGGCGATGTACATAAAAGCATTGGTAACCGACAAGTACATCTCATACACATACTCTCTGGACAAGCAAACCTGATCCGCCGCATCAAAAACGGCATTTAACTTGGCGGCTGCTGTCTCCCATTGTTTGGTCTCCAGTAGCTGCGGCAGTACCGGTGGCTTGTACAACTCTTCAAGAGCCTGAGCCGCATCATTTTCGGGGCGCTTGTTGATGGTATTTTCCATATCCATATAGATGATCTTGTGTTCTTCCGGTCCAGAAAGAACAAGAGAACCCAGGCTTTTTCGATAAACGTTGGTGAGTTCTTTAAAAGGAAACGGAGGGGTCACAACGATGGATAAATCTCCTTGAAGATAACGCACCACATGCTCCCGGAAGGTCTCGGCGACATTACGTAATGGACTGTTAACCAACAGGGATTCTTCCGCCTGTTCCCTGTTCTGCAGGAACATCACCAAGCAATCATGTGGCCCGCGGCTGAACCAGACATGATAGGTCTCCCCGAGCACTTCCTCGGCGATATTTCCAACAGCAAAATCCATCAAATCAATGGACTGCTGATCCATGGATGCAAAACGTCCAGCAAGACGAATCAGCATCATCGCAGCAGGGTGTTCCGGCTCTATATGAAGCTCATATTGCTCTAATTGCTCGCGCAGCGCTTTCGACGAAACCTCTCGGCCAAGCAGCAAATCATGCATAAGATTCTCTCTCAGAATCTTGTAATCGGATTTACGACTGTACAGGAGACGATGATATTTGTCGAACTCATCCCACTCATCCCGCAGAGAGGTAATCGCCGCTGATACCGAATTCATAAACTCATCATCATTAACAGGTTTTAAAATATAGTCAGCCGCCTGCAATTGAATTGCCTTTTTAGCATAATCAAAATCACTGTGACCTGTCAGCAGGATACAGCGCACATGAGGCCAGCGCCGGTTTACTTCCGCAATCAGATCAAGGCCTGTCATACCTGGCATGCGAATATCAGTCACGACGATGTCCACTGCATTTTCTTCCATAATCTCCAGCGCTTCCTTGCCCGATGCTGCACGCAACACCGTTGTGACTCCAAGTTCCCCCCAAGGAATCGTTAACTCCAAACTTTCTGTTACATATGTTTCATCATCCACAAGCAATATATCAATCAATGTGGTCACTCCCTAGTCCCTTATATTCACTCTTTGTCTTTCAGCAGAGGTTGTTGTTCCACTGGCCATGACAAGGTCACACGAATTCCCCCGAGCTCTGATTCCGCCAGCTCAATGCCACCCTTCCCTCCATACCTGAGTTGTAACCTCTGATTCACGTTCCACAATCCGCAGCCCATCTCCTGATCCATCGTACCTGCAAGTTTGATCAGCATCGCTTCTCGCTCTTCTTGCGTCATTCCTTGACCATCATCTTCGACAATCAAAAAAAGTGTACCGTCTCGTTGCTCACCGGACACCCGGATCTCTCCGGCTTCTGCATCCGCTTCGATACCATGGATGACCGCATTTTCAACCAGAGGTTGTACGATTAGCGGAGGCACTTCAATCCGCAACATATCTTCTGGCAGGTCCAGCGTGTAGTGGATACGTTCCATACGCATACGTTGAATTTCAAGATAGTTGGTCACAAATTCAATCTCTTCAGATAACGGAACAACATCCCGCTCCTGTCTTGTGGTGTACCTGTAATACCTCGACAGATTATGCGACATAGCCACAACGGCATCGACTCGCTTCAGCTTCGCCATACTCGTAATGAACGAAAAGCAATTATAGAAGAAATGCGGGTTAATCTGTGACTGCAATTGCTTTAAACGTGCTTCCCGGACATGGATTTGCTCAAGGTATACATGCTCAAACAACTGCTGAATCTTTTCCACCATGGAATTAAAACGTTCAGACAAAAAACTGAACTCATTACGGCCTTTGGGCTCAATACGAACCGAATAATCTTCTTGCTTCAATCGCTGGAAACCGCGAATCAGTTGCTTTACTGGTACTTGAACTTGCACATATAACAAGTACGCCGCAATACAACTCATCAGTAACAGGCAGATCATAGCAGAATAAAACAGCTGATTCGACTGGTGAATCGGTTTCAAAATATCTGAAAGCGGCATGTAATCGACCAAATACCAGCCGGTTGTACTCGATTTCACAGAATTGACCATGTATGGCTCATTTCCAATGACGATCGTGCGATTTTCTACGTCTTGCAGTGTATGGCTAGATAATTCTTTGATTAATTGATTAGTTAACGTACGGTCCGATGTCCGGTTATAGATCACCCCTGTCCCTTCGCGAAAATAGAACGGGTCATGCCTGCCGTCGCCTTTGAATTTATCGAGCATGTCGCGGATATTATCGCTGTCGAACTCCAGCTTGATAATCGTTTCTGCATTCTCCGCAGGATTCTCGATGCCATAAGGTGACACCGTAATCCAGCTGAATTTGAACCGATCATTCTGCCCATCCTCGATTTTGTGCACATCCCAGCCAGAGATGAGGCTTTCTTTTAAAGCCTGCTTGTCATAAGTACGGGCATCCCGTTCCGAGATCACCCTGCCAAGCGATGGAGAGTACAGGTATAATTTGGTCTCCCAGTTAGAAGAGCTTTCCTGGATACTCAGCTTGTTCTGGATTCGCTTGACGAGATTGATGGCATCCAGATCAAAATAACGGCTCTCCGCAAATATGCGCCGAAAGCTCGCAATATCGGGGTCATGAATGAGCAGGTTCGGCCAAGACGATAGCAATTCAATATGGGTATTGACCTGATTCTGGAAAAATTCAAGCTGATTGCTGTTCGAACGATTAAGCTCAGTCCTTAGTACGGCTGTTGTTTTATGATTGGAATACCAGTACAGGAGCACAACGGGAATAAGCATGATCAGAATTAAAATGACCATCTTGGAAAACAGATTTGTCCGGTATGACATGGAAGTTTCATCTCGCTTTATTTGTTTTTCTACTTTTACTATAGAAGTGGAACTAACGATTTTACACAATCCACTCCGATGACAGAATAACCTTCCATTCGCTGTTATCCCCAGATTTTTTGATTCCTTTTATAAAAGGGGAAATCTGGTGATAAAGGCGAAGGTTATGCTTACGATGTAGCTTTCTTTCAGAAAGCTTTTAGCTTCGCTTTTCCAGGTTTTTTCTGTCCTCTCCGTTAACGTGTAAAAAAGAGTTAACTTATATCGTGACATTAATTGTAATCAAATTGGTTGTAAATACAATCTATTTCTTGAACGAGGGCAAACCAAATCAATAGAGTGCCCCACTATCCATTTTAAGCGTTAAAGCCCCTATGAAAAAGGAGATAAAACCAATTTATCAGCACTAAATTCAACTTCTGTTCACGAAAAAAACCGGCATATCTGCCGGTTCCGTCCGTATAAGCAAAGCTTGTTTTTTTATGTTTTCCTTCTGCAAGTGATTCATTATATATGTTATGTACTTGAAACTAGAGTCTGTTTATCACGAACTAAGGAATGTCATAATCAAAAACCGTATTTCTCCCATCGACTGCCACATCTAATACAATATCCTTCAATCTGCCCCTAACTTCGAGCGGGCTTTCCGCTACACCTGAAAATTCAAGTGTCCCCGTGAATGTCTTCCTCGGTTCAATCCGAATCGGTCTCGCCTCTAGATGAACCGACTGTAATGATTCGGACAGCGGATCATCCTGATTTGAATAGCTTCCATACAAATCAGGTTTAACCATTACAGCAACCGCAGAGTTACTGTAATTTTTCAGCGTCAATTCACAGGTTGCCAAGGCATATCCATTAGATGACACATCATAGGTGCATGAGCTGTCATTCTGCATGTAAGATATGCTATTCATACCTGTTGCTCCCCATTTCACCACGTACATCAACTTGTCTGTCATAAATGAATAACAGAGTATGATAGTCAGAACAGCAATCCATAACGTTTTTGCCACAAGTGGAAACGTACACATGATCTCTTTACGCGTAAGATAATATCCACAGGCAAGCATTCCAAGTCCAAAGTACATCGTGATATGTACACCACTTAAATAGGATGTGGTATACGGAGAAATACCAATGAATAATAACAGCGAATCCCCTACTGAGAAACCGAGATGATGTTTAAAGGTAAAGATGATGGCAAACAGCAATAATCCCCCTGAGAACACAAGCCTGGTTCTCGACACGAAAACACCTCCTAATCAACCACCTGATTATATCATATTTTTCCTATTTTTGATTAACGATCCAGACACAAAAAAAGGAGTTATCGGTTTTTACCGATAACATCCCTTTTTGGAGTCCTGCCTGATGAGATGCATTGGATGATGGAATCATGCGATCTCTCAGGACAGCTCTTTTATTATTTTTGAGCCAAAAATGCATCCAGTTGCTCTTGTTTGGCTGCGATAATCTTATCGATGCCTGCTGCTTTCAATTTTTCCAAATACTTCGGAATCATTTCATTCGGATCAACGGCACCCGAAGTCATTCCCGGCTTAAATTGTTTGTTGACGTTATTTACAGCCGCAATTTCGTTTTTAACCGACTGACTGTTAAACGTGAAACCAAGGGCAGGAGATTTTACACCTTTTGCGTTAAACTCTTTGAACTTTTCCCATTTCTGTGGATCTTCGTTATCCCACAGATAGTTCAGGAACTGGTTACCCAGTTGCCATTGTGCACCTGGATTGTAGGTACGGCTGTTTGCATCTACGCCGTCAGGCAACTTAATGATGTTCTCTTGACCTTCTACTTTTACATAGTGTTTGCCTTCAATACCGAAGTTGAGCAAATTGTTAATTTCTTTGTCAGAGTGTAACAAGTTAATGACTTGCATTGCTTTCTCCGGTTGTTCGGAAGAACGGGAGATCGCAAGCATTGCACCAGAGGCATCCCCAGTTGTAATCGTTGGACTGGTCATCTCAATTTGCGTGAGCGGATGACCTACATAACCTTCCTCTTCCTTGTCTTTACCTGGCTTCATACCATCCGTCCACATGAAGGCTTTACCGGCTTTCGCCTGATCTTTCGGGAATACATTGGACGTAGCTGCATCACTGTTGATGTAACCCGCTTGATACCATTTACGTGCAAGTTCGGCTGCTTCTTTGAATTCCGGTGTTTCCACCTCGTTCAAAACGGTAGTCTCTCCTGCGGTCTTAGAGATTACGCCAGGTACAGATGCATCACCGAGGTAATCCCAATCCAGATTTTCCAAAAGTCCATTACCATTCGTATTGGACATGTAGAACGGAGTAACAGACGGTTCGTTCTCTTTAATTGTTTTGAGCAGTGGTTCCAGATCAGCCCATGTTTTAACTGCTGTCAGGTCCAGTTTGTATTTATCAGCCAGATCCTTGCGCACCAGCACGCCACGTGTGGCAGCAAGCTCCTTGTTCGTTGGTACACCATAGTTCACGCCATCTACCTGGGAACCTTCCAGGAAAGCAGGGTCCAGATTTTTCTTGATATCCTGACCGTATTTATCAAGCAGTTCATTCAGCGGCAAGAATGCGCCCTTCGCCACGTTTACCGTGTAATTCTGCCAAGCAGCGGTAAAGATAATGTCTGCTTTTTCCCCTGATGAGATCATCAGGTTCAGCTTGTTATCCCACTGTCCCCAGTCCACAGCATTAATTTTGATCGTTGCTCCGATCTTGGGCTCCATCTTTTTATTAATTTCCGCTTCCACAAGAGCGACATCTTTCTGAGGTGTGCCCGGATAGAACAAGGAAACCTCATAAGGCTTTTCATTGTTTGTGTTCGGCGTACTGCCCTCAGCACCAGGTGTTGCAGAGTTTCCCTTGTCTGACGAACAGCCTGCAAGCACCAGTGCCAGTGCCATGGCCGCCGCCGTCATACGTGACCATACTTTTAACGATTGAACCAATTGAACCCCTCCTGTTCATATAATGGACCATTGTCTTCCACACGTTTACCGTTCTTCCCCAATTCCTCATAAACGGCAAGCTTTCTGTATATGCCCTTTCGTCTATCTTCGATTGACCATACTCCCTCCCTAACCGGCCGGAGTTATCCTTTCACAGCACCTACTGTCAGACCTTTGATGAAGTAACGCTGAAAGAACGGGTACGCCAGTACGATTGGACCGATACCGACGACAGCCATCGCCATTTGCAACGTTTTGTTTGGCAGATTGAGAAGTCCGCCCTGCGATGAGATCTGTGAAGAAACGTTAGAGTTGGTTGTTAAATATTGAATATCGAGCAGCGTCCGGTACATAAGGTACTGAAGGCTGATCGTCCGGTTATCCGAAATAAAAATCATACTAAGATACCAGTCATTCCAATAGTTCAGCGTACTGAACAGCGCCACGGTTGCCATAACCGGCAATGAAAGCGGCAGTACGATTCGCAAAAACGTTTTCAATTCACCTGCTCCATCGATACGTGCTGATTCCAGAATCGAAACGGGAATGGAGTTCGCGAAGAAAGTACGCATGACAAGTACAAAGAACGGTGATAAGAGCAACGGCAAGATCAAAGCGAGAATCGAGTTTTTCAAATCCAGCACGTTGACGTAAACCAGATACCAGGGAACAAGTCCACCGTTAAATAACATCGTGAAGAAGATGAAAAAGGCGAACCAGCCTCGGTATGGCAGATCTCTTCGTGATAGTGGATAAGCATATAATGCGGTCAGCGCAACACTCGTAATCGTACCAACAACCGTTACAATGATAGAAATTCCATACGAGTGAATGATCTGATCCATATCTTTAAAGAGGAATTCATAGGCCGTGAGGCTGAATTGCTCCGGTATAAGCTTGTAGCCATTCGCAATAACCGTTGTTTCGTCCGAGAAAGAGATGGCGAAGACCAGTATGATCGGCACGATACAGGCAATGGCATAGAATAAAAACATGAAATGAATAACAGCAGCAGAACGCTTGGATACAGCTAATGGATCACGTGTTTTCACAACTGACTTGCCTCCTCTCAAAATAGTGCATTATCTTTGTCAATCCGTCTGACGATGGTGTTGGACACCAGCACCAGTACAAATCCGACAATCGCTTGATATAGACCTGCCGCAGATGACATCCCGATGTCTCCACCAATGAGGAATGTCCGATATACATACGTATCAAGAACGTTGGTTACAGGGAACAACGCACCTGATTCCAGCGGAACCTGATAGAACAAGCTGAAGTCTGCATAGAAGATCCGGCCAATCTGAAGCAATGTCATAATGACAATCAGCGGGATCAAAAACGGAATGGTGATAAAACGAATCTGATGCCACTTCGATGCACCATCCAGCACAGCCGCTTCATAATATTCTTCATCAATGCCCACAACAGCGGCCAGATAAATGACGGCATAATAACCGATATTTTTCCACGTATTCACAAGCGGCAAGATGTACGGCCAATACTTCGGTTCCGAGTACCAGTCAATTGGCTGTCCTCCGAACATTTGCAGTATGGTTGAGTTCATGAATCCCGAGTCCTTGCCGAGGAAAGCCAAAACGAGATAACTAACCACAATCATCGATAGAAAATAAGGTAACAACATCAGCGACTGATACAGTTTGGACATCGCTTTGTTTTTAACTTCGTTAAGCAAAATGGCGAGACCTACACCGACAGTAAGATTGAGTGCAATAAACACGGTGTTGTATGCAAGGGTGTTTCGCGTAATTTCCCATGCATCGCTGGTCGAGAACAGGTATTTAAAATTGTCCCACCCGCTCCACGGGCTTCCCCAGATTCCATCCGCGTAGTTTACATTTTTGAATGCGATCAGAACGCCGAACATCGGCATATAATTGTTTACCAGCAGAAACAGAATACCTGGCAAAAACATCAGGTAAAGCACCTTGTACTTGCCAAGATTGTACAACACGGACTTGCGCTTTCGAACCGTGCCTTCCGGTATCTCCGATATCCGTACGCCCTTACCCGCTTGGGGTTGTGTCTTCATAACGTGTTCTCCCTCACTCCTCTTGAATTCTTCCTCAGGATGAAGCTCCGTGCGCCTCCTGTGGTTCAAGTATACGGCGGGGCGATCAAGTCCTCTATCTGCTGTGGTGACCTATTCAGTTATCAAATTATGACTTTGATGCCATAAAAAACAAACAAAAAGCGCAGCATGCTGCGCCTGATTACATGGTTCTGGATTGTTTGCGAAACTCCTGTGGTGTAATGCCGGTACATTTTTTGAACATTTTCGTAAAATGAGAGTAATTATAGTATCCGACCTTACCCGCAATATCCGTTACCTTGACGGTGGATTGAGATAACAACGTTTTCGCCATGGCCACTCTGCGCTGAAGAATGAATTCGGACAGGGACATTCCCTTCTCTTTACGGAACAACCGGGACAGATAAGCCGGGTTAAATCCGGCAAAAGCAGCCAGTTCCTCCCGCATCAGTTCTTCTCCAATATGGTTTTCAATGTAGATACATAACTGATCCACAATCGACATCGGATTCTGATCGTCCGGGTACAATATTGGAATGACGCGATCAATGAGATCAAGTGTCCACTGTTTTAACTGCGGCAATGACCTTGTAACCACCGTTTCTTCCGGCTCCCGTTCTCCGGGGTACAAGCTGCGGATGGATACATTTTTCTGGTGCAGAAGCGGATAGACAACGTGCAACATCGCATGATAATAGAGCCGTAACATCTCTGGAGATAACCCGTCCTGGGCAGCAAGTAAATCAAAAATTTCATCCACCCGTTCACGCAAATCTTCTACCTTGCCGGTTTCAAAAAGGATAGACAGCTCTGAGAACCACGGGATAGGCAAAAACCGATCCTCCTGATCTCGATCCCGCTCATCATACACAAAAACCTCTTCGAGCTCTTTAATGTTGCGGCGCTCCATGTCCATGAGTTCATTCAACATGCCTTGCAATTCGGTTACAGCTACCGGTGCACCTACATAACAGGATAGCCGGCAGTAGAAGTATGTACCGCACTCCTGAATGTAACGCTGACAACGTTGCTCCGCTTCACTAGCTGCAAGGATGACATCATCTTGCTCATAGGCTAGCACTATATTTAAGCCACTGTGATCCTGGAACACTTCACCCGGTTTCTCTCCGAGTAATATTTCTCTCGCTGCATTGCGTAGAGCATATTCCAGTACCTCTTCATCGCGCAGATTAAATTCACGTACCCACTCTTCAACGGAGATCACGATGGGCAGTACACGCACCTCGGGATCAATCTCTGCACCGTACAGTTCGGCAAGTTTTTGCAGCCGTTGTGGAGTAAGTGCACTTCGCTGAGATACTGCGTCCTTCCAGAAACGTTCCGTCAGGAGTGGTTTATGGGTTTTCCAGCGTTTGTATACGGTTTCGTAAACTTCGTTCGTTCGTGTGCGTTGCTCTCCGTCTCTAATCTTCTCCAATGCTCTTGTAACTACTTTGAGCAGTTGGTCTGCGGGAGCAGGTTTCAACAGATAATCAAAACTATTCAGTTTGATGGCGGTCTGGGCATAATCGAAGAGCGCATGACCTGTCAGAAAAATCGTCAGAATGCCAGGGTCATGCTTCAATACCCAGCTCTGCAGGTCGAGCCCGGTTTCCCCGGGCATCTCGATGTCGCAAATCAGAATGTCGATAGCATGGGTTCGGATGACCTGCCGAGCTTCCTCCACATCACATGCACCGAATACCTGGTCAATTCCGGCTGCATTCCAGTCCACTCCCTCCAGCATGGCTTGCAGGGCATACACTTCATCATCCACGATCAACAGGTTCCGCATGATTTCCTCCTTCTTGCTCCTCGGTCTGAGCAGGCAAATAAATGCTTACTGCAGCGCCTCCGTCTATCCTATTTTCAAACGTTAACCCGGCCTCCGGACCATACTTCACCAGTAACCGATGTGCAACATTCCATATCCCGATGTGTTGCCCCCCCGGATCTTTGGCATATTCTCCCCGTTGTAGTTGTTCTAGTAGCACGGGCTTGAACCCGACCCCGTTGTCCACAATCTGTAGCAGGAGCATACCATCTTCGGCCTGACTACTGGACGTTTCCGTCAGACGTGCGGTAATCCGAATCACAAACGACTGCATTCTGCGTTGAAAACCATGGATAATTGCATTTTCGACAAAAGGCTGAATTGTCAGCGGCGGAAGCACAACATGTCCCACCTCTGGATCGATATCCAGTTCAAAATCCAGCTTGCTCGGGAACCTTAACTTCTGAATTTCAAGATAATGTCGAATGTGCTCCATCTCTTCGTTTAGCGTGATCACTCGTTTGCCAGCCCTTAAGCTGGATCTGAAATAATCAGCCAGATGACCAGCCATCTGTTGCACCAGTTCATGTTTTTGCAAGGAAGCGAGGCTATGAATAATATTCAGGGAATTCAGATAAAAGTGAGGATTAATCTGCATCTGCAATTGCTTGAACTCCGCCTCTCGCGTACGCAGTTGCTCTTCATATACATCAATCTTCAAATGTTGAATTTCCTGAATCATCTGATTGAAGCTACGTGTCACAAACTCCAGTTCAGACGAAGACGGTGCCTCCAGCGTTACATCGAGTTCCCCTCGGCTAACCCTTCTCATTCCCCGAATAAGCGCATTCATTGGACGGAACAGAAGCTGTCTTAGGAAGAAAAGTGCTGTGATCAAAATAACGGCCGCCCCGATCGGAAGTAGCCTGATGATCTGTTGGAAAAACGGCAGGTTACGCATCATATCTTCCTCCGGCAACAAGACGATATAATTCATATCCGACATGGCTGAGGGAATGCCCACCATTAAATACTGACGAGCAGTACTATCCGGCTCCGAGATGACCTGATACGGACTCTCCAAATCGGTCAAATGATCGCCGACCAGCTTGATCTGCCCCTTATTTAACGTAGAATCAGATAATGCTCTGCCATCAGGTGTAACGATCACCGCTCCACCTCTGTCACCTGATTCAGCAAACTGTTGTGTGTCATTCAGCGCATTCATATCGACCAGTGCGCCAGCATAGAACTGCTGATTGATACGTACCGTTTTCACAAGTGCATTAAATGATCCTCCGCGGACGATGCTCCATTCCGGCCTTTGGATATCCCCTTCGAGCTGCCGCATCTGTGCAGGCATATTGCGCTGTACCACCGATTTTTTAATATCATAATTGCCCGCGGTTGCCAGCAACAGGTCATCATTCACCGCATCATACAAATAAAAAGAATCGATAAGATTATAGAAACCGATATCGGTCATAAACTTGTTCATGATTCGCTGCTTGGCAATGATGTAATCTCCGCTTCCGTATTCAAGAAAAAACAGCGAGATAATATCAGGGTCACGCTCACCCAAGCTGTATAAATATCGATTGGTTTCCTGTAATACACGCTCATTTTGTTCCACGTTTTTGGCCAAATGATTCATATTGGTGAGGGATACCTTATCACGTACGACCTTCATGGCATACACATTGTTATAGTACAACAGCATAAACAGCGGTAGCATGATTAACGTAAGTCCCACAATAAATTTAAAGCGTAATGAACGGATCAAGTTCATACATTAACGTCCTTTTGATTCAGGCTGGCTGAATTTTTTCTAATTTCTACCTGAAGATGGCATGTATATTGTAATCACCTCAGTTTGCCGTTGTCTATCAGGTTCGGTGACCCACGGATGTGTGTTATCGTGACTTGCTATAGTCATAGTCGCCTGTCGTGTGTTTGCTCGTTTCACTCATATAATTCTCTGGATGTAAAAAAAATCCTGCTCTATAAGTTGAACTAAAGACGTTTACACCGGGGCACTCCAATGACAGAATAACCTTCCAATCGCTGTTATCCCCAGATTTTTTGATTCCCTTTTATTAATGGGAAAATCCGGTGATAAAGGCGAGCGCTCCGCTTTTCCAGGTTTTTTCTGTCCTCTCCGTTTTTGTGTAAATGAATAGTTCAATTTATAAAAGCAGGACATATCCTTAGATAATCACCACCTCCTTGAACATGCGGGTCTGACATGCATAGGATATAGCATTCCCAGGATCGATGACCAGGGATGCAGGAGGCTGTCATCATGATGAATATTCAACTAGTCCCGTTGCATTATGTGTATCTGGCATTTATTGTCCTGATTATCGCTGTCATGGTTCGGCGCAAAGATACAACCATTATCTGTGTCGCAGGCATTATGACCATCGGACTGCTGGCAACTGAAACATTAAATGGCTCCGTCACCGGGGTTTTTAACAGTTTTATCTACGCAACGAAGGAATTGTTAAGTACAATCTTTATCATCTCAATTATCGTGGCGATGAGCCGTGTTCTGATCCGCACAGGTATTAATGAAATCATGGTCACACCGCTCACCCGATTTATTCGCACGCCTCAAGCTGCATACTGGGGCATTGGACTTATCATGATGGTCGTATCTTTATTTTTCTGGCCATCTCCTGCAGTAGCCTTGATTGGAGCAGTACTTTTGCCGGTAGCGGTTCGCGTAGGTTTACCTCCGATTGGAGCCGCCATTGCAATGAACCTGTTTGGGCATGGCATTGCCTTGTCAGGGGATTACATTATCCAAGGAGCTCCCAAACTTACTGCGGACGCAGCTGGTCTTCCAGTTACGTCAGTGATGGTTGCCAGTGTTCCTCTCGTCATAATCATGGGCATAGTATCTACTCTTACCGCCTTCTGGATGCTTCGCAAAGAAATGAAGCCCCCCAAATGGAAGGAACAGGAGTTTGCTCCACGGCAGCAGCCGGCGTCTAAGTCACAGTCAGAACCAAATGAGTCTGCACCAGTTACCACATTGCCTCTTCGTCTGAGAAAAATATTCGCTATACTCATTCCGTTGTTATTCGCACTGGATGTCGTACTGATGTTTGTGCTGAACCTTCAGGGCGGGGATGCAACGGCACTAATCGGGGGAACCGCCGTCGTTATTCTGATTGCTGTTTCCATTGCTGCACACCGCCATAACGGATCAGAGGAAACGACTAATTATCTTATCGAAGGATTCCAGTTCGGATTCAAAGTATTTGGTCCGGTCATTCCGATTGCCGCATTCTTTTATCTCGGGGATGCTGCTATAACGGAGTTATTTATGAATCCACTTCCTGAAGGGTCACACGGGATCGTCAATGATCTTGGCGTTGCATTTGCGGGGATTGTACCAATGAATGGAACCGTCGGGGCGATTACGATGACCGTCACTGGAGCTGTAACCGGTCTGGATGGCTCTGGTTTTTCGGGAATTTCCCTCGTAGGTTCCATTGCTGCCATGTTTGCAGGTACGACAAACTCGGCTCCGGTACTTACCGCACTGGGCCAGGTAGCCGCAATCTGGGTTGGCGGCGGAACGTTGATTCCGTGGGCATTAATTCCGGCTGCCGCCATTTGCGGGGTCAGCCCGTTTGAACTTGCGAGGCGTAATCTGAAACCGGTTATCAACGGATTAACGGTAACTACAATTGTAGCTATCTTTCTCATTTAAATGTGACGCGTGAATTGGCAAAGTCCCACAGCTCCGGTTTCTGCAGACTGGCTAGATCTCTCATTGCTATGTAAGGATCACCCTCTAACCCTAGTACATGGGCGAAGGCAGGCTCTGTTTTCCACCCTGCTCGCTTAAGTCTGCGGATCTCGCGTTGCCCTGCCTCTCCCCATAACTGCAACAAACTCCATTCGACCTGCATATGTAAGTAGGCATTCTGCTGATCGACAGGAGTTGCTTGGGCAAATATTTCAACAGGCCATAATCCCAAGCTCAGTTTACATGTGACATATACGTTCTGACCTAAGGCATGATCTCCGAACGTCCACTCTGTCCTTCCGTTCACCGCAATGCTCTCTAGTTGCCTAGCCATCTTAACTTGGAAAGCGTTCAGATCTTCTGAATAACACAGGATGTCCAGATCACTATCAGGAAGATGCACGTCAATCGGTACCGTCCCCGCAGGGAACGCAGCGTGGGTAGAAAGCATGAAAAGTAGTCCGCTCTCGTGCAACACACGGTAAGCATCTTGTTGCTGTTGATTGCCAACCGACAGGTGCGTCATTACTTTTTCGGTTGTATCCAGCCTCCCGTTCACACTCATTGCGGATGATTTCCTGCAGAAATTACTTGTTTCACTCGCCCCACTTGACCGTTTGTCAATCTCACCTTGATTCCATGAGGATGTGAAGGAGATTTGGTTAACAGATCCTTAACGATTCCTCTCGTGAGTTTGCCACTGGATTGATCCTGTTTCAGTACGATATCGACCTCTAAACCAGGTCTGATGTCAGCTCTCTTTTGTCCATTCAACTTGTTCACCTTCTCTATTAACATAATACTGTCTGATATAAAGACTTTATCTATTGTAGACGTTTCGATTGTAAAACAAAAGCCTAGAACTTATTTCCAATCAATTTGCAGCATACCCGCCAAACCGAGGTTCAATGAATAAATTCACGACAAACAGCCGCAAAGCATTATTGGTTCAGCTTGATTGCGGCTGTGATTAGCTTAGACTTACTAAAAAATCTTACTTTCCAACGCATTCTAGGTGCAGCTGATTTTACAGATGAATCTTTCAATCGCTCTCAATCGCCTGCACTACGGATGCTTTCGTGGTAATGAGGACGACACCCCGCCCTTGGCAGCTTCACGAGCTTTCACAGCAAGAAGTTCAGATACGGTAACAAATTGATAACCCTGTTCCTGCAGTTTGGGCAAAATCATTCGAAGAGCATCAATCGTATGGGATTTACTTTCCACTTTGTCATGAAACAAAACGATGTCTCCATTACGAGCATTATTTAATACTTTGTTTGTAATCGCTGATACACCAGGTAGAGCCCAGTCTCGAGTATCCTGATGCCAAGACCATAATACGATCGTATAGCCCTTCTGCTTCGCCGCCTGAATCACCATATCGTTATAATACCCCCCAGGAGGTCTGAACAACAGTGGGCGCTCCGCACCAGCATTTACAATCGAAGCTTCTGCCTCTTGCATGTCTTTCAAGTACTTATCCGCTGTTGTTGAACGAACCGCATACGTGTGTGCAAATGTATGATTTGCGATCTCATGTCCTTCACGTTGCTCCTGCATGACGATGTCAGGAAATTTCTCTGCCCACTTGCCGAGTACAAAAAAAGTTCCCTTCGCATGATACTGTTTGAGCAAAGCTAAAATCTGCGGTGTCTGAACAGGGTCTGGTCCATCATCAAAAGTCAGAGCGATCAGTTTGTCCTGCGTGGGGACTTCCCATACGATCTCTCCCCGTTCTTCATAATACTGACGGTTCTTCTTCACTGGCTTGGCATACGCCCAACTTGTCGAACTGCCAAGGATTGTTCCAGTCAGTATGAACAATGCGATGAATCGGGTAGCTTTCAGGTTCATGTCATATCCTCACTTTGAATTTCATACGTCAAACTCTCCGTTAGCATTGCCCGATTCATGCGAACTCATGAATAATCCATTAATCGTTTTTAAGAGCTGTTGCCTCTACATCATTGATATAACGACGTAATCTGGCTGCAACATCGCGTGTAATCTCTCCGTTCTCATACAGCTGTTGTATTGTATTGCGTTGCTCCTGAATAGCTACCATCTGAAGTTCCAGTTTATCCTGATTAAACGGATCTTCCGTCGTCTTATCCTGATTCCATGCACGTAACTTTGCGATCACCCGTTCATATTTAGAAATAACCGCGAGAGCCGCCACACGATTGGAGTCATTCATATGTGCCCGGATGGCTTTGATTGCTGCCTGAGAGGTACGTAGCTTCACCTTGCGGAACAGTTCGGCATTTTCAAGCATAAAGGGCTGATCTGGTTTGCTGGTACGGTTGGTGAACAGTTGACCCAGCATTCGTCCAATCTCATTGAGCGACGCCAGCAGTTGAGTGTTCGTCCGGTTGGAGAGCATCATCTCCTTACGATCCAGCCAGTTATCACATTTGAAAGCCGCTTCAGGCCCAAGGGCATTTTCATCCATCATCACTTCAATCTCTTTGCGCTCAGCCCGGGTAGCAATTAGATTGATCGCTGTTTCCTGCTTCTGCAATGCTTTACGATTATCTGCTGTAAACTGCCCTGTCGCCTGTTTAATATATTTGGACAGGTCAGACACAACGGCCAGTGCGGCAGCTTTATTTTCATCGTTCATTTCAGACTTGACTGCTCGAATAGCGGCATTCAGCATAATGTCCTGTGCTCTGCGTTCAGATTTCTGAGGTGTATTTTCATCGGAGGATTTCCCCTCTTCCTTGGCTAACACAGGTAACAACGCGCTCGCCGCAATCAGAGAGAACAAAATAACACCAGCCGCCAGAAAAATAATTAAATCACGTTCGGGAAAAGGCGACCCGTCCTGAAGCACAAATGGAATCGAAAATGCTCCAGCCAGTGTCACTGCACCTCTTACTCCCGATAGAGAGAGAATAGTAATCTCCTTGAAGCGTGGTTTGCCAATAGCGGACTTCGCACGTAGACATTCATTGACTTGCCAGAACAGATAAATCCACAAGAAACGTAACAACACAAGTAGAACGGAGATGATCAGTACATAACCCAGCACCTCGAAGTTATTGAATGATACGTTAACAAAGATCTTACTAAGCACATCGGGAACCTGCACGCCGAGAATGACAAACACCAGACCATTCAATATAAATAAAATAACAGACCAAGTGCTCGCAGACACCACTTGCATCTTAATCTGAACCGATTCTGCCCGGTCACGCTCAATCGCATGAATGATCCCGCCTGCAACCACGGCCAGAATGCCTGAGACCCCGATCTCTTCACTCAAGAGGTAGATGACGAATGGAGTCAGAATCTGAAGCAACATATGAATCGTTACATCTTCCATGCCCAGTCTGCGAATCCATACCCCGAGCCGAATAAACAAAAAAGACATGAGCGCACCAGCAAGCAGACCTCCTACGGCAATGATAATGAAACTGAATGTGGCTTGAGTGAGTGAGAAAACACCCGTAACCGTAGCTGCGATAGCAAATTTAAATGCAACCAGGCCCGAAGCATCATTCATTAATGCTTCTCCTTCAAGAAGTCTATGTATACTTTTGGGCAGATGTACACGTCCGGCCATGGCACCTACAGCAACTGCATCTGTCGGAGAAAGAATGGCCGCAAGCGCAAATGCGGCAGGAAGTGGAATGGTCGGAATCAGCCAGTGTATGGCATATCCGGCAACAGCAACCGTAACAAATACCAGTCCCAGTGCAAGCAAAAGAATCGGCGCTCGCAGATTCCATAGTTCGTTCCTTGGTGTTCTTTTTCCATCGTTATACAATAAGGGCGCAATAAATAGCACAAAAAACAATTCCGGATTCAATGGTAGATGTACACCTGCTGGTAGCAGGGCTACAGCTACTCCCAGTGCAATCTGAATAAGCGGAACGGGAATAAAAGGGACAAACCGGTTCAACACGTTAGATAGACCGATCAGTCCGAGTAGTGCAAGTACCGCAATGAATAGTTCCATGATGACAACCCTTTCCGCTATATAAGTCATGAATCGTTCGTGATGCCTTTATTTTAACAAAAGCATTGATGTTTATAACAAAGTTTTCATATTCATTTACCCACTTCAATCATGCTGATACACATCGTGCCGAAACATTTTGATTGAGTTCATATATAAGATGTACAATATGTTAAGGACATACTCAGTCGGAAAGGAACGTTCAACTATGGCTTTTGGGATTAAACGGCAAGAACTTGCAGCTTGGAAAGAACAAGTCGCTCGCGGTGAAATCGCCTATCTCACTCATTTCTGGATCGATTCCAGATTTCCCGGCATAACCAGTGTCACCAAAGTGGGCTGTGCAGACCTTCATCGCCTGGAACAATGGTGTCGTGAACACGGGTTAGACCCGCGTTATATTCACCGAAGACAGCCCTTCCCTCATTTTGACTTAATGGGCAGTCGGCAGAAAGATATTCTTATACAGGAAGGCTTGAACGATCATGTATCTCGCTTTCATCTATAGCTATAGCTCTGTTATAACACGCAAAACGCCAGTCTTCACATATTCATACCCGGTACCGGGTACGAATGCATGAGGACTGACGTCTTCAGGTGTCATATGCATTAACGATAGGTCTGCTCGAAAGATTTCATATTTTCCAGCAGCTTCATTTCTATTTTTTTGAGCATGCCCAGCATTAATTGCTGTTCTTCCTCCGTAAGCGCTTGTAACAACTCCCATGTCATGCGGCCACGATTAGCATTCAACGTTCTGGCTAATTGCTCTCCCTCATCCGTTAAGGACAGCCAGACGATTCTGCGATCTTCCTCGCTGCGTTCACGTTGAATCAAATTTTCGCTTTCAAGTTGATTAAGTACAATCGTCGTAGCTCCAGAGGACAGACTAAGCTGACGCGCAACATCAACTGCCATGCAGCGTTTTTCACGTAAAATCATGCCCAATATATGGCTTTTTGTTGGATTCAGCTTGCAGTTCGTTTCTGACTTTTGCTGTTGATCCAATACTTTATTTTTATATCTGAAGAAGGCCTCCAACAATTGATCAACGTTTGCCAATTGCGAGTTTCGCTCCGTATTCGGGCTCATATCCGTTCCTCCTGCCTTTCATTGTAACCTGCCTTATATTGTAACATATTTACACACATTTGGTTGTGAAAAAAAAGAGTGCCTAGTGAGCAAAATGGTTGCGTCCCTTTATGTTGATAAAAAAATTGAATTTGGCCTATTGTATATAAAGAACACTTTGTTTATAATAACGTATATCCAATAGGTTACTTTTAGTTACTTAATAATTTAAATAAATCTGTTATCATAAAGTAAACTTCCGTCCACTACTAGATTTTCACTACTATATAGCAAGGGAATAATGTACATGAAATTGATGAAATCTCAGACAAACGATACACTCTACACGGATGTCTGCATTGTCGGGGCAGGGCCCGGAGGCGCCTTGCTTTCATATTTGCTTAACCAGAAAGGTATCTCTACATTACTCATTGAGCGACAGCCTCATCTGCATAAATCATTCCGTGGAGAACTGCTGAATGCAGATGGCGAAGCTATTTTGAACAAACACGGATTATATTCCCATATTCAAGAGCAGGGCTTGTTGCATCTAGAGCAGATTCAATATTGGGAAGAAGGAAACATCATCCATACCATTAACCCCGATCCAAGCAAAGGGGAGCATCATGTTGGCGTTCACGTACCACAAGATCATCTCCTCGAAGCGATTACGGCCCAGACTGAAGCGCTAAGCCCGTTATATCAGGTTCGCTTCAATACAGTCATGACCGGGTTGCTTCGGGACAAAGATGGTCATGTTGTTGGCATTAACGTGCGTCAAAATGGTGTTCCTGCCTCCATTAGAGCATCTGTCGTTATTGGAGCTGACGGTAGATATTCGGCGGTGCGCAAACATGCCGGCCTTGCACCCGAGATTCGCAAACACGGCTACGATCTGTTATGGGCTCGTATTCCTGCCCCACCAGGATGGGAACCTGCCGTTCGTATGGCAAGTATGGATGGGCAACAACTCGCGTTATTTTCACAATACGACGGTTATGTACAGATTGGATGGAACATTCCCGAAGGAGGATATGCTAAGTTGCGTGAACAACCCTTTGCTCCTTTTGTAGGCAAGCTGGTAGCAGCTTTCCCCTGTCTTGCGGATTCTGTCGCTGCGCATATTAAGGACTGGAGTGACTTTGTGCTACTGTCTGTAGAGAGCAGTTATAGCTCCAAGTGGGCGGAGGATAATGTCGTACTCATTGGCGATGCTGCTCATACGATGACACCTACAGGAGCATTTGGCTTGAATGCTGCGCTTGAGGATGCCGATGTTCTTGCCGAACTGCTTATGCAGATGGCACAGAATAAATTCACATCTTCCGATGTGCTACAGCAACTGCAGGTCATTCGTGGCTCCAAAGTACAGCAACAACTGGCACGCCAAGTGCACATGGAGTCCTCTTTTCAGCAACGGTATGAATCCTTTCGCTGATTGCGAATCCATGAATACACAACATCAGCGGATTTCTTTTTTCGTGATATATTTTTCGGTTCAATCTAAAAAACCTCCACGCCAATGGAGGTTTTTCTGGGTTAAATCAAGCCTCGCTTGCATTCATCGCACTTACTCGCAGCTCTTTAAGTGGTAAAGCTTGCATCTCTGGATGCTGTAGCGTTACTGTGCGGCTCTCTCCTGGCAATAGATCAAAATAGTTATCACTGAATCGAACCCGGCCAACCGGCAACTCCAGCTTCACCATACGTGCAATGGCGACACTCGCATTAACGGTTACGGATTGTTCTTCCTCGTTTACATGAACGCTGAGCCGTGAGTGCGGTAACATCACATCTTTGGGATCACGCAAAAAGTAACGATTCATGGGTGCAACAAACCCTTCGGCTTGCAATTCCACCATCACTTCTTCCGCCCGTTTGGTTCCAAGCACTTCGGCTTCCTCTAAAGCTGTGATCTGCATAGATGACTGAGCGGGCACCTTCACTCCATATGCTGAAGTGTACAGTCGCTCTCCAGTCAGACCATAAACATTCAGTCGAAGTTGTCCTCCCACTTCATCCTGTGTATCATTAACTACCCATACGTTAAGCGAATGTCCTGGCTCATGCTCGAGCGACAATAGTACAGGATGAAAGAACGTTTTGGCATAATAAAAGGAAGCCTTCGGCAGCAGTTCATAATCGATCATCGACCAGCTTGTTCCCGGCCAGCTATCATTCAGCTGCCATACCAGCGCACCGCTGTTACGGTCATTGATTCGCCTGAAATGTTCAATGCCATAGCGTAGACCCTCTGCCTGAGTCAACATAGAGAAGTCCATGTATTCCTCTATATTTCGTGGAATGCCCGTGTACCCTTCCATCAGCAAAATACCTTTCTGATGATTCGTATCCTTATTACGATAGGCCATTTCGGGACTCCCCCAGTAAAACTGGCCGGCAGGTATATTTTTCTCCAACGTATACCGATTAGCTGAAGCATGCATGCCAAATTCACTGCTGAACAGTGCTTGATCCTTTTTATAATTTTTGAACGTGACTCCTTCAATGCTATAGTCCAGCACAGGTACTTCTCCCTGTTTCCTCGGGTATACAGAACCGTGCCACACTTGCCAGTTGTGCCGATCTCCGGTATCCGGGTCATTCGCATCCTGTCCATGATCTGCGCCATAAGGTGAAGAAGGCCAGTACGGCCTGGACGGATCAAGCCGCTCCAATGCCTCAGGAATCAGTTCGTGGTAAATCTGTTCGCCGTAGAACGGACTTGTGATATCACCACTAGCCGTTTTCATGTCATACAGCCAGTCGATTTCATTGTTGCCACACCAGATCGCCAGCGAAGCCCGGTTACGTAAACGAAGTACGTTATTCTCGACCTCTTGCTGTACATTTTGCATGAAGTCACGATTGAAATCCGGAAATAAAGCGTTGGCAAAGGCAAAATCCTGCCAGACAAGTACCCCTTGCCGATCACATTCGTCGTAAAAGACTTCTTTCTCATAGATGCCGCCTGCCCACACACGCAGCATGTTCATATGTGCTTCAACAGACAGTTCCACAAGCTCGCGGTAACGTGAATTCGGAATCGTTCCAATCAGCTGATCGGCAGGTATCCAGTTTGCTCCCTTGGCGTAGATTTTGACCCCATTCAGGATAAAAGCAAACCGTCTCTCTCCCTGCTCATTATGCAAAGCTAGCTCAATCGTCCGTATGCCATATGACTGACAGTACCGATCCACTGCTATATCATCTGCATACAGCGTAACTTCAAGTGTGTACAGATAGGGTTCCCCCAGATCATGAGTCCACCATAAGCAGGGATGAGCCACATCTAACGTTACATCTGCTTTCCCCTGTTTTACAGGCAAAGAAATAGCGCTGGCTACAACCTCTCCTTGCTGATCCAGAAGACGGATATCACAAGTGGTCACAACTGGCTGTGTCCGTTCTTGCTTGCTACGCAAAGATAAAACAGATTGTACCTCTGCAGTGACTTGTACTTGAGCCTGTTCCTTGCTTACGGCGTTGGTTCGGGCATACACATGTTGCAGTTTGGCAATCTTGCTTCGCTCCAGACGGACCGCTCCCCAGATCCCTACCGTAACGATGCGCGGCCCCCAGTCCCAGCCAAAATTCATAGCCGCTTTACGCAGCCACGGGCGTTCTTTCGTATACGAAGACCAGTCAAACGTCTCCTTCTCACGATGATGAAGATGAAGCGGGTCAAAGCGTACCGCAATCGCATTCCAGCCGCTTCGCACCAGACGGGTCACATCCAATGTATGAGACATCAGCATATTAGCGGTTTTTCCAACCTCATGTCCATTGACATATACCGTTGCAAACGTGTCCAAGCCTTCAAACACAAGTTCAATACGTTCCTCGGAAGATGCACCCGCGTCCAAATTAAAGGTGGTGCGATACCACCACTCCTTCTGCTCGATCCAGCGACTCTTGACATCGTTATGTCCAAAATAAATCGGATCTATAATGCCGCGCTCTGCAAGTGCCCCATGAACATCACCAGGCACAGTTGCCCCGATCCAGAATCGGTCATCCAGCGCTGCAGCGGCAACATCCATTGCTCGCTTTTCTTCAACCTCGTAATGTTGTATCTTCCACTGTCCTGATAAATCCTGACTTGTACGACAAACGTTGACCATTGTACTCCTGCTCCTCCCGTCTAGCTGCCTGAAGATTTAAATGCAAGTGCCTGCTCCCGGTATTCACTCGGTGTTTTGCCTGTATGCTTTTTGAACAGTCTGCTGAAATACTTCACATCCTCATAACCGCTAATTGCTGCGATTTCACTGACCTTTGCCGGAGACACAACGAGCATATCCATTGCCCGCCTGATCCTCATATCTGTAACAAAGTCACCAAAGGTTACACCCATTTCTTTTTTAAACAATTCACTAAGATGTCCTGGATGCAAATGAACCTGTCCGGCCACCTGCTGCAAGCTAATATCCTGTGCCAGTGCATTTTCAATATAACCTATCGCTTTCTGCACATGTGCGGCCTGCCCTTGTCCCATACGACTGTGATATGCCTGCATCACATCATATAAATGGTGGAACAATTCATCCCCGATCTCTGCCGGTTTCTTGTCGGTTTCAGGGGTCCATGGCTCAAGCCTGGAGGGTTGTTCCCTTCCAATCGCTTGAAGTGTTCGCGCTAGCCAGCGGTGTCCTGCAATGATTACCGAATGTAGACAAGCTACATATGATCCTGGTGTGACATCAGGTTCTGCAATCAACCTCGTAATCAGTTCACGTATCCATGTTGTAAGTGTGACTGGATCATTGTCCATGAGCAACGTACCGAGGGTAGTCTCCTCCTCATGTGTCAACACCGTTTTGCCACCTCGCCTGCCGTTAACCTCTTGATATCGCCACACTTTGGTATGCAGCAGTCCACGGTACTGTAAAGCTAACAACGCCGTTTGATAACTACGGTGCAATTCAGAAGAGTGGTTAACAGGTTCACCAAGCACAGCGCGAAGTGAACATTTCAACCATGCCTCCATACGATCTATGCCTTCCTTGATCCTGTATACGCTTACTTCATTTTCGGAAGCCACAGGTAGAACACAGACAATATATTGTTTGTCAACCTGAGCAATCGTTCCTGGGAGCACTTCTTCAATCATATTCTGCACTGCAAACCGGAGCAGCGCATCGGAAGAGCGGCCCCAACCCTCTGCCTCAATCACAACAACTTGCCTGCTCACAGGCCGTTTGTCGCCACTAACTTGCTCTATGGATTGAACGGGGAGCGCATGTTCCTCATCAAATGCGAGAAAGGATGGACAACTCCCCGAATTCGTATGACCTTCGATCACCCATCTGGCAAACTTCCTCTCCCGGTTCTCACGTAACAATTGTCCCTCACGGGACTTCTCTGCCCATCGTTCTGTAATTCTTCCTTTGGCCTGCAGCACCGTTTTGATGATCTCTTCCGGTTTGCTCGTTTTCAAGAGATAGTCTGTGACTCCATTACGGATCGCTTGCTGGGCGTAAGAGAAATCATCGTAACCCGATAAAATAATGACCTCCAGCTCCGGAAGCAGATGCTGTGCTTCTTCCGCTAGCTCCAGCCCCGACTTGCCGTTCATTCGAATATCGGTCATCAAAATATGCGGGCGTTCCTCCGCTAGTCGAGTTAAAGCCTCCTCGGCAGAAGCAGCTGGCGGAAGAATCACAATGCCAAGTTCATGCCAGGCGATCACACTCGCGAGCCCTGTGCGAATGATGACTTCGTCGTCCACAATCAATAATCTCATGGCGATTCCTCCAGAATTGGAATGGAGAACGAAATTCGGGTGCCCCCACCCTTTTTGCTGTGTATTTCAAGTAACGCATCCGTCCCATAGTGAAGAAACAGTCTTTCGTTTACATTACGGAGACCATACCCTCCATCGGACAACGACTGCCCCAGTTGCTTCCCTTGGGAATGACTACCCTGCGGCAACATGTTACTCTCATCCGCGGGGATAATACTGGCCCGCAATTGCTCCAATTGTTCCAGTTCCATGCCCGCACCGTCGTCCAGTACCAAAATGTTCATGCGCTCAACCGCGGAATCCTTCTGAATCATAATCGTTATCGTGCCTTGGTTTCCTGCCTGTTGAATCCCGTGAATCATCGCATTCTCCACCAGTGGCTGTAGCAGAAGCTTTAACATCATTCGTTGCTCCAATGCAGGATCAACAATATAATGCAGCACGAATTGATCCGGAAAACGAATCGACTGTACCCGTACATAATGACGGATATGCGCAATCTCCTGGGCAACCGGGCAGTAATCCTGTCCCTTATTCAAACTGATTCGTAGAAAATCACTTAGTCCCTCTACCATATCCGCGATCCGGTTTTCTTTGGACATCAGCGCGATCCAATGAATGGAGGAGAGCGTGTTATACAGAAAATGAGGATTAATCTGAGCCTGGAGTACACGCAGATCTGCTTCTTTTTTGCGAGCTTCCCCACGAATGATCTCTTCCTTAAGCGATTCAATATGTGCACCAAGCAGATTATAACTTTCCCCAAGCTTGCCAATCTCGTCATCACTTTCTGCTCGAAATAACGGTAAGGGACGCTTCGGGTCAACTCGAGACAAATGTCTGGTTAATACAATCAGCGGCCCCGTAACCCTGCGAACCGTGAACCAGACCAAGCCACCGCTGATTAACGCTGACAAGGCAACCGCAATTGCTGTCAAAATGATAATGTAACTATTCTCTGAACGGTATTGCTCGTAAGGAACCATACCAACCAGCGTCCACCCCGTCAGTTCCTCAGGGTAATAAAGGACCGTACGTTTTCTTTCTTCCTCACCATACGTAGTCGTCCCACTATGCCCCTTCTGAATGCGCGTAATCAGTCCCGGTTCGAGATCAGATACATGTAGCCCAAGCCGGGATTTATCCATGGAGGACAGAACCTCTCCTGTGTTGCCAATCAGTTCAAGGCTACCTTCCCCTCTACCCAGTCCAAACGCCGGCCATCCTTTAGAGATCGCATTTTCATTTAAACTGATGCTAAGCCAGCCGATGGGACGATAATTGTGGATGCTGCGAATTGGCCTGATCAACGTAATGACGTTTTGAATTCCAGAATAATTGCGAACGGGATATACACCCGTCCACCTTTTATCCGCGTTTCCACTAGGGAGAGATGGGGAAAACAGACTACCTCCATCCGGTTCATACCAAGTGGCCGTGGACAACGCAGCATCAAAGCGTCCAGGATAAATGGCAATGTTCGCAATGTACTTTTTGGATGCGGCCAGATTGGTCATTCGGCCCACAATATCCAAGCGATCGGCTTCATGATCCTCGTCGCGGCTTAGATATTGCTGAATATCCCGTTCTCCAATGAGGAAAATCGATAAATTCTCCGCATCCTGGAGCATATAACGAAGATTCGCTTCCACTTGTTTCAACGTGTCCATCCCGGACAGCTTCGTTTTTTCCTCCGTAATGCGTGAGGCGAACAGGAAAGCAAATAGTCCAAGCGCTACAAGTGGCACAATCATCGAAGCTGTGACAACCACGGATAGTTTTCGTTGCAGTGATGATGTAAGCCAGCGAACCAACTCTGTTCCTCCTTTGGATGCGCCCCTCGCTTACCCTTTGACTGCACCTGCTGTCATACCCTTCATCACCTGTTCCTGAAAGATTAAATAGACAATGATCGTAGGAATAACCGATAGGGTCATGGCAGCAAGCGTTAGACCATAATCGGTCTGATATCCATCTGCAAAGTTTGCAATGGCAAGCGGTAACGTTTTCAATCCTGTCTTATTAATAAATACAAGGGCAAAGGAAAAGTCGTTCCACGCATGTAAAAAACTCAAAATGGTCACCGTAGACAGTGCAGGAAGCGACATGGGAAGCATAATTCTGGTAAAAAGTCCCCAAAGTCCGGTTCCATCCATAAAAGCGGCCTCTTCAATATCGCGCGGAATGCTGACCAGATAAGCTGTCAACACAAAGATTGCCGTTGGCAAGGCAAACGCAGTATACGGCAAGATCAAAGCCCAATACGTATTGAGCAAGGACATCTGTTTCATCAAAATAAACAACGGAACAAGTGTACTATGAATAGGAATGAGCATGCCTACAACGAAAAACGTCATAATCAGCCCTTTCCAGCGAAACTGGAATCGTGCCAGAATGAATGAAGCCAGCGCCGCGATAAACAGCGTCAGGATCAGCGAGCCAATCGATACGGTTAGTGAATTGCCAAAGGCCGTTCCGAGCTTCGAGCTTTCCCAGGCATTTGTAAAATTGGCCACATTCCAGTGTGCCGGTAGACCAAAAGGTCTGCTGTAGAAATCCTCATTTGTTTTGAACGCACTAATCACAAGCCAATAAAACGGATACAATGTTAAAATACCATAGACCGTCAGCAGCGTCCAAAAGATTCCTTTACGAATCTGCCGAATGGAATGCCCTGCATGGCCTCTTGGTGTTGATATCGTCACAGGTGTTGTTCGCATGAGCGTGCCTCCTTTCTATCCGTTTTCTTTACGCTTCCGACTGGTCACCCACTGGCTTGTTCCGATGAGTAACAAGGAAATCAGAACAATCGTTGTAGAGATCGCACTACCAAAACCATATCGGTACGTTGTAAACGTAGAGTTATACATATACGTAGCGAGCAACTCCGTTGCGTGAGCTGGTCCACCTTTGGTCATGATGTAGACCAGATCAAAGGACTTCAGACTACCTGAAATACATAAGATAATGGCAACTTGTACCGTGCCCCAAATCATCGGCAGAGAAATAGAAACCAGTTTGCGGAGTCCAGATGCGCCATCTATTTTGGCTGCGTCATGGATTTCACCCGGGATGTTCTGCAAAGCGGAGATGAAAATAATCAAATACAGTCCAACAAAACTCCAGAGCAAGGGTGGCACAAGAGAAAATATCGCGATCTTTGCATCGGACAGCCATTGCAGCTTCCAGCTCTCCAGCCCTAGTGCATCCAGCAGGAAATTCAAGATACCGATCTGTGGATGATAGATATACTGCCAGATCATGCCGATGACCACGGTTGACAATACCATCGGCAGAAATACGGCCGAGCGCAGAAAGCGCTGGAGCGGGTTGCTTTTGTGTAACATAACTGCCAACATGAGTGCTAATGGAATCTGACCAAACACCGAAGCCAGCACAAAAATGACATTATTTTTCAAAGCCCGCCAAAAGATCGCGTCATTCCAGATTTCCACATAGTTGTTCAGGCCAATATATGTCGATGCACCAATGCCAGACCAGTTAAAAAAGCCGTAATATGCAGACCACACAACAGGCACAAACACAAACAATGCATAGATAATAACTGCCGGAGCAAGCCCCAGCATAATAAAACGCCGACTTTGCAATGCGTTCAATGGCTTCACTTCCCCTCGTATTGCCTTTCTAATCTGTCCGGTAACGGACGTTAATCTCTTATCTAAAAACCCCTCCCCTGCCGGGAAGGGGAATGAACTGTACTTTACTTTATTTAGGTTAGGTTAATCAGCCCCAGAAGCAGGAAACAACCTATTGTTTTATCGCATTCGCTTGAGCTGCCTGAATTCGGCCTGCAATATCTTCCGCTTTGCCGCCCATCAGCAGCTCCTGTAACCCGTTATTAATCACCTCAACCGTAGCCGATCCCAGTTTGGAATCGTATACCGGCGTAATCTTCACTTCCTGCATTAGATCGTACAATTCTACAAACAACGGATGAGCTTTGGACTTATCCAGATCAATCTTATAGCTGACCAATGTACTGCTGTCCAGCGTAGCTTTTTGACCGTCCGGACCAGCCAGGGCGTAGAATAGCTCCATCGCGGCGTCTTTTTGAGCACCACTCAACTTTTTGCTAACACCAAGACCCGTTCCTACAACGCCTGATGTTGTTCTTGGTTCACCTTTGCCACCTTCAACTGGAGGCAAAATCGTAATATGTGTATTTTTCAGCACCTCTTCCGGTGCATTGTTAACGAGGTTGGCGAGCGCCCACCCACCGTTCATGACCATCGCCGTTTTCCCTTGAAAATAAAGTTGCATCATCTGGGTTTCATCAATACTGTTGAATCCGTCTTGAAAAGCCTTCATGTTTCCAAGCTCCTGCATTTTCTTCAGCGCTTCAACAAATTGCGGATCAGTGAAACTTGCACCATCCTGAGCTACGGCTTTCAAAAACCAGTCCGTACCCGTCACCCGATCAGCCAGCGTACTGAAAATGGTAGACTGGGCGACCCAGTTCGTTTTATTACCGAGAGCCATCGGAATGATTCCTTTTTCGTTAAACGAAGCAACCGCCTGTTCCAATTCAGTCCACGTTTCAGGAACCTTTACGTTATTCTCTTTGAAGAGTGCCTCATTGTAATAAATAAAAGAGCTGGGCGCCAGATTCATCGGAACGGAATAAATATTTCCATCTACTGTGTATCCATCCAGTGCATTCGGAATAAAATTGTCTTTCCATTCCGGCTTCGCATCCAGATCTGCGTTGATCGGCTGCAACAGATCTCCTTTTACAAACTCCTTGGTCATTGCATCCGGCCACATCACGAAGAGATCCGGCATCTCATTGGCTGCTGCAACCGTACGTAACCTTGTTTTGAGACCGTCCGTAGGCAAGCCTTCATCCACCACTTCGATATCTGGATGCGCGGTACGGAAATCTTCAATAATTTTACGCATCGCTACCGCTTTAGCGTCTTGCCCTGTCCAGTTATGCCAGATGGTCACGGTGACTTTGTCACTGCCGCTACCACCTTCGGAAGAATCACCGCTTGAGCACCCTGCCAAAATGACGGCGAATAAGGTTAGTGCCGCTATGCCTGAAAACCATTTTTTCCACATCGTTATACTCCCCCTTGAGCACTTAATATCTGTATTGTAAATGGTAACGCTATCATAACGTAAGGTGACGATCCACGGATGCAGGGGTGAATAATATCGGTTCCCTGTTTACATATCAAAAAAAGCCCTCCCTGGGCAATGTCATGAAGTCAAGACTAACTTCAATCCCATTGCTCTCAGGGAGAGACTTTAAAATTGGACGTATACTGCATGTGCTGAACATGTATTGCATGATTCAAAGATATAATAGCTGGATAAGTTCGTATTAAAGGATTCTATATGTTAATCGTTCGGTTATTGAAGACTGTTTTTCACCAATGCTGCAAAAGCTTCAGAACCTTCGGCGGTCAGATGCACCCCGTCTTTTTCAAAATATTCGTCGTGCCCTTCACTAGCCTGATTCCAATCAATAAGAGAAACATTACTGTAACTGGAGGCTGCATCCGTCAGAGCCTTGTTCACCGTTCGCTCCCAAGGACGCGGCACACGTACCGTGACAAGATAAACCCGTGTTTTATCCTTCAATCCATCAAGTACGGACTTTAAATTTTTGGAATTAAAGGAACCGTTCGTTCCAAGCTCAAGCACCACCTGATTGCCCATTTGCTTGTTACGCTTCAAATCCCTCAGCACATCTCCAGCCTGCCACATCTGACGGCCGACATGGCCATCTACGTACACGCCGGATATGCTCTGCTCCAGATAAGGCTTGGCATCCAGAATAACGGAATCTCCGATAATTGTATATTGGACTTTTTCATTCTTAGTGACAGGTGTCGCAGGTTTATCCGTTGCCCCTGAATCCGTTGCATCGGTTGTGCCTTCATCTGGTTTCGAACCCGATGGGTCGGTTTCTTTGTTTCCTGAATCAGATGAATTGGAAGCAGGATTATTGTCAGGATTAGAGGGCGAGTTGCCCTGATCCCGGCTATCGTTGGATGAATCGTCCGGCTTGGCCGATTTAGACCCATCTGTAGATGCAGTTCCAGGCTTGTGACTCCCATTCGTTTTCCCGTCTGACGTAGACTCCGTACCTGACTGAACAGATGGATTCTTTTCCTCGGAATCCGAAGGTTTTGTTGTAACGGGTACAACGTCCTGACCCTTTTCTTCAGCAGACTTTTCGCCATTGAACACCGTGGACAGGGACACCGAATGTGAATCTGAATTGGCTGCTACTGGCAGTACCGTCTGCGATATGGCATAACATAGTAACAGGAACGTCATCAGCAGGCCTGTTCGTTTCCACCATACCTGACGGGGAACGAAAGAGGTACGCCCTCTTCCCCACAGTTTTGACAAGGAATCCCGAAAACCGTTATAACGAATCGGGTTTTCAATATATTTTAGCGACATCGATGCAAGTACAACCGTTGCAACGACTTGTAGCAACATACGTACAGGATGTGCACCGCCTGTATTTACAACAGGACTGGTCAGAACAATAATCGGATAATGCCACAGATATATTCCATACGAACGTTCACCAATCCAGCGCAATGGTTTTGCCCCAATAATCCTTGCCAGCAAAGACGAAGGATGGGCAAGTACTGCCACCAGCAGGGTTGCGGCAATCGCTTGTATCACCATGCCCCCCTGATACAGGAACGAGTCGTATTCGCTCGTATTCAGCATCATATAGATTAGCACCGCTAAGGCAGCAATTCCTGATACGTCCAATACGAGTCGATTCATCGCAGGCAATGTGCCAGACAGCTTCCGGCTTGGCCAGACTACAGCTAACGCTGCCCCGGCAAGCAAGGCAAATGCACGGGTATCTGTTCCATAATATACACGGCTCGGGTCCAGATCCGGGTTGTACATGATGGCCATGGCGCCAGCTGAAAGTTCAGCTGCAACGACAATGGAGACGACCAGCCATCCCTTTCTTTTGAACAAAACGATCGCTGCAATTAACAGAAGCGGCCAAAGCAGATAAAACTGCTCCTCAACAGCCAGTGACCAGAAATGTCCAAAAGGTGATGGTGGACCGAAACTTTCAAAATACGAAACATGGTGAAAGATATACCACCAATTACTTATGTACGTAACACCGGATAAGATATCCCCTTTGAGTGAAGCAAGCCGGGACGAGTCTGTACATAACAGCCAGAGCATCACAACCGCTGTCATGGTTAGCATGCCAGGCAACAACCGCCTAAACCGCCTTAACCAGAAATCTCCAAGCGCAATGCGCCCATGTTCCCGCCACTGGGATAACAAAATATCGGTAATCAGATAGCCTGACAGAACAAAAAATATACCTACACCGAGCAGCCCGCCCGGAATGAAATCCAAATTTAAATGATAAGCAATCACGCCAAGTACCGCGATGGCTCGTAAGCCATCCAGTCCGTTCATATGCCTCTTTTTTTTCACTGATTGTGACATGCGCGCCCCTCCTTGTTACTGCGAGTCCACATCCATCGAGATCGGGGCATCCTGTTACACTGGCTCATTCTAGTTGTTATTAACATACGTATTGCACCTTCCATCTTTCATTTACAACATAAAGAAGACGAACTGCCTATAGATTTAGTTGTATTGATTGTGAATCTAACTTATATTTTCTCGTGATTTCACGATTACGTTTAGCATTATACGCCTCAAAACAACTTCATAATTGACAAGAATAGTTACAAACCCGTTTAACCGATGTAACCTTTTCTGCCAGCATAATCAGCTGTAAAATCATACTCTATATTTAATGTTTAATATAGTGCTTTTCATCGACTGGACATAATTACCTGAACTTATTCAATAGAAAAAGGCCGCCGACTTGCTCAGCAGCCACTATCCATTATAAACCTAACTCAGAGCGGATTGAAAGTTTTGCTTATAATTGCTTCTTCCTTCCTAGGACTCTAGAGGTGGAACGAGAATATCAATGCATTGCATCCAGCTTGCGTCTGTGAATCATTAAAACAAATAATCCTGCTGTAATCGCACCATATACGAGCGGTATAATTATTACCATTAGCTTCTTAAATAGACTTTGTGCATCATAATTAATTAACACATCTATAGTACTACTTAGAGGAGGCAACAGATAAATCATTGGTGTAAATCCGTCTGGCAACATCTGTTCTATACCTTGCACAGAAAGTGTAATAACAATGAGCACACTCAGCATTAAAAAAGACATGACGCGGGAACGAACAAACTTAGAACTAAACCAGCAGGCTAAAGCAATTCCAAGCCAAGATGAAACCAAATGATAAATCAGGGCCATGCCTAGCTCTTCAACACTCGGAGTTCGATCAAACTTTTGAAAAATGGCTGGGAAAGAAACGGCATACAGAGCGAGTGGAATCGTAAAAAGCCAGCAATATAACAATTTCGCAACATAAAGTTTTACCAAACCGCCACTATGCAACACCGTAACCGATTCCTGATTTGTCGTTTCCATATCAATCAACGCATAACAAATGACAACAGAAATAATAAAAATAAATGTTGTTGAAAATGCATAACTAGCCATTACTGGATTCGGAACGACACTGTATACGAAAATAATCCCCATAAAAAATACAAAAGTAGCCGGACCATAGCGATAAGAACGCATGAAACAAGTATGTAAATATGACAGTAATGAAATCATTAGCCTAGCTCCTTTCTCGTTAGACTAACAATCTCTCCACCTTTATTTATAAATTCGGGTAAAAAACTACGATAATCTTTATACATAAAAGTCATGACCATATAACCATTTTCACTTCTTTTATATGTAATATCGGGGAAAAATTCAAGAAGATGATCAACAACGCTTAAATCTATGCTGCCTTCCAGCTGAAAATATACAACCTTCTGCTCAGAAGACGTATGTATACTCTCCTTACTCAGTCTTCCTTGATGAATCCAGTATGTGTTGCTTTCCAATTGACTTGCTAATAACGGATCGTGCACCGCTGCCAAAATCGATGTCCCTTCTTCCTTAATTTTGTTCAGAGAATGTAGCAAATGCCCTGTTGACTCTTCATCCAATCCTGAGAAAGGCTCATCTAATACCAGAAGGTCTGGCTGCTTAATCATAGCTTGCATTACATTTGTTTTCTGCAACATTCCTTTTGAGAAATGACTCATCTTCAACTGATCACTCTGTTCAAGACGAAACAAATCATGCAACTCCTTGATACGTTCTTTCAATTCTTTCTTAGTCATACCTGATATTCTGCCCATATGTGTCAGATACTCCGTCGAAGTCATCCTTAGTTTCGATAATCGATCCGGGGTATATCCAATCACTAGATTCGTATGCTCAAGTAACCTTTGACCCGACGTTAATGGAATTAATCCACTCACCATTCGGAGCATCGTACTTTTCCCGGAACCGTTGTTTCCTCTTATAATAATGCAATCTCCTTGGCTAATCACAAGCGATACATCTGTTAAAATTTCTCGGCCGCCGTATTTCTTAGAAGCTTCTTTTAATGTTAATAACGCCTTCATTGTCACCTTTCCACCACCCTTTACTAACGATCCCGTTTTCTTTCTAATGTGATCCATGAATAGTAGAGCATCCAAAATAGAGGTGGAAATAGAGCTACTGCAATATATCGATGGTGATATGGGAGCGTAAAAATGGTACCTACTGAGATCGGCACGATCAGAGCAAACAAAAACAAGTACTTTTTCCAATGTTTATTCATGATAGATGCTACCTCCTTCCTTCGTCCAGAACCTGACATGAACATTCATTTAAACGGAATATGTACCTCTTTTAACTGGATTTGTAAGAACACCGTCCTTATTTTAACATATTTAAGATTAAAGGGATGTCTAATGAATAAATAATTCAGATGAAACTAGATTCAATGTACACCGTTGACTAAAGAGACCTAAAGACGTCTAGGCAGTTCAATTGAAGTCTAGCAACAACAAAAAAACGAAGTGCTGGTATGTCAGCACTTCGTCTGTACACTTTTTAGGTTGAACATCCCTGTTCAGGCTCATTAGAGCAACAATTTACTCTAGATTTGTTCTGGAATAACTTAATTACACTTGCTGTATCCGCAGTTACTGCATGTTTTGCAGCCCTCCACATTGATCAAGGACGCCGAGCCGCATGAAGGACATAAGTCGATAGATTGCATAGAAGTCTTTTGCCCCTCACCTCCAGCATCGTCCAGTTGTGAGGTCGGTGTCTGCGTGTTCAGCAGAACTTCCTTTGTATTGTTGCTGCTGTTCATACGCTTAGCACTGTTCGGATTCTTCACTCCAATATCCTCATTCATCTGAACATGGCTTTCCAACGCTTTCGCGACGGCATCCGCAATGGATTCCACACGGTTAGCTCCAAAACCAATAGCCCCTGAACCTCCGATGCCTTTCAGATGTTTGATAAGCAACTCCACCTTATGACCATGATAGCCATATCGCAGGAATAGAGAGCACACCCGGCCCAGTGCCTCCGCCATCGCAAACACGTCCGAGCCTGCCTTGCCTACGTTGAGGAAAATCTCACCCGGTGTTCCGTCCAGATCATTAATCGTAATGTAAGCCATGCCAAACGGCGTATGCATCTTATACGTTGCTCCGCGCAATACTTGTGGACGGCGTTTATATTGTTTATCCACCACACCCGTAGTCTGTTCTCCCAAGTCTGGCAAGCTGGACTCTCGCCCTGCATACACCGGATTTGCTACCGAAACGGACTCAGCTACCTGGCTGTTGAATTCCTCTTTATCCGCATTCTGCTCTTCAATAGCTGAGGTGTCTTCTTTCTTCGAAGTAGAAAGTACTTGAACATCTCTACTGCCGTCCCGATAGATCGTTACCCCTTTACAACCTAGATCAAAAGCTAGCTCATACAGCTCTGCCGTATCCTGCACCGTAAAATCAGCCGGACAGTTTGCCGTTTTTGAGATCGAACTGTCCACCCACTTCTGAATGGCAGCTTGCACGCGAATATGATTTTCAGCCGAAAGATCCATCGCCGTCACATAATAATCCGGTAGGGATTCACCAGGATGTTGCTCCAGCCACTCCTCGGCAATCGGCACAAACTGTTCATCATACCCAAGACGGCTCTGGCGAAAATACTTAAAAGCAAAATACGGCTCAATGCCAGTCGATGTGCCCACCATCGTTCCGGTACTTCCCGTAGGCGCCTGAGTAATCAGCGTCACGTTACGAATTCCTTTTTGACGGATCGCCTCTCCAACCTCCGGGTACGTCGCCGTCATCTGTCTCATAAATCCACTCTGTAAGTAAGGTTCTGCCTCAAACGCCGGGAACGCACCTTTCTCCGCGGCAATCTCCGCTGAAGCGAGATAGGCTTCCTTTGCCATAAATCCATACAGTTTATTGAGAAAATCTAGCGATTCAAGACTGCCATAACGGATACGCAGTTTGATCATCAGCTCAGCAAGTCCCATGGTGCCTAGCCCCACCCGGCGTTCACGCTGCTGATTTAATCGATTTTCTTCAAAATGATACGGCGTCGCGTCAATCACATTGTCCAGAAATCTTGCCGAAATGCGCGTCGTTTCCGCCAGCTCTTCCCATGCCACATCGTGGTTTGTTTCATCATAAAATTTGGACAGATTGATTGCTGACAAGTTACATACGCCCCAGCCTGGAAGGCCCTGTTCACCACAATTATGAGCCACAACTCCACCAGCAATCAAGGAATGTGTAACTGGCTCTGTTATATCATATACAGTGACGTATTCTCCTTTTTCCAACTTCTTCACTCTCGACATAAACTTTTCTGACTTTCTTGACGGTCTTGCAATTCGCTCTAGAGCCTGTTGTTTCCTCGTAACATATTTAAAACCTATTTTTTCTTTGAAGCAAAGTAGATTGTTACCTGATATTATCAACTCGTAGAAACCCTTACTCTGGTAAGTCCTAAATTCTCCACCTTTTGTTGTGTAATTGAATAAAGATTGTGAAGATTTAGGTCGAGCATAAATTGAACTATTGATTCCATAATTCAATAACAGCAACTGAACACCTTGTAACAACTTTTTAGAGCTAGAAGTTAATCTTGCTGTTCGATGCATTTCATCTCTTTCATATACAGTACCATCAGCGCTAAACAAAGCTTGTAAAAAAGCTGTCACTGTTTTTTTCGAGGATGTAAATATCAACTCGGGAACCACTTTCTCCGGTCCTTTTGCTGAAGTTACTCCAATACTCGCTAGTTGTGAAACTAAGTTTTTCCTCCACCAGTAAACTTGTTTTGTTCCATTTGTTCTTTGATAGATCTTTGCCCTTATTCCTGATATTTTCTCACCGACATCTATAAGATGCGGTATCACCTCTTCATCGTCAGCTCCAAAAACCATGCCTACTTCCCCACGGACAGAAACCCATCCATCACCAATTAACCACCCTAAAAATAATCCCCATTCCTCTCCAAGTTGATCTTCTTCTGCAAATCCACCTTCAGCTGACTGAATATAAACATAGTCTTCAGAGTCTAGGTTCTTGGCTTGTTTCCACCCAAAATTAGTGTACAACTGATGCTCAGGAGTCACACTAATTTCAATTCCATTTTGTAGATGTATTTTAATGGTCTCTTTCTTTCCAGTTGGAAACACTGTTGCTGATCTCATCTGTAATCCAGGTATTTCGTATGAACGACCGCCAACAACTTTGGCCTTTTCGATAAGTCGATTATCCGTACCTACCATAAAAAACTCTCCTGTTTTTCTTCTATACAGATCTTCAATTGTTATAAGTCCATATTGGGTAGCTATTCTTGTTTTAGGATGGAAGCAAGGATTAGTACAGATGATCGGATTAAAATACCAGCTGTTGGACATCTGGTTGTAATACTCCATAAATACCACACCGGGTTCGGCTGATTTCCAGGCGGATTCAATAATCGTATGCCATATTTCTCGTGCTTTCACGGTACGATACGGAATAATGTTACGGCCTGACGCTTTCCATTTGCCCAGATCCCCATCCCACTCCGAATCATAGTCCGGGTCACTCGTATCGGGAAAAACAAGCTCCCAATCACCGTCCTGCTTCACAGCCTCCATGAACGCATTGCTTACGCAGACCGACAGATTGGCATTGGTCACTTGCCCCATCGTTTGTTTAACCGTAATAAAATCCAGCACGTCCGGGTGCCAATCGTTCATCATCAGCATCAGCGCACCCCTGCGGCTACCGCCTTGTTCGATAAGCCCCGTCGTATAACTGAACAAACCGCCCCAGGATACCGATCCGCTGGACGAGCCGTTCACACCTTTCACCACAGCCCGCCGCGGACGAAGGGATGACAGATTGATACCCACGCCACCGCCGCGAGCCATAATTTCAGTCATTTCGGTCAACGTCTTCATGATGCCGCCCCGGCTGTCTTGCGGAGAAGGAATGACATAACAGTTAAACAGCGTCAACTCATTACTGGCCCCTGCACCTGCAGCAATACGTCCACCAGGAACCAGTTTCCAGTCATCCAGCACCAAGCGAAACTTCTTCTCCCAAACAGCCTGTTGTTCAGGTGTCGATTCAACAGCTGCCATCGCTCGGGCAAGACGATCCCACATCTCTTCCGGTGTTTTCTCTATCGTAAGTGTCAACTTTTCCACATGGGTCTCGATGATCGTATCGCTACGTGTCCGCACTTTAACTAGTTGTGCCTGCCGTTCAACAATCTCACCAACTTCCTTCACCGGAAACTTGGGATCACCTTTCGTTAATACAAGTACAATATCTCCGACTTTTGCATGATTTGAATCGGCGTCCTTCCATGCGTACCGATCCAGAAATATTTTCTCGCTGAGCCCTTCCAGCTTATGTTTGTTCTCATGATGCTTCACTTGTTGGTTCGTTCCTGTATTGTTGGATGCCATCTCTGCAATCAACCTCCCCGAATAAACCGTTCATTTTAAATCAAGTGCTGTCTTTGAGAATAATTTATGCCTATATACTACATGTAGTGATTTATAACCATTATACTACACTATATGTTGATTTTCTATGTGATCTATATCATAGATCCTCTGAAACGGGTTATGAACTTGCCTTCCTTCGTCCATACTATTACCTACGAATAACACAAGAACGGAGAGGAAGCATCATGAACCGGAAACATCCGCATCATATGAATCAACCTGTAGCTGACTTACCTGTTCCTCTTGAGTTTGATCGAAGCTGGCTGGAACAGCTTGAATCTCGTTTGGACAAGGGCGGTCCTTGGGGGGATTACCGACTCTTTCAACTCGGTATTCAGGCTGAAGAAACGAATCTCATTCCGAACTTTGACGAAATTCAATGTCTGAAACATTTGCAAGATCTGACCCCACTTCCTCACCAAATGGATACGGCACGCAAAGTATTATTCGAAATGTCAGGCCGAGCCATTCTCGCCGACGAAGTAGGTCTGGGCAAAACGATTGAAGCTGGCCTGATTTTGAAAGAATATATGGTTCGTGGTCTTGTATCTAAAGTGTTAATTCTTGTCCCCGCTTCTCTGGTATTGCAATGGGTACGTGAACTCAATTCCAAATTTGGCATCCCGGCAGTTGCACAGAAAAAGGCTTATTCCTGGCAAAATGACGTTGTTGTTGCTTCTATGGACACTGCCAAGAGAGACCCGCACAAAGATATGTTACTAAGTATGGACTATGACATGATCATCATTGATGAAGCACATAAACTCAAAAATAAAAAAACAACCAATTATCAATTCATGCTGCAATTACGCAAAAAATACTGCCTGCTACTCACTGCTACGCCTGTGCAGAACGACATGAGCGAGCTTTTCAATCTCATTAACCTGCTGAAGCCCGGTCAGCTTGGTCGTCAAGGCGATTTTGCCGCCAACTTTGTCGTCGATAAACGTGTGCCCAAAAATCAGGAGCAGCTCAAAGATGAGCTGTCCAAAGTCATGATCCGTAACAGGCGTGGCGAAGGCCCCGTGCAATTTACAAAACGCAACGTCTCTAACGTGGATCTGCAACTTTCGCCTGAAGAGCAAGCACTCTATGACGGGGTAACCTCGTTTGTCAAAGATCAATACCAGGAAGCAGGCGGCAACCTTAGCAGCATGCTTTCCCTCGTTACGTTGCAACGGGAAGTCTGTAGCAGTCGGGACGCTGTGTTTGTAACACTCGTCAATCTGTCCAAAAAGCTACCATTGGATTCTCCACTGCGGGATAAAATCTGGGAACTGGTGGCTCATATCAAGGCGATTAAAGAAAATACAAAAGCCGAAAAAACGATGGAACTGATTCGAGATATGAATGAAAAAGTCATTATTTTCACGGAATACCGAGCGACGCAGGAATACCTGCTGAATTATTTTCGTAACAACGGGCTAACGGCTGTTCCCTATCGGGGCGGGATGAATCGAGGCAAAAAGGACTGGATGATGGATCTTTTCCGTGGCCGTGTTCAGGCGATGATTGCAACGGAAGCTGGTGGTGAAGGCATCAACCTGCAATTCTGTCACCATATGATTAACTTTGATCTACCGTGGAACCCGATGCGCGTAGAACAGCGGATTGGCCGGGTTCATCGGCTCGGTCAGCAGAATGACGTTAACATTTTCAACCTGTCTACGAAAGGTACGATTGAGGAACATATCCTGCATCTGTTGCATGAAAAAATTAATATGTTCGAGATGGTCATCGGTGGACTGGATGTCATTCTCGAACGGCTGGAGAAAAAGGAATCGATCGAAAAGAGTCTGTACAAAATTATGCTGGAATCGCAGAACGAAGAGGATATTCGCCGTAAAATGAACTCGCTCGGACAGTCGCTGAACACAATTCAGCGCGAAGTTGCTGACGAGGTGCCTTTAATCACCAAACTTGATCTTCACAAAGGGGGCAACTGATATCCATGACAATGTCACCGCATGAGATCCAGGCTTACGTCCTGACTTATCTGGAAGCTTTGGATTGCCAGATCATGGAGCGGTCACCTGCTCATGTGACGGTTAAATTATCACCTGAAGCAGACAAGGCATTAACGAACCGTCCGTATTACTGGGGATTTGTGGAGCGTGTAGGGGTGGAGCCTGAGACCATGTCATTTACTTTTGTTTTTGACCCGGAAGCTTATCAGCAGATCACTGAGGCGGCGGAAGCCAAGGCCAAAGCGTCTCAGCCTGTTCAAACGCCACCTGATGCTCCGAAAGAAACGATACTCGGACGTTATTTTGGCATCACGCCTTCCATGCCGCAGCTTGGTCCCGGACGCATTCTGCGAGAAGATGTTGTGTATGGTAGCCGCAGATTACAGCAGATATTTGCCGCAGCCCGCGAAGGTGGCGCCTTCGTAAACCTGTTTGAACAAGCCGCCAAACGCCAGATCAGGGCCACATCTCCGGCTGTGTACGAACCTTGGCTAGGGGTTTGTTTTAAAGTCGAGTTTGCTTGTGACCTGAAACGGGAGGAATTACACTTCCTTGGCATTTCACTAAGATCGGGTGAAATCATCGAAAAGTTCGGAAGCAAGCTGAGCCGGCGTGATCTCAGTCCAAGACTGGCTGAAAATATGCATGCCCAGTCACCGAAAATTTCGCTCGCTGATGCAGGGGCTACTCTCGAATCACATCTCACCGCTCACTTAAGCAGGCTCGATTATAGCTGGGCGGAAAAAGCGAAAGAACGCCTGCAACTCGAACTCGATGTGGTGGACGCCTACTATGAAGCCGTACTGCGAGAAGACATGCCTGAGGTTACTGAGGTTACTGAGGTTACTGAGGTTACTGAGGTAACTGAGGTTGAAACGGTTCGTCCTGTTCTTAATCGGGTTCGCGGCATATTAGAACCGGTCCCATCTGACGTGGAAATGGCCGCCGAATCTACAATACAACAGACGCAAGATGATGTAGACCCTGAGCAAGAAAAAGCAAAACAGGCGGTCATAGATCGTGAAGCGATGAAACTGCAGTATGAGAACAGGCGAACTGAGATGATCTGGCAATATGAGCCGAAGGTGAAGGTCACTGCCATAAGCAGCGGCATGTTTCACTTAAGATAAGACGAAGACACTACTTTTCCTGCAAATGCTGGCAAAAGTAGTGTTTATTCATAACCGTTGAACCGACAGGTTGCAGCACCCTTTGCACCCCCTATCCTCTACAATGAAGTCAGGAAGAAGGTGTTTACGATGAAAAAACGGCCCCGGTCAAAACGACGAAATATCGGGCATTGCCTATCGGTCTTCTTGAGCATGATCATCTGCTTTGCTCTTCTCTCCATCTGGCCGACGACTCATGCAGCGGCACCAACTAACAGGTTTGCACCCGCTTCTGTAGAGCAATTCGCGCAACTGCAAGTGAGCGCACTTGGTACCTCCAATCCAGATTGGCTTGCAGCGAAGCTTGAATATTATCCATTAGGGCCAGGTAACCATGGCTGGTTTGTGCATGCCAGCATTCAGGACAAGCCCGTTGGATATATGATTATTTCCACAACTCCGCAAGGGGAGCTCCTTCTCAGTGAGTATGGTCAGGGAGAACAAGCACTATATAATAACGAGCTACTAGGACAGGCTCTGGAACGACAGGGTTTGAATATGAAAATATTACAAACTGCTGGTGATAAGATTACACGTCGATATGCTGCTCCTCTTTTGGCTTATTGGAAAGTGGAACGTGTAAATCATCCCGCGATGTACATTGATGCATCCAATGGAGACTTGTTGCCGGCTGATCGGTTAGAACGTGTAGAGACTGGCTCTGGAACGAAATTTTTCAACTTGAAGGAGTTGCAACAACAGATAGCCATACCTGAACCAACAAGATTTCATACGAGTCCTGTTATTCTACAGCCTGCTTTTGACCCTTCATCTCAACTAACCTGGCTGATATCTGAACCTCTGCAACCCTCTCAAGTGAAGCAACAGCTTCAGCAGAACCATAGTGAAGCCCTTGTCTTCTCAGCAGAAGAATGGAATCTGTTCTACGGTGGTCCTTTGCCAGTAAGCGGATACCAGATATGGAGTATTGCAAGTTCAACGTTTGATCTTTACGTTGGTCTTGGTGGTTTTAACTCCACACAACGCTTCATTCCCTTGAACAAACTTTTGCATGATGGACATTTCTACAAGATTAATCCTTAGCACATGCACTCATAATCTTTCTTATAACTCAAAATGATTCATAAAAAGACGCATCCTAATACAGGATTGCGTCTTCTTGAATTGGCACTCGTGTTCATCTTTTTTAAGGAAGCGGTTCAACTCTTCTCTGATCTTCGTTTTTTCTTGTCTACCCATAAGGATACCGCAAATGGAATCATGCCAAACCATTTCATGGACCAGGGTTCTTTCCTTCTGCTTTGTGCTCTCCGTTCCTTTCGCTCATCCTTCGGCGTGTCGATGTAATGTACCACACGTTGCGTAATATATTTAACCAGTTCATCACTTTTAGCCATATAGCAGCCTCCTCTTCTTCCGCACATTCGTGATCTAACGTTATCCCTATTGTGCGCAAGACGTGATTGAACTAAACATTTTTTTGTGCAAATAGCGTATGAAATGATCTAAAATGCACAGTCTAATGCCAAAGGTATCCATCCTGCCTCTCTTTTACTTCGACACCTACATCTTGAAGGAGTGTGTAATTCGATGCTTAAGCTAATACTGGCGATTTCTACAGTTCTGCTGGTCAGTGTTTATTCTCTTTCCGGTCTCTCTTACGCTTCCGTGCTGATTCGCCAGGACCCTTCTGCCAATCTGCCATCCATCATGCCCATTACCGACGGGGATGCTTATCGCTCAAGCCATCACGCTTTTGCAGCACCTGTTATCCTGCTGGATGTTGGGCATGGTGGTATTGACGGAGGAACATCCGAAGCAGGTGTTCTGGAAAAAGACATTAATTTAGCGATCAGTCAAAAGATATACTTACTGCTTCGCGGCAAAGGTTACACCGTCATCATTAACCGTCTAGGTGATTACGCACTTAGTGATGAGAACCGTTGGTTAAACAGTCGCTCACGTCACATCAGGGATCTCGCACAGCGCAAAAGCCTTAGTGAGGAAGTCAGCACCGATATCGTCGTTAGCATTCATGCCAACTGGAGCCCTCGTTCAGCTACGCACGGCCCGGTAGTGCTTCATCAGAAAGAGGGCCGAAGTTATCTGCTGGCACAATCGATCCAGGATGCCATGAACCAATTATGCGGTACACACCGTGAAGTGGTCTGGGGCAAACCGTTTTACATGCTAAATTATGTGAAACATCCGGCGGTCATTGTGGAGACCGGATTTTTAAGCAATCCAGCCGACCGGGCCAGAATCAGTGACCCGGCAGAGCAAAAGCGAATTGCCCAGTCGATTGCGGATGGTATTATTTATTATCTGTCGGTAGTGTAGGTGCGGCCTGCCAGTGCCATACATCCCTTACCATATCACCGATTCCTACAAACTGAACTTGATTCTGCAGGCGGGAGACCGACTCCCGTATCACTGCCGAAGTATTCATGCCTGTATGACCGACATGACCAATGACAACACAGCTTTTCTTCTCAACTGCTCGCTGAGCAGCCAAATCAAGTTGCTTGCGAATATGTGCCTTTGAATTTTGATCATCCAAAAAAATGTCATTGCCCACAGGCGGCATATTTTTGGCTATGGCAAGATCGCCAACCACGGAACGAAAATTCGTACGGCTATCCACAAAGAAGAGGCCGCGTTCCAGGCATACATCCAGTACAATGGACATAATGCGTTTATCCGATGTGATTTTAGAACCCATATGATTGTTCATGCCGATGGCATAAGGCACATCATCAATTGCCTTCTCAACCCGCTGGCGAACCTGCTCATCTGTCAGATTGGATGTAATTGCCCCTGGGCCAAGCCACTCCGGTTTTCCTTTTTTGGGTTCCATCGGCATGTGCACAATCACATCCATCCCTTTCTCATGTGCAGCAATTGCATCCTTCTTCGTTGTTGGCAAAAAAGGCATCACAGCCACAGTCAGCTTCACAGGCATATCGAGAATTTCTGCTGTGCCCTTCATATCGTTGCCCACATCATCGATGATGATGGCCATTCGATTGAACTGAGATGATGATGAAGCCGGCTCCGGTAACATGGCTGGCCTGGCAGAAACCCCAGTTCCTCCTGCTCCAATAACAGCTATGATGAAACACAGGAAGAACCGCATTTGAAACGTTATTTTAACCGAATATCCCTGTTTCGCTTGATTTCGTATCATATCCTGCAGCCTCCTACAAACGTGGTGTTCTCATTGTTTGATTTCAGACGCAGTTCTATGTAAGCTCCCTTTCCCAATTCATTCTAGGAACATCTGAATGTTGTTGATTGTGTTACAAATATAGGAACGGTTCTTTTGCATCGATAAAATGAACCGGAATATCCCCTACAAGCGGCTGTAACCATCCCGCCATATGTTTCATTCCCCATTCTTCGCTTCGTTCATGACCGATGACTAACATAGCCTTATTTAACCCAAGCATCGATGCATCATTAACATACGCACACAACGTCCATTCCGTGATTTCTCCGCAGATCATCACGTCCAGTTGCTGTTCTTTCATCAGTTCCATCGGCATCGATTCCTTGCCTAATCCCAGACTTCCACCTCCCACAAGGATTCCAATGCGGGAACATGTCATATCCGGGCTTCCCACTATTTGCAGTACATCCATCTTTAGCTTTTGCTTTAACTCATGAGCCAGATCAACAAGCCGCACGGGTTCAACTTCGTAGATCCACGGATAATCAAAATCGACCTGGTTTGACTCCCAGCCCAGCTCCCGAATTAGACCTGTGTAGATTCGATCTGGCTTCGCCATGTGCATATAATCATGATATCTCCAGATCGACATTCCGTAATCCTCAATAAGCTTGCGCTTGGCTTCATATACCGGATCTTGCTGTATCCAGTCGAGCTGATCTGCCCCGGTATAAAAGGTAGGCTCATGTGTAATAATCAGATTAGCTCCTGCTGCATGAGCCTGCCGAATAACCTCGACCGTTGCCATATACGTCGTCACAATGCCTGTCACTACAGTGTCCGCTTCTCCTGTAACAAGAACATCGCCCGTTGGTGATAGACGCTGATCTCCACAGGAATCCTGCATAACCGTCTCCATCACTTGCTGTACATTCACGTGGATTCCCCCTACAATTTTAAAATGGTTATCAACCTTTAACTGCACCCACAATGATACCTTTGGTCAGGTACTTCTGAAGGAAAGGAAATACGACCAGAATAGGCAATATACCGATAATCGCCATCGCCATGCGGACTGCCGTACTTGGCAGATCAGCAGCATTGGCCCCAAGCATACTGCTGGCCTGACCTGACTTGAGAAACTGAATGTTATTCATCAGACGAATCAGCATGTTTTGTATTCCATAGTACTGGGGCTTCGTAATAAAATAAAGGGCGTTAATCCAGTCATTCCAATACGCCAGTCCCATAAACAGTCCGACTGTTGCCAGTACAGGCACAGACAGAGGTAGCATCATACGGTAGAAAATACGGAGCTCTGAAGCTCCATCAATCTGAGCGGATTCGATCAATTCAACAGGTACATTATTTTTATAAAAATTTCGAATAAGCAGTACATAAAATCCATTCGTTAATAGATTCGGGATAATCAGGGCGGCCAGTGTATCTTTGATCTGAAAGTATTTCGTCCACAGAATGTAGGAAGGTACAATTCCTCCGCTAAACAACATCGTGAAAAATACAATGAACGCCAGCACATTGCGATATTTGAAATCCTGGCGCGACATCGGGTAAGCCAGCATGCTGGTAATTAATAGTCCCAATGCCGTTCCCAATGCAGTAACAAGAAAAGATACACCGTACGCCCGCACAAATGTAGAAGCAGAAGACCACATGTATACATAAGCATCTACGCTCATTTTTTCAGGAAAGAAACTGTAACCGTTACGAATTAACGAGGACTCTTCCGTAAAGGATGCCATGATGATCAGCATAAATGGTAGAAATGCCAGTAACGTAAACATAACCATAGCGACGATGGAAAACACATGAAAAGCGCGTTCACCTTTAGTTTGTATCACTCGTGTTTCCCCCTAAAATAATGCATTTTCAGGATTTACCTTTTTGACAATTGCATTCGCAGCCATGACCAAAATGAAACCCACAACCGATTGATACAAGCCAGCAGCCGCTGACATCCCAATATCATTGACCTGCATTAGCGCCCGGTACACATACGTATCAATGGTCTGCGTTGTGCTGTACAGCGCTCCGGCATTCATCGGCACCTGATAGAACAAGCCGAAGTCGGAGTTGAATATGCGCCCAATGGACATCAGGGTCAGTATAATAATGGTTGGCTTCAATAAAGGTAGCGTAATCATGCGAATCTGCTTGAGTTTGCCCGCCCCGTCGATCTTGGCCGCTTCATAGATACTTTTGTCAATCCCGGAGATAAAGGCGATATACACAATGGAACCGTAGCCAGCTGTTTTCCACAATTGTATAAACACGAGCAGATAGGGCCAATACTTGGCCTCGGAATACCAGTTAATCTCTGGAATACCAAGGGGTTTCAATATTGAATTGTTAATAAAACCGCTGTCTGCATTCAGGAAGGCAAACACGATATAGGACAGAACCACCATCGAAATCAGGTTAGGTAAAACAAGTCCCGACTGGAACAGCTTAGACCAAACGCTTTTTAACAATTCCGACATTAGAATTGCAATCAAGATCGACAGCATCGTCCCCAGTACGATAAACGCCAAATTGTATAACAAGGTGTTGCGAGTCATAATCCAGGCATCACTCGTCTGGAATAAAAATTTGAAATTATCAAAGCCTACCCAATCACTTCCGAATATGCCCTTGGCATAGTTCACATCCTTGAACGCGATAAAGATACCGGCCATTGGCAAATAATTGTTGATTAGAAAATATAACAGACCAGGAGCAGCGAGCAGCAGTAGCGGCAATGTTTTTCTGAGCCCTCCGGATTTGGTTTTCACAGTCATCGCTCCATTCTCATCCTTAATGCAAAGCGCTGCATTGCTTCTTAGCTATACAGCGCCCCACATTAAACGTTCATCCACGTTTTATTTCTTCTGCTGCGCGATCCACTCATCCAGCTGTTTCTGTTTGCTCGCAATAATATCCGAAGCTCCCGCATCATTTAATGCTTTTACGAATTGAGGAATCGTCACATCAGGATCAAGAACACCCGTTACAAGCGCAGGTAAAAATTGATTGACCACATTGGTAACAGCACTCATTTGTGTCTTCACTTCACTCGGATCAAAGATAAATCCGAAGTACGGTGAGCGCTCTGTCTCCTTGTTCTCCTTCAGTTTCAACTCCACATCCGACCAATTCACGCCCTCCAGCTGGTATTGCAATGATTCCGAGCCTACAATTCCCGTGCTCAGCATCGCTGTATACGGAACGGTAGATGCATCCATGCCATCCGGGAACTTCACATGATGCTCGTCTACTTTGACATAGTCCTCGCCTTCAATACCGTACAGAATCGTATTAATCAACTGCTGATCAGTATACAACATGTTCAGAAACTTGACGGAGCCTTCGGGAACCTTGGTTGTACTGGACACCATCCAGCTCACCAGATTAACTGCACCGGTATCAAAGTAGTACGGCACCAGACGTTTCATTTCGAGGTTTTTGCCCGTTTGTGCACTCAGCGCTTTAGCTGCTTCCATCCCGCTGTATCCGCCCAAGAAGGAAAAACCGCGCCCTGAAGCAATCGTATCGGAGAAAGAAATGGATGTCGTCGCGGCATCTTTCTCCAGAAACCCTTTTTCAAACCAATTTCTCATCATCTTGGTGCCCTGTTTGAATGCATCTGTGTCATAGAAATTTTGAACTTTTCCGTCATTACCTACAACCACACCAATACCGGTTGTATCTGACAGGAAATCGATCTTGTGCATCCCTTTAAGCGCCAGAACGAGATTGGTATCACTTGGATTCACATTGACTGGACCGAAGGGAATCACGTCTGGATGTTTTTGTTTGACTGACTCAAATACAGCCGGCAGATCATCCAGTGACGTCATTTGATCCGCTGTAAGACCGGATTCCTTCAGCATGTCGGCATTGTATACGATGTTGGTTGGCAGCGACATGCCTTTATTTACCGGAACACCGTAAATATGTCCGTCCATCGTGGTTGCTTCAAGCAGATTCGGACCAAAGTCTTTCTCCAAAATCTGCGTCAACTCTTTACCATATTGCGGCAATAGTTCCTCCAGTGGGTATAACTGATTTTTGGATGCATAGTTCGTGAATTGCCCCAACGTTGTGAACACATCCATTTGCTCACCACTTTGTAGTGCAAGATTTACTTTTTGAGCATAATCAGCCGGACCATATAGTCTGAAATCCACTTCAACCCCGATTTTCGGAACGGTAATGGCATTGATTGCGGCTGTAACTTTACTGATATCATCGGGAATACGGTTAAATGAAGGCATGGCGAACACCACTTTGTCCACCTTCTGTGAACCGTTCCCTTCTTGCGCACTTGAAGATGAAGATTCCGTTCCGCATCCCGCCAGAAGAGAACCGCAAAGCACCAGTGACAGCAGGGAACCCCATAATCTCTTTGTTTTCATCTTGCTTCATGACCTCCTTATGTCGTGCTTGTATTCGTTTTCATTTTATAAAATTGGAGCGATTACAGCTTTAACAAAAACGGTCTGTTTTTTCGTAAAAACGGTTTAAATTTTGCATCAGTTCAGTTAAAACAAAAACCCTGCTTCAAAATGAAGCAGAGTCGTACATTATGGGCAAATGTCCCTGAATTCCAACGTTAAACTCCATTTTTCTCCCGGTCATAACTTTGTCTGGATCTGTAGGCGTTGGGCGTTTCTCCTGTAAGCTTTTTGAAAACGGTAGAAAAGTATGAAATCGTTTCGTATCCGGTTTCCATCGCAATCTGTCCGATACTCAGGCGGCTTTCAATTAACATCAGTTTTGCCGCTTTAATTCGATAGTCATTCAGATATTCCTTCATCGTTAGTCCCGTTTCTTGTTTGAATACCTTCGCAAGATAGTCCGGCGTTAGAAATACACTAGCAGCCACTTCATCACGATTTAGATCCTTGGTGTAGTTGTCGTGTATATAACGCATCGCTTTATCGACGATGCCTTCCGAACGTTGACTTTCCTTAATCGTTTCGACTGTACGTTCTGTGACAAGGTGAGCCCATTTCATAAAATCAAAAAGGCTGTGCTCCGATTTAACATACAACTGCTGCGCAAGCTGATCCGTAAATAGCTGATGTGCCTGTACGTTTTTCTTAGCCAAAATCGCATAAACCACTTGAAGGAAATCCTCACGTATCACTTGCAACGTTTCAGCATGCAGCTGGTTTTTGGCAACGAGTTGTTCCAAATCTTTTTTCAACCGGTTCACAATCTGGGCTTTCTCCCGCTCGATAAACAAGCTGGTATACATCTCTGTATCCAGATCATATCGTTCCGGTTGTTCTCGTTGAAATACGGTATGCTGTCCATGAACTTTGCCTCGAAACATCACATTTGAATGATCCATGCGTTCCAGTTCTGTCTTTACACCAGACAGCTCGTTAATCGGTTTCGCCTCGCTAATATAACAGGTTCCCATACATTTCAAGTATTCATTCATCAATTGAATCAGCAATGTAGCTCGTTCTTCTAGTTGAACCTGGCTAGTATCATCTTCGTCCAAAATAACAGCAACATACAACATGCTATTTTTCTGATAAGAAACAATCCGGTCATACTCAAGTCGCAACAGCATAATTTCGGAACTGAGATTGGCAAATGCATATCGAAACGTACTTTCATTCCATTTTTCATCGATCTCGGATAAAAATACACTTGCAAGCACCAGCACATACGACTGCTCTGTCTTGATCGTCAGCTCCCGTTTAAGAATCTCCCCCTGAATCAGATCGAGCCGGGGCGAGATGGTAGACATCAGAATATCGGTCCAGAAGCTGGCCTCGACCAGTCCTTTATTCTTTAGCCACGCCATGCCGAATTTCTGATACTCTCCCATCTGCCTTCTCCACTTCAATCCACCCACCGCCTTCATGACAGCTGCCTCAAGCTTCTCCTGATTCAAGGGTTTGAGCAGATAAGAGTCCGCATTAAATGAAATCGCAGTGGAAGCAAAGTCAAAACTCTCGTGACACGTAAAAAATATAAATGCACAGTCATATCCTTGTTCCCTGATCCACTGAATCATCTCAATTCCCGAACCTCTCGGCATCTCAATGTCACAAATGACCAAATCGGGAATACCTGCGGCAAACAACGTCTGTGCATCCAGAACACAGTGAGCCTGTGATACTTCGTTAAAACCATATGCTGTCCAAGGGATAAGTTCTGTTAACACCTGAACTGTAGGGATATCGTCGTCAATCAACATGCACTTCATCCATTTCCCCCCACTCTAATGCTAGACTCAGAAATGGACACCGGAATCGTTTCGTTTGAAACAGGTATCCGTATTTTGATTTTGGCTCCTGAAGATTCCCCTCCGCTCGACAGCACCAGCAAATGATCCTGTTTGTATAATAACTGCAACGTTTTATGAATATTTGCGATGCCTACGTGCTCACCTTCATACCCTGCCCTTACGGATGTTTGGAATTGTTGAAGCCACGCTTGCGGGAATCCTTCACCGTTGTCCTCAATCACGATCTGAACATAAGCCCCATCATCTGCTGTCCGCTCCATGTGTACCCGGATAAAGATAGATAACATTTCTCCATACGTAAGGGCATGTTTGAAGCAATTTTCCACAAATGTCTGAATCAACAGTTGCGGAATACGAATATCACCCGCTGCCGCTTCCAGGTCCGTCATATAAAAGATCTGATCCGGGTAGCGAATTTCCTGCATACGAATGTAATTTTCAACATGCCCCATCTCTTCATCAACACTGACAAGCATCTGTTCCGCCTTGAACATATAACGGAGATGCTGGGATAACATCTGGATCATACGCCGAATTTCTTCATTCCGGTTTTGATAGGTGAGACTGGAGATGGTAGATATGGCATTCAGATAAAAATGAGGTCTGATCTGCATCTGTAACACTTTCAACTCTGCGCGACTCTTCTCAATTTTCTCTTCATAGGATTGAATCTTCAGATGTGTAATCTCATGAACCATCGATTGGAATGCATGGAACAGTTTCATAAATTCAAGCGAATATTCTCTGGAAGGAGGAGGGAATAACGTCTGTCCTTTTTCAACTTCTTTGGCAGCTCGGACCAATTCCAGGATCGGACGAAGCATCTCCTTGGTGATAAATCTCATGACAAGCGGCACGACGACCATGGAGACGACACCTAGCACGATGATCAGCCATTGAATTAATTTCAGTCCGGAAAATACACTTTGTTTCGCAACGATATTGGTCATATGACCGAATTCGGCAATCGGTTTGCTCACAAAAAGGTAACGACTACCCAGCTCCTGCTCGGTCGCTGCCAAATCCTTTGTTATTGTCATGACATTTCCACTGACCGTTGTCAGAATACGACCATCTTGACCACTTAACATAAATTGGCTGGCTGAATCTGCTTCCCGACTTGTGCGTGAAAGTAAATGATCAGCCTGAACAAACGTCCCAAAGCTCACTTCCCCGTACGTGATACATTTGAACAAATAAAATACGTCGTTCACTTGTACAATGCTCCACTGACCTTCCTTATGATCCTGTATCTGAATGTCCCGCCAGTTCTGGTGCTTCAAAAAGTCCGATAAAGCCAGTTTATTCGAGGAATTGATCCGATTGCCAAACAAGGTCAGCAGTCTTTCATCACGTGCAATTTGAACAAACATGCCATCGCTGGCATAATTATTTGTCATTTTGGACTTGAGCGCGTTGATCAGCCGCATTTCTTTAAAGTAGTCCCCTTCGTGACCAGAACGTATATATTGCTCCCCATAGTCCCTGGCGAAATCGGCTTGATTCTCGAACACCTCCATCAGGTCTTTGGCGTAGATATCCAGGTTATTATGAATAGATTCCGTGTAGATCGCCAGTGTGTGTTCCGAATTGCTAACGATGTGATTCTGAACCACTTGGAGCGAATAAATGTTGCTCAAAAGAAGAGCTGCGAAGAGAATAACCAAAATAACCGTGATCTGGGTGTACAGTCTGAATACGATGCTTCTGTTACGGAATAAGTATTTTCTCTTCATGCGTTCCCTCTTCTCTTGTCTTCCGTGCTTGACCGGATAATCAACCAGCCCCTGAACAGTCGCTGATGACACACGACCCCCCAGAGGCTTGGTACAGATCTATGATAAACGCTTATTCGTTAGGCCGTCTGCCCTGTCCTGCCCATTCCAGTGCAAGAGCGATATAGACATTCCAAAAATCCCAGTCATGCACCCCCGGACTCTCCGTGTAGGTCACAGGAACATGCTCACGTTGCAGGAAATCCCGAAAACGTTGATTCACATCCAATAAAAAGTCCTCGGTGCCGCAGGCCATATAAATGTCAGGGATCGACGCGCCCTTTTCCTTTAACTGCATCACCAAAGCTTCCGGATCTTTATCACTACCTTGCAGCTGGCTCAGATCCCCGAAAACCCGGCTGAAGTATTTATAATCCGCTACTCCGTCAGAGTAACCCGGCTGCGCATTCGCTATTTTGTAAGGTAGAATCGCCGAGGAGAGTGCAATGATGCCACCGAAATGCTCTGCATATCTCAGACCATTCCGGATCGCACCATACCCTCCCATCGACAATCCGCCGATATATGTGTCCTCACGGCGCATAGAGAGCGGAAATAACCCGCGTGTGAATTCCACCAATTCCTTGCCTACATATTGTCCGTAAAGATCACCCTTATCTTCATCATCCAGATAAAAATGATTTTCACCTGCCGGCATAAACACAGCGAACCGGTGCCGGTCAGCAAGCTCGCGAATACGCGAGAAGGTGATCCAGTCCCACTGGCTGCCAGAGTATCCATTCAGCAGGTATATAGACTTCAGCGGCTCCTGTTCGTTCGCTACTTCGGACTGACCCGGAATGACAGGCAAGTCTAAAGGTAGCAGAGCATTAAACGATACCTCTCTGCGCATGCTTTTTGAGAAAAAGTTCACCTGTACTGTAGCCATTTTAGCAATTTCCTTCCTGATTATGGTTTAGATCCGATAAGCTTCGAGATGCCCTGACGGGTCCGTGTAGTGTATCATGGATTGATACGTTTGGAGGTCAACCGTCAGACTGCACTGTTGCCCTTCCAGCTTCCAGTTCAGACAGAGCTGATTATCCGGAGAATCCAGAACGCTGAATTCGCCCTGAAAAGCCTGATGGCTGTTGCGGAAACGGATCAACTCCATAAGACGCTGCACCACTTTTTTGTCCAACTGCTGCTCGATATCATCCATTGTGTAATTCTGACGATTAATCTCTCGACCTTCACCCGTTTCGGCTACCCGTGCCAGATCATTCTTCCCAGCGAACAGTCCGACATAATAGACCTGGGGAATGCCTGGTACAAAAAACTGAATGGCACGCGCAGCCAGATAAGCATCATCATCCTCGTTCAAAGCACTGTAATATGTGCACCTGATCTGATGCACGTTGAAACCATCCTCTGACTTATGTTTATCTGACAGAATCAAGCTAAGGTTGGCTCCCCGCTCCAGACAGATATCCACCAGCCGCTGCGCCTCATCTGTGCGTATCAGTCCATCAAGGTCGGGCTTGACCGGAATGCCGTCATGACAGTCCAGCATGGTGAACTGATTGGCAGGTCTGTCCGCCAGATAATGACGTAATTCCCGGCTTGAGCGGTTGACTAACGTCTCCAGCACCCGGTATGGCAATATAAAATCATAAATCCAGCAGCCAAAATCGGCCAGTTTGTACTGTACACTGTAATGGGCGTGAACCTCCGGCAACAACTCGATCTCCAGTTCGTCCGCTAGTGACTTCACCCAGTCAAGGAAAACGTAAATATCCGGTTCAACAAAGAAACAACTGGTCCCCAACTTCTTTATAACATAGCCAACGGCATCCAGTCTCACAATTTTGACATTGTTACTTTTGAAGTTCTCAAAAAATGAACGCAGCAGTTGCTGTGTGATCGCCGCACGTATATCCAGATCAATCTGCTCTGAGAGGTCTGTTTTGCCAAACGTTGTCCATACCTTCTCCTCTTCACCGCTCTCATGGATTTTAAACGTAGAGTAGGGGGCCTCACGACGCAAAAACATCTGGTCAATATCCTTCTGCACAGGCACTCCATCCGTCCAAACCTTATCCAGAGTCAAGAAGAGATCGGCATATTCGGATGATCGGCCTTTCAGCAGAAAATCCTGAAAATAAGGCGACTGCTGTGAAATATGGTTAACCATCAGATCAACCAGTATATCCGTATGTTCACCAATAGAACGAATGTCGTCCCACGTACCAAAGGCAGGGTCAATCTCCAGATAAGTTAATGGAGCGAACCCGCGATCCCCTGATGAAGGAAAAGGAGGCAGAATGTGCACTCCCCCTGAAAAAAGACCAGCCAGTTCGTTCTGAAGCAAATGATTCAGTGTACTCAGATTGCCACCAAGCGAATCCGGATAGGTAATTAACTGAACCTGATTTTTAAGCAAAATGCTCCCCCTCTTCCAGTCCATACTGTTCTCTGATTGCCCCCAGAGCTGGCAGTTCTACAATCGCACCGTGATACTTCAATTTGTACGCGCTTACAGCAAAACCCGATTTTAATGCTTCCTGAACTGTGTAACCTTTTACCAGACCTGTATAGAACCCTGACCAGAACGCGTCACCCGCTCCTGTAGTATCTACAACCTTCGTTGCACAGGTCGCAAATTCCACTGTTTCTTGGCCATTCGAAACCAGTGCTCCCTCTTCACCTAACGTCAGAATGACCAATCGTGCCCCTAACGCTAGAAAATGTTTCAGATGTTCCTCGGCAGATGCTTCACCAAAAAGACGATCTGCATCATCCTTGGAAGGTTTAATGAAATCCACCTGCGGAATAATCGATTGCACATAAGCCGCACCATCTTCTCCCGGTTGCCAGATCATCTTATGGAAATTGGGATCAAAACCGATCAATACACCATGCTTCCTTGCTTCAACAATAACCTTTTCAATGGTTTCTCTGGCAGGTTGGCGAGATAACGGCCAGCAAGAGAAATGAACGATTTTGGAATTGCGAAGCCATTCCACGAGAGTTGCCTCAAATGATAGTTGAAAATCAGCCGCCCGATAGAAAATCGGGACAGGTGTACCCTTGCTTTTGCTAACAACAACCATGCTTGTCGCTTCATTAACGCGCCGAACCCCGCGAGTATCCATGCCTGCTTCATTCAGACGATTCAGCAGAAAAGTGCCGAATCCGTCCTCCCCTACAGCTGAGACGATATGCGAACGGATACCCAGCCGATTGACATTAATGGCAATGTTGGAGGGTGAGCCTCCAACAAAACGCGTATACCCGTCAGAACCCAGATGATCACCATATTCATTCGATATCATGTCTACTAACAGTTCCCCTATGGCCAAGAGATCATTGAAGCGATCCTCCAGTTTCATCCGTTCATCCAGCCCAATCATCCTGATTCCTCCCTAAACCAATCACGGTATTCATTCAAAAAGCCGTCACCTGACTGACATGACTCCTTTATTGTAGGGCTATCTGCTGTACAATACTTTCATTAAGACGATCACTTTTTTCAAAAATCAGAGGTTGCCCTCTCCGGTTCACGTTTTAACGCCTGAGCTAAACGCTCAATATACTCCGTTCGAATCAGCTGACTACTCTCTGCCTCGGGAGCAACATGCTCTGAAGCATGATAACACCCGGGATACAAGTGAAATTCAACCTTAACTCCTGCTCTGGACAGACGAGACACATACTCTAAGATCTCATCCCGGAACAGATCCAGCTCACCCACGCAAATATACGCAGGCGGCAGGCCTGTAAGATCGGTAGCAAGGCTGGGAGAAGCATATATAGGAACTTCAATGTTGAATTGGTGTCCGAGATACATCTTCCAGGCCGCTACATTATGCGCCCGATTCCATATCGAAGGATGTGTCATCTCATAGCTGGACGATGTGCCATTCCGATGATCCAGCATCGGATATAGCGGTAGCTGAAAGCACAGTTCAGGCCCTTTGCGATCTCTTGTCAAAAGGGTGAGGGCTACCGCCAGCCCGCCTCCTGCACTGGCTCCCCCAACGGCTATACGCTTCAGATCTATGCCTCGTGCCTCGGCTTCTTCTGACATCCATTGAAGTGTGCTATAACAGTCCTCAAGTCCTGCAGGATAAGGATGTTCGGGTGCCAATCGATAATTCGGAGAGACAACGATGCAATCAGCTCGAATCGCAAAATCCGTACAGAGCTGGTCATCCCCTTCTGGACTTCCCAGAATCATTCCTCCCCCATGAATCCATAGCAGTGCCGGCCTCTCTTGTGTATTCTCATGTACAGGTGAATAAATGCGCAGTTGCAGTTCGTTTCCATCCGATCCTTGAATATACTCATTTACGATTTGAACTGCGTCTGAAGTCTGATCAACTTGTGCTGCATTCAGATCTGCATTTGTACGTGCTCTCATCAGGTCTTCAGGCAGCTGTATAACTTCAAGTCCTAACAAACCCGCCCTTAGCTCCGGTGCAACCCTGCTCATAAAATCCATTCTGTATCCCCCTGTCTCGATCTAATGTTTAATTAATGAAGCTATAGTCATGAACGATATAAGTTGAACAATCGATATATACAAGAACATTATTACGAAAAATATAATGAACAAAGATATGCTTACACCTTATATATCAACCGGTTGACATATATAGCAAACAAGAAGAGTGCTTTCATGAAAGCACCCCTTCTATGTCGTTTCCCGCTCAATCAGCTGGACTGGGAACAGGTTTGTACCCGAAGCAATTTCTTCTCCCTGAATCTGTTGTAGAACCAAGCCGATGATTCGTTCAGCCATCTCCTGTATTGGCTGCCGTATACTACTCAGACGTGGACTGAGCAGAGAAGCGATTTTCACATCATCATAACCGATAATTCGCATATCCTCAGGGATACGTTTTCCCGCCTGGCGAGAAGCCTGCACAGCTTCAGCAGCGATGACATCACTGCTCGCAAATATACCATCAACGGCTGGATGCTGCTCCAGGAAGCCTATGATCTCCTCTTGAATCTCCAGCTCATCCCCGGCTGAAGCATCCAGTTGCAGATGAATCGGTTCAAGTCCTGCATGCTGCATCACGGCTTCATATCCTTGTGCTCGGCCATTTGCCAGCAAAGCGACATGGTGTGGCCCTCCAATCCCTCGATAGAGAAAGGCTGGCTGGCTGCAATTTTTATCAAGGAGTAGCTGCGTAGCCAGCCTGCCCCCCATCTCGTTATCCGAAGAAACGACCGGAATGTTGTCGGCCACTTCACGATCCAATGAAACAATCGGAAGATTCAGATTCAGGTAATGCTGTACATCAAGAACAGAACTGCCTGTAATGATGGCATCCACCTTGTTTTTTTTCAACATATCAATATATTTGCTTTCTTTACTAACATCTCGATTGGAGTTGCACAATAAAAGCTTATATCCAGACTTGTCCGCATAATACTCCAGATGATAAGTCATCTCACTGAAAAAAGGGTGGGATACATCTGGAATGATCAGACCAATCATATTCGATTTTTTACGAAACAAAGCTCTGGCCATCTCGTTGGGTTGATAATCAAGCTCTTTCATTACCCGATAGACCTTTTCGCGCGTTTCTTCGCTAATGTATCCTCTATTATTTAATACGCGGGACACGGTTGTAACCGATACTCCTGCTTTTTTGGCAACATCATCAATCTTGGGCATAACCGTTAACCACCTTGCTCTTTTTAATCCATTATAAGCTTAATCGTTTTCCATTTCACTCCAGTTCACTTCTTGGTACTTCAGTGCTATTTCAGTGCCCCCTCTGTAATCCCCTTGATAATCTGTTTTTGCAGAAGCAAATACATGATCAGTACCGGAATAATCGTCATAATCAACCCAGCCATGAGCGGCGCATAATCCACTGAATAGGACGAGAAGAAATTGTACGTAGATAGTGGTAATGTTTTGTGCTCCGGCGATAACAGCACCAGGCTTGGTAGCAAGTAGTCATTCCAGATCCATAACACATCCAGCACAATTAATGTCACAAATACCGGCCTTAACAAAGGAAGCACAATCTGGAAGAACGTCCGCATACGCGAACTCCCTTCGATAAAAGCAGATTCTTCGAGTTCATAAGGGATACCCTTGATAAATCCATGGAACGTAAATACGCCAAAAGGTACACCGAAACCCAGGTACATAAACAGCAAGGTTATTTTGGAGTCGAGCAGACTCATATTGCCGTATAACATCACCAGTGGGATCATTAAAACTTGAAACGGAAGAGCAAGTGAAGCCAGCATCGCATAGAAAAGAATGCCATTCACACGCCATTTAAAACGAACAAACAGATACCCCGTCATGGATGAGAAAAAAAGAATCAGCAACACGGAGCCGACGGTAATCAGCAACGAGTTCAGAAATCCATCCAGAAAATTCATATTGTCAAATGCACTGACATAGTTGTCCAGTTGAATTCCCGTTGGCAACGATAACGGATTTTCTACGAACTGCTGGGTCGATTTGAATGAGTTCATAATAATCAACAAAAACGGCGTGAGAAAAAGAAACAGCAACACGTATAGCAGTATTTTTTTCAACGAAGGAAGGAATTGGCGGATCGACATCAGGACTCGACCTCCAATCTCTTCAGCAGATACGATTGCGTCAACGCAATAATGGCGACTACGGCGAAGAGCACCACAGCCTCCGCTTGGCCGACCCCGTACTGGTTAGACAGAAATGCCTTTTGCACGATATGATAGGTCGCGAGCTCCGTAGAGTTAAACGGCCCTCCTTTGGTCAACGCAAGGTTGATATCATAGGTCAGAAACGAACGGGAAATCGAAATGAATACACAGATCACAATGGCTGGAATGGTGAGCGGTAACATGATCCGGCGTATCGTTGCCATGCGGCTTGCCCCATCGATGCTGGCAGCCTCGAGCACATCATTCGGAACCCCGGCAAAGCCGGCAATATAGATGATCATGAGATAACCAATCAATTGCCATGACGTTGTGATGACGAGCGCCCAGAAAGCTGTGTCTGTATTGGTTAACCAGGATGTTTCAAACCAGGACCAGCCATACTTTTGCCCTAAGTAAGGAAGTACTTGTGAGAACAAAGTCTGCCAAAGATATCCGAGAATGATGCCCCCAATCAGATTGGGTGTAAAAAAACCAGTGCGAAGCCATTGCTCGCCTCTCCCACCACCCGTCAACACCAGAGCAATAAAAAAAGCAGCAGCGTTTGCGATAATGACAGTGAAAAATACATATTTAAGGGTAAACCATAATTGAGTCCAGAACACGGTATCCTGCCAAACCGCGATATAATTGGATATACCAATAAATGTGTTATCCCCGGTACGAACATCCCAATTGGTGAACGTAAGGTACAATCCAACGATAAACGGGATCACAACCACTGCGAGAAAAGCGACAACGGAAGGAGCTCCAAACAGTAAGAAGGTTCCCGCGTTTCTCATCCGTATTTTTCTATCCATGTTGACCTCCTGTGGTTCCCTTGGTAACGGCTTGACGAAAGATTTGATGAACGATTTGGAACAATGGAGGATGCGCCCCCTGTATGGATGCACATCCTCTTTCGAACGTTTATAATTCTATTTTCCTGCCTGACTAGCCCAGTAAGCTTGCACTTCCTCTGCCAGTCCATTTCGATCAATTACACCTGCCAAATATTTTTGCATAGATGCACCTGTCTTTGCCCAATAATCCTGTGGTAAATAATTAATCACACTGATATTCAACACTTTACCTTGGTCTACGTAACTACTCACTGCTTCAGATAAAATGTTACTGCTTTTCACTTTGACGTCTTTGTATGGCAGTGCCAGCCCCATTTGCGCTACAATCGCATCCTGCCCCTCATCACTCGTCACCATCCACTGAATGAATGCTTTGGCTGCAGTCTGTTGTTCTTCCGTAGAACCTGAATTATCAATAGCAAAGAGTTTCGGTTCACTGTAAGCTACTTGAGTATTTCCGTAATCTTCAGGGTTGTTGCTAATCGGAACAGGGATAATGCCAAACTCTTTGTCGCGGCCTTCCAGATTACCTATAACAGCCCATGTCCAGTCACCCATGAAATAAAAAGCCGCATCTCCTTTGGCGAAATCTGTACTATCCTTGGTGTAATCTGCCACGAGTGGATCTTTACTACGTGCGTTGTATTTTTTCAGCAGATCGAAGGTATCGATTAATCCGTTAAATGCAGCATTGTCCGCGAGCTTCGAAGTTCCATTTTCCAAGTCTTTTACGAACTTACGATTGTCTTCCACGTTCTTAGATTGAAGAGAATAGGTCAGTCCCAGATAATGCGCTCCAAGTGACCAATCTGCGCCATGAAGCATGACAGGTGCTTTGCCAGCCGCCTCTACTTTTTTGAAAACAGCTTCCAGATCGTCACGAGTTTTAATGCTGTTTGGATCAAAAGAGCCACCCATCGCCTCTTCTACAACCCGTTTATTGTATAAAAGGCCATACCCCTGTGCTGTCCAAGGGATACCCAAAAACTGACCATCCAGTAGCGCTCCATCTACCGCACCAGGCTTCGTTAACCCTTCATACGTTGACTTTTCCGAATCCAGATTGAGGAATTTGTCTTTATATTGCAAGATTGTGCCTGCATCCAGATTGGCAATGGTTGCCGGATTGCCTGAAGCAAGCAAGGATTGGAACTTTTCCAGCTGCGCTCCACCAATCGGGGTAGGAATAAGCTCAATGGTTACCTCCGGATGCAGCTCATGATACGTCTTGAACAATTTCTCAAAAACACCGTTGACTTCTGCGGAGGTATTAAAAAAGGTCAATTTCACCTCTTTTGTAGCCCCTCCAGCCTGTTTGTCAGAGCCCTTTGCTGAAGAATCCGTTGTTTTACCCGAGGAACAGGCGGTAATGACCAACATCAGTATCAATACGCCAACAAACGGTACCCACGTCTTTTTCATTTCTTAACTTCCCCCCTGATGTTTGTTATGAATGCGTTTACATTTTGAATACAGCTTTATCATAAACGCTGATGATTCGATATGTCAACCGGTTGACATAAATTTTAAACAGCGCTGTTATCCTATGAAAATAGCATTCGAGTCAAAAAAACATAAAAAATTACAAACAACTGCAATATATCGGGTATTTTTCACAGGAATAATATAGTAGAATTTACAAAACAAAACTTTTTTCTCGTCAAAATATCTATTAGAACTATTTCTGAGAGGATGTGATGCCCCTTTTCGAAGTTATGCCGAGAGATTTATTTTCTTGTCCAAGCTTTCGCAAGTCACTTATATTGAGGAGAGTGAACACATTGAAGATGAAGTTTAAATTTAAAAAATCAGTCAACCTTTTGTTAGCCTGCTTAACTGCTCTACCACTGATGTTAACCCCAACGAACGTATCCGCAGCGAGTGACGCCAACATTAACTTATCCTCAGAAAAACAAGTAATCCGTGGCTTTGGCGGCATCAACCATCCGGTTTGGGTTGGTGACTTAACTGCAGCACAACGTGAAACCGCTTTCGGAAATGGTCAGAATCAGCTAGGATTCTCTGTACTCCGAATCTGGGTAGACCCGAACCCCAATAATTGGGCTCTTGAAGTTGCTACAGCCAAACGTGCGATTGAAAAGGGAGCTATCGTTTTTGCCTCGCCTTGGAACCCTCCAAGCAGCATGGTTGAGACGTTTAATCGAAATGGTGATACCAATGCTAAGCGGTTACGTTATGACAAATACGCTGCTTACGCACAACATCTGAATGACTTTGTAACATTTATGAAAAATAACGGCGTGAATCTGTATGCCATATCCGTTCAAAATGAACCGGATTATGCCCATGACTGGACCTGGTGGACTCCACAGGAAATCCTGCGTTTCATGAAAGAAAATGCAGGTAGCATCCAAGGTACCAAAGTCATGGCTCCAGAATCCTTCCAATACCTCAAAAACATTTCCGATCCAATCCTGAATGATCCACAAGCACTTGCTAACATGGACATTTTGGGAGCGCATTTGTACGGAACACAGTTTAGCAATTTTGCCTATCCTCTCTTCAAACAAAAGGGTGCCGGTAAAGAGCTCTGGATGACTGAAGTATATTATCCGAACAGTGACAACAATTCCGCTGACCGCTGGCCGGAAGCGCTGGACATCTCCTACCACATGCACAATGCAATGGTTGAAGGCGACTTCCAAGCCTATGTATGGTGGTATATCCGCAGATCATATGGTCCAATGAAGGAAGATGGTACGATCAGTAAGCGTGGATACAACATGGCTCATTTCTCCAAATTCGTTCGCCCGGGCTATGTGAGAGTAGATGCTTCCAAAAACCCGGATACAAACACTTTCGTGTCTGCTTACAAAGGGGATAATAAGGTCGTTGTCGTAGCAATAAACCGCAGTACGTCGGCAAAAAGTCAACGCTTTGTGTTGCAAAATGGTAATGCATCCACTGTATCTTCGTATGTAACAGACAGCAGTCGTAATCTGGCAAGTCTTGCACCAATTAACGTGTCCAATGGCGCATTCACAGCTCAACTCCCAGCACAGAGTGTAACCACATTTGTTGCTAATATTACTGGCGGCAACGGTGGCGGCAATGTAGGCACGGGCACCACATATGAGGCCGAAACAGGAACAACACTTACGGATGCAGTCATTGAAACAGCTTATCCGGGCTTCACCGGTTCTGGATATGTTAACTTCAACGCTTATACAGGCTCCGCAATCCAATGGAATGATATCAATAACACAATCACAGGCACCAAAAATGTAAAGTTTCGTTACGCTTTGGAAAGTGGTACGCGGACTCTAGATATTTATGTTAATGGCACAAAAGTACTCAGTAATGAGCCCTTTACTCAAACAGGAAGCTGGTCTACTTGGGGTGAAAAAACAATTCAAGTGCCTATGAATTCAGGTACGAATACACTCCGAATCGTAACAACAGGCACAGAGGGACCGAACATTGATAACATTACGGTGACAGCAGCATCATAAGTTATCTGATTTTAAACCTTTTTTTAGCTGGGCAAAAAGTAGCCAAGCTCCCATGTTGAATAGACCTAAGTTGCTCTACTCGTCTATTTTGAGACAATACTGTAATTAAAGACTGTTGATTGTTCTTTATATCATTAGATAGAAAAAGACCTCTTAGCAATAGCCTAAGAGGTCTTTTTCTATCTAATGCGGTCGAGAGGACTCGAACCTCCACGGGGGGTTAGCCCACACGGACCTGAACCGTGCGCGTCTGCCAATTCCGCCACGACCGCATATATTGTGTCTTTCCAATCATTATCGGCGACAAGAAATAATATACCACGCGTAGTTTAACATGTCAACACATCTATTCATCACCAAATAAGTGCGAAACAGATATGTATCCGATTCGCACTTATCAGGCCTGCTTCAGATTAAGCTTATATATCCGTAAGTAGTGGACTTATTAGAAAATTCGGTTAAATAAACCATTTTCTACAGCTTGGACGGCCAGTTGCCGTACCATGCATAACCGCCTCTTCTTTCCTTTTCTATATCGCTCAGCTTATATTTCACAACGCCATCACGTCCCACAAAGATCGGTTTGTCCGTACCGAGTTCATAGAAACGTGCCCAAATCGGTGATGCACTGGAATCAGCAATAATTCGGCTATCCCCATTCGCTCTCTCATACCGATATCCTGTAATTTTCACTTTATTAAACCAGGCTTCGGCACCTTTGATAGATGCAGTAATTCTTGAATTAGCCGGTCTCGTTTTCAGAAACTTCACAATGTTCACGCTCTCACCTGCAGTTAATGAAGGCACTTCATAGATTCTGGCTCCCGCAGGTCTAAGTGAACTGGAATCATGCTGTTGTCCCCAAGCCGTTAACTTCCCACCCGATACCACCTGGGTATTCAGGATAGCATCGACTCCTTTGGAAACTGCATTTTTACTGCGATTTGCAAGAGAACTGTCGATAAAGGAGAAGTTCCCCTTACGTCCTGCGACTTCATCAAGCATGTACATCACATTAATCATCGCATCATCATTATAGGTAATATGTTTATGATAGCCGGAGCTTTGATAGACTTGAGGCCAACCGCCATTGGAATACTGCATATTAAGCAAAAAGTTGATGCCCTTGACCGCTGCAGCAGAGTATCGCGGATCATTTGTTTTTTTGAATTCACTTGCTAGCCTTCTGATTTCTGAGTATGTAGCTTTGTTATCGATCGTTGATTTGGCCCATTCACCTGACGTCTGACTGTAATCTTTTCTCCAGCCTCCATCGGGGCGCTGATTCTTTAAGATATCGGACATACTCGCCGTTGTACCGGAAGCATCAGCTGCCGATACGGTCGGTACAGGAAGGATAGCCATTCCCGCTACGGAGAATACCATAGAACACGCCAGTACAAATGTTACTAATTTTTTTGCTTTCACTCGACAACACTCTCCCCATTCACAAATTTGATTACTTATATCACATATATTCCAATGAAAACAATTTAAATACAAATTATGTATTTAATATGGTTATAATATGCAATAAATATATTTTTGTCAATATATGCAACAAACCAAAAAAATTTGTTAAACAGAATGGTTTCCTTTTTAGCTCATAACAATCTTGTTTATTATCCAAGTTCTCTCATATGAAACACAAATGACTTTTTTGTAATCTTTAACTCCCTAATTTCAACAAAATGATAACTAAAATCGATAATTCCGCTAACATTGAGGCTAAATGAACACCTTTAAACAGGTTTGACAATTACGCATTTATGCAATATAGTTTCAAATAGTTACAAAAACTTAATTATTCATTTGCCGAGTTTCAGGATTGAAAACGGGGGAACCATTTTGGGTGAATTATTCTTATACATAGGAAATATAGGGAACCTTCTACCGAACCCTTAGCTAACTCCGTAGGCATCGAAGGGAGAACATTGATTTTGAAAAAACTGATTATTTCCATTTTTGGGGCTGCTGTACTATTTACATCCGGGGCAACAAGCACAGAGGCAAGCACAATTAATACGATGGTTAACAATATGACAGGCATCCCGTACAAATGGGGCGGCACAACCATGGCTGGCTTCGATTGTTCCGGGTTTATGAGATATCTTTTCAACAAATATAGCATTGAGCTCCCTCGCACGTCGCAACAACAAGCGAAAGCCGGAACACCTGTCTCCAAAGCAAGCATTCGTACAGGAGATCTGGTCTTCTTCAACACAACAGGTAGAGGCATCTCACATACGGGAGTATACATCGGTGGAGGTCAATTCGCACATGCCTCCAGCAGCAAAGGTGTCAGCATCACCAAGTTGTCCAATCCGTATTTCAATGATCGTTATGTAACCGCAAGACGGGTGACAGGTCAATTTATGTATAACAAAATGTTGGGTAAACTTTAATGCTACATGTTAAAGAAAGAAGCAGCCACAAAGGTGCTTCTTTTTTTATATCCATTTTTTGTCTTCAATTGCTTCCCTCAAATCCTGTAAAATATTTAAGGACATGAAAGGAGAACAGACAAAAAATGAAGAAGATGATGTTCGTTTTAAGTTTTGCTGCTTTAGTATTCACAATCCTAGGTTGCAGTAACGGGAATGCAAACGATTTTCGAGATTTTTCTTGGGGCACCAAGATCGACAAGGTCATTTCAACTGAAAAAAAGAATGGGAACGCTACTTATGAAGAGGACAACTTTTATGAACATGAAAAAAGCATTACATACTCTAATCTAATTGTTCTTGGTAAAAAAGCTGACGCTACATACGTTTTTATTGATCTTTTAGATAATACAAGCCGCCAGGATCTAATGAACGAAAGTAATACATTGCTTAAGGAATTAGAAAATCCAGAAACGACAGAATCAAGGAAAGAAGAAATTTACAAGCTTATGGATCAGAGAATAGAAGAAATGAAAACTGCAGCAAGTTCATATCCATTGGATGACTTCTTACTGCGACAGGCATTTTATCATTTTGACACGTTAAGCAGCCAAGAATCCGATGAAATCCTCGCAGAGCTTACTCAGAAATATGGTGAGCCGAAGATCGAAACCTTTGCTAACTCCCTTATTTTTCTTTGGGAAAATGATCGCTCAAACATCGAATATGACACAGGAAGATCCAGAATAATGTATAGTGCAAAATACTCCATCATGGAGCAATTTGCAGATGTAGACAAGTACAACAAGAAATCAAACAGTAAAGAAAGTAATGATGAACTTTAAAAAAAGGGGCTGTCTCAAAAGCCTTTAAAACGAACATCGGTGAAGAGAATGAACACCGATACGTCCGAACGAGACCAAGCAGGGGTTCATCCTGCTTGGTCTCGTTTACGTTTTTCCGCCATTGTCGCTTTTTTGAGCAGATTATGGGCAAGGCAAAGCCACCCGACCTCCAAGCTTACTTTTTGCAAGCCGCGAAGCAGGAATCTTCGGAATCCCCGATTGTTTTTCATGTGTCCAAACACGCTTTCAGGCTCGATCATGCGCTGAACGGAAAGACGATATCCTTCCTCGCTGCGCAGGCGTTCTCGCATCTCATTTTTTTGCCGCAGGTAGGTCAGGCTTATAGCAATTTCCCGATCTCCTTGCGCCTTGGTGCATGTCAATTTCATGGGGCACTGGCTACAATCTTCGCTCAGGTAATGACGGGTGCGAATCGGGTAGCCGCTCTCCGTCACTGTCCGACGTTCCACGCGAAAATGTAATGTCTGTCCAGCCGCACAGGTCCACGTATCTGACGTTTCGTTGTAACTCCAGTTGTCTACTTTATCCATAGCTCGCTGAAAAGCCCTTGTTTTTTCCTTGTGATATGTCCCGTACTTCACGATACCCTGAATGTTTTTTTCCTCCAGATAACTGTAATTTTCCTCACTACCATACCCCGCATCGGCAATGACGGTCTCCGGTCTTCGGCCTAGCATTTTTTCCAGATGATCCAGATGGGGTTTCAGGCATTTGGTATCCGTGGGCCGCTGGTGTACGCTGTAGCCCAAAACAAACTGATTTTCTGTTCCGATCTGTACATTGTATCCAGGCTTCAATTGACCATTCTGCATGTGATCTTCTTTCATTCGCATAAACGTCGCATCCGGGTCAGTTTTGCTGTAGCTGTTCCGCTCACCCGCAGTTTGAAGCTGATGCTCATATTTTTGCAGCCGAGGCAGCAAGTCCTTCCGCAACTGGCACACCGCTTTCTTCAGCGTTTTGTCCTTGGGTTTCTCGCTGAGTTTTTCTTCTAAGTGCTTTACGGCTTGCTCCAGCTTTTCCGCCGTGAGCGCCGAGGCTTCACCAAGTTCAGGCAGGTCGGCCCCAGTATGAGCGGTATCCTCTTCGTGTTCTGCCTCTTCGATGGCTTGAAACAGGGTATTTACTTTTTCTTGCAGCTTGGCCTGATGCTTGACGACAGCTTTTTTCCATACAAAGGTGTAGCGATTCGCACTCGCTTCAAGCTTGGTTCCGTCCAGAAAATAGTGATCTAATGACACATATTGTTCTTGAACCAGCAACTCCAAAACACGGGTAAACACGGTTTCCAGAACCTCTTTCATCCGCTCGGAACGAAAGCGATTGATGGTACGGAAGTCTGGCTGCTGTCGCCCGGCGAGCCACATGAACATGATATTTTCGCGAACCGCCTTGGCGATTTGCCGGGAAGAATAGATGCGCTGGGTGTAGGCGTAGATGATGATTTTAGTAAGCATTTTAGGATGATAGCTATGACGGCCACCACCAGGGTATGCGGCGGAGAAAATGGAGTCGCTAAGGCGATGAACTGCCTCGTTTACGACACGCACGAGGTGATTTTCGGGGATATCTGTCTCTAAATCCATTGGCAAGAAAAGTTGATCCATGGTATATTGAATGTACAAAGAAACCGTCTCCTTTTGTAAATGGTGGGTCGCACTTCCATTTTACCAAGGAACGGTTTCTTTTTGTTGCATAATTTTGGAGAATGGGACTATCCCAAGTTTTTTTACGACTTATGGGACAGCCCC
>NZ_FMVM01000017.1 GCF_900102085.1 Paenibacillus polysaccharolyticus | reverse complement strand
CATAACAAAGATACCTCAGCACGTCATCCGAGCTAAGGTATCCAAACGAATCATTTTTGTTTTTTTAAAGTGTCTACTTGACGGGGAGCAGTTCATAACACGATAAAGTGGCTTTTGCTTTATTAATTTCTATTGATATTGTTATCCAACATATCGTTTAATCTGCAACCGTTGTTGTACCGTAATTCGGACGGATCGCTGCGGGGAAATAACCGATCTGAACTGCATAGTCCAGCATGGTATGAATGAAACGCTCATCGGTCTTGGCGCAGAAGATTCCAGCTGGTTCAACGTAAGCCGTTGTTACCGGCGATGCATAGGCATATGCTGAATCCTTTGCTCCGTCACCTTCCAACTGAGCGATCGCAAGTTGCAGAGCTTCCGGCTCTTTGGCAATGGTTGTATCAAACAGCCAGTGTTGATAGTCTTCAAACGGCATCGTTTCGACATCGTAACCTGCACGCTTCACGGCTTCTACTAAGGCATCATACCGGATCGGCTCCGGATTACAGATGTGGAACACACGTCCAGCCGTATCCTGACGTAAGGCCAGATGTACGATTGCTTCGCTGGCATAATTGATCGGGGTAAAGTCCATCAGCCAGTCCGCGGCAGGGGCTTTGCCCAGCAATAACATGGCCTTGATCATGCGGTAGATCGCATTGCTATCGATATTGGTCTGAAAACGACCCGTACGAGAATCACATGTCAGGTTGCCTGCACGGTAGATACTGACTGGCACGCCTTCTTCTGCGGCGGTCATGAGTACTTTCTCCGCTTCGAGCTTACTGTCGGAGTAAACATTGTCCACATGTAATTCTTCCGGGAAACGGTCATATTGCAATGTCGATTCCCATTGTCCACTGAGGGCCAGATCTTCGGGTATGCCCATCGTTGATATGTGATGGAACGAAGCCCCTTTTTTGTTACGTATCAGGTCTAACAGAGCAACTGTGCCCTCGACATTGGTTTTAGCGAACTGCGCCGCCTCCCCGAAATGACGAACATCAGCCGCGCAGTGAATGATACGGTCAATCCTTGATTCAAGCAACGATTGTTGCTCAGCGGCAAGACCCAGGTTCTTTTCCTCCAAATTCCCCTCAACAATCACAACACGATCTTCAAGCTGGTCAGCAAGTTGTTTGCCGAAATAACCCTGCATCACTTTGCTTAAACGTGCCATTGCTGTCGTGCCATCGCTTGGGCGACGAACAAGCGCGTAGATCCGTGCCGAAGACGTCACAATTAACTGTTGTAGTACATGTGAGCCCAGATAACCGGTCGCACCCGTCAATAGCACATGCTCAGGCTGAAGAATGTTCGGATATCCAAGCTGTGGAGACAGTTCCACCGGATGTTCGGAAAGCTGCGTGATGATGCCATTTGCAGTGGTTGTCCGTTTCGCTGGTTCACGTTGCTCCGTTAAAAGTATGGCTCGGCGAGCAAGAGCACGAATTGTTTTTTCTGCAAAGAAATCAGCGATTTTCAGTTGCGGATAATGTGGTTTCAGAAGAACCAGTACATGGATGACTCGCAGGGAGTCGCCACCAATACTGAAGAAACTGTCTTCGACACCAAATTCTTCGTGTTGTAAAATCTTCTTCCAAGCATGAAAGAGTATAGATTCCGTTTCTGTCTCAGGCATCACGCGGTCTGGCTGATCGGTATGACGTTCAGCATGTGGCATGGACACCATGGCCTTGCGGTTGATTTTCCCTGTTGGTGCAATAGGCATCTCATCCAGCTGGCAAATCCATTTGGGTACGAAGTACGATGGAAGTTTCTCTGAAAGTGTTGCTTTGATATCCGTTACGGAAAGGGTGCTTCCATCTTTGGACGTAAAGTAACCCACGAGCATGTTTTGGCCGTCCGCTTCCTTCTTTGCAATAACGGCAACATCCTGGATCTGTTCCAGTCTGGCGAGATGATCTTCGATTTCACCGATTTCGATTCGGTGACCCCGAATTTTCAGCTGAGAGTCGCTGCGTCCCACATATTCCAGTAATCCGGTATCCAACATTTTGGCAATATCCCCGGACTTGTAGATTTTCTCACCAATCGCAAACGGATTATCAATAAAGGATTGCTCTGTGCGCTCCGGCAGGTTCAAGTACCCTTTGGCAAGTGCAGGAGTTGCGATATACACTTCGCCTGGTACGCCTACAGGGCATAGCTGGTGCTCTTCGTTGACAATGTATACTTTGTAATTATGAATAGGTCTGCCAATCGGAATATTAACAACGTGTCCCGGGACCTGTTCACTAATCCGGTGTGTCGTGGTGGCCACGGTGCATTCTGTTGGCCCATATACATTAACGATGTCAATCTGATTGCCAAATTTGCGTTGGAAAGCCCGAACCTGCTCCCCGTAGAGAGCTTCCCCAGCTACGGTGATGATACGTACTTTTTCCAGTTTATGAAAGCCTTCATCTGACAGATAAGAGGCCAGTTGATTAAAGAAAATCGTTGGCAATATCGTAATAATGGTCGTCCCTGTTCTTTGGATTGCACTTGCAAACTCTTCAATAGATACTCGTTCTTCCGCCGATAACAGATAAAGCTCGGCTCCATAGAACAGAGCACCGATCGTATCCCATACGGATGCATCGAAGCTGTATGTGGCAAACTGCGTTAATACATCGCCAGGTTGAATGTCGCAGTCACGCTGTACAACACTGCCCAGATTGGTGACACCCCGGTGAGCGATCAGTGCGCCTTTCGGTCTGCCAGTAGAGCCTGAAGTATAGATGACGTAAGCGAGATCATCAGGTTTGATATCCAGGTTGGGATTGCTGGCAGCAAATCCTGCAAGTCGTCCGTCCACGGAAAGAATGTGACGTACCGTAGAAATGCCGGAAAACAATGCTTTAGCTTGATCGAACGAAGCTTCTGTTGTCAGTACAAACGGAGAAGCTGTATCTTCGACAATGTAACTGTTCCGTTCTTGCGGATGTTCGGGATCAATCGGCACGTAGGCACCGCCTGCTTTAAGAACACCGAGCAACGAGATAATCGTATCCAGGCTGCGATCCATAAAAATACTGACAAATTCACCTTGCTTTAATCCGTTGGATATTAACACGCGAGCAACCTGATTCGCGCGTTCATTTAATTCCCGGTACGTATAACTCGCTGAAAGTGAGGTAATCGCCGGAGAATTCGGGTATGCCGCAGCGACGGCTTCAAACCAGCCATGGATGGTCGGATGCGCTGGCTCAAGTACCGCGGTGTCATTCATTTCCCGATAGAGCAATCGGTCTGAAGCAGTCAGAATGTCTACTGCACCGATTGCTTTGTGATCATCACGCAAGAGAGCGAGAAGTAGTGTTTGAAAATACTCCGCATATCGCAATATCGTTGATTCTTGTAACAACGAACGGTCATAAAACAGATCGAGAATCATCTCGTTCTGATCATAACGAACGTTCCAATTCATCACCTGAGGTGCCTGAGGCAACTGGACACTGTTTAGCATAAACAGTGTCTCAGGATATCCTCCGGTTTGTTGTGTATAAGGAATCTGAAGTTGCCGTGTAATCTGTTCGAATAATTCACTGAACGTTGTCTTTCCCTGAAGCTCTAATGAAAGATAAGAAGCTGCCTGATCCGGAGCAAGTACTCCAATCGCGAGCTCCTCTTCAGCAGACAATCGGAATAACAAGGCTGCATAAGCTGAAAGGAATGCAGGGTACACCATCTGTTCCCCAAACTTCTGATTAAGTTCACGACTCAATGACGCTTTCAATGTAATATGAGTAGACTCATAAGAGAATGTTTGCTGGCGACGTCCATAATCCAATGGAATCTGAAGAACAGGCAAGCCAGATTCCACGGAGTGGGAGAAAGATTGGTTTTCAATCACTTCAGGTATCCTCCTTGGTTGAAACCGAGTGTTATTTATTTTTTTATTGTTGCTTGCTTACATTGAAATGAGAAATCAATTCCTGTAGCTCTTCAGACATATCATTGAGTCGAGTGGAGGAGTCTACCAGCGTAATCAGAGAAGCCTTTTGCTCGTCTACAGATACAGAGATCTTTTCACTGCTATCAGCTGTCTTGCTTACACTTGCAGACAAGTCATCCGCTGTTGCGGTCATCTCTTCTGTGCCTGCTGAAATTTCCTGGGTTGCACTTGAAACTTCCTGGATTTGGTGGGATACCTTTTTCGCTGCTTCCAGGATTTCATCAAATAATTGACCGGTTTGATCCGCTACGGAGAGACCTGTATCTACTTCAGAAGTACCTTGTTCCATGGCTTGTACAGCTTGTTTAATACCGGCCTGAATCTCTTGAATCAATACGCCAACCTGACTGGTTGCCTGTTCGGACTGTTCGGCGAGCTTACGTACTTCGCCAGCAACTACCGCAAAACCTCTTCCTTCTTCACCTACACGAGCCGCTTCAATGGATGCATTAAGAGCAAGCAGATTAGTTTGGCTTGAGATCCCCGAGATTATGTTCAGAATATCACCGATTTCCTGTGAACGGCTCTCCAGCACTTCGATCGCTGAAGCTGTATTTTTCACAGATTGCGTAATCAGGTTCATTTGCTCGGATACCTGACGAACTACAGTATTACCTTGTTGTGAACGACGCTCCATCTCATAGGCTTCGTCCGCAACACTTGCGGAACTACTCGCAATGGTCTGGATTACGGTAGCCATCTCGGACATTGCGCGTGCACTATCACGGGTAGCCTGTTCTTGTGAACGGATGTTTGTACTAATATGAGTAACGTTATTGTTAATGGAGTCTGCATTTTCACTGTTGCGCTCAGAGACTTCATAGAGTTCCTTCGCAGACTGGTTTACTTCCTGGGAGGTCATTTGCACTTTAACGATCGTGTCGTTGATACGGCGTACCATGACATTGAATTTTTCGTTTACAAGTCCCAGATCGTCTTTGCCTGTCGGGATGTTGACATCCAGATTACCTCTGCTGACTTCATCGATGCCTTTGATCAGATGACGAATCGGAGAGAGGGTATTTTTCACGACAAGATATTGAATAATGAGGAACAGAAGCAAGAACGCTACCAGAATAATAACTCCATTTAATAACAAGGAATTCAGACCTTTTGGAACTGCGCTGGCATCCGCATCCACAGCGAAGTATGCAAAAATTTTGCCGTTGCTGTCTTTGATCGGATAAGCAATGGTCGTCCAGGTTCCGAAGTCATCGGAATAAAAGGTGGTGAACGTTGGACGATCGGTATTTAGCATCTCTTTCAGAGCATTGGCTACAACGACAGGTTGTTCGTACATATCGCCAATATTTACATTGTCGCTCTGAAAAGCCTCTCTCAGGTTTGTTGGCATCGCAACAAGGGAAGTTAACCGTTTGTTGTCGCCGCCAAGCTCCACACCGAAGATATAGGCTTGTGCAATGTTAGGATAATATTTTTGCATTTCGTCGAAATAAGCTCTTAGTTTCGTCTGAGCAGTACCTTCGTAGCTGCGCTCTGTAATTGCAGTTTGTACATCTGCCGCATTGATATCTTGAGCCCACTTTTTCGTAATCTGCGCTACTTGTCCATGCAGCTGATCAACCAGAATCGTTCTTTGGAAGTAATAACTGCTTGCAATCAGAGCCACGCCAATAATGATGATGTTGGTAAATGAGAGCAATAGGTTCTTAGAGAAAAACGACATGTTTTTCCAACTCAATGATTTCACTAAACTCCACTCCTGATCTTCTGTAAATTAAAAATCTGTAAGATGCGCTTTTGGAGCAAAAAGTTACTTCATTCTGTCATCTCCTTCTAAAGGGAAAGTGCGACAATGGTCTTGGTTTTCTTAGTCACTATGCAAGACTTATGTACCTTTTGGAACCAGTGTGTCTAATTATTAAAACACATCTATATCTATTATGTCGTGTAAAATGTCGTTAATTTGAATAGTTTTGTTAAAACTTTTTTAATATTTTACGTATTTATGGACATATCTTTCTTTTTATAGGTAATTAGTACTGTTTATTTTTAAAAATTGCCATTTTTTAGTTTCATTCTGTATTCTATAACATAGCGGGAAAAATTACACCATTTATCATCAGAAAGCCGATCTTAATCTGTTCAGGAAGCTTGGATATACATCGGATGAGGTTTTATCTATAATAACTACATAATGGTTTATACAAATTAATGAGCAGGCGGGGGTTAAATAATGAATCTGAAGCAGATTGCAGCAGAACATGCGGCAGCGTTCGTTGAAGATGGAATGAAAGTTGGTTTGGGCACAGGCTCAACCGCATATTATGCGATATGTCGAATTGGGGAGCGGGTTCGGGAAGGTCTGAACATTCAGGCAGTAGCTACCTCAGAGGCTTCAGACAAGCTGGCAAGAGAATGGGGTATTCCGATTATTCCTTTTGACCAGATTGGACGACTAGATCTGACGATTGACGGGGCGGATGAAGTGGATCCGGATTTTAACCTGATCAAAGGCGGTGGCGGAGCTCTATTGCGTGAAAAAATAGTGGCAGCAAATAGCGATAAGCTGATCATTGTTGCTGACGGTAGCAAGGCTGTACAAAAACTGGGGAAATTCCCTTTACCGGTCGAGGTTGTACCCTTTGCATCGGAATGGACTTTTCAGGCGCTTGAGAACATGGGATGTCAGCCAGAGTGGCGGATGGATGGGCAAAAACAATACCTTACGGATAACGGAAATCTGATTGCAGACTGCCATCTGGGGGCCATTGCCGATGCTTCCGAACTTAACGTACAACTGAATATGTTACCAGGTGTCGTGGATAATGGACTATTTGTGAAGATGGCGGACGTTGTGATCATTGCCAAAGAAGACGGCAGTATCGACGAACTTCACCGTCCGTAACGAATTTGACGGAAAGTTGGTGTCATGATCTAGAATGAGAGAATTTCCCCTTAGAGATGATGAGCTTGTTCTTCGAATCGTGGAGCAAGATGATCTTACTGAACTATATGAGCTGATTTATAAGGATGACAATCCCGAATGGAAAAAGTGGGATGCACCTTATTATCCGCTGGAGCATGAGCCATACGAGCGTTTTGTGCAGCATACACTTGCACGATTGGAAGCAGATCAAAAAGCAGGGCGGCCAGCATCCCTTCGAATCATTGAGGCAGACGGAGAAATCGTTGGAATGATCAGTTATTATATTGAAGATCCGTTATCGATGTGGCTTGAGATGGGAATTATCATCTACAAACCTTCTCGATGGGGGAGGGGGATCGGTACACGTTCACTTTATATGTGGTCAGGTCATTTATTTGAAAATCTGCCCATCGTGAGGGTTGGACTGACTACGTGGTCTGGTAATGAGCGAATGATGCAGGCTGCAACAAAGATCGGACTGCAAATCGAGGGGCGGATGCGGAAGTGCCGGCTCGTTCTTGGAGAGTATTATGATTCAATTCGGATGGGCATGCTCCGCGAGGAGTGGGAGCAGAAGTTATCCGGTGAAACGGACGGAAATGTATATAACTGATGGAGGATTATAGAAATGCTGAAAACGGAGGATAACCGGGAGTTGTCATTGCAATTGTTTGTGGTTCTTATTCGCGCATACAATTCAGTGACATCACGTTCCAATCGGGACATCCAAAGCCATGGACTCAATTCCACAGAATTCGGAGTACTTGACTTGTTATATCATAAAGGACCACAGGCTTTGCAAAAGATCGGTGAAAAAGTATTGATGTCTAGTGGCAATATTACGTATGTTGTTGACAAGTTACAAAACAAGAATTTGCTTTTTCGGCGTCCCTCCAAGGAGGATCGCCGGGTTATATATGCGGAATTGACGGAAGAAGGGAAACAGTTATTCACGCAAATATTTCCAAAGCATCATCAAGTCATTATTGACATTCTGGAGGGGCTTGAACCATCCGAAAAAGTTGAGGCGATACGCCTACTGAAGAAACTAGGGCTTGCTGCAGAAGGCAAAACGGACCTGCGTATATAACGTGGATCCGTTTTTTTGTGTCTTCAACATACCTCGGATACTGGCTATATGGCTTGCGTATATCTACATAATATAGGAAGATTGTTTTATATCATCGAAATGATATAGAACTCTTCATGTATACTAGATTAGTAGAGTTTCCTAAACGGAATGATATACATGATATAGATTTATGCGGCACAGGATGCAGGGCAAAGGAGGAATGCGTCGATGAGTCATCGGGAGGCCGGAGAACGTTTACTTCAAGATGCAGAAATCTTGGCTGAGAAAATAACCGAAATGCAGTATCGGTTGCAGCCCGACTTAATGGAACGTTTCGGTCCAATTGGAAAAATAAGAACCAAGCAGGACTCACAGTACAGTCTGAGCTATCTGGCAGAAAGTGTGCTTGTGAAAAGTCCCGGTTTGTTCACTCACTATATATCGTGGTTAAAAGTTCTGCTTGCCGGCTATCAGGTATCTGCGGAAGATCTGGAAATGAATCTTGAGTTGATTAAAGAGGCGTTAAATGAAGAAATCGAACAACCTCACCGTGAGTTTCTGTTGGAATATCTGGAGATGGGGATCGATGTAATGAAGCATATGGATACCCAGGCCAGCTTTATTCATGCATCCATGCCCTACGGGCTCGAAGCAAAGACGTATTTGCAACATTTGCTAGATAATAAACGCAAGGAAGCTTTCGAAATTGTAGAGTCAGAACTGAATGATGGTGCAACGATCCGCGATATGTATCGCTACATTTTTCAGCCTGTTCAATACGAGATCGGCCGGTTATGGCAACGGGGACAGATTAGTGTTGGTCAGGAACACTTTTGCACAGCAGCAACACAATCATTTATTTCTCGTTTGTACTCCAGATGGCTGATTGGACCGAATAAGGGAAAAAAACTGGTTGCAGCCTGTGTGGGGAGTGAACAGCACGAGATTGGGCTACGCATGCTTACAGATGTATTCGAAATGGAAGGCTGGGATACGTATTATCTTGGAGCCAATGTTCCAAATGGAAGCATTGTGGAAGCAATCAAGCGACATGAGAGTGATGTAATAGCGATTTCGGTGACGATGACTTATCATCTTCATCTGGCTAAAGAGTTGATTGAACGTATTCGCAACCATGCAGAAACGGCTCATGTCAAAGTGATGGTTGGCGGTTATCCGTTTAATATAGACAAAGAATTATGGCGAACAGTCGGTGCTGATGGTTATGCACCTGGAGCAGAAGAGGCTGTTGCTATCGCTGAGCGTCTGCTTAATCATCCGGTGTCGCTTGACAATGTAAGTACGGCAAGTGAATAGGAAAGGGATGAAGGGATGCCGAGTGACAATGAAGAGATACAGAGACTGCGTAAAACGATTGAGCAGTTATCTGACCAACTGATTCGAAGCAAGGAGCAAGAGGAACGCACTCTTTCAGCATTTTCTGATATGAATAATGAGCTTGTGACGCTTCAGCGGCAACTTTCCAAGAACAATGCGGGTCTTGAGTCAGCACGTCAGAAGGCTGTAGCATCTGACGAATCCAAAAGTGCTTTTATGGCGGTCATCAGCCACGACTTTCGGACACCGTTAAACGGAATATTGGGGATGGCTGAGTTGTTAACGTACTCGCCTTTATCGGAGGAGCAGAAGGATTCAGTCATTGTTATCCAGGAGGCAGCCAAGCTTTTGCTTAAATTAATTCAGGATCTTCTGGATTTTTCCAAGCTTGAAGCAGGTCAATTGCGTCTTGAACAAGGAGAGGTAAAGCTCCAAGAGATTATGGATTACATCTTGCGTCTGCTTAAGCCCCAGATTGATAAGAAAAGAAATCGCATGATCATGGATTGTGACCCAGAAGTCGCCGCCGTGCTTGAAGGAGATTCTACCCGAATTACACAAATACTGATTAACCTGATTCAGAACGCAAACAAATTCACTACCGATGGATCTGTTAAGGTGGAAGTTAAGCTTGTAAGGCAGCAGGCACGCACTCAGCTTGTACGCTTCGAGGTGCATGATACGGGAATTGGTATTTCAGAAGAAGATCAGATAAGTTTGTTCGAACCCTATATGCAGACAGAGCAGGGACGTTCGAAAGAGTATGAGGGTACAGGTCTTGGTTTATCGATCTGCAAGTCACTTGTTCAATTAATGAACGGAGAGATCGGAATCAGGAGTAAGGAAGGGGAAGGTTCCATTTTCTGGTTTGAGCTTGAACTTGGGCTGCACATGGTGGAAAGCAAAGAGAGTGCCCAGTTAACGGTAGCTGACGAAACTTCGGATCTTACAAATGATGCCAAAAACGATGTTGGCGATGCGACGAAGAACAGCTCTAAGGATGCACCTGAGCAAGATGCTCGCACCTTGCCCATTCTACTGGCTGATGATAATGTTATTAACCGTCAGCTTGTTCAACTGCAACTCAAAAAGCTGGGTTTTACTGAACTCGAATGTGTATCCAGTGGGGAAGAGGCTGTGAATGCGTTTCGTGATAAAACATATAGTCTGATTTTGATGGATAGTATGATGCCCGTTCTGGACGGGATTGAAGCTGCACGCCAGATCCGTGCAATAGAGCAGGATGAGATGCGTCCAGCTACGCCGATTATTGCAATGACAGGCAATGTAATGCAAAGTGAGAAGGACAAGTGTTATGAGGCTGGAATGAATGACTTTATCGGTAAGCCATTTACCTTAGAGGTGCTCGATACGACCATTCGGAAGTGGCACTCGGCATCGAAACCTGTACAGATTCTGAATATGGACGTTGTCCGTGAGATTGCTGAATTAAATACGGATGGGAGCCAAACGTTGCTCAGTATGTTGCTGGAGATGTACCGGGCGGAGACGCCAGGTAAAATTGAGGACTTGCGCAGACATGTTGTTTCAGCCGATCATAAGGCGGCGGCCGAGACTGCCCATGACTTGAAATCAGGAAGTCTAAGCCTCGGAATTAGTTATCTCTCAACGTTGTTCAGCCAGATTGAGAAATACGCGAAACAGGAACTAACCCATCAAGCAGAACCACTGCTTGATAAGCTACTTCCCGCGTACCAGGCTGCTTGCGGAGCGCTGCAGCAGGCTAATAAAAGTTGAAGCATGCTAGGTTATGACGGCATTATAATTGATTTAAATATGGAGTCGCTTTAACTCATAGACTGAAATGGAGGATTTTTTACATGATATTTTACGGGCTGGCGGCTCTCATCATCATCATCATAGCTCTGCTGTGGGTTGGAGGACTTTATTTCTTCAAGACAGCGATTCGGCGTACGCCGAAAACATTTTTGGCGGATAATCCGAATCTTAAAACGGAAGTGGAAGATGAACTGATCAGTACTGTTGGTGATTTACAATGGCTTGATGCTCAGGATACCAAGACGGTGACCATCCAGTCTCAAGATGGATTGAGACTCTCTGGCATCTGGCTTCCTTCAAAGAACAAGTCTGCAAAGACAGTTATTCTGGCTCATGGCTACTCGGGGAAAGGCAGAGAAATGGCGGGCTTCGCCCGATTTTACGCTGAAACCCTGGGTTATCACGTATTAATGCCGGATGATCGCGGACATGGTCAGAGTGAAGGAGAGGTCATCGGATTTGGCTGGTTAGATCGGAAAGATTATGTTCAGTGGATCGGATGGGTGCTGGGACATGTAGGACTAAATACAGATATTGTTCTGCATGGCATATCGATGGGAGGTGCGACTGTGCTGATGACAGGCGGGGAAGAGCTGCCTGATCAGGTCAGAGCCATTGTATCGGACTGTGCCTATACATCGGTTGAGGAAGAACTGACATTCCAATTGAAACAGTTGTACAAGCTACCGCCTTTTCCGTTCATTCCGGTGACCAGCTTGATTACAAGATGGAAGGCCGGATACTCATTTAAAGAAGCATCTGCACTGAAGCAACTCGCCAAAGTTAACGTACCGGTGCTCTTCATCCATGGTGAGGCGGACCTGTTTGTACCAACGGAAATGGTGTATCGCTTGTACGAAGTGTGTAAGTCAGAGAAGGAACTGCTGACGATTCCTCGTGCAGGTCACGGAACGGCCTTTCAGGTTGATCGCGAGAAATATAAAGCGGTGCTGGGAGCTTTTTTGCAGAAACATATGCCACTTTGAGACCGGTTCACCGATGGAGGGAGATAGATATGCCACGTTTTTCAAGAGAATGCTCGTATTGTCATCAACCTATGGGAGAAGATGAATTCAAATGTAAGTCGTGCGGCAATATGGTAACGACCAAAACGGCCAAGCCAGATCAGCCATATATGTCGGAGTATGAAGAATCGACATTGGATCGTTATTCTATGGTGCTGCTCGTGATCATGACGATATTTTTTGCGCCCATTGCGATGACCATTGGTGGAATACTGTTGTTTAATGACTATGCCAGTAAACGGGATGCGGGGAAAATACTTGTCACGGCCAGTTTAATTATGATAGTAATTTATATGATTCTTTTCTTCGTTTTTAGGTGAACGTTACTGTAAAGGTCTAAATCCATTGCAGGAGGTAACTAAATGCGGGAAGAACAATTTGAGGCTGCTCGTCAAGCCGAAGCGGGATATCATTCTAACTTTTATAAAAACAATGAATTGTTTGAAGACGGAACATGGATGTCCAGACCCATGCCTATGGTGATGGAGATGTTGGAACGTTTGCTTGTTCATAAACAGGAATTACGTGTACTTGACCTGGGATGTGGTGTGGGCAGACATACGATTCCGATTGCACAACGTCTGGCAGATACAAACAGCGAGGTTATTGGCGTGGATCTGTTGGATGAAGCGGTAGACGGACTTCGCAAGTATGCGAAACAGTATGAGGTGGATCACATCGTTCAGGCCGAAAAAGCAGATGTTGAGCATTACCGGATTCAACCGAAAGCATTTGACTTTATTGCGGCCTGTTCCTGTCTGGAACACACATCTAGCAAAGAGGCTTTTCTTGAAACAGTGGAACGATTAAAAGAGGGAACCCGGCTCGGAGGTATCCATTGTATTATGATGAGTACCAGTGTGGAAGAAAAAGAAATCCAGACAGGCCGTCAGATTGAGCCATTGATTGAATTGAACCTGCCGACATCCGAAGTCATGGCTTTACTGGAACAGGCCTACGAGGGCTGGAACATTTTGTTTCAGGAGCATGTAACCCAGACGATCCAAGAAGAGAAGTATGATGAACCGACAGAGTTTCGTTGCGAGTTGCTTCGGTTTGCTGTGCAGAAAGACTAAGTACTTATATTGGAGGAATTGTTTTGTTGAAAAATTTGAAGCCACGATTGCAGGAGCCGGAAGTCCAGGAGCTGCTCTCTTACGCTGTCTTTCCTGACCCTGATCAGGTCAATCAGGCGGTACAGCAGTATGTGACACAGAGTAACCTGTTTCTGACAGGATATGAGGATGAAGGACAGTTGGTTGGCCTAATTGGCTATGAACATACGGGAGCGAACGAAATTACCATTCGCCACATTGCAGTTCTGCCCGAGAACCGTTTCAAAAATTACGGGCGGGGCATGATTTCACAGCTTCTTGCAGAGTACAATCCAGATACTTTGATTGCGGAAACGGACCAGGAAGCGGTGGAGTTTTACCGAAACACGGGATTTGTCGTCTATAGTCTCGGTGAACTGTATCCAGGCGTGGAGAGATTCCGCTGTGTGCTTGAGAAAGAGGACGATGAGCAGGAAGCCTAGCAAGGGATGTACTTTAAAACGTTTTGCGTATAATCATATACGATTAAATCAGATAGGATATTTGGCTTGGCAAAAGTGCTGAGCCAGATGTCCTGTTTTTTTGTTTAAGGAGTAGGAAAAAAGTATTGCTTCTCAACATAGTTTCATTATAGAATAGTTTTACTGATGAATAGTTCGTTATGTGAACTAGTTTTGAAAGGAGAAAAATATATGAACATCCCAGATGCCAAAAGTTTGGTGAATCGTTATCTGGATGCATCTTTCCTGGTTAACAAGCGATTTGATACCCAGATACGGGAAAAGGTAGGGCAAACGGTCACAACGGATCAGTTTTGTGCACTGCGCCTCATACATGAAAAGCCTGCCTGCACCCCGTCGGATCTTGCGGAGCTCCTGTGTGTGGGCAAGAGTAGCATTACGGCTCTGGTCAACAAGCTGGCTGACCGGAATCTGGTGCATCGTGCAGGGGATGAACGTGATCGTCGTGTTATCTATCTGACTCTGACCGAGGCTGGTCTTCAGATTTACAAGGAGACTGAGCTGGAAATTCAGAAGGTTCTTGAACCTTACTTGAAACATTTTACACCAGAAGCGGTCCAGAACTTTATTGAATCTTTTGAGAAGCTTGCAGCGTTACTAACACAAGAAGAAGGGCTGGAGAAGTAATGAGAGCGATATTAAAAGGACGCTGGTGGATCATGGGGCTGTGGATTGTCGCCGCAGCTGTATTGATGTTTACCGCGCCAAACATGAGTGAATTAATTCGTGAAAAAGGACAGTTTTCCGTGCCGGAGGGGTACTCTTCCACAAACGCAGCGGCAATTTTGAATGAAGCCGCAGCCCAAAATGGAGAACAAAAAGGAACTTCTATTGCACTGGTGTTTTATAATCCAGATGGTCTTGGCACAACAGGTAAACAAGAGGCAGAAAAGGCGGTTAAACTGCTTGAGGCCGATAAACAAAAACTCGGCATTTTGTCTGTTCTGGAACCATTCTCACAGCCAGAACTGTCAGACAAAATGATCTCGAAGGACGGTAAAACCATTCTGACTTCACTCTCCATTGAGATGGGTGACCGCACGGTAAAGGAAATGCGGAACGATCTGAATGATGCGCTGGAATCAGTAAATGTGGAGCATTATATTACAGGTAAAGGGTTAATTGATGAAGATACGATTGAGAGTTCTCAGGAAGGACTCAAGAAATCGGAATACATTACGGTTGTCTTTATTTTGCTTATTCTGTTCCTCGTGTTCCGCTCGTTCGTGGCACCATTTGTACCGCTGCTGACGGTGGGAATCAGCTATATCGTATCCCAACAGATTGTTGCGTTCCTGGTCGATGGGGTTAACTTCCCGCTCTCTACGTTCACACAGATCTTTATGGTTGCAGTTATGTTCGGGATCGGTACAGACTACTGCATTCTATTGATCAGCCGGTTCAAGGAAGAACTTGCGCACCATGAGAACACATGGGATGCCATTATAGCTACATATCGCACCGCAGGTAAAACAGTATTTTTCTCTGCTCTGGCAGTGCTGGTTGGATTCGTGGCCATCGGTTTCGCCCAGTTTATGTTGTACCGTTCTGCGGTCGCTGTCGCTGTAGGGATTGCCGTGATGATGCTGGCACTCGTGACGATTGTGCCGTTCTTTATGGCTGTACTGGGCAGAAAGTTATTCTGGCCATCCAAAGGATCGCTCGAACATGCCGAGAGCAAAATCTACGGTGCAGCAGGTAAATTCTCACTTAAACGTCCGTGGGCAGCTCTGTTGATAGTTGCCGCAGTTACGGTGCCTCTTTTGTCAACATATGACGGGAAATTATCATTCAACAGTCTGGATGAGATTGGTGACAAATACGATTCGGTCAAAGCTTTTAATATTATTTCAGATAGCTTCGGGCCAGGAGAATCCCTGCCGGGTCAGATCGTCATTCAGAATGACGAAACGATGGATAATGCCAAATATATGGCTGTGGCAGAGAAGATCAGCCGCGAAGTAGAGAAGGTTCCCGGTGTTGCGGGTGTTCGTAGTATGACACGTCCAACGGGGGATGAGATCAAAGATTTTGAAGTAACCAAACAGGTAGGTACACTATCGGATGGTCTGGGTGAGGGCAAGACAGGTCTGGATAAAATCAGCGATGGTCTTAGCAAAGCAAGTAATGAATTGAGCAAAAATGAACCACAGCTTAAAGAGGCAGCAAACGGAGCAGGTCAGCTAACCAAGGGAACAAGCCAGCTGCAATCCGGTATTACGCAGCTTAGCGACGGACTAAAGCGCATTGAAAAAGGGATTCGGGACGGATCGTCTGGTGCAGGGGATCTCAAAGCCGGACTTCAACAAGCCAAAACCAGTGCAGACCAGCTTGCCAAAGCGAATGATCAGTTGTTGCAAGCCTACCGTCAGGCAGGAGCAGGTGTTGCTGCACTGGGCGATGGAACGAAGGAACTGGAGCAGCAACTGACAGGTGTCTCAACAGCATTGACGAGTCTTACAGCATCTTTCTCTGCTCTGGAAGAGCGTTTCCCTGAGTTGCAGCAAGATGCTGACTATCAACGCATCAAAGGCACGATTGGTCAAACCGGTTCAGGCACTGCGCAGCTTGCGCAGGGACTTTCCCAAATTCAGACGAATCTGAGTTCAGCTGCGGCTGGAATCAATCAAGCCAATGAAGGTTTTGCTTCCGCAGCATCCGGACAGAAGGCTTTGGCCGATGGTCTGGGTCAGATTGTAGCAGGTATAGGTCAACTGGAGACAGGATTGAAACAGGCTGCCGATGGTCAGGGTAAAGTGATCAAAGAAATCCCTTCTATCCAGAATGGTCTGGGTCAGCTTCAGGGAGGGCAGGAGAAGATCCAGAAGGGCTTCTCGGATCTCAGTGGTCAATTAACACAATTGACAGATGGCTTGAATCAAAGTGTGGATGGAATCAAGAAGGTGTCGGGCGGTCTCGATTCCGCTCAGGATTATCTGACACAACTGCAAAATTCACCGGATTCCGATCTCGCAGGCTGGTACGTTCCTGAAGAAGCCTTGAATAACAAGGACTTCAAAAAGGTATTCGATACGTATCTGTCCAAGGATCGCAAGACGATGACACTGGATGTTATTTTTGCAGAGAATCCGTATGGTACAGAAGCGATTGACCGTGTGCCGGATATCGAAGCGGCAGTGCATCGTGCAATTCAGGGCAGTGCGCTTGAAAAAGCCGATGTTGCCGTAGGCGGTGTAACCAGCACGTTTGCCGATTTGCAGTCGATCTCGAACAAAGACTACACACGTACCGTTATGCTGATGCTCGCAGGAACATTTATCATCTTGGTAATCCTGCTTCGTTCCGTCATCATGCCGATTTATCTCATTATTTCACTTCTGCTTGCGTACTTCACATCGATGGCACTTACGGAAGTGGTCTTTGTGAATATCATGGGTTATGCCGGAATCAGTTGGGTTACGCCATTCTTTGGATTCGTTATGCTGATTGCGCTTGGCGTTGATTACAGCATTTTCCTTATGGATCGATTTAACGAAAACAAAGGAATGAGAGTACAGGATGCGATGTTATACGCGATGAAAAACATGGGAACCGTCATCTTGTCCGCTGCGGTCATTCTAAGCGGGACGTTTGCGGCGATGTATCCGTCCGGGGTACTCTCGATGATGCAAATCGCTACCGTTGTGCTTAGCGGTCTGATTCTGTATTCCCTGTTATTCCTGCCATTCTTCGTACCTGTAATGGTGAAGATGTTCGGGCGGGCGAATTGGTGGCCGTTCCGCAACAAGGAACAGTCGGAATCTTCCGAATCGAATCATACCGTTGGTATGTGATTCTCATTGATGTTGATATTTCATATGGAAGGGAAGCTCTGCCGCATCATGTGGTGGGGCTTTCTTTTTTATAATACTCATCATGGACACAAAGATTGGTGTTTGCCTAAGGACACTATCCCGCGCTTTGTCGAATCGATCTTCATAGGATATAGGGAGTTCATGAATGATCAGGGAGATCAGCAGAGAGAGGGGCGGCGGGATGGTATATCGTTATGTAGCTATAGGGGATTCCTTGACGGTAGGTACAGGAGCTTTGCTCGGAACCGGATTTGTTCCAATCTATCGCCGTATGGCGGAAATGAACCTTCGTACATTTGTATCTATGGACAATTTGGGTGTGAACGGACTAACATCGGCAGAACTTCAGCAGATGATTAACGGACATCCTCGGGTGCGTCAAGCGATACGTGAAGCAGATATGATTACGGTATCCATTGGTGGTAACGATCTGATCCGTACATTTAAAGCTAGCGGAGGTATTCCAAATGCCGGGAAAATGACACAAGTGCTTGGTGAAACACGTCATCATGTATCTCAGGTTATGCGACAAATTCGGCAGTTAAAAGGGGATCAGAAGTACTTTGTTCGTTCCATTGGATTGTACAACCCGTATCCACAATCAACCGAGGCTGCATACTGGGTGCGACAGTACAATTCTTATCTGAATGGTGCAGGTTCAGGTAACTATGCATGTGCTCAGGTGTACGACAAGTTTGAAGGACGTGAGCGAGAATTGCTTTTCTGGGACAGAGTCCATCCAAACGCAAGAGGGTACCGGATTATCGCGGAGCAGTTGAATCGAACGGGCTATGTTCCTTTTGCCTGAAGCCTGAAGAAAACTAGACCCGCCTTACAACTTCCGATATGATGAAAGAGTTCATTCAAATCATCGTAACAGAGGAGTTCAAATCGGTGTCTAACAAACAGCAAAATTCTCTTCTTCCAAAGGAAAAACAATTAATCTCTGAAGTGTTAGCCTTATACGGCTTCAGATCGGATTGGCAAGGTAAGCGCAGCAATGGAGGTATGAATAACTCTACTTTTGTACTTCACACCCGTGATGCAGACTATGTTATGAGACAATACGAAACACATAATGATCAAGCGAAAATAGCTTTTGAACATGGCGTGCTTATCGCACTGTCCAATACAGATTTTAAACTTCATTCGCCAACACCAGTCATTTCATTATCTAGTAGTAGCGGCAAGACAGCGGATCAAGAATCGAAGGAAAGTAACCATTCTAATGAGGAGAATAGGCAGACTTACCAGCTTGTACAAGATCATATCACGGGAACTTTTAAAGTCGTGGCTCTGTTTCGTTATTTGGAAGGCGTAAATCCGGTATGGGATTCCCCCGAGCAATTGCGTCCTTTGGGGCGGGCAGCGGGAAATCTCTCAACAGCTCTTGCCAAGCTCGAATTGGAACTTAAGCCGGTATATCCGCCATATTACCGGATCGACGAGGCTTATCCACTGTGTTCACCAGAACGTTTACTGGAAATGTGTGCTTCGCCACCGGAAACGCTGAAGGTTTGTGCCGAGGAGTTAGAGCAGTTGCTGGTTGAACTGCCAGGTTTGTTCAAAGCATTGCGTGGAATGGAGCAACTTCCGCATCAAATCGTGCATGGTGATGTGAACGCATCCAATGTGCTGGTAGACCCAGAAGGCAACATGAGTGCGATTCTTGATTTTGAGTTTGCCACCTGGGATCTGCGAGTCATGGAACTGGCTGTTCCGATGTCTGACATGCTGACCATGGACAAGAGCGAAGAATGGATGTGGCAGGCGCAGGCTAATCTGGTGCAGGGCTTTCGAGAAGAGGTTGAACTCACCGCTGACGAACTGAAAGCAATCCCGCAGCTGATTTTGCTGCGAAGTCTGGATGTGGTTATGCATTTTATCAGCCGGATGCTGGAAGGGACGGATAAACCAGAGGTGGCTACAGAGCAAATTGTGAAACTCAAACAGCGAATGGACTGGATGGGGCGGCATGAGAATCAATTACGTCAATTGTTAACGAATTAACATGCGTGGCAAATAAATAAGTGTGCTGGTTCTGCTACGGACAAAAGAGCAGAACCAGCACATTTATCTTTCTTTTATAGGATGCTTGCTGATATACGAAGGTAGTTCAATCTACAAAGCACGTTTGCGGAACCAACTGCGGACAGCCCAGCGCCGTTCCTGACGTTTTTTATATTTGGGCAAGGAACGATACACATTCAGGGATTGATCATATGCTTGTTTGGCATCTTCATTACGCCCTAGCGAACGGTATACCGAGCCAAGCAGATAAAAGGCTTCACTGGAGGAAGAATGGATTTCCTGAAACTGCTGCACATAATGAAGGGCTTTGTCACGATCCGTATCCTTGAAGGCTGTAGCCAGATTCAGATAAGGCTGTCCGTACTTGACTCTGGGGTTAATCTCAAGTGCATGCAAGATATGACGTTCGCCTTCCGAGATTTTGCCGAGATACAGTTCAGTTGTGCCCAAAGCTTCCCAGTACTCAGCAGACTGTTCGTAAGGGCGTTCCAGTTCAAGCAAAAAGGCATGTGCCTCACTGTAACGTTTGCGTTCAATGAGCAATCGGGCCAGTTCCAGCTTGGAAGATACTTCGTTAGGGTTCAGCGCTAGCTGTTGTTTCAACCTGGAAATGTTACGCAACCGTTTAAGGGGTTTGGTGAAGCTTGGAAATACGCCGACAAAACGACGATCCAGGAAATACAGGATGACGAGCAGAATCAGAATGGCGATGAACGGATTGCCAACGATCTGCCAGAGCAGGCCAAAAATAAGAAATTTAATAATCACAGGTTCAACTCCAGTAACAATATAATCGTGTTGCGCAAACCTTGAATATCATACCATATCCTCTCTTGGAATAATATGTGTGTGCATATCTCCGTTTCACATCCTAGCGATGTTGTACCATCGTTCTGCGATATGCGGCCGGTGTCGTACCCGTCAGTTTCTTGAACTGTCTGTAAAAATGAGGCAAACTATCAAATCCGCAAGCATCTGCGACAGCAGCCATCGTTTCATCCCCATTCAGAAGATGCTCCTTCGCCATAATAACTCTACGAGCGAGTACATAATCCGTTAGCGTCATTCCGGTGTAACGCTTGAATGCCCGGCTAAGATGAGCAGGAGATACGGCAGCTTGTTGTGCAAGTTCAGGTAAAGTCAATCGATTGCGCAGTTTAAGATCAATGTCAGACAGAATGGAGGACAGCCATGACGGAGTAGGTAGTGATGATGTAGCAAGGGCAGGACCGGTAGCTGAATCCAGACGTTCAAGGAAAATAAGCAAGAGCTGCAATCGGAGCAGTGCGGCGTGAGAACTCAGATGATGATCGGAACGGAACTCGGCATGAATATCATCAATGAAGGCAGACACTTGTGCCTGCTCGGCATGGTTTAGATGCCTTTTGTATATTCGCCGTTTACGACAGCGTTCAAATGGGTGTAGCAAGGAGGAGGACATGCCTCCGGCGGTTGAAGCCAGTAACCCCGGACTGAAGAACAGTGCAGAAGAGGTAACCGGATTACCTGCATCAGGCAATGCACGGTGCACGGTACTGCCTGGAATAAGAAATAAATCTCCCTCCTGCATATCTTCGAGACCTGCATCGATAAAAATACTTCCCTGTCCCCTATAGACATAGATAATTTCATGCCAGTCGTGCAGATGATCCGGTAATTCATTTTGTGGAGATTTCGTATCACTATAGACAAGGCGGAACGGTATGCCCGATTCGGTCTGAATGGTGGTGCGAACTGGTGAATGTTCCATTGGGACTCCTTTGGGAGACAAATGTCTCAGATAAGATGTCAATTCTGATCAAAAAACAGTATATTTAACGCAATATAAGCAATTTAATTTCCTTTTATTGATGATACAATGAATTTAAAGCGTTTACAATAAAAGGATGCCAGCATATGCTGTTCGCATTCTGAGTTCGCAAATAATCGGTGAGGTGAGTGTCCATGTCTGCAAGCACAAAGCGGCCAAGATTGAAGATGCATCTGCTCGGCAATGATAGTCAGCGCAAATGCAAAGAAATGATTGAACGTCCCGTCAAAGTTTTGCAGATCGGGGAAGGTAATTTTTTACGGGGATTCGCAGACTGGATGCTTCATGAGAGTGCTCGGCAAGGCAAATTTCACGGCTCTGTAGCCGTGACACAGCCTCGGCCTGGGGGCAAGGCCAAACTGGAGCAGATTCGTGATCAGGATGGATTATATACAATGATTACGCGTGGTCTCTCTGAAGGGAAACGTGTGGAACGTACGGAAATGGTCTCTGTCTTCTCTCAATTTATTAATCCATACGAGGAGTGGCAGACGTTTCTGGAACTTGCGGAGTTGCCATCGCTGGAATTTGTAATCTCGAATACGACAGAATCCGGCTTGAAATATATCCAATCAGACTATATCCCAGGAGAGCCCGTTCAATCTTTTCCTGGTAAATTGACGGTTTTCTTGCATCAAAGATATGTACGTTTTGCTGGAGATCCATCGAGAGGACTCATTCACCTGCCATGTGAATTGCTGGAGGGCAATGGTGATGTTCTGCGAGAATGCGTGCTCCGTCATAGTGAAGATTTCGGATTCTCGGACAGCTTCCGCTCTTGGATCGAACATCACAATCAATTCCTGAACAATCTGGTAGATCGTATTGTGACGGGTGCGCCAACTCAGGAAGAGGCAGATGCACTCACGGAACGCTGGGGTTATGAGGATCAACTGATTAATACGGCAGAGCCTTATCATTTCTGGGCGATACAAGGCGAGGAGTCACTGGACAAGCGCCTTCCATTGAAACAAGCAGGGCTCAATGTGCACTGGGTTAAAGATTTGAAGCCATATCAGCTTCGTAAAGTGCGCATCCTGAACGGCTCACATACACTGATGTCTTCTCTGGGCTTGCTTCGCGGTAAACAACATGTAAGAGAAACCATGGAAGATCCGCAGTTTAGTTCCTGGATTAGGCAGGCGGTGCTTGAAGAGATTGTGCCTGCCATGGATATGCCTGAGCTGGGATTGGAGCCATATGCGGAAGAAGTCTTTGAACGTTTCTTAAATCCATATATTGATCACAAGTTGCAGGACATTGCACTGAATACGGCCGGTAAATTCAAAGTACGTGTACTGCCAACCCTGCTCGCCTATGAACAGAGTCAGGGAAGCTGGCCTGAGCGGTTAATACAAGGTTTTGCCGGATTCCTCTATTTATATCGCCCATTGCAGACGCAAGAGGGCTACAGAGCGCAGCTTTTGAGCGGAGAAACGATTCCACTAAGAGATGACCCTGATGTACTGGCAGCTTTGGCTACTCATTGGGAAGGATACGATCACTTGACTAGTGGAACGGCTGAATTGGAGAAGAGGGTTGCTGCGCTTCTCTCCGATGAAGTGATCTGGGGAGAGAATCTGGATGCCAAAGAAGGATTGCGAGCAGCACTCGTACATGAAATCAGTAAACTGGAAGGTGAAGTGAAATGAGTACAACAAGCACAATCAACGACTGGATTGCGATCCAGCCTCAGGACGATGTCATCATAGCACTTCGCGATTATGTGAAGGGAGAGCGTATTGATCTGCCGGATGGTCACTCGTTCACACTGCAAGATGATGTACCTAAAGGGCACAAAATCGCTGTGCATGATCTTGCACAGGGAGCAGATGTGATGAAATATGGTTTTTCCATCGGCCTCGCCCAGGAAGCAATTGCACAGGGGAGCTGGATACACAGCCATAACTTGAAGACAGGTCTGCATGGTTTGCTTGAATATGAATATCAGCCAGGACAACCGATGACGATAGACATGCCTCCTGAACATTTGCGAACGTTCGATGGGTATTTGCGTCCGAACGGGGAAGCGGGAATTCGCAATGAAATCTGGATCGTCAATACCGTTGGATGCATTAACAAGGTGTGTGAAGCTCTTGCACGGATGGGGCAGTCCCAATTTGGCAGTCGGGTGGACGGTGTGTTTCATTTTCCGCATCCTTTCGGCTGTTCACAGCTGGGGGACGACCTGAAATATACTCAACAGTTGCTGGCCTCACTGGTCGAGCATCCAAACGCTGGTGGTGTGCTGGTCATTGGTTTAGGTTGTGAGAATAACCAGGTGGATCAGTTCCGTGAGTGCATCGCACCGGAGTATCGGGAGAAGGTACGTTTCCTCAAAGCGCAAGAGACCGAGGACGAGTTGGAAGAAGGATTGCGTTTAATGGAAGAGCTGGTTGAGATTGCTGAGCAAGAGAAACGTCAGCCTCTGCCACTGAGCAAACTGAAAATTGGATTGAAATGCGGAGGCTCAGATGGCTTATCCGGCATTACAGCGAATCCGCTCGTAGGCGCTGTTGCAGATCTGCTCGTTGCTGCGGGTGGAACAGCGATTCTGACTGAGGTTCCGGAGATGTTTGGAGCGGAAACGATCTTGATGAACCGGGCTGCAGATGAGAAGGTGTTTAACGATCTGGTGGATCTGGTGAATGGCTTCAAACAATATTTCGTAAACCATGGTCAAAATATCTATGAAAATCCTTCACCAGGCAATAAAGCTGGCGGAATTACAACACTCGAAGAGAAATCACTCGGATGTACCCAAAAGGGAGGACGTTCCTCCGTTGTTGATGTGCTGCGCTACGGTAAACGAGTAACCAAGACGGGCCTGAACATTGTAGAGGCACCCGGCAATGACCTCGTTTCCGTGACGGCTTTATCTGCGGCAGGAGCACATATCGTGCTGTTTACGACAGGACGCGGCACACCGTTTGGCGGTCCGGTACCTACGGTCAAAATTGCAACGCAATCGGACCTGGCGAACCGTAAAAAGCACTGGATTGATTTTAATGCCGGTCAGCTGCTTGAAGGACAGACGATGGAACAGGTCAAAGAGCAATTATTCAGCCAGATTATTGACATTGCTTCAGGACGTGCGCAGACTCTTAGCGAACAGCATGGTTTCCGGGAGATCGCGATCTTCAAAGACGGAGTTATTCTCTAAACCTCATCTACGTGTTGCAAAATAAAACAAGACAACAATCCGGCGAGTTGTAATAAACTGCCGGATTGTTTTTTATTTCGTTTCGAAGTCTTATGCACGCGAAGCGGTGCAACAATATAGATTATACCGCTACATTGTGCGTTCTAAAATGTGCACTCCGCGGGCTTCAATACTAATCTCTCCAGTGTATTCCTTGCCTGATAACAACTCACGGACCCTTGAATCACCGAGATCATATGACTGCGGGGAAGCATTGTGGTTCATGACAAAAAGATAAGTTAACCCGTCTTTCGTACGTGCGCTTACCTCTACACCTTGCGTGGTTTCGAGCAAAGGTTTAATATTTTTTTCGGCCGCAAGCTCTGCGAGTAAACCTTCGAGGAAAATGTTTTCCGGATCAGTGGCGACGTACCAGGCTTGCCCTTGACCAAAGGTATTACATGTAAGTGCAGGCATGCCTTGATAGAAGTCTTCACCGTACTCGGCAATCACTTCTGCACCTTCACTGTGAAGGAGGTCGCACAGCATACCGCATTCGTATACGCCTTCAAGTGCGCCCCATGTTTCCTTCAGAACGATGCTATTCTTCTGTTCGGGTAGGAGAGCATCAATCTCTTCGACCCAGATGCCAAGCAGGTTTCGAAGCTCACCGGGGTAACCACCAGTGGTCACGAGATCATGCTCGTTAACAATTCCGCTAAAGAAGGTGGTCAGGAAGGTGCCGCCGGCCGCAACGAACTGCTCCAATTTTGCAGCAAAGCCTGGTTTGACCATATATAGCACAGGCGCAAGAAGCAGATCGTATGAGCTTATATCGCTGTCTACACTTATAATGTCCACTTGAATGTTGCGGTGGAAAAATGCCGCGTAGTATTTGTGAATTTGCTCGACGTATTTCAGAGCCACCGTTGGCCCGCTTGATTTTTCAATTGCCCACCAGTTATCCCAATCGAATACAATCGCTACCTTGGACTGAACTCTGGCATCAAGCGTGGTGTCGCCGAGGATCTGCAGTTCCTTGCCGAGCTGTGCGACCTCTCTGAACACCCTTGTGTTTTCGTGTCCTGCATGTTCAATGACGGCACCATGGTATTTCTCGCATGCACCGATGGAACGGCGAAGCTGGAAGAACATCACGGTATCCGCGCCGTGTGCGACAGACTGATAACTCCATAGACGCATGACACCAGGGCGTTTCAGTGAGTTATACGGTTGCCAGTTCTGCTGACTGGGTGTCTGTTCCATTAGCATAAACGGCTGACCGTCTTTGAGACCGCGCATGAGATCATGAGCCATGGCGGTATAACTGATGGGTGTCGCAAGACCGGGATAACTGTCCCAGGACACGATATCCATATATTTAGCCCATTTGAAATAGTCAATCTGTTTGAAAAAGCCCATCAAATTCGTTGTGACGACAGAATCGGGAATATGCTTTTTAACGGCATTGTACTCCAGCAGATAACATTCGAGCATGCTGTCCGAGTTAAAACGGGAGTAGTCCAGTGAGATACCTTGGAATGATGAACTGTTGTGACCCCAATGTTCACTCAGATTGCTTGGAAGCACAATCTCGTCCCAATCATAGAACGTATGGCCCCAAAAGTTGGTGTTCCATGCTTTATTGACCTGTTCTATGGTTTTATAACGTTTCTTGAGATATACACGGAATGCTTTTTCGCAGTTTTCACAATAACAATCCCCGCCATATTCATTGGAAATATGCCAGACAAGGACTGCGGGATGATCTTTGTATCGCTCGGCCAGTTTGTCTGCGATGATTTCGGAGTACTTCCGGTAGGTCGGACTGTTCGGGCAAGAGTTATGCCGTCCGCCAAATTTCCGTTTGCGTCCGTCCGCGTCTACGCGCAGGACATCGGGGTAATTTTTGGCCATCCATGCTGGGTGCGCGGCGGTACTTGTGGCAAGGCAGATATAAACCCCATTTTCATACAAACGATCAATTAATTGATCCAGATATTCAAAATTATACGTCACCTCGTCAGGCTGAATTAGTGCCCAGGAAAAAACGTTAATCGTGGCCATATCAATGCCCGCCAGTTTAAACATGCGGAGGTCTTCCAGGTGGGTCTCATGATCCCATTGTTCAGGATTGTAATCGCCTCCATAAAACATTTTGGGTAATTTGTTGCTGATCAATGTGCTCACCTCTTGTATAAGAATAATCCTATACTATATGATACATATGACTTTTAAAATATAATAAAAGTGATGATGCATATAAGAATATGGAACTGGATTCTATTGTATTTAAGGAGGTTATCATGCTCATCTCACCGGGGCATCAGCGTTTTTTTATGACACCGCGGGATCAGCCGCTCCCACTATATATCGAGAGTATAGGCTATAACGGAAATCAGGAAAAAGTCTCCAGAACTGCGGGTTATCCGTATTACCACTGGCTGCAAACGGTCAAGGGAGCAGGAGAGTTCAAGCTGTCAGGGACTTCAGCAATTGTTGGCGAAAGCTCGGGTATTTTGCTTCCCCCAAACCTGCCTCATGAATATGCTCGTGTTCAAAACGAGTGGGAGACCATTTATATTACATTTGGTGGTTCGCAGTGTGCCGCCATCGTAGATTCACTTGGGTTGGGTGAGGCCGATATTCGCCAGTGGGAGACAGATAGTCCACTAAACGATTATGGTCAGCATGTGCTGAGTTCGATCGGGAGTGATCAGGATTTATCCGGATTGGAAGCCTCGGCGGACATGTATCGTTTTTTGATTTTGCTTAAAAAACACGGAATGACCGGCAATCGCTCCTCCATCTCCCAAGCTGTAGCAAGACTTGCTCCGCTGCTTGCCTTTATGGAGGAACATTACGGCGACCCGGACATCGGGCTAGAACAAATGGCATGCATTATCGGAATCTCATCCAGGCATATGAATACGCTGTTTAAACAATCCTTCGGCATAACGGCCTACAGTTACTTCATTTTGCTTCGCATACGTAAAGCCAAAGAAATGCTGACGGGCAGTATGGAACTTACGATCAAGGAGACTGCGGCACGGGCCGGGTTCCGGGATGCCAGTCATTTTGTTGCCACATTTCGCCGGATTGAAGGGGTCACACCTGAACAGTTTCGCAACTTGTACTAATTACGCCAAGGTTGAACAAAAAGATATGCAGAAGGGTATTGATGCTTCTTCCTGTTGCCGTTATGATGGTATCGAATCCTAGAATCGAAAACGATTAAACGAATCTATTCCATATACATGAGAGAGGATGAGTCCGATCATGAGTTCAATTATTCCTTTGTGGGAGCAGGTGGCCCCATACGCGGCTACAGGCCATGAAAACGAAATGCCACATCTGATTCCTTTTATTCAACCAGGTTCCGAGAGCGCTGTCATTGTATGTCCAGGGGGCGGTTATGGCCATCTCGCTGACCATGAGGGTGCGCCCGTTGCTGAGTTGCTCAATCGTGCTGGCATTAGTGCTTTTGTACTCAAATATCGAGTAGCACCGCACAGTCATCCGGCGCCTCTGGCGGATGGGCAACGTGCAATCCGTTATGTAAGAGCTCACGCGGAACACTATGGGATCAACCCGTCCAAAATTGCAGTACTTGGGTTTTCGGCAGGTGGCCATCTCACAGCAACATTGGGTACGCAGTATGATGATGGACAACCGGGCCATGAGGATCCGATTGAACAGGTAAGCTCTAGGCCGGACCGTGTCATTCTCTGTTATCCGGTTATCACGATGGAGTCTTATGGACATGAAGGCTCGCGTATCAACTTGCTAGGCGAGGATGCAACCGAAGAACAGGTTCAAGCGTTCAGTGCAGAGCGACAGGTTAGAGCAGATGCTCCTGAAGCATTTATTTGGCATACGAGTGATGACCAGGCTGTACCCGTGGAGAACAGTTTACGGTACGCTTTGGCTTTGGGTGCACATGGGATTCCATATGATCTTCACATCTTTGAAAAAGGTCCACATGGGTTAGGACTGGCGGAGCATGATGCTACGGTTCGAGTGTGGTCAGATCTATGTCTCACTTGGCTTAAAAATCAAGGTTGGTGACGTCGGCAACGGCACAAACTCTATTTTGCCAGTGAACTAACGGATCAATATCGAGCAAAGGAGAACAACGCCATGAAATTGCAAAAGAATGACAGACTTCTTTTTATCGGGGATTCCATTACCGATTGCGGACGAGCACATCCTGTAGGTGAAGGAAGTTCAGGGCTGGGACATGGGTATGTGGCACAGGTGTATGCTTTATTGCGGTCCATTTATCCCGAACTGATGCTGAGATTGCAGAATGTGGGTAATAGTGGGAATACCGTTCGTGACTTGAAGCAACGCTGGCAACAGGATGTACTTGATCTAAAACCGGACTGGCTCACAATTATGATCGGTATTAACGATGTGTGGCGGCAGTTCGATCACCCGCTGGCTGACTCACAGGTGTTTCTGGAGGAATACGAGGCAACATTGCGTGAGCTGGTCGCATCCGTGCGCCCGAATCTGAAAGGGCTTGTGCTTATGACCCCGTATTATCTGGAAGCGAACCCGGAAGATCCGATGCGGGCGACGATGGACATCTACGGAGAAGCGGTTCGCAGAGTAGCATCGGAATATGACGCGCTGTTTGTAGATACGCAGGCAGCATTTGCGCCACTGTGGGATCATTTTTATACATCGGTTCTCACACATGATCGAGTACACCCGGATGCTACGGGTCACATGGTACTTAGCAAAGCTTTTCTAGATGCGATTGGATTTGAATGGACGAGAAATACGAAATCCTAAGAAGGAGCGATAATATGAGTCATGTAACTGTAGTTGTGGATACACCAGCACAATTGGGAGAAGGACCAAGCTGGGATGCGGAAAATAGTCGTTTGTTATGGGTAGATATTGAAGGGTTTAAAGTACATGCATACGATCCCGAGACAGGTGAGGATCAGGCTTATGATGTGGGTGAACATGTCGGAGCGGTGGTGCCCTATCGTGGGGATGAAGTGATCGTTGCACTCCGAAGCGGCTTCTATACATATCATCTGCTCACGGGTGAGAAGCAAGCGATCGCGGACCCTGAACAAGACAAATCTACCAATCGGTTCAATGATGGAAAATGTGATGCATACGGACGTTTTTGGGCCGGTACGATGAGCCTGAACAACGAACAAAAGGCTGGATCATTATATTGTCTGGAGGAAGGGAAGCCTGTACGCAATATGGTGCAACAAGTATCCACCTCCAACGGTCTGGGTTGGAGCCCGAATCGTGAGCTCATGTATTACATCGATACGCCGACACGTTCCGTGGATCGTTTTGATTTTGATCTGGCCTCGGGTACGATCTCCAATCGGATGAGTATCATCTCAGTGCCGGAAGACATGGGATTCCCGGACGGCATGACTGTGGATGCTGAAGGTATGCTGTGGGTTGCCCATTGGGGTGGAGGAAGAGTCACCCGCTGGAACCCGGAGACAGGGGAACTGTTACAGCAGATCGAAGTGCCTGCAGATCAGGTGACTTCCTGTTGTTTTGGCGGCCCGGATCTCGAAGATTTATATATTACTACTGCACGTATAGGAATTAAGGAAGAGCGCTTGCAGGAAACGCCGCAAGCAGGTGCATTATTTGTCGTTAAGCCGGGTGTTAAAGGGCAGGAAACACATGTCTACGGACGAAAAGCGTAAGCAAAGTGAGCAGGAAAAATCATAGTGGATTTAAAGGTGCTGTGTGAACAGCATCTTTTTTTATTTTACCAGAGGATTACAAATTTTTTTTGAAAAGTGGATATTTACACAGAGGGGAAAAACGTTTTCTATCGAATGTTATTATTGAAAGTATTATCCATTTTGTGGTGGCGTTCGAAAAATTTTGTAAGCGCTTAACCACAAATTGAAGGGAGGTGGATCTCCTCTAAGGGAGAAGGTATGGATTCGTCTGATACGCCATCATCAGCAGGTGAGACAGCGGGGATAGAACGAATTGCCAAAATGTACAAACGCGAAAAGGAGGAGTAGTTGAGATGAAAAGGTGGATGAGCAAGTTACGAATCCTGAGTTTAAGTGTGGCTATTGTTACGGCTTCACTGGGTGGTCTGGGGATGGCAGGAACTTCAGAGGCTGCGCCGAGTGAGGCCTACGAATGGAAAAGCGTCGTTACTGGCGGAGGCGGAGGTTTTATACCCGGCATTATCTTTAATGAATCTGAAAAGGACTTGATCTATGCGCGCACTGATATAGGTGGAGCTTATCGCTGGAATCCGGTGGATAGTAGCTGGACTCCGCTTACTGACTTTGTAGGCTGGGACGACTGGAACAATAACGGGGTAGATGCGCTCGCCTCCGACCCTGTTGATCCAGATCGGGTGTACATGGCTGTAGGGACGTATACGAACTCATGGGTGAAGGACAACGGATATATCTTCCGTTCCACGGATCGCGGAGATACGTGGGAGAAAACCGAGCTACCCTTCAAGGTAGGGGGAAACATGCCCGGACGTTCCATGGGTGAGCGTCTGGTTGTGGACCCGAATGATAACAGCATATTGTATTTCGGAGCCCGCAGTGGTAACGGATTATGGAAAAGTACAGATTCTGGCGTAACCTGGAGTGAAGTAACCAGTTTTCCGAATCCGGGTAACTATGTTGAGAACCCTGCTAATGAATACACAAGTGACATTATAGGTCTCGCCTGGATTACTTTTGATGAAACAAGCGGCTCTGCGGGACAGGCTTCACAAACCATTTATGTCGGCGTAGCTGATAAAAGTGAAAGCATCTATCGCAGTACCGACGGCGGCTTGACCTGGACTGCTGTTCCCGGACAACCTACGGGTTATCTGCCTCATCATGGGAAAATGGACGTAGATGGAAGTTTGTATATTACCTACAGTAATGGTGCGGGACCCTACGACGGAACGAAAGGGGATGTCTGGAAGCTAAACACAGCAACCGGAGTATGGAAGAACATCAGCCCAGTTCCGAGCAGCAGTTCGGATAACTATTATGGTTATGGCGGCTTGGCTATTGATGCACAGGAGCCTGGAACGATAATGGTCGCAACGCTGAATTCCTGGTGGCCTGATGCTATTCTGTTCCGTAGTAAAGATGGTGGAGATACCTGGACACGAATATGGGACTTTGAAGGGTATCCTGACCGAAAATTCAGATATACGCAGGATATTTCCGCGGCGCCTTGGTTAACCTTCGGTGTGAATCCTGCACCGCCGGAAATTTCGCCTAAGCTGGGCTGGATGATTGCTGCTCTGGAGATTGATCCGTTTGATTCCGACCGATTGATGTATGGAACGGGGGCAACCATCTACGGAACCAACAATCTGACGGATTGGGACGAGGATAAGAAAATTAACATTTCCGTTATGGCCAAAGGCATTGAAGAAACCAATGTCATGGATTTGATTAGCCCGCCAAGCGGAGCGAATCTGCTTAGTGCACTCGGTGATGTTGCCGGGTTCCGTCATGATGATCTCACCAAAGCTCCAGCAACGATGTTTACGAATCCGAATTATCCTTCAACAGAGAGTATTGATTTTGCCGAATTGAGCCCAAACACCATGGTACGGGTGGGGAAAGCAGATTACACGGTTGATCCCAATGCGAGATCCATTGGTTTATCCAGCGACGGAGGAAAAACGTGGTATAAAGCAAGCGCAGAGCCGTCAGGTACTGCCGGAGGCGGAACCGTCGCCATCTCGGCGACAGGAAACCGTCTGGTCTGGAGCACATCGGATCGCGGGGTATTCCACTCTGTAGGCGGTAATTCCTGGACGGCAAGTACGGGCATACCAGCAGGTGCCAAAGTCATTTCCGACAGAGTTAACCCGAACAAGTTCTATGGCTTCGCTGCAGGGAAAATTTACGTCAGTGTTAATGGTGGAGCATCGTTCACTGTATCTCCAGCTACTGGGCTTCCTGCCTCAGGTAATTCAGACCTCGACGCTGTGCCAGGTGTGGAAGGAGAACTGTGGTTTGCTGGAGGCAATGAAGAAGAAGGGCCCTACGGCTTGTGGCACTCAACAGATTCTGGAGCGACCTTTACGAAGCTCGCCAATGTAGAAGAAGCGGACAGCATCGGTTTTGGTAAAGCAGCTCCTGGGCAGAGTGTTGTCGCTTTGTATGCCGTTGCACAGATTGATGGGACTCGCGGATTTTTCCGTTCTGATGATGGTGGCACGAACTGGGTGCGAATTAACGATGATCAGCATCAGTACGCCCGTGTGACCACAATTACAGGTGACCCACGTATTTATGGCAGAGTATATCTAGGTACCAACGGACGCGGAATACTCTATGCGGACCCGGTTAATGGCAATGGGGGCACACCTACAGTACCTAATTCGACCATCACCCCGGTAACGGCTCAATTTGATCTGAATGTGGATCATCAGGCCAATATTCCTGTCACGTTAACACTTAATGGCAATACACTGACCTCTATTCGCAACGGAAACGCGATACTTGTAGCCGGAACCGACTATACCGTTGCGGGTAATCAGGTTGTGCTGTCCAAAAATTATTTAGCCACATTGTCTAAAGGTGCAGCTGTGTTAACTTTTCAGTTCAGTGCAGGCAACCCTGCGGTGCTGAACCTGACCGTTAAGGATACAACTGTGGTCATCCCAGGTGGAACAATTCGTATCGAGATGTACAATGGAACAACGGCAGCTACGGGCAGTTCCATCACTCCCAAATTCAGACTGACCAATACCGGTACAACTCCACTACATCTGTCCGATGTGAAAATTCGATATTACTATACGATTGACGGTAGTCAACCTCAAAATTTCTTCTGCGATTGGGCTGCTGTGGGAAGTGCCAATGTTACCGGTACGTTCAGTTCCATTAATCCTGCGTTGCCAGGAGCGGATCATGTGTTAGAGGTTGGATTCAAGGCAACTGCGGGAACGTTAAACGCAGGACAGAGCACGGAAATCCAGACTCGCTTTTCCAAAGACAATTGGACCAATTACACTCAAACGGATGATTACTCCTTTGAAGGAACGCATACCTCTTATGCTGACTGGTCCAAAGTAACTGGATATGTTGCGGGTCAACTTGAATGGGGAATGGAGCCGTAACATTCGGTTCATGATTGAATTGAGAAAATAATAATGAACAAGAGGTCTCAAGATGCCTGAGTAGGTCGTGGCGTTTTTGGGACTTCTTGTTTTGTCGAAATATAGTGTAAACTATAAGTAGTTACTATTGCTTAAACATAGGATTTAAGATATAACAATATGTACGATTATTATAATGTTCATGTAACCGCTAACAAGAACAACTTCAATAACCAACATATAGAGGGTTAAACGGTATAGATATAGAGTGATAGAAGAGACAGGGGGGTCGCGATCATGAACCGGTTGTGCAAGGTGCTGATTGTTGACGATGAATTTCTGGTTAGACAGGGTATTAAGCACCACATGAACTGGGAAGCAGAAGGATTTAATATTGTAGGGGAAGCATCCAATGGCGAAGAAGGTCTGCAACAGGTGGAGTTGTTAAAACCGGATATCGTCATTACCGACATCGTGATGCCTGTTATGGACGGTGAAACTTTTGTTCGTACACTCAAAGCGGGTTATCCGCATATTGAGGTCATTGTGCTGAGCAGTTTCAGTGAATTCGAATATGTTCGATCTACATTGCAGCATGGAGCGGCAGATTACATATTGAAGCCCAAGCTGGATACGAATGAACTTCTGGAAGTGTTAAGACGTACGGCCGGCAAAATACCGGAGCTTCAATACGAGCCATCCCATGATGGCTGGCGGCTTGGTCAATTAATGGAGAAAATGTTATCCGGATTCACGCTGGACGAAGACAACGAAATGCCTGTTATTCGGGAAAACTTCCCGTTAGGCGCTTTTCGCTTGCTCGCATTTCAGATTACTGAAAGTAGTTTGAAAAATCAGGATCAGATTGAAGCTGAGGTTCGAAAACGCTTGCCTGAGATTGAATGTGCTATTTTACCAGCAGAAAGCCGATTGTCTGTTATGTTGCTGAACATGAAACCTGAGCAAGATGAAGCTAAGGTTGAGCAGATCAGGGAATGGGCAGCGGAAGCAGGGGCAGGACAGAATGCTCCGGTGTGGGTGCTTAGTGAGAGATTTCTTTCTTTTGAAAAGATGGGAGACATCTATCGCGAGCGCTTGCTTAAATTAATGGAGTTTTGCTTCTATTATACGAATCGTGCAATTCTGATTGATGGCGAGCTTCCGCCAATGCATCCTGCAGGGTATCAATTCAACGTCAATATGTTTTTGCAACATGTAAAACGCAATCGGGTGGAGACAGCCAAAGAATATTTGCATGAACATGCCGCGACACTTGGGAGAGACTATATTGCTGATGTGTTCGAGATCAAATCATTTCTGGGTAACTTGATCTTCAATGTCACGATTACCCTGGCAGATATGGATGTGCAGTCAGCGGGGCTTGAAGAGAGTAAATATACGTATTTTAAAAATGTGGATGGAGCCTCGACGCTTACCGAAGTGATGCTGGTTCTGGATCAATTCATGACGGAGGTTCAGGAATGTGTTTCCGGTTCAGGAGGCAAACGAAGTGATCCGAATATGACCATGTTGCTGGATTACATGCATGCGCACTATGACCAGCCCTTGGGGCTGTCCGAAGTGGCCAAACATTTTCATTTTAACCCGTCGTATCTATCCAGTTACTTCTCGTCACATAAAAAAGAAGGATTTAATGAATATCTGAACAAGATTCGCATTGAGAAAGCGGAGGAATTGCTACGATCGGATGATGTCACGATATCTGAAATTAGCAGTATGGTGGGGTATTCAGATCACAGTTACTTCTGTAAAGTGTTCAAAAAATTCACAGGACTATCTCCAAGTCGCTATCGGCGTAAATTTTGGGCTTAAAATAGAAATGGATGAGATTACTTCATGAAAAAGTGGAAAAATGGCTTGTCGCGTCTCGGATTATTCCCCAAGCTAATTCTGGTTATGGTTGTCAGTATAGTCCTGGTGTCAGTGCTTATATTGTGGACAACAATTCATATGTCAACCAATCTGTTTACTGAAACGTTCAGCATCACGAATTCGAAGGTGCTGAGCCAGATCAAAACGAATTTTGATGCGTTTAACGACTCCATCGCTGCGGTGACGAACAATGTGGCCCAAAGTGGGGCTATTCGAGGGTTTCTATCGGATGGGGATGGGGATTCGGTTACCATGTCCAAATCGTACTATAGTATGCGGGAAACGATGAAGCGGGTTCAGTCCATCATTGAGTTTTATGAAGTGGGTATTACGATCGCGGGGGTAAATGGACGAAGTTTTTCGACCAATCCCTCATACATCCAGAAAACAGCCGACGAATTAAAACAGGATCAGATCACAAAGGCAGCGACTGAGTCACCGAGTCGTCTGATCTTCGATGACTACCAGGCCCAGACCAAAGAGGGCACATTGCGAATGATCTCTGCAACAAAAGCGCTGACGGATCGAACGCGGAGCAAAATCTATGGTACGGTTTATATCACGATGAGGGAAGAGTCATTCCGTCAGTTCTACGCCAATTTTACAAGCCGGGGCAATGATGTCGTCATTATGAATGAAAAAGGGGAGATCGTATCCTCTAACCGGGAAGACTGGATTGGCACGACTCAATCTGAACTGTTATCATATGCCGAAACCATAAATGAAACGGCACCCAAAAACATCAATGCACGAGTCATGGGGCAGGATAGCATCATATTATCTGAATATTTACCATTTTACCGTTTGTATATGGTAAACATCGTGGATAAGGAATCTGCGATGGGACAGCTCATTGATATGAAGACGGTCGCATTGATCTGTGCTGCGATTGTGTTTGCGGCTCTGTTGCTGGTGTTCCTGATTACGAGTCAGATGACGAAGTCGCTACGCAGACTGGTCAAACAGATGTCCAACATTACGAAGAGTGATCTGGATAACTATATCCCGATCAGCGGCAGTTATGAGAGCAGGCAGTTAGGTCATGCGTACAATTACATGCTAGATGAATTGCATGATTACGTGGATCAGCTTGTACAGACGCAACGGGAACAACGTAATGCTGAGCTTGCGGCGCTTCAGAGCCAGATTAATCCCCATTTCCTGTATAACACCCTGGCTTCTGTCAAAGTTCTGGTACAACAAGGCAATAAAGATCGGGCCGCCGAGACGATTAATGCACTGATTGGTTTATTGCAAAATACGATCAGTGATGTGAGGGAAACGGTGACGGTAGAGCAAGAGGTCGAGAACCTGAAAAATTATGTCTTCATCAACCATGTACGTTATGGAGGACGGATCAAAGCGGCCTTTTACGTAGCTCCGGACTGCACACACTATCAGGTTCCCAAGCTGGTGATTCAGCCTTTTATCGAAAATGCCTTCTTCCATGGGTTTATCAAAAAAGAAACGGGCACGATTCATGTGATGGTTTCCCGCGCGGGAGAATCATTAGTGTGTGAGATCATGGATAATGGAGATGGTATTGCAGGACTTAATGTAGAAGGAGCACTACCCAATCCGAAAAATAATCGTCAACTGTTCAGTGGCATAGGTATTCGAAACGTGCATGATCGAATTGAGTTGTTGTACGGCTCACCTTATGGTGTGACGATTATGAGCAACGTTGGCGAGGGGACAAGAGTCACTGTAACGTTGCCGTTGATTACGAGTTGAAAAAGATAACAAAAAGTCTCAAAATACAACAACCCTTCATTTCTGATCCCCGGAGATGAGGGGTTTTTCATATGCAAAATCACGGACTCACTGCATATTTGTAAAATTTTCAGCTCAAAATAGTACAAAATCAAAAGAAAGTACAAAAAACCAAATTAAGTGCAACCGTTTTCTGTAAAGGTTTTCATTGTGGCAATAAGAAGACAAATCTGCACAAAATTTTTACTAACGAATGGAGAAATGGGAATGATAAGATGAATACATCGGAAGCAACCGCTTTCAGAAAACGCAAACAAATTTACAAACAAAGAGGTCGAAGGGGAGTTGAATGTTTTGAAAAAAATGTGGGTATTGATGCTCGTAACCGTATTGCTGTTGTCCGCATGTTCATCCGGCGGTGGAGGTAAAGAAGCTGCTAGCGGTGGTGGCGGCGAGAAAGCAAAAGAAATTACGATCTGGGCTTGGGATAAAGCATTTAACGTTGCTGCTCTGGAGCAAGCTAAAGCCATTTATCAAAAAGAAAACCCTGATCTTAAAATCAACATCATTGAAAATGCTCAAGATGCGATCATTCAGAAGCTGAACACTGGATTGAACTCCGGAACAAGCAGCGGTCTGCCAAACGTAGTTCTGATTGAAGACTATCGTGCACAAAGCTTCCTGAGCGCTTATCCAGATGCGTTCAAAGATTTGTCTTCAACAATTAAAGCATCCGATTTTGCAGAGTATAAAATTGGACCAACTTCTTACGAAGGTAAACAATACGGTATTCCGTTTGACTCCGGCGTAGCTGGTTTGTACTACAGAACAGACTTGCTTGAAGAAGCAGGCTACAAAGCTGCTGACCTGCAAGATATCACGTGGGATGATTACATCAAAATCGGTGAAGCTGTAAAAGCAAAAACAGGTAAAGAGCTTCTGTCTCTTGACCCGAACGACCTGGGTATCATCCGTATGATGATCCAAACTGCAGGTAAATGGTACACAGCTGAAGATGGTAAAACACCTGATCTGAACAACAACCCTGCATTGAAAGAAGCGTTCGAAACATACAAAAAAATGATGGATGCTAACATTGTTAAATTGCATTCCGACTGGAGCCAATTCGTTGCCAACGCCAATAACGGTGCTGTAGCAACAATTCCTACAGGTAACTGGTTCTCACCATCCGTTCGTCAAGAAGCTTCCCAATCCGGTAAATGGGCTGTAGCTCCAATGCCGAAAATGGCTGGTCAAGCAAACTCTGTACACGCATCCAACTTGGGTGGTAGCTCTTGGTACATCATGAATGATGTTCCTGGTGCAGATCAAGCGGCTGATTTTATGGCTAAAACTTTCGGTTCCGACAAAGAGTTGTATCAAGAATTGTTGACTAAAATCGGTGCAATCGGTACGTACACGCCGGCTGTTGATGGTGAAGCATACAACAAACCAGACGAGTTCTTCAGCGGTCAAAAAATCTTCGCTGATTTCGCTAACTGGACAAAAGAAATTCCAAAAGTAAACTATGGTAGCAACACTTATGCAATCGAAGATATCTTGGTTGTTGAAATGCAAGCATACCTGAACGGTAAATCAATCGATGACGTTCTGAATGATGCACAAAAACAAGCTGAGGCACAATTAAACTAATATCCCAAGGTAACTTATAGAACCTAGGAAACAACGGAGCCGTCTCCCTTGTCTGGCGCAAGTCGAGCTGGACATGGCGAGAGGCTCTGTAGGTTCTGACCATGTTGCATGGAGAGAGAGGAGCCATACTGTGAAAGCCATAAATACAGGAGACAGTCTCCAAAAGAAAAATAATTTGACTGGATGGGCTTTTGTTTTGCTGGCTGTTGTCGGAATTGTAGCATTCTACTTCTATCCGATGATTCAAGCGCTGCTCTTATCATTCAAGTCAGGCAAAGGTGCCAACCTTGAGTTTTCGGGCCTAGCGAACTACAAAAGATTGCTCGTTGATACCACGTTCCGTACGGCATTATCAAACACGTTCATTTACTTAATCATTCAAGTACCTTTAATGATCATTCTCGGTTTGTTCATTTCCGTATTGCTGAATGACAGCACACTGCGTTTCCGGAGTTTTTTCCGTACTGCAATTTTCTTGCCTTGTGTAACTTCACTTGTTGCTTACTCGGTTGTATTCAAATATTTGTTTGCACCGGATGGTATGGTGAACCAAGCTTTGCTGGGTTTACACATTATCGGCACACCAATTCAATGGATTACCGACCCGTTCTGGGCTAAAATTACGATCATAATCGCCGTTACTTGGCGTTGGACCGGATATAACATGATTTTCTATCTGTCATCCTTGCAAAACATCGATCAATCGATCTATGAAGCAGCGAAGATTGACGGAGCCAATGCTTTCACTCAATTTTTCAAGATTACTGTACCATTGCTCAAACCGATCATTCTCTTTACGTCCATTACATCAACGATTGGTACATTGCAAATCTTTGATGAAATTATGAATATTACCAAAGGTGGTCCAGGTAACGCGACCATGTCGATCTCACAATACATCTACAACCTTTCGTTCAAATATTCACCGGACTTCGGTTATGCAGCAACCGTTTCGTATTCCATCGTAATTCTGATCATTATTTTGTCCATCATCCAGTTCAAAGTGGCAGGTGATAATAAAAATGGCTAATTCAAAAGCAAAACGCATTTTCACATATGTTTTCCTGTCCCTCGTCGCTTTTATTTCCATCTTCCCATTTTTCTGGATGATCGTCAGCGCTACAAACAAATCAGTAGACGTAACTAGAGGCACGTTGCTGCCGGGCTCCGCTTTGATTGAAAACATCAACAAATTGCTCGACACTACGAATCTGATTCAGGCACTGAGCAACTCAGCGATTATCTCCATCGTGTCAACCATTCTTGCTCTCTTGATTGGTTCCATGGCGGGTTACGGGTTTGAAGTATTTCGGACAAAATCCCGCGATATCGTGTTTAACATCCTGCTCATGTCGATGATGATCCCGTTTGCAGCGATTATGATTCCGCTCTATCGGATGTTTGCAACCATTTCGAGTGCAGCACCGGCAATCGGTATTAACACGATGGCTTCGGTTATTATCCCGACCATCACAACAGCGTTCCTGATCTTCTTCTTCCGTCAGAACACCAAAATGTTCCCGAAAGATTTGCTGGAAGCAGGTCGGATTGACGGTCTGAGCGAGCTGGGTATTTTCTTGAAAATCTACATGCCTACGATGAAAACAACATACGCAGCAGCAGCGATCATTACATTCATGAGCAGCTGGAACAACTATCTATGGCCACTCATCGTATTGCAAACGCCAGATCAGCAAACCATTCCGCTCCTGATCTCCAACTTGGGCGCAGGTTATGCTCCAGATTACGGCGTTATTATGACAGCAGTTGTTATCGCAACACTTCCAACTGCACTGGTGTTCTTCATCATGCAAAAACACTTTGTTGCAGGTATGGTTGGTTCCGTAAAATAAGTATAAGTGCATATCACGTCCAACTGGACGAATGCAGGAAAGAAGGGAGGACGCCTGTACAGGCGTACCTCTATCTTTTTTGTATAGATGCAAATTTATCACGAAATTCGTACTACAGAGGGAGAGAGAGCCGATGAAAGCAACAAAGGCAGATATCAACTGGTTAGGTGACGTAAGTGTATTTGAGGTAAACCGTCTTCATGCTTATTCCGATCACCGCTATTATCAAACGATGGAAGAAGCTGTGGCTTCCGCTGAGATGGCACTTCGTTACGATCTGAATGGAACATGGAAATTCAACTACTCAATCCGTCCGGATTGCCGTCCTGAACTATTTTATACATCCGAGTACTCCAGCGAAGGCTGGGATGATATTGAAGTACCGGGACATATCCAACTTCAAGGTTACGGACAGATTCAATATGTGAACACGCAATATCCATGGGATGGATTGAATGAACTTCGTCCGCCAGCTCTGCCGCAGGATAAAAACGCGGTGGGTAGTTACATTCGCACATTCCATCTGCCAGCAGGCTGGGAAGCGAATCCGGTATACATTTCGTTCCAAGGTGTGGAATCCGCATTTTATGTATGGCTGAACGGACAGTTCGTAGGGTACGGGGAAGACAGCTTCACACCTTCTGACTTTGACCTGACACCGTTCCTTCAAGATGGAGAGAACAAACTGGCGGTTGAAGTGTACCAACGCAGCACAGGTAGCTGGTTAGAGGATCAGGACTTCTGGCGTTTCTCCGGTATCTTCAGAGATGTATATCTGTACACAGTTCCGGCTGCACATATCCGTGATGTTCATGTTCGTACCGATTTGGATGCTTCATATACAAACGGTACACTGGAGCTCGATCTGAAACTGGAAGGAAAAGCGGCAACAGGTGCACGGATCGAAGCCGAGCTTCTGGACAAGAACGGAAATACAGTCAAAAGTTTTGGCGGTAATGTAGTTGATAATGGGCTGGTACAACTGCGTGAAGAAATTGGCCAAGTTAACCTCTGGAGTGCAGAGATTCCGTATCTGTATCGTCTGTACATCCGTGTATATGATGCAGCAGGCAACCTTGTGGAAGTTGTTCCTCAAGCCGTCGGTTTCCGTAAATTCGAAATGATCGACAAAGTGATGCACATTAATGGCAAGCGTATTGTGTTCAAAGGCGTAAACCGTCACGAGTTCAACCCGCGCCGTGGTCGTGCTGTAACGAAGGAAGACATGCTGTGGGACGTGCGTACGATCAAACAAAACAATATGAATGCTGTTCGTACATCACATTATCCGAACCAAAGTTTGTGGTATGAGCTCTGCGATGAGTACGGACTCTATGTGATTGATGAGATGAACCTGGAAACACACGGTTCCTGGCAAAAGCTTGGGGCTGTTGAGCCTTCATGGGTAATCCCTGGCGATAAGCCGGAATGGCATGATATTGTTATGGATCGTGCAATTTCGATGGTAGAGCGTGACAAAAACCATCCGTCCATTCTGATCTGGTCTTGTGGTAACGAGTCCCATGGTGGTGAAGTGATCTACAAAGTATCACAATACTTCAAATCGGCAGATCCAACACGTATGGTTCATTACGAAGGTGTGTTCCACGACCGCCGTTTCAATGACACAAGTGACATGGAATCCCGGATGTATGCAAAACCGGCTGACATCGAGGAATTCCTGAACGATAACCCGACCAAACCATATATCAGCTGTGAGTATATGCATGCGATGGGTAACTCCATTGGCGGTATGCATAAATACACAGAACTTGAAGATAAGTACCCGATGTATCAAGGTGGATTCATCTGGGATTACATCGATCAATCGATCTACAAAAAAGACCGTTACGGTAAAGAGTATCTGGCTTACGGCGGGGACTTCGGGGATCGTCCATCAGACTATTCGTTCTGTGGCAACGGGATTGTGCACGCAGATCGTAAAGTGACAGCTAAAATGCAGGAGGTTAAATTCCTGTATCAAAACATTAAACTGTTCCCAAGCCTTGACGGTGTTAAAATCGTGAACCAGAACCTGTTCGCAGACACTTCCGCGTATGAACTGGTGTACAGCCTGGAGCGCGAAGGAAATGAAGTATTGCGCGGTACACTGGATGTAAATGTTGCTACGGAAAGTGAAACTGTGGTAGAACTTCCTTTGAATGCAAAGGCTCTTGAAGGTGGCGAATATGCTGTTAACGTGGCGTTTGTACTGAAAGAAGCAACGCTGTGGGCTGACAAAGGTGACGAAGTAGCATTTGGCCAATTTATTTTCACACAAGAAGGTAGCCAAGCGGCTGTTGTAACGGATAAAAACATTGTGAGCGATATTCGGGTGGTTGAAGGTGACGTAAACATCGGCGTTCGCGTTGGTCAAACGCATGCGTTGTTCTCCAAGCAGTTTGGAACACTCGTTTCCCTGAAATTCTCCGGTCGTGAAACGATTGCGATCCCACCTGCACCACTGTTCTGGCGTGCAACGACAGACAATGATAAGGGTACAGCAATGGGCTTCGAGCTTGGTGCATGGTATGCTGCCAGCCTGTTGCCACGTTCTGTAGAATGGAAACATGAACAAAAATCGGATCAGTACCGGATTGAGTTCACCTATAAATTGAACATCTCGGCCGATGTAGAGGTGAAAGTGATCTATACTGTGCTTGCTGATGGAAGTGTACATGTGCATAACACGTACAAAGGTACCGAAGGATTGCCAAACTTGCCGATCCACGCACTGTCGTTCAGAACGTCTCCGGATTATGAGAACGTGGAATGGCTGGCAATGGGACCAGAGGAAAACTATTCGGATCGCGCATTTGGCGCTCGTCTGGGTATCCATGGTAGTAAGGTTGCAGATACGATGGCTCCATATCTTGTACCACAAGAGTCGGGTAACCGTACAGGGGTACGCTGGGCTAAGTTGACGGACAATGCAGGACGTGGTTTCAAAATCGAAGCTTCCGGTGCACCGGTTGAATTGAATGTGTCACCATATACAGCGTTTGAACTGGAGAATGCGCAGCATGTGTATGAGTTGCCACCAGTGCATTACACTGTCGTTACGGTAGCCGGTAAACAAATGGGTGTTGGCGGTGACGATAGCTGGGGCGCTCCGGTACATCCGGAATATCAAATTCCTTCCAATGGTGAACTGAGCTTTGAATTCGTTATTCGTTCACTGTAAAAGGGAAGTATACGGTAAGAACAACAAGTGATGTTGCCACCCGTGTCAATGCAGTGGTAACTTCAATTGAAACGTGATTATATCAGAGGCAGAGGTTCCCTTGGATGGGGGCCTCTGTTTTTTTGCTTTCCCTTATTGAAACCGTTCTCGCTTCATTCTCGTAGAGTACTGCACAAAGATACTGAGGAGGGGACAGGATGAGCAGAAAAGCAAAAACAGGGGTATGGGTGACAGTGATCGCCGTTCTGGGCATCATTGTTGGATCATTTATATGGTATTTTAATACGGCTTCAGGTGAACGTGCACTCAAAACGATGAGATCAAATAATGCTGGCGGTTTGGAACGTGTAGTTAAGGTATATAGTAATTCGGGTGAGCTGATTCAGACTTACGAAGGCAAGATTGACGTACAGGATACGGAGTATGGCAACAAAGTACTGTTTGACCTGAACGGGAAACGGGTTGTGATCTACAATGCTACGATTGTGACCGAGGAGAAGTGAAGAGAAGTGAAGTGACAGGTACTCTGGTGATCCATAGTACGTAGATAGATCAGGAGACATAATTCTACTTCTGTAGTAAAATTAAGGAAAAGTATGAGAATTGAGTGATTCAGAATGATGATGTTAATCGTTGCTCTTTCCTTGCTGGGTATGGTTGCTTTCTATAGTTTAATTGCTTACCTCCTGATTCGTTTAATATCAAAAAAGACTTTTAAAGTGACGTTAACGAAGTTGGAGATAATTGAAATCATAACTTGGCTTGCACTGACTTTTTTTGCTTTCTACGCGATCAGATCAGGATCATCTTCTATGTTCTTGCCGTCTGTCCTACTTTTTATAACGTTAATGAATATGCGAATCTCGAATCGAAAAGCAAGAGAACGTGTTAAACAGGAATGTACTTGAGTTGTCGGGACAAGGAGGTTGTACTTTGATTCTGGACAAAACAAGCGATACGTCAGGGCTGACACAAGTTGTTGACCTATCTGATGAATTGCAGCCTGTTTTCGACAAAGCCACTGAAAAATATGCTTCGTGTGATATTGAACTGTACTTTGTGTTCCGCTGCCTTCCCGATGAATATGGGCGCAAATCAAACGTCAGACATGTGAAGGCAGAAAAGGTAATCTATTTCGATATGACGGTTAGTGAAGACCGTTATAAGACCTGGAGCAAAAGTAAACAGAGATATGCATTAAGCCATGCGTTTTATACGTTTGTGAGCGACAAGATGAAGAAGTATAAGATAGATCATCTGGATAGGGATGCATTTATTGCAGATATGGGTGCGTGGCTTAAAGAAATTGGATGGTTGCAGACGGAAGAGGAAGCAGAGTTGAATGAGATGCAGGAGAAGTATGAGTAGAAACGGGTGAGTTCAATCATTCTTAGAGTAACCTATAAGAAATAAGTTAAGTGTCAAAATAGCAGTATCTGGCCGACTGATTAGTCGGTTCTTTTAATAATAGACAAATCAGAGCATTTCTGAGCAAGAAGATTCCAGAGGGTTCTTTTACACTGTAAAAGAAAGGAGATGAGAGATCCTGGAAATATTTAAACTGCTTCACCAATCGATTGATTATGTGGAACGACATCTTCATTTGCCAATTGAGATTGAAGATATTGCTAGGGCAGGCATGAGTTCGAAGTATCACTTTCAGCGAATGTTTCATGCAGTAACCGGCGTAACGGTTACCCAGTACGTAAGAAACAGACGTCTCACACTTGCGGCTCAGGAGTTAGCAGGAACAAACTGTAAAGTTATTGATGTTGCACTTAAGTATGGTTATGAAAGTCCAGCAGCTTTTACAAAAGCGTTCCAAAGGATGCATGGGGTAACACCTCTTGAGGCGAAGAAAATGAATGTGAAACTTAAAGCATTTCCTCGAATCTCCTTTCAAATTCAGGTTAGAGGGGAATCAGAGATGAATTATCGATTTGTCGAGGAAAAAGGCTCTATTGTATTTGGGAAAAGCGTTACTATCCATGAAGATGCGTATAAAGAGATACCCGTATTTGTGGAGGGCATTTGGAAAGATGGGACCCATGGTCAGATACTCAAGTTGTTAGAGAAACCGGATGGATCATTGTTATATGGGTATCATTATGATTTTGCTGAGAATGGTTCGAGGCGGTATTTGATGGGAGCAGAAGTGCCAGAGGGCATTCAGGTACCGGATGAATTTACTGTCCTTCCTATACCTGATCAAACTTATGCTGTTTTTGACAGCCGAGGGACGATGCCAGATGATGTCGAAATTGATGTAAGCATTCAGGATATTTGGAAACGGATCTACACCGAGTGGTTCCCGTCAACGAATTTTGAACAAGTGGAAGGACCCTGTATAGAAAAATATTACTGGGTGGATGAACGGGAGAAGGATTTCATCACTGAAGTATGGATTCCGGTTCGTAAAATTGAAGAGGACATTAAATCATTGTAAGGAATGATTACCGTATAAAGAAGAAAGATGGAAAATGGCCAGCAATTTATCCAAAATGGATTATTATCTAGTTCTTTTGAGAAAGAAGGTTGGAAATCTTGGTGATGAATGCACTATTAAGAGGTGGAATACCCTTCGTGATTATGAACGGTATCGCTCTGATCCTTTATTCTCAAGGAAAATATGCTGACGCTAAAGGCACATTTGTTGCAAGTCTGATTGCTCTTTTTGTCGGTGCTGCAACTGTTATTTATAACATAGAACATTGGACTTTGGCGAAAAAAAGCGGTATCCATTTTACTGTAATGCTTGTGACCATTTATCCGATCCTGCTGTTAAGTGGCTGGTTTACGATTCATTCTGTTTTCGATGCTTTTAAAGTTTTCCTGTTTTTTATCTTTGTTGGGATCATTTTATGGTCTGTACTTTTCACATTAACCCAATTTTTCTCTCGATAAATTGCTCAACAAAAAGAAGCCCTCTTTCGAGAGCTTCTTTTTCATGGGAGAGGAGAAACCGGACGAAGAGCTTATGGGGAAACGTAAGTCTTCTCCGCGGTTGTCTACGACACTTGTGATGTCGATAATTATAGAATGGCCCAAGGGTTTCCTTTTTATACATATCTGTCAACAATCCGTCAACAATTTTTTGTATAGGCAGAAGCAGTGTTTTTCAAACGGAACTGGAGTGTGTTAGGATAGGTTAAAGAATAAATATATGTACATAGAGAGAAAAGGTGACGTATTCGTGAGAGTGGTATCTGGAAGTGCAAAGGGCAGGCCGCTGAAGGCTGTTCCCGGCACAGGTACGCGACCGACCACTGATAAAGTGAAGGAAGCGTTGTTTAGTATGATTGGTCCTTATTTTGAGGGCGGAGCAGCATTGGATCTGTTTGCAGGCAGTGGAGGTCTCGGAATTGAGGCGCTGAGCCGCGGCATGGACAAGGCTGTTTTTGTTGATCTGGAACCGAAAAGTATTGAAGTGATCCGCGAAAATCTGAAGGCAACGAAGCTGGAGGGTCAGGCGGCTGTATATCGGAATGATGCAGGTCGTGCGCTCAAAGCGCTGGCTAAACGTAACACAACCTTTGATCTGGTGTTTCTCGATCCGCCCTATCGCATGAAGAACGGACACGAGTTAATGTTGACGATGCACGAACTGGAACTGCTTGAAGAGGGCGCAACCATGGTGCTTGAGTATGAATCCAAACATGAATACCCGGAGCAATTTGGCCCGTTTGAACAAACGCGCAAAGCAGTGTACGGTGAGACTGCGGTATCCATATACGAATATGTAGCTGATGCAGCAGAAGATGAGCAAGAAAACCGCATCACAGAAGAGGAGGCTCCTCATGACTGAAATGATTCAGCGGCAGGAACGCATTGCCGTATATCCAGGTAGTTTTGATCCCGTAACGATGGGGCATCTTGACATTATTGCGAGAGCGTCGAAACAGTTCGACCGTGTCATCGTCGCTGTGTTGAACAATATGAGTAAAAATCCGCTGTTCACGGTAGAGGAACGCAAAGAGTTAATTCTTACTGTAACCAGCCACCTGCCGAATGTGGAAGTGGATAGCTTCCGTGATCTGACCGCTAATTATGTACGGCAAAAGGAAGCGCAGGTTATCGTTCGCGGCATCCGCTCCGTAACCGATTTCGAGTATGAGTTGCAACTCGCGTCAACCAACAGCAAGTTGAACCCGGATGCAGAAACGATTTTTATGATGACCAACCCGAAATACTCCTACCTCAGTTCCAGTATCGTTAAAGAAATCGCCCACTATCATGGGGATGTAACGGATCTGGTATCGCCTGAAGTTGAAGCTGCACTTCGTCAGAAGATCAGCGAGAAAAAAGGCGGTTAATCCATAAGGTAAGGCCCGAGAGACTAATCATTACCCCAAGAAGTAAAGCGAGACTTAGGGCTGCTACAGGGAAGCTGTTCCAGATGAGTTGCCATGTACTTGTGGTGTCTGGAAATTGCAGAAACGGCCAATAGAATAAAGAGTTTGAGCGCTCTACTGCAGTGGTCTGCCACGTGGTCGATACTTCTGTGCTATAACGGCTGAATGGTTCCCACAACCAGAGGGTAAGGCTAAAGGCGGTTAACCCATGTCCTAATCGAACGATAATGAAAAAGAGCATGGATTGCAGTCCGGGGATGGCTGTTCTTAGCATCGATGAGACTTGTAGATGCGAGCATACGCCTCCCCAGCCAAGCGCACCTGCCAGGAATGCCATCAGTAGGGCGGGTGCTATTGCTGTTTTGCTAATGTGGTATGTCCCCAGGTGAAGCTCCAGCACAGAAGGCCAAACTGCAGCTGAAATACCGGGAGTCAGATAGAGTGAGAGTAACCGGATAAATACAGCAAAAACGATGATGTATCCTCCAGTTAATAATAGAATTTGTACGGCCTGAGATACGGTGTCCCCCAGTAATTTTCCAAACCCTCGTGCGTCCCGGCTATGTGCTTCTCTAGCGGCTCGCAACATGCGCGAACCGATGCGGAGTTTCTGAGAATCTGGAGCTAAGGGAGGCAATTGTTTCTTTTCTGTCTCTGTGTGATCTTGGGCTGGGGAGAGAGAATGGACATCTGTATTAGGTGACATAGAGTCTGGTACAAGTTTTTTTTTGCGGGATGCAGGTATAAAACGAATGGCAACGGCGGCTGCAATCCAGCCACTGATCCAGTGTGAAATGAGGAGAAAATATCCAGCGGCAGGATTATGAAGAAAAGCACCTCCAACAACAAGCAGAATCATCATAGGGTTGGCAAAATGAGCTGCTGCCGTAATAATAACCGCCTGTCTGGCGGTCATTTGTTGATCCTTGAGTAATCGAGATACGGCATCTACGGCGGTTGGAAAACCTCCACACATGCCCACAGCGAGAGCGAAGCCGGTATGGCCGGGTAGCTTGAACAAACGCCTCATTAGGGGCTCTAGCAGAACTCCCAGGGCGTGGGTAAAGCCAAACGCGGTCAGCATTTGGGATAACATCAGGAACGGCAACAGGGCAGGAAAGACAATTTTCCACCAGATGTCGAGTCCTTGAATGGATGCGTCGAACGCTTCTTTCGGAGATGCAACTATTGCAACAACCAGCATGAATGCACTGGTGCTCAGGAATACGGTTCGTACCAAACCCGGACTTCGAACCTCACTGGATACGGTCATCGTTTCACCTCATATCAATTAACGCCCCTTGGGCATTGGGATTATAGTGGACGGCCGAATCACGTTCGTAAACGGTTCGGCCTTGACCGGATAGACGGCGAATCATCCTGCGGCCTATCCGGCCTGTACCATTGTATGCAGGAACAACAAGGTGTTAGACTTGGATTGTAATCATATGGAATAAGATGAGCTAAATGAATTACACAAAGCAACTCTTGTGGAGTGGGTTCAGCTTGTATAGAGATAAAGAACGGAGGCTCATGAGATGAATCGGTTCCGGAAAACAGGTGGTTTCAGAGCTTCGATCTACGTGATCGCGGTGGCTCTTATTGTCTATCTTACGGTGTACATGCCAACGCCGTATATTATTTATAAACCTGGCAGTGCGGATGAAGTTAAACCCATGGTTACCGTGAAGGACGGTGACAAAGATGAAAAAGGCGTATTCATGATGACCACCGTGTCGGCAACGTATGCCAATTTATTTTTGCTAGGCACTTCGTATTTTGATAAAAATGCACAGGTGGATAAAAAAGAAGATCGTCTGCGTGGCAAAAGCGAGGCGGAATACTCCGCTGAACAGGTCTGGTTCATGAGTGATTCGCAATCCTCTGCCATGGAAGCGGCCTATGAGAAAGCGGGTATTGCATACTCCATTGTGCCTGAAAACATCTTTGTGTTTGGTCTTTCGGAAAATCCCAAACCGGATGGAGATATTGAACCCGGAGACATTATTCTGGGTGTGAACGGTACAGCTACACCGGATAATACAGTGCTTGCCAAACAGCTGGAAGGAAAAAAAGCCGGGGATACGGTGGAGATGCAATTGGAGCGCGGCGGTGAAACGATTAGCCGGGATATCACGCTGGTTGAGGTGAAAGACAGCAAGACAGGCAAGATGCGTACTGGACTTGGGGTGATGATTGGTGCGGTGCAGAAGGTGAAGCCGGAAGACCCAAACAAACAAATCACATTTTCAAGCACGCAAGTGGGAGGTCCTTCTGCCGGGTTAATGTTCACGTTGGAGATTTATAATCAGTTGACTCCTGGTGATCTGACCAAGGGACATCGGATTGCTGGTACAGGTACGATTACGAAAGATGGTGTTGTAGGAGCCATTGGCGGTGTGCAACATAAAATTGTCGCTGCCGACCGTAAAAAGGCAGAAATCTTCTTTGTACCTAAAGACAACTACAAAGAAGCTGAGGCCAAAGCAAAAGAAATCAACACTCCAATGAAGCTTGTGCCCGTAAGCACACTCGATGATGCGTTAGCCTTCTTGAAAACTCTGTCTGTGAAGTCTTAAGTGAAATAAGAGTATCTTACTAGAAGATTGGACTTAGAAGAGCTTGGGCAGTGACCTCTTTTAAAATAAGAAGGTATTGCTCGGAAAAACAGTTATAGGAGATTCATAAAAAAGAGCGAGAAAGCAATGAGAAAAAGGGATGTAAATTAAGTGTTCAGGTCAGGTTGAATAATACGATAAGTGTTATGCATTGGTAGGATACATGTGTAAGACGTTGCTTTTAAAAAAACGAAATGAAAAAATCCCTTGTGATGACAGCCAAAGGCTGGACACAGGGGATTTTTTGCTGGTTCTATAGTTTGTAGGGCGAGATGAGTCAGATTCTCACGGGTGATTCGTAGTAGTCGCTATACATTATGCGTGATATGTTGCGCGAATCCTGTTGGTCATGGGCAAGAGCATAGGCGGCTTGCGCCTGGATATCCAATTCCAGTTGAGCATGTTCAAACGTTGAGGGTTTCATTACAACAGGCAGGGTGGCTGTTTTTTTCATCTGTTTGAGCAGACTCTGGCCTGTTGAAGTAAAGCCGAGGATACGCAGATATCCGGGTCCGGTGGCTAATCGCTCTGGTGAACACTCTTCTTTTGTGTGGTTCAGGAGCAGGTGGGCGAGCATGCGCTGCAGTTTGGTGCGCGTGTAACGCCGGGTTTTGAGCGCATTCAGGAGAGTTTCGACTGAAGGCTCGGGGAGCTGGGCGAGTGCACGTATGAGCCGATGCTCCAGTCCTTCCGTGACTTCGGCGATACGTTCCAGCTCGGAGGCACGGCGGGTGGCCGCGATGTGCAGCAGCGGCTGGGCAAAGCGCTCCCAGTGCATGGGAGCGCGTCCTTCTTGCCATTCGCGATGCAGAATGGCAAGGGTTGCCGCCGGCACATATGGTGCGGCGGCTTTAGGCCCGTCCGCCAGCAGCAGGCGGCGGACAGCTGTGGCACTGGCGATCGCCCCCGGTCCGGGCGTCGCCTGATGATAGGCGGCACCGGTACGTGCCGTCGTCAAGGGCTGGATCGCGCTGCCAAGCCGTTGCAGCGCGATGAGGTAGTGCAGCCCAAGCGAATTGTTGGGCTGCTCCAGCAGTGCCGCGGCGTCGTGAGCATCGACGCCGCCGGGCGCCAGCGCTGCCGCCGCGCCTGCGTACGCGGCGGGGTAGCTGGCGCCCTCCCGCAGGCGGCGCGCGATATCCTCGCGCAGCCCTGCGGGCTCAACAGCCAGCACGCGCGCAATGCGCTGCAGGCTGTCGATGTCGCCGGACTCGCTGCCAAAGCAGAGCGAGTCCACAACTCCGGTGCGGTGCAGCAAGGATACCGCACCAAAGGCAAACCACTCCGCCGGTTGAACCGCATAGGCAACCGGCAGTTCAAGCACGAGATCGGCGCCAGCATGGAGCGCCATCTCGGTGCGTGCCCTTTTACCAACGATGGCGGGTTCGCCACGCTGGAGAAAAGGGCCGCTCATCACGGCAACAACGGCGTCTGCTCCGCTAAGCCGCCGCGATTCATTCAGATGATGCACATGTCCGTTATGCAACGGGTTATATTCCACAATAACGCCTACAGCTTTCATGAGCGTTACTCCTTCCTGCCGCGTTGAAATCTCCCATTGGGTCGTTAATCACGCGGGTCATGACATTTTTACAATAAGGGATAGCATAAATTAGTCTGTTCACCTGCAAAGTGCATTTTACCTCTTTCATCATAGAGTAGAGCTGGCATTAGAGCAAATGATGAAAAAAGGCACAGAACCAGCATCCGCAGATGCTGCCTGTACCTGAAGTATAGCCCTGATTATCTTTAAGAAAATCTTTCATAAGAAGCTACCTAAGAAGTAAGCGCCACTTTCCCTGAATCTATTTTTGTACCTTCCAGATGAATTCTATACGCTCTCCGACTGTATTTTATGCTCACACATTCTCCGTAGCAGGAGCAAGACTGGCTTTTGGCCCGAAAAATTCATAATGGATACGATCTTCTGCAACACCAATGGACAGAAGTTCTGCATATACCGAACGCATAAACGTGACAGAGCCGCACAGATAATAGTTCGCATCCGGTTCTTGAATGACTTGACGAAGCCATGCCGCATCCATGTATCCCTGTTTATAAGCCAGCTCATTTTCCAGATCGGAATCAGCAGGCGAAGTGTAACAATAGTGTGCGTTGAGATTAACATGCTCCTGAGCCAGTTGACTTACGTGATCGCGGAACGCGTGCGATAATCCGTTCGGGCTAGCATGTAAAAAGGTAATGGAACGCTGATTATCCGACTCCAACATTGTATTCAGCATGCTGACCATAGGGGTTATCCCTACACCTCCGCTTAACAGCACAACAGGACGCGGATCTTCCATATTCAATATTAAATCACCCGCAGGAGCGGAGAGTTCGACCAGGCTCCCCTCTGTAATATGATTGTGAAGATAATTGGAAATTACTCCGTCAGGGCGATCCGTTCCACCCGATTCACGTTTCACGGATATACGATAATAGGGTTTGCCAGGTGCGTCGGAAAGGGTATACTGACGAATCTGAGTGAATTCCTGTCCGGCAGGCTGGATTTTAATGCTGATATATTGTCCTGCCTTGTATGAAGAGATAGACTTGCCATTCTCCGGTATCAAATAAAACGAAGTGATGAGTTCGCTTTCTTGTACTTTTTTCGCAACTTTGAAGGTTCTAAAACCGTCCCATCCACCCGTTTGATTTGCGGCTTCGCTATACATATCCTGCTCAATGCCTATAAAGGCATCTGCAATCACTTGATAAGCATCGCCCCAAGCGGCTAAAATTTCATCGGTTGCAGCATCACCGAGTACATCTTTGATGGCTTGAAGCAGATAAGTGCCAACGATAGCGTACTGTTCAGGTACAATGCCGAGGCTGCGGTGTTTGTGAGCAACCTGACGAACGGCTGGCAAAATAGCCGCGAGGTTATCGATGTGCATTGCCGCGGTGTAAACCATGTTGGCGAGTGCGGCTTGCTGACGGCCTTGTTTTTGATTTGCGTGATTGAAAATGTTTAATAGCTCCGGGTGAGCCGTAAACATCGTTTGATAGAAATGGCGTGTAATAGCTTCTCCATGAACTTCAAGTACGGGTACAGTAGATTTGATTACGTCAATCGTTTGTTGGCTTAACATGTAATTTCCCTCCCGAGTTTCTTTGAATATCAATAATAGATTGTTATAAAAATAATTGTGAAAGTTACTTTGTGATTGAATCTACGACAAGTATAGGCATCAGGTCTAGCGACCTGTGTGACATAGATCACACCATTCGTTAACGATTGGTGACCGATGTAAGGAGTGGAGAGCATCAGATATAAGTAAGGGATAGAATCGTAAGTATAGATCCTATAGATGACTTGTAGTTATGATGGAGTAGGTCTATAATAGATCAGATGTGACGGTTGAATCGGAGTGATCATTTTCCAAAAGGGGTGTAAAGTTAAAAGTGTTGACAAACCTCTTGGAAAATCGGTATAATGATTTTTGTTTGTTAAGTCAGTTTCATAAATCTTTTGTGAGTGACAGACAGCATACATACAGTCAGGAATGAACGCACATATTAGGATCGTCTTGAACTGTATACTGCCGCCATTCGTTAGACAACTATTTATGAAATTGGTTTCGTTTGGAGTGATAGAACATGATAATGCCATTTCGCAAAGTGGCAACCAGTGATCGCCCCCTGCGCTTTAACGAACAGTGGGATATCAAACATCTGGTTTCTAACCGACAAGATATCACAGCCGTTACTCCGCTGACTGCAGATTTGTCTGCAGAGATCAGAGAGGAGAACGTTGTGGATGTTCATGGCAAACTGACAGTAGGGGTGGACATGTTATGCTCCCGTTGTCTCAAGCCGCTTAGTGAACATTTTCATATTGATTTTCATGAGCAATTCAAGCAGGGAAAACAACCAGAGGAATTATCTGAAGATGACGATACTCTCTATGTGGATGAGGATAGCGTTGATCTGAAAGGTTATGCCGAGGAAGCTTTTCTGCTGGATCTTCCGTTTGTACCGCTCTGTAGCGAGACATGCAAAGGACTTTGTCCCAAGTGTGGCCATGAGCTGAACGAAGGTGACTGCGGTTGCGATAACCAGGTTATTGATCCGCGGCTTGCAGGACTCAAGGATTTTTTTAAATGAGCATGATTGAAAATCGAACGTAACAACTACCTGCAAAGGTTGATTTTGATAAGGAGGTGGGAATAATGGCAGTACCTCAACGGAGAACGTCCAAGACGCGTCGCGACAAACGTCGCACTCACTTTAAATTGGCTGTACCGGGCATGGTGAAATGTGAACAATGCGGCGAATTGAAGCTTGCTCACCACGTGTGCAAAGTGTGCGGAACGTACAAAGCAAGAGAGATCATCTCTCAATAATAGCTACACATCAAGCAACACTTCATTTCGATGAGGTGTTGCTTTTTTGTGTAAAGAAAAGCGAACGCATAAGCTTGTTCAAGCGGGTATGTATGCTTGTTACACATGTTCATCAGCACTTTGATGAAGTGATGTGAATTTGTTATACTAGCCTTTCTTTTTGACACAGGATGAGATATACTATAGTTTAGTACCAGGTTCTAAGATTTGACGTTACATACAGATCATCATACACTTTTATTTAGAAGCTCCCTGAATAAGCAGGGCTACAGCATATAATGAAGTAAGGTTTGAAAGAACGAACTTGACCTAAAGGCAGGTTCTGGAAACGATACAGCGGGGGGTGTCAGGCATCGAGCGTTTACCGAAGAGACAGAGGCAACAGCAGTTAACCAAAATGATAGACGAGAATCCGTTTGTGACCGATCAGGAGCTTACACGTCAATTGAAGGTAAGTATCCAGACGATCCGTCTTGACAGGCTGGAACTTGGCATACCGGAGCTTCGGGAACGGATGAAACTGATGGCGGAGCGCTCGTATGATCAGGTGCGATCACTGCCCCTGCATGAGATTATCGGTGACATTGTGGATTTACAGCTGGACAAGAGCGGGATATCCTTATTTGAGATCAAAGAGGAACATGTTTTTTCAAGAACAGGTATTGCCCGTGGGCACTATGTCTTTGCACAAGCGAATTCACTTGCTGTCGCTGTCATTAATGATGAGATTGCGTTAACTGCTTCGGCAGATATACGTTTTGTTCGTTCTGTTCGTTTGGGAGAAAAGTGTATTGCCAAAGCTTATGTGAAATCAATTCCCGGTCAGAAGGGGAAAGCCAAAGTTGAAGTGTTCACCTATGTTGGTGAAGAAATGGTGTTCCAAGGTAATTTTGTGATCTATCATTCAGGTGGAGAAGACAGCAAAGAAGGAGGTCATATGGAATGAGAATCGTCATTGATGCCATGGGAGGAGATCATGCTCCTGCGTCAACCGTAGAAGGGGCTATTGCCGCAGCTACGGAATGGGCGGATACACAGATCGTCCTGGTTGGCGATGAAACCAAGATTGAACCTCTTTTAAGTCAGTCAGGAGCAAGACCGGCCAATTTGAGCGTTCGGCACGCTTCAGAAGTGATTGGTTCAGATGATGAGCCGGTAAAGGCAGTAAGGCGCAAAAAGGATTCTTCCATGGTTGTAGCCGGACGTATGGTCAAAGAGAAGGAAGCCGACGCCATGATCTCGGCAGGGAATACAGGGGCGTTAATGACGGCTGGTTTGCTTGTTGTAGGCCGGATGGACGGAATTGAACGTCCTGCACTTGCCCCCATGATTCCCACGATGGATGATGTAGGTGTGCTTGCGCTAGACCTCGGTGCGAATATGGATGCTAAACCGGAACACTTGGCACAATACGCGCTGATGGGCAGTTTGTACCGGCAAAAAGTACAAGGCATTGCCTCCCCGAGAGTGGGGTTGCTCAACGTGGGCACAGAGCCGGGCAAAGGAAATGAGTTGACCAAACATGCCTATCCGCTCTTAGAACAGCTTCCGATTCGTTTTGTGGGGAATGTAGAGGCTCGTGATGTACTGACTGGTGCCTGTGATGTGCTGGTGTGTGACGGGTTTGCCGGCAACATCCTGCTGAAATCACTGGAAGGCGCGGCAGGAGCGATATTTGGTCTGCTCAAAGAAAAATTTACTTCATCCTTCAAAAATAAATTGGCTGCGGCGGTACTCATGCCAGAATTGCGTGGGTTAAAGAGCAAACTTGATTATACGGAGCACGGTGGTGCCCCATTGTTAGGTTTGAGTGGACTGGTCGTCAAAAGCCATGGTTCCGCTGACGGCAATGCGATCAAAAATGCCGTGCGTCAGGCACGGATTGCAGTACAAAACCAGTTGGTGGAGAGCATATCTAAGGAAATTAGTGGGAAGTGAGTGACGATATGAATAATTTGCGCCCGGTAGGGATTATTGGTACAGGTAAATATGTGCCGGAGAAAATTTTGACAAACAGTGATTTGGAAAAAATGGTCGATACGAATGACGAGTGGATTGTCAGTCGTACAGGAATTAAGGAGCGGCATATCGCTGCACCGGATCAAGCTACTTCTGATCTAGCCTATGAGGCAGCAATAAAAGCGCTTGAATCTGCTGGCATGACAGGCAGTGATCTGGATCTGATTATCGTTGCTACGATTACACCGGATTCCTCTTTCCCGTCGACAGCTTGCATTCTGCAAGATAAACTGGGAGCCAAGGGCGCTGCTGCATTTGATTTGTCTGCTGCTTGTTCCGGGTTTGTATACGGCCTTGCAACGGCAACCAGTTTCATTCAAAGCGGCATGTACAACAACGCGCTTGTTATTGGTGCAGATTGTTTGTCACGTATTACAGACTACACAGACCGCAACACTTGTGTTCTTTTCGGTGATGGAGCAGGAGCTGTCGTTGTTGGTGAAGTTCCGGAAGGCCGTGGTTTCAAAGCATTTGATCTCGGTGCAGAAGGGGCAGGAGGCAGTCTTCTTAACATTGAAGGCGGTGGTTCACGTCTGCCAGCAAGTGCGGAAACGATTGAGAACAAAAAGCATTATATCTATATGAACGGCCGTGAAGTGTTTAAATTTGCTGTTCGTGTCATGGGTACAGCAACGATTGAAGTTCTTCGCAAAGCTGGCATGGATCGCACGGATGTTGATTTGTTCGTTCCACATCAGGCGAATGTTCGGATTATTCAATCGGCTATGCAACGACTGGAACTTCCAGAGGAGAAAGTGGTTGTCAATGTAGACAAGTATGCGAACACGTCGGCGGCATCCATTCCACTTGCACTGGTTGAAGCTGCAGAAGAAGGCCGTATGAAAGCAGGAGATACTGTTTTGATGGTTGGTTTCGGCGGCGGTTTGACTTGGGGCGCATCCGTACTCGTATGGTAAACTAGACAGCTGGAGGATGAATGAAATGGGTAAAATCGCTTTTGTATTCCCTGGACAGGGATCACAAAAAGTAGGTATGGCCAAAGATGTATATGAGTCTGTACCTGCAGCCACGGAAGTTTTTCGCACAGCAGATGAGGCGCTGGGCTTCTCGCTGAGCAATCTGATCTTCGAAGGACCAGACACGGAGCTGAAACAGACATCCAATACCCAGCCGGCACTGCTCACCGCGAGTATCGCACTGCTGGAAGCTTTCAAAGAAAAAGGAATTGAGGCAGACTACGTTGCAGGTCATAGCTTGGGTGAATACAGTGCACTAGTGGCAGCGGGTGTTCTTTCTTTTGAGGATGCTGTGCAAATTGTCCGGGCACGTGGTCAGTATATGGAAGAAGCTGTTCCAGGTGGACAGGGAGCAATGGCTGCTGTACTGGGTGCGGATCGGGAAGCGCTGGGGGTGCTTTGCCGTGAAGTGTCAGAAAGCGGAGATACAGTTGAACTTGCCAACATTAACTGTCCTGGACAAATCGTTATTTCGGGTGTGAAAGAGGGCGTTGCTGCCGTGTCAGAACGGGTGAAGGAAGCAGGTGGCAAGCGCGCAATTGCAATTGAAGTAAGTGGTCCGTTCCACTCTTCATTGATGAAAGGCGCTGCCGATAAGCTGGCCGATAAGCTGAGTACAGCGACGTTCTCACCTGCGAAGGTTCCTGTGGTAGCTAACGTAACCGCAAGACCTGCTGAAGATGGACAATTTCAGAACTTGCTTACCACCCAGGTCTATTCTCCGGTTTTATGGGAAGACAGTGTGACATGGCTGATTGAGCAAGGTGTGAATACGTTTGTTGAGATTGGTTCAGGCAATGTATTAACCGGTTTGATTAAAAAAACAGATAAAACCGTAAAATTATACAATGTAAACAGTCTTGAAACCTTGGAAGCAACCGCAGCTGATCTGAAAAATAATAATTAAATCACATAAGCAAAACTATTTATTTACACTTTAACGGAGAGGACAGAAAAAACCTGGGGATAACAGCGATTGAAAGGTTATTCTGTCATCGGAGTGGCTGTGTAAATAATCGAAGTTCAACTTGTGTAGATTCAGGGAGAGGAGGAATGGTTATGTCTAAACCGTTAGAAGGTAAAAATGCATTAGTAACCGGAGCATCCCGCGGAATTGGCCGCAGTATTGCACTTGCCCTGGCTGAAGCCGGAGCGAATGTTGCTGTAAACTATGCGGGCAGTCAGGCTGCGGCAGAGGAAGTGGCCGAAGAGATTCGTGCAAAAGGTGTTCAGGCGATTACGATTCAGGCGAATGTAGGTCAGATGGTTGAAGCGGAACAGATGGTGAAAACAACGCTTGAAGCATGGGGCAATGTCGATATTCTGGTGAATAATGCGGGGATTACACGGGACAACCTCATTATGCGGATGAAAGAAGAAGAGTTCGATCAAGTTATCGAAACGAATCTTAAAGGGGTGTTTAACTGTCTGAAGGCAGTAACACGTCCAATGATGAAACAACGTTCAGGAAGAATTATTAACATCTCTTCTGTCGTTGGTGTGCTGGGTAATCCGGGTCAAGCCAACTACGTGGCTGCCAAAGCGGGAGTTATCGGTTTAACGAAGGCTTCTGCTCGAGAACTTGCTTCTCGCGGAATTACGGTGAACTGTGTTGCACCAGGCTTCATTGAAACCGATATGACCAAGGAATTGTCTCAGGAGCTGGTCGATGGTATGCTTAGTGGCATTCCGTTGTCCCGTCTGGGACAGCCGGATGAAATTGCTGGTGTGGTTACATTCCTTGCATCAGAAGCTTCATCTTATATGACAGGTCAAACACTGCATGTCGATGGCGGCATGTACATGTAAATTTCCTGGGCTTTGAATCAAAGTCGGGGAACAGGCGCTGGACGATCCGAAATGCCGGAAAAAGGCCGGGTTCCCCGGCCGGGAGCCGCATATGTCTTCTATGGCATTTTGCCTGCGATTCTCGTATAATACCAAGGAGGAGGTGAACCGGATGTCCGATGTATTGGAGCGTGTAAAACGCATCGTCGTCGACCGCTTGGGCGCAGACGAAGCTGAAGTTACACTTGAAGCATCTTTCAAAGAAGATTTGGGTGCTGATTCTTTGGATGTAGTGGAATTGGTCATGGAATTGGAAGATGAATTCGATTTGGAAATCTCTGATGAAGATGCAGAAAAAATTACGACCGTAGGTGAAGTTGTAAACTACATACAATCTCATACCTAAAGTCAATTCAGTCCCGCTCCTGTTTTCGAACAGGCGGGACTTCTCATCATTCATTGGTTTTTCACATCCCGCAGACAAGGTGCCTGCTGATCTTTGGAGAGGCGTCTTGCATTCGAGTCTGCGGATATTCCCACAAAATACTTGCGTAATGCAGTCGATATAGAGGTGAGTCGGTTGAAACAAAGAGTTGTAATTACCGGAATGGGCGTAATGACATCGCTCGGAAAAGATATAGAGACGTTCTGGGGCAGTTTAATGGCAGGAAAGTCCGGAATTTCTCAGATTGAGGCATTTGATGTTAGTGAATACACGACACAGATTGCAGCCGAGATCAAAGATTTCAACCCGGAAGAATATATGGATCGAAAAGACGCACGGAAGATGGATCGTTTTGTACAGTTCGCTGTGGCAGCTGGTTTCAAAGCTGTTGAAGATAGTGGTCTGAAAATCAACGAAAATATTGATGCAGAACGTTTTGGTGTATCAATTGGTTCTGGTATTGGTGGATTGGGAACTTGGGAAGATCAGCACAATGCGCTTTTGCAAAAAGGCCCTAAACGTGTGAGCCCGTTCTTTATTCCGATGATGATTTCGAATATGGCATCTGGACAGATGTCCATTTCACTTGGTGCCAAAGGACCGAACATCAACGTTGTTACCGCTTGTGCGACAGGAACACACTCCATTGGAGATTCGTTCAAGTTGATTGCCAATGGCGATGCAGATGCGATGATCTGCGGCGGTGCTGAAGCAACCATTAGGCCAACTGGACTTGCAGGTTTCTGCGCGATGCGTGCGATGTCTACACGTAATGACGATCCTACAAAGGCAAGCCGTCCTTTTGATACAGGTCGTGACGGATTTGTTATGGGTGAAGGTGCCGGAATTCTGATTCTGGAATCTCTGGAACATGCTCAGGCTCGTGGCGCACGAATCTACGGTGAAGTAATCGGTTACGGTCTGACAGGTGATGCACACCATATGACAGAACCAGATCCAGATGGAGCAGCACGTTGTATGACGATGGCGCTTCGCAATGCAGGCATTCAGCCGGAAGAAGTGGATTACATCAATGCACACGGAACTTCAACACCAGTAGGTGACCGTTCCGAAACGTTAGCCATCAAAAAGGCGTTTGGCGATCATGCGTACAAGCTTGCCGTAAGTTCCACCAAGTCCATGACAGGCCATATGCTTGGCGCTGCGGGTGGTGTAGAGGCAGTTATCTGCGGATTGTCCCTGACACATCAGACACTGGCTCCAACGATCAACCTGGAAGATCAGGACCCTGAATGTGATCTGGATTACGTGCCTAACGTTCCACGTCAAACCAAAGTGAATGTAGCAATGTCCAATTCATTTGGATTTGGCGGTCACAACGCTACCATTATTCTCAAAAAATTTGAAGCATAAGGGGCTAGTTCGTTTGAGTGAAGATCTGAAGCAGTTACAACAAAAACTTCAAATCAAATTTGACAACAGGCAGCTTCTAAAACAAGCGTTTACCCATGCTTCTTACGTAAACGAACACCGATTCAGTCAACATCAGGATAACGAACGTCTGGAGTTTCTGGGCGATGCTGTATTGGAGTTGACTGTATCGGAGTACTTGTATCATCTGTATCCTAACCGTCCGGAAGGAGAACTAACAAAGATGCGGGCATCCATTGTCTGTGAACCTTCCCTGGTCAAATTTGCTGAAGCGCTTAGTTTTGGACAATATGTACTTCTTGGAAAAGGTGAGGAGTTAACTGGAGGACGTACACGTCCAGCTCTTCTGGCGGATGTGTTCGAGTCATTTATAGGTGCATTATACCTGGATCAGGGTCTTGAACCTGTGCGAGCATTTCTGGATCAGCATGTGTTTCCGTTAATCGTTGTTGGCAGCAAGCTGCAAATGAGTGATTACAAAACAGAGTTGCAGGAACTCACACAGCATCACAATATGGGGGCTCTGGAGTACCGGATCGTCGAAGAGCGGGGACCAGCCCATGAACGTGAGTTTGTCTCGGAGGTCCATATGGGCCAAGAACGACTTGGCCGAGGTACAGGACGCTCCAAAAAAGAGGCGGAACAACAGGCAGCATCTGCGGCGCTTGAACGATTGAAGCTTCCGGAGGCCTGAATTGTACCAGGCAGCGCTTAGACAAACGAAGAGCAAAGAGCAGCCCGCGGGCCCGCCCCGGCGGAAGTAATCGGCCGGACTGCTTTTTGCTCTTTTTTTTGTAAAGAGACTCGGGAGGCATTATCGGATTTTTAACTAAGTGCTTAAAGTATTATTTGAAATTTGCAAGAGGAGGTGACGAGAAGCCCTATGTTTCTGAAACGAATAGAATTGGGTGGATTCAAGTCATTCGCCGACAAAACGGAAATGGAATTTGTTCGTGGCATTACAGCGGTTGTAGGTCCGAACGGAAGCGGTAAAAGTAATATATCCGATGGTATCCGCTGGGTACTCGGGGAGCAAAGTGCCAAGTCACTGCGTGGCGGTAAAATGGAAGATATTATTTTTGCAGGCAGTGATGCGCGTAAAGCTGTCAACTACGGAGAGGTTTCCCTTACACTGGACAATGAGGATCATGCACTCGCTTTGGATTTCGGTGAAGTAACCGTGACCCGTCGTGTTCATCGCAGCGGGGACAGTGAGTATTTTATCAATAAACAATCCTGTCGCTTGAAAGATATCACAGAACTGTTCATGGATACGGGGATCGGTAAAGAGGCTTACTCGATTATTGGACAAGGACGCATTGAGGAGATCTTGAGTACTCGTTCAGAGGATCGCCGTGGAATCTTTGAAGAGGCTTCAGGAATCGTTAAATATAAATCCCGCAAACGGGATGCAGCGCGCAAGCTGGATGAGACAGAGCAAAATCTGCTACGTATTCACGATCTTGTAACCGAACTGGAAGATCAGATTGGCCCGCTGAAAGAACAATCCGAGAAAGCCATGCATTACAAGCAACTTCGTTCCGAACTCAAATCGAAGGAAATTTCGATGTATGTGTATCAGATTGAACAGATTCATGCTTCCTGGAGCAAAGCGAGTGAACGCCTGGAGTTGCTAAAACACGAAGAAGTTGGATTGGCGGCGATTGTATCCACACATGATGCAAAGCTGGAGAATGATCGCAATGCACTGCGTCTGCTGGAAACGGAGACAGAAGAACTTCAGGCTGCTTTGTTGCAATTTAGTGAGGCAACAGAGAAAAGCGAAGGGCATGGAGAACTTCTTCGGGAACGTTCGCGTAATCTGCAAGCGAATCAGGAGCAACTGAGGGAAACGCTGGCGGTGAGCGAGCAGAGACATCAGGAACGTGAAGCTGAGCTGATTGCCTTGCGAGAGAAGTTTGGCAAGCTTGAACTGGAACTGGCTGATGTAAAAAATCGTTTGTCTGAAGAAGAAGCTAAGCTTATCGGTGTTACGGGTGGAATAAGTCAGCAGCAGGAGGAGAGCCTCAAAGGGAACTTGCTGGAACTGATGAATCAGATGGCGCAGGCACGAAACGAAATACGGTATGTGGACCAGCAAAAAGAAACGCTGGAGCGCAGAATGAACCGTGCATCAGAAGAATCCGGCAAATGGGAAGAACAGAAAGAGACGTTAGAAGGCCGTAAAGCAGAGATTCAGAAAAAAGTGGTTCGGTTAGGTAAGGAAATCAGTGAACTGCGTGGGGGTTATATTTCGGAAAGCGAACGGCTGCAGTCTTTGCAAAAACTCCTGGAAGAGAGCCGTGGTACTGTACGTAAATGGGAGCAAAAGCGCGAAGCACAAGTGTCCCGCCGGGATACGATGAAAGAAATGCAAGATGATTTTGACGGCTTCATGCTGGGCGTAAAAGAAGTGCTCAAAGCTTCTCGAAAGGGGACGCTAAACGGAGTACATGGTGCTGTGGCAGAACTCGTTAAAGTTCCCGAAAAGATCGAGCTTGCGGTAGAAACAGCGATGGGGGCTGCGCTACAGCATATCGTCATGGAGAACGAGGCCGTATCCAGACAGGCTATTGCTTTCTTGAAGCAACGTCAGTTGGGACGTGCAACCTTTCTTCCGCTGGACGTTATTCGTCCTCGTTCAATCGGTGCAGGTGAACGCTCGATGGTTGAGGGTATGGACGGTTTTGTTGGCATCGGTGCTGAACTTGTACAGTATGATTCAAGATATGCCTCGATCATCGGTAGCTTGCTCGGAAATGTCATCATTGCAGAAACGTTGGAGTTTGCGAATAAAATTGCGGCACGTTGTCAGTATCGTTTCCGTGTTGTAACCCTCGAAGGGGATGTCGTCAACGCTGGCGGTTCCATGACTGGCGGCAGTCAGCACAAAAAAAATGGCAGTCTGCTCAGCCGCAAGCGGCAACTGGATCAGCTGGATCAAGATATTGTGGATACCGAGCAGCAGATTGTGAAACTGCATCGCAGTGTGGAAGATGTCAAAGCTCAGCTGGAGCAGTGTCAGGACAAGCTGGATCAGCTACGTCAGTCTGGTGACGATACCCGAAATGCAGAGCAACAGGCCTCGATGGAGATGAAGCAGGTTGAGCATGAACTGCGCCATGTATTGGAGCAGGTCGCTGTGGCAGGTCAGGAAAAGAACGGCTTTACGGAAGAAATTAAGGAACTGGACAAATCCCGGGTTGAAGCGGAGAAAAAACTTGAGCAACTTGAGGAAGAGGAGAAAGCAACTCATCGCGCTATTCATGCAGCAGAGTTTGCCCGGAAGGCCAATGAGTCTGCAAAAGAAGAGTTGCAAACACAGCTGACCGAACTGAAAGTCCGGGAAGGTAAGCTGGATCAGGAACGCTTCTCAAATGAAGAGCAATTGCGGAGATTGGAGCGAGAGGTTGATTCACTAGTCAAAGATCTGCGACAGAATCGTACGTTGCTCGCTTCGATGGAAGCTGATTTTAAGAAAACACAGAGTGAAAGTGTAAAACAGATTGAAGATTTAAACGAGTACAAGCTTAAAAAGGCACAGGCATCTCAAGAATTGGACTTCAAACGTGCCGCGCGCAGTGAACTGTCGAAAAAGCTGGAGCTGGCCGAGAGTGAAACGAAGGAGCAGCGCACACAGCTCAAAGCGGTGGAAGAGCAGATGCGTCAGACTGAAATTTCCGTGAACCGTCTGGATGTTGAACTGGAAAATATTTTGCGTAAGCTGACAGATGAATATGAGTTAGGCTATGAGCTTGCCAAAGAACGTTATCCAGTGCCTGAAGATGTGGAGAGCACACAAGCTGAGGTACAGAAGTTAAAACGTGCAATATCGGCTCTTGGCGATGTGAATCTCGGTGCAATCGAAGAGTTCCAGCGGGTGAATGAGCGGTATGAGTTCCTGAACGAACAGAAGAATGATCTGGTGGAAGCCAAAACGACACTGTATCAGGTTATCAAGGAAATGGAAGATGAAATGGCGAAGCGTTTCAAATTTACATTTGACGCGATCCGTCGTGAATTTGGTACCGTCTTTACGAAGCTGTTTGGCGGTGGACGTGCTGATCTGGTTCTGATGGACCCTGAGCGACTCCTTGAAACAGGCATTGATATCGTAGCCCAGCCACCGGGTAAGAAACTGCAAAATCTGCAACTGTTGTCGGGGGGAGAACGGGCCTTAACGGCGATGGCGTTGCTCTTTGCCATTCTGCACGTGAAACCTGTGCCATTCTGCGTATTGGACGAAGTTGAGGCTGCCCTGGATGAGGCGAACGTCGTTCGTTTCGCCCAATACTTGCGTGAGTTCTCTGAACAAACCCAATTTATTGTGGTTACGCACCGGAAAGGCACGATGGAAGAGGCAGATGTCTTATACGGAGTTACGATGGAAGAGGGCGGAGTATCCAAGCTCGTTTCGGTTAAACTGGATGATGAGGAAGCAGACATCGCCTAATTGCATGGAGATTGCTGTGTGCTTCAAATAGGATTCATTTAATTTTACAAAATCATGACCATTTACGATTTAATTATCTACACGATGGAGGGGCTTTATGAGTTTCTTTAAAAAGCTACGGGACAGCATTGCAAGTAAAACGGAGTCGGTTACTAAACAGTTTAAGGATGGCCTGGAAAAGACACGCAAAGGGCTTGTGGAAAAAGTAACCGATCTGGTCATTCGCCGCAAAAAAATTGATGAGGAATTTTACGAGGAACTTGAAGAAATTCTGATCGGGGCAGACGTAGGCGTCAATACGGTCATGAATCTGATCGAAGACCTGCGCGCAGAAGTGAAGAAACGCAAAATTGAGGATGCGGCTGAGTTACAGCCTGTGTTGTCCGAGAAACTGACAGATTTGCTTCGTGGGGAACAAAACAATGAACTGAAAATGAATCTGGATGGCATTACGGTTATTTTGTTTGTTGGTGTGAACGGTGTTGGTAAAACAACGACGATTGGCAAGCTGGCTCACCGTTTCAAGCAGCAAGGGAAAAAAGTAATTATGGCCGCTGGAGATACGTTCCGCGCCGGAGCGATCGAGCAACTTGAAGTATGGGGACAGCGTGCAGGCGTTGATGTGATCAAACAGCAATCCGGTTCTGATCCGGCTGCTGTGATGTACGATGCGGTGCAGGCCGCGAAACAACGCGGAGCCGATGTGTTGTTATGTGATACGGCAGGCCGCTTGCAAAATAAAAGTAACCTGATGGACGAGCTGAACAAAATCTATCGTGTCATTCAGCGTGAGATTCCAAGTGCGCCGCATGAAGTGCTCATGGTGCTGGATGCGACGACGGGACAAAATGCGCTGAATCAGGCCAAACTTTTCGGAGAGAAAAGTGGAGTAACGGGTCTTGTGTTGACCAAGCTTGATGGAACAGCCAAAGGTGGTATTGTAGTGGCAATCCGTCAGGAGCTGGACCTGCCTGTGAAGCTCGTTGGTCTTGGGGAGAAAATTGATGATCTGCAGGAATTTGATTCTGAGCAATTTGTTCACGCGTTGTTCGCAGGATTAATTCAGGAGCAACCGGCAGAGAATGCCGAAGAAGAGAATACACAATCCTGATCTTGGGTCGTAAATGAATAATCATGTTCACCGTATTGCCGCTGCATCATGTGAGAGCTCACGTGTAATGTCATCGGCAATACGTGTATAATGAAAGGTAACTGATATTGTAATGGGTTAGAAAGGAAGGTTGATATGGCCAATACCTATACCTATTCCCGCCGTGAAGAGGTCGCCAATGCCGTGACACATGGAATCGGTGCTGCACTTAGTGTAGCTGCGTTAGTGTTGTTAATTGTATTTTCCAGTATGAAAGGCACGGCCTGGCATGTTGTTAGTTTTACAATTTATGGTATTACCATGCTGATGCTCTATACGAATTCAACGTTGGTGCACGCGCTCAAAGAGGGCAAGGCAAAAGACTTGTTTGAGTTTTTTGACCACTCTTCCATCTATCTGTTTATTGCAGGCACATATACGCCGTTTTTATTCGTCGCAGTTCGCGGAACGCTGGGCTGGACGCTATTCGGTGTCATCTGGGGCATTGCACTGGCCGGAGTGATCTTCAAAGCCTTTTTCACCAAGAAGTTTCTGTTTATGTCGACGATCTTCTATATTGCGATGGGGTGGCTGATCGTAATTGCTTGGCAACCGCTTGTGTCAGCAATTCCCACAGGGGGGATTGTACTATTGGTTGCAGGAGGCCTGATGTATACGCTGGGGACATTGTTCTATGTATGGAGAGGTTTCCCGTTTCACCACGCGATCTGGCATCTGTTTGTACTGGCAGGCAGTATTCTGCATTTCTTTGCGGTCTTAATCTATCTGACACCACTTCGTTAGAAGCGTTAAACGAATCGTCTCTTCTTTAGGGATGTTTCGTTTTTCTTTTTGGTTCTGGTTTGAAAGACTTCTAGTTTGCTTTATTGAATGGACAGAAAATGAGGCTTTATAACGCCTAAAGATGGCAGTTTTAAACTGTTCATGGCAGGCGTATCGTTTCTTTTTATTGTGACAAGTATTTTTGCTTGACATCCTGATTTGTTTTAGGTATTATTAGGAACGTTGCAAGAGTGTAAAGTGTTTTTCCTTGACGAAGGGAGTGCCCCGATATGAGTCAAGAAAATCGGCTTGAGAAAACAAACCGGATTAACTTGCTGTTTGCCTTTTACGAATCATTGTTGACAGAGAAGCAGCAAACATTTCTGAAATATTACTTTCATGATGATTTTTCACTTGGTGAAATTGCAGCCGAGTTTGAGATCAGCCGCCAGGCGGTATACGAACATATCAAGCGTGCTGAACAAGTGCTTGAAAACTATGAGAGCAAGCTTGGCTTGCTTGAGAAGTATGAAAGACGCAGCCGCTACCTTGAAGATTTACAACAAGCACTGGAACGCGCTGGCGTTACCGTGGATAACAACAAACCAATACACGATCTCGTTGCTTTGCTGGGAGAGTAACCATTGTTTTCAGTGAAGTAAGACGAATCAGTTTTAAAATGGAATTAAAGCATGAAGGAGGTGGGATCATGGCATTTGAAGGATTAACGACCCGATTGCAGAATGTGTTCAGCAAGCTGCGCGGCAAAGGCAAGGTGTCTGACGAAGACGTAGCCGAAGCGATGCGCGAAGTACGTCTGGCATTGCTTGAAGCGGATGTAAACTTCAAAGTGGTCAAGGAATTCATCGCCAAAGTGAAAGAGAAGGCTGTCGGCAAAGAAGTAATGGACAGCTTTACACCCGGAATGGTCATCATTGACATTGTTAACAAAGAATTAACAGAGTTAATGGGTGGAAGTCAAGCTAAGCTGGCGAAGTCGAATAAACCACCTACAGTGATCATGATGGTTGGTTTACAGGGTGCGGGTAAAACGACGACTTCCGGTAAACTGGCAAAAATGTTGCAAAAGCAAAATAGCAGACCTTTGCTGGTTGCAGGCGACATTTACCGTCCGGCTGCGATCAAGCAGTTACAAGTACTGGGAGAGCAGTTGAAGGCGCCAGTGTTCACCCTCGGTGATCAGACAAGCCCGGTGGAGATTGCTCGCCAAGGTTTGCAACACGCAAAAGATAACGGACATGATTATGTGATCGTGGATACAGCCGGACGTTTGCATGTTGATGAAGAACTGATGGAAGAGTTGCGTCAGATTCACAGTGTAGTGAACCCGGATGAAGTATTACTCGTTGTCGACAGTATGACAGGTCAGGATGCCGTTAATGTGGCGGAACACTTTAATCAGCAACTTGCTCTGACCGGGGTTGTACTGACCAAACTGGATGGCGATACACGTGGTGGTGCGGCACTGTCTGTTAAAGCAGTTACAGGTTGCCCGATCAAGTTTGCCTCTCTGGGGGAGAAGCTTGATGCACTGGAGCCATTCCATCCGGAACGTATGGCTTCACGTATTCTTGGTATGGGTGACATGTTGTCCTTGATTGAAAAGGCACAGTCCAATATCGATACCGAGAAAGCGAAGGAAATGGAACGCAAGATGCGGAATGCAGAATTCACGTTCGAGGATTTCCTGGAGCAGATGGATCAGGTGAAAAAGCTTGGACCAATTGACCAGATCATGGATATGATTCCGGGTATGGGCAAGATGAAACAAGCGAAGGACCTGAAGGTCGATGATAAACAGATGGGCCGAATCGAAGCGATTGTCTATTCAATGACAACGGAAGAGAAGCGTAACCCGGATATGATTAACCATAGCCGCCGGAAACGGATTGCTACCGGAAGTGGAACGTCACTCGCAGAGGTGAATCGTCTGATCAAGCAGTTTGATGAGATGCGCCGTATGATGAAGCAATTCTCGGATATGATGGGTCCTAAGGGTGGCAAGAATAAAGCAATGAAACAGTTGAAAGGTCTCGGTAAAGGAATGAAGTTTCCTTTCCGTTGATTGAACAGCCGTTTACATGAGAACCAGATTTCATTGAAGGAGGTGAATTTTCAAATGGCAGTTCGTATTCGTCTGAAACGTATGGGTGCTCACAAAGCTCCTTTCTACCGCGTAGTGGTATCGGATTCCCGTTCCCCACGTGACGGTCGTTTTATCGAGGAGATCGGTTACTACAACCCGGTTGAACAACCGGCTGTTGTTAAGATCGATGAAGATAAAGCATTGCAATGGCTTCAAAACGGTGCGCAAGCATCCGACACTGTCCGCAACTTGCTGAGCAAAGCGGGCGTGATGAAGAAATTCCACGAGTCCAAATTATCTAAATAAGGTGCTGATTCGGAGGGTCATCTATGGAAGAATTAGTAAGCATAATTGCTAAGGCTTTGGTCGATCATCCGGATGATGTGGCGGTTCGGACGATTGAGAAAGACCGGCTTGTCGTTTATGAGTTGACGGTGCATCCCGACGATGTCGGAAAGGTGATCGGAAAACAGGGACGAATCGCAAAATCTCTTCGCACGGTCGTCACATCAGCAGCAGTTAAGATGGATAAACGGGTTACCGTTGATATCATATCTTAAAGATATACGAAAGGGGGTTAGGATGCATGTCCTAGCCCCTTTTCGTGCATGCTGAACTTTATATGTTAGATTAGATATTAAATTGAAATTTTTTTTGGTATGCATGACATCGAAAGCAGTGTAGGGGACGGAATCGATTCTGGAGAAGCGTTAGCGTTCGCCTTTATCACCTCATTTTCACCTTTAAATTATAAATTCAAAAAATGAGGGGGTAACAGCGATCGGAAGAACGAACCGTCGCCGGAACGGCTGTACGAGAGTTGAAATACCTGTTTATTTTGATTGAATTTCGTAGGAGGATTGTATGGCAGAGTTTATGAATGTAGGGAAAGTTGTGAATACGCATGGAATTCGTGGAGAGTTAAAGATCATGCCTTTGACTGATTTTCCAGAAGTACGTTTCGCCAAAAATGCTGAATTGTTTTTGTTTACTCCGGATAATCATCCGGTGCCAGTTACAGTGGAATCTGCGCGTCTGCATAAAAATATGTATATCGTTCGTCTGAAAGAATACGGCAACATTAACGAAGTGGAGAAGTTCAAGGGGGGGATAGCGAAAGTATCCAAAGAAAACCTTGCTGAACTTGAAGAAGGGGAGTATTACTTCCATCAAATCGTAGGATGCACTGTCATTACGGAAGAGGGAGAGTCACTCGGGACGATTTCGGAGATTCTGACCCCAGGTGCGAATGATGTGTGGGTAGTCAAAACACCGGCGGGAAAAGAAGTGCTAATTCCGGTGATTGACGATGTTGTTCTGGATGTGGATGTAGAGCAGAAGCAGGTCAAGATTCACCTGATGGAAGGACTGCTGTAACATGAAGGTGGATGTATTAACGTTATTCCCGGAAATGTTCGATGGTGTGTTTGGCACAAGCATTCTGGGTAAAGCGCAGGCCAAAGGGCTTGTCTCGCTTGGGGCGACCAATTTCCGAAATTACGCAACCAATAAACATAACACTGTGGATGACGCACCATATGGCGGCGGTGGAGGTATGGTGCTCAAACCTGATCCGATTTTTGCTGCTGTAGAGGATGTTTTGCAACAGCGCGGAGAAGCTGCCGCCACAATGAAAGCGCCCCGGATTATTTTGATGTGTCCGCAAGGTGAGACATTTACACAGAAAAAGGCAGAAGAACTGGTTCAAGAAGATCATCTGATCTTTATCTGCGGTCATTATGAGGGATATGATGAACGAATCCGCGAGTTTCTGGTGACGGATGAACTATCTATTGGTGACTATGTTCTGACTGGCGGAGAACTACCTGCTATGGTGGCCATTGATAGCATTGTACGGCTGATTCCGGGGGTGCTCGGTAACGAGACAAGTGCAGTGACGGATTCATTCAGTACGGGGTTGCTGGAGTATCCTCACTATACTCGCCCGCCTGAATTTAGAGGCATGAAAGTGCCGGATATGCTCTTGTCTGGACACCATCTGAATATCGAGGCTTGGCGTAGAGAACAATCGCTGATTCGTACGTTGGAGCGCAGACCTGAACTGTTGGAGTCGGCAGATCTGACGGAGAAGGAACGGAGATGGCTGGAGCAATACCGGGCTGAACAAGATAAGAGATAGGTAAAGATAAAGCCGAGTGGACAGCTTAGACTGCATCCATCGGCTTTTTTGATTTAATCAAGGCAGAATTGAATTATTCGTTTGAAAGTATTACTAATCTAGAACCGCTCACTGAGTATATTGGAACCCGTTTGTAGCAGGGTAGGGAGATCGGTATCATTTGTAACGGTTAAGCGAGGTAAAACCATGGGTGAATCCCCAGGGTGAACAAATCCGGGTCTAACCGTGAATCCCATGCGATATCCATGCTGATGGAGTTTGTAAATCATTTGTTCACTGAAATATCCATAAGGGTAGGCGATATATGGCGTATTGATACCGATATGTTTGATCTGCTCAATATCGTGATCCAGCAGGCTGGTATCCAGCGTAACGGGCAGATCGTCTCCACATACCATATATCCTTTGTGATGCAGGTTAAAGGTGTGGCTATTATACTCAAATACATCGCTTCCTGCGGCCATCTCTTGCTTGGAGATATCGCTTTTTTTACTAGGGTTAAAAGCGACTGGTGTGGACTGAATCCGGCTACCTATGACAAAAAGGGAAGCATGGAAATGATATTTTTTGAGTATGGGATAAGCCAGCGTATAATTGTTTTGATATCCGTCATCAAAGGTAATGACAAATGATTTCTCAGGTAGCGAGATTTCACCGTTAACGTATTGTTCAAGCTGAGACAGAGTAACGGTTCGGTACCCATTTTCGTGTAAATATTTCATATTCTGCTCGAACACATCCAGGTCAATGATGGATTTATTCTTTGGCTCGTGATTGTATACTTTTGGTGTAACATAATGATACATGAGAACAGGAACTTTTGTAGCCGTGCCTTGTTTGATAACAAAGTTAGAGCGATCCAGCTTGGAATGCAGCGAAAAGTCCGAGTGAGTTAATGTGAAGAATTTACGTTGTACGATATTCCAAGACGAGCAGGCCTTGTGGGATAACGCGTTGGTGGGATGATTAACAGCATAAGCGTATAATGTAACGGTGCATGTGAGCATGGCAAGTGAGGCTAGCAATAATTTTCTGATGTGTTTCATGTCTCTCCTGGTTCTCCTTTAGAATTCATCTATTTCTTAAAATTCGTTACGCTGCTCGTGTAATGAGCTTTTAAGTATATGATAGACGATCTTCTATGTCGGAAAGTTACATTATTTTATCCACGAGAGTGGTTGACTTTTTAAAAACGGACCAAAACTTTTCACCTATTTACTAATTAAGAGAAGAAATGGATACGAGAATTGCGAACTATGGGCTGTTAATAAAAAACACAGATGGATGTAAGACGATCTATTATAAATTTGGTTATTTAGCTTGTGTTTTAATGTGCCACGTGATACAATAATTCTGTTATGTGGAATACGGCGGTCCTCTATGGATAATGAAAGAGACAAGGTGATCTCTGGAAGAAGTATGAACGCCTGTACGGAAGGAGGGAGTCATAGATGAATATCGTTCAAGCGATTACACAAGAACAACTTCGCAAAGATATTCCGAGTTTTCGTCCTGGTGACACTTTGAAAGTGCACGTTAAGGTAATCGAGGGAACTCGTGAGCGTATCCAATTGTTCGAAGGTGTTGTGATTAAACGCCGTGGTGGTGGAATCAGTGAGACTTTTACAGTTCGTAAAATTTCTTACGGTGTAGGTGTGGAAAGAGCTTTCCCGCTTCATTCCCCTAAAATCGATAGAATCGAAGTGGCTCGCCGTGGTAAAGTGCGTCGTGCGAAGCTTTATTATCTTCGTGAACTACGCGGTAAAGCAGCGAGAATTAAAGAAATTCGTTAATATAACGGATACCGGGAAGGGCTTGGAGACAAGCCCTTTTCGTTTTTGTCCGGGAAAAGTTGAACCGGAGGTACACTTCCGAGTAAAATGGTATGGCGGATATGCGGCGTAAAGTCCGGGAGGATTGTGACATCAGTTATCCAAGGCATTTGAATTGTGGTTCAATGTACGGTTGTAATGCTTGGCTGCAAGAATTACATAACTGAGTTGAATAATTTGTTTTCTCTAGTTTTATATAGGGAGGAAGCAAAAAGCTGAATGTATACTGCTATAATCATGTACTGTGAAGAGAGGAAGATCTTGAATGGAACAAGAAGTTCAACAGGACCAGAGCTTACCTGCGGAAGAAAAAAATAATCGATCCAAAAAAGCGAAAAATGAAATAGTCGAGTGGCTGAAGGCCATTGTCATTGCACTCGTGCTGGTTATTCTGATTCGCTGGTTACTTTTTAAACCATTTGTGGTGGACGGGCCATCCATGCAACCGAATTTCTCGACAGGAGAACGTGTCATTGTCAATGAGATACTGTACGATATCCGCGAGCCAAAACGTGGTGAAGTGATCGTCTTCCATGTACCTTCCGAAGGACGGGATTTCATCAAACGTGTTATCGCAGTTGCGGGAGATACGGTTCAGGTTCAGGGAGACACCGTAACGGTAAATGGACAAAAGGTTAATGAGACCTACATCCAAGGTGCTATTGATGCGGCTGAAGCGAGTGGTGGAACGTATAACGTGAAGGATTTCCCGAACGAACAGTTCCCAGACGGCAAGGTGCCAGCGGGTCATGTGTTTGTTATGGGGGATAATCGACCAAACAGTACAGATAGCCGAATGATCGGTTATGTATCGCTGAAAGATATTATTGGCCGTGCTGATGTTATTTTCTGGCCTATTGGAGAAATTAAGTGGATTAACCACTAAAAAACTTAAAGTATGTATTAAATGAGGTGAAGACAAGGTGACGATACAATGGTTTCCAGGTCATATGACCCGAGCCAGACGCCAGATTCAGGACAAGTTGAAGCTCATTGACGTGGTCATCGAACTATTGGATGCCCGTCTGCCTGTCTCCAGCCGTAATCCGATGATTGACGAGATTTTGATGGATAAACCCCGCATGATTTTGCTCAATAAGTCGGATTTGGCGGATGCCAAAGTGACGCAAGAGTGGATTGAGTATTTTAAAAAAGAAGGCATTACAGCGTTCCCTGTGGATGCTTCAACAGGTACCAATGTCAAAGATATTCCTGCTCAGGCAAGACTTCTTCTAAAGGAGAAGATTGATCGTCAACTGGCTAAAGGCATTAATCCCCGAGCTGTTCGGGGCTTGATTGTCGGTATTCCTAACGTAGGTAAATCCACATTAATCAATCGTTTGGCTGGACGGAGCATTGCTGCAACTGGAGATCGCCCAGGTGTAACTAAAGGTCAGCAGTGGATTAAAGTAGGCAAGGAAATGGAACTGCTGGACACCCCAGGTATTCTGTGGCCGAAATTTGAAGATCAAAATGTGGGTTACCGACTTGCTGTGACGGGTGCGATCAAAGAAGAAATCCTGAATGCAGAAGATATCGCATTTTTCGGAATCAGTTATCTGATGCGTTATTATTGGGATGCGCTGGAAGAGAGATATGGTCTTCAGGAGTTCTCCAAAGATGCGGACGATTCGGACAGTGTTATTGCCATTATGGAGCAGGTTGGCCGAATTCGCGGTTGTGTCATCAGTGGTGGACGGATTGATCTGGAGAAAGCATCACGAGCGTTTCTGCGCGAATTACGAGCAGGCAAGATGGGGCGTTTCTCCATGGAAGCTCCTTACTGATCGAAAATATCCTTACAAGAGCCGAAAGAAGCGGCCGTTACCGGATTACCGGGAACGGCCTTTTTGTGTTTTGAAGGCTAAGGGGATATAAAGCTAGTATGAATATGGTAAAAAAATGAAGTTAAGTGTGCTTGGTGGAATTGTTTGTTCTGTATAGGAGGTGTCCTGAAATCATGCTATGATAAATGATGTTGAAAATTTGCAGAACATCAGTTTGTATGTATTCAATTTAACGCTAGAACAACCGATAAATGAAGACATCAGGATATTTTTTAAAATCATACTTTTAACACGAAACATTGTGCAGGAATACGATTAATCAGAACAAATATGCGATAGCCTACGTCTAATTAATTATATACATTACATGGGATTACACAGCTACATGAAACATGGGTGAGGAGATGAACAGAATGACAGCAAACCATGAAATGCCGGAGCTTGCATTGCCAGAACTGCAACGCAAACCGAAGAAAAAGAAAAAAGAAACTAGCGAACCTCGGGATCTTTTGGTGTATGAGCGGGAGTATTGGGGTAGCGGGTTTGAATATATCGCAGGAATTGATGAAGTGGGTCGAGGATGTTTGTTTGGTGATGTGGTTGCGGCGGCCGTGATCTTGCCTCAAGGGCTTATTTTGGAAGGGGTCAATGATTCTAAAAAGTTGTCAGAAAAGAAACGTGATACGTTATATGACATCATTATGGAGAACGCGCTGGCTGTAGGTGTAGGATATGCAGATGCGGAAACGATTGATCGTCTTAATATTAAACAGGCCGCCAGACTGGCCATGAAACGTGCGGTAGAGGCACTTGATGTAACACCTCATTACATGCTGGTGGACGCGGAAAAGGTGGATTTGAATATACCGCAGTTATCTATTATTAAAGGGGATGCAAATAGCCAATCGATCGCAGCGGCTTCTATTGTGGCCAAGGTAACGAGAGATCGGCTGTGCAAGGAAGAATGGGATACGTTATACCCGGAATATGGTCTGCCCGTACATAAAGGCTATGCAACTCAATTTCATCGGGAACAGATTATGGCACTCGGCGCAACACCGATGCATCGGCGGAGCTTTCTCGGTAATTTATTAGGTGAGCAGCATACGTTGTTTTAATTGAAAGGGAACGGAAAGGAGGGAGAACGAGTTGAATATCAGCTCTATGATTCGTGGTTTAATGGGAGACAGTAAGCCCGGAAACGCCAAGCCGCTCGAATTAAAAGAAGGTCAGGTCGTTCGTGGATCTGTCGTCAGTGTATCGGATGATGGTGGAGAGGCTGTGCTCCAGATTCAAGGGGTGCAGGTGCGTGCCAAACTGGAGACACCGCTCCGTCCGGGTGAGACGACGCTTCTGCAGGTTCAACCTCCAGGTGAAAACGGCATAACGGTAATGAAACCTGTTGCTGGCTCGCTTGCAGAACTGCCGCAGGCTTCACTGAATAACTTGTTGCAAGAGGTAGGTTTGGCGGATACCAAAGACAACCGTGAATTGTTACTTGCTATGCAACGCAGTGGGCTTCCGCTGACCAAGGATAACGTAGCCATGGTGCAAAACATGATGGTAGCCAAACCTGCACAGGTGCCTGTGGAGGAATGGGTACAGGCGGCGGGCATTGCTTTTCAGAGGGGCCTGCCTGTTACGGCCGAAACGGTGAAAGGTTTACATCAAACTGTATTTGGGCCTCCTTTGCATCAGTTGTTAAGTGGTCTTGCGGATCAACTGGAGTCGTTTTTGTCTCAAACGGTGGCAGGTAAGCCGTTTCCTGGCGGCGAAGCAGCAGCAGGCTTAAAAGCGGGGGCGTCCACAGGACAGGCGGGAGCTTCTGGGACTTTTACTAATGTTGCTGTCCAGCCAGAAGAGGGAGCGCCAGCGGTAAATGTGAGCAGGCCAGGAGTCGTAATACCCGTAGCCTCTCCTGTAGCGTCACAGCCGAATCAGGTTCAGACCACTCCAGCGGCGGGTGCAGGAGTGACTACAGATGCTGCTGAAGGTGCGGCATCAGATCAGGGGCAACAAGCCAAAGGTAACGTGCCGCTGAATGCAGGCCAGGCGAATGGTGGACAGACAGCAGGAGCTGAGACTGCTGCGAAGAGTGTTTCCAGCCAAACGGAAACGGCTGGCAAAGGGAATGCAGGTATTCCGGCGGGTACCGGAATACCTGGAGAAGGCCCGCCGCGTATTGCGGATGCGGGCCAAGTTGCGAGCCGCCCGGGTACACCTGGGGCGGCGGATGCGGCGGCTGGCCGTGCAAGTGCGGGCCAGCCGGAAGGTGCGGCCGTGCGTGCAGACGGCCGCACAGACACGCCTGCTGTTGCGGCGACACCTGCCGCAGCAGGGCAGGCCGCGCCAGCAGCGCCTACGCCAGCACAGCTGGCGCCAAAGCTGCTGGCGCTGCTGGACGCGCTGCGCGGCGCGTCCACTGCCGCACCGGCACAGCCGGGTGCGGCAACACAAGCCGCCCCTGCTGCGCAGCAGGGCGGCCAAGTGGCTGCGGCTGCCGCAGGCTCGCCGCAGCCCTTGCCAGCCGGCGCTGATGCGCAGCCGGCTGGTAGTGTTGCCGCCGCTCCCGCAGGTGCGGCGGCAGTGCATACGCCCGTCACCCACGGGGGAGACCCGTGGGTGGGGCGCGTGCTGAAGCTGCTCGGTGCAGAGCACGAGCAGCAGGCCGTTCACGGCGCGGCGATGCAGCCGCGCGTGGGCGAGGGAGCGAGTCCGGCGAACACGGACTCGCTCAAGGGTTTGCTGCTGCAGTTGGCCAGCAGCGACAGTGCCCCGGCGGCGCTGAAAGATGCCGCCAATCAAGCCATACAATACCTGACAGGTCAGCAACTATTGCTCACAACCGATCGCGGTGCAGCGTTTGCGCAAATGCATTGGTTTATCCCCATCACAGGTCCGGACGGTGAACAGACGGCCTCTGTGCAGATTCAATCACGCCGCGGTCAGCGCGGGGAATTGGATGCTTCGAATTGCCGTCTGCTGTTTGACTTGGATATGAGAAGTTTGGGACATACCCTTGTCGATGTACATGTGGTCAATAACATTGTCAGTTTGCGTGTACTTAATGATCGGGAAGAAATGGGAGCTTTGTTGGAGAGTGGACGTGAAATCATTCATCAATCGCTCGACAAGCTTGGATATCAGTTATTGACCTTCCGGACAGAACCTTGGCCAGCAGGGCAGGAGCTCGGGATGGAGCGGAAGATGACTGCTGCAGATTATAGCCCTGAGCGATACAAAGGGGTGGATTTCAAGGTATGAAAGAGGAATTACCACAGCCGGAGCTTTTATCCAAAAAAGCAGTTGCATTAAAATATGTCCCGGGAGAAAGTGAAGCACCTGTTGTCGTAGCCAAAGGCCGCGGCAAAGTGGCTGAAGCCATACTGGACAAAGCTAAGGAAAACGGCGTACCCGTACAGGAAGACGCAGCTTTAGTTGAAGTGCTCTCCAAGCTGGATCTGGATGAACAGATCCCGACAGAATTGTATCAGTTGGTAGCAGAAGTGCTTACCTATGTTTATCGAGCCGATCGGCTTGCCTCAGGCCGAAGTGATAACGAATCATGGTAGAACAGGGATCTGGCCAGAAACCTAGTGGCAAGTTGACCCGTCAGCAGAAGGGAAAGATTGGCGAAGAGGAAGCTTGCCGCTGGTTAGTGAACCAGGGTTATTCTATCCTCCAGCGAAACTGGCGTTGTCGTAGCGGAGAAGTCGATATTATCGCAGTACGTGAAGATTTGTTAATATTTGTTGAAGTGCGAAGCCGAAGTTCCAATTCAGGATTCGGAACTCCACAAGAGTCTGTCGATCAGCGCAAAATGCAACAGGTTCGTTCAACGGCTGGAGTCTACATCCAAATGAGCGGAGAACATACTCGTCAAATTCGATTTGATGTTATTGCGGTGATGATGAACCATTTTGGCAAGATCATGTCCATAAATCATCTAGAAAATGCATTTTAGCTTGGAGTTAGTTGATAAAAAGGATGAGCATTTAGACGAGTATAATGTCTATAGTTCATCTTTTTCTATTTGATCCGGAACTCTCTCTTATCTGCTGTCCTTTGAATCTGGCTAACAGAGAGGTGTATAATGAAATTGCAACCTGGTGTGTACCATTTGGAGAGGGAGGCATGACCCATGAGTAAAACGACGAAGACAATCAACGAAGTCCGCCATGCGATCGAGAATCGCCGCACCGTCAAAAAATTCAAGAAAGATCCTGTTCCAACGGAGCAAATCATCGATTTGCTGGATACAGCCGTTTGGGCACCTAACCATAAATTGCGTGAGCCGTGGAGATTTGTGTTGTTCAATGGCAAAGGACGTAAAAAGCTCGCAGAGGCCATTGAAGCTGAGATGGGTGAGGATAACAAGTTTTCGGGGAGTGTACAACAGGTGCCTGCTATTTTGCTTGTTGTGCTGGAGGAAGATCCGAGACAAGCGATTTGGGATGAGGATTTCGCCGCAGTCAGCGCCATGGTTCAGAACTTTATGCTTGCAGCATGGAGCGAAAATATAGGCACGTTTTGGGTGACCAAACCTTTTTTATATGCACCTAAATTTCGGAAGCCACTAGGTATCAAGGCAGGAGAAAAAATTATTGGAATGATCTATATGGGATACCCCGAGGTCATTCCATCAGCGAAAGAGCGTACACCTGCCAAGGAGAAGCTAACGTTATTTGAATAAAAGAACTTCATTCGAGACCACATACATGTGGTCTTTTTTATATGATCATTTTCAAATAGTGTTTTGTCATAAACCAAATTCCTGTCACTGTTTGATGTTCCCACAATATCTCCTCCGATAAGCTTTTTTTGAAAAGAGACATTCATTTATCTTATGATTTAAGTGTAACCGCCAATTCAATTTTTGGATGTGCTTATGATGCCAACCAGGCCGTATAGGTACTCTTCATTAACATGTAAGCAGAGTTCAAATACGGCTTTTGTTTAGCAACTGAATATCCGTATTAAAATAAACTCAAGTCTAACTGCCGATATTGTATTGCTTCCGCGACATGGGCAGTCACAATCTCACCTTCATGATCCAAGTCAGCAATAGTTTGTGCCATTTTCATAATTCGGTCATGGGCACGCATACTCAGGTTCAACGTCTGTATCGTTTGATCCAATAAATGCTCTGCTTCACGAGGTAGATGGATTGTCTTCCGTAAAAATGTGCCAGAGAGCTGACTGTTCCAGCGCACTGAACGGTTCGTGTACCGTTTGGCCTGAATGGCATGGGCAGCCATCACTTTGGACTGCATCTCGACAGATGAAGGAGAAGTGCCAGCCATACGCCAATCTCCTGGTGGGGGAACTTCGACTTGGAGATCAATACGATCCAGCAGTGGGCCCGAAATTTTGGCCCTGTATGCTGCAACGCGAGCCGGACTGCAGATACAACGCTGGTCCTCCGCCTGAGCTGACAGATATCCGCAGGGACAGGGATTCATCGAACAGGCCAGCATAAATTGTGCAGGAAATGTGAACGCAGCTCTTGCCCTACTGATTGTAACCGTCTGATCTTCAAGCGGCTGTCTTAGTACTTCAAGAACCTGACGCTGAAACTCTGGTAGTTCATCCAGAAACAGAATTCCGCGATGGGCTAGACTGACCTCGCCTGGCTTTGGAATGCCGCCACCTCCAATCAAGCCGGAGGTGGATATCGTATGATGAGGTGACCGGAAGGGTCTGTCTGCAATCAGTCCTTGAGGAGCTTCTTTTAGATGTCCCGCCGCACTTAACACTTTAGTTACTTCGAGTGCTTCTTCTTCCGATAAAGGGGGTAAAATCGTCGGTAATCGTTTAATCAGCATCGTTTTGCCTGTACCAGGTGGGCCAACCAGCATGATATTATGCATGCCCGCAGCGGCAATCATAAGTGCACGCTTGACATGATGCTGTCCAAGTACATCACTATAGTCTTCATGTGGATAAGAGAGAAGTTCTCTACCATGAATGGACCGTGCACTGGAAGGTCCAGAGATATGAAGGTGACTGTAGTCTTTTAAAATAATTGGCCCCGCACTCGTTGTTCCCCCTGAAGTGTTGCCATTTAAACCTTGGGATGTAAGGGTATGACCAGGAGCAAGGTCCTTCAGATGTTGAAGCCCATAGATCCCGATTCCACGAATCAAACGCGCCTCCTCCACGTTCTCATAAGGGAGCAGAACCGAAGTAAAGCCTTGCCTTTTGGCTAGATCAACCATCGACAATATTCCGGGAACGGGCCGGATTGAACCATCCAGTGCCAGTTCCCCGAGAACTAAAGTGCGTTCCTGCGGGGGAAGAACAAGTTGACCGCTGGTTGTAAGTAAAGCAATGGCAATAGCAAGATCAAAGGAGGAACCTTCCTTACGCAGATCAGCTGGGGCCAGATTAATCGTAATTCGTTGCAAAGGATACTGATATCCACAGTTTTTAATCGCCGCCCGAACGCGTTCCACAGCTTCTCTGACCGCCGAATCCGGTAGTCCGATAATTGAAGTCAGAGGCAACCCATTAGATAAATCCGTTTCAACTTCAATTAATACACCGTCAATTCCATAGAGACACGAGCTATACAACTTTCCATACATAACAAAGAAACACCTCACTCGAATGTTGGGCTACGCGCAGGGCGAGCCAGTCTCGAATTAAGGTGCTTCCTCAGCTTCTACTAGCATTTTATATAAAAGGAATCAGAGCGTCAACCCGGTGTGAATTGAACTGCAATGAGTTTGTCTGAATCCTGAATTGTTCTGGTGATTGTTCTGATGATCCTCCCTGAAGTAGATTATTCGTCCTATTGATCACCTGTAATTATATTTTATACAACTAAATTTAACATGATTAAATAGCAATGTAAAATAATTTGTGCTCAATTATTCTTTTTTTAATCTATTTTGTGATAAGATAGTAATGGGGAACTCAATTTCGCCGCTAATACAGGTGAAGCAGGATGATTAACCCATGAGATATGCAATTTAAAGTACATTAGGCAGGTGAGATAGCTAACATGCAGACAGACCGTTTAAAGCTGGATAATCAATTATGCTTCGCCATATACGCTTGTTCACGTGAAATTACAAAATTGTACCAGCCCTATCTGGAAGTGCTTGGTGTAACGTACTCTCAATATTTGGTATTAATGGTATTGTGGGAGCGGCAGGAATGTACCGTTAAGGAAATTGGTGAAGCTCTGTACCTCGACTCAGGTACGCTGACGCCTCTTCTCAAACGGTTGCAATCAGCCGGGTTCATCCATCGTGAGCGCTCTGCACAAGACGAGCGTAAAGTGTTGATTACACTAACCGATGCGGGACGTGAACTTAAGAATAAGGCATTATCCATACCTGAAGCCATTCAGGGAGATGCTTGCTTGAACAGCACAGAGTTTGAAGCGCTGCTTGGACAGTTTAAGGGCTTGCTCGAGAAAGTTCATGAAACGAATATAAATGCCGCTAAAAAATAATAATAAAAGTCTCGATGTGATGAAAACCTTAGCCTAATCGGTTGAGGTTTTTTCCATATATATCCAAGCATTCACAAAAAGGGATCATATCCATATCAAAATGCTGTCTATTAACCATTACTTTTTTAAGGAAAGCGTTTTAAAAACATGTTACAATGAATTGGGTTTAAGTGAAAATAGTCAACATATGTCTTTTGTTCGTCTACCAGCCCGCCTTGTTGCAGTCATGTTGATAGGAGGATTCGAGAATGAATATCCATGAATATCAAGGAAAAGAAGTACTGAAACAGTATGGAGTTACCGTTCCAAACGGAAAGGTTGCTTATACAGTCGATGAAGCGGTTGCGGCCGCAGAGGCACTGGGCAGTCCGGTGACTGTAGTTAAAGCGCAAATTCACGCAGGGGGTCGGGGTAAAGCCGGCGGCGTGAAAGTAGCAAAAAGCACAGAGGAAGTTCGTGCCTATGCATCCGAAATTTTGGGCAAAGTATTAGTAACCCATCAGACAGGACCAGAAGGTAAAGAAGTAAAACGTCTTTTGATTGAAGAAGGATGCGATATCCGCAAAGAGTATTATGTGGGTGTTGTTGTCGATCGTGCTACAGGACGTGTAGTCATGATGGCTTCCGAAGAAGGCGGAACAGAGATCGAAGAAGTAGCTGAAGCTACACCTGAGAAAATTTTCAAAGAGGTAGTTGACCCTGCGATCGGGTTGCAAGTGTTCCAGGCACGCAAACTGGCTTACAGCATTAACATTCCGAATGAACTCGTGAATAAAGCTGTGAAGTTCATGCTTGCGTTGTACAAGGCATTTGTCGAAAAAGATTGCTCTATTGCCGAGATCAACCCACTGGTTGTTACCGGAGATGGAAACGTTATCGCGCTGGATGCAAAGCTGAACTTTGACTCCAACGCTCTCTTCCGTCACAAGGATATTCAAGAACTTCGTGACTTGGATGAGGAAGATGAAAAAGAAATCGAAGCTTCCAAATACGACCTCAGCTACATAGCGCTTGACGGCAACATTGGCTGTATGGTTAACGGTGCGGGACTTGCGATGGCTACGATGGACATCATCAAATATTACGGTGGAGACCCGGCCAACTTCCTTGATGTTGGGGGCGGTGCAACAACAGAGAAAGTTACGGAAGCATTCAAGATCATTCTGTCTGATGCCAAAGTAGCCGGTATCTTTGTTAACATCTTTGGTGGTATCATGCGTTGTGATGTCATTGCCAACGGTGTTGTTGAAGCAGCGAAGCAGCTTGGCCTGACCAAACCGCTGGTTGTTCGTCTTGAAGGAACTAACGTGGAACTGGGCAAACGTATTTTGGGTGAATCCGGCCTGAATATCGTTCCTGCTGATTCCATGGCCGATGGAGCACAGAAAATTGTTGCCCTCGTAAAATAGGTTCATTCCTTCGTACCGGAGCTGTCCGGGAATTGAAAAATAACCGTAAGGATGTGAAGCAACGTGAGTATTTTGATCGATAAAAATACAAAAGTCATTACGCAAGGCATTACGGGTTCAACGGGAATGTTCCACACGAAGGGCGCATTGGACTACGGAACCCAAATGGTAGGCGGTGTTACGCCAGGTAAAGGCGGAACCAATGTTGACATCACGCTGGAAGACGGTTCAGTAGTCAGCTTGCCGGTATTCAACACGGTGCAGGAAGCGAAGGAGGCTACTGGCGCAACAGCGAGCGTCATCTATGTTCCTCCAGCATTTGCAGCGGATTCCATTATGGAAGCTGTAGATGCGGAACTGGATTTGGTCATCTGTATTACTGAAGGTATTCCGGTACTGGATATGGTCAAAGTAGACCGTTTCATGGACGGAAAAAATACAGTATTGATTGGGCCTAACTGTCCAGGTGTGATCACACCGGGCGAGTGTAAGATCGGCATTATGCCTGGATACATTCATATGCCAGGACATGTTGGTGTCGTTTCACGTAGTGGAACACTGACGTATGAGGCTGTTCATCAGCTCACAACTCGTGGTATTGGCCAATCTTCTGCGGTAGGTATCGGAGGAGACCCGGTTAAGGGCTCCGAGTTCATCGATATCTTGAAACGTTTCAATGAAGATCCACAGACACATGCTGTCATCATGATTGGTGAGATCGGTGGTACTGCGGAAGAGGATGCAGCAGAATGGGTAGCGGCTAACATGACTAAACCGGTGGTAGGATTCATCGGTGGTGTTACAGCGCCTCCAGGCAAACGTATGGGTCATGCGGGTGCGATTATCTCTGGCGGTAAGGGTACAGCCAAAGAGAAAATTGCGAAGCTGGAATCATGCGGTATTAAAGTTGCTCCGACACCAGCGGAAATGGGCTCCACTTTGGTAAGTGTGCTCGAAGAACGCGGTATTTTGAATTTGTGCACGACACATTAATCCTATTCCGTTATAATAGAAGAAACAGCACGGAAATGATTCATTTTCGGAGCCGTTGATTCATGAGACGGTAAAGGTAAGCAACCTTTTGTCCTTTAAACAGGGCGAAGGGTTGCTTTTTTGCGTTTTTTTAGAAAAATGAGGACGAACTACTTTAGTGTGCAGAATATGTTAACGTGTGCAATTTATCGTTGTTTATCACACAAATAGAGGGCAATTTGCCCTCTCACAGGAGGCAGAAACATGGAAGAACGTTGGATTTTGCTTGGACTCTATGAAATGGAAGGCATCGGTAAGAAAAGTGTTGCAAAATTGATGACAGGTCAGCACTCGTTGCGGGAGTTGCTTTATTACGAGGAAGGAGACTGGATTGAAGCTGGACTGAGGAAGGATCAGGCGACTCGTTTGGCTAGAGAATTTAATGCCGGCTGGATTGAGAGTAGAAGAGAGCAGGTTTATGATCACGGGATCGAGGTTATTACTTATCTGGATTCAAATTATCCTATATTAATGAAGGAAACCGCTCAGCCTCCCTGGGTGATGTACACTCGAGGAGACACTCGGTTGTTACATCAACCTTCGATTGCGATGGTAGGAACAAGGATGCCTACAGTTTATGGGCGCAAGGTTGGGGAAAAGCTTGCAGAGCAATTGTCTCTTGCGGGGTTAACTATTGTCAGTGGACTTGCCAGAGGTATTGATCGTGTGTGTCATGAAGCTGTATTACGAGCAAATGGTAAAACGATTGCTGTTTTTGGTACAGGGGTAGATATGGTTTACCCACCTGAAAATACGAGCCTTGCAGAACAAATTGCTGAAACGGGTCTACTCTTGTCAGAGTACCCTCTGGGAACCAGGGCTCGTCAGGGCCTTTTTCCCGAGCGAAACCGGATTATCGCAGGATTAACATTGGGAACGCTCGTTGTAGAAGCGGATGTACGAAGTGGTTCTCTCATCACCGCAGATGCAGCACTCGAGGCAGGCAGAGATGTATTTGCAGTTCCAGGGCCGATTACTTCGCCGAAGAGCCGAGGGGCACATAATTTAATACGACAGGGGGCCAAATTGGTCACTTGTGCTACTGATTTATTAGAAGAGTATCGTTTGGACTTGCCAAATGCAGAACAACTTCCTTACAATAGAGGACGTTCGGCAGAAATGTCAGGACATGCGGAGCAAGGTTTATTTCCAAAGGTAGAACTTTCTACAGATGAACGACGTATCATCATTTTACTTGAGCAGGAAGAGCAGTCTTTAGATCAATTGATAGATCGGTTGGGTTGGGATTTTGGACATTTACATTCAGTTCTGTTATCTTTAATCATAAAAAAGCAGATTAGCCAATTACCAGGAACCAAATATGCTAGGGTATGACGATGCTGCAACCTGTGCAGTATGTGGAGTATATAACACGAAATATGAAGTGAAGTATTTAACTATATAATTTGAACGCTTAATTTACACAACAACGGAGAGGACAGAAAAAACCTGAAGAAACGAAGTGTTCGCCTTTATTACCGGATTTTAACCTTGAATAAAGGAATAAAAAAAATCTGGGGATAACAGCGATCGGAAGGTTATTCTGTCATCGGAGTGTTTAGTGTAAAATCTTAAATTCAACTTATATAGCAAGAAACAGTTTCATGACTGAGAGGAGGATGGACCTATGGCGGATGCACTCGTAATCGTGGAGTCGCCCTCAAAGGCGAAGACGATCGGCAAATATTTAGGCAGCAAGTTCATCGTGAAAGCTTCGATGGGACATGTACGCGATTTGCCAAAGAGTCAGATCGGCGTTGAGGTAGAGAATGATTTTAATCCGAAATATATTACGATCCGCGGCAAAGGTTCAGTATTAAAGGAACTTAAGGATGCACGAAAGAAAGTGAAAAAAGTGTATCTCGCGGCCGACCCGGATCGTGAGGGTGAAGCCATTGCCTGGCATTTGGCACATGCACTTGAACTGGATGACACGGCTGATTGCCGAGTTGTATTTAATGAAATCACCAAACAAGCGGTTAAGGACGCATTCAAAACGCCGCGTAAAATAAATATGGATTTGGTCAATGCACAGCAAGCTAGACGCATTCTGGATCGGCTCGTGGGTTACAAGATCAGTCCATTATTATGGAAGAAAGTAAAAAAAGGATTATCAGCAGGACGAGTTCAGTCTGTTGCCGTCAAAATTATTTTGGATCGTGAAAATGAAATTGACGAATTTGAACCGGAAGAGTACTGGAGCATTACAGCCAAACTGAGTGCAGATGGCAATCCGTTCGAGGCGAAGTTTCATAAGTTGAACGGAGCGAAAACAGAGCTTGGCAGTGAAGCTGAAGTACAAGCGATTTTGAAACAGATCGAAGGTGCTGATTTTACAATCAAGGAAGTGAAGGAGAAAGAGAGAACTCGAAATCCTTCGGCGCCATTTACGACAAGTTCACTGCAACAGGAAGCGGCACGTAAACTTAATTTCAGGGCTTCCAAGACGATGTCGGTTGCGCAACAGCTTTATGAAGGTGTAGACCTTGGAAAAGAAGGCACAGTCGGTCTCATTACGTATATGCGTACAGACTCGACTCGTATCGCTGCTTCCGCACAGGAAGAAGCCAAAGAATATATCGTTGGAAAGTATGGTGAGACATTTGCACCAGAGAGCCCGCGGAACTATTCCAAAAAGGCTTCCAACGCTCAGGACGCGCACGAAGCGATTCGTCCGACTTCCATTTTGCGTGATCCAGATTCGATAAAATCGTTTATGAGTCGTGATCAGTTCCGTTTATATAAGTTGATATGGGAACGTTTTGTAGCAAGTCAGATGTCTTCGGCTATTCTGGATACACTTTCGGTTGACATCGCTGCAGGAGATACGATCTTCCGTGCTGCGGGTTCCAAAGTGCGCTTTCAGGGATTTATGAAAGTGTATGTAGAAGGCAATGACGATGGTACAACCGAGGAAGATCGTTTGTTGCCTCCGCTCAAGAGTGGAGATGTGCTGAAAAAGCAGGAGATTGAGCCTAAGCAGCACTTTACGCAGCCGCCGCCACGTTATACCGAAGCACGGTTGGTTAAAACCTTGGAAGAGCTCGGCATAGGTAGACCAAGTACTTATGCGCCAACACTGGAGACCATTCAGAAACGTGGATATGTTGCGATCGAAGAGAAGAAATTTATGCCGACTGAGCTGGGAGAGCTGGTCATTGAGCAGATGGAAGAGTTTTTCCCGGAAATCCTGAATGTGGAGTTTACCGCGAATATGGAAGGCGATCTCGACCATGTGGAGGAAGGCTCTGAAGATTGGGTTAAAGTGCTGGCTGAATTCTATGAATCTTTCGAGAAACGGCTAGAGTTTGCTGAGGAAGAAATGAAAGAGATCGAGATCGAAGACGAGGTGTCGGATGAGATCTGTGAGAAATGTGGCAAGCCACTCGTATATAAACTGGGTCGTTTCGGAAAGTTCCTCGCATGTTCAGGATTTCCAGACTGCCGTAATACGAAACCGATTATTAAAGACATCGGTGTAACTTGTCCGAAGTGTAAGGAAGGACATGTGGTGGAACGCCGCAGTAAAAAGGGACGTATTTTCTATGGCTGTGACAAATATCCGGAATGTGATTTTGTATCTTGGGATAAACCTTCCGCTAAACCTTGTCCGAGCTGTGGATCGTTAATGATTGAGAAGCGAAACAAAAAGGGAACAAGATTGCAGTGTACTTCATGTGATCATCAGGAGCCGGTGGAAGAATCGGATGATGAATCAACGGATTAGCATATGATGGGGGTAAATGATTTTGACAAGTGAACAACAAGTAACGGTTATCGGTGCGGGATTGGCTGGATCAGAAGCAGCGTGGCAGATCGCCAGTCGCGGTGTGCGAGTGAAGTTATATGAGATGAGACCGGTTGTCAAAACGCCGGCTCATCATACGGATAAATTTGCAGAACTCGTCTGCAGTAACTCTCTTCGTGCCAATGGACTGGCTAATGCAGTTGGCGTGTTGAAAGAAGAGATGAGGATGTTGAATTCGCTCGTACTCGGGGCAGCTGATCGACATGCTGTTCCGGCAGGAGGAGCCCTGGCTGTGGATCGGGATGGCTTCTCGGGTGAGATTACATCGACTTTGCATCAGCATCCGCTGATTGAAGTGGTGAATGAAGAACTTACTTCACTTCCAGAGGACGGCATTGTTGTTGTAGCGACCGGACCACTGACTTCGCCGGCATTGTCCGAGCAGATTAAAGCATTGATGGGTGAGGAATACTTCTATTTCTATGATGCTGCTGCTCCGATTATTGAAAAAGATTCCATTGATATGAACAAGGTATATCTTGCCTCTCGTTATGACAAAGGAGAAGCGGCTTATCTCAACTGTCCAATGACAGAAGAAGAGTTTGAACTCTTTTATGAGGCTCTGATTACTGCAGAGGTTGCTCAGTTAAAAGAATTCGAAAAAGAAATCTATTTCGAAGGTTGCATGCCGATTGAAGTCATGATGAAACGGGGCAAACAAACAGCATTGTTTGGACCGATGAAGCCGGTAGGTTTGGTTAATCCGCATACGGGTGAATTGCCTCATGCTGTAGTACAGCTTAGACAGGACAATGCGGCGGGAACGTTGTATAACTTGGTAGGTTTCCAAACGCACTTGAAGTGGGGAGAACAGAAACGTGTCTTCTCTCTGATTCCGGGTCTTGAGAATGCTGAGTTTGTGCGCTACGGTGTCATGCACCGGAATACATTTATTAACTCACCGAAGTTGCTTCGTCCAACATACCAATTCAAAGAGCGCCCTAATTTGTTCTTTGCTGGTCAGATGACAGGGGTAGAAGGATATGTTGAATCTGCCGCATCGGGTCTTATTGCCGGCATGAATGCAGCTAAAGCAGCGTTAGGACAAGAACTTGTTGTACTGCCGGTAGAAACGACACTAGGTAGCATGGCCCAATATATTACAACGGCGGATTTCAAGCATTTCCAGCCAATGAATGCTAACTTCGGTTTGTTACCGAAATTGGAAACTAGAATCCGTAACAAAAAAGAAAAAAATGAAGCACTTGCAAATCGTGCCCTGGATGGTATCGCCAAGTTTATTGCTTCAGAAGGTCTAACCGTTCCGGAACGCGTATAAATTATTCGTGGGGGAGCTGATATCATGGATATGTCATTTCATGCGACGACGATCTGTGCTGTCCGTCATAATGGCAAGGCAGCGATTGCGGGCGATGGTCAGGTAACTATGGGCCAGAGCGTTGTGATGAAGAATACAGCCAAAAAAGTAAGACGTTTATATCGTGGACAGGTTGTTGCTGGCTTTGCCGGTTCTGTAGCTGATGCAATTACACTGTTTGAAAAATTCGAAGGTAAACTGGAAGAGCACCATGGCAATCTGCAACGGGCGGCGGTTGAACTTGCAAAAGATTGGCGGCAGGATCGCATACTGCGGAAGCTCGAAGCTTTGTTGATTGTGATGGACAAAACAGGAATGTTGCTTATTTCAGGTGGCGGCGAGATAATCGAACCGGATGATGATATCATTGCGATCGGTTCAGGTGGTAATTTTGCTTTATCCGCTGCGCGGGCGCTGAAACGTCACGCTGGACAGATGGAAGCGAAAGATATCGCACGTGAGTCTCTTCAGGTGGCTTCCGAGCTGTGTGTATACACGAATAGTAACATTATCGTCGAAGAATTGTAGGAACAAAGAAATCTCCCGTACAGGAACAAGATGCTACATCTGCTCCGGTTTACGTTAAGGAGATTCTTTGCTCTTGTGGCTGAATTGACGTCAACATACTTGTAGGAGGGAAGCTTATGAATTCTCAAGCTTTAACGCCAAGACAGATTGTTACGGAACTGGATAAATATATCGTAGGTCAAAAACAGGCGAAGAAATCAGTGGCAGTAGCCCTTCGTAATCGCTATCGACGTAGTCTTTTGCCAGAACACACACAGGATGATATTGTACCTAAAAATATACTGATGATTGGGCCTACAGGCGTCGGTAAAACGGAAATTGCGCGTCGTCTTGCAAAACTAGTAGGGGCACCTTTTGTCAAAGTCGAGGCAACCAAGTTTACCGAAGTGGGATATGTTGGACGTGATGTGGAATCCATGGTTCGTGATTTGATTGAAACATCCCTGCGTATGGTCAAGCTTGAACGAACTGAACAAGTGAAGGACAAAGCGGAAGAAGCGGCTAACGAGCGCATTGTACATATTTTGGCTCCTTCTCAGTCCAAGTCTAAAAATCAGCGTAATCCGTTTGAAATGATCTTTGGGAACAACGGGAATGGAAATGCCCCTCAGGATCAGGATGAACCTGAACCTGACGCAAACGTTGCTGAGCGTCGTCGTAAAATCAAATTCGATCTATTGTCTGGTAAACTGGAAGATGACATCATTGAGATCGATGTAGAGGACAATACGCCGAACATGATGGATATGTTTGCTGGCCAGGGTAATGATCAGATGGGCATGAACATGCAGGAGATGTTTGGAAGTTTGTTGCCGCGCCGTACGAAGAAACGTAAGTTGGCTATTAAGGAAGCACGTAAAGTGCTTATTCAAGAAGAAGCGGGCAAATTAATTGATATGGATGATGTGACTCAAGAGTCCATAAGACGTGCAGAGCAGACAGGCATTATTTTCATCGATGAGATTGATAAAGTAGCCAGTCAAGGTCGTGGAAGTGGTCCAGATGTTTCCCGTGAAGGCGTTCAGCGTGACATTCTACCGATTGTTGAAGGATCAACGGTCATGACCAAGTATGGGCCTGTCAAAACGGATTATATTCTGTTTATGGCGGCTGGTGCCTTCCATGTGGCTAAACCTTCAGATCTGATTCCGGAGCTTCAGGGGCGCTTCCCTATTCGTGTAGAGTTAAACAGTCTTACCCTGGAGGAGTTTGTTTCTATCCTAACCGAACCTCAGAATGCGCTCACGAAGCAATATGTCGATTTGCTCCGCACAGAGAATATTGAGATTGAGTTCTCGGAAGATGCAATACGCGAGATTGCCAAGCTCGCAGAAGCTGTTAATCAAAACACAGAAAATATTGGGGCTCGCCGTCTGCATACTATATTGGAAAAACTTCTGGAGGACTTGTCCTTCGAGGCACCAGAGCTTACGTTGGAACGTATGGTGATTACACCAGAGTATGTACGTGAGAAATTACATGATATTGCAACAGATCGAGATTTAAGTCAGTACATCCTTTAAGTAAGAGCAAAGAGTCATGAATTTAGCTTGTATGTAGTATCACATGATAAGATGGTTGTATGGAATAAAACATGGGGTATGTACCATAAACAGTAAACATTAATCAAGATGTTCTGTGCTTTTTTTATACAGAACATGCTGTGTTAGATGTCGTGTTTATGGATACATATCCTTATTTATATTATGGTCTAACCTTTTCTGATGATTGGACCGATAATAGAGAGGTGGCGATCTTTTATGCTAGAAACTAGGACTTGGGCCGCATGGATAATTGTATAAAGGGTAGCGGATTAGTTGGTATTCCTATTTTTATGCAACCATGTATTTCCATTAAAAGAATTTTAATTATTTAAATGTTATCTGGTGCTAAGCGAATTAACCGGAATATTTTGCGCAAATGTGCAAAACGTCGTTTTGTGGAAAATGGAGAAGGCATCAATTGTTTTCTAAATATAAAATAGTAGTGACCTATACAATTGTTAAGAAAGTGTTGCGTCAGAAATGATAGTTCCAATGAATTTTCATACATAAAATGTGAAATAAAGTAGAGTTGGCTACATAAAAATACAGTGTTTTATATGCTTAAAACCCTAATATGACGGTAAAAAATGCTAAACTTAACATATTGAAATCCTATTGCGGAAAGGTACATTTAAAGGTGCTCAGACTGAAATACAGGCTGGAAAAATGAGTTTTATTTTAAGAATGTTTAAGGGGATGCCTCAAGATTGTTAACACATTTTTGATTTGGGACTGAATATTTACGAAAAAAATCATATTTTGCAGAAAATACACAAAAAGCCCTCTCTTTAAGAAAAGATAGGGCTTTTTTCTTATTGTAATATATCCCAAACTCGAAGAAACTTATGTTATACGACAACATCAGAGTTAATTCTACTTAAGTCCTAGAAAACCGTGTAAACACGAATGTTTTTGTCGAAAAAACAACAGCAGTTTCGCGTGAAAAGATTCAATCTTTTTCCATATATACTAATGAGAGGAGGGATATTGTGAATCTTTTAAACGATATTAGCTTTAAAAGATTACAAGGTGCGCTCGATGCGTCGAACATGCGACAACGAACGATAGCTGATAACGTAGCGAACGCCGATACCCCGTATTTCAAGCGATCAGACGTTTCTTTCGAAGAAATGTTACAGGATCAGATGAGCGGTGATTTACCTGTTCTTAAAGGGAAAGTAACGGATCCAAGGCATTTTGTCATAGGTCCTTCCTCTTTAGTACCAACGCCAGTAGTTAATATGGACCAGTCCACTTCCATGAATAACAACCAGAATAATGTGGACATTGATCGAGAGATGAGCCTTCTGGCGGATAATCAATTGCGTTACAACGCTTATATCCAGCAAGTGAACGAACAAATTAAAATGATGCGAGTAGGCGTAGAAGGGAGATAACCGCGTTGAACATTAGCAACAGTTTTGGAATCAGTGCTTCGGCTCTTACAGCTCAACGTTTGCGTATGGACGTCATTTCTTCCAATATAGCAAATGCGGAAACCACGCGCGCGAGTATGTCGAATGGGGTCGCAGTTCCTTATAAGCGGAAAATGGTAGTGCTTGAACCGAATAAAACATCCTTCAGCACGATGTTACAAAACCAGATGCGTGGCGGAGGTTCAGGTGATGGTGTAAGAGTAACCGAGATTCGGGAAGATCAGTCACCATTCAAACCGGTTTATGACCCGACTCATCCAGATGCAAACGCAGAAGGGTATGTGTTCATGCCTAATGTGGATATTGCAAAAGAAATGGTCGATATGATCTCGGCTTCACGTTCTTATGAGGCTAACGTTACTGCACTGAATTCAACCAAAGCGATGATTTCTAAAGCGTTAGAAATTGGAAAAGGTTAACTGTTGCATTCTTCGACAACGAACTGAAAAGAAGAGATAAAAGGGAGGGACATTTATGATTCAGAACAATATGTTTAACGCTCAGGGAGTTCAGCCGTTGCAGATGAAAAGTGTAGGAACTGAAAATAAATCTTCTACACCGGCCGAAAGCATTCAGAGCTTCGGTACATACTTACAAAATGCACTGGGCTCTGTAGCCGCACAGGAAACCCAGGCTCATGAAATGTCAAATCAATTTTTGGTAGGTAAAGCGAATGTAGATCAGGTGTTGATTGCTTCCGAACAAGCCCTGCTTAGTCTGCAACTTACCACTCAAGTACGTAACAAAGTGGTTGAGGCATATCAAGAGGTTATGCGCACACAACTATAAGAGTTCATTTGCGCAAACAGTAGCGCTGATCATTACGACAAGCAGCTGCGATGCTGCTCCTGATCAAAGCTAGGAGAACGCTCAAGCTTTTGTCAGGACAGACTAAGCAAAGTTTCGGATGGGGTGACAGAGTGAATGAGAGAATTGCCCAGTACAGGGACAAAGCATCACAGTACTGGAATAGCTTTAGCAAAAAGCAGAAAACATTATTTATTTCAACCTTCTTATTTCTGATTTTGGCAGCAGTGGTTCTCACGATGCAGTTATCCAAGACAGAATATGAAGTGGCGTTCACAGATTTAAATGCAAGTGATTCAGCTGGTGTCATCAATTATCTGAACTCATCTAATATCCCATATAAACTTAGCGCGGACGGAAAAAGTATTTCTGTACCCAGTACAGATGTAGCGCTGACCAAAGTGAATATCGGATCCCAAGGCATCATACAAAATGGTTCCCTTGGTTATAAAGCGTTTGAAAGCTCATCATCACCAATCGGTATGACAGATAAAGAGTTTGATGTGAAATATAACAATGCGTTAAACGGAGAAGTTGAAAAGCTACTCCAGCGTATGCAGGGGATTCAGGATGCCAAAGTCCTTGTTAACATGCCAAAAGATAATATCTTTGCAGGTTTGGAAGAACAGGACAAAGCTTCGGCTTCCGTAGCGTTGCAATTTAAACCGGGGTATCACCCGAATCAGGCAGCTGTAGATGGCTACTTTAATTTGGTTAAAACAGCTGTTCCGAACCTGCCGATCGAGAACATCACTATCACGAACACGGATGAGGCTGAACTCGTTCCAACCGCTCGCGGTGGCAGTGGTGGCTTGTCATCTGAAGTGCAGGAGAACATGGCGTTACAGAAAAAGTTTGAGAGTGACGTGCGAAACAACGTGAAGCAATTCCTCTCTCAAATTGTAGGTGAGGATAAGGTCAACGTTTTGGTGGCCTCCAAACTGAATTTCGATAAAGTGACAAGCAAAGAAAATCTCGTTACACCTGTTGATCAAGAGAACATGAAGGGGATCGAGATCAGTGTACAGCAAATTCAGAAGAGTTACACTGGTGGGGGAACTCCGACAGGTGGTGTAGCAGGAACCGGCCAACAGGACGTTCCAGGGTATCCTTCTTCGGATTCAAATAGCAATACGAATTCGGAAGAATCATCAAGCACGATAAATTATGAAGTGAATCGAATTGCCAAAGATATCATTTCAAGCCCATATACTGTAAAAGATTTAACCATCAACGTGGCGGTTGAACCACCCGCAGGGCAAAACGAATTGCAACAGCCTGTTCGAGATGCGATCGAAAATATTCTAGTTAATATCGTTCGCGCGTCATTGGCGGACTCAGGCACAACAATAACTGACGCAGACTTGACAAAAAAAGTATCAGTCATGTCACAGGGCTTTGCAACAGCTGCAGATGCCAATACGGGCTTCCAGTTGACTCCTGCGATGATGTGGGGTGGCGGAGCACTTATTGCGGTCCTGATCGCTGCGGTAGTGATTTTGTTAGTACGTCGTCGTCGTAAACAAAATGAAATCCAAGAAGAGGAAGAAATCCCGCTTCCAGTAGCAACAGAGTTCCCGTCCATAACGTTGGACAGTGTGACGAACGAAAGTCAGGTGCGCAAACAATTGGAGAGTTTGGCCAAGAAAAAGCCGGACGAATTCGTCAATCTGCTGCGTACGTGGCTGGCTGACGAATAGAGGTGAACGCATTGGCAAAGGCAGGCAATGCCGGATTAACTGGCAGACAAAAAGCAGCAATATTATTAATTACATTAGGTCCGGAAGTGTCTGCTCAGATCTTCAAACATCTCCGTGATGAGGAGATTGAGCAGCTTACGTTGGAAATTGCTAACGTGCGTAAGGTTGATGCATCCGAAAAGGACATGATTATGTCCGAGTTTCATCAGATTTGTTTGGCACAGGAGTATATCTCTCAGGGCGGTATTACCTATGCAAAGGAAATTTTGGAGAAAGCACTCGGCTCCTCCAAAGCGCTTGAAGTTATTAATCGTTTGACAGCTACGCTACAAGTCAGACCTTTTGACTTCGCACGTAAAGCTGATCCGAATCAGATTCTGAACTTTATTCAGAATGAAAGTCCGCAAACGATTGCGCTTGTACTGTCTTATCTGCAATTTGAGCAAGCTGCGGCCATTCTGTCCTCTCTCCCTCAGGAGAAGCAAGCAGATGTTGCTCGTAGAGTAGCTGTGATGGACAGCACTTCACCAGAAGTTATTTCACAGGTGGAACGTGTGCTGGAACAAAAGTTGTCTTCTACAGTGACGCAGGATTACACAAATGCAGGCGGTATCGAATCCATCGTTCAGATTTTGAATGGTGTCGATCGGGGGACGGAACGTACGATTTTGGACTCCCTTGAGATTCAGGATCCGGAACTTGCAGAAGAGATCAAAAAACGGATGTTTGTTTTCGAAGACATTGTCAATGTGGACGATCGCTCCATTCAACGTATTATTCGGGATATCGACAATGCCGACCTGCAACTTGCACTCAAAGTCGCAAGCGAAGAAGTACGTGAAGCTGTATTCCGTAATATGTCGAAACGGATGTCCGAAACATTCAAGGAAGAGATGGAGTTCATGGGCCCTGTGCGGCTACGTGATGTGGAGGAAGCTCAGACACGTATCGTAGGTACGATCCGCAGACTGGAAGAAGCTGGCGAGATCATTATCGCACGTGGTGGAGGAGATGATATCATTGTCTAATTTGATTAAATCTTTCCAGTATGTACCGGTAGAGGACCATAAAAGGCTCGAAAATCACCACTATTATGGCGGTGAAGATGAGACTGGATTGGAAGAGGACGGTGCAGCAGTTTCTGAATCGGAAGTGCTTCAGGCACGAGTCGATGAAGAGACAGAACGTCTTACTGCTGAGATGCTGGAAGATGCCAAGGAGTTTGCGGAAAAGCAGGTGCGTGATGCTTCGGAAGAGGCGGAGCGAATGCTTCAGGAAGCCCAGGAACAGATTGAACGCTGGTGGCAGGAGCAACGAGAGCAGGATGAACATCTGACTGAAGCTCTCCGCGCTCAAGGTTTTCAGCAAGGGTTTGAAGAGGGACGAGCACAAGCTGAACTGGATCTCCAGGTGAAGATCGAAGAGATGATGAAAGAAGCACAAGGGGTGCTTCAGGAAGCGTATGTTGCCAAAGAACAGATTATTCAGGAAGCCGAGCCGTTTCTTGTTGAACTTGCTTGTGGCATTGCGGAGAAAGTGATAGATAAGCAACTTACGGTAGAGCCTGAACAAACGATTGAGCTGATACGTCAGAGTTTGTCCAGAAAAAGGGAGCAAGGACAGATCGCGCTCTGTGTGGCGCCTGAGCAGTTTTCTTTTGTACAAGCTTCAAGGGAGGAACTTGCTCTTTCCATTGATTCGCAGGCAGAGTTACAGATTTTGCCTGATGCTACGGTTAAAGATAAGGGCTGTGTTATCCGTTCTTCATTTGGAAGTGTTGATGCAAGAATTGATACACAGCTTGCCGAGATCAAAAAGGAACTGATCCGCATAGCACTTGAGGATGAGGAGCGAAGAAATCAACATGAAGGTTCTTAGTTCACAGCGTTATATGGAGCATCTGCGGCAGTTTGATCCTGTGCGTATAAATGGAAAAGTAACCCAGGTCATTGGGCTTATGGTGGAATCAGAAGGACCGGATGCCAGCATTGGCGACGTATGTTACATCTATCCTGGCAAATCAGCTAAGCCGCTACAGGCTGAAGTTGTGGGGTTTCGGGATAACAAGGTGTTGCTTATGCCGCTTGGAGAACTTCAATCCATTGGTCCGGGTTGTGACGTGGTCGGAACCGGTAAACCTTTAGGAGTACAAGTAGGCTCTGAATTGCTTGGTAAAGTGTTGGACGGACTGGGACAGCCGCTTGACGGTTCATTGTTGCCATCCCGAATGCCGATGTACTCTACTTCCAATACCCCTGTTAACCCTATGGATAGACCGCGTGTTCTTGAAACGATGAGTGTAGGCGTGAGGGCAATTGATGGCTTGCTCACTGTAGGCAAAGGACAGCGTGTGGGTATATTTGCCGGTTCAGGTGTCGGGAAAAGTACATTGATGGGCATGATCGCTAGGAATACCGCTGCGGATGTGAACGTGATTGCACTGGTAGGTGAGCGTGGACGGGAGGTTCGTGACTTTATCGAACGGGATCTTGGTCCGGAAGGCCTGGAACGGTCTGTCGTCATCGTGGCAACATCAGATCAACCTGCTCTGATCCGAATCAAGGGTGCTGTCATAGCAACGACGATTGCGGAGTATTTCAGAGATCGAGGCATGAACGTGATGTTAATGATGGATTCGGTGACCCGTTACGCCATGGCGCAAAGGGAAGTCGGTTTGGCAGTAGGAGAACCGCCGGCGATGAGAGGCTATACACCTTCCGTTTTTGCAAGTCTACCGAAACTGTTGGAACGTGCAGGAACAGGTCCCGCTGGCTCGATAACAGCCTTCTATACAGTTCTCGTCGATGGGGATGACATGAATGAACCAATTGCAGACGCAGTCCGAGGAATATTGGATGGTCACATCGTGTTGAACCGTGCGATAGCGAATAAAGGTCATTTTCCCGCGATTGATGTGCTTGCAAGTATCAGCCGTGTCATGAAGGACATCGCTCCTGAAGAGCAGATTGATGCGGTTAACAATATGAAACGTCTGATGGCAGTGTACAAAGAGTCCGAAGATTTGATTAACATCGGTGCGTATCAACGAGGATCAAATGCAGCTATAGATGAAGCGATGGATCAGATTGATCATATCTGGAATTTTACGAAGCAAAAAGTTGATGAAAAGGTAACGTTAAGTGAAGTACAGGAGCGTTTGATTCTTGAATTCGCAAGGAGATGAAGGGTAAACGATGAAATTTCGATATCATTTCCAGAAGGTTGTTGACCTGAAAAGCAATGAGAAGACACAGGCAGAATGGATGTTATCCACAGCGATCGGTAAACTTCAGACGGAAGAAGAGCATTTGTTGCAATTGATTAATGATCGAAATAATCTGATGAACATTATTCAAGCGGCAACTGAAAATTGTGCTTCCGTATCCAGTTTGCAGGAAATGCAACGATATGCATATCACCTTGACGAATGTATATCGCGTAAGAACAGTGATGTGGAGCATGCTCAGGTCAATGTGCAGCGGAATCAGAGCTTTCTGAATGGTAAAGTAGTTGACGAAAAAGTGTGGCTTGGAGCGAGAGATAAGGCTAAAGGCAGATTTCAGCAGGAGATGCTCCTCCGGGAACAGAACGATCTGGACGAGATGGCTACTGTACGCTTCGCCGCCAAAGCCCGCGCGAACTGATGTGAGCCGGATGCGAAGTTGTCTCGTGAAGGAGGAATGAACGGTGGCTGTAAAAGACACTGATATCGAAAAAGAGTCCGGGAGTGGATGGGAAAAGTTTCTCATGATTTCGATCCCGATTGTATTCACGGTTGTACTCTTAGGTGTACTGCTTACTCTATTTAATGTAGATATTCGAAATAACGCGCTCGAACTTGCCAAAAAAATTCCTGTAGTCAAGAATTGGGTACCTGATCCGGTGCTTGATCCGGAGAAGGAGAAGTTGGAAAAGAGCGAAAAGCAGGTTGAAAGTGCGGAAGCAACGATTGAAAAGCTAAAATCTCAGGTCACAGCGAAAGAAGCAGAACTGAAAGCGGCCAAAGATGCGGCTACTGCGGAGACGCAGAAAACAGCTGATTTGCAAAAGAAATTGGATGATGCAAATAAGGCTACTGAAACAGCTGCAGCTTCTGAACCGGAAACCGAAAGTGATTATCAGAAGCAGATTAAAAGTCTGGCTAAAATGTACGCTGATATGAGCCCAAGTAAAGCCGCTCCGATTTTGCAAAATATGACGAATGAAGAAATGGTGCTTATGTTGAGCGCGATGCAGTCGACTGCCCGGACGAAGGTGCTGGAAAAGATGGATCCGAAGACTGCAGCGGATGTGACCATGCTGATGAAGGATGCGAAGCCTTCAGGCGATCTTGCCTTGGATGCCCTGCAGTCCCGATTGAAAAAGGAAACAGCAGCAACGACCACGACAACAGGAACTAATAGTAAAAATTTGGATAAAAATCAGTTAAGCCAGACCTTTGCTTCGATGTCTGCGTCAAGCGGAGCCAAACTATTGCTCGAAACCTATAAAATTAGTCCGGATAAAACACTGACCATACTCAATTCAGTTAATGATGCAACACGATCCCAGTTGCTTGAGAACATGTCTAAAGAAGATTCGGTTCAGACAGCCAAAGTGTTGAATCGGCTAATGGGCAATAAGTAACAACTCTATTCTTAATGCATGGAGGGGAGGTGAAAAAATGTCACTCGTATATCAAATGAACGCTGGGGCTTCTTCCAAAACTTCTGGTTCAACACAGTCCTCAACAGCTCAGTCTAAAGGTTCGGTTACAGGAACTGGAGCTGAGTTCTTGCAGACGCTGGCACAGTCATTGGCTGGGGGAAGCGGAACTGGTGAGGGTACTGATGGAACGAATGGTGCAGTAACAACCAAGACGTCTGCTCCGTTGATGTTTACTTTTGCCTCAGAAAATGAAGAAAATAACACATCTGTAACGGACGCGTTAAGTTCACTATTAGTTGGTACGGATTCGTCAGGTTTGATGGAAATGCTTGAAAAATTATTTGGTGATCTGGATACGTTAGACCAAGCTCTGGAAAATGATCCGGCCTTGCTTGCAGGTCTTCAATCGTTGATCCAGCAATTGTACGCATTATTAAATAAAGATTCAGATGGAAATCAGCAAGCTTCGCTAAGTGAGGTTGGTTCTAATTTAGATCAAGCTCCTACATCTGCATCTGCTGTTGAACTGTCTCAGCATCCAGCTGCAGTCCGTTTTGTATTACAGGATGTGCTGACACAATTGGCAACGGAAGTTCTTAAACCAGGTCCTAATGTAGTCAAGAGTGCTCCCGAATTCCAACACTTACTTCAGCAGTTGCAGAGTCAGTTGAAGGAAGCTGGAGTCGAAACGGATGGGAAAAAGGGTTGGTCTGAACTCAAATCGATACTGAATACATTCTCAGCAATAAAGGATGCAGCTGTTCAAACACCTAACGGTGCTCCGACTACAGCATCCAAAACAGATGGGATAACACCTCAGACGACTGCATCAGCAACAGTTCAAACAGAATCTAAAGCAACAACAGTGACGGTTAAAAATGACTCAACACCCGTTGCCGATGCGCAACCTGCAATCCATCATTCAAACATTGTAACAGCTGGCGAGTTGTCCTTGCGAAGCTCAGGTACAGTCGTGAGCAAACCCGCTGAGCCTGTCATGCAAGCAACGAATTTTGCCAAAGAAATGACGCAATTTGTGGTTAGCAAGCTGGATATCGTGAATCAAAAAGGATTTTCTGAAGCCACAATCTCTCTCCGCCCTGAACATTTGGGAAAATTGGATGTACAGATTACGTTGCAAAACGGACAATTGGTTGCCAGGTTCATGACTGAACATGTCATGGCGAAAGACATGCTTGAACAACAGATGATGCAGTTACGTTCCTCGTTACAGTCTCAGGGCATTCAGGTGGAACGGCTCGAGGTCACTCAGAACAGTTCGCTCGGATCTGAAATGTATCAGGATGGCGGACGTCAACAAGGAAATCAATCTCACCAACAAAAACGTTCCCGTGAGCGTGGAGAGCATACCGATGAAGCTGTGACAGCCGCGGGGCTGCAGGAAGAGTTGCGCAACTGGCGTAGCGAGCAGGTGGAAGGTAGCGAAATTCAGAGAGAGTCATTTACTGCAGAGGCTTAAACAGGGATGAGGTGAATATATGGCAAATGAAATTGTTTCTACTAATAATACTTGGCCTAATTACGCGGCTGCAAATAGAGCCACAACAAGTGCTGCAACGAAAGAACTTGGTAAGGATCAATTTCTGAAAATTTTGATTACGCAGTTGCAGAATCAGGATCCGATGCAGCCGATGGAAGATAAAGAGTTTATCGCTCAAATGGCGCAATTTAGCTCAGTGGAGCAACTGGTTAACATCTCTACGCAGCTTAAAACGTTAAATCAGTCACTTGGAGCGGTATCGGGTATGATCGGTATGGAAATCAGTTGGCTTTCTTCTGATAAAACAGACAGTGGTACGCTTCGTCAGGGGACTGTAGATTCAATCATTGTGCGAGACGGCGTTCAGTATGCGAAGGTGGGCAACGACGAAATTAAACTGGATGAAATCATTCAGGTGAATCGTGCCAAGCAAGCTGAGGAAACGAAGTCAGCTGCCCAGAACGTTCAAAGTGATGCTACAAATACTAATGGTAGTAACCCGTCTGATGTGAATGCCGGGACGAGTGAACCTGAAGATCGAGAGCAGAGCATATGAGTGACCGTATAACCGTTGGACAGTTATATACGGGTCCTGTTACTCCAAATATGCTTCGCAAACCCCAAACGGGAGACACATCTGGCACACCGTCTAAACCCTTTGCTCAAGTACTGGAAGATAACCTTTTAAAACTCAGCAATCATGCAGCTAAACGATTAGAACAACGTGGTATCGAGTTGAAAACCGAACAAATGAAACAAATTGGTTCTGCATTGGACAAGGCTGCTGCCAAAGGGGCAAAAGAGTCACTCATTTTGATGCAGGATATGGCCTTCATCGTTAATGTCAAAAATCGTACTGTCGTTACAGCAATGGACAGTGCAAGTATGAAAGACAATGTCTTTACTCAAATCGATAGTGCTGTAATTATTTCATAGCCGGCTGGCCCTTCTCGGGAGCCGGAATGCCGCTGACCGACTGATGCGGCAACCAATTTAAGGCTGGGAGGATTTTGTAAAATGTTGAAATCGATGTACTCAGGCGTTTCCGGGATGAGGGGTTTTCAAACCAAACTCGATGTCATTGGTAACAATATCGCGAACGTAAACACGGTTGGATTTAAAGGAAGCCGAGTGATGTTCAAAGACATTATGAGCCAAACGACTAAAGGGGTAACGGCTCCAACGGATGCACCTTCTGGTGGTGTCAATGCACAGCAAATAGGTCTAGGTGTTTCAGTAGGGTCGATTGACACAATGCATTTGGCTGGTAGCCCGATGACCACCAATAATCCTACTGACCTTCGAATTAATGGAGATGGATTTTTTCTGGTACGCTTGAGTGATGCGCAAACGGTACCTTACTTGACTCGTGCGGGTGATTTCCATGTTGATGCTGCCCGGAACCTGGTAACTTCTGATGGCTTGTTCGTATTGGATAATGGTGGTGCCAACATTACTCTTGAGGATGATGTGGTTTCATTCACAATCGGTCAGGATGGTTTTATCAATCAGACGATGGCTGATGGAACGGTTCAAGCCGGAGCGCAGCTGGGGATTGGTAAAGTTGTTAACCCTTCAGGTCTAGAGAAAATTGGGGGCAACTTGTATCGTATGACGGCGAATGCCAATCCGGATGGGGTACTTGATCCAGTTACAGCAAATAGTGCAGAAGACGGTACAGGGGCTATCATTGCTGGTCAGCTCGAAATGTCCAATGTTGATTTGACGAATGAGTTTACCGAGATGATTGTGTCACAGCGTGGCTTCCAAGCGAACTCCCGGATCATTACAACATCAGACGAAATTCTTCAAGAGGTCGTTAACCTGAAACGATAATAACTGATTAGTGATTTTGAAATGGTGGGGGAGCTTGCTCCTCCACTATGATTGAGGGGGCTTGACATGATTTCAGTTACGCGGTTAAATGGTTCTCCCATGTGGTTAAATGCGCTGATGGTCGAAATCGTGGAAGAGACGCCGGACACGTATATTACTCTGGTAACGGGAAAAAGATTAATCGTGCTTGAAAAGGCCGATGAAGTGATTTCCAAAATCAAAGAATACAACCGTGAAATTGGAGTTCAGGCAGCCACGATTAAAGTGCAGCAAACGGAGGAGTCCTGATGAAAAAGATGATGCCCTGGATTGCAACAACGTTGCTTGCAATCACACTCATTGTGGTCGTAGTTTTTGTATTTATGCAAAGTCAAAACAAGAACGACAATACACATACAGCGGCAGCTGCTGAAGAAAAAAAGCTGACAGCAGATGAAATTGTAGAGGTTTCATCCGAGCTTGGACAGATTAAGACTAATTTGGCTGATGCAGATCGTATTATTATGGTTAGTTTCTCTTTCAAGTTGTCGGATAAGAAAGCTAAAGAAGACTTTGAGAAAATTAAAAGTATTACGGTTAAGCCAATCATTATTGAGACGCTTGCGGATACCAAGGCTGAGGCACTGAGTTCGGCAAAAGGTATGAAACAATTCAATGAGAAACTAACGGGGCTAATTAATGAGGCATTGCCTGAGCCGAACTTGAAAAGCACAAGTGTTTCAGACATTGTTATAGCACCAATGTAATGAATAGAACAAGCTGTAGACCTGTAAGGGGGTGAGAACATGGTGGATGTATTATCACAAAACGAGATTGACGCCCTATTAGCAGCCCTTTCTTCAGGCGAAATGGACGCCGAGGAACTGAAAAAGGAAGAAACTCAGAAGAAAATCAGGTCTTACGATTTTAAACGGGCAGTGCGTTTCTCCAAGGATCACATTCGAAGTCTGACGCGTATTCACGAAAACTTTGCTCGTTTTCTCACCACTTATTTTTCGGCCCAGCTGCGGACGTTCGTTCAGATCAATGTTGTGCAGGTAGAACAGTTGCCTTATGACGAGTTTATCCGTTCTATTCCCAAGATGACGATTTTGAACATTTTCGAAGCAGAGCCATTACAGGGACGAATGGTCATGGAGGTTCACCCGAATGTGGGATATGCGATGCTGGATCGTCTGCTAGGAGGTACAGGCAGTGCTCCGACCAAAATTGCAAGCATGACAGAAATTGAAACGACGATTATGGAACGCATATTCAGCCGAGCCTTCGAAAGTTTGCAGGAAGCCTGGAAGACGGTACTGGATATCTCGCCTAGAATGGAAGCACTGGAGACGAATCCTCAGTTTATGCAGATTGTATCTCCCAATGAGACCATTGCCTTGATCTCGCTAAGTACCAAAATCGGCGATACCACAGGCATGATCAATTTGTGTATACCGCATGTCGTTCTTGAGCCTATTATGTCCCGGTTATCAACACATCAGTGGTTTGTTTCAGAGAAGAAAACGAGAGCTCCGGAAGAATACGAAGCGCTGAGATCACGTGTAAACAAAGCCAAATTACCTGTTGTAGCCGAACTTGGTGAATCCAGAATTTCGATAGCCGAGTTTTTAGGATTATCGGTTGGCGATGTCATTACGCTGAATAAACCGGTGGAAGAGGGGCTTTCCATTAAAGTTGGTGACAGACTGAAGTATATTGGCAGTCCGGGAACGATTAAGGACCGTGTGGCTGTGCAAATAGATCAAATTGTCACCGAAGGAGTTGAAGAATTTGACGAGTAAGGATTATTTATCCCAGGAAGAGATCGACGCTTTGCTTCGGCAATCGGAATCCATCTCGAGTTCTGAACCCGCTGAGAAAACGGTTGATGATTTTCTGACGGAGCTGGAACAGGATGCCTTGGGGGAGATTGGTAACATCACTTTTGGCAGTGCTGCGACTGCGTTGTCCACACTATTAGGCCTTAAAGTGGATATTACAACACCTAAAGTATCAATTATTAGCCGAACACAGTTCGAAGAAGCGTTCCCTAAGCCACATGTTGCTGTTCATGTGAACTATGTGGATGGATTCGAAGGCATTAACTCACTGGTTATCAAAAAGAGAGATGCGCAAATTATCGCTGATTTAATGCTGGGCGGTGAGGGGAATCCGGTCGACGAAGAATTGAACGAAATTCACATTAGCGCGGTACAGGAAGCGATGAACCAAATGATGGGGTCTTCTGCCACATCTATGTCGACCATCTTCAACCGGTTTGTTAATATTTCTCCTCCAGGGATTGATATTCTCAACTTGGAAAGCGGCGAAGGTGTGACCAATCTACCACCAGATGAAACACTCATTCAAGTTTCATTCCGTCTGTTAGTAGGGGATCTGATTGATTCGAATTTGATGCAGTTGCTTCCTGTACATTTTGCGAAAAACATGGTGGATATGTTAATTGGAGGTGCTCAAGAGTCGACCTCCAGTGCTCCTGTAGCTTCAACACCCGAGCCTGCTCCGGCGCCAGTGGCACCACCAACGCCGCCACCGGTTATGGAACAGCCGCCGGCTCAGCAACAGATGCCTCCACAGGCTCCACAGCAGCCTGTTCAGGACTATAGTGGATATGGTCAAGCTCCGATGGGGATGCCTCAAGGTATGCCTCCACAGCAACCATACGGTATGCCACCGCAGCAACCATATCATATGCCACCACAGCCAGCCTATGGTGAGCCTCAACACTATGGTGCTGCGCCAAATAGGAATGTGAATGTACAGCCTGTTCAATTCGCCAATTTGCAAAATGGGGCTTTTGCTAATGTAGACGAGAACAATTTGAATTTATTGATGGACATTCCCCTTAAAGTCACCGTAGAATTAGGAAGGACCCAAAAGCAAATTAAAGATATATTGGAACTATCACAAGGTTCGATTGTCGAACTGGATAAGTTGGCTGGTGAACCTGTTGATATTTTGGTAAATAACAAACTGATCGCCAAGGGTGAAGTTGTCGTCATTGACGAAAACTTTGGTGTTCGTGTTATAGATATTCTAAGCCAATGGGACCGTATTCAGAAATTACAATAAGCACAATTCAGGGAGGATTTGAACCAACATGGCAAACCGAATTTTAGTCGTAGACGACGCTGCATTTATGAGAATGATGATCCGGGACATTTTGTCCAAAAATGGGTACGAAGTCGTAGGAGAAGCACCAGATGGTGCACAAGCCGTTGAGAAGTTCAAGGAACTTCGTCCGGATCTGATTACAATGGATATTACAATGCCTGAGATGGATGGTATTGCTGCTCTGAAAGAAATTAAAAAAATTGATGCAAATGCAAAAGTAATTATGTGTTCTGCAATGGGCCAACAAGCGATGGTTATTGATGCCATTCAAGCTGGAGCCAAAGATTTTATCGTTAAACCTTTCCAATCTGATCGGGTTATCGAAGCAATCAGCAAAACACTGGGAGCTTAAGAAGCATGTTGATGGCTCAGGGGGGTACTCCAGAACCAGCTGGCGCAGGAATCAATTATTATCTACAGCTAGTATGGGTGATTGTTGTCCTGGCCGTCATCCTGGTTCTTATTGTCTACCTGATCCGATTCTTGAACAAACGAAATCAGCAATGGTTTCGAAGCGGAACCATTCGCATTTTGGGCGGGGTCGGACTAGGACAAAACAAGTCACTGCAAATTTTAGAGATTGGCGGAAACGTTTATTTGATCGGTGTGGGCGAGAATATACAGCTGCTGGATAAGGTTTCGGATTTGGAAGAAGCACAGAGAATTGTGGATTCCTTTGAACGGGATGCTGTTTCACAGCAAGGAAACCTCCCACCCATCATAGCCAAGCTCGCTAAACGTCTTCGTAAAGAAGAACCGCCTCGGGAAATGGAAATTGAGGACACTGCTTCTTTTCATGAGATGTTTGAATCCAAACTTCGGCAGATGCCAAACCGTAAAGAGAAGATGGAGAAGCTCCTGGATCAAGACAATACTACAGATCGGTCGAGGGATTCATGAAGAAAAAGATTTGGTTAGCGTGTTGTTTCGTAGGACTTATCAGCCTGGCATCCGTTACGGTGGCTTTTGCCGAACCGATTCCTAATATTGATATACAGATTGGGAACGGTGATGGCAGCACGCCAAGTACTAGTTCATTATCTATTATTCTATTAATTACTGTGCTTAGCATAGCCCCGGCATTGCTGGTACTGATGACCAGTTTTACTCGGATTGTGATTGTGCTTGGGTTTGTCCGAACTTCACTCGGAACCCAGCAGATGCCTCCGAATCAGGTATTGGTCGGTCTGGCTCTTTTTCTTACACTTTTCATCATGTCTCCTACGTTATCTTCTATTAATCAGGTTGCATTACAGCCTTATCTTAAAGGAGATTTGACACAAACGGAGGCGCTGGAAAAGGCAGCAGATCCGATTAAAAAATTTATGTTTACTCATACACGTGAGAAGGATATCTTGCTGTTCATGAAATATAATCAGGCGGAACAGCCAAAATCGTATCAGGATATTCCAATCACGGTAATGGTACCGGCATATGCAATCAGTGAGCTCAAAACAGCTTTCCAGATGGGATTTATGATATTTATTCCTTTCCTGGTGATCGACATCGTTGTGGCGAGTACACTCATGGCCATGGGTATGATGATGCTTCCCCCGGTCATGATCTCATTACCTTTCAAAATACTGCTCTTTGTTCTGGTGGACGGGTGGTATCTGGTAGTCAAGTCACTGTTGCTGAGTTTTAATACCTGAACCGGAGCGTTAAAGGAGGACGGTCATGACTTCGGAGTTTATTATCGGTCTGGCCGGAAAAGCAGTATACACGTCATTGCTGGCCAGTGCACCTATGCTTATACTAGCTCTGGTTGTAGGACTTGCTATTAGTATTTTTCAAGCAACGACTCAAATTCAGGAGCAAACGCTCGCCTTTGTACCCAAAATTGTTGCAGTACTGTTAGCAGTACTTATGTTTGGGCCTTGGATTTTGAATATATTAATGGATTTCACGTTTAACATACTCGATAATCTATACAGATACGTAGGGTAGGCTTTAGCCGATGGAGACATTGCTGCAAAGTTTCCCTGTTGCTCTGCTTATGTTTTGTCGAATAGCCTCATTTTTTGTAACAGCACCGGTTTTTTCAGCTCGAAATGTACCAACTTCATTTAAGGTGGGCATATCTGCTTTTGTTACGTTGACAGTTTACATGACCTTTGGCATTAACCAAACTGTACCGACTGACTTGAGTTACATCCTGCTGGTTATCAGAGAAATCATTGTTGGCCTGCTTTTAGGGTTTACAGCCTACCTTCTGATGACTGCAGTCCAGACAGCTGGTACATTCATCGATCTTCAGATCGGTTTTGGTATGGCTAATGTTTACGACCCCATGACTGGTGCATCTGCACCGCTTACAGGTAACCTGAAATACGCTTTTGCGATGTTGCTCTTTTTGACAATGAATGGTCATCATTATTTGCTAGATGGAGTTGTGTACAGTTACCGCTGGATTCCATTATCCAATCAATTTTATATGAGACTGGCAGACGGAAGTATAGCAGAATTTTTGGTGCGAACGTTGGGACAATCTTTTATGTTAGCCTTTCAGATGGCAGCTCCCATTGTTGTAGCGTTATTTTTGACAGATGTAGGCTTGGGGTTTCTGGCCAAAACGGCTCCACAATTTAATGTTTTTGCTGTCGGAATGCCACTTAAATTGCTTGTTGGTTTGGCCATTTTGCTTTTGCTTGTTCCCAGCTTTGGATTTATATTTAGTCAATTATTTGAAGCGATATTCAAATCCATGGAGAAATTGCTTGGCACAATTGGGCAAAGGCCGGGATGAGGGAAATGGAGGGTAAAACTCACATGAAACTTCAACTCGACCTCCAGTTATTTTCCGGAGAGAAGACGGAAAAAGCCACTCCCAAGAAGAGAAATGATGCCCGTAAAAAGGGACAGGTTGTTAAGAGCACAGAAATATCAGGAGCATCCATTCTGCTTTTTACATTTTTAATCCTTATGACTTTTAGTGATTTTTACAAGGTGCGTATCGTTCGATTATTCACGGATATTTTCATGAACAGGCTGAGCATGGAAGTGAATAGTGAGAATGTGATGGCTCTGATGATGCGGTATGGAATAGAAGTTATGTTATTGCTTGCACCTGTTTTGATTGTTGCTTACCTTGTAGCCTTACTTGTGAACTATATGCAGGTTGGATTTCTCCTCGTAGGTGAGGGATTGAAGCCGAAGCTTGAGAAGCTGGATCCGATTAAGGGCTTCAAAAATATATTCTCGCTGAATTCATTGGTAGAATTCTCCAAGACAGTCTTTAAAATGACAATTATTGGTTACATGGTATACAGCACCCTTATCAGTTACAAGGCAGACATAGCAGGACTTTCCCATTTCTCACTGGATGCAATTTTACACTTTGCTGCTTCAATAACCTTGAACCTCGGTGTTAAGATTTCCGTAGCATTAATGGTTTTGGCTATATTCGACTACATCTACAAAAAGTATGACAACGAAAAAAAACTTCGTATGTCCAAGCAAGATATTAAGGATGAGTATAAGAAAATGGAAGGCGATCCGCTAATCAAGGGCAAAATTCGGGAGCGTCAGCGTCGTATGGCTATGCAGCGTATGATGCAGGAAGTACCAAATGCGGATGTAATCATCACAAACCCGACACACTTTGCTGTAGCATTGAAGTATGAAGGGTCTGAGATGGAAGCTCCGCAAATTATTGCTAAAGGGCAGGATTATGTGGCTCTGCGCATTAAAGAAATTGCCAAAGAACACGGTGTGATAACAATGGAAAACAAACCACTGGCACGGGCATTGTTCCAGAGAGCTGAGATTGGTGACGCTATACCAGCCGATTTGTTCCAAGCTGTAGCCGAAGTGCTGGCTTATGTATATAAACTTAAGGGCAGAACGAAATAACAGGGATCGGAGGCCGTACATTCATTGAAAACAAAAGATTTAGCTATCCTTGCGGGTATTATCGGCATTGTGTTGATGATGATTCTCCCGATCCCGGTCTGGCTGCTCGATATGCTGCTTGTTGTCAACATCTCTATTGCTTTGATGATCTTGCTTGTTGCCATGAACAGCAAAGAAGCGTTGCAGTTTTCCATATTTCCGGCTTTGCTGCTCATTACTACTTTGTTCCGTTTGGCACTAAATATCTCAACCACGAAGCTGATCCTTGGTAAAGGGGATGCGGGAGCCGTTGTTGCTACCTTTGGTAGCTGGATAGCTGGCGGGCAGATAGCCATCGGGTTTGTAGTGTTTTTGATCCTGGTGGTGGTACAGTTTATCGTTATTACCAAAGGATCTGAGCGTGTGGCTGAAGTAGCAGCAAGGTTCACCCTTGATGCAATGCCCGGTAAACAAATGAGTATCGATGCGGACTTGAATGCTGGATTAATCAACGAACAGCAGGCCCGTGAGCGTCGTTCCAAAATTGAACGTGAAGCTGACTTTTACGGGGCGATGGATGGTGCCAGCAAATTCGTAAAAGGGGATGCGATTGCAAGTATTATCATTCTCCTGATTAACCTGATCGGTGGCTTTATCATCGGTATGACAGTACATGGTTACGATTTTTCAACATCACTCTCCACATACTCGGTTTTGACGATAGGGGACGGATTGGTTAGTCAGATTCCTGCGCTTCTCATTTCGACAGCAGCGGGGTTGATCGTGACCAGAGCCTCATCGGAAGGAAACTTGGCGGATGACATTACTGGCCAGTTGTTTACATATCCGATACTCATTTATATCGTAGCTTTTGTTATCGCGATGCTGGGATTCTTCACTCCAATTCATGTGATTACAACGCTCCCGCTGGCAGGTGTTCTTGCTTATGCTGCCTGGCGAATGCAGAATAATCTGAATTTGAAACAGGAAGCAGAAGAACAAATGGAAGAAGAACAGCAGATCGAAGAAGTCAGAAGTCCTGAAAGTGTTATTAATTTGCTTCAGGTAGATCCGATAGAATTCGAGTTTGGTTACGGGCTGATTCCACTGGCTGATAATCAACAAGGTGGAGACTTGTTGGATCGAATCATTATGATCCGAAGACAATGTGCTCTTGAACTGGGTTTGGTAGTACCAGTCATCCGTATTCGTGACAATATTCAACTAAGACCTAATGAGTATGTGATCAAAATTAAGGGTAATGCGGTTGGTGGCGGAGAACTGCTGCTGAACCATTATCTTGCGATGAGTCCTGGATATGATGAAGAATCTGTAACAGGAATTGAAACAACAGAGCCGGCATTTGGTTTGCCTGCGCTATGGATTGATGAAGTGACTAAAGATCGGGCAGAGCTCGCTGGATATACGGTAGTCGACCCGCCTTCTGTAGTCGCGACTCATCTAACAGAACTAATCAAGAAACATGCGCACGAATTGCTTGGAAGACAAGAGACGAAGGCACTTGTGGACAACCTTAGAGAGAATTATGCTGCACTGGTGGATGAGTTGATTCCTTCCGTTCTCTCGATTGGTGATGTACAAAAGGTACTAGCCAAGTTACTACGTGAAAAAGTATCGATTCGAGATATGGTTACCATTTTTGAAACACTTGCAGACTATGGAACTTATACGAAGGATCCAGATGTGTTAACGGAGTACGTTAGACAATCGTTATCTCGTCAGATTACACAACAATTCTCGCAAAAAGGCGAAACCCTTCAAGTGATCACGGTAGGACCAGGACTTGAGAAGAAAATTGCTGAAAGTGTGCAACAATCAGAGCAAGGTAGCTATCTTGCACTGGATCCAGTCTCTACTCAAAGTGTGTACCAAAAGCTGAGTGAACAAGTAAATCGATTAATTCAATCGGGTCAACAACCCATCGTGTTAACTTCTCCAACCATTCGAATGTATCTGCGTCAGGTGATTGAAAGAACGATGCAGGATATTCCGGTGCTTTCCTATAGCGAGTTGGAGCCGAATGTTGAAATTCAAAGTATCGGGGTGGTGAACTTATGAGAGTAAAACAATACGTTGTTGAGACCATGCCCGAAGCTATGCTTCAAATTCGCAAAGACCTGGGAAGTGACGCCGTCATTCTGTCCACCAAAGAAATCAAGGTGGGCGGAGTGCTCGGGATGTTCCGCAAAAAACGTATCGAAGTGGTTGCAGCAGTAGATAAAGAGCAGCCTGGTCAGGCGAATGGTTCTTCTGTTAAGAAGGCGCAAAATTCATTTACGCCTGTGCCTCGTTCGTTTGTACCTGAAGCTTATGCTCAAACCGCTCGTTCGTTTGTAGGGGGGGCCGATGCAAGGGAAACTGTAGCGGCGGTGGACCAAAAAGAGCAGGAGAAAACGGCGGCTGTTCCATCTGTATCCAAATCAAGTGGAATAGATGAAAAAATGGATTACGGCTCAGATTTCCTGAGCAGTGAGCATAAACCGCGACCGCAAGGGGCGGATTTTTCGGGTTCAACGCCTAGTATCCAAGATCGTGGTATGGATCAGCAGCAGGACAAGCTGTTGAACGAGTTACAGGACTTGAAGCAGATGATGACCAAGCTTTCCAAGCAAGGAACAGTTGCGACAACAATTCCTGAAGAATTAATGAAGAGCCAGGAGCGGCTTGCAGACCAAGAAATTTGGCCAGAAGTATGGGAATCCTGGTTTGAACCTATTGAGCAGGGGTTAGCTGAGGGTAAATTGCAAGAATCGGATGTTGAAGAGGCACTTCGGTTGGAGATAGCGACTTTTCTGAAAGACCGTATTCAAGAGGGCATCCTTCCTAGCACTCGAATTGTATATGTGGCTGGACCTACAGGAGTAGGAAAAACAACAACGATTGCCAAACTGGCTGCGGAGCAGATGTTTAAAAAACAGCGTAAAGTTGGTTTTATTACGTCAGATACGTACCGTATCTCTGCAGTTGAACAGCTAAGAACGTATGCATCGATTCTGAACGTGCCGCTTGAAGTTGTGCAGTCGCCAGGAGATACGCAACGTGCCATATCACGGCTAGAAAACTGCGATCTGATCTTTATGGATACGGCAGGCAGAAACTATAGAAATGAATTGCTTGTCTCCGAACTGCAGAGTTTACTTGCTCCAGTTGAGAACAGTGAAACCTTTCTGGTGATGAGTATGACTGCGAAAAGCATGGATATGGTACAGATTACTGAGCATTTCAGTAAATATGGATTGGATAAAGTGATCTTTACCAAAATGGATGAAACAGGAACTTGCGGTCCGCTCTTTAATCTTCTACATCGTTTCCCGCTCAAACTTGCTTATGTGGCAAATGGTCAGAATGTTCCTGATGATCTGCTGAAGCCCAATGTGGAATGGTTGTCCCAGGCGTTATTGGGAGACGGGACACAATGAAGGATCAGGCAGCATCACTCCGAAGTTTGGTCTCCACGCCACTCGAGAGCGATACAAGCAAAGTGAGTAGCCGTTCCTCCAAAATTATTACGGTAGCTAGTGGTAAAGGTGGGGTAGGCAAGTCCAATTTCACATTAAACTTTGCACTGACTCTTCATTCTATGGGTAAAAAAGTGCTGGTGTTTGATGCAGATATCGGTATGGCAAATATCGATGTTTTAATGGGAACTTCTTCTTCCTATAATCTGTATCATCTTTTATACCGACATAAAACTATAAGGGAAATCATACAACTTGGTGCTGATGGCCTGCCATATATTGCGGGGGGGTCGGGGATGAAGGAATTATTCTCCTTGTCTGATCGAGATCTGGAGTTTTTTGCCAGTGAAGTGGAGGACATTGCGCAAGAGATGGATTACGTCATTTTCGATACCGGGGCGGGCCTTTCCAGGGAAAATATGAGATTCATCGGCGCTGCTGATGAATGCCTGATTGTAACTACTCCTGAACCGACTTCAATAACAGATGCTTATGCCTTAGTTAAAGTCATGCACGGCGAGGAGCACGCAACTCCTTTTCGAATGATCGTAAATCGGGTTGAAGATGAAAGGGAGGCGGAGCGTGTAGCAGATAAAATAGCTGGAGTGGCGAGAAGGTTTTTGCAAACAGATATCCCGCTTCTAGGGTATATTTCAGAGGATGCTCAGGTTGTGACAGCAGTAAAGAAACAGATGCCTTATCGATTAGCCTATCCTCATTGCAAGGCTTCTAAAGATATACAAAAACTTGCTCTTCGATATCTGGCTGTACCTGCAGCTCCGGAATCCGGAACCTTGTCAGGAATCAGAGGATTTATGAAAAAGTGGCTTAAACGAACAACATGATTTCTGAAAAAAGGAAACAGAGGTGACACAATATGGCGGTCTATCAAGTATTGGTTGTCGATGATTCCGCTTTTATGCGCAAAATTGTGACGGATTTAATTGAAGCGGACTCAGAGTTCAAGGTTACGGCCACAGCGTCAAACGGCAAAGAAGCCATACAAAAAGCATTAGAGTTGAAACCTGATATGATCACAATGGATGTTGAAATGCCGGAAATGAATGGGCTGGATGCGCTTAAATCCATAATGGAGGATTCCTTCATTCCTGTGATTATGCTCTCTGGTATTAATGAACAAGGTATGAAAGAGACCATTATGGCTCTCGAAGCTGGTGCATTTGACTTTATTCGCAAGCCGTCTGTTGTGCATGATCAGGATATTGCTCAGGTTGGTAAAGCGTTGGTTGAACGAATGCGTGCTGCCATGCATGAAGTGAAGCGAAAAGCTGAGCGTAAAGAATCGATCAAAAAAATGGAGGCTTCCCGCAATACTGTAATTCCTCCAGCACAACCGGTAAAGAAGGAAGAAACGTCGAAGGAAGTTGTTGAACCGCTTCAAAAAACAGTTCCGCCGATACTTCCAAAAAGAGAGAATTCATTTGAAGAGCGTACTGGAGTCTTACAGGCTAAAAAGCAACCGAGTGTCCCGCTTTCTCCTCCGAAATCGGAGCGTACGCTCACGAAAAAGGATGGCTTAGGTAAGCTTGATCAATCTGCTCGTACGAAAACGGATATACCAAGTAAGCCGCCTGTGAGTTCACTGCAAGCTCGTAAAGAGGTCAGATCGCCAGAGGTGCCTCGACTCCAGACGAAACAGCCAGCAACCAGTTCTGCGTCTGCACCTGTTCCTGCGAAGGAGCCAACTAAACTTAATACGGCTTTTAAAACTTCAGCGGGATCGGAAGGATCGTTCAACAAACTTGTTGCGATCGGTTCTTCAACCGGTGGACCAAGAGCTCTCAAGACTTTATTGGAGCAGTTGCCATCGGATTTGCCGGCGCCAGTTATTATTGTGCAGCATATGCCGCCTAATTTCACCCGTTCACTTGCACAACGGTTGAATACATTTAGTCCGCTCCATGTAGTCGAGGCAGAAGACAGTATGGTGCTTAAAAAAGGAACGGCTTATATCGCACCTGGTGGTTTCCATTTGAGAGTTCACAAGACAGCAGATGGAAGGTTTATCTTGAAGTTGAGTGAGGATCAACAGGTGAATGGTCACAGACCTTCAGTGGATACGATGTTTGAGTCGCTTCTGCCGTTTACATCTTTACAACGACATCTTGTTCTTCTGACAGGTATGGGGAGCGACGGGGCACGTATGATGAAAAAATTATACGAGACTGGAGTCACATCAACGTTTGCCGAAAATGAAGAAACTTGTGTTGTCTATGGTATGCCGCGTTCAGCTGTGGAGCTGCAATGCGTGCGTCATCTTCTGCCCCTGCAGGAGATTGCGCCAAAACTTGTTCAAGCAGTGAAATAACGGAGTGTAACTTACGGAGGAGGTGCCTCACAATGGACATGAACCAATATTTATCCATGTTTATTGATGAGTCTAACGATCATCTACAATCTCTTAACGAAAACATGCTACAACTAGAAGCGAATCCGGAAGATCTGGGTATAGTGCAGGTCATCTTCCGTTCAGCTCATACTCTCAAAGGTATGGCGGCAACCATGGGGTTCGAGGATTTGGCTTCACTGACACACAAAATGGAAAATGTACTGGATATGGTTCGTAATGAAAAGCTGAAAATGCAGGATTACATTTTTGACACCATGTTCAAAAGTTTGGATGCTTTGGAGACTATGGTTCAGGATATTACAGGTGGCGGTGAAGGTAAAGCGGATGTCTCCTCCATTGTTGCTTCGCTTCAGGCTATTGAAAGTGGCGAATGGACAGGAGGCAGTGCTCCTGTTGCACAGGTAGACAAGCAAACGAACTCCTCGATCTCCAATGCTGTAGAACTGGATGAATTCCAATATTCAGTTCTTGATCAGTCGATCGCAGAAGGTCACCGTGTATTCTACGTTGACGTCCTTGTGAGTGAGCATAGTCAGTTAAAAGGTGTTCGGGCATACATGGTATTTGACATGCTTGAGCGTTCAGGTGAGGTTGTTAAAGCCTATCCTTCTGTTCAGGATATCGAGCAAGAGAAGTTTGAGCGCAGTTTCTCGTTGTATTACATAACGACCAAAGAGGCGCAAGAACTGGAAAAGGGTATTATGAGCATCTCGGAAATTGAGAGTGCCAAATTGATTCAGCTGGATCAAGAAACGTTGCAACAGATGACCAATCAGGCGGCAGCCGCGGTTGCGGTAGAAGCAGCACCAGCACCAGCACCAGCACCTGAGGTTGGTAAGGATACTCCTGTTTTAGATTCTAAACCTCAAGAAGAAGGCAAAGCAGCTCCCGCGAAGGCAGCAACGCCAAAACAGGCAGCCGCACCTTCACGCACAATTCGTGTTGACATTGAGCGTCTTGATGTGCTGATGAACTTGTTCAGCGAATTATTGATTGACCGTTCACGCCTTGAACAATTAGCAAGTGAGACAGGCAATAACGATCTGTCGGATACTGTAGCTCACTTGAGCCGTGTGAGTACGGACTTGCAGAACATTGTACTGAAATTGCGGATGGTTCCGGTTGATACCGTCTTTAACCGCTTCCCACGGATGATTCGTGATTTGGCTAAAACATTGGATAAAAAGATCGATCTCGTCATTACAGGTGCTGAAACAGAGCTGGACAGAACGGTTATTGATGAAATCGGAGATCCGCTTGTGCATCTGTTGCGTAATGCGGTTGACCATGGTGTTGAATCGATCTCGGAGCGGGTTGCGGCTGGAAAACCGGAAATGGGTACAGTTAACCTGCGAGCTTTCCACAGTGGTAACCACGTGTTTATTGAGATTGAAGATGATGGTAAAGGGATTTATCGTGACAAACTCCTGCAAACAGCGATCAAACGAGGCGTTGTGACGGAGGAGCAAGGTGCGAAAATGAGCGATGATGAAGTCAATCAATTGTTGTTCGCCCCTGGATTTAGTACAGCTGACAAAATCTCGGATATTTCAGGCCGCGGAGTAGGTCTGGACGTTGTAAAATCAAAAATCACTTCGCTTGGCGGTAATGTAACGATTACGTCGACTCCAGGCAAAGGTACTAACTTCTCCGTACAGCTTCCATTGACACTGTCTATCATTGCAGCGATGCTGGTACGACTTGGTTCAGAGAAGTATGCAGTTCCATTGTCTTCGATCGTAGAGACCGCGATTGTACAGCGTGAGCAAGTTCGTAATATCCATGGTAATAAAATGATTACGTTCCGCGAGTCTTTGATTCCGTATCTGTCATTAAGCGAAGTTTTCGGAGTGCCGGATTTCAACGATGCGGATGAGAAAGAAACTGAGATTGTTGTGATTCGAAAAGGAGAGCGTCTGGCAGCTGTCGCTGTTGAAGAATTCATTGGTCAGAGCGAAATAGTTCTGAAGTCTATGGGCACGTATCTTCCTGCGATTGAAGGAATCTCCGGTGCGACGATACTTGGAGATGGACAAGTGGCTTTGATTCTTGATCCAAACGCATTTATTAAATAAGCATAGTGATGGAGTTTTAAATCGAATAGGGAGGTTTTTTACATGGAAGAAGAGTTGAAGGTCATCGTCTTTAAATTGGGAACCGAAGAGTACGGAATTGAGGTAGACAAGGTTCAGACTATTGAGCGGATGATGCCCATTACCCGCGTTCCCAAAACACTTTCATTTGTAAAAGGAGTTATCAACCTGCGTGGTGTTGTTATTCCGGTTATTGATCTCCGCGGACGCTTCTCCCTTGCGGAAACGGAATATACAGATCAAACGCGGATCGTCATTGTTGGTGTTGACGATATGCAGGTTGGTTTTATCGTTGACTCTGCCAATGATGTTATCGACATTAAAAGCAGTTCGATCGATACTCCGCCTGAAGTGGTTGGTGGCGTGAAAGCGAGATATCTTCGTGGTGTTGCAAAATTGGATGATGGCCGCTTGTTGATTATGCTTAACCTTAACGAAGTATTAAATAAAAGCGAGATTGTGCAGCTGGAAAGTGTTGAGGGCTAGCACGTGGAGATGTTTAACCGATTTGAGGGTTTCCAAATGGATGTGCTCAAAGAGGTCGGTAATATTGGAGCAGGCAACGCCGCTACGGCGTTGTCTCAACTCCTTAACAGACCGATTGATATGGGCGTACCCACCGTTCAGATGCTTCCATTTGAGGAGATTGCTGAAAAAGTGGGTGGTGATGAGCGCATTGTAGTCACAATATTTCTTCGTGTAGAAGGTGAAGCGCCTGGTAATCTCTTCTTTATGATGACACCAGAGGCTGCTAAATTGTTGTTGAACCGCCTCGCTGGTTTTGAGCTGAAAGAAGGTTTGGCGTTCACTGAAATGGAACATTCAGCTCTATCTGAGATCGGAAACATTCTGGCTGGATCTTACCTGTCTTCTCTGGCGGATTTCACAAAGTTATCGATGTACCCAACGGTGCCGGGGCTTGCAATTGATATGGCGGGAGCAATCCTTAGTTATGGACTGTTGCAATTTGGAGAGATGGGCGATGCGGCATTGTTAATTGATACTTCTTTCTTTGAAGGTAGAGATCAAGTAGAAGGGCAATTTTTCCTGATTCCTGATCCGCCGTCATTTGCAAAGATTTTTGAATCGCTAGGGGTGCCACTGGACAATGATTGAGGACAAAAGCATCGTTAAAGTCGGTATGGCGGATCTGAATATCGCTCAACTTCCTGGCGTAATCCGTACAACTGGCTTAGGGTCGTGTGTGGGGCTAACGATGTATGACCCACAGTTGAAACTCGCTGGAATGGCACATGTCATGCTTCCGAGTTCAGAGATTGCCCGGGAGGGTAATTTGAACACGGCTAAATACGCGGATACAGCATTGCCAGAATTGCTTGAGAAGATGCTGAAAATGGGCGCGTCTCAATCGCGAATTGTATCTAAGATGGCCGGAGGTTCGCAGATGTTTGCTTTCTCGGGTGCAGGAGATACAATGCGAATCGGACCGCGAAATGCAGACTCCTGTCGAGAAATGTTGGAACAGCTCAAAATTCCACTTTTGGGCGAAGATACAGGAGGAAATTACGGTCGAACTATCGAAATGAATTGTGAGACAGGACTTTTAACTATTCGCAGCGTACAAATGGGTGTAAAGGAATTATAATACATGATAGGAAACTACCGCATTAATCTTGGAGCAGGCATAGTCGGATTCGTTCTGACTTTTTTTGTAGCATTCAGCAGCAATGTGTTGATGACCAGTTTAATACGCGGATTAATTGGATTCGCAGCCTGGTATGTTCTTGCATATGGTCTGCGTTGGGGATTGGGCATATTGTTTAGCCCTCATGTAGAAAATGGATCTGGTTATGCTTCAGAGGGTACTCAAGATCTAAGAGGTTCACAGGTGGACATCAAACTCGAAGACGATGGACAAGAGCTGAATGACTTGCTCAAGAACGGACAGAGCGACTCCGCCGGGGCTAATCATCCGCCATCTGAGACGAAAGCTCCAACGGGATTTGCTCCCTTGGATCCGCCTAAACTTGTCCGGACCAAGGACCCGGAGGAGTTGGCGCAGGCCGTTCGTCACCTGACAGACAAATAAGGAGGGTGAAAGCAATTGAACGAGCGTAAAGCTTCACATTTGAACCATTCAGATCTGTGGGAAAAGTGGAAAGAATACGGAGATCTTGAAGCAAAGAAATTGTTGATCGAAAAATATCTTCATATTGTTAACTATGTGTCAGGCCGTCTGGCCGTTGGTTTACCCAAAAACGTTCCGAAAGATGACTTGGAAAGCAACGGGGTAATGGGTCTAATTGATGCACTGGAAAAATTCGACTATGAACGAGGCTTGCAATTCGAGACATATGCTTCATGGAGGGTTCGCGGAGCCATACTCGACGGATTACGTCAAGGAGACTGGGTTCCCAGATCTGTACGTGAAAAAGCCAAACGGATTGAAGATGCCTACCAGCAATTGGAGCAGACCTATTTGCGTTCTGTGAGTGATGAAGAAATGAGCCAGTATCTGGACGTGTCAACAAAGGATTTTCAACATATGCTTCAGGAGGTGGCAGTTATGTCGCTCTGCTCGCTGGAAGATCCGATCCGGGAAGAAGAGTCAGAGACACGTCTGTCTTTAATGGTAGATGAAAAAGCCAAAAATCCGGATTATAAAGTCAATGAATTTTATTTAAAAGAAGCGCTGGTCCAAGGGCTTGAGAAGCTGACAGTGAAAGAACGAACGGTCGTCTCCCTTTTATATTACGAAGACCTTTCTTTAAGTGAAATTGCAGAGGTCATGTCTCTTTCGCCGTCTCGTATCTCCCAACTACATTCCAAAGCTATATTGCGGCTTCGCGGCACACTGGATAAACAAAAAGATCTACTGATGCGTAAAGACTAGAGAGCAGAAGTTAAGATACGTATAGGGAGTGGACAGGCTAATAAGGAGGAAGATCTGCGTTGACACAACGGACTGTTATGGAAAAATCACTAAACGTTGTTTTATCCGATGATAAATGCATCGCTTATCTTGAATATTACAACGAAGAAGAAGGCTTTTCCTGTACCACGGAAGAGCTTGAACAATTTGTGGAGAGCAAGGGCGTTAAGCATGGTCTATTGCGAGAAGCATTACTAGTATTTGTGAATAACCCGTCTGCCTACCTGAAAGATAAATGCAAGATAGCCGAAGGCGTTTCTCCTGTACAAGGGATTGATGGATATATTCAAGTTTTGATTGGTAAAGAAGATGACAGAGAGCAACGGCCACTTGAAGCAGAAGATGGAAAAGTGGATTACAAAGAGCTGATACAGTTAGACAATGTGCGCAGTGGTCAGATCATTGCAAAGCGTATCGATCCTGTAGATGGCACACCAGGTAAAGCAGTGACTGGTGAAGAAATCCCTTTTCGTTCCGGAAAAGAAGCCCGATTCAAAGTTGGAAAAAACGTTGTTGTCAGTCCTGACGGTTCTGCGATGTATGCTGCAATTGACGGCTTGGTGAGCAGGACAGATGGAAACAAGCTTAACGTATTTCCAGTGTACGAAGTCAATGGTGATGTCGATTATAAGCATGGAAATATTGACTTTGTAGGTAATGTCGTGATCCGAGGCAATGTACTAACTGGCTTTAAGGTAAAAGCGGCAGGTGACATTCGTGTCGTCGGAGGTGTCGAAGGAGCAGAGCTGGAGGCAGGTGGCTCTATCGAAATTACCGGTGGCATCATCGGTTACAACAAAGGTTTAATTCATGCCGGGCATCATGTGAAATGCACATTCATTCAAGAAGGCAATGTTGATGCAGGTGAAGATGTACTTGTATCCCAAAGTATTATGCACTCCAATGTACGTGCGGGTCATGCTGTAATCTGTGCAGGAACAAAAGGACTTATCGTTGGCGGCTCAACACAGGCCGGAGAGCACGTATCTGCGCGTGTTGTTGGTAACACGATGTCTACAGTCACCTCGATTGAGGTTGGCGTGCTACCAAGACTCCGAAACGAAATGAATGAATTGCGTAAAGAAATGAGAGAACAGATGGACTCCTTGGATAAAACCAAGAAAGCATTGACTCTACTTGATCAACTGGCTGCAGCAGGACAACTAACGCCAGACAAGATGGCGATGAGAATCAAATTAAACTCAACTCAAAAATCGGCTCTTCATCAGAGTGAAGAAATGAAAATGCGTATCTTGGAAATTGAAAAGGTACTTGAAGATACAAGCAGAGCTCGTGTTGATATTTTGAAGATGATCTACGGGGGCTCTAAAATAGTTATCGGCAGATATACGAAATTTATTAAAGATCCCGTTAGCCGAATGTCATTTTATTATCAGGACGGAGATATTACCATGGTGCCGTACGTTTAAAACCAGCAACATCCTTTTGAGGAAATCCATTCGAAACCGTGAGGTGAGCGTATGAGTTTCAAAGCAGTGGAGTTGCAGATTGCGGTACCGCGAACGAGTGAAGCGGGACGATATCAAAGTGAAGCCCAGCAGAGACCGGTTACTGACCAGAATCTGCTCGCCGAACAGACGAATAAAGAAGCCAATGAGGCACGGCAGCGCAGTGAAGCCATGGCTGAGACATCGCATACTTCGGTACGAGATGGTCATGCAGACGGGCGAGACCAGCATAGTGGGACTGATGGACGGGAAATGATGGATGAGCAGGAGCACTTGAAACCTGCTGAACATCCCTACAAAGGTAAACATATTGATCTGTCTATGTAAAAGACTACAAACATGCTGGAAGCTTGCGCCCGAGGGTGGTCGTAACAAAAGGAGAGAAGCAATTTGTCACCATGGATCATTATTGTCATATTAGGAGCTTGCGCAATTGCTTATGCATTCATAATGCCTCGTAAGGACAAAGTACAGCAACCATCGCATCAGTTGGTGCAGGAGATGGAGTCAACGCTTGAACATTATATGACAGAGATTGAACAAGATAACGATGCTCTTATTCAACGTGTGGCTGAACTCAAAGGTGAAGCCACCGCAGCAGATCATCGGATGCAGTCACAGCTTCAAGAATTACAACAACGGCTTGACCAGCTGGAGCAGCAAAAGGTTAAGACAACTGAATTCAGCACTGCAGAGAACATAATGGGCCAGAGATCAGAGGGTTTACAAGCACAAAGCCTCATGGACAGTGTCAGGGCTGAAACGAATCAACAAATTGCATCAGCATCAGAGCTACAAGATAACCCGCAGCAAGGAAAAGATCAGAAGCGTGAATCGATTAAAGATCGTTACACAGAGCTTTTTAGGCTACATGATGAAGGAAAGTCTATGGATGCTATTTCTAGACAAACAGGCATACAGCTTGGTGAGGTGCAATTAATACTGCAGCTTGCAGAGCGGGAGGAGAGCTGACCATGGACAAGCGATCTTTGTGGATTGGTATAGGAAGTGGCATGATTACAGGAGCAATCTTGCTTCAACTAGCTACGGTGGGGCAAAAAGCCCTGTCTGACAGTAATTTGGAACCGGTACAACGTGACAATTGGACGAAAGAACAATTGGAAACAGCAGCAAAGAGTCTGGATATGAAACTGGTTGGTACTCAGGACGAGTTATATACTGAAGCCGAATGGGTGTCAAAGAAAAAGCAGGAAAGCAACCAGATGCAAGGGAAGTCAGCTGAAAAACCACAGCAAACCACCTCTGCTGCAGAACCGACAGAACCAATGCAGCCACAGACAGATCAACCCAAGACGAATACACCTGTGACGCCAACTAAACCTAATGGACCGGCCGTAACATTTAAGGTTCGTTCTGGAAATAGTTTGGTTATGGTTGCCGAAAATCTGAAAGAAGCCGGTATTGTGGACGATGCACAAGCCTTTATCAAGGCAGGGAAGTCTCAAGGTATTAATAAAAAAATTCAAGTGGGCACGTACTCTCTTGAAAAGGGTGAGAGTTTTAAGTCGATTATCGCCAAAATTACCAAAGAACCGTCAAGCTGAGCGTACATGCTCGGACTGGACGGTTCTTTTTGATGATAGATGGGTTATTTTTGATGTAATGAAACTATAAAATTTAGATTTAGAAAATGTTGCAACAGGCTGACACTTATGATATATTAGATAACGGTGTTAAAACACACGCTGTGCTAATTTTGTTGAGGGTGCTTTCCTAATGGAGAGTCTTAGCGAAAAATGATGCTGGCGGAGGACACAATAAAAAACCATATTAGGAGGTGTGTGAAGATGGCAGTAATCTCCATGAAGCAGCTTCTCGAAGCTGGGGTACACTTCGGTCACCAGACTCGTCGTTGGAACCCAAAAATGGATCGTTATATCTTCACTGAAAGAAACGGAATTTACATCATCGATTTGCAAAAAACGGTGAAAAAAGTCGAAGAGGCTTACAACTTCGTTAAAGGAATCGCAGGCGAGAATGGTACTATTCTTTTCGTAGGTACTAAGAAACAAGCTCAAGATTCCGTTAAAGAAGAAGCTGAACGCGCTGGTCAATTCTACATCAACCAACGTTGGCTCGGCGGTACCCTGACTAACTTCTCTACTATTCAAAAACGTATTGATCGTTTGAAACAGTTGGAAGCTTGGGAAGAAGACGGTACTTTCGCTGTTCTGCCTAAAAAAGAAGTTATCTTGCTTCGCAAAGAAAAAGATCGTCTCGAGAAATTCTTGGGCGGTATTAAAAATATGAAAGGCCTGCCTAGCGCCCTGTTCATCATCGATCCACGCAAAGAGCGTATCGCTGTTGCTGAAGCTCGCAAATTGGGTATCCCAATCGTTGGTATCGTTGATACTAACTGCGATCCAGACGAGATCGATTATGTTATCCCAGGTAATGACGACGCGATCCGCGCTGTTAAATTGCTGACAGGTAAAATGGCTGATGCCGTTATCGAAGCTAACCAAGGCGAAGAAACTTCCGCTTAATAGTTTTCGAACATAACATTCATGAATTAAATGAAAAGGGTGGTTGGTAGGTGGATAACCTCTCACTGCCCTTTTTTTAGAGTGTACGTGTACGTACAATACTTAATCTGGAGGGAATTTATAATGGCAGTTAATGCGAGTGCAGTAAAAGAACTTCGCGAAAGAACGGGCGCTGGTATGCTCGATTGTAAGAAAGCACTGGAAGAAGCAAACGGTGATGTAACGAAAGCGGCTGAATTGTTGCGTGAAAAAGGTCTTTCTGCAGCAGCAAGCAAAGCAGGTCGTGCAGCTACTGAAGGCGCTGTAGAATCTTACATCCACGCTGGCGGACGTATCGGTGTCTTGGTTGAAGTTAACTGCGAAACTGACTTCGTTGGTAAAACAGATCAATTTAAGGATTTCGTTAGAGACGTAGCTATGCAAATCGCTGCAGCTAATCCTAAATATGTTACACGCGAAGAAGTTCCTACAGATGAGTTGGAAAAAGAAAAAGAAATCTTGAAAGCTCAAGCTCTTAACGAAGGTAAACCAGAAAAAATCATTGAAAAAATGGTTGAAGGCCGTATCGGTAAATACTACGAAGAATATTGCCTGATGGAACAAACTTTTGTTAAAGATCCAGACAAAACAATTTCCCAATTGTTGAATGAAAAAATCAGCCAAATTGGTGAAAACATCTCCATCCGTCGTTTCGTTCGTTACGAACTGGGTGAAGGTTTGGAGAAAAAAGTGGATAACTTCGTAGAAGAAGTTATGTCCCAAGTTAACAAATAAGACGTTATCAAGCCGACAAAGCAGGATTGATTTTCGAAGATATAAGAATGATGAAACTTCGAAGCGTAAACTCCCTTATATCTCAGGAAAACAATGACTGAACGGCAATTTGTTTTTCCTAAAAGAGCGGAACACTTCTGTGTTCCTTTCTTTTTAAGCAGGAGTCCATGCGCGAGAAGTTTTGTTGGTTGGACACTGGAAGGTGTTCAATTCAAAGTGGAGGGTGAACAATTGGAACAGCCAGTATTTAAACGTGTTGTCTTAAAGGTGAGCGGAGAGTCTCTTTCCGGTCAAAACGGCTATGGCATTGATGCAGTAACGATTTCATCCATTGCCCAGCAGGTAAAAGATGTAGTTGCGCTTGGCGTACAGGTTGCGATTGTATGCGGCGGAGGAAACATCTGGCGCGGCATTGCTGGCAGTGAAAACGGGATTGATCGTGCAACTGCGGACTATATGGGTATGCTCGCGACGGTGATGAACTCTCTGGCGCTGCAAGACGCACTTGAACAGATTGAAGTGCCAACTCGTGTGCAGACATCAATTGCTATGCAGCAGATTGCTGAGCCGTACATTCGTCGTAAAGCCATTCGTCATCTGGAGAAAGGCCGTGTCGTTATTTTTGCAGCAGGTACAGGTAATCCGTTCTTCTCCACGGATACAACAGCAGCACTGCGCGCAGCGGAGATTGAAGCAGAAGTGATCTTGATGGCTAAAAATAAAGTGGATGGTGTCTATTCGGCAGATCCATTCAAAGACAGCACAGCTGAAAAGTTTGAGCAGTTGACATACCTGGATGTACTTAACAAAAACCTTGGCGTAATGGATTCAACGGCGTCCTCGCTCTGCATGGATAACAACATTCCGTTGATTGTATTCAACATTACTGAACAAGGTAACATCAAACGTGTTGTTCTGGGCGAGCGTATCGGAACAATCGTTAAAGGGAGTGTAGATTAATGCCACAAGCAGTTAAACAACATGCTGAAGAGCGTATGGAAAAAGCGATTCAGGCATTGCGCCGTGACCTAGCTACGTTGCGTGCAGGTCGTGCAACGCCTGCTCTTCTGGATCGTGTGCAAGTTGAGTATTATGGTGCAATGACACCTCTGAACCAATTGGCAAATATCAGTACACCGGATTCTCGGACATTGATGATTCAGCCTTGGGACAAATCAGCGATGAGTGATATCGAACGTGCGATTATGAAATCAGACCTGGGTCTGACCCCGGCTAACGATGGCAGTATGATTCGTCTCGCTATTCCGCCGCTGACGGAAGAGCGTAGAGCTGAGCTTGTCAAACTAACCAAAAAGTTTGGCGAAGAAGGTAAAGTTGCGATTCGTAACATTCGCCGTGATGCGAATGATGATATTAAGAAAATGGAAAAGTCCGAGATTTCCGAAGATGAATCCCGGAGACATCAGGACGACATCCAAAAGTCGACTGATAAATTTATCGCTGAAGTCGATAAGGTACTTGCTGCCAAAGAAAAAGAAATCATGGAAGTGTAAGACAAGCGCAGCCCCTCCAATACGGTGGGGTTTTGTCTCTTTTTCCAAGCTTCAGATGAAGAAACTTCAGGGATTTTGGAGGAACAGGAATGATCAAACGGGTTCGGTCGTGGTGGAATGGGGCTGACAAGCAGGAAACGCTGACTATATCCGAGGATAATATCCCGCAGCACGTCGCCATCATTATGGACGGCAATGGACGATGGGCCAAACGTCTGGGTCTCCCGCGTATAGCTGGACACCAGAACGGCATGAAGGCAGTCAAACGTGCAACCATCGCGGCGGATGAACTGGGCATCAAATATCTGACGATGTACGCTTTTTCGACAGAAAACTGGACGCGTCCAAAAGAAGAAGTGGATTTTCTGATGAGACTTCCGCAAGAGTTTTTGGCTATTGAGTTAGAAGAACTGATCGAAAAAAATGTGCGTATCCGTATGATGGGACATGAGGAACATCTGCCTTCACATACGGTTAATGCTTTGCGGGAAGCTATTCGTCTTACGGAGCATAACACTGGTCTGGTGTTGAACTTTGCAATGAACTATGGAAGCCGCCGGGAGATGACGGAATGTGTGAGAGACATTGCTCTGCAGGTAAAGTCGGGGGAGCTGGCTGCAGAAGATATCACACCTGAACTCATCGACAAACATATGCTGACCGCAGATATGCCAGATCCGGATCTGTTGATTCGAACGAGCGGAGAACTGCGACTGAGCAATTTTATGTTATGGCAGCTTGCATATAGCGAATTATGGTTTACGGATATATACTGGCCCGAATTTGGCAAACAGCATCTGCTTGAAGCAGTAGCCGAATATCAGCGCAGAACAAGGCGTTACGGCGGTTTGAAATAGATGGAGGATGAAGCCGTTGAAACAGCGATTAACGACGGGAATTATTGCAGGTGTGTTGTTTTTGGGTTTTTGTATGCTTGGCGGGCCTTGGTATCACGGATTGGTCTTGCTTATGGCTCTCATCGGTTATTATGAATTTGTGAAAATGACCGGGGTGAAGCCGTTTTCAGGTGTAGCCCTAATCGGATATGCTGGAATTGTTTCTATGGTATTTCCTTGGGAAATGGTATGGGATGTAAGACCGTTATCCTTGTTTCAAATTTCGTGGATCATCATGCTCATTTTGATGACCGCTTCGGTTGTCACTAAGAACAGATTACCAATTAATACAGTCGCTATGCTTTTCATCGGCGTGTTGTATATTGGAACAGGATTCTATTACATCGCAGAGTCTAGACATTTATATCATGGTTTATTCTGGACTTTCCTTCTGTTAGGTTCAATCTGGGCAAGTGATGCCGGAGCATATTTTGTAGGTAAGTGGATTGGGAAAAACAAACTTTGGCCTTCGATCAGTCCAAACAAAACCGTGGAAGGCGCACTCGGCGGCATTGTTATTGCGATTGCCACCGCGGTGGTGTTTGCCTTGGTATCAGATGGCTTGCTCTCCTGGCAGAGAGCAATTCTCATCGGGATTGCTTGTGCAGTAGTTGGTCAGATGGGTGACTTGATCCAGTCAGCCTACAAACGCGTTTACAACATTAAGGATTCAGGCAATCTTCTTCCTGGGCATGGTGGTATTCTGGATCGGTGCGACAGTTGGATTGTGGTGTTTCCATTTGTACATATACTGATGCTACTGCCATATTAGAAGAAGACAGCTTAAGATGACTAAGGTGGCTCGCCCACAAGCATTGGATTCGTTAGAGGTGAGGTGCATTAATGAAAAAAATAGCGATTCTTGGTTCGACAGGGTCGATTGGGACACAGACATTGGATGTTGTTGATATGCATCCAGAACACTTTCAAGTGGAAGCACTAGCTGCAGGGGGCAATACAGATTTGCTGATCGAGCAAGCTAGACGTTATCAGCCTAAAAAGATTTCGGTAGGATCAAAAGAGTTGGCTGATAAGATTGCTCCACATGTGCCAGCAGGCACGAAAGTGTATTACGGTTCAGAAGGTCTCATCGAGGTTGCTGCAGGAACAGATGCAGACACGGTTGTTACGGCTGTTGTAGGAAGTGTTGGGCTGGAGTCTACGCTTGCAGCGATCGAGTCCGGAAAACAGATTGGACTTGCCAACAAGGAGACTCTGGTTACAGCTGGACACATCGTTATGGAGAGGGCAGTAGCCAAAGGAGTTTCTATTTTACCTGTTGACAGTGAACACTCGGCAATTTTCCAGTGTTTGAATGGAGAGAATCGCTCCAGTGTGGCTGGAATTACATTGACTGCATCAGGTGGTTCATTTCGACATCTTACACGTGAGCAACTACAGCAGGTGACTGTAGAGGATGCACTCAAGCATCCAAACTGGTCCATGGGTTCAAAAATCACGATTGACTCAGCAACGATGGTTAACAAAGGCCTTGAAGTCATTGAGGCACATTGGTTGTTTGGTCTTGATTATGAACAGATTGATGTACTACTTCATCCAGAGAGCATCATTCATTCTTATGTGGAATTTGAAGACACAAGTATCATTGCGCAGCTTGGTACTCCGGATATGCGTGTCCCCATTCAATATGCTTTGACCTATCCTGACCGTATGCCTTCTCCGGCAAAACGGTTGTCTCTTGCCCAAGTTGGACAACTTCATTTTAGGGAGATGGATATGGATCGTTTCCCGTGTTTAAGAATGGCATATGAATGTGGTAAAATGGGAGGGACTGCAACGACGGCTTTTAATGCAGCCAATGAGGTTGCTGTAGCACGATTCTTGCGGAAAGAGATTTCATTCCTTAAAATAGAAGATATCATTGCCTCAGTGCTAGAAGCGCACCAAAATGTGGACAACCCTGATCTGGAGCAAATTGCTGCCTGTGATCAGGATAGCCGCAAGCTTGCTTCCGTGCTGTAATCTCTTTTTTTGAGGTAAACGGAACGAAGCGATTCTCTTGTGCGGGATTAGAGAATAATGATAGTCTAGAGGGACAGACTGCGGTACGTGCCGTGAAGGAGGATGAATAGGGATTGGAAACCATACAAGTGGTATTTCTAACGGTGCTTATGTTCTTTGTCATCGTAACGGTGCATGAATGGGGGCATTATTATTTTGCCAAGCGCGCCGGCATTCTTGTACGGGAATTTGCGATCGGTTTTGGTCCCAAATTATTCTCATATAAAAGAAATGAGACGCAGTTCACACTGCGCTTGCTGCCTTTTGGCGGATATGCACGGATGGCAGGAGAAGACCCGGAACTGATTGAGATTCAAGAAGGACAGACCATAGCGGTACGAACTGTGGACAATCAGGTCAAAATGATCTATTTGGACCAATTGGATAACCGTAAAAATGTAATTCGCGGTGAAGTGATCTCCATTGATATGGAGAACGCGCTTAAGTTACAACTGGATGTGGATGGCGAAGTGCAGCATTATCAAATACATCCACAAGCAATGTTGGTCAGCCGAGGCAAGCAGACACAAATTGCGCCTAAAGATCGACAGTTCGGCAGTAAAACGGTTGCTCAACGAGCTATGGCAATTTTTGCAGGTCCACTCATGAACTTTATTCTTGCTTTTGTTCTGTTCGCTGTTTATGCACAGATGGCAGGCGTTCCGGTGGAAAATCCAAAGAATTTGCAGATCGGTGAAGTGTTTAAAGGCGGAGCGGCAGATCAAGCGAATCTACAAAAGGGCGATATCATTGAAACCATTAACGGTACAGTTATCGGTACGGATTCTAAGAAGATGGTATCCATGATTGCTGAGTCCAAAGACAAGCCGATGGAATGGACTCTGCGCCGTGGGAACGAGACATTTAATGTCACGATTACACCTCGTGCGGTAGAAGGTCAGGAAGGCGGAAAGGTAGGCATTGCGCCTGTCTTGCCGACTCGTTCTGTTGGATTCGTGGAAATGTTTAAGTTCTCGGGAGTAGCTATGGTGGATACGACCAGGGTTATCTTTGAAGGATTCAGACATTTGATTAATCAGTTTAGCATGGATGACATTGGTGGACCTGTGCGTACGTTTGAGGTAACTGGTCAGATCGCCAAGCAAGGTATCGAGCAATTAACAAGATGGGCGGCGATTCTAAGCCTTTATTTGGGAATTTTCAATTTGCTCCCGATTCCTGCGCTTGATGGAAGCCGTCTCGTTTTCCTCGGAATCGAAGCGTTGCGAGGACGTCCGGTTGACCCTAACCGGGAAGGTATGGTGCATTTTGTCGGGTTCGCGATGCTCTTTGTGCTAATGCTGGCTGTAACATATAATGATATACTACGTTTAATTAACGGATAATTACGGTTTGACTATGTGCTGAGTATTCAGTACTAGTCGTTATGGGAGGACGCTGGAGTCTTATGTCAAAGGAAAACGATAAACAGTTCGTGACAGAAATTACACCGCAGGGTGAGGATTTCTCTCGCTGGTACATTGATGTTATTAAAAAAGCAGATCTGATGGACTACTCACCGGTTCGTGGCTGCATTGTATTTAAACCGGACGGCTTCGAAATTTGGGAGCACATCAAGGATGAGATGGATCGCCGTTTCCGCGAAACGGGCCATCGCAACGCGTACTTCCCAATGTTCATTCCCGAAAGCTTTTTCCAAAAGGAAAAAGAGCACGTAGAAGGGTTTAACCCTGAGTTGCCTTGGGTAACTGAAGCAGGCGGAGAAAAGCTCGAAGAACGTTTGGCGATCCGCCCAACTTCCGAAACGATCATTGGACATATGTACTCCAAATGGATTCAGTCCTATCGTGATCTGCCAGTATTGATTAACCAATGGGCTAACGTGGTTCGTTGGGAAAAGAGAACGTTGCCGTTCCTTCGCACGAGTGAGTTCCTGTGGCAAGAGGGGCATACAGCGCACGAGACAGAAGAAGAAGCTCGCGAAGAAACGATGAAAATGCTTGAAATCTACCGTGAAGTAGTCGAAGAATACCTTGCCATTCCGGTTATTACGGGGCAGAAGACCAAATCCGAGAAGTTTGCCGGGGCTGTGGATACGTTCTCGATTGAAGCCATGATGAAAGATGGACGTGCCGTACAGGCAGGTACTTCTCACTACATGGGAACGAACTTTGCCAAAGCCTTTGAAATTCAATATTTGAGCCGTGATAACGTTCTGGAACTTGCGCATACCACTTCATGGGGAACAAGTACACGTTTGATCGGAGCTTTGATTATGGTTCACGGAGATGACCGTGGTCTTGTGCTGCCGCCAAAAGTGGCACCAACGCAAGTGGTGATGATCCCGATTGGACCGCCAAAAACACGTGATGCCGTTGTAGGTCGTGCGGATGAATTGTTTGCTGAACTGAAAAAAGCAGGTATTCGTGTGAAAATGGATGATCGCAGTGATGTTCGTCCAGGCTGGAAGTTCAACGAGTATGAGATGCGTGGTGTACCGATCCGTTTGGAGATTGGCCCTCGTGATATGGAGAACGGCGTATGTGTTCTTGTCTCCCGTATTACTGGAGAGAAGAAAGTGGTTGAGCAAGCAAACCTCGTTGAAGAGATTCAAACGATGTTAACTAAAGTTCAGGCAGACATGCTTGATCGTGCTCGTACATTTATGTCAGACAACTTCTACTCCGTAGACACACTGGATGAGATGAAAGAACTGATGGAAAACAAACGTGGATTTACACTGGCTGGCTGGTGTGGATCAGAAGTATGTGAAGATAAAGTAAGAGAAGTCACGGGTGCAACCAGTCGGAACATCCCGTTCCAGCCTGCGGAAGAAAAGCACACATGCCTGGCGTGTGGTGAAAAAGCGCAGCACACTGTTGTGTTTGCAAGAGCATACTAGTTGACGGCTTGATGAAGAGAGCTTATTCACCGGTTTAGTAATGAATGAAGAGCTTCTGTCGGATAAAATGGATCGGTGCGGGTTCGGATCGGGGACATTTTTGAATACAGAGGCTTTTCATGTTTTAAGGGGGCACAGGAGGAACACGATGAGTGGATTTGAGGAGAAGAGAAAACGGTTTGAGTTGTTGATGAAACAGGCAGAACTTCCGGCAGGTTTGACTGACCCTTATTTCCTGGATGGGTGGATTGAACAGGTCGAGACCAATCGTACGAATCGCGAATGGCATATTCAGATTGGAAAGGACACACTGGTGCCAGCGCCGATCTATCGAACGTTCAGTCTGCATATTCAGGAGAAGTTAAATCATATAGCTAAAATTACATTTGCTTTTAAATATACAGACAAGGTGCTGTCTAATGATATCGTAAATGAGTATTGGAACCTGTTTCTGGAGTGGGTTACTCGTGAAATTCCGTCTGTAAATGGTTGGATGAATCGTGCGACAGTGGAATGTGAAGACGATCTGCTGCAACTGACGATGAGTGATTCCACATCTATGGAACTTGCTCGCAAGAAGCAGATTGACCAAGCTATTACTCGATTCTACGAGAAGTATTTTCACTTGCCACTGCGTATTAAAATGCAGGTGGGCGAAGCGGGAAGCAACAAAGAGGCGATGGAGCAATTCCAGGCCCAGAAGAAAGTAGAAGAACGACAGGTAATCGAAAAAATGATGAGTGAAGTCATCGAGACGGAACTGCCGGAAGAAGAAGATCAAGGTGATGTGCGGTTGCAGATGGGGTATGAGATCAAAGAGCCGGCTGTTCCAATGCAGGAAGTTCAGGATGAGGAGAAGAAAATTACACTCCAGGGAACGATCTTTGGTCTGGACCGCAAGGAACTGCGGAATGGAAATACGTTATTCACCTTTTATCTGACAGACTTTACGGATTCAATGCAAATGAAGATGTTTGCCAAAACCAAAGAAGATGTCAAAATTCTCAGCTTGCTGGCGAATGGAAAATGGGTAAAAGTTCGCGGACGTGTAGAGTACGACCGGTTTATGCAAATTCCTGAGCTTGCTATGATTCCTTCGGATCTGACTGAAATCAAGGCACCGCCATCTCGTAAGGATACAGCGGAGGAGAAACGTGTAGAATTCCACTTACACTCCACGATGAGCACGATGGATGCCGTAACGTCCATTGATAAATATGTCAAAACAGCTGCTGATTGGGGACATAAGGCCATTGCCGTAACGGACCACGGTGGTGTTCAGGTTTACCCGGAAGCATCCAAGGCAGCCAAGAAAAATGGGATTAAGATGATCTACGGCCTGGAAGCGAATGTGGTGAATGACTCTGTAGCGGTTGTGCTAAATCCACAATCAATGGATCTGAAAACGGCGACGTATATCGTATTTGATATCGAGACCACGGGACTGTCGGTAACGCAGAACAAAATCATTGAGATCGCCGCTGTCAAAGTTCAAGAGGGCAAAGAGGTGGATCGTTTTGCTACCTTTGTCAATCCGCATGAACGAATCCCATACAACATTCAACAGTTAACCAACATTACAGATGAGATGGTAAAAGATGCACCAGAGCTTGAACCGGTTATTCGTGACTTTGTTGCTTTTGCCGGAGATGGTGTACTGGTCGCGCACAATGCACGGTTTGATATGGGCTTTATTCAGGCATCCCTCAAAAATCTGGACATGCCTGAGCTACCAAATCCGGTGCTTGATACCCTAGAACTGGCTCGTCTTTTATATCCAAAAATGAAAAATCACCGGTTGAATACACTGGCTGATAAATATAAAGTTGCACTGGAAAGCCATCACCGGGCGATCGATGATACGATTGCTTTGGCAGGCATTTTGAATGGACTCATCAATGATGCAGCCCAATTAAAAGGTCTGACGATGCTGGATCGTTTGAATGATTTCGTTGGGGTAGATTTGTCGAATACACGTCCTTTCCACTGCGGAATTTATGCCTTGAATGATGTGGGCAAGAAGAACCTGTACAAGCTCGTTTCCCTGTCACATACCGAGTATTTTAAACGTGTTGCATGTATACCGAAGTCCAAGCTGGTAAGCTTGCGCGAAGGACTGGTTGTTATATCCGGTTGTGAAAAAGGTGAGTTCTTCGAGGCTGTCCTGAACAAATCGGTGGAAGAAGCCGAGGAAATCGCCGAGTTTTACGACATTCTGGAGATCCAACCATTGACCATGTACATGCATCTGGTGGACAAAGGACTTGTGGCTACGCCAGAAGAATTAAAACTTGCGGTTCGTAAAGTCGTAGATATCGGCGCCAAATTGAATAAACCTGTCATTGCTACAGGTAATGTTCATTACTTGGAGCCACGAGATAAAATTTATCGGGATATTACGATTCATGGGATTACCGGATTCAGTCCGCTTAAAGACCAGCGCAAACCGGATGCTCACTTCAGAACGACAGCCGAAATGCTGGAGGAATTCCAGTTCCTTGGACAGGATAAAGCGTATGAAGTTGTGGTTACCAATACCATTGAGCTAGCCGATCGTTTTGAGGAGATCAAGCTATTTCCGGACAAACTCTTTACGCCGATTTTGGAGGGTGCGGAGGAGGAAATCCGTAACACCTGTTACAACACGGCCAAATCGATCTATGGTGAAGACCTGCCGGAAGTCATTATTGCTCGTTTGGAAAAAGAATTGCAGCCAATCATCAAATACGGATTTTCTGCCAACTATCTGATCTCGGAACGTCTCGTTAAAAAATCAAATCAAGATGGTTATCTTGTAGGTTCGCGGGGATCAGTGGGTTCGTCCGTCGTAGCAACGTTCCTGGGCATCTCGGAAGTTAATCCGCTTCCTGCACATTATATCTGCGTGAACCCTGAATGTAAGCACAGCGAATGGTTCCTTGACGGTAGTGTACCGAGTGGATTTGACTTGCCAGACAAACCATGTCCTGATTGTGGTGGGAAACTCAAAGGGGAAGGACAGGATATTCCGTTTGAAACTTTCCTTGGGTTTAAAGGGGATAAAGTTCCCGATATCGACTTGAACTTCTCGGGGGATTATCAGCCCCATGCCCATAATTACACGAAAGTGCTGTTTAGTGAGAAAAGTGTGTTCCGTGCGGGTACGATCGGAACGGTCGCTGAGAAAACGGCGTTTGGTTTTGCGAAGAAATACGAAGAACAACATCAAAAGAAATGGCGCGGCGCCGAGCTGAATCGTCTGGCATCCGGCTGTACCGGTGTAAAGCGAAGCACGGGACAGCATCCCGGCGGAATCGTCGTTGTACCGGATTATATTGAGGTGGAAGATGTTACACCTGTCCAGTATCCGGCAGATGATGTTACAGCAGAGTGGAAAACGACCCACTTTGACTATCACGCATTTGAAGAAAACCTGTTGAAGCTTGATATTCTGGGACACGATGATCCGACGATGATGCGTATGCTGCAGGATCTTACGGGCGTTGATCCAACAACGATTCCGATGAATGATCCCAAGGTAATGAGCATGTTCAACTCCACGGATGCCCTTGGCGTAACCCCGGAGCAGATTCGCTCCCCTGTTGCGACATTCGGTGTGCCAGAGATGGGTACGAAATTCGTGCGTCAGATGCTTGTCGAATCTCAGCCGTCGTCTTTTGCCGATTTGTTGCAGATTTCGGGGCTTTCTCACGGGACTGGCGTATGGCTTGGCAATGCGCAGGATCTGATCAAGAACGGCACATGTAACATCAAAACGGTAATTGGCTGCCGGGATGACATCATGTTGTTCCTGATCTATAAGGCGGGAATGGATGCGAGTCTGGCCTTTAAGATTACAGAGAGTGTTCGTAAAGGACGTGGACTGCCACAGGAATGGATTGACGAGATGAAAAACTGCAAGGTACCGCAATGGTACATTGACTCCTGTCTCAAAATCCAGTACATGTTCCCGAAAGCCCACGCGGCTGCTTACGTTATTTCAGCTGTACGTACAGCATTTTTCAAGCTGTATCATCCGATTGAATATTACGCGACATACTTTACCGTTCGTGCAGACGAGCTGGATATTGAGCTGGTGTGCCAAGGTTATGATGCCATCTATCGCAAAATCGTAGAGATCGAACAGCTCGGTTTCCAGGCGCCGCCAAAAGAGAAAAACAGCCTTCCTGTTCTTGAAATGGCACTGGAGATGGCCGCTCGCGGCTTCTCGCTTAAACCGATTGATCTGTACCGCTCAGAAGCGACCAAATTCATTGTGGACGAGAAGTCTCTGATTCCTCCATTCTCTGCACTGGCAGGTATTGGGGATAACGCGGCTCGTAACATTGCAGCGGCCCGCGAGCATGGGGAATTTCTGTCGATTGAGGATTTCCAGCAGAAGTCCAAAGCAACCAAAACGATTGTGGAGTTGCTGACCAACATGGGATGTTTCCGTGGTTTACCTGAAAGCAATCAGCTGTCCTTGTTCTAATTGACAGGTAATTAGCAGGATAACTTCATTTGTTATGTCTGAAGCCATACACTTCGATTTTTCCTTCATTAGTGTGGCTGGTATGCAAAGGTGGGTTACTTGTCACTATTACCAGACTATGTTATAATTTTTGAAGTGAACGAGATAGTACGAATTTCTGAAGAGTGGGGAAACCCACTCTTTAGTCTTTGGTATACAAGAATCTTGGGTATTTAATCATCTGCCAGCGATTATAGTTGGTGTGACCTAAGTTGGAGGTTATCGGTTTTGAGCACAACGAATATTAAATCTACCGTGGAAGAAATGATCCAACCCTACTTGAACGAACAAGGCTTCGAGCTGGTTGACATCGAATACGTCAAAGAAGGCAGCAACTGGTTTTTACGGGTGTATGTCGACAAAGAGGGTGGAATCGACATCGACGATTGTGTCTTGATCAGCGAAAAGCTGAGCGCCAAGCTTGATGAGAACGATCCGATCCCATCTGTCTATTTCCTTGAAGTGTCTTCTCCCGGTGCGGAGCGTCCACTGAAAAAAGCGGAGGATGTTGCCAAAGCCGTAGGCAAAAACGTATTTGTTACAACCTACGAGCCGGTGAATAAATTAAAGGAATTCGAAGGCAAGCTGCTTTCCTTTGATAATGGGGAGCTTGTGATTGAAGCAGGCAAGAAGCAGCATACCATTTCTTATGAAAAGGTTGCCAGTGCGCGCTTGGCCATTTTGTTTTAAAGTGCCTTGTTCACTTGATTAATGAAAAAGACACATCTCACGATAACGGCAAGGTGCTCACAAGTTTCGAGCCTTAGCCGTTTTACGTATGGGATGCCATGTTTGAAAGGGGGATCAACATTCATGAGTATGGATTTTATTGAAGCAATGAATGAATTGGAACGGGAAAAAGGGATCAGCAAGGATGTGCTGTTTGAAGCGATCGAGGCTGCACTTATCTCCAGTTACAAGCGTAATTTTAACACGGCGCAGAACGTACGTGTTGACATGAACCGTAATACGGGGGTTATTCGCGTATATGCCCGCAAACTGATCGTGGAAGAAGTCCTGGATTCACGCACTGAGATTTCATTGCCTGCTGCACGGGAAATTAATCCACACTTCCAGCTGGAAGATATTGCGGAGATTGAAGTTACGCCGCGCGACTTTGGACGTATCGCCGCACAAACGGCTAAACAGGTTGTAACTCAGCGGATTCGTGAAGCCGAACGTGGCCTGATCTACAATGCTTTCGTGGATAAGGAAGAAGATATCGTTACGGGAGTAGTGCAGCGTCAGGATTTGCGCAATATCTACATCGACCTGGGCAAAATCGAAGCGGCACTGCCACTCACAGAGTTAATGCCGAACGAGAAGTTTGTTCACGGTGACCGCATCAAGGCTTACATCACCAAAGTAGAGAATACGACCAAAGGGCCACAAATCATTTTGTCCCGTACTCATCCGGGCCTCTTAAAACGCCTTTTCGAGCTGGAAGTACCTGAGATATTTGACGGTGTAGTTGAGATTCGTTCGGTTGCCCGTGAAGCAGGATTCCGTTCCAAAATCGCAGTTCATTCTCGCAATGAGGAAGTTGATCCGGTTGGATCTTGTGTAGGTCCAAAAGGGATGCGCGTGCAGACCATTGTGGGTGAGCTGCGCGGTGAGAAAATCGACATCGTTCGTTATTCCGAACAAGTGGACGAATATGTGGCGAATGCACTGAGTCCTTCTAAAGTCTTAGAAGTTCACGTGTTTGAGGAGGAAAAGATGGCTCGGGTGATCGTTCCTGACTATCAACTGTCCCTTGCCATCGGCATCAAAGGTCAAAATGCTAGATTGGCAGCCAAATTAACGGGCTGGAAGATCGACATTAAGAGCGAGAGCCAGGCGGAGCAGGAATTCGGCAGAGAAAAAGATTCTTCTTCGGAAATGCATCAGGATTCCGTCTCCGTCGACTAAAGGAAAGCACGGAGGGGGCGCTGACGTATGAAACCTAAAAAAGTGCCGCTGCGCAAATGTGTGGCATGTCAAGAAATGATGCCCAAAAAACAACTGATTCGCATCGTTAAAACGCCTGAGGACGAAGTACTGATCGATTTGACCGGGAAAAAGTCCGGACGAGGCGCATATCTGTGTGGCAAAGAGTCTTGTTTCAAGCTTGCACTTAAAAATCGTGCGCTTGATCGTGCACTGAAAAGTAAAGTTTCACCAGAAATCTATGAACAACTCGCTGCCGATTTCGTTGCAGTTGAGGATGAATTCATTGCTGCACAGGAGCGTGAAGAGGATGAGTGATACGAAAGTGTTGTCTTACCTCGGTCTATCCATGCGCGCTGGTAAACTGCTCACAGGTGATGAGATTGTGCACAAGGCGATCCGTTCGGGTGAAGCCAAGATGGTTATAGTTGCAGGCGACGCCTCGGGGAATACACAAAAGAAATTTCGCGACAAATGTGCTACTTACAAGGTTCCGCTTCTTATCGGATTGGATCGTGACCGTATTGGGTCAAGTATCGGTAAAGACACGCGGGTGGTTCTTGCAGTAACAGACCTTGGGTTTGCAAAAATGATCTCCAAGCAAGTCGGTATAATGTCGGAGGTGGAGTATATTGAGTAAACAGGAAAACAAGGAAAAATTGCGAGTTTATGAATATGCGAAGTCCCTTAACATGAGCAGTAAAGAAATTATAACCATTCTTAAAAAGCTGGATATTCCCGTTAACAATCATATGAGTGTGATGGAGAATGGTTCAGTCGGTAAAGTGGAACAATTTTTTAAAGATATAAAATCCACTGCCGCTTCGAAACAAGGTGGCGAAGCCAAGTCAGTTGCGACTTCGGCTGTACGCAGTGACAAACCAGTGGACAGCAACAAGCCGGGCGGCGGAGTGAACACGCCGAATAACAGCACAACAGCCGGTAGTCCCGTACAAACAAAAATACAACAGGAAAAGCAGGTAGGTATGAACAATAGACCAAATTCCAACAATAACAATGGCACTCAGAGACCAAGCGGCCAAGACAGCCGTAACAGAACAAATTCTTCTTCCCAAGGTTCAAGCCAAGGAGGACAAACAGGAAATCGTCCAAGACCATCTTCAAGCGGTCAAGGAAACACGGCTTCCCGCCCGCAAGGGTCCGGACAACGTCCGAACAATAGCGGTGGTCCAGGCAGAACTACAGGACCGAACACCGGTAGTAACTCTGGCAATAATGCTAACCGTACTGGTGGCCAAGGCCAAGGTCAGGGACAAGGTGGCCAGCGCAGAGGTGGTCAAGGCAATTCCGGTAATAATAACAGCGGTAACCGTTCCAATAGTGGTGGCGGTGGCGGACGTCGTTTCGACGATAACCGTGGCGGCAACTTCCGTAATAACCGTGGTGGCAAGAACAACCGTAACAGAAACCAGCAACAGTATGTGCAACGTGAGAAAATCGATAACACACCGAAGAAAATCATCGTTCGTGGTGATATGACGGTTGGTGAAACAGCGAAACTTCTTCACAAGGATGCTTCTGAAGTTATTAAAAAGCTGATTGGTATGGGTGTTATGGCAACCATTAACCAAGAACTTGATATCGATACTATTCTCCTCCTTGCAGGTGAATTCGGTGTTGAAGTTGAAGTGAAAATTGTGCTTGAAGACGATCGTTTTGAAACCGTTGAAGAGAATGATGATCCTGCTGACCTTCAATCCCGTCCTCCAGTTGTAACGATTATGGGTCACGTTGACCATGGTAAAACAACATTGCTGGATGCCATTCGTTCTACGAATGTAACTGGCGGCGAAGCGGGCGGAATCACGCAACATATCGGTGCATATCAAGTTGAAATTAACCACAAGAAAATCACGTTCCTGGATACTCCGGGTCACGAAGCATTTACAGCAATGCGTGCGCGTGGAGCACAAGTTACAGATATGACGATTATTGTAGTCGCTGCCGATGACGGTGTTATGCCACAAACGGTTGAGGCGATTAACCACGCGAAAGCGGCAGGTTTGCCAATCATCGTAGCGGTTAACAAAATTGATAAGCCGGGCGCTGATCCTGACAAAGTAAAACAGGAACTGACCAACTATGAACTCGTTCCGGAAGAGTGGGGCGGAGATACGATCTTTGTAAACGTATCTGCGAAACAAAGAATGGGTCTGGAAGGTTTACTTGAAATGATTCTGCTCGTTGCAGAAGTAAATGAATACAAAGCAAATCCGGATAAACGTGCCCGGGGTACGGTTATTGAGGCTGAGCTTGATAAAGGACGTGGACCAGTTGCACGTATCCTTGTACAGCATGGTACACTGAAAGTCGGAGATGCGTTCGTAGCGGGTAACTGTTTTGGTCGTGTACGTGCAATGGTCAATGATAAAGGCCGCCGTTTGAAAGAAGCAGGACCATCTACACCGGTAGAAATTACAGGTTTGACTGAAGTGCCAGGAGCAGGAGATCCGTTCATGGTGTTCGAAGATGAGCGTAAAGCTCGTTCCATCGCTGACAAACGTGCGATTACGCAACGTGAATCCGATCTGGGTACGAACACACGTGTAACTCTGGATGATCTGTTCCAACACATCAAAGATGGTGAGATCAAAGATTTGAACGTGATCATTAAAGGTGACGTACAAGGTTCGGTTGAAGCATTGAAAGGTTCCCTTGCGAAAATCGAGGTTGAAGGTGTACGCGTGAAGATCATTCACAGCGGTGCTGGTGCGATCACGGAATCCGACATCATTTTGGCTGCAGCTTCCAATGCCATCGTGATCGGTTTCAACGTTCGTCCTGAAAACCAAGCCAAAATTACTGCGGATCAAGAGCAAGTAGACATTCGTCTGCACCGCGTCATCTACAGTGTTATCGAAGAGATTGAACAAGCAATGAAAGGTATGCTTGATCCGATCTACAAAGAAAAAGTGATTGGCCATGCTGAAGTACGTAATACCTTCTCCATCAGTAAAGTGGGTACCATTGCGGGTTGTATGGTTACCTCTGGCAAAATCACACGTTCTGCGGAAGCTCGTCTGATTCGTGATGGTATTGTCCTTTACGAAGGTAAGCTGGATTCCCTGAAACGCTTTAAAGATGATGCCAAAGAAGTGGCTCAAGGTTACGAGTGTGGTATCACATTGGATAAATACAACGATCTCAAGGAAGGCGATGTAATTGAAGCCTTCATCATGGAGACCGTACAACGATAAGCAAGGAAGTTTGAGGTGAACAACAATGGCTAAGATTCGTACAGGTAGAGTGGGCGAGCAGATCAAGAAAGAACTGAGTCTGCTCATCCAGTCAGAACTGAAAGATCCACGCATCGGTTTTATTACCGTGACAGGAGTTGAAGTAACTGGCGACTTGTCGCAAGCCAAAGTTTATCTGAGTGTCTTCGGTGAACAGGAGCAAAAGGATAACTCGCTTAAAGCACTTGCAAAAGCAAACGGCTTTTTGCGCACGGAGCTGGGCAAACGTATCCGGTTCCGTCATGTTCCCGAGTTGATATTCAAGATTGACGAATCAATTGCATATGGTAGCCGAATTGAAAAGCTGCTTGGCGATATTGGTTCTGACAACGACAAAAACGAATCCCAGTAACAGAATAGAGGAGACGGCAATGCACACTTATGAACAGGCGCTCCAGGCAGGAAAACAATTCTTGCTGGAGCATGACGATTACCTGGTCGTGTCGCATGTACAGCCGGACGGTGACGCAGTCAGCTCGACGGTAACGATGGGCTGGCTGCTGTCATGTCTGGGAAAAACATTCACAATGATTAATGAGGGCGAAATCCCATCACGCATGCGTTTTCTGTATCATGCGGATGCCATTGTGAACATGACCGAACAACCCCCGGAGCGTAAGTTTAAAGCAATCATTTGTGTTGATTGCGCTGACTTTGCAAGAGTGGGGCTTACCCGTCAATATTTTGAAGAAGACGCCATTATTTTGAATATCGATCATCATCCTACGAATAACGGATATGGTTCAGTGAACATTATAAAATCCGATGCAGCAGCAACGGCCGAAATTTTGTTTGAATTGCTACAACTCTTTGACATTACATGGGATAAGGATATAGCTACGGCAGTATATACAGGCTTGCTAACAGATACGGGTGGATTCCGTTATGCGAATACAAGTCCCAATGTGATGACTGTTGCTTCCCGCTTACTGGAGCATGGTGTAGATGGGCCTTATTTGGCACAAACGCTACTCGAAGAGGTGACGCTCCCGCAGATCCGCATCTTGAACAAGGCACTGTCCTCTTTGCAAATGTCAGAAGACGGTAGAGTTGCCTGGGTTGTTATTACACCAGAAGATATGCAGGAGTGTGGAGCAGCCAACGAAGATTTGGAAGGGATCGTCAACTATACCCGTAACATTCGTGGAGTAGAAGTGGGCATCTTTTTCAAAGTGATCAACGATAATGCTGTTAAAGCTTCCTTGCGTTCTGCCGGTAAAATAGATGTTGCAGCACTGGCACAAACTTTTGGTGGCGGCGGACATGTTCTCGCAGCTGGATGCCGACTGGAAGGCAAAGTCGAAGAAAGCGTGGAAAAAGTGTTGAAGCAGGTGAATACACAATGGTAAAACCGTTTGAAGGTATTCTCCCGGTATACAAACCAGCGGGATTCACTTCCCATGATGTTGTAGCCAAAATGCGTCGGATTTTGAAAATGAAGCGCATCGGTCACACGGGCACGCTCGATCCGCAGGTAACCGGAGTTCTTCCGTTATGCCTTGGACGAGCGACACGGGTGGTGGAGTATATGCAAGAACTTCCGAAGGAATATCTGGCGACACTAAGGTTGGGCCTTGCTACAGACACCGAGGATCTGACGGGGGAAGTTATTGAACGTTCGGAATCGCCTGTAGAAGTAACTCAGGATCAGGTGGAAGAGGTATTACAGAAGTTTCTGGGTACCATTTCGCAGGTTCCGCCGATGTATTCAGCAGTAAAGGTCGACGGAAAACGGCTATATCAGCTTGCCCGCGAGGGTAAGACTGTAGAACGCAAGAGTCGTGAAGTCACCATCTACGAGCTTGAGCTTATCGGGATCGAAACCCATGATGGCACAACGGATATATCGTTCCGTGCCTTGTGCTCAAAAGGGACGTATATTCGCACATTATGTGTAGACATCGGTCGTGAACTTGGTTTCCCTTCCACCATGATTAAGCTGGAGCGCACCATATCTGCTGGTATCTCGGCAGATCATTGTCTTCGTATCGAAGACGTGGAACAGCGTATGAACGAAGGGACTCTCTCTGAAGCATTGATTTCCGTAGATGAAGCGATCTCTTCCATTCCAGCCCATAAAGTTGGAGAAGAACAGACAAAGGGCGCTCTACAGGGCCAAAAGCTGTCAGCACGTTTACTGGAGCCACCTGTGGAGAAGCCAGGGCTACTCCGTCTATACGCTCAAGATGGAACGTTTCTAGGTATTTTTGAACGGGATGAATCGAAACCAACCGTGAGGGCTGTTAAAGTCTTCTTACCGGAATAAAGAGGCAATGGCTTGGCGTGATGACGAGGTTCAAGCTTGGCCTATCAAGTGAAATGCAGGTGAATGATTGTGAAAACCGTAATGCTAACCTATCCGCAAACATTGCAATCGGCGGAACTGAGTACACATCCCCAAGTGCTGGCTATCGGTCAATTTGACGGGTTGCATCTCGGACATGCAAGCGTCATTCTATCCGCTGTTCGCATCGCTAGGGAATCGGATATGAAGGCGGCCGTCATGACCTTCCACCCACACCCGAAGGAAGTTATGCGCAAAGGGGATTACGAGGGTTATCTGACGCCTCTCAGAGACAAAGAAGAAATTTTGGCTGGCATGGGCGTAGACATACTCTATGTTGTTGAGTTCAATGAATCATTTTCACAGCTCTCGCCAGAGCAATTCGTTCATGAACTGTTGCTTCCTCTCCAAACGCGTACAGCGGTTGTTGGATTTGATTTCCGGTTCGGGCACAAAGGTGCTGGGGATGAACAAATGCTTCGTGCGCTCGGGGATGGAGAAATGACAGTAGAGACCGTGCCTCCGTTTTTGCTGGGCGGGGAGAAAGTAAGTAGCTCGCTGATCCGTGCTCTGTTGAAGCGTGGTGAGATGGATGAGGCAAGCCAGTGGCTTGGACGTCCTTATAGTGTCAGAGGTACTGTGATTCACGGAGAGAAAAGGGGACGGACCATCGGTTTTCCTACCGCCAATCTCGAACTTACCGATCACTATGTTACACCAGCCAAAGGTGTATATGCTGTACGAGTAAACGTTGGCGATCAAGAATTGACAGGTGTGATGAACCTTGGTGTCAAACCTACCTTTCACGAGAATGGAATGAGACCGACGTACGAAGTACATCTGCTCAATTTTGACGGCCAAATCTATGATCAGGAACTGAAAGTAGAACTGGTGCATTACATTCGAAATGAACGAAAATTCGATTCCATCGATGCTCTGATTGCTCAGATCCGTGAAGATGCACTGACCGCAGCTCGCTTACTGTCCTAAAAACTTTAATAAAATGGATGTTTACATTTACTTTGTCCGGGCAAGTATGGTATAATGTACTACGTTGTCGAATGAGGCAACATTAACCTTAGCTTGGTTACACGCTCTCACCGGCGGTGACGAGGCTAATGGCGATTATAATGAAGGAGGTGAATAGGATGGCATTGACTCAAGAACGTAAACAACAACTGATCGACGAGCACAAAACTCATGAGTCCGATACTGGATCACCTGAGGTGCAAGTTGCTATCCTTACGGAAAACATCAGAAGTTTGACAGACCACTTGCGTACGCATAAGAAAGACCACCACTCACGTCGTGGACTTTTGAAAATGGTAGGTCAACGTCGTAAGCTTTTGGCTTACGTGAAAAACAAAGATGTTAAACGTTACAGCGCACTGATCGAAAAACTCGGATTGCGTCGTTAATTATCGTACATGTTTTCAAAATCAACCTGGCTGTTATCCGCTTTTCTTTTGTCTAAAAGGACAAGCGGAGCTTACAGCCGGGTTGTTTTGTAGATGAACATGTTGCCATATATTTGTAGCTGAGGGCTCCGCAAGGAGCTTTTGTTTTGCAAGTCAGTCTCCGGCCTGTCCAACTATAGTTAATGAATGCTGGACAAGCAGGAAATACTGTGAATATGCAGAATCCATTGTGATAGGAACGAATTAAAGGAGGGATTTCATGGAACAGCGTGTTGAAATGCAGCTTGGTGGAAGAAAGCTTACGCTTGAAACCGGGCGTTTGGCCAAGCAGGCAAATGCTGCCGTAAAGGTAACATACGGGGATACCGTCGTATTGTGTACCGTGACAGCATCCAGTGAGCCGAAAGATTTGGACTTTTTCCCACTAACGGTGAACTATGAGGAAAGATTGTACGCTGTTGGTAAAATCCCAGGTGGATTTATCAAGCGTGAAGGTAGACCATCCGAGAAAGCAATTCTGGCAAGTCGTCTGACAGACCGTCCGATTCGTCCATTGTTCCCGGAAGGTTTCCGTAACGATGTACAAGTTCTGAATATTGTTATGAGCGTGGATCAGGATTGTGAACCACAAATCGCAGCAATGATTGGTACTTCAGCAGCACTGAGCATTTCCGATGTACCTTTCAGTGGGCCAATTGGCGGTGTGAAGGTGGGCCGTATTGATGGAGAGTTCATCATTAACCCAACAATTGCACAGCTTGAAGTCAGCGAACTTGAACTCGTGGTTGCAGGAACTAGAGATGCGATCATGATGGTTGAAGCCGAAGCGAACGAGTTACCAGAAGAAGTGATGCTTGAAGCAATCATGTTCGGACATGACGAGATCAAAAACATCGTAACGGTGATTGAGCAGCTTGTACAAGTAGCTGGTAAAGAAAAAATGGAAGTGAAACTGCATGCCGTTAATGCAGAAGTGAACAGCAGCGTGCGTGAGTTTGCAAGTGCACGTTTGGTGGAAGCTGTTAAAATTGCTGAGAAACATGCCCGTCAAGATGCGATTGATGTCGTGAATGACGAAACTGTTGCTCATTTTGAAGAGAAATACATTGAATCACCTGAATTGTTAAAAGATGTGAAAGAAGTGCTGCACGATATCGTCAAAGAAGAAGTGCGCCGTCTGATCACTCACGATAAAGTACGTCCGGATGGACGCGGCCTTGCTGAAATTCGTGCAATTGAATGTGATACTTCACTGCTTCCGCGTACACATGGTTCAGGTCTGTTCACACGTGGACAAACGCAAGCACTGAGCATCTGTACACTAGGTGCACTGGGTGACGTTCAAATTCTGGATGGCATCAGTTTGGAAGAAACGAAACGTTTCATGCATCACTATAACTTCCCGCCGTTCAGCGTAGGTGAAGCTCGTCCGCTTCGTGCGCCAGGACGTCGTGAAATCGGACATGGTGCCCTTGGTGAGCGTGCATTGTCTAAGGTTATTCCTTCTGAAACGGACTTCCCATACACGATTCGTTTGGTATCTGAAGTATTGGAATCCAACGGTTCTACGTCCCAAGCAAGTATCTGTGCAAGTACACTTGCCATGATGGACGCAGGTGTACCAATCAAAGCACCGGTAGCTGGTGTGGCGATGGGTCTGATCAAAGACGGAGACCATGTATCTATCCTGAGTGATATTCAAGGTATGGAAGATCATCTGGGCGATATGGACTTCAAAGTAGCAGGAACACCTGAAGGCGTAACAGCGATTCAAATGGATATTAAAATTGATGGAATCGATCGTCAAATCCTGTCCGAAGCGCTAGCTCAAGCCAAAGAGGGACGTATGCACATTTTGGGTAAAATGACCGAAGTGATGAAAACACCTCGTGAGCAATTGTCCCAATATGCGCCTAAAATTACGACTATGCATATCAATCCGGACAAAATCCGTGATGTCATCGGCGCTGGTGGTAAAATCATCAATAAAATCATCGAAGAAACCGGTGTTAAAATTGATATCGAGCAGGATGGACGTGTCTTTATCGCTTCTTCCAATCAGGAGATGAATGATAAAGCCAAAGCGATCATCGAAGGCATTGTACGCGAAGTACTTGTTGGCGAAATCTATGTCGGCAAAGTAAAACGCGTTGAGAAATTCGGTGCATTCGTTGAAGTGTTGCCAAACAAAGAAGGTCTGGTTCACATCTCCCAATTGTCTACTGAGCGTGTAGCGAAAGTAGAAGATGTTGTGGCGATTGGTGATTCTATTACTGTAAAAGTAACCGAGATTGATCCGCAAGGTCGAATCAACTTGTCTCGTAAAGCAGTACTAACAGCAGAAGCTCCTGCGCAATCCTAGGTTGCTGACGTTGGTTTGAATAACATAAGCATGATTGAATGAAGAGACAGAATGTGAATTTCTGGCTCTTTTTTTAACGTTTAAACAAAAATACGTTCCATTCATAAGATTGCAGTTTTTATTCATATTCCTGTCCTTGTCCTCATATGATGGGGACAAAGACGGCAGGAGGATGGAGCTGTGAGAAACCAATCCAAAAAACTGGCGGTTGTTCTTGCGGGTGTGGCGGCGGTCATGCTAATCGGACAAGTGGACAGTGTACGTACATACATTACGGAGATCCGTGATGGTCCGGGAACTCAGAATGCTTTTGACATGTTTAAGGAAGCGACCGGAGAAGAGTCATTGTTATCTGCGATCAAAGATAAGGCAGCTGAAACTCGAATTGCACCGGTGAATGCGAGAGTTGATCGAGTATGGAAAGCGATCCCGGGTTATAACGGCCTGGAGATCGACGTAGAAGCTACGTATCGCAAGGCGCTGGGTGGCACGCTGAATACTAAAATTCCATATGTCTATCGCCAGACCCAGCCGGAAATTCAGTTAAAAGACCTGGGGGCACATCCGATTTATCGAGGCAATGAGAGTAAACCCATGGTTTCTTTTATGATTAATGTCGCTTGGGGCAATGAATTCCTTGTTCCAATGTTGGACACGCTTGACGCGGAGAAGGTGAAGGCTACATTTTTTCTGGATGGAAGTTGGCTGAGCAAAAATGCAGAACTCGCCAAGGAAATTCAGAAGCGTGGACATGAGCTTTCCAACCATGCATATTCACATCCCGACATGAGTCGTTTGAGTGCAGAGCGAGCCCGATTAGAAATTAGCAAAACCCAGGATCTGTTGCAACAAACCCTTGGAGTGGAGAATCGTTGGTTCGCTCCGCCTTCGGGTGATTTTAATCAAAAAACGGTGGATATCGCGGCATCTATGGGGCTAAGAACCGTCTTGTGGACGGTAGATACAGTGGACTGGCGCAAACCCAGCCCAGACTCTGTCATAGCCAAAATTGCCAATAAAACCGAGGCCGGATCGTTAATTCTCATGCATCCAACCGCATCCTCCGCAGGAGCACTGAAAGGTATGATCGATTCCATCCATGCTAAAGGACTGTCGTTAGGAACTGTAAGTGAAACGTTGTCTTCTGAACGGGTGCAAGGCCATACGGTTGAGTGAACGCCGTTTTTTTGTTAATATCAAAAAGTTGGAACCAAATGTCGATTTCAATTTCATCATTATTGAAATCAGGGCAATTATAGAGATGTAGGAGGGCCAACCGTGAAAAAAATTCAGCTGGGCAATGGCCTCAGAGTTGTGATGGAACAAATCCCGACCTGTCGTTCCGTGTCATTTGGAATCTGGGTCAAAACAGGTTCGCGTAATGAGCGAACAGAAAATAACGGGGTATCCCATTTTATTGAACATATGCTTTTTAAGGGGACGGATCGGTTTGATGCGAAGGCGATTGCGGAGCAGTTTGATGCGATCGGCGGTAACGTAAATGCATTTACCTCCAAGGAATATACCTGCTACTATGCAAAAGTGCTGGATGAGCATCTGCCTATTGCGGTGGATGTGTTGTCCGATATGTTCTTCCGCTCCAAAATGGACGACGGTGAACTGGTCAAAGAGAAAAACGTAATTTTGGAAGAAATCTCAATGTACGAGGATACGCCTGACGACATGGTTCACGATTTAATGGCGCTCGCTGCATATGGAGAGCATCCGCTGGCATATCCAATCCTGGGAACTGAAGAACGTCTTAAAGCGATGGATTCCAGTCATTTACGTGCATATATGAAGGAACATTACACCATCGAGAATACCGTGATCAGTATTGCGGGTAACATTGACGATAGCGTGATTGATCTAATGGAGAAACACTTTGGTGCGTTTGATGTTAACGGTGTAACCGAGGAAGTAAACATTCCGGCTTTTCAAAGCGGTCAGCTCTTCCACAAAAAGAAAACGGAGCAGAATCATATCTGTATTTCGTTTCCAGGTTGCAAAATCGGAGACCCGCTACAATTTGCGATGGTTGTTCTTAACAATGCGATTGGCGGCGGTATGAGCTCCAGATTGTTCCAGGAAATCCGTGAAAAGCGAGGGCTCGCTTACTCCGTTTATTCTTATCATAGCTCTCATGCGGACAGCGGACTATTCACGATCTATGCGGGTACAGCGCCGAAACAGACCAAAGAAGTACTGGATCTAACCAAAGAAGTGTTACGTGATCTGGCTGTAAATGGATTATCCGAAGATGAACTGCGTAAAGGCAAGGAGCAGTTGAAAGGTAGTCTGATCCTGAGTCTGGAGAGCACGGGCAGCCGTATGAACCGACTGGGAAAAAATGAATTGATGCTTGGCAGACATCATACGCTTGATGAGATGATTGCCAAGATTGAGCAAGTCACGATGAAAGACATTGATGCTGTGCTTGATCTGATGTTTGCAGAGCCGTTTGCGCTCGCGATGGTAGGAGCTTCAGACAAGACGATTGCTGGACTTAGAAGGGATGATTTGGTTGCATTACGTTCAAATAAAGAAATTACCGGGTAACGAAGATATTAAACTGCCGCAAAAGATGTCCGAGCTGGCTGCTGGCTTTGATGTGGTGGCGGCTTTGGAAGAAGAAGTTGTGCTAGAGCCGGGGCAGCGTACATTGATTCCGACTGGTCTTGCGATGGCGATGCCTGCTGGGCTGGAAGCTCAAATTCGTCCACGTAGCGGACTTGCTTTCAAACACGGGATTACTTGCCTGAATACACCGGGAACCATTGATGCGGATTATCGTGGTGAGGTGAAGGTGTTGCTCATTAATTTGGGTCAGGAGCCATTTACGATTGTGCGTGGGGAACGGATTGCTCAAATCGTGTTTCAGACGGTGCCTGCCATCGAATTGACGGAAGTGGCTGAACTTTCGGAGACCGTGCGGGGCGAAGGCGGATTCGGGCACACAGGTAAATAACAATACCGATTTCTTTTTTACAAATATATAGTTGGATAACTATAATAATATTGTGTATCCCAGCCGTCCTTTACAGGGCGGCTTTTTATGTTGAACAAGGATTTCATTCTTTTATTGTTTCACCCCCCTGTAGGCCACTGCATACGATAAGGCATACATGTGGTGAAAGGAGTGACGTCCCGATGCTGACCGGAGTCCGGATAGTCGTTCTTGGCGGAGATGCAAGGCAACTTGAAGTCATTCAAAAATGCGCCGAGCTCGATGCGACGGTAAGTGTAGTAGGCTTCGATCAACTGGAGCAAGTGATTCCGGGCATTGAGCACCGCGAACTCAAGGATGAAGTATTTGCTTCTGCAGATGTACTGGTACTGCCTGTTGTGAGCTGTGATGATCAAGGAAAAGTGAGCTCTTCGTTTAGTGGTGAACCGATTGTTCTGAAAAAGGAACATATGGCCGCCCTGCCGGAGCATTGCACCGTATTTACTGGTATGGCAAAGCCGTTTTTGCGTGAACTTTGCGAGGAGAATGGCCTTCGGCTTGTGGAAGTGCTTGATCGTGATGATATTGCACTATACAACTCTATTCCGACAGCGGAGGGAGCCATCGCCATTGCAATTAAAGAAACGGATTTTACGATTCACGGGTCTGAATGCATCGTGCTTGGCATCGGTCGAACAGGGTTTACGCTAGCCAAAACATTGCAAGGACTTGGAGCTAATGTACGAGTGGGAATTCGGCGGAATGAGGATGTTGCCAGAGCAACAATCATGGGCTGGAAGCCTTTCATGACAACGGATTTGGCCGCTCAAACCGGGGAAGTTGACTTGCTTTTTAATACGATACCGACTATGATAATCACAGCACAAATCCTGTCCAGAATGCCTCAAAAAGCGGTTATTATTGACCTTGCATCCGCCCCTGGCGGCTGCGATTTCAGATATGCCGACAAACGTGGCATCAAGGCACTGCTCGCACCAGGCCTCCCCGGCATTGTTGCTCCCAAAACGGCTGGCGGCATTATTGCCGACGCGTTAATCCGTTTGCTTTTGGAAGAACAGAACGCACGGGAGGTTAAATCATGAACTGGCAGGGTAAAACGGTAGGTTACGCGATTACGGGGTCTCATTGTACGTTTGAAGAGGTTATGCCAGTCATTAGCCGCTTTGTATCCGAAGGCGCGAATGTCGTTCCGATTATTTCGAACTCGGTACTGACGACGGATACACGTTTCGGTACAGCGCAGAATTGGCAAAAACAATTGAAAGATATAACGGGTAATGATATCATCTCTACAATTGTTGAGGCGGAGCCTTTAGGGCCCTCTAAGCTGCTTGATGTGCTGGTCATTGCTCCATGTACGGGGAATACCACAAGCAAGCTGGCGAACGCGATGACGGATAGTCCGGTGCTTATGGCTGCAAAAGCGCAGATGCGTAATCAGCGTCCGCTTGTGCTGGCGATATCGACGAATGATGGACTTGGTTTGAATGCAGCAAATATAGCTAAATTATTAGTGGCCAAATATGTATATTTTGTACCGTTTGGTCAAGATGATCCAGTGAAAAAACCAAACTCGTTAGTTGCCAAAATGGAACTTATCCCGGAGGCTTGCTGGAGTGCACTAGAAGGAAAGCAATTGCAACCGATGATTGTGGAGCGTGCTCCACAGGCTTAAGGATGGCATTCAGGGCAATAACGGCAATGCGCTTGGAGAAATGAAGAAGGGTACGAGAGACAAAGAAAATCATGGGGGACGATAGCTGGTCTATACAGCTACCTCTAAACACGTTCCTGTTCATAAGGGCATTCCTGCTTGCATATGATCTTCATGCAGCAAGCAGGAGAGATGTATTTGATATACATGTCATACATGCCGTATACATTGCTGAGATTATCGCATCGGAACGCTCCCAAGGGTTATGCATTTGTTGATTTGACCCGTGTCCAGTCTTCTTGCGTACACAAATGGAGGAATAAAGATGCGTATTATGGTACAAAAATTTGGAGGTACATCGCTCTCTACAGTGCAAGCGAGAGAGCATGTGCTCCGGCATGTTAAACGTGAGCTCGAAGCGGGTTTTAACCTCGTTATTGTGGTTTCAGCTATGGGCCGCCGCGGTGAGCCGTATGCTACGGATACACTTTTGGACTGGGCTGCACAGAACGGAAATGCTCTATCTGCTCGGGAAAAAGATTTACTGCTGTGCTGTGGTGAAATTATTTCTGCAACAACGCTCAGCAGCTTGCTTGAACATGAAGGCATTCCAACTTCAGTGCTGACCGGCGCACAAGCGGGTTTTGTGACGGACGACAATTTCGGGAATGCCCGGATATTGGATGTCCGTCCTGTTCGTGTGCTGGAACAGCTTCAACTTGGTCGTGTTGTCATTGTAACTGGATTCCAGGGACAAACGGAAAAAGGCGATTTTACCACACTCGGACGCGGAGGTAGTGATACATCCGCTACAGCTCTGGGTGCAGCACTACGAGCTGAGATGGTAGACATCTACACGGACGTTAACGGGATATTAACGGCTGACCCTCGGATTGTTGAAGATGCTCGTCCACTAACCGTAGTAAGCTATGCAGAAATCTGTAACATGGCTCATCATGGGGCAAAGGTTATTCATCCGCGTGCCGTCGAGATTGCGATGCAATCGCAAATTCCCGTGCGGGTAAGATCTACTTTTGCCGATACAGAAGGTACGCTTGTTACCCATCCGGAAGGGTTTCAGGATGTACAGACAGGCATTATTGACCGCTATGTAACCGGTATTGCTTATGTGAGCAATGTTACGCAAATTACGGTGGATGTGCCTGGTGGGACGGATCGACTGCAATTAAAAGTTTTCAAAACGATGGCTGAAAATTCAATTAGCGTTGATTTTATTAATGTTACCCCCTCGGGAGTCGTCTATACCGTGTTTGATAGTGATTCAGAGAAGGCTATACGCGTATTGCAGGAGATCGGTCTAAAGCCTCAAAGTCTGTCCGGCTGTGCCAAAGTATCTGTTATTGGCGGAGGAATTAACGGTGTGCCTGGAATTATGGCCCGCATTGTGGAGTCACTGACGCTCGCAGACATTCAGATTTTGCAATCAGCGGATTCCAATACTACGATCTGGGTGCTTGTCAAAAAAGAAGATATGGTTCAGGCCTTGAGGGCACTTCATACCTCATTCGAACTTCACTTGTAACTCACCCATGTTAGCGGAGCCAGACTTGTTTTGAGGGAGGAATCGATTTGGACTTTGGAAGATTGATTACAGCAATGGTCACTCCGTTCAATGCACAAGGAGAGATACATTGGGAGGAAACGGCACGTCTCATCGATTATCTGATCGTTGATCAAAAGTCGGAGACTCTCGTGATTTCTGGTACAACAGGGGAGTCGCCAACACTTAGTGATACAGAGAAAGTTCAATTATTCGAATTTGCAGTGAAACATGCGGCTGGAAGGTGCAAGATTATAGCCGGGACGGGCAGCTACAATACAGCGCATTCTATCCATCTGACAGAGGAAGCTGAACGTGTCGGGGTAGACGGGGTATTATTAGTTGTACCGTACTACAACAAGCCGAGCCAAGAAGGTATGTTTAGACATTTTGAAGCGATTGCTGCTGCAACGACGTTACCAGTGATGCTGTACAATGTACCTGGACGTACTGTCGCAAACCTGTCTGCCGCAACCACATTGCGACTGGCACAAATCCCGAATATTGTGGCAACGAAGGAATGTGCATCCATGGAGCAGGTGACTTTAATAGCAGCGGGTGCGCCTGACCATTTCAGAGTCTATACAGGGGATGACGCAGCAGGTCTGCCTGCTATTGCAGTCGGTGCTCACGGTATTGTTAGCGTGGCGAGTCATGTCGTAGGTGCGGAGATGAAAAATATGATCGATGCCTTTTATGGCGGCGACCCTCTACAGGCGAGACGCATTCATCAGAAGCTCTTCCCGCTCTTCAAAGGGCTGTTTGAGTGCCCACAGCCTTTGCCTAATCCGGTAGCGGTAAAATATGCATTAACTTTACGCGGACTGGATGTAGGTTCAGTACGTCTGCCTTTGATTCCGCCTACTACGGAGGAGCAGGATTACATTAAAAATCTGCTTCAATTGTAAATAAAAGTTGGATTCTTTAGACGTTTATTAATGATAAGCATGAACGCTTTGTTTAACGAAAGAACCGCACCTCTCAAGTTGAGGCAGCGGTTCTTTTTTTGACGAGCGATGTAAGGTTTCTTTTTTTGCAGGAAGGGAAACCTACAGGTTAACGAGAGAGTGACTTGTTTTTTCTGTTTTTAATCATGTATAATGATGTCAAGTGACTGGGTGCGGTATTTTTTTGAAATTGAAAGCGACATCGTTTCGTTGGTGTGGCTTTGCGGTGAAAAAGGAAGGAACGGCTAAGAGGGGAAATTCGGATCCAACCTGTTGGTGATGGGGTATAACTTCGAAGAACTTCTTCCAGATATCGTGAATAAAGGTGTTCTTTTGCATTCATCCCTAATTCTTAGGGGTGTGATGTTTGAACTACTTTTCTTAACTTACAATAAATAATAAGGTACGACGTCCAACTACCATAGGAGGTTCAGATTCATTTGTCTAAGAAAAATAATAATAACGAGAAGCTGATGATTTTTGCATTGGGCGGCGTAGGCGAGATTGGTAAAAATATGTATGTTATCCAATACGCGAACGACATTGTAGTCGTAGACGCTGGTCTTAAATTCCCTGAAGAAGATATGCTTGGTATTGATATTGTCATCCCTGACATTTCGTACTTGACTGAGAACCGTGATAAAGTACGCGGCATTATTTTAACTCACGGACACGAGGATCACATCGGCGGTTTGCCATATGTCCTCAAACACTTGAATGTTCCTGTTTACGGAACAAGACTTACACTTGGTCTTGTCGAGAACAAACTGAAAGAAGCAAATTTGCTTGGTGAGACGAAACGTATCCTCATCAACGCAGATTCAGAGCTCGAACTGGGAACAACGCTGAAAGCATCATTCTTTGCTACTAACCATAGTATTCCGGATTCCGTCGGGGTATGTGTAGAAACGCCGGAAGGCGCAGTTGTTCACACGGGAGACTTTAAATTTGATCATACGCCAGTGAATGGTCAGTATGCAGATCTTCAACGTATGGCACAGATCGGAACCAACGGCGTACTTGCGCTGCTGTCTGACAGTACCAATGCGGAGAAACCTGGATTTACTCCATCTGAGAAAAACGTAGGCATTGTGCTGGAAGATATTTTCCGCAAAGCTAGCCAACGTGTCGTTGTCGCAACGTTTGCTTCCAACGTGCACCGTATTCAACAGGTTATCAATGCAGCAGAGGTTACTGGACGTAAAGTTGCAGTGATCGGACGTAGCATGGTAAATGTGGTGGGGATTGCTTCGGATTTAGGTTATCTGGAAATTCCAGACGGAATGATCATTGAGCCAGAAGAAGTTGGCAAAATGGCTGCAGATCGTGTAGTTATTCTTTGCACAGGTAGCCAAGGTGAGCCAATGTCCGCATTGACACGTATGGCGCGTTCTACGCATCGTAAAGTGGACATCCTTCCTGGAGATACTGTTATCATTGCGGCAACACCAGTACCAGGAAACGAGAAGTATGTAGGCCGTACAATTGACGAACTGTTCCGTCTGGGAGCTAACGTACATTACAGCGGTGCTAACAGTGGCGTTCACGTATCTGGTCACGGCAGTCAGGAAGAATTGAAGCTTATGCTCAACCTGATGAAACCGAAATACTTCCTGCCGATTCACGGTGAATTCCGGATGCAACGTCGTCACGCGGTTCTCGCTGAATCTGTAGGCATCGACCCGGATAATATTTTCATTACGGATATCGGTGAAGTTGTCGAGATTCAAGGTGGAGCTGCACGTAAAGCAGGTAAAGTAACTGCAGGTAACGTGTTGATTGATGGTCTGGGTGTAGGTGATGTTGGTAACATCGTATTGCGTGATCGTAAGTTGCTGTCTCAGGATGGTATTCTGGTTGTCGTGGTAACACTCAGCAAGCAGGATGGTAAAATCGTCTCTGGTCCGGATATTATCTCCCGCGGATTCGTGTATGTACGTGAATCAGAAGGACTGCTCGATGAGGCTAATCGCATTGTAAGCAGTACTTTGCAGAAGCTGATGAGTGAAAATGTAAACGAGTGGGCATCACTTAAAACAAATGTTAAAGATGCTTTGGGACGTTTCCTGTATGAGCAAACGCGTCGTAGACCGATGATTTTGCCAATCATTATGGAAGTTTAAAATAAGTTTAATGAAAAACATATAATCAGGCACACAGTCGCCCCTTCTCTACGAGTAATATTGGACGGTTCCTCGTAGAGAAGGGGCTTTTTTGTGTTTTTAAAAGGGAGTATGAGAGGGAAGCAAAAATTTCAAAGACTGATTGATGGAAATGTTTGTTCAGGGAAAGTATAAGGTCGTTGACAGATTCCCCATACTAAGGAAAAGACAACTATTATATTTTTCAGGAGAAGGAGACAGCATTTTATGAATGAGCAGATGAATGACAACAAACGAATGCCAAAATCCAATCAGTCGGAGGCCGAAGCTCCAGATATTCCGGTGCAGGAGGAGAAGCAACTTTCTCCAGTCACAGAATCCATTCAGCAGTTCGGACAAACACAGTCACCAGCCAGTGAATCTAATATTTTCTGTATGACCATTATCGGTCAGGTAGAGGGACATTTGATTTTACCCCCACAGAACAAAACAACCAAGTATGAGCATATTATCCCGCAGCTGGTAGCGGCAGAACAAAATCCGAAGATTGAAGGCATTTTGATTATTCTCAATACGGTAGGTGGTGATGTGGAGGCTGGACTTGCTATTGCTGAGATGATTGCCTCTTTGAGCAAACCAACGGTGACCGTTGTCATTGGAGGAGGGCATAGTATTGGTGTACCCATCGCAGTTGCTTCCACGTACTCGCTTATTGCGGGAAGTGCCACAATGACGATTCACCCGATACGTATGAACGGACTTGTCATAGGTGTACCCCAGACGTTTGAATACATGGAGAAGATGCAGGAACGTGTTGTACGGTTTGTGACTTCGCACTCTAACATTTCCGAAGACATGTTCAAAGAATTGATGTTCAAGACAGGAGAATTGAATCGGGATATTGGAACAGCGGTAGGAAGTGCGGACGCAGTGAAGTACGGTTTGATGGATGCTGTTGGTGGTATTGGTCAAGCCATTGCACAATTGAACAAGCTTATGGGAGATAAAAGACAGTCGATGCAGGCGGGAGGATACACGCAATGACAATGTATACTGTGATGCCTCCAGAGCAACTATGGTCAGGCATGTGGACAGAGGCGGGGGATACGAAAGAGATTCGAATGAATGGTTTGTTAATGCAGGTCAGACCGGTAAACGACACCGAGGCTGTTATTGTGCGTTTACTTGACTGCCCACTTGAAGCGTATCTGGACCCGTCCAATCTGCCGGGCGCAACCGTTCCGCTTTCGGGTAACACAAGTCCAACATAACGCGACGAATTCAGACAAATGGTGCAGAAAAAGAACATATGTACGGAATATATTTGTATGGTATAATATTCTTCTGGGGGTGACCTGATTTTGGCCAGAAGAAAAAAGAGGAAAAAAAAGGGTGCCGGATTTAGCGGCGTCTTAAAATATGAAATTTATGGCATTGTGCTAATCACACTGGCAGTTATAGCACTATCGGGTGAAGCTACAGTGGGACGCTCGCTTTCCAAGATGTTTGGACTGATGCTTGGCAAGTTTTATTTTGCGATTCCGCTTGTGGGCATATATTACGGTTTGATGGTGATGATTCATCGGAAGTGGCCGAGTGGCTGGACTACACGCAAGACTGGTTTGGTACTGCTCGTCTTTGCGTTAACCTTGATGAGCACCATATCCGCCATGCATCAGAAGCTGCTTCCGGTTGACGCACTTGAACCAGGTGCGGTGCTGACCCAGGTACATAATGATATGCAAATTGAACTATTGACACCTGCTGCCTCTGGAGAACGGGATTCCATGCTGGGTAAGGATATTAGCGGCGGGTATCTTGGTGCAGGACAGTTTGCTTTATTTTTGTGGTTATTTGGCAGTCTAGGCGCAAGATTGATCATGATCGTCATGTTTGTGATTAGCTTTATGCTTGTTACGGGATTGTCCTATGTTGATTTGATACGCATATTCCGAACAAAGATTTGGGATGCTGGCAGCTCGATGTACAAAAAGCTGGAATCCAGACCAGCAAAACGTTCCGCTTCCAGTGTTGCGGGGATTAAGAAAAACAACGCACGTAAACTCGCACCTGTACCCGTTGATGATGAGGAAGAGGATGACGAATATGATTCTCCCGATTCCCAAGAGGGACAGCTGCCCAAACGTAAGGCACCGATATTCTTCCAGTTGTTTGGAAAATGGGGGGCGGATCGTCAGCCCGCGAAGCAGGCTGATGAATCATCGGAAACAGATGTGCTTGAATCGGAACAGGTCGTTTATCGTGCTGGGCAGGAGTTGCCAACCGAGGCATGGTCTGGGGAGCCCGAGTCACCTGTGATCAAAGGTTCTGGTGTAGCAGCTGTTGGTGCAACAGCATCAGTAACGCAGACCAAGGCTGATTCGGCACCGATCATTCGTGACTTCTTTGAACATGTCAGATCAGATGGCTCTGACAAAGATGATGATCTGGATGATGCATATCCGTTCCCAGAGGATCTGAATCATAACGACAGCACTCTGGATCAGGTAGACAAAGCGGATATTAAATTTACAGATGAACTGGTAGAAGCTGAGTATGACGCAACAGACAAGCTTCAAGCCGATCTTGAGCAAGAGATAACGGATGGAGCAGACGGACCGAGTGAAACGCTGAACTCAGGAACGGAGCAGGATGGTGTGACAGGAGAGAATGCGCAACCGGTCGTACCGCCACCACCACCGCCGAAGCCATACAAGCTTCCTTCGTTCCGTCTTTTGTCCAAGCCTAATAATAATGGAAAAGGCGCCGACCAGAAGGATTATATGCAGACAGCACGCAAGCTGGAAGCGACGCTAGAAAGTTTCGGTGTACGTGCCAAAGTTCTGGAGGTTGTCCGAGGTCCAGCGGTCACAAGGTATGAAATTCAGCCAGATATCGGGGTCAAGGTTAGCCGGATCGTCAGTCTTACCGATGATATCGCTCTAGCTCTGGCTGCGAAGGATATTCGGATGGAGGCACCAATTCCAGGGAAATCGGCAATTGGCATTGAAGTTCCGAATGGCGAGGTATCCGTTGTGACCATGCGTGAAGTGATGGAAACAGCCACGTTCCAGGATGCTGAATCCAAAGTAACGATCGCATTTGGACGTGATATATCAGGTCAGACGATCATTGGCAACTTGGCCCGTATGCCCCACTTGTTAGTGGCTGGTGCTACCGGATCAGGAAAGTCGGTATGTATCAACGGCATTATTACCAGCATTTTGTATAAAGCAAAGCCGGATGAGGTCAAGTTTCTGATGGTTGACCCCAAAATGGTTGAGTTGAATGTTTATAACGGAATTCCGCATCTGATGGCACCCGTTGTGACCGATCCGAAAAGAGCGTCGCTTGCGCTCAAAAAGATCGTAGTCGAGATGGAGAAAAGGTATGAGTTGTTCTCCAAATCAGGTACACGTAACGTTGAGGGATATAACAATCTGATGAAAGATAATCCGGCGGCGGTACTGCCTTACATTGTGGTTATTGTGGACGAGCTTGCTGATTTGATGATGGTAGCTGCTGGAGATGTAGAGGATGCGATTGCGCGTCTTGCGCAGATGGCTCGTGCAGCCGGCATTCACCTGATCATTGCGACGCAGCGTCCTTCCGTTGATGTTATTACAGGGGTAATCAAAGCCAATATTCCTTCACGGATTGCATTTGGCGTATCCTCACAAGTCGATTCACGGACGATCCTGGATATGGGCGGAGCGGAGAAACTGTTAGGTCGGGGCGATATGCTGTTCATGCCAATGGGTGCTTCCAAGCCAATTCGTGTTCAGGGTGCATTTATGAGCGATGAGGAAGTTGAAAATATTGTGAATTATGTCCGAGGTCAAGGTGAAGCGCAGTATGATGAATCCCTTGTACCTGAGGTAGATGATTCCAATCAAGCAACGGAAGAAGTACAGGATGAGCTATACGAACAGGCTGTACAGATCATTCTGGAAGCGAAGCAGGCTTCGGTGTCACTCTTGCAACGTCGAATGCGGGTAGGTTATACGCGTGCAGCGCGTTTGATTGACTCGATGGAAGCCAGAGGTGTGATTGGGCCATATGAAGGCAGCAAACCGCGCGAAGTCCTTGTTTCGCTGGAACAGTATCAACAGAACAAAATAAGCTCATAGCAAAGCATTAGAAAACCTTCAACCGTTATGGTTGAAGGTTTTTTGCTGTTTCACAGCTTTTGAGGTTTTGCCATTTGCTCCAGAGTTCGGATCGTTTGGTGCATAGGAAACAACACTGCTTGTCATAATAACGGTAGCGATTCTGTTAAATCCCACAAGAGAAAGGTAGAGCATAGTCGATGCGAAAAATGAACCTATGGCTTTTCACTGCTATTTTGCTGATAACCGCGCTTGGAATCCGTTATTTGCTTCCTGAGCATACAGCACCTCAAAGCGCTGCTCAGAACAACCCTCCAGTAGAGGAAAAAGCAGTGCCGACCTTCAGTAACAATACCGTGAAATATGGCAGTTACGGTCAGGATGTCTACGAGCTTCAGGGACGATTGAAGTATCTCGGTTTCTACAATGGCAAAATCGATAGTAATTTCGGCAGTAGCACGCTGAAATCAGTGAAATGGTTTCAATCTGAATTTGGCATGAAGGCAGATGGCGTGGTTGGAGCCAAAACGAAGCTAAAGCTGTATAACGCCAGCACCAAATGGTCACCTACCGAGCCTCCTTTGCATAAAGAAGGAGCATCTGGCGGAGACACAGGCGGAGGTGGAGAACCTTCAAGTAATGAGAAGGACAATATGGGTTCTGCCAATGCGCTCGGACTCTCCGAGAACGAGCTTAAAATTATGGCGAATGCCGTATATGGCGAAGCGCGAGGAGAACCGTTTGAAGGTCAGGTAGCCGTAGCCGCTGTTATTCTGAATCGCGTAAACTCAACAAGTTTTCCATCTACGCCTTCCGGGGTCATCTTTCAACCGGGAGCCTTTACAGCCGTAGCAGATGGACAGATTTATCTGGAGCCCAATGCACAGGCGAAAAAAGCTGTAGAACAGGCATTGAACGGGTGGGACCCTTCCGGTGGATGTTTGTATTATTTTAACCCGAAGACAGCCACATCCAAATGGATATGGACTCGTCCGCAGGTGAAAACGATTGGGCAGCATATATTCTGCATGTAATCGGGCGGGAAGCAACCAGAAGGCATGACTTCGGTTGCTTCTTGGCTTTTGGATAGTTTAAAATGGTGGTTACGTTTAAGCTTGAGGAAATGGTTATCTAAATGACGCCGTAAAGGGGTTTTGACATTTGAATACCGTAGCATTTGAACGAGGTAGCCGTAAACAGCTACGTATCCATGTGCTTCCAACCAAACGTTTCAAGACGTTCGCTATCTCACTGTATGCTGGAGTTCCGCTACGCGAGGACACCGTTACTCCCGTGGCACTGACACCGTTTGTTTTAAGAAGAGGGACGGAGTCGTATCCGGAAACAACGCAGTTTCGAGAGCAATTGGAGCACTTGTACGGAGCAGGATTTGGTTTTGACGTCTATAAACGCGGTGATTATCAGATTGTGCAGTTTCGTATGGACACCATTAATGATTCGTTTGTCGGAGGTGGGGAGCAGCAACTTCTGGATCGTTCGTTCGCGTTTCTCGGAGAAGTGTTGACCAAGCCCGCAAGGGAAAATGGACACTTCAAAACGCCGTATGTACAGGCAGAACGCGAGACGGTTCGTAAAAAGCTGGAGTCGATTGTGAACGATAAAATGCGTTATGCAGCTGAACGGTGTATCGAAGAAATGTGCAAGCATGAACCTTACCGGCTTCATCCCTTGGGTGAACGAAAAGCACTGCCAGCCATTGAACCTCCTGAATTAACAGCTACTTATGAAAACTGGCTAAAAGAAGCCAGTATGGACTTGTATGTGGTCGGGGATACAACTCTGGAAGAAGTGGAGGAACTGGTAGAGCGTCATTTTAACCTTGAACGCAAGACTTCCTCTGACTATCAGGCTCAGAAGTCGGTGCGTGGGGATGAGGAGCCAAATACGGTCATTGAACGGCTGAACATTGGGCAGGGCAAGCTGAACCTGGGGCTTCGCACTTCCATTACCTATGCAGACGATAAATACGCATCAGCGCTAATGTATAACGGTATTCTGGGTGGATACCCACATTCGAAGCTGTTTGTCAATGTTCGTGAAAAAGAAAGCCTCGCCTATTATGCTTCTTCCAGATACGACGGGCACAAAGGCATTGCTACTGTTCAATCCGGGATTGAAATTCCCAATTATGAAAAAGCAGTGACCATCATCAAGCAGCAACTTGAGGAAATGAAACTTGGCCATATCACCGATCTGGAGATGTCCCAGACGAAAGCGATGATCCGTAATCTGTTAAAAGAAATGCAGGATGCTGCTTTTGAGATGATTGCTTACGATTTTAACCGTCAGTTGTCTGGTAAGGAAAGAACGTCTGAAGAGCTACTTGCACAAATCGAGCAGATTACCAAGCAGGATGTTCGTGAGGCCGCAGAGCAGTTCCGTCTGGATACGATTTATTTCTTGCGGGACGAGAAGGAGGAATAGTCGTGGAGAGCATTCGGTATGAACATTTGCAGGAGACATTATATTACGAAGTAATGGCGAGTGGACTGCATGTCTATGTTTTGCCTAAACCGGGTTTTCAGAAAACATACGCCACCTTTGCGACCAAATACGGGTCAGTGGACAATCACTTTCAGGTGGAAGGGCAAGCCGAGGTAAAGGTGCCCGACGGTATTGCTCATTTTCTGGAACACAAAATGTTTGAGGAGCCAACGGGTGATATTTTTGCAACATTTGCTTCTCACGGTGCTTCTGCGAACGCTTTCACAAGTTTTGATCAGACCGTTTATTTGTTTTCGGCAACCGAAAATATGAACGAAAATATACAAACATTAGTTGATTTTGTGCAAAATCCGTACTTTACTGATCAGAACGTCAATAAGGAAAAAGGCATCATTGAACAAGAAATTAATATGTATGCCGATAATCCGGACTGGCGTGTTTATTTCGGGTTGATTGAAGCAATGTATCAAAAACATCCGGTGCATATTGACATTGCGGGCACGGTCCAATCCATTAACACGATCACCAAAGAAACGTTGTATACGTGTTATAACACATTTTATCACCCAAGTAACATGCTCTTGTTTGTTGTCGGCGGTGTTGATCCTGAGCAGGTCATTAGCATGGTTCGTTCCAATCAGGAGCAGAAAAATTTCGAGCCGCAGGGCCCGATTCACCGCTTCTTTGAATCAGAGCCTGAACAGGTGGGGGAGGCCAGACGAGAGGTCAAATTATCCGTTTCCCTGCCGAAATGTTTGTTTGGATTCAAAGAAACGGATGTTGGACTTACAGGAGAGCCACTTTTGCGCCGGGACACGACCACGCAGCTGATGATGGATCTGTTGTTTGGTTCCAGCACACGTCTGTTTCAGAAGCTTTATGATGAAGATCTGATCTCGGATAGTTTTGGACATGACTATATCAGTTCACCACAATATGCCTTCTCTGCAGTCGGTGGAGATACGAAAGACCCGGATCAATTGTTGAAACGGATACGCCAAGAAGTCGAAGCGATTATGCAAAAAGGATTCGATGCTTCCGATTTTGAACGTGCGCGCAAAAAGAAAATTGGCGGTTATTTGCGCATGCTCAATTCACCAGAAAACATTGCGAATGAATTCACACGGCAGCATTTCCGTGGCGGTGATTTTTTCAATATGATTTCATTGTATGAAACGATTACACTTCAAGATGTGAATCAAAGATTGAAAGAGCATATTCGTTGGGATCAGCTCGCTGTATCACTCGTTGTTAGTCCTTAACCATGGAGAGGGAATAGGACAGCGATCGAAGGGTTCACTAGATTGAGAGTGAAAGTTATGGGGGGAACACATTGTGAAAGCTATAGGGGAAATGACTGTTCTGGTTACCGGGGCAAGTGGAGGCATAGGAGCTGCAATTGCAGAGCGGTTTGCCAGTGTAGGTATGAATGTTGTGTTGCACTACATGAAATCGCATGAAGCAGCCAATGAAGCGGCAAGACGTTGTATGGAGCGAGGAAATGGACGTATCATGACGGTTTCAGCTGATCTTCGCAGCAGGGAACAGATTCAGCGTATGCGGGAAAAATTGGCTGCTCACGAGTTGTTGCCGGATATTCTTGTGAATAACGCTGGTATATCTCACTATGGTTTGCTAGCGGATGTGACAGAGGAAATATGGGATGAAGTGATGGCAATTAATCTGAAAGGTACTTTTCTATGCACACAAGAGATGATGCCACATATGATCTCCCAAAGATACGGTAGAATTATTAATGTGTCGTCCATCTGGGGGCTATCTGGTGCATCTTGTGAAGTGTTGTATTCCACAACCAAGGGCGGGGTAAATGCCTTCACGAAGGCACTTGCTAAAGAGCTTGCTCCCTCCGGCGTTACGGTGAATGCTGTTGCTCCAGGGGCTGTTCAGACCACGATGTTAGACCACCTGGATCAGAGTGAGTTGAAGATGTTGGAAGAGGAGATTCCTGCGGGGCGACTGGCGCAGCCGGACGAAATTTCGTCACTGGTTTATTTTCTCGCGCTACCTGAGTCGGGATATATCAATGGACAGATTATCAGTCCGAATGGGGGCTGGCTGACTTAATGCCGTGTTCAAGTTGCAAGTCAGTGGATTGCGAACTTTAATTTTAAATGCTCGTATATAAAATGTCCCGAAAGCACATATTACAACTGTTGATTTTAAATCTCATGCGTCAGCCAAGGAGGATTTATCATGTCAACAGACAAAACAGTGGTTTCTAACTTCGACACATGGAAGAAGTTCCTGGGTGATCGCGTACTGCAAGCTGAGAGGATGGGGATGAGTGAAGAAACCATCAACAAACTGGCATACGAGATCGGCGACTTTCTGGATGAGAAAGTTGACCCGGCGAACCATTCCAACCGAGCATTGAAGGAACTATGGGATGTCGGCGATGCGGATGAGCGTCGTACGATTGCGTGCCTGATGGTCAAATTGGCCAAACAAAACGCATAAGGCTAGAGATGAAGAGCTCCCGCAAGGGGGCTTTTCTCTAATGATTACAAACGGATTACAGAGCTGTTCTTGTAATTCATTTTCATTTTATATATCATTAACGTGACCCATTTTTAGAAGATGACCCGAAATAGCGTCCAATGGACACGTTCGGATGTTGTCGAATAATGTGGAATAATGCATTACGGGGTGTATACATGGAAACTAAACAATGGTATATGGAATATAAAATACATAAGAACAGACCTGGTCTTTTGGGGGATATCGCCTCCATGCTAGGGATGCTTGAAGTCAATATATTGACCATCAACGGTGTTGAAGGCAAAACACGGGGCATGTTGCTCGAGTCAGATGATGACGAAAAGATTCGTCTGCTGGGAGAGATGCTTGGTAAAGTCAACAGCATTACGGTATCTGCATTGCGTCAACCTAAATTGGTGGATATTCTGGCTGTACGTCACGGTAGGTACATTGACCGGGATTCAGATGATCGCAAAACATTTCGTTTTACTCGGGACGAACTTGGGTTATTAGTTGATTTTTTGGGTGAAGTATTTAAAAGAGAGGGCAATCAGGTTATCGGCCTGCGGGGTATGCCGCGAGTTGGTAAAACAGAGTCAATCATCGCAGGCAGTGTATGTGCCATGAAGCGTTGGACTTTTGTATCTTCTACCCTTCTTCGCCAAACGATACGTAGCCAGATGTCAGAAGACGAGTTAAACCCGAATAATGTATTTATTATCGATGGGATTGTCAGTACGATTCGCTCCAGTGAGCGGCACTATAATCTTTTGCAGGATATCATGTCGATGCCTAGTACGAAAGTGATTGAGCATCCGGATATTTTTGTGCAGGAATCCGAATATGATTATAATGATTTTGATATTATTATTGAATTGCGTAATAATCCTAACGAAGAAATTATTTATGATACGTTTACGGCAAGCTATACCGACGAACTGTAAAGCTCCGTACGGAATCATGGAATAGATCAGCAACAACTGAAGAGTTAAACATAAGGAGGAGATGGCATGTCTGAACTGGGTCAGCAGTTAAGAGAGGCCCGGCTGCAAAAAGGGATGAGTCTCGACGATGTACAGGAAATGACGAAAATTCGCAAGAGGTATTTGGAGGCTATAGAAGCAGGGGACTATAAAGTGTTACCCGGCAGCTTCTATGTGCGTGCATTTATAAAAACCTATGCGGAAACGGTGGGACTTAATGCCGATGAGCTGCTGGAAGGACACAAAAAGGACGTACCTGCGGAAACGGCGGAAGCAACGATGGAGCCGGTAATCCAGAAGCGCTCCAGCCGGCCGGCGGAGCGGAGCAACCGCTGGATGTCTGTTGCTCTAATGTGGACTTTCCCTATTCTGATTATCGTGCTCTTGTATCTGTATATGGCAAACAACAAGGGCGATGACACCAATCCACAAGGGCTGGATGATACAAAGATTACGGACAGTCAAAAACCTGCTAATGACAAACCTGATCAACCATCCGATAACGGGCAAACTGCAACTCCGCCTGCAACCGACTCGGGATCGAATGATGCCGGTAAAGGTGATGCTGGCGGAAACGGCGGCGGTAATGAAACGAATGGTCAGACCGACGGAGAAAATAAAGGTCAAACCGATGGACAAACTGACGGACAAACTGACGGACAAACGGATGGCCAAACAGGTGAGACCCCAGAGGGAACAACACCAACCACACCTGGTTCTGTTACTGTTTCTGAAGATGGAAAATCAGGCAATATTACAAACTTCAAAGTTAGCGGAAGCACAGGTCAGCCTGTAACCGTGACGATCAAGGCGACAGGTCATAGTTGGCTTGAAGTGTATAAAGGTGAGAATTCAAGCGGTGAGAAACTCGAGTATGGCAATACTGCTGACGGTGACACGTTCACATTTACATTGGACAGCGCTGGCATGTACATTAAATCCGGTTATGCGGCGGCAACAACAATTGATGTTGGCGGTCAAGTCGTAACGGACGGCAAAGCAACCAACCGTATTCGTCTTAAATTGGATACAGATAGCACGGCTTCTTCCACGGGAACAGAAGGCATGACAGGCACAACGACCAGTGGTTCTTCGGAAGGCGGAAGCTCCAGCAACGAATAACCTGGCTAACTGCAGGGGACAATAATCTTGTCTTCAATTGCAGTTAACTTATGGTGAAGTGAGGTGGAAGGCCGTGACAGTCAGCTGGATCGTAACCGGTTTAGGGATCATTGTCAGCCTCCTGGGTTATTACCTGACTCCAAATGCCTGGGGTTACGGAATATTGGGTTTTGGACTTGCGCATATCGTTCTCGGTGTGCTCGATATGTTCAGACAGCCTAACCGTAGCCGGTATTAAGGCAGCTCGACCAGCAAGCATTTTTGGTGACCGAATGGTACTCCAAAAATGCTTTTTTCTATGAGTAAACATGACTAAAATTAGACTTTTGCTTGAAGTTTACTCTATAATGTTACAGAACATATGATTAATTGAAAGGGTGACTTGGTTTGAGTTCAGAAAATTCATTTGATATTGTGTCCAAAATGGACTTGCAAGAATTGACCAATGCCGTTACGCAAACGGAAAAAGAAATTGGTGCTCGTTATGATTTCAAGGGCAGTAAAAGTAGCTTGAAACTGGATAAGGATGCTCTTACGATTGTGTCTGATGATGAGACCAAATTAAAAGCGGTTATTGAAGTTTTACAATCCAAAATGGCAAAGCGTGGGCTTCCGCTGAAAAATATGGATTACGGGAAAGTGGAGCCAGCTTCATCCGGTACAGTTCGCCAGCGTTTGAATTTCAAGCAGGGCATTGATCAAGATGTGGCTAAAAAAATCAATATCCTCATCCGTGATTCCAAACTGAAGGTGAAGAGTCAGATTCAGGGAGACCAGCTTCGGGTGACAGGTAAGAGCAAAAATGATCTGCAAGCCGTTATGCAACTTCTTAATGGAGCTAACTTGCCACTAGATCTGCAATATACTAATTTTAAATAAAACTCTTGTACAGAAATGTCTTTTTGACACTGTATTGGTACGTATATTATACTGAATGTGCATTGCTGGCAGTCATGCATCAAGTCCAGTCTTCATCGTTAGCTGACTTTGTGAAAAGCAGTACACTTCTGGAAGTCACCGGAGCGTTTAAAAGCAGTTTTGCGTTTGAGCGGTAGACTTTATTTTTTGCGTTTCTACATAGGCTTTTATGTAAATATAAGTCGACGTTTCAATCGTTCATTTCTTGCTTCAGATGATGAATACGGAATGTAAGATGATTGTTTGAAGTAATGGAGGATACAAAGGGAGGGCGTCTTGTGAATTTACCCAACCGGATTACGCTTGCACGAATTTGCTTAATCCCTTTTTTGATGGTGTTTCTGCTCGTGGATTTTCCGTTTTATCCAGAGCCGTTACATCTCGGGAGCTTTACGCTTCCGTATAATCAGTTAATTGCTGCTTTTATTTTTATCGTTGCTGCAAGCACGGATGGAATAGACGGCTATCTTGCAAGGAAAAACAATATGGTCACCAATCTGGGCAAACTGCTTGATCCTCTGGCAGACAAGCTTCTGGTTACCGCTGTTTTGATTTCATTGGTTCAAATGGGTAAGCTGGATTCATGGATTGCAGTCGTTATTATCAGCCGTGAATTTGCCGTGACCGGCCTACGTCAGATTGCCTTGTTGGACGGTTCGGTTGTAGCTGCGAGTGCTTGGGGTAAACTGAAAACAGTAGTACAGATTGTAGCCATTGTTTTGCTACTGCTGAACAATTTCCCCTTCTCATACACGGGTATTCATGTCGATGAAATTGCGGTATATGTAGCGGCTCTGATCACCATCTGGTCTGGAATTGACTACTTTATCAAAAACAAAAACTTGCTTCATTTATCAAAAGCGTAATGATTTAAGCTGAATCGGGTAATGATGAAAGACTCATTGGGTCAAAGGGCAATAGGAACTCATCCTATTGCCCTTTGACTACTCCACATATGTACAGGAGGAAGTCAAAATGAAGGCAGAGATTATTGCAGTTGGGACAGAGTTACTACTGGGACAGATCGTAAATACCAATGCCAGATACCTTTCCCGTGAACTTGCTGCAATGGGGATTGACGTATATTTTCAAACGGTAGTTGGAGATAATCAGAATCGGCTTAGTGAAGCGATACGCATCGCGCAGGGCCGTGCAGACATTATTTTATTTTCTGGAGGCATCGGTCCAACGCAGGATGATTTGACTAAAGACGCACTGGCTGCAGTGTTGAATCGGAAGTTGCATATTGACCGTATGGCTATGGATAAAATTGAAGGTTTCTTCCTCGATCGTAATGTGGAAATGACGGAAAATAATCGGCGCCAAGCCATTGTGCTTGAGGGTGGAACCCCTCTGGCGAATGAAACCGGACTTGCTGCCGGAAACGCGATTGCGGATAACGATAAATATTATGTTGTTATGCCTGGGCCACCTAAAGAATTGATTCCAATGTTCGAGCAGGAAGTCAAACCTTGGTTGCTTCAGCATGCTCTTACAGAAGAAATGCCGATTTATTCACGAATGTTGAAATTCGCAGGCATTGGAGAATCTGCTCTGGAGGACCGTTTGCTTGACTTGATTGACGGACAGACAGACCCTACGATTGCTCCTTACGCGAGTGAGGGAGAAGTAACCGTACGTGTGTCTACCAAGGCTCCGAGCGAAGGAGAAGCCAAGCTAAAGCTGGATGCGATGGAAGTGCAGATTCGTGAGCGTTTATCTGAACATCTCTACGCTAACGAGGATGTGCCTATAGAGTACACGATTGTTACAATGATGTCTGATATGGGGCTGACTCTGAGCGCGGCTGAAAGCTGCACAGGAGGGCTTGTGATGCAGAGCTTAACTTCGGTGCCTGGAAGTGCCTCGATGTTAAAAGGTGGCATTGTATGTTACTCTAATGAGATCAAAGAAAAGCTGTTAAATGTGCCTCACAGTTACCTGGAGGGTGAAGATGCACCAGGTGCCGTTAGCCCAGAGGTGGCAAAAGTGCTTGCAGAGCAGATCCGTATGATTGGGGATGCTGATTTTGGATTGGCGATTACCGGAGTAGCCGGTCCGGGATATTCGGAACGTAAACCACCAGGCCTCGTGTTTATCGCTTTGGCTGAGCGTGGGAAGGATACGGAGATTCATGAACTCCGGATTAACGGTAACCGCGAAACGGTTCGCATTCGCTCGGCAAAGGCCATTCTATATCGGTTATGGCAAAAGTTAGTCGCTATTGATTGATGATTACGCAGGCAGATTGCATTTGCATAATTGAGGAAGTATAATGATTGTAGACGGAAGAACCGTAAAATGTGGCTTTACAGCCTTGTTTACGGTTCTTTTTCTGTTTTTTCATCGATTTTCATGAGGAAGAGGCGCCTCGTCCTGAACAAAAAAACGAATGTATGTTCGAAAAAAAGCTTGGCAAACGAGTTAAAACAAGGTATCATTATATTATAAACAGTAAAGGGTGTGAGTTTATTGTCAGACCGTCGTGCCGCGCTTGATATGGCGCTCCGTCAAATAGAGAAGCAATTTGGTAAAGGTTCCATCATGAAATTGGGTGAGTCAACTCACATGAATGTGGAAATTATTCCCAGCGGATCTTTGGCTTTGGATATTGCATTAGGAACAGGCGGCTTGCCGAAAGGCCGTATTGTTGAAATATATGGACCTGAATCTTCAGGTAAAACAACTGTGGCATTGCATGCCATTGCTGAAGTCCAACGTGTAGGTGGACAAGCTGCGTTTATCGATGCTGAGCATGCGCTTGATCCGAATTATGCAAGCAAACTGGGCGTTAACATTGATGAATTGCTCTTGTCACAACCGGATACAGGTGAGCAAGGATTGGAAATCGCCGAGGCTCTTGTACGAAGTGGTGCAGTAGACATCATTGTTATTGACTCGGTAGCAGCGCTTGTACCAAAAGCGGAGATTGAAGGAGAGATGGGAGATTCTCACGTTGGTCTGCAGGCTCGTTTGATGTCTCAGGCACTCCGTAAATTGTCCGGTGCAATCAGTAAATCTAAAACGATTGCCATCTTCATCAACCAGCTTCGTGAGAAAGTTGGTGTTATGTTTGGTAACCCGGAAACGACACCAGGTGGCCGTGCATTAAAGTTCTATTCCACGGTTCGTCTAGATGTACGCCGTATTGAGAGTATCAAATCGGGAAATGACATTACAGGTAACCGTACCCGTATTAAAGTTGTTAAAAACAAAGTGGCACCTCCGTTCAAACAAGCGGAAGTTGACATTATGTATGGTGAAGGTATTTCCAAAGAGGGAAGTATCATCGATATCGGTACAGAGCTGGATATCGTCAACAAAAGCGGTGCTTGGTATTCGTATGAAGGTGAACGTTTAGGACAAGGCCGTGAGAACGCGAAGCAGTTTATGAAAGAACATAAAGAAATTGCTGATGTGATTGAGCAGAAAATTCGTGAAGCCAGCAATTTGACAACGGCTGTTCCTGCTCCAACGAGTGAAGAGCAAGAAAAAGAAGCGGCTGAAGAACAGGAATTATTCGAAATTAATGAGTAATCTTTCTCTACAGGGGAAGGCACTTTGTATTCTGACGTCCTAAAACCTGTAATAAGCGGGTGCTAATGCTTAGGAAGCTAAATAGGATTGGTTCTCGCCAGCTAACAGCCTCTGTCCATTCCGGACAGGGGCTGTTAGCATCTATGCCATATGTGGCCTGAATGAAAATCAAATAAGAGGATTAGCTGAGGAAGTCTTTTTTTACCCTAAAACACAAACAAGGGAGCGTGAGGATCAAAGTGAAACGTCGCCAATATCAGCAGGAATATGATGCACATGATGATGACGAAGAGTTGCAAGAAGAAGCAGAACTAAACGCCGTCTCCCAATTTCCAGACGATGAAGAACTTATCATCACCAGAGTAGAGCGGACGAAGAGTCGTGAAGCACGCTACCGGATTTCATTTGGTCACTATTCGCTTACGGTTCTGGAAGATGTGATGATTAAGTACAGGATGACACGTGGCAACATTTTTATGAAGAAAGATCTGGAGGAAATCATTATTGCGGATGAACGCCAGAGGACATACGTGCAGTCACTGCGTTTTTTGGAGTTTAAGCAGCGGACACGTCATGAATTACGGCAAAAGCTAAAGCAAAAGGAGTTCGCGGCACCGATTATTGAAGAGGTCCTCGATCGGCTTGAGCAAGAAAAGCTTGTCGATGATGACCTGTTTGCCAAGGAATGGACAAGACAGCGTATGGAGGGGCAGCGGAAGGGAAAACTGTGGATAAGGCAAGAATTGCGTCAAAAAGGAATTACAAATGAACTTATTGCGGAGGTACTGGATGATGTTAGTGCAGATGCAGAATTCGACACGGCATTAACAGCTGGCCGTAAGAAGTGGAAACAAGTTCGAGGAGACGTGCAGGAGAAGAAACGTAAAACGTTCCCGTACTTGATGCGACGCGGTTTTAGCATGGATCTGGTGCGCCGAGTCATGAATCGTTTAATGGAAGAGGATGGGGCAGAAGATGCCAAAGAGGATGAAGCATTGTTATGGGACTAGACGAGGAGACTAACAATACTGCATTCTCTTGACAATTTCTTTCGTCAAATACTAAAATGGACATGAGTCTGTAAGAAATGGACAACCCTTTTTCCTTCCAAAAAAGCGGTTTCGGTTTCTTCAGATTTAGTCCATTCCTGATTATGGGTTCACTGGAAACAGTGGATAGTACATGTAATCATGTACATGTGAAATGAAAATCGGCGGGGGATCGCCGTGAGTATTCGTTATTCCCAAACATATGTAAAGCATGAAAACAGAAAAGTTGACCCAAGGAGTGCCTTGGAGGAACCAACGAGGAGGTGAACAGTATGGATATTGCTATCACGATCATTCTCGTTGTGGCCGCGCTCGTTATTGGGTTCGGAGTCGGATATTTTATTCGCAAATCTCTTGCAGAGGCTAAAATCTCTAGTGCGGAACAAGCTGCCGTACAAATCGTGGAGAACGCGAAAAAAGAGGCAGAGGCACTGAAGAAAGAAACGGTGCTGGAAGCGAAGGATGAGATTCATCGCATTCGCGCCGAAGCTGAAAAGGACACTCGTGAACGTCGGAACGAAATTCAACGACAAGAGAGACGATTGTTGCAAAAAGAAGAGTCGCTGGATAAAAAATTGGAATCACTCGAACGTAAAGAAGAGCAAGTGGCTAACAAAGAGAAACGTATCGATGAAACACAGCAACAGATCGAAATGATCTACAAAAACCAGGTGACGGAGCTTGAACGAATCTCCAATCTCACGATGGAAGACGCACGCAGTATCATACTGTCCAACGTAGAACAGGAAGTTCGTCATGAGACGGCTCAAATGATCAAGGACATTGAACAGCAAGCGAAGGAAGAAGCGGACAAAAAGTCCCGCGAGATCATTACACTCGCCATCCAACGTTGTGCGGCTGACCATGTAGCGGAGACAACGGTATCCGTTGTAACGCTGCCTAATGAAGAAATGAAAGGCCGGATTATCGGTCGTGAAGGACGTAACATCCGTGCGCTTGAAACCCTTACCGGGATTGACCTCATTATCGATGATACGCCTGAAGCTGTTATTCTGTCGGGCTTTGACCCGATTCGCCGTGAGATTGCCCGGACGGCACTGGAAAAACTGGTGGCGGATGGACGGATTCACCCGGCACGTATTGAAGAAATGGTGGAGAAATCACGTAAAGAAGTGGATGAGCGTATCCGTGAATACGGTGAACAAGCTACCTTTGAAGTGGGCGTGCATGGTCTGCACCCAGATCTCATCAAAATTCTGGGCCGCCTGAAGTTCCGCACAAGTTACGGTCAGAACGTCCTGAAACATTCGATGGAAGTTGCTTATTTGGCAGGACTAATGGCTGGAGAACTTGGAGAAGACGTAACTTTGGCAAGACGTGCAGGTTTGTTGCACGACATCGGTAAAGCGCTGGATCACGAAGTGGAAGGATCACACGTTGAAATTGGCGTGGAGCTGGCGAAGAAATACAAGGAACACCCAGTGGTTATCAACAGTATCGCTTCCCATCACGGGGACTGCGAAGCAACTTCAGTTATTGCGATGCTGGTGGGTGCAGCTGATGCGCTGTCCGCAGCTCGTCCAGGTGCACGCCGCGAAACATTGGAGACATACATCAAACGACTAGAGAAGCTGGAAGAAATCTCGGAATCTTTCGAAGGTGTCGAGAAATCGTACGCCATCCAGGCTGGACGCGAAGTTCGTGTCATGGTGCAGCCTGAGAAGATCGATGATGCTGAAGCTTTCCGCCTCGCTCGTGACATCACGAAGATGATCGAGAATGAACTTGATTATCCAGGTCATATCAAAGTCACCGTGATCCGGGAAACCCGGGCGGTTGAATACGCAAAATAGAGTATTTTGGAAAAGTGGCCGCTTCAGTGGGCCACTTTTCCTGTTGATAAGCCATGCAGGAATTGAGGAGGCAACAAATCATGAAAGTTTTGTTTATTGGGGACATTGTAGGAAACGTAGGGCGTAAAGCGCTTAAGGAGAACTTACCATACCTGAAATCGAAATATAAACCCCATGTAATCATTGTCAATGGTGAGAATGCTGCAGCAGGACGCGGCATTACAGGTGCAATTGCCAATGAGTTTTTTAACTGGGGCGTGCATGGCATTACGCTTGGCAACCATACTTGGGACAATAAGGATATTTTTGATTTTATAGATGATGAACCACGTATGATCAGACCAGCCAACTTTCCACCAGGTACACCTGGACGTGGGTATACCGTAGTTAAGGGAGAAGGGAAAGAACTTGCGATCGTGAACCTGCAAGGCAGAACCTTCTTGCCTGCGATTGATTGCCCGTTTCGCGCAGCGGATGAGATTGTGGACGAGCTACGTAGAGACTATAAGTGTATTCTTGTGGATATGCACGCGGAAGCAACGTCTGAGAAGATTGCGATGGGCTGGCATCTCGATGGACGCGCATCCTTCGTTGTAGGTACGCATACCCATGTGCAAAGCAACGACGAACGTATTTTGCCTGGAGGTACGGCATATTTGACAGATGCAGGTATGGTAGGACCGCGTGACGGCATTCTGGGCATGGAGCGTGATGCGGTGCTACGTAAATTTTACACCCAGCTTCCAGTGAGATTTGTCGTAGATGACGGCAAATGGCATTTTCATGGCGTGATCGTGGATATTGACGAAGAAACCGGTGCGGCTACGCGGATTGAGAAAATACGTTTAATGGAAGATGAGTGGCGCATGGAATAGGGGCATTGTCCCATTTTGCCGGGAAACCCTGCTAAAAAGAAGGAATTTTTTTTCCTCCCGCGAATAACATCTAGTAAGTGGAAACAAACTTTCAACATTCCCAGGGAGGTACTTACCATGGATGTATTAAAAGTTTCAGCAAAGTCCAATCCTAACTCTGTAGCCGGCGCTCTTGCAGGAGTTCTTCGTGAACGTGGAAATGCTGAACTGCAGGCAATTGGAGCAGGAGCACTGAACCAAGCCATTAAAGCGGTAGCGATTGCCCGGGGATTTGTAGCACCAAGCGGAGTTGACCTGATTTGTATTCCAGCTTTTACAGACATTGTGATTGACGGTGAGGACCGAACGGCCATTAAGCTGATTGTGGAGCCCAGATAATACATGAGTTAACGTACGCATGAGCCTGTTTACGAATAAAGTAGACAGGTTTTTTTGCGTTATTTTCCAAAAGAATTGGAGTGTAAATGGGTAAGTATACGTTAATAGGAGGGCTAGGAATGGCGAGAATAGGCCAGCGTATCGCTGATTTTCATTGTGATGCATTAAGTAAACTGCTGATGAAACCTGAACTTTCTTTTGAGAAGGCTTCCGAACTGGATGTCAACCTGGAACGCATGCAAGAAGGTGGTGTTCATCTGCAGGCATTTGCGATTTATTTACCCGAAGTTCTGGGCAGAGGCAAGTTTGAACATGTGATGGGACAGCTGGAGTTGTACCGTAAAAAGGTAGAGCATAGCGCACAGCGCTCTGGAGGGGTCAAGACGCTGCTTTGGCGTGAACAGGTAGCAAACTTGCAAACGGAAGTGGAAACCGCTCCATGGGGCCTAATCACATTGGAGGGTGTCGATGGGCTAGAAGGAAACTTGTTTTATCTGGAATTGTGTTTTCAGATGGGGGTACGCGTCGTTGGTCTTACATGGAATCATGCGAATTGGGCTGCGGACGGCATTATGGAAAAGCGGGGGGCGGGTCTGACAGAGAAAGGCAAGGAACTGGTGCGTCTCTGTAATCAGATGGGGATGCTCCTGGATGTGTCTCATTTATCCGAAAAGGGGTTCTGGGAACTGGCCGATCTGAGCGAACGTCCTTTCATAGCCTCGCATTCTAACAGCTATAACGTATGTCCGCATATACGTAACTTGAAGGATGACCAGATTCAGGCCATAGTTGCGAGAGATGGACGTGTTGGCCTGACGTTTGTACCCTGGTTTGTCAAAGAAGCGGATGAAGTGCGAATAGAGGACTTGCTACCACACATCGAACAGATCTGTTCGCTAGGCGGGGCTCATCATCTGATGATGGGATCAGATTTTGACGGGATCTCAACCAAAATTCAGGATTTGGAGCATGCTGGATGTTATCCAAAGCTGACAGAAATATTGCTGAAGCATTATGACGAAGCACTTGTGCATGGTTGGTTATGGGGGAATGCAATACGTTATCTCGGGGAACACTTGCCAGAGGGTGGACTAGTGCATGCAAGTAAAAGAAAGAGGATGTAATAAATCTCGCTTTTTTCAAGATAAGTGTCCCAAAATGGAAATGAATTAGCGAAAATAAGTGTATTTCATGAATTTTCATCAGTTTGTTTTCATTTCACAGTAAAAAGGAGTATAATACCACTTGGATTGTTAAGAGCCTGTCTACAGGCCATAGATAAACAAGGAGTGAATTTACGATGAGTAAAACAGTACCTGTGGGCGTATCCGCCCGTCACATTCATGTATCCCAAGAGCACGTTGACATTTTGTTCGGCAAAGGTTATGAACTGACTGAATTTAAACCTCTGTCCCAGCCCGGACAATACGCTGCCAATGAAACCGTAGCGGTCATTGGTTCCAAAGGACAGTTTGATAAAGTGCGTATCCTCGGACCTGTTCGTCCAGAAACACAATTGGAAATCTCCATGACGGATTCTTTTGCGATCGGTGTAAAAGCACCTGTGCGTGAATCTGGTAGCATCGAAGGTACACCTGGAATCACAATCAAAGGTCCAGCTGGCGAAGTAACGATTGACAAAGGTGTTATCGTTGCGGCTCGTCACATCCACTTCCATACGTCCGATGCAGCAAAATGGGGCATTGAGGACAAACAAATGTTGAAAGTTCGCTTGGGTGGGGATCGTGGTCTGGTACTTGAAAATGTACTGGCTCGTGTATCTGATTCTTTTGCACTGGATATGCACATCGATACAGATGAAGCAAATGCAGCAGGCGCTCGCAATGGCGACACTGCTGAAATTATTGACTAATGACTTTACACGGTCTATAGCGTTGCAGTACAACGAAGAGGCCGGATATAAGTAAAAATGACCTGAGTACACTGGCAGAGGCAGTTCATCTTGAACTGTGCGTCAATGCGCTCAGGTTTTTTTGTGCAAGGCAGATCAGGACGGTAGAATGGAGCCAACAGGACCATGTTTGCTTGTGGAACTACAGCCCAATTCATGTTATAATTTGCTGTAATGCTCTTTTGAAGCATGAGGAACCAAATGGTTGAATTTTGTGATGAAAAGAACGCTTTTTATGAATAGAGGCTGTAAGGAGTGACCGAAGGAAATGGCTAAAGACTCAAAAAAGGATTACTCCCAATATTTTGATTTCTCCGATGCCAAAGTAATTTCGCAAGATGAATTCAGCAAAAAGATTAGAATTCGCGGACGCGAGATTAATATCAAAGCGGAACCGAACCATCGCCAGGAGAAACAAAGGGGCAAGGAAGACATTCAGGTACTGTATGAGACGGCTGTTCCCGAAGAGTTGAAAACGATCGGAAAGGGCAAGCATTATATCGTATACACCTATGGATGTCAGATGAATGAACACGACTCCGAGACGATCAAAGGTTTGCTGGAGACGATGGGGTATCAAGCTACGGAAGATCGCAAAGCAGCGGATATTATTTTGCTTAACACGTGTGCGATTCGTGAAAATGCTGAAGACAAAGTATTTGGTGAACTGGGCCATCTGAAAACACTGAAGCTGGAGAACCCAGGTTTATTGCTTGGGGTATGCGGGTGTATGTCTCAAGAAGAAGGTGTCGTTAACCGGATCATGCAGAAGCATGGTTTTGTCGACATGATCTTTGGTACCCACAATGTACACCGTCTGCCGCACCTGATTCAGGAAGCGCTCTTTAGCAAAGAGATGGTTGTGGAAGTGTGGTCCAAGGAAGGCGACATCATTGAGAACCTGCCGAAGAAACGAGAAGGCATGCGCGGCTGGGTAAACATTATGTATGGTTGCGACAAGTTCTGTACATATTGCATCGTGCCGTTTACCCGGGGGAAAGAACGTAGCCGTCGTCCAGAGGACGTCATTGCAGAAGTAAGAGAACTGGCTAGACAGGGATTCAAGGAAATTACACTGCTGGGTCAGAATGTGAATGCGTATGGTAAGGATTTTACGGATCTGAAATACACCTTTGGTGACTTGATGGACGATATTCGTAAAATAGATATTCCACGTGTGCGTTTTACAACGAGCCATCCGCGTGACTTTGATGATCATTTGATCGAGGTGCTTGCCAAAGGTGGTAATCTGGTGGAGCACATCCACTTACCGGTGCAATCAGGCAGCACGGAAGTGCTCAAACGGATGAGTCGTAAATATACGCGGGAACACTATTTGAATCTGGCGGCGAAGATCAAAACGGCCATTCCAGACGTCGTTCTGACAACGGATTTCATTGTTGGATTCCCTGGTGAAACGGACGAGCAGTTTGAGGATACACTTTCTCTGGTTCGTGAAGTTGGTTATGATTTTGCCTATACGTACATCTACTCTCCACGCGAAGGTACACCTGCAGCAGTGATGGAAGATAATGTGCCGATGGAAGTGAAAAAAGAACGTCTGAAACGCCTGAACGAAACGGTAAATGAGTACAGCCAGCGTAGCAACGAGCAGCAACGTGGCAAGATTGTTGAGGTGCTTGTCGAAGGCGAGAGTAAACGTAATTCAACTGTTCTGGCTGGACGAACACGCAGTAACAAGCTGGTGCATTTTGAAGGCTCTAAGGAGCTGATTGGTACCTTTGTACAAGTGGAAATTACCGATCCGATGACGTTTTATATTCGCGGCAACTTGCTTACCGAGCCGGTAGCTGCGAATCAGTAGCGGAGGGGAAGGAATCGATTCTGTAGAAGCGAAGCGTTCGCCTTTATCTCCGGATTTTCTCCTTGGAGAAGGGGATCGAAAAAATCCGGAGATAACAGCGATCGAAAGAACGATCCGAACCCGAAGCGGCCACCC
>NZ_FMVM01000021.1 GCF_900102085.1 Paenibacillus polysaccharolyticus | reverse complement strand
GTTTATGCGGGTGTAGTTCAATGGTAGAACTTTAGCCTTCCAAGCTAATAGCGTGGGTTCGATTCCCATCACCCGCTTACTGATTCAAAAAAGTCTCTGCACTTATAGCAGAGACTTTTTTTGTAATGAATCTGAAACGTTGATATATCGTGTTAGGAGGCGGATCTAAGGCACAGATCGCCTTGTATGTATCTAAGAGCCGAACCCATTGTGTGAAGCAGTACACAATGGGTTCGGCTCTTTTATGTTGCTACGCTAAAGGTCAGTGATGACCAGCTTAGTAGCGGAGATCCTTTTTTTCACAAAAGAACCAATCCATTAACGCTCGTGATGATCAGTTGCTCTCTTACGCATACCGGCCAGTCCCAGCAACCCGAGCAAACCAAGCCATCCCCAGTCCATTCCGTTGTCGCGGTCTGTTGTTGTAGCTGCATTTGTACGTACACTGTTAGTGCGGTAATCCCCATTGTTTCGGTAATCCCCATTGGTACGATAGTTACCATCCATGTTCATGTTCAAGTTGCTGTTTGTACGGTCCATGTAGTTGCTATTCTGATAAGACTTTACACGTGAACCGTTGGTATCCATCCCGTTGCTCATATGGCCCTCAGCACCTGCAGAACCAGCCATTGCGGCAACGACTAACATGGAAGCAATAATGGTTGTGGCTTTTTTCATGATGTGAACTCCTCCTTTATGTTGTACGAACTATCAAGTAATCTGCCCAAATACACAAGAACATTATGTAGCAGGAGGAGTGTTAAGTTATGGGGGACAAACAAATTTTACTGTGAAATACATAAGAAATATGTCAAAAGACAACGGTAAGTGTTAGAAAATCGAAATTTCTCTTTAATTCATTGCGTCAGTGTGGTAAAGTATACAAAAGCTTGCTTTGCCGGTCATGTTTCTTAGGAGCGCCTGTTATCCATGAATGCTAAAACTGGAGAATTGAAAGCCTACTTCCGTATTCCAAAACCTAGAATAATGTGACTGCATAATTATTAATTTTTTAGATTAGTTATGAGATGTTCAAGGTATAAAAAGTACGTGAAAAAGGTATCATGCGACAGCATATGGCTATTCATAGAAGCAGAACAAGAAAATGAATAAAAAAGCGTGTTTTTGTGATGTATTTCGGGGATAATCCCCATTTTTACTAGTAGAAAAATAAAGATTTTCGTACCATTTTATTGTATGATGTTATGAAGGTGTCAAATTTACGTGTACGAATGGAACGATCAGATGGGAGGATAAGCATGACTGAAACTACGGTAACCGCCAGCAAAAGCCAATCCAACAACCTGCTTCGGCGAGACGTGCGGTTCCTGGGCAACATACTCGGAGAAGTTCTTGTCCATCAAGGAGGCACGGAGCTTCTAGATGTCGTTGAGAAGATTCGGGAAACGAGCAAATCGTTGCGTGCAGAGTTTTTGCCAGAACTGTATGAAGAGTTCAAAACGATGATCCAGGAATTAGACTCGGACAATCGTCATCAGGTTATTCGAGCTTTCGCTATTTATTTTCAATTAGTTAATATTGCTGAACAAAACCATCGGATTCGGCGTAAACGGGATTATGAGCGTTCTGCGGGAGATGCTGTACAGCCAGGTTCGATTGAAAAGGCAGTACAGGACCTAAAAGAACGTGGATTGTCTCATACCGAAGTAGAAGAGATTCTGGATGATTTATCACTGGAACTCGTGATGACAGCTCACCCGACAGAAGCGATGCGCCGGGTTATTCTGGATATCCATAAACGGATTTCTGAAGATGTCATGCTACTGGATAATCCTACGCTGACGTTGCGTGAACGTGAACAACTGCGTGAGAAACTGTTGAATGAGGTTATTACGCTCTGGCAGACAGATGAGCTTCGCGATCGCAAACCGACTGTACTCGATGAAGTGCGGAACGGGATGTATTACTTTCATGAAACGTTGTTCCACGTACTTCCGGATGTATATCAGGAACTGGAACGTTGCCTGAATAAATTTTATCCAGACCATGACTGGCATGTGCCGACGTATTTGCGTTTCGGTTCCTGGATTGGTGGAGACCGGGATGGAAATCCATCGGTAACTTCAGATGTAACATGGCAAACGCTTCTCATGCAACGCAAGCTCGCTTTGCGTGAGTATCAGCGGATTATGATTGAACTTATGGGACACCTCAGCTTCAGCACCAACATCATTCATATCTCGGATGAACTGGCGCAGTCGATTGAGCAGGATCGCAACTGTGTTACTTTGAAAAAAGTGGACATTTGGCGTAATGAAAAAGAGCCTTATCGCATTAAACTGGCCTACATGATTGCCAAGCTGAACAATGTCCTTGATGAGAACAAGGTTGGTCAGCCGGATCGCTACCAGAACGCTCAAGATCTGATTGATGATCTGTTAATTATCGACCGTAGCTTGCGTCATCATTTTGCTGACTATGTAGCAGATACTACAGTGCGTAAAATGATTCGTCAGGTTGAACTTTTCGGATTCCATACCGCTGCTCTGGATGTGCGTCAGCACAGCAAAGAGCATGAAAGTGCGATGTCGGAAATTTTAGCAAAAATGAATATTGTAGACGATTATGCACGTCTGACAGAAGACGGAAAAATCGATCTGCTTGCTCGTTTGCTGGATGATCCAAGACCACTTACTTCCCCGTATCATCAGTACACGGAAGGAACGAGAGAGTGTCTGGATGTCTTCCGCGCAATTAAGCGTGCACAGAATGAGTTCGGTACAAGCTGTATCACGAGTTACTTGATCAGTATGACACAAGGAGCAAGTGATCTACTTGAAGTGATGGTATTTGCCAAAGAGGTTGGTTTGTTCTCCAAAGGGGCAAACGGTGAAGTGATCTCTACACTGCAAGCTGTTCCGTTGTTTGAAACGATTGACGACCTTCATGCAGCATCGGAAATTATGCAACGGTTGTTTAACTTACCTATATATCGTGCAAGCGTGACTGGACGTAATGAGTTGCACGAAATTATGCTTGGATACTCCGACAGTAATAAAGATGGCGGTGTAGTTACGGCAAACTGGGAACTGCGCGTAGCGATGAATGCGATTACGGCTGTGGGCAATGAGCATGGTGTGAAGCTGAAATTCTTCCACGGACGCGGCGGAGCGCTCGGACGTGGCGGCATGCCACTGAACCGTAGTATTCTTGCACAGCCTCCTCATACGATTGGCGGCGGCATCAAAATTACGGAGCAAGGTGAAGTTATTTCATCTCGTTATTCTCTCCAAGGAATTGCTTACCGCAGTTTGGAGCAGGCTACTTCGGCGCTAATCACAGCGGCTTTGAATGGTCTGGAGCCGCAAGAGTCGGCGTCAGAGCAAGCTTGGGATGAGATTATTAAGGACATCTCGGAAGTGTCACTGACGAAGTATCAGGATCTCATTTTCCGTGACCCGGATTTCTTCACGTTCTTTAAAGAGTCTACGCCGCTTCCAGAAGTAGGCGAACTCAATATTGGTTCACGTCCATCCAAACGGAAGGGCAGTGACAAGTTTGAAGACTTGCGTGCGATTCCTTGGGTATTTGCCTGGACACAAAGCCGTTACTTGCTTCCGGCCTGGTATGCGGCAGGTACGGGGTTGCAAAGTTACTATCAGGGCAAAGAGGAGAACCTGAACGTCCTGAAAGAAATGTATGCTAACTTCCCGTTCTTCCGTACGCTGATTGATACGGTGCAAATGGCGGTTGCCAAAGCAGATCTCGTGATTGCTAAAGAGTATTCGGCCATGACTTCCAATAAAGAAGCTCGTGACCGTATCTTCGGTCAGATCGAATCGGAGTTTAAGCTTACCAAAGAGCTGATTCTGAAAATTACAGGTGAAGCTGAAATTCTGGATGATGTACCTGTAATTCAGGAATCGATTCGTTTGCGTAATCCGTATGTTGATCCACTTTCCTACATGCAAGTACAGTTGCTAAGTGAACTGCGTGACATGCGGGAACGTGGTGAGGATGATACCGAACTACTTCGTGAAGTATTGTTGACCATTAATGGTATTGCAGCAGGATTGCGGAATACAGGCTGATGTTTGATCAAAAGATCATTCACAACGTTCATATGATGAATGATTTATGTAATAAAATAAATATCTATCTCTTCTTTTGAAAAGAGAGATTAGACGGGACTCCTTAGGGAGTTCCCGTTTTTACTGTTTTTGGAGGATATTTGTCATACAGTCTTGATTTTTGACCAAAGTTGATTTACGATTTGATTGGTGAATTACAAGTGTGGACGGGTATCAGAAGACGGAAGACCCATCAGCATGTCTGGGGGAATCAGGGTGGACAATTTGGAGAACAGGCTTGTGAAGCTGGTACTCAAGGGAGACCAGAGAGCCTTTGCAGAAATCGTTGAATTATACAAGGACAAGCTGTTTCATTTGGCATATCGGATGCTGAGCAACCGTCACGAAGCGGAGGATGTTGTTCAGGAGACGTTTTTGCGTGTGTTTCGAAATATGGAAAAGTATGATCCGAATCAGAAATTCTCGACCTGGATCTATCGGATTGCAACGAATTTGTGCATTGACCGGTTACGGAGAAAGAAACCTTCTTACTCACTTGATGCAGAACTGAATGATCAGGAAGGATCTGACGGCTACGCAATGCTTCCTAGTGATGATCGAACACCAGAGAGTGAAGCACTGCTTTCCGAAACACAGACCCTCATCCGTGAGGCGATTGATAGCTTACCAGCCAAGTATAAGTCCGTTATGGTTTTGAGATATTTACAGGACTTGTCATTACAGGAGATCAGTGATGTCACAGGTATGCCCGTAACAACGATTAAGACAAGGGTGCACCGGGGCCGTGATTTTCTGCGCAAAAAACTAGAATATAAGTTATAATCACAATCACCCGAAATTTTGGGCAAAATTATTTGAAACATATCTCAAACGGGTGCGTATGAAATGTATGCAAGTCTTATGCATGCTTTTTGTAGGTGTATGGACTAAGTGTCTAAGGAAAGGATTGGCTCTCATATGGATTGCAACTCGGCCGTCTCTTTAATGCATGAATGTTTGGATGAGTCGTTGTCCCCGGATCAGAAAACTGAATTGAAAAGCCATTTGTTGATCTGTCCGGATTGTCGCATGCGCTTTAAAGAGTTGGAACAGACGGAAATGCTACTCTTTGCCATGAAACATTATTCACCGTCTGCCTCGGATGAGCTGACCAATCGAATTATGAATGCTCTGCCACAGCCCAAGAGACAACAAGTATGGCTCAGATGGGTCAAAGGACATCCCGCGCTGACGGCGGCAGCCTTCTTTTTGGTCGTGATGCTCTTTAGCGCCTTCAATTTCTGGAATCAGAACAACGAAATGGTCGTTAAGGGGAACAGTCTGGATCAGCTCGTGATTCAAGGCAACACGGTTATTGTTCCAGAAGGTAAGTCAGTTGCTGGCGATCTTACGATAGAGAATGGAACCGCTCAGGTGTATGGTGATGTGAATGGCAATCTGACGGTCATCGACGGACAACTGTTTCAAGCTTCTACAGCGCACGTGTCAGGTCAGGTAAAAAGTATTGATCAGGCGCTGGACTGGTTTTGGTACAAAATAACCAATATGGTAAATGAAGTGGCTTACCGCTAAGTCAGGGTATAACTTCACGGGTATATACCAAGCAGGGTACCTCCGAATTGCGTGGGGTGCTCTTTTTTTATTGCCTAAATGACAGAGAAAGTACGAAAAGGAAGCTTATATGCAGTTTGTGACTGGAGTAACTTGCAACCTGAACGGTAACGTTATAACCTAGATAGTAATGAGAACATACTACATATAGATAAGCATTGAATAAATGCGAAGAAGGGATTATGTAAAATCCCAAATGGTTAATATGAGATCAGAGTTTACTCATCAATGGGGATAGCGGGGGCTGGCTTATGAATTATTTTGCTGACTTAACGTGGAAAGAGTCCATTAAGGACGTTATCGATATATTGATCGTTACCTATATTATGTACAAACTGATTTTGCTTGTGCGGGGTACACGCGCGGTTCAGCTACTGAAAGGAATTTTGTTCCTGGTGTTGATCTGGGCGTTAAGCACATGGCTAAATCTGTATACACTTAAATGGCTAATGAACCAGATGTTTACGTTTGGGGTTGTTGCGGTGTTTATCATATTCCAGCCGGAACTCCGTCGTGGTTTGGAACAATTGGGTCGAGGTAAACTGTTTGGGCGCTCAGCCGCCGCAAGTGATGAAGAGTTAACCGTGTTAATTGGTGAAATTATTAAGTCCGTTAACTATTTGTCTCGCCGTAAAATTGGTGCACTTGTCGTCTTCGAGCGTGAAACAGGACTGAATGACTACACGGAATCCGGGATCAAGATGCAATCTCTCGTCAGTTCTGAACTGATGATTAACATTTTCATTCCCAACACGCCGCTCCATGATGGGGCAGTCATCATTCAAGGAAAACAAATATCTGCAGCAGCCTGTTACCTGCCATTATCCGAGAATCCGTTTATCAGTAAGGAATTGGGAACGCGCCACCGTGCGGCAATCGGAATAACGGAGGTGGCCGATGCAATCTGTCTGGTTGTTTCGGAGGAGACAGGGCAAGTTTCTCTGGCGATGAATGGACAGGTAGTTCGTGATATTAAGGAAGAGTCGTTGATTGCCAAGCTGTATGAGGAATTGCGACCGACCTCCAACCTGAGCAAAAAGAATGCATGGTCAACCTTCTGGAAACGGAAGGGGGGACGTAACAATGGATAAATGGTTTAACAACAATAACTTTGCGAAAATACTTGCACTGGCGGTAAGCCTGCTTCTCTGGTTCATGATTCATCTGGATGAAGTACCAACTACACCAACCATCACAACGGGGATATCGAGCAAGGTTGTGGAGCGTACTGTACCTGTTCAGCCATATGGGCTGGATAGTAATGCTTATGTTCTTACTTCACTTAGCACAGATGAGGTGCGGCTGGAGATTAAAGGACAGCGTTCAATGCTTACGTCCATTTTTACCAATGATGATTATAAGGTTCTGGTTGATTTGAGCCAGGTTAAAGATGGTTCGAACACACTGCCGCTTGTACCTGATCTGCCTTCCGGCGTTGAAGTGGTCAGTATGGAACCTTCCATGGTAACGGTGAACGTGGAGAAATTGGGCACCAAATCGTTCAATGTGAATATTGTACCCGAAGGAGAGCCTTCGGCTGGATATACGGCTGGAACGCCCGTGGTTGAGCCTTCTGCTCCAGTTAAGGTAACTCTGCCGGAAGGACAGCTTGATGCTGTGGCGAGTGTTCAGGGCAGTGTCAGTGTTAAAGATGCGAAGGAAGATATAATTCAGAAAAAAGTGAAGCTTCAGGCATATGATGCTGAGGGTAAAGTCATCGAGAATGCAACCATATCACCTCAAACAGTCGAAGTTCGAATACCAGTCAATCAGCCCTACACTAAAGTTCCCTTGAGGATCAAATATTCGGGACAGTTACCAGAGGGTCTGGTGCTGTCCTCGGTTGAGCCGAGCGTGAAAGAAGTCTCGATTTATGGGAGTGAGGGAGCACTTGCAGGTATACAGTCCTACGACCAAGCTACTCTTGATCTTACGCAATTCACGGAGTCTGGTACCTCTACAGTTAACGTGGACTTGACGCCGCCCTCTGGTTCTGAGAAAATCGAGCCTAGTTCGATTCAGATCAAGGTGACGGTGTCCCCATATGATGAGGTCGAAACAACGACCAAAGTCTTTCCCAACGTGCCGATTCATTTAACTGGTGTGGGGAACGGGCTGGAAGGTGAGTTGGTTACTCCTAAAAGTGGTGGACAGAACATCACACTAAGTGGGCCAAGAACCATGCTTGAAGGTCTCAGTGGTGATGACATCAAGCTTACAGCCAATCTCCAGGGACTTGGTGTGGGCACACATGAGATTAAACTGGAAGCTAATCTGCCCCGGTTTGCTAAGCTGGATGAGGCGTCTAATAATTTAAGTGCCACGGTGAAGATCAGTGAGAAAGCCGCAGATGCGACTGCTCCTCCAGAGCAAAATTCTGGTGAGGATAATCCCTCAGGGCCAGATCCATCACCGGCAGAAGTTGAGAATGGACAGCCAAACACGGATCCTGTAGAAGAGCAAAACGAATCGAATACGGAACAGCAGGATCAAACTCAGCAGGGAAGTGCAGCGACCAATCGTGGTAGTGTAAATAACAATGCAAATAATAATAACGGCAGTAAATCTGGTTCTAATCCGTAATTATGCAATTTTTTATTTTCAAATCTAAAATTGATATTGATGTGCTCATATATGATGCAAATAGAAGGAGTTAGATCATGGGTAAATATTTTGGTACAGATGGTGTAAGAGGGGTTGCGAATAAAGAATTGACGGCGGAGCTGGCTTACAGCATCGGACGCTGTGGTGGTTATGTGCTTGCAGGCGGGGTGGAAAGACCTAAAGTAGTGATCGGCATGGACACACGAATCTCCGGACTTATGCTGGAATCAGCACTCGTAGCGGGTCTGTTGTCTATTGGAGCGGATGTAATTCGTTTAGGCGTTGTGTCTACACCAGGTGTCGCTTATATTACTCGTTTGCTCAAAGCAGACGCGGGTGTAATGATCTCGGCTTCCCACAATCCTGTTGAGGATAACGGTATCAAATTTTTCGGTGGAGATGGCTTCAAGCTATCGGATGAGACGGAGAACCGGATCGAAGAGCTGATGGATGCGGCAAAAGATGAACTGCCACGCCCCGTTGGTGCAGGTCTTGGAACGGTGACGATGGATGAGCAATCTCGTTATCGTTATCTGGATTATCTGAAAACCACTGTATCCGAGTCGTTCTCTGGTCTCAAAATTGTACTCGACTGTGCCAATGGTGCGGCATATGAGCTGGCACCAAAATTATTCAGTGAGCTTGGGGCTGAAGTTATTGCCATTGGCGCTGAGCCGAACGGTCTGAACATTAACGAGCAGTGCGGTTCGACTCATCCGGAGCATTTAAAGCAAGAGGTGCTGAAACATCAAGCGGATCTTGGCCTTGCTTTTGACGGGGATGCCGATCGTCTGATTGCTATTGATGAAACGGGTGCCGAAGTGGATGGCGATTTTATTCTGTGTATTTGCGGAGACGCGATGAATCGGGCAGGCAAGCTGAAAGATAGCACGGTGGTGTCTACCGTTATGAGTAATATTGGTTTCTACAAAGCAACAGAGAAGCTTGCGCTGAAAACAGCCAAAACGGCTGTTGGTGACCGCTATGTGATGGAAGAGATGCGTCGTGGTGGATATAACCTGGGCGGCGAGCAGTCGGGTCACGTTATTTTCCTGGACTACAATACAACGGGAGATGGCATGCTAACGGCGATTCAACTTGTCGACACACTGAAAGCTTCAGGTAAAAAGCTGAGTGAGTTGAAAGCAATCATGACACAGTACCCACAAGTGCTGGTTAACGTTCGTGTTGAAGACAAGAGCAAATACGAAGGCAATGTTGCCATCGGAGAAGCGATCGCTGCAGTAGAAGAAAAACTGGGAGATAATGGTCGTGTGCTTGTTCGTGCATCAGGTACCGAGTCCTTGATCCGTGTTATGGCTGAAGGGCCAGATAAAGATGAGCTGGAGCAGTTTGTATCCCAGATTGCAGATGTTGTGCAAAAAGAACTGGTATAACCTACTGAAAAAAGCCTGTTGTCATGCGATTTGAGTGTTATTTTTCACAAAATTGATATCTTGGCATATGGTTATACAGAGGCTGCTTTAATTCCATATATTAACGATTTATTCATTGTTCCTGCGTCCTGGCCAGATAAGACTACGGGTCTGATTATTTGGCTGGGAGCGTGGGTAAATATGCTGAAATGGTTACAGGTACTTTGCTCCATTGCAAAATGGACTTAAGGTGCATATAATGAGTGGAGTCGTCATTCAGACACGGAAAGTGAGGATTGTAAGGTTACAGTTACACAAGCGCCAGAGCTTGGAGTTGCGCGGGACGCATGTTGATGGATGTCTCTTTTGCTAATCAGGAGATAACATGGGAAACATGGACGGCAATCAAGCTGACGAGGTGGAGGTGTTCGGATTGTTCGGCGGGGACCTCCCGGTGATGCACCAGAGCCGTAAACCGGATTGCGGAAAATGGATAGGTGACTGTCCACACAACGCGCCGGTAGGTGCAAAGGATCAGATAAAATTCAAAATGAATGTGCGTGAAGAGCGTAAACAGTGCGCGGACGGGAAAATGATGTACATTCATGATTGCATTCGTAATAGAGCATGAACACACAGGGCGGCAGAAGGCCGTTCTAATCATTGATAATTGAATAGGAAATGATATTCATGATACGGTAAGCAATCTATCATTTTCCAATACGTCCACCTCTGCCTGTTTCTCTTCCAGACACAGTATTCATATACAAACGGAGGAACTAAATTATGTGCGGTATTGTTGGATATATTGGTAATAAGAACACTCAATCGGTATTGGTCGAAGGATTGAAAAAGCTCGAGTATCGTGGTTATGACTCTGCAGGGATCGCTGTATTTACACCGCAAGGTCTGCAAATTACGAAAGCTCTTGGACGTTTGGCGAATCTTGAAGCAAAGCTGGATGGTGCTCCGCTGGTAGGTAATGCCGGAATCGGACACACTCGCTGGGCTACGCATGGTAAACCATCGGACGAGAATTCCCATCCACACACGGATGGAAGCCAGAAGTTTTCCGTTGTGCATAACGGGATTATTGAGAACTATCTGGAGCTGAAAGATGAGCTGATCTCCCAAGGTCACACGTTTACTTCCGAGACAGATACTGAAGTCATTTCTCACCTGGTTGCACGTGAATACAATGGTGATATTGTTAAAACTGTGCAAAAAGTGATCACGTTGTTGCGTGGTGCATTCGCACTGGGTGTATTGACAGAGCATGAGCCTGAGAAACTTGTTGCTGTGCGTCAAGCTAGTCCATTGATTATTGGTGTTGGTGAAGGCGAGAACTTCATTGGTTCCGATATTCCGGCAATTCTGGAACATACACGTAATGTGTACATTCTGAATGATGGCGAAATGGCTGTATTGACACATGATGCTGTCGAATTGATGACGATTGAGGGCAATTTTATTTCTCGGGAAATGATTCGTGTCGATTGGGATGCAGTAACCGCGGAAAAAGGCGGATTTGAGCACTTTATGCTGAAAGAGATTCATGAGCAACCAAAAGCATATCGTGATACAATGCTGGGTCGCATCGACAATGAAGGCAAAAAAGTGCAGCTTCCTGAGCTCAAAATGACGGAAGAGCAAATTAAAAATATTCGTAACGTTCAAATCATCGCATGTGGTACAGCGTACCATGCTGGTCTGGTTGGACGTACAGTGATTGAACAAATGGTTCGTATTCCGGTTGAAACGGATGTTGCTTCCGAGTATCGTTACCGTTCGCCGATCGTTCATAAAGATACACTTGTAATTGTGGTAAGCCAATCCGGTGAAACAGCAGATACGCTGGCAGCACTGCGTGAAGCTCAATCTAACGGTGCGCATGTACTGGCGATTACAAATGTTGTGGGTAGCTCGATTGCACGTGATGCAGATGATGTAATTGCTACATTGGCTGGACCTGAGATCGCAGTGGCTTCCACTAAGGCTTACACGTCCCAGTTGATCGCGTTCAACCTGCTTGGTCTGTACCTTGCACAAGTACGTGGTACACAAACACCGGATGAGATTGCACACACACTGGCAGCGATGCAAGCACTGCCAGAACAAGTGGAATCCATGCTGGAGCAAGCGGATGCGATTAAAGGGTATGCGGAGCAAATCTCTAAACATGAACATCTCTTCTTCATCGGCCGTGGTTTGGATTATGCGGTAGCACAAGAAGGCTCATTGAAACTGAAAGAAATCTCTTATATTCACTCTGAAGCTTATGCTGCAGGTGAGTTGAAACACGGTACACTCGCGTTGATCGAGGATGGTATCCCTGTTATTGCATTGGCGACACAGGAGAACGTACTGGAGAAAACGGTAAGTAACATCAAAGAAGTAAAAGCACGTGGCGCAGACGTACTGGCGATTACGTACGAAGAGCACGTAGCTCCATTGCTTAAATCCGTTGACCAAGCGTTTGCGATTCCTAAGACATTGCCACTTCTAAGCCCAGCTCTGTCTGTTGTTGCATTGCAATTGCTGGCGTATTACGCTTCCCTCGCTCTGGGTCACGATGTCGATAAACCACGTAACTTGGCGAAAAGTGTAACGGTTGAGTAAAATCCAGGCTTGAATGAACAAGTGTGTTCAGTGATGAAAAAGTTGTGAACTAGTAAAAGAGTTTTGAATCGTATGGTATGAACAATGGTTTTAACATCGAAAAGGGAGCCCGAGAGATTGACTCGTGGCTTCCTTTTTTAGTTCTCAAAATATACGATACAGCCTTGATCATTCGTTGTAGTGAAAATGAAAGAAAAGGACGAAGCCAAATGAAGAAGAGAGCCTACCACGTATCGAAATCGCAAGTAATGCACTTCGTAAAATAGTTGTTAAATCGACATCAACGTAATTTTTAGCTCTGCTAATCTTTACAAAACAAAAGTAAATTAAAATGAAAAGTATAACTTCTTAAATTCTTCTGCTTACATAAGTTAACGAGACCAATTTAGGACAATCATGTTAAATTTTTGTAAAGTGAAAGGATTCAAAGCTTCGACGGAGAAAGTGAAGGTAATATATACCATTAGTACCATTCGGATTATTGGTAAATTACTCCTGTTTAATTCCTCGATTGATGACAAACTCTGCTTATTTCCCTCCTAATTGTGTTAATTTAAGGCGAAATATTAACACTTTATACTTCAAAGATCTAATTTAACCAAAATTTTACTATACATTCTTTGGAAATTTGATATAATTCTACGCAGGTCGACCTTCCAATTATTGAAAAAAATAGAATTGGTGGGTTTTTATACATACCTAAGCTGTGTGCGAGAGACCAGTCTACTGGATACCCAGCAAGCCGGCATGCGAGGACCGACAATTGTGGTAACGACAGCCAAGAATTTTTTGCTCGATGACGCCAGAAGTTTCAGAAAGAATGAAGCTAAACTTATCCCAATTACGATGGAGGATGAAGCGCGTGAGCATTTTTGAGAAGCTGGAATCTAACGTAAGATCTTACTGCAGAAGCTTTCCGGTAGTATTCGACCGGGCCAAGGAAGACCTGTTATATGCTGAGGATGGAAGAGCATACATTGATTTTTTTGCAGGTGCTGGAGCACTGAACTATGGTCATAACAACGATTATATTAAAGGTCGGATTCTAGATTACCTGACCTCCGATCGGATTATGCATGGTCTCGATATGTACACAATGGCCAAGCGCGAATTCATCCAGAGCTTCTCGGAACGGATCTTGGAGCCAAAGAAGCTGAATTACAAGCTTCAATTCTGCGGTCCGACGGGCACAAATGCAGTGGAAGCGGCACTCAAGCTTGCACGCAAGGCGAAGAAAAGAACCGGCATCTTTGCATTCATGGGCGGTTTCCACGGTATGTCACTCGGCAGCCTTTCGGCAACAAGCTCCAAGTCGATGAGGGAAGGTGCAGGACTTCCTCTGGATGGAGTCACCTTCATACCACACCCGAGTGGAGCTTTCGCAGATATGGATACACTTGGTTATATTGAAAATATTCTAACGGATTCGCACTCCGGAGTTGATAAACCGGCTGCCATCCTGCTCGAAACAGTTCAAGCTGAAGGGGGCATTCATGTTGCTGACGCACAGTGGTTACGCGGATTGCAACAGATTTGCCGCAAGCACGATATACTGCTCATTACCGATGAGATTCAAGTCGGTTGCGGCCGAACTGGCGAATTCTTCTCCTTCGAACGTGCGGGAATTGAGCCGGATCTGATTACTCTGTCAAAGTCAATCAGCGGGTACGGCCTGCCAATGTCCCTCCTGCTCCTGAAGCCTGAACTGGATCTCTGGACGCCAGGGGAACACAACGGCACCTTCCGCGGCAACCAGCTCGCTTTTGTGGCTGCCAAGGCTGCTCTTGAGTTCCGGGATAGAGTAGCCTTGGAACAACAGGTGAAGCAGAAGGAAGAGTTCGTGCGAGCGTTCCTTGATAAAGAAATCAAACCTCTACATCCTTCCATCACCATCCGCGGGCTTGGCCTGATCTGGGGCATTGACGTTTCGGGCTTTACGGATGAAGCCGGGGCGAAGCGGATGTCGGAGATCAGTTTCGAGAATGGGCTTATTATTGAAAGGGCCGGCAGAGGGGACCTCGTCCTGAAGATCATGCCTCCGCTGACTGTTTCCATGGAGAATCTGGCTGCTGGTTGCGATATTATCAAGTCTAGTATTCAGCAGGTAATCTCTCAAGAGGCCCAGCGTTTGCTGGTAACAACCTAAGTTTGGTCAAACCGACGGGTGCGCTGGCAATAGGAATAGAACTTCTTTCAGGGGGCCGCGCGTCAGGCAACATGGAATTCATTTCTATTCCTAGGACTAACCCGTTCATCTAATACAGAGCATTTTTGAGAACCTCATGAAATACCATCTTCACATGTAATCGCCCGGGAAAAGATCACTACCCCGCGGCCTGATCTTGAATTATCCACGTCGGGACTGCGGGGGAATGCACTAAGCGTACATAGAGTGTATCAATGCCCCTTGACATAGGTTTTGATCAAGGTAACTCCGTTGCAAAATCCGAAGGTACGGCTGATTTTCTGCTGGCCTCTGGAATCCTACAGCACGTCTTACATCAATGGGAGAAGCCTCCCTTGTCCACCTCTAATTCCAATTCCGAATCCAAGGTTAAATGCAAGGTCCGTTTTGGGGCATCTGTGTTCACAGTAAACATATTGAAGCAAGGGAGTCAGTAACACATACACCTTTTGCGTAAACGATGACTCTATTTTTTTCAAGCAGGATAGTCGTTCGAGATCGTTGCCAGGCAGAAGATTGCCATATGCGATCAATTGGATAAGCAAAGCGGTGATTTGGCATAAGCCATAGCTATTGTTGTCACATTTTGAAAAGGCGGGGAGCATTGCTGCGGCATAGGCTCTGCCGGATTGCTTTTACCGATGAAGAGAGGGGAACGATCCAGGTGGCTTTTGAAAAAGAAACGTTGTTTTGGAACGAAAAACTCGGTAGTGATGATGATATTCTGACGCGGTTACCTTACAGCAAAACGCAAAGCCCTTTAAGACCCATGATGACAACCGTTAGTGGTTCGCTTTCAGAGAAAGCGTCGCAACGTGTCCTACAAATGAGTAAGGGGACTCCGCTGGCGACGTTTATGATTATGCTTGCGGGTGTGCAGTCACTTTTATATAAATATACAGGCGCTTCCGACATTTTGGTTGGTATGCCGATTGTACCGAAAAAGACGGAACAGCGACGCTCTATTAATCATACCGTCATATTAAAAAACTCGTTTGCGGCGGGTGTGACTTTTAAAACACTTCTGAATGAATTGAGGACTTCCTTACCGGAAGTGATTCAGCATCAACATATTCCCTTCTCGAAAATGACGGAGAAGCTGGACTTGCAATATGAGGACGGGAAGCCAATCATCCATACACTAGTATCTCTAAAGGAGCTACATACGGATGAAATCACACCATATGTGGTCACGGATTGTTCTTTTGAGTTCAGCATAACCGGCGGGACCATACAGTTAGCTCTTTTATACAACGAGCATTTATATGATTCTGAATTCATGACTCGGGTTGTTGGTCATCTCAACAGCCTGCTAACTGTGGGTCTCCACGAGCTGGAACTGGACATCGTGAAGATTGATATGTTGTCTGAAGAAGAGAAAATTAAATTGCTCCAAAGCTTTAACGATACCAAGCAGGACTATGCCCGGGATTGGACAATCCATCAACTCATAGAAGAACAGGTACAGCGGGTGCCAGAAGCAACGGCAGTTGTTTTTGAGAATCAGCAACTTTCATACGCGGAGTTGAATGAACGAGCTAACCGGCTTGCGAGAACGCTACGATCCGTCGGCGTGTTACCCAATCAATTGGTCGGCTTGATGGTAAGGAGGTCGCTGGAGACGGTTGTTGGTATTCTGGCGGTTCTAAAAGCTGGCGGTGCTTACGTACCCATTGATCCCGAATACCCGGAAGAACGAATCCGATACATTCTGGAGGACTCTAACGCGCAGCTGCTACTGACTCAAAGGGAGCTGATGCACCAAGTACCTTTCAAAGGGACTGTTCTTGCACTGGATGACGAGAACTCCTATGACAACGATGGGGCGGATCTGGAGCTCGCTAGTGGCCCGAATGACCTCGCTTATGTCATCTATACGTCAGGTACGACAGGCAAACCCAAAGGAGTCATGCTGGAGCATCGGGGCTTGGTAAGCTTGAAATTGATGTTTGCGGACAAGCTTGGTATTACGGAGCGAGACCGAATTGTTCAATTCGCCAGTCTGTCATTCGATGCATCCTGCTGGGAAATGTTCAAAGCGCTCTACTTTGGTGCGACTTTGTACATTCCTACAGCCGAAACGATTCTCGACACTCGTTTGTTCGAGCATTATATGAATGAGCATGCAATTACAGCGGCGATTTTGCCGCCAACGTATAGCGCTTATTTGCACCCGGATCAACTCCCTAGTTTAACGAAACTCGTAACGGGAGGCTCGGCAGTATCAGCCGAATTCGTGCAACAGTGGAAAACGAAGGTTCACTATTTCAATGCTTATGGTCCTACTGAAGCGTCCATTGTTACGACACTTTGGGATGCGAATGAGGAGCAACCGGAACACAGAGTGATTCCGATCGGGCGGCCACTGGCGAATCACCAGATTTTTATTCTGGATGCTCACCTGCAACTTGTACCTCCAGGAGTGGACGGCGAGTTGTGCGTGGCAGGTGTGGGACTTGCGAGAGGTTATCTGAACCAACCGGAGCTAACGGCAGAGAAGTTCGTGGAACATCCGTTTGTACCGGGAGAACGCCTTTACCGGACGGGAGATCTGGCCCGCTGGCTTCCAGACGGAAATATGGAGTATTTGGGACGGATCGACCATCAGGTGAAAATCCGTGGATTCCGAATCGAGATTGGGGAGATTGAAGAGCAACTTCTGAAGATTGACTCTGTGCAGGAGACAATCGTAATAGCGAGGGATGGCAAAAGCGGCCAAGAACTGTGTGCTTACCTGGTCGCGAGCCACCCACTTACACTAGGTGAGCTGAGAAGCACGCTGGCACAAAACTTGCCGAATTACATGATTCCGGCCCATTTTGTTCAGCTTCCAAGGATGCCCCTTACGCCGAACGACAAAATTGACCGCAAGGCTTTGCCTGCCCCAGAAGGAAATGCACTGATTGGAGGCGAGTACGTAGCTCCCCGAAATGAAGTGGAGCGGACTCTTGCTGATGTATGGCAGGCCGTATTGAACGCTGATCGCGTTGGGGTAACGGATCACTTCTTTGAGCTTGGTGGAGACTCGATTAAGTCCATTCAAGTATCTTCGCGTCTTCATCAAGCCGGGTACAAGCTGGAAATCCGGGATTTGTTCAAATATCCGACGATCTCACAGCTCAGTCTGCATGTGAAACCGATTGGACGTACCATCGATCAAGGAGAAGTTACGGGTGAAACAGTACTGACGCCGATCCAGCAATGGTTTTTCGAGAGCTCCTTTGTGGATTCCCATCATTTCAATCAGTCGGTGATGCTGTACCGAAAGGACAGATTCGACGAAGAAACGGTAGGACATGTACTGCAAAAGCTGGCCGAACATCATGACGCTTTGCGAATGGTATTCCGTAAGACGGAACAAGGGTTCAGCGCCCGGAACCGAGCAATTCAGGAAGGCGGGTTGTTCACGCTGGATGTGTTCGACTTCAAGGATGAGCAACACACCGGGCAGGTTGTGGAAGCGAAGGCAACGGACATTCAAGCAGGTATTGATCTGGAGAATGGGCCTCTTATGAAAGCAGGACTGTTTCAGTGTGCGGATGGGGATCATCTGTTACTGACGGTTCACCATGCCGTGGTGGACGGTGTATCTTGGCGTATTTTGATGGAGGATTTCGCACTGGGTTACGAGCAGGCAGTCAAAAACGAGGACATTCGTTTCCCGGCGAAAACGGATGCGTACCGCACTTGGTCAGAACAACTGGCCGCTTACGCACAAAGTGCGGAGCTTGCGAAGGAGCGAGCCTACTGGCAGGACGTGGAACAAATTGAGGTTCCTGCCATACCTAAGGATATGGAGACGGATATGACGACACAACAAGACAGCGAATCACTATTCGTCCGTCTAACTCCCGAAGAAACAGAGCTGTTACTGAAGCGGGTTCACCGAGCTTATAACACTGAAATGAATGATATTTTAATTACGGCGCTCGGCATAGCCATTCGTAATTGGACAGGACACGAACGTGTGCGGATCAATCTCGAAGGACATGGACGTGAATCCATCGGAACTGATATCGACATTAATCGCACAGTTGGCTGGTTTACGACCAAATTCCCAGTGGTCCTGGAGCCGGAAAGCGATCGGGATTTGGCCTACCAGATTAAACAGGTCAAGGAACGCTTGCGCCGCATTCCTAACAAAGGTCTTGGCTATGGCATATGCCGTTATCTCTCCAAGTCGGAGGATAGCTTGGTTTGGGGCGCAGAGCCGGAAATTAATTTTAATTACCTCGGTCAGTTCGACGATGATGTCAATCAAGATGAGATCGGCATATCTGCTTATTCCAGTGGTAGCCCGGCTAGTGATCGGCAGGCCCGCAGCTTTGTGCTGGATATTAACGGCATGGTGCTGGACGGAGCTTTATCGCTTGATCTTAGCTACAGTCGAAAGCAGTATCGGAAGGAAACAATGGAATTTTTTGCTCAAGGACTTGAGCAAAGTCTCCGAGAGCTCATAGCGCACTGTGTAGGGAAAGAACATACCGAACTGACACCAAGCGACGTACAATTTAAAGGTTTGACGGTTACAGCATTGGAGCAAATCGCTCAGCGTTCCGGTCATCTCGGAGAAATCGAAAATATTTACTCGCTTACGCCGATGCAAAAGGGTATGTGGTTCCACAGCGCGCTTGATCAGCAAACAGCCGCTTACTTCGAGCAGACGCGATTTACGATGCGGGGAGCACTCAATGTCCAGCTTTTCGAGAAAAGCTGGATGGAGCTTGCGAAACGACATCTGGTGTTACGGGCGAATTTTGTGAAAGGTCCGACAGGGGAGCCGTTGCAAATTGTGTACCGTGATAAACCAGTTGGCTTCGAATATGAAGAGTTGCTTCATTTGAAAATGGATGAAAAACAGAAACAGGCCTATCTGGACAAAAAGGCTGAGGATGACAAACTTCGCGGCTTCGACATGGAACATGATGCACTTGTTCGCTTTACGATCCTCCGTACTGAAGAGCAAAGCTACCATGTATTGTGGAGTTTCCAGCATATTTTAATGGATGGTTGGTGTCTGTCTCAGCTGACACAGGAGCTGTTTGAGGTATATTCTGCTTTGATCTCTGGTGAGCAACCGGTGGTAGATAAAGGAGCAGATTACGGTACTTATATCGAATGGTTGGAGAAGCAGGACGATAAGGCAGCATCCGATTATTGGACGGCATTCTTGGCAGGTTATGAGGGGCAAACGGTACTCCCACGGCAAAAGGAATCAGTGCCGCATAACAGATTTAAAGCCGATCACGTCACAGCTCTGCTGGGCAAGGATTTAAGTGAACGGATGGATCAGGTAGCGAAACAGCACCTGGTTACGGTAAATACACTTTTGCAGGCTACATGGGGTGTGATGTTGCAAAAATATAACGGAACCCACGATGCCGTATTTGGTAGCGTTGTAGCCGGAAGACCGGTGGAGATTCCAGGCGTCGAGTCCATGATCGGTCTGTTTATCAATACAGTTCCGGTTCGTGTCACGAGTGAAGCCGACACCGTATTTTCCAACTTGATGGTGAAGCTTCAGGAGCGAGCGCTGGAGTCCGGGAGTTATGATTACTACCCGCTGTATGAGATTCAAGCCCTCAGCTTGCAAAAGCAGAACCTGATCAACCATATCATCGCTTTCGAGAATTATCCTGTAGATGAACAGATGGAGCAAGCGGGCGACCAGAACCATGGGGAACTGACGATCGCAGACGTTCAGATGGAGGAGCAGACGAACTATAACTTCAACGTGACCGTATCACCAGGAGCCGAGATCGAAATCAGGTTCGATTTTAATGCTGAAGTGTTCGACAAAGATAGTATCGAGCGACTGAAGGGGCATCTCTTACATCTGCTGGAGCAGGTGACGGCTAATCCGAAAATTGCGGTGGGTGAGTTGGAACTTGTGACGGAGGCAGAAAAGACGGACCTACTCGAACGTTTTAACGATACCACCACAGCGTTTCCTCGCGATAAGACGCTCATTCAATTGTTCCAGGAACAAGCGGAGCGCATCCCGGATGCAACTGCTGTCACCTTGAATGGATACGAGATGACTTACCGCGCTCTGAATGAACGTGTCAACCGCCTTGCCCGTACCTTGTGTAGTCACGGGATAACCCGAGGGAGACTAGTCGCTATTATGGCTGAGCGTTCCATTGAAATGGTGGTGGGTATGCTGGCGGCACACAAAGCCGGGGCGGGTTACGTACCAATTGATCCAGAATATCCAGAGGAGCGTATCCGTTTTCTGATCGAGGATTCGGGAGCTCAGGTCATGCTGACCCAGAGCCACTTGCGTGAACGTCTGGCGGATTCGGACTCCGTGATCTTATTGGATGATGAATTTTTCTATCACGAGGACAGCACTGATCTACATCCAGGCACAGAAGCGACAGATCTGGCATGCATCATCTATACGTCAGGCACGACAGGCAAGCCGAAAGGCAACCTTGTTTCACATCGTAACATCGTGCGTATCGTGCGAAATACGAATTATATCGACATCACGGAGCACGATCATGTCCTCCAGCTTTCGAGTTATTCGTTTGACGGAGCGATCTTCGATATTTTTGGTGCTTTAACCAACGGAGCACGGTTGGTACTAGTTCCCCGTGAGACTGTGCTGGAGATTGGTCAGCTTGCAGATCTCATTCAGCGTGAGCATATTTCTGTGATGCTGATAACGACGGCGTTTTTCAACGTGCTTGTAGATGTGAACATCGACTGCTTGCGAGATGTCCGGGCAATATTGTTCGGAGGAGAGCGAGTGTCGGTTGGCCATGTGCGTAAAGCGCTCTCCCATATCGGGCCGGGAAAACTTAACCACCTGTATGGCCCATCGGAAAGCACAGTGTATACCACATACCTTCCGGTCGACTTCATTGATGACGCAGCCGTTACCGTTCCTATAGGAAGACCCATCAGTAATACAACGGTGTATATCGTGGACAGCCGGAACCAACTTCTGCCGATCGGTGTGGCTGGCGAATTATGCGTTGGTGGAGAAGGCTTGGTACAGGGCTATAATAACCGGCCTGAGCTGACGGCAGAGAAATTCGTGGAACATCCTTTTGAACCGGGAGCACGCATGTACCGAACGGGGGATTTAGCGAAATGGTTGCCGGACGGTACGATTGAATACGTTGGACGGACGGATGACCAAGTGAAGATTCGTGGCTTCCGGATTGAACTCGGCGAGATTGAAGCTCAGCTTCAGAAAGTGGAGGGCATTCGGAAAACAACGGTATTTGCCAGAGAGAGTGCTTCCGGCGAAAAGCAACTTTGTGCGTATTATGAAGCAGACGTTGAGCTTCCAGCGGCTGAGGTGAAGAGTGTACTTTCCCAGGAGCTACCGGCCTATATGATTCCGTCGTACTTGATCCAGCTAGAGCAACTCCCGCTGACAACGAACGGCAAGGTTGACCGCAGGTCTCTCCCGGCGCCAGAGGAGAGCTTGCAGGTTGGAGAAGAGGGGACTCTACCACGGACCCCACTCGAAGCCAGTCTGGCTGATATTTGGAAAAGTGTACTCGGACTCGCGCACATTAGCGTTCATGATAATTTCTTCGACCTTGGCGGCCATTCACTTCGGGCGACAACACTCGTAAGTAAGGTGCACCAGGAGTTGAACGTTGAGTTGCCTCTGCGGGACGTATTTCGCTATTCGACAATTGAAGAGATGGCCCTAGCTATATCCCGGATCGGAGAGCAGACGTTCTCGTCGATTCCGTTGGCAGACAGAAGAGCATATTATCCACTTTCATCAGCTCAGAAGCGGTTGTATATCCTAAATCAGCTTGAAGGTGCAGATCAGAGCTACAACATGCCTGGTGTGTTACTGGTGGAAGGAACAATCGATCGGAGTCTGCTGGAAAAGGCTTTCCGCGGACTGATTGCACGGCACGAAACGCTGCGAACCGGCTTCGAGATCGTGCAAGGCGAAGCAGTACAGCGCATTTATGAGAGTGCCCACTTTGCTGTGGAGTACTGCCATGCGAACGAGGAAGAAGCGCCAGACGTTGTACAGGCCTTCATCCAGCCTTTCGACTTGGCGAAGCCTCCACTGCTGCGAGCGAAACTCGTAGAGCTGGCGACCGAACGTTATTTACTGATGTTTGACATGCACCATATTATCTCTGACGGGGTTTCGATGGACGTATTCGTCGATGAACTCGTCCGTCTATACAGCGACGAGACATTAGAGCCTTTACGCATTCAATACAAGGACTATGCGGTATGGCAACAGTCAGACGAGCAAAAGGAGCAGTTGAAACGGGAAGAAAGCTATTGGTTGGAACGTTACCAAGGCGATTTGCCAGTGCTGGAGATGCCGACCGACTACCCGCGTCCTGCCGTGCAAAGTTTTGAAGGACAGACGTTAACATCTTTCGTCGATGAGAAGACGAACGAAGGTTTGAAGCAACTGGCCGCTCAAAGAGGAACGACGCTATATATGGTGTTACTTGCGGCATATACCGTGCTATTGCATAAATACACAGGTCAAGACGATTTGATCGTCGGAACGTCGATTGCGGGCAGAACACATGTCGACACACAGCCTTTGATCGGAATGTTCGTTAATACGCTGGCGCTTCGCAATTATCCGACTGCGGACAAAACCTTCCTTTCGTATTTGGAAGAAGTGAAAGAAACGACTTTAGGAGCTTACGAGCATCAGAACTACCCGTTTGAAGAGCTTGTCTACAAAGTGCAAGTCACTCGTGATCTGAGCCGCAACCCGCTCTTTGATACGATGTTCTCCCTGCAAAACTTGGAGGAAAAAAAGATAGAACTGAAAGGACTGAAGTTATCACCGTACTCTAGTGACTACGGCTCAGCCAAGTTCGACTTGAGTGTGGATGTTACAGAAGAAGACGGCGTGTTGGAGTGCAACTTTGAATTCGCAACGGCTCTTTACAAAGAAAGCACGATTCGAAGACTTCAGGCTCATTTCGGACATTTGCTTGCGACGATCGTAAGCCGTCCGAATGCGAAGATTGCTGAGCTACATCTGTTGACTACAGCGGAAAAGGAAGAATTGATCAGCGCATTTAACCCGGCGCAACCCGAAGCAGAAACGGCTCCCGCGGCTGCGTTCCACCGTCTGTTCGAGGAACAGGCGCAGCACGCGCCTGAATCGGAGGCCGTCGTTTACGAAAACGACCGCCTAACGTATGCGGAGCTGAACGAGCGGGCGAACCGTTTGGCGGCCACACTGCGAGCAAGTGGCATTGGCCGTGAATCCATCGTCGGCATTTTCGCCGAACGTTCGGTGGATTTGCTGGTAGCCGTGCTGGCTGTCTGGAAAGCAGGCGGCGCGTATGTACCGCTCGACCCGGATTACCCGGCAGACCGTGTGCGGTTCATGCTGGAAGACAGTGGAGCAAAGGTACTACTCACCCAGAAACCACTTCAAGAACGTGCCGAAGCTTGGCTCGTTGAAGAGGAACTGGCTTTGTCGGCAGTGCTGTACCTCGACGACGAAGCATCGTACAGCGATGAGCGGGCCAATGCGCCGATGAGTTCTGGTATGGATGGTTTCCACGAAGCCCGTCCAGAGGATCTGGCCTACGTGATCTATACGTCGGGAACGACAGGACAGCCCAAAGGCGTCATGATTGAGCACCGCAGCCTGGTGAATACGGCGGCAGGATACCGACGGGAATACCGATTAGATCAGTTCCCGGTACGGCTGTTGCAGCTAGCCAGCTTCTCGTTTGACGTGTTCGTGGGCGATATTGCACGCACGCTATATAACGGAGGCACGATGGTCATTGTGCCGAAGGACGACCGGATTGATCCGTCGCGTCTGCACCACTGGATCGAGCAAGAGCGGGTGACCCTTTTTGAATCGACGCCAGCGTTAATTGTGCCATTCATGGAATATGTGCATGAAAATCAGCTGGATATGAGTCAGATGGAGTTGCTCATCACAAGTTCGGACAGCTGCAGCGTAGCCGATTATCGAACCTTGCAGGAACGTTTTGGCTCGCAATTCCGAATCATCAACGCCTATGGCGTAACGGAAGCAGCGATTGACTCCAGTTTCTACGACGAGTCACTGGAAATGCTGCCCGAGACAGGGCATGTGCCTATCGGAAAAGCGTGGTTGAATGCGAAGTTTTACATTGTGGATGCGCACCTGAATCCGGTGCCTGTGGGGGTGCTGGGCGAACTGGTTATCGGCGGAGTTGGGGTCTCGCGCGGATATTTGAACCGTCCAGAATTAACAGAGGAGAAGTTCGTAGACAGTCCGTTTGCCGCAGGTGAGCGGTTGTATCGCACAGGAGACTTGGCGAGGTGGATGGAAGACGGCAACGTGGATTTCATCGGTCGAATGGACAACCAGGCTAAAATTCGGGGCTACCGGATTGAAACAGGTGAGGTCGAAGCGAAGCTGTTGCGTGTGGAAGGTGTTCGCGAAGCAGTCGTTCTGGTTCGAACTGATGGAGAAGGACAGAAGATGTTATGCGCTTATTACACAACGAATACGGGAACGGATCTGGCAATGAACGTTCTGCGAGGTGCACTGGCACAAGAGTTGCCGGGATACATGATTCCATCGTACTTCGTGGAAATGGAGTGTCTGCCTCTGACGCCGAACGGAAAGATCGATCGGAAGGCGTTGCCAGCGCCGGAAGGGGAGGCAGGAAGCGGAACGGAGTATGTCGCACCACGCAATGAGCTAGAAAGAAAATTGGCCTCGATATGGCAGGAGGTGCTGGGGCTTACGAAGGAGATCGGCGTGTACGAGAACTTCTTCGACATCGGCGGTCACTCCCTACGGGCAACGACACTGGTCAGCAAGATTCATAAAGAGTTAAACGTGGATCTGCCACTGCGAGAGGTGTTTCGTCATTCTATGATCGAGAACATGGCGGTTGCCATTTCCCGGCTAGATGAGCAGAAATTCGTTGCTATTCCGCTGGCGGAGAGACGTGAGGTGTACCCACAATCTTTTGCTCAAAAACGTCTCTTTATTTTGAATCAACTAGAAGGTGCGGAGCTTAGTTACAACATGCCGGAAGCCATGGTGCTAGAGGGGGCTTTGGATCGTGCAAGGTTCGAAGACGCATTCCGTAAGCTCGTGGATAGACATGAAATGTTGCGCACCGGTTTCGAGATGGTGGATGGCGAAGCAGCGCAACGGATTTACCAAGACTTGAATTTGGCCGTGGAGTTCTATTCAGCAGATGAGCAAGAGGTCGAAGAGATCGTTCATCGTTTTGTCCGTCCGTTTGACTTGGCGAAACCTCCGCTACTGAGAGTAGGCCTTGTCCAGCTTGCTCCGGAACGCCATATTCTAATGTACGATATGCATCATATTATTTCCGACGGTGTATCGATGGAGATCTTTGTTGAAGAATTCGTCCGCTTGTATGGGGGAGAACAACTGGAGCCTTTACGTATTCAGTACAAAGATTATTCCGTTTGGCTACATTCACAGGAGCAGAAGGAACGGCTTCAGCATCAGGAAACGTACTGGCTGGACATGTTCCAAGGAGAACTTCCGGTGCTGGAAATGCCAACCGATTATCCGCGTCCTGCTGTGCAGAGCTACGATGGTCACACACTGGAGTTTTTCTTAGAAGTTTCGAAAACCGATGCCCTGAAGCAGTTGGCTTCAGAAACGGGCACGACACTGTTCATGGTGTTGCTTGCTGCTTATAACGTGCTTCTGCACAAATATTCAGGTCAGGAAGATGTAGTTGTTGGTACGCCAATTGCCGGAAGGAACCATGGAGATGTGCAACCGTTAATCGGGATTTTCTTGAATACACTGGCGATTCGCAGTTATCCGTCTTCGGAGAAGACATTCCTGTCATACCTGAACGAGATTAAAGAAACGACCCTTCATGCTTTCGAGCATCAAAACTATCCGTTCGAAGAATTGGTGGACAAGGTGCAAGTCACCCGTGATTTAAGCCGTAATCCCCTGTTTGACACGTTGTTTACGATGCAGAATACGGAGAACGAGGAATTCGAGTTGGAAGGGCTCCGTTTGACTTCTTATCCGAGCGCAATGGATACCGCCAAGTTTGATATTAGCTTGGATGTGGGTGAGGAGAACGGCGGCTTGGATTACAGCTTCGAATATGCGACGGCTCTTTATAAAAGGGAGACCATCGAACGGCTGGCCAAACATTACGAGCAATTGCTCGTCACGATTGTAAGCCGTCCGGATGCGAAGATTGCTGAGCTGAGCTTGTTAACGGCTGAGGAAAAAGAAATGCTCAGCGCATTTAACCCGGCACAACCAGAAGCAGAAAAGGCTCCAGCGCTTGCGTTCCACCTTCTGTTTGAGGAACAGGCGCAACGAGCGCCTGAATCAGAGGCCGTTGTGTACGAGAACGACCGTCTAACGTATGCGGAGCTGAATGAGCGTGCGAACCGTTTGGCGGCTACACTGCGCGCAAGTAGCATCGGCCGGGAATCCATCGTCGGCATTCTTGCCGAACGTTCGGTAGATTTGCTGGTAGCCGTGCTGGCCGTCTGGAAAGCAGGCGGCGCTTATGTACCACTCGACCCGGATTACCCGGCAGACCGCGTGAGGTTCATGCTGCAAGACAGCGGAGCGAAGGTGCTACTCACGCAAACGCCACTGCGAGAGCGTGCTGAAGCTTGGCTGGGTGAAGAGGAACTGGCGTTGGCGGATGTGTTGTATCTTGATGACGAAGCATCGTACAGCGAGGAGCGGGCCAATGCGCCGCTGAGTTCTGGCATGGATGATTTCCATGAAGCCCGACCAGAGGATCTGGCCTACGTGATCTATACGTCGGGAACGACAGGACAGCCTAAAGGCGTCATGATCGAGCACCGCAGCCTGGTGAATACGGCGGCAGGATACCGACGGGAATACCGATTAGATCAGTTCCGGGTACGGCTGTTGCAGCTGGCTAGCTTCTCGTTTGACGTGTTCGTGGGTGATATTGCACGCACGCTGTACAACGGAGGCGCAATGATCATTGTGCCGAAGGACGACCGGATCGATCCATCGCGTCTGCACCACTGGATCGAGCAGGAGCAAGTGACCATTTTTGAATCGACGCCAGCGCTGATTGTGCCGTTTATGGAATATGTGCATGAAAATCAGCTGGATATGAGTCAGATGGAACTGCTCATTACAAGTTCAGACAGCTGCAGCGTAGGAGACTATCGAACCTTGCAGGAACGATTTGGCTCTCAATTCCGAATCATCAACGCTTACGGCGTGACTGAGGCGGCGATTGACTCCAGTTTCTATGATGAGCCACTGGAAATGCTTCCCGAGACAGGGCATGTGCCTATCGGCAAGGCGTGGTTAAATGCGAAGTTTTACATTGTGGATGCACATTTAAATCCCGTGCCTGTCGGGGTGCTGGGCGAGTTGGTTATTGGCGGAGTTGGGGTCTCGCGCGGATACTTGAACCGTCCAGAATTAACGGAGGAGAAGTTCGTAGACAGCCCTTTCGCCTTAGGTGAGCGTTTGTATCGCACGGGAGACTTGGCGAGATGGACAAAAGACGGCAACGTGGACTTCATCGGTCGGATGGACAACCAGGCAAAAATCCGGGGGTATCGGATCGAAACAGGCGAGATCGAGTCACAACTCTTGCGGGTGGAAAATGTACGCGAAGCCGTGGTGCTGGTTCGAAATGACGCAAACGGGCAGAAAGTGCTATGTGCATATTACACAGTGGACACGGGAACGGATCTGGTAGTGAATGATCTGCGCGGAGCGCTGGCACAAGAGTTACCGGGGTATATGATCCCATCGTACTTCGTGAGGATGGAGCATCTGCCTCTGACACCAAACGGAAAAATTGACCGGAAGGCGTTGCCAGCCCCGGAAGGGGAGGCAGGAAGCGGAGTGGAGTATGTCGCACCGCGCAATAAACTGGAAATAAAATTGGCCTCGATTTGGCAAGAGGTGCTGGGGCTAACGAAGGAGATCGGCGTGTACGAGAACTTCTTTGACATTGGTGGTCACTCTCTACGGGCAACGTCATTGGCAGGCAAGGTATTTAAGAAATTAAATGTCAATCTGCCGCTGCGCGACGTATTCCGTCACTCGACCATTGCAGCGATGGCCGAGGTAGTCGCCCGGATGGAGCGCCGGGAGCATGACGCCATTCCTCAAGCGGATGTGAGAGAATACTACCCTCTCTCCTCTGCGCAGAAGCGATTGTTCATTCAGCACACGCTGGACGGAGCAGACCAGCTTTATAACATGCCGGAACTGGTGCAGTTGGAAGGTGAGTTTGATTTAGAGCGTTTTGAAGATGCCATGCGTAAATTGATAACTCGCCATGAATCACTACGTACCGGTTTTGAAGTTATGAAGGGTGAAGCGGTTCAGCGCATTTACCAGCAGGTTGATTTTGCTATCGAACACCATCAAGCAGATCCAGAGGATGTGACTCAAATGGAGCAGACCATTCGCGGCTTCGTTCGCCCGTTTGACCTTGGCAAGCCGCCACTTCTGCGCGCCGGGGTTATAGAACTGGAGCGGGACCTGCATATTCTCCTGTTCGATATGCATCATATTGTGTCCGACGGCGTATCGATGGCAATTGTGATGGATGAGTTCTCAAGTTTATATGCCGGTGAAGAACTGCCTCCACTACGGATTCAATACAAAGATTATGCTGTTTGGCAACACTCTAAGGATTACCAAGACCGGATCGGGCGGCAGGAAGCGTACTGGCTGAAAGCCTTTGAAGGCGAGCTCCCAAGGGCCGACTTACCGATGGACTATGAACGGTCTGCGATTCGCGATTACGAAGGCATGCATCTGGATTTCGACGTTGATGCTTCTCTCTCTGAGCGATTGCGTCAATTGGCAGCCCAGCAAGAAAGCACGCTGTACATGGTGCTACTAGCGGCGTATACCTTGTTGCTCTCCAAGTACAGCGGACAAGAGGATATCATCGTGGGTACCCCGGTGGCGGGAAGAACGAATGCCGATTTGGAGCCAGTTATCGGGATGTTTGTTAATACGTTGGCGCTCCGCAATCGTCCTTCAGGCGACAAAACGTTTTTGTCCTACCTTGAAGAAGTGAAGGAGACAGCTTTGGGTGCTTTTGAGAACCAGGATTATCCGTTCGAAGAGCTTGTGGAGCGTTTGAATGTGAAGCGGGAACCGGGCCGCTTCCCGTTATTCGATGCTGTTTTCGACTTGCAAAATATCGAAGAACAAGACGTCGAACTGGAAGGGGTCAACCTGAAAAATGTTGAACTCGACCAGTTGGAAGAAGCCAAGTTTGATCTAACCCTGTTTATGTATGAAAACAACGGGTCGCTGAGCGGAGGCTTCTTCTATGCCACCAAACTGTTCAAAGAGACGATGATTCGTACCCTGTCCGAGGATTACCTGCGGGTGCTGTCTCAAATCGTGGAAAATCCACAGCTTGAGCTAAACCGCATTGAATGTCATAAACCGGAGACAGGCGGAAAGAATGCGGTGGATACAATCGAATTCGCGTTTTAACTCTACAGACGTACTTTGATGTCTAGCGAAATCTGCACGCATACCAAGTAAGATGACGAACAACATGCAAGCCCATAGATGCACAGATCCGAAAACAAACATTTTGGATCTGCGCGGGGCATGCGGTCACTTCATTTTAGGGGAGGTATCCATGAAATCTTTATTTGAAAAGGAAGAACGATACTGGAGCAGCAAGTTTGATGCCGGTGATAGCCTGAGCTTCCTTCCTTACAGTCAATCCTCCAAATTATCTGCAAGTGGGGAAGTCCAGGCCAAGCCGGGCTTGATTCACCGCACTCTGCCAAGCGAGCTCTCGGAGAGAATTATTGGCCTAGCGAGTGGTTCCGATTTGGCGATATACATGGTTGCTTTGGCAGGAGTAAAAGGCCTGCTTTTCAAATATACAGGGCAGGGTCAAGTACTGGTCGGTATGCCTTCTTATCATGCAGAAGCGCATGAGATGCCGACGTCGCATGAAATCCTGGTCATCAAAACGGCTGTAAGCCATCAGACGACTCTTAAAACGTTACTTGGAGGAATTAAAACCTCCATCGGCGAGGCGCTGGAGCATCAGCACCTGCCTTTTCGGAAAATGGTGGAGCCGCTCCATCTGGGTTACACGAAGGACGGCTTCCCAGTCATTAATACCTTGGTCTCCTTCGCCCCTATTCATCCTGAACCGCTGGGCAACCGGATGGTGAACGATATGATTTTTCGCTTCGACCGCGAAGACAGCTCGATCAAGTTGGAGATAAGTTATGACGGGCAGCGGTATGAGCATGCGTTTGTGGAACAGGCTGCCGACCATTTGGTTCGGCTACTATCCTTACTTTTATTTCAGCCCGATCTGGAGATTGGACAAGCCGACGTACTATCTCCAGATGAGAGGGAAACGCTCCTGAATCAATTTAATGACACCGAAACCGGATTTGAACGTGGGCAAACCATTCACGGCTTATTTGAAGAACGGGCAGTGCTTTACCCGAATAACGTAGCCGTTATCATGAATGAAGCGCAGTTGACTTACCGCGAATTAAACGAACGATCCAACCGCCTTGCGCGGAAGTTGCGGGAGACAGGAGTCAAAGCCGATCAACTGGTCGCGATTCTAGCCGAACGCTCGATTGATATGGTTGTTGGCATCCTAGCGATTCTCAAAGCCGGCGGGGCTTACGTGCCTGTCGATCCCGATTATCCAGAGGAGCGCATCCGATTCATGATTGAAGATTCAGGCGCACTGTTATTACTGATTCAAAAGCATTTGCATGAAAAGACCGACTTCGCAGGGACTCGGCTTGAATTAGATCATTTTGTTTGGGAAGAGAATGGGCTCGGCTCCGAAGGTACACTGGACTCTTCGAACTTAGAACCGATATCTGGATCGGGGAACTTGGCCTATGTTATCTACACGTCAGGAACGACCGGTAAACCTAAAGGAACGCTAATTGAGCATAAAAATGTCGTGCGCCTTCTGTTTAACGACAAGAACTTGTTCGATTTTGGGCCAGCCGACACATGGACACTGTTCCACTCCTTCTGCTTTGATTTTTCTGTTTGGGAAATGTACGGAGCGTTGCTGAATGGAGGTAAGCTGGTCATCGTACCACCGCTGACGGCGAAAAGTCCCGCTGATTTTCTGGCGCTGCTAAGCCGCGAACAAGTTACGATTTTGAATCAGACGCCAACGTATTTTTACCAGTTGCTCCGTAAGGTCTTGGTCGATCATGCATATCATCTACGAATTCGTAACGTCATCTTCGGAGGCGAAGCGCTCAGTCCGTTATTACTCAAGGGTTACAAGACGAAGTACCCGGAGACAAAGCTGATCAACATGTACGGCATTACGGAAACGACCGTTCATGTGACATATAAGGAAATTACGTGGACCGAAATAGAGGCGGCGAAGAGTAATATCGGCAAGCCTATCCCCACGCTTCGTGTGTATGTTCTGGATGAAAACCGCCAACCCGTTCCAATTGGTGTAGCGGGTGAAATGTTCGTTGCTGGAGAAGGCCTTGCGAGAGGATACCTGAACCGTCCGGACTTGACAGAAGAGAAGTTCGTCGATTCCCCGTTTGTGAAGGGGGAGAAACTGTACCGCACGGGCGATTTGGCAACTTGGTTGCCAGACGGCAATATCGAATATCTGGGCCGGATCGACCATCAGGTGAAAATTCGTGGGTACCGGATCGAGTTGGATGAGATCGAGAACCAGATGCTGAAGATTGAAGCTGTGCAGGAAGCCAAAGTGCTTGATCGCGACGACGCGAACGGTAATAAGCTTCTTGTTGCGTATTACGTCGCAGAAACCAGGTTTTCGGCGCATGAACTTAAGGAGGAACTCTCCAAGCAACTTCCGGGGTATATGATTCCTTCTCACTTCGTTCAGCTTCCGCAGATGCCGCTGACCTCGAACGGGAAAATTGACCGCAAAGCGTTGCCCGCGCCAGGGGAAACCGCGGCCAGGGAAGCCGAATATGTCGCGCCGAGAACGTTGCTTGAGATGAAAATCACCCGTGTATGGCAAGATACGCTTGGCGTTCCGCAGGTCGGAGTAAAGGATAACTTTTTTGAACTTGGAGGCAATTCGTTAAGCCTGATGAGGCTCGTTCAAGCTGTTTACGATGAAACAGGAATTGAGATCCCGCTGAACCGCGAGTTCCATCATTTCACCGTTGAAGCCATGGCTTTTGGAGAGGGAGATATGGGGCTAGATCAAGGGGGAGACTCTTTCATTAAGTTGAATAAAACAGGTGATCTTAACGTGTTCTGCTTCCCTCCCGGTAGCGGCTTCGGCATAGGTTACCGGGAACTCGCAAGTAGGCTCGATGGACGATTCATACTCTACGGTATTGATTTTATTGACGATGCCACCGATTACGAGTCCATGCTGAACCGCTATGTGGATGAGATTGTTCGCATCCAGCCAGAAGGGCCCTACGTGTTACTCGGTTATTGCTTTGGAGGCAACCTGACGTTTGAGGTAGCTAAAGTGATGGAAAAAAGAGGGCATGTCGTAACGGACGTGCTTATGGTGGACTCGTGGATTAAGGAAACGCTGACGCCTGCTGAAACGTCAGAGAAAGAGCTTGCAGAAATGCTTGCCGATTTTGACGAAGAAGAGAAGGAATTAATGAGTAACTCACTCGTACGGGAGCGGGTTCATCGTAAGGTTAAAGCGACCTTGATGTACGAGGCACAGCTTATTAATTCTGGAACGATCTCGGCCCGGATTTATGAATTGATTGCGAAGGACAGCGAGGCGTTTCGTCTGGAGCACCAATTGCCATCCTGGAGGCGTGCGACAAGGCAAGCTTACACCGACTATCGTTTGGAAGGCGCGCATGAAGAACTATTAGAGCTTGTGCGTGTGGACGAAACGGCCGTCGTCATCCGGGATATTTTAGAGCAAGTTAAGCGGCAGATTGAGGCGGAGACTGGAGTACTGCATGGAAGCTGAGCAGCAGCCATTTGTTCAAGAACAAGTTACCGTGGAACCTTCCAAGCGTCACACCGCTTACGCCACATGGAAAGCGTTTCGCTGGCTGATGTCTTATGTAGGCCGTCACAAGGGCTGGATGATTGTCGGTATATTGTCCGCAATTGCTGCGGCCGTCATTGAGATATGGACGGGAAGTCTGATCGAGCAACTGACCACGCAGGCCGAGAAAGGGGCAGGGCCAATCGTGTTACAGATCGTGTATGCGGTCTTTGTGGTCATCCTGATCGGTGTACCTGCGAAGTTTTTCATGAGTTTCGGCGTGGAGCGAAGCAGTGCCTCTGCGGTTCAGGATGTCCGTAACGATGTCATGCGTCATATCGGTAAACTTCGGGTCTCCGATTTGGAAAAGCAACACTCTGGTGACATGCTGTCACGGATCAACAATGATCTGCAGCTCATCCAGCAGTTTATGATTCGGGATTTTGCCCAGTGGTTCTATCATCCGCTATTGTTCATTGGCTGTTTTGCATATTTAATCTACCTCCAATGGGAGCTGATGCTGTACAGTCTGCTGTTATTTCCGGTAGCCTTGCTGGTTTCTCAGTGGATTGGCAAGCAATTGGAGCGGTTGACGGAGGAAGCTCAGACCAATATGGGCCGAATGAACGTTAACCTCCAGGATACGCTCGGGGGGATGCCTGTTGTAAAAAGCTACCTGTTATCCGGGATGTTATCTCGATCCTACCAAGTGTTGCTGCAATTGACAGCTCAAAAGAAACTGGCCGTGAAAAAGCGGGAAGCCTGGGTTAACCCGTTGCTTTCTACACTGATGATCAGTCCGATCATTTTTGCAGTCAGTTACGGAAGTTATTTGATCTATCAAGGACAGTTAGGCGCAGGAGAACTCGTTGCCTTCTTATACTTGCTGAATCTGTGTCTGGAACCGCTGGAACATATTCCCGAGCTTATCACGCGTACGTTCGAAATGGCCGGTGCCTTGAGAAGGGTTTCCGACATCGTTGAGCAACCAACCGAAACAGAAAATGGCCGTTTAATTCCGAAGGCGAACGCAGCTCCTATTGAATTTAAGAATGTAACCTTCGGATATGAAGATCACTCTCCGATCCTGCGGAATGTTAGCTTCTCGGTACCGGAAGGTAAGACGATTGCTCTTGTCGGGGCGAGCGGCGGAGGGAAGAGCACGGTGTTTAAGCTGGTTTGCGGCTTTTATCCGCTACCGGAGAAAGGCGAAGGCGAAATCCGCGTGTTTGGCAGCCAGATTGATGGTGCAGATCCGGAGCAACTGCGGTCACATTTCTCCGTGGTCACTCAGGATTCGTATTTGTTTAGCGGGACGATTGCCGAAAATATTGGCTACGGGCAGGAGGGAGCATCGATGGACGCGATTATTGAAGCTGCCAAAGTTGCTCAGGCGCATTCCTTCATTATGCAGCTCTCTGATGGATACCAGACGTATGTTGGAGAGCGCGGAGGATTTTTGTCCGGCGGACAGCGTCAGCGTATCGCCATGGCTCGGGCCTTTTTAAAGGATGCTCCCGTGCTGTTGTTGGACGAGCCTACGTCGGCCCTTGATCCGGAGTCGGAAAGTGCGGTTCAGAAAGCTCTGGGTGTATTGATGAAACAGAGAACAACGATGGTTATTGCTCACCGACTTTCTACGGTACAAAGTGTCGACGAGATTTGGGTCATGGAACAGGGAAATATTGTGGAGAAGGGCACTCATGAACAATTACTGGGGATGAATGGGCTGTATGCCCAGTCTTACTACCAGGAGTTTACCGAGTCCGCCGAACGCAGGGAGGTGGCGCACACATGAAAAAGGGCGGATGGATCTTGCAAGTTAAAGAACTTGGCTATTTGCTGACATTTATGAACCGCAAGCAAAAAACTCAGTACGCCACTGGCCTGGCTGTAACGGCTCTCACCCAGACATTGTTTCTGATCGCCTTCAGTTTGGTCGTACATAACTTGGTTGATTTCGCCGTATCTCGAGACACGTCTCTGATGGTGAATGCTTTTATCATTTTGGGCACGGCGCTGTTTCTGGAAAATATCATTTCGCCCTGGTTCATTTACTTGTACCAGCGGAGTGTCGAGCTGACTGTACTGAACATCCGCGAGCGTCTTTATAACAAACTGTGCCGAGTACGTCCGAGATTCCTGGAGCAAACGCACCACGGGGACTTGTTGTCGCGGGTGAACAACGACGTAACGACAGTTGAGTTTACATTTTCACAGGTTTACTTCGTTCTGTTGCTACAAGTTGTTTTTTGCATCGGTTCTATTGTTTCCATGGTGTTGATCGATTGGCGGTTTGCTGGCGTATCTTTTGTCATTCTGCTATTGTCCTCCGCGGTCAGCCTGAAATTTGCACGAGATATTCGTGTCTTGTCCGAACAAGGATTGCAAACGCTTGGTAAAATGACTGAAAAATTCAAAGATTTCATGGGCGGCATTCAGATGGTGAAACTGTTTCGTATCCGTTCGATTTATAGCCAGTATGAGACGTTGAACGAACAGATGACTCAGACGCTTCGGCAAACTGCACAGAAAAACGGCATGCAGGCTGCGGTGAATCATTTTATTAGCTACGTCACTTTCTGTGGCATTATCGTCATCGGTAGTCTTCTCTATGCCTATGGACTTATGGGAATGGGGAGTGTTGCTGCCCTGGCGGTTTTGCAAGTGAATCTGACGCACGCTTTATTGAACCTGGGGATGGTTCTGTCCATGACTCAGAATTCGCTCGCGGGGGCTCACCGGATTCAAGAGGTACTTGCAGAGGAAGAGGAACCAGAGCGACTAGGATCTCCAGATAGTAAACATTTTTCGGATGCTGCGGTGGAGTTTCGCGATGTGGAATTTTCCTATCAGATGGATAAAAAGGTGATTGAAGGCATGTCCTTGAAGGTGTTTCCCGGCCAGGTCGCAGCAATTGTGGGAGCCAGCGGTAGCGGCAAAAGTACGCTGATCAAGCTGTTGCTCGGCTTTTATCCGGTGGACAGTGGAGAAATCCTGCTCCAAGGCAAAGCGTTTGGCCATTACACACTGGAGGAAATCCGCAGGCAGATTGCTTATGTTCCGCAGGAGCCGTTCTTGTTTGCAGGTACGATTGAGGAAAATATCCGCTATGGCAAGCCGGAAGCCACGGATGAAGAAGTTGTCGAAGCTGCCAAGGCGGCATACGCTCATCATTTTATTCAGGAACTTCCTGAGCAGTATCAAACGTCGGTTGGAGAGAGAGGCGCATCGTTGTCAGGCGGACAAAGGCAACGCATTGCGATTGCGCGGGCGATTCTTAAGAATGCACCAATTCTCCTGCTGGACGAAGCAACCTCTGCACTGGATAACGAATCCCAGCATTGGGTACAGCAGGCTCTGAACGTACTGATGAAGGGGCGTACGACTATTCTGATCGCGCACCGTCTCAGCGCCGTGGAACATGCAGATTTGATTACGGTTATGAACCAAGGGACAGTCGTTGAGCGGGGCCGGCATCAGGATCTGCTCGCGCTCGGAGGTTATTACGCCCGGCTTTACAGTTAGCTGATTTATATAAGTTGAACTATTTTTTACACAAAAACGGAGAGGACAGAAAAAACCTGGAAAAGCGAAGCGCTCGCCTTTATCACCGGATTTTCCCTTTAGAAATGGATCAAAAAAATCTGGGGATAACAGCGATTGGAAGGTTATTCTGCCATCGGAGTGGTCTGTGTAAAACCCTTTAATTCAACTTATTAACAAACAATCTCTAAAACGGGAGTGTGTCGATGTGAGAGAAAATACCAACAAGCAATACGGATTAACGCAAGCCCAGCGCCGAATATGGTTTATGGAAATTATGAATCCGGGTACGTCCATCACGATGCTTTCCGCAACTTACCAAATTACGGGTGAGATTGACACACCGCTTCTGGAGCAAGCGACGGGTGAAATCGTCAAAACCTATGATGCTTTCCGCATCCGTCTTAGTGGAGATTTACAACATCCAACACAGTGGTTTGAAGAACTGGAGAATGTGCAAGCCAGGATAAGCCACCTCGAATTAGATACAACTGAACAATTTTATACATGGGTAAACGAAGTAAGCGAAAAACCGGTAAGCGTGTTTGACGAAAACCTTTACCAATTTACAATTATTCATTTTGCAAATGGTCAGGTATGGCTTAATTTGACGATAAATCATATCATTGCTGACGGTTTGTCCGTAAATGCTTTGTTGCATGCCGTGATGGAAAAATATCTGAAACTGCGCAAAGACAAAGGTAAGGTAAAAGGCAAAGTCAAAGAGAATGAGAATGAGAATGGCAGAGATAAAGATATCTCAGGTAATGATCAGGCTCCCTCCTATTTGGATTATATTTCTGCTGAGCAAGAGTATGAGCAATCACAACGTTATCAAAAAGGCAAGGAATATTGGTTGACAAAGTACAGTACGTTGCCTGAAACGACGGGCATTAAATCGGTGCCATCATTCTCCGTTGGCAGTGAGTCCAATAAACTCGCCATCACTTTGGATGGTTCCCGGTATGAACGCATTCTGGCCTTCAGTGAACGATATCAGGTCAGCTTATATACGTTATTTCTGTCCACCATGTACGCCCTGCTGTACAAGCTGACTGACAGCACCGATGTGCCGGTCGGCACGGTTTTCGCCAATCGTACCAGCAAAAAGGAAAAAGAAACCATTGGTATGTTCGTCAGCACTGTGGCCACACGGATTCATCTTGATCCAGACGCTCATCTGATGTCCCTGATCCAGACCGTTTCCAAGGAAAATACGGCGGATCTACGGTATCAGAAATATCCGTATAACCAATTGATCCAGGATTTGCGTGAGCAACATGGACGCAACGATCTGTCGGAGCTTTTCCGCACATCTCTGGAATATCTGCCTCTGAAAATTGAGGAGTACGAAGAAATCAAAGTACGCCTGGAGGCTCATTTTGCCAGACATGAGATGGACGATTTGTTGCTGCGCTTCGACCATATGCTGAATGAAGGACATGTCATTCTGCATGCTTCTTACCGTACTGGCCTGTTCAAGAAGGCCGAAATTGATCGGATTATGGAACAGTATGTAACGGTTCTGGATCAGTTTCTTCAGACACCCGAACTACGGGTATGTGAACTTTCTCTGCTCAGTGATGAGGAGAGACATCGCATATTGAACGTTTTCAACCCGCCAGTGGCAGAACTCAGCGAGGCACAAGCGTTTCATCGATATATTGAAAAGTTTGCAAGGGAAATACCGGATCATCCTGCAGTCATCTATATGGATCAACAGCTGACGTATGGCGAGTTGAACGAGCGGGCCGAACGTCTGGCTTCTCTCCTTCGTGAACAGGGTGTGGGAAAGGAGAGCATTACAGGGATCTGGGCGGAACGTTCGGTCGAACTGCTGGTAGGGGTACTCGCTGTATGGAAAGCGGGCGGAGCCTATGTGCCGCTAGATCCTGATTATCCGGCAGAGCGAATCGAGTATATGCTAAGCGACAGCGAGGCATCGGTGTTGCTTACGCACCGTCATTTGTTGGAGCGGGCCGGAGGTTGGCTGGCTGATGACAGGCTGAAGCTTCAAGCGGTTTATGCCATGGACGATGAGCAGCTTTATACCGGGGACGCAGTTGGCATGGGATTTGACTCTGTCGACAGTGCTCCGCAAGACTTGGCTTATGTGATTTACACCTCGGGTACAACGGGACATCCGAAAGGTGTCATGGTTGAGCATGGCAGTCTCGTAAATACGGCGGATGCATACCGCCTTGAGTACCGATTGGATCAGTTCCCGGTACGGCTGCTGCAACTGGCGAGTTTCTCGTTTGACGTATTCGTCGGAGATATCGCACGCACGCTGTACAACGGGGGTACTATGGTGATTGTGCCGAAGGATGACCGGATTGATCCAAACCGATTATACGGCTGGATTCGGGATCAAAACATTACGGTATTTGAATCAACGCCTGCGCTCATTCTGCCGTTCATGCAACATATCTATGAAGAAAAGCTGGACGTTAGCTCCATGCAGTTGCTGATTACCAGCTCGGATGCTTGCAGTGTTAACGACTATCAATTGTTACAGGAAATATTCGGCGGACAATTCCGCATTATTAACAGCTATGGAGTGACGGAAGCGGCGATTGACAGCAGCTTTTACGATGAACCGTTGGACAAACTGCCGACGTCGGGCCATGTGCCAATCGGCAAAGCTTGGCTGAACGCCAGATTTTATATTGTTGATGCTGCATTAAAGCCAGTGCCTATAGGGGTTCCGGGGGAACTTGTTATTGGTGGTGCTGGGGTAGCCCGCGGGTACTGGAAACGTTCCGACTTAACCGCTGAGAAGTTTGTAGAGAGCCCGTTTGTACCGGGCGAACGTCTGTACCGTACAGGGGACTTGGCTCGTTGGCTGGAAGACGGAAACGTGGACTTCATCGGCCGGATCGATTACCAGGTGAAAATTCGCGGGTTCCGAATCGAACTCGGGGAGATTGAAACGGCTTTGCTACGTTATCCTGACATTAAGCAGGCTGTAGTGATCGACCGTATGGATGAACAGGGACAGAAGTATTTGTGTGGTTACGTGGCTAGCGATGTTTCTTTCCAGATAAGCGATCTGCTGTCTCGATTGAAGGAAGAGCTACCTGTCCATATGATCCCGGCTCGATTCGTATCACTCGATAAGCTTCCCCTTACGCCGAACGGTAAAATTGATCGTAAAGCATTGCCTGAACCGAGCGGAGAGGTAGAGGCAGGACATGAGTATATAGCACCTCGCACAGGGCTTGAAACAAGGATTGCGCTCATTTGGCAACAGGTGCTGGGTATTGCGCGAGTTGGCGTTCAAGATGACTTTTTCGAACTGGGAGGGCATTCTTTGCGAGCCTCCTCGCTGGTTTCCAAGATTCGGAAGGAACTGCAAGTCGAGGTGCCACTGCGGGACGTTTTTCGCTATACCACAATTGAACAGTTGGCCCAGAGAATTGGTAGTTTAAAGAAGCAGGAGACATACGAGATTACAAAGGCAGATGAGGCAGAATATTATCCGGTTTCCTCTGAACAAAAGCGTTTGTACATCCTGCGCCAGCTTGATGGAGCCGAGCGTAGCTACAATATGTCAGCGGCACTTCTTCTTGAAGGTGCATTGGATCATACGCGCGTCGAGCAAGCATTCCGGGCACTGATTCAGCGCCATGAGACGCTGCGCACCGGGATCGAGCAGGTTCAGGGCGAGCTTGTGCAGCGCATCTATGATGAGGTGCAGTTTGCCGTGGATTATTTCCAGGTGAACGAGCAGGAATTAGATCAAATGGTGGAGGCTTATTATCGCCCGTTTGATCTGACCAAGCCGCCACTTCTACGTATCGGCCTGATCCAAGTCGCCAAGAATCGCCACATTATGTTGTTCGATATGCATCATATCGTCTCCGATGGCATTTCGACTGCGTTGCTTTTCGACGAGTTCAGTCGTCTGTATCGGAGTGAGGCACTGGCTCCACTACACATTCAATACAAAGACTATGCTGTTTGGCAACATTCCGAAGCCTATGGGCTGATGCTTGAGCCGCAGAAGGAGTACTGGCTGGAACAGTTGTCGGGTGAATTGCCTGTTTTGGAGCTACCGACGGATCACCCGCGCGCTGCGGTGCAGAGCTTTGAAGGCCGGACTGTGACTTTTTATATCGGGAAAGAACGAACGGAGAAGTTGAAAGAACTTGCGGCAAGGACGGGAACGACCCTGTATATGGTGCTACTGTCGGCGTACTCCATCCTTATGCATAAATATTCGGGCCAGGAAGATCTGATCGTAGGAACGCCGATTGCTGGAAGAACGCAAGAAGAAGTGCAACCTATCGTGGGAATGTTCATCAACACACTGGCCATTCGTAGCCGTCCAGAGCGTTCCAAGCTTTACCTTTCCTACCTTGATGAAGTTAAGGACATCACACTTGGGGCTTTTGAAAATCAAAATTATTTGTTCGAAGACTTGGTGGAGAGTCTGCACATTGCGCGCGCGACTGGCCGGAATCCGCTCTTTGATACGTTCTTCTCCCTGCAAAATACGGAGAACGAGCAAATTGTCATCGAGGGGCTTGAACAATCTTTTTATCCGCTGGAAAACCGAACATCCAAGTTCGAGTTGCTACTAGATATTTCGGAGCTGGATGGTCAGCTTGAATGTCGGTTGGAGTACGCTACGGCTCTGTACAAACAGGAAACTGCGGAGCGGTTCGCCAGACATTATGACAAGTTGCTCGAAACCATCGTAGCAGCACCGGACAGGGACATTGCATCACTGGAGATGCTTACGGGTGAGGAAATCCACGAGCTGATGCACGGGTTTAACGATTCGGAGGCGGACTACCCACGTCAGCAAACCATTCACGGACTGTTCGAAGAACAAGCAGAGCTATACCCGAATAACGTGGCGGCTGTTATGAATGAGAAGCAATTGACCTACCGCGAGTTAAATGAACAATCGAATCGCCTCGCACGAAAACTGAGGGAGACCGGAGTCGAAGCGGATCAGTTGGTGGCCATTTTGGCCGAACGTTCGCTTGATATGGTCGTCGGCATTCTGGCGATTCTCAAAGCGGGCGGAGCTTACGTTCCTGTCGATCCCGACTATCCGGAAGAGCGTATTCGTTTCATGATCGAGGATTCCGGTGCACCATTATTGCTGATTCAAAAGAAATTGCATGAGAAGACGGACTTCGCTGGAACTCGGCTTGAATTGGATGATTTTGTTTGGGGAGATGGCAAAGCGGACTTGGGAAGTGCGCTGGATGTCTCGAACTTGGAACCGATCTCTGGCCCGGGCAATCTGGCCTATGTCATCTACACATCGGGAACGACGGGCAAACCGAAAGGAACGTTGATCGAGCATAAAAACGTTGTGCGCCTCCTGTTTAATGACAAAAACCTGTTCGACTTTGGACCGTCTGATACGTGGACGTTGTTCCATTCGTTCTGCTTTGACTTCTCTGTCTGGGAAATGTACGGAGCACTACTGTACGGAGGTAAGTTGGTCATTGTACCACCGCTCACAGCGAAAAATCCAGCCGATTTCCTGGCACTGTTAGGCCGCGAACAAGTCACCATTCTGAACCAGACGCCAACGTATTTTTATCAACTGTTGCGGGAGGTATTGACGGATCATGCATATGATCTGCGGATTCGCAACGTCATTTTTGGGGGAGAAGCGCTTAGTCCATTGTTGCTCAAGGGCTACAAGACGAAATACCCTGATACGAAGCTGATCAACATGTATGGTATTACGGAGACAACGGTTCATGTGACGTATAAGGAAATTACGTGGGTCGAGATAGAGGCAGCCAAAAGTAATATCGGTAAACCGATCCCTACGCTGAGCGTATACGTTCTGGATGAAAATCGCCGTCCTGTGCCGATTGGCGTGTCCGGCGAAATGTATGTGGCTGGGGAAGGGTTAGCCAGAGGATATCTGAACCGTCCGGATCTGACAGCGGAGAAGTTCGTCGATTCTCCTTTTGCGGAGGGAGAGAAACTGTATCGCTCGGGTGATTTGGCGGCCTGGCTACCGGATGGCAACATCGAATATCTAGGCCGGATCGACCATCAGGTGAAAATCCGCGGTTATCGGATTGAGCTGGACGAAATCGAGACTCAGCTTCTAAATGTAGAGGGCGTGGAAGAGGCAGTGGTGCTCGCTCGTGAGGACAGCGGAGGTGAGAAGGCGCTTGTCGCTTACTTTGTGGCGGATCGTACGCTGACAGTCAGTGCCATGAGAACTGCGTTGGCGGAGGAAATGCCGGGATATATGATCCCGTCATACTTCGTGCAGCTGGAGCGTATGCCGCTGACGTCCAACGGTAAAGTCGATCGCAAATCATTGCCTGAGCCACAAGGTGGCATGGAAACAGGCGTTGAATACGTAGCACCGCGTAACCAGTTGGAGGCTCAACTCGTGAAAATTTGGGAGGAAGTGCTGGGCTATTCTGGCATTGGAGTCCTGAACAATTTCTTCGAGCTCGGAGGCCACTCCTTGCGGGCAATAAACCTTGTCAGCAAAATCAGGAAGGAGATGAACGTCGAACTCCCGTTACGGGATGTATTCCGCTATATGACGGTAGGGGCGATGGCCGAGGCTATTGCCAGCTTAGAAGTAACGAAACATACTTCCATTCCCAAAGCGGAGGACAAAGCATACTATCCGGTTTCTTCTGCGCAAAAAAGGTTGTATGTCCTGAACCAACTGGATAGCTTGGAGCTGAATTACAACCTCCCAAGCGCCTTGCGATTAGAAGGTGTTCTGGATGAAGCCAGAGTGGAAAGAGCACTGGATACGTTGATGGCCCGTCATGATATGTTACGCACCGGTTTTGAAATTGTAAATGGAGAGCCGGTTCAACGTATCCATCCACATGTCGCTTTCAAGATCGAGAAGCTTCAAGCCAGTGAAGATCAGATTGCGTCCATTCTTGAAGGCTTCATTCAGCCTTTTGACTTGAGCGCGCCGCCTTTGCTACGTGCCCTGCTGATCGAACTGGGAGAAGAGCAGTTCCTGCTCGCACTGGATATTCATCATATTGGTTCCGACGGCCTTTCCATGGACGTACTACTGCGTGAATTCGTGCGACTTTACAATGGGGAAGAGTTACCGGAGATGCATATTCAATACAAGGATTATTCCGTTTGGCAACAATCCGAGGAGCAGCGACAGCGCGTTGAGCAACAGGAGGAATACTGGCGTGGGGTATTTAGCTCCGAGCTTCCGGTTCTTGAGCTACCATCTGACTTCTCGCGTCCAGCTGTTCAGCAGTTTGACGGTCAAACGCTCACGTTTACACTGGATGAAGCCAAAAGTGAAGCCCTTAAACGTCTTGCAGGTGATACGGGCTCAACGCTGTACATGCTTTTGCTGGCCGCATACTCCGTATTGCTTCATAAATATGCGGGACAGGAGGATATCGTAGTCGGCACGCCGATTGCCGCCCGTTCACACGCCGACCTGCAACCGATTATCGGCATGTTTGTCAACACGTTGGCTCTTCGTTTGGGTCCAGCGGCAGAGCGGACGTTCATGGAATACTTGCAGGAAGTGAAGGAAACAACGCTTGGGGCCTATGAGCATCAGGACTATCCGTTTGAGGAACTGGTGGAAGTACTTCAGGTGAACCGGGATTTGAGCCGGAATCCGCTGTTTGATACGATGTTTTCTTTACAAAAGCACGAGAGCTTGGATTTAAAGATGGAAGGTTTGCAATGGGCGCTATTCGACATCGAGGAGAAGACAGCAAAGTTTGATCTTAGCTTGGATATCGTGGAAGCGGGGAGAGAACTGGTTTGCAAGATTGAGTATGCTACCTCGCTATTCAGACCTGAAACGATCGTACGGCTGGCAGGGCATTACGAGCATCTTCTGGAGTCGATTCTGGCTCAGCCTGGAGCACGGATTGCGGATCTGGATTTCCTGACGGATGACGAAAAGCATGATTTGCTGGTTGGGTTTGACGTGTCGTCTCTGGCTCTCGCGAAACAATCCTCCGAAGAGGAAGAGGGCACAGATATGGAGGCACATGAAGCTTGGCGGGAGAGAACATTCCACGAGCGATTTGAGCAACAGGCGGAGCGTACGCCAGAAGCACTGGCCGTTGTCTACGAAGATAGCAAGCTGACATATGCGGAGCTGAACGCCAAAGCGAACCGTTTGGCATATATACTGCGGACGCACGGAGTGAAGCCTGAGCAGGTGGTTGGCATTTTGGCTGGTCGTTCCACGGAGCTATTGATTGGGGTGCTTGCCGTATGGAAGGCAGGCGGCGCTTATGTACCGCTTGACCCGGATTACCCCGCGGAACGAATTGAGTATATGCTCGCGGACAGTGGTGCATCTGTCCTGCTCACGCAGACTTGCCTGCTGGAGCAAACAGAAGTCTGGCGTACTGATACAAATCTGATGCTGCAAACGGTGCTTGCGCTTGATGACGAGACAACGTACGGACTTGCAGGGGAAAATGGGGCTGTAGGTACACAAGCTTGGGGTGAAGCATGCGCTGAAGAGAGAGCTGCGTTGCAGGCGGAAGTGGAATTGGCTGCTGCCGAAACCTCTGCCACAGCAGAAGCTGAGAAGAGCACACAAGTAGCAGATCCGGCATCCAATCCTGCAAATGTGAACAAGGCGGGTGATTTGGCTTACGTCATTTACACCTCAGGTACAACAGGCCAACCGAAGGGCGTGGCAGTGGAACACCGTAGTTTGGTGAACACGGCATCTGGCTACCGGAGGGAATACCGTCTAGATCAGTTTCCGATCCGGTTATTACAGCTCGCGAGCTTTTCGTTCGACGTGTTCGTCGGCGATATAGCGCGCACGCTGTATAATGGCGGCACCATGGTCATCGTACCGAAGGATGACCGAATTGATCCAAGCCGGCTGTACGGCTGGATTCGTGACTATGCCATAACGGTGTTTGAATCGACTCCGGCGTTAATCATACCGTTTATGGAACATGTGTATGCCGGAGGTCTCGATATCAGTTCGATGCAGTTACTGATCACAAGTTCCGATGCGTGTAGCGTAGCAGATTACCGTACTTTGCAGGAGCGCTTCGGATCGCAGTTCCGTATTATTAACAGCTACGGCGTAACGGAAGCCGCGATTGACTCCAGCTTCTATGATGAGCCGATGGAGAAACTGCCAAAGACGGGGAGTGTGCCGATCGGGATGGCGTGGCTGAATGCCAAGTTCTATATCGTGGATGCGAATCTGAAGCCGGTGCCAATCGGCGTACTCGGTGAGCTTGTTATTGGCGGTGTGGGTGTAGCCCGCGGTTATTTGAACCGTCCGGATTTGACGGCGGAAAAATTCGTAGATAGCCCGTTCACCGCTGGGGAGCGGTTGTACCGGACGGGTGACCTGGCCCGCTGGATGCCGGATGGCAACGTAGATTTCATCGGTCGGATCGACAACCAGGTGAAAATTCGCGGTTACCGGATCGAGCTTGGTGAGATTGAAGCAGCCATGAATAATGTGGCTGGTGTACGTCAAGCGCTTGTCATGGATCGGATGGATGAGCGGGGGCAGAAATATTTGTGCGCGTATGTCGTAGCCGAATCAAGTTTCGATTTGGAAAGACTGGTGGCTCATCTGGACACAGCCCTGCCTTCCCATATGGTGCCTGCGCGTATGATGCGTCTGGATCAGATGCCGCTTACGCCGAACGGGAAGGTAGACCGCAAAGCGTTACCTGTGCCGGAAGGGAGTATTCGCGCCGAGGTTGCATACACGGCACCACGTACTAATGCCGAGCAAGCACTTGCGTTAGTATGGCAGTCTGTACTTGGTGTGGATCAGGTCGGCACAAAGGACAATTTCTTTGCGCTCGGCGGTGATTCGATCAAGGCCTTGCAGGTATCGTCCCGTCTTTTGCAAACGGGCTACAAGTTGGTCATGAAAGATTTGTTCCATTACCCGACAATTTCTGCCCTTAGCTTAAGACTGCAAACGGTGGAAAAAACGGCTAGCCAAGCCGAAGTAACGGGTGAGGTGATCTTAACTCCGATTCAGCACTGGTTCTTTGGACAAAATCCGGCTGACGTGCATCATAGCAACCAGGCGTTCATGCAATTTTCCAAGCAAGGTTTTGACGAAGAAGCATTACGCCATGCGATGCATCAGCTTGTTGCGCATCACGACGCTCTCCGCACGGTTTACCGTCAAAGCGAGAACGGTTATACAGCTTGGAACCGAAGCGCCCTGGAGAATGAAGCGCTGTTCGATCTGGAAGTTATCGATCTCAAGGGAGTCCGCGACGTTAAAGAAACGGTAGAGGCTAAGGCGAATGACATTCAAGCAAGCATCGATCTGGAAAACGGCCCCTTGGTGAAGCTCGGTTTGTTCCGCTGTGACGACGGCGATCATCTGCTCATTGCGATTCATCATCTGGTTGTAGACGGTGTATCCTGGCGGATTCTGCTTGAGGATTTGGCTACTGGCTATGAGCAGGCTATGCAAGGACAGCCAATTCGTCTACCGCTCAAAACGGATTCATTCCAAACGTGGGCAAAACAACTTGCTGATTATGCCAACAGCTCGGCAATAGATAGCGAAAGAGCGTACTGGCAACAAGTCGAGCAATTGACCTATGAATCGCTTCCGAAAGATTTTGAACAAGGCAGATCGAAGCTGAAGGACAGTGGGCTTGTGACTGTTCGCTGGTCGGCAGAGGAAACGGAACAGCTGATGAAGCAGGCACACCGTGCATACCATACGGAAATGAACGATCTGTTGCTGACTGCGCTTGGCCTTGCGGTACAAGCTTGGAGCGGTCAGGAACGTGTGCTGGTGAATCTCGAGGGTCACGGCCGGGAAGAACTTTTGCCAGATGTGGACATTACACGTACAGTAGGCTGGTTTACAAGTCAATTCCCTGTTGTACTGGAGCTGAGTCATGTTCAGGCTCTCGGTCATCAGGTAAAACAGGTGAAAGAAAGCTTGCGCCGTATTCCGAACAAAGGAATCGGTTATGGCATCCTGCGTTATTTGTCGGCACCGCGTGACGGTGAGGCCTTTACTTTGGAACCAGAGATCAGCTTTAACTATTTGGGTCAGTTCGACCAGGATGTCGAAAGCAACGGGGTGCAGCCGTCTCCATTCAGTGCGGGCGCGGATTCAAGCCCGAATGCAGTGATGGATTTTGTCCTCGATATCAATGGTATGGTGTCAGAAGGCATGCTGGAATTCACGATTCGTTACGGGGAGACCCAGTATAAACGGGAAACGATAGAGAAATTAGGCACCTTGCTTCAATCGAGTTTACGCGAAGTCATTCTTCATTGTGTTTCGAAAGAGCGACCAGAGCTTACACCTAGTGATGTACTGCTTCAAGATGTGACAGTGGAGGAATTAAATCAGTTAGCTGAACAGACGGCGGCGATTGGCGAACTGGAGAATGTGTATATCCTGACTCCACTGCAAAAAGGAATGTTGTTCCACAGCCTGCTGGATGCTGATTCGGAAGCGTACTTCGAACAGGTGACCTTCGATCTGTACGGAAGCTTGAATGTCGAAGCCTTTGCTAAAGGATTGGATACGTTGGTGCAACGGAATGAGGCATTGCGGACCAACTTTATTACGGGCTGGAGAGACGAGCCGATTCAAGTGGTATTCCGTGAGCGAAAGTGTGAAGTGTACTTTGAAGATATTCGCTCGGTAAGCGGTGAAGACATGGAGAAGACCATAGCCGATTTCGTTAGCGCGGATAAAGCGAACAAGTTCGATTTGGCTCAAGGCTCACTGATGCGCGTTACCGTTTTGCGTACAGACGATGAGTCCTACCACGTGATCTGGAGTCACCATCATATTTTGATGGACGGCTGGTGCATGTCTTTTATGATCAAGGAAGTGTTCGAAACCTACTTCGCGTTGCAAGAGAATCGGAAGCTGGAGCTTCCACCGGTTACTTCGTACTCCAAGTATATCGAATGGCTGGAAATGCAAGATGTTGCGCAAGCTTCACATTACTGGTCCGAGTATTTGAAGGGTTACGACGAGCAGACCAAACTGCCTCAGGAAAAAATGAAGCTGAATCAGCATGCTTTTGAGATGGCTGAAATGGATGTGGAACTCAGCAAGGAATTGACCGGGAAAATCGAACGGGTGGCACGCCAGCAGCAGGTGACGCTTAATACGTTCATGCAAACCGTATGGGGATTGGTTCTGCAAATATACAACAACAGTGAGGATATCGTATTCGGCTCGGTCGTATCCGGTCGTCCGGCTGAAATTCCAGGCATCGAAAGTATGATTGGCTTATTTATTAATACCATTCCGGTTCGTATTCAAAGCAAAGCATCGGAAACGGTAGCTAATATTTTGAGAAATACTCAGGATCAGGCACTGACATCGGGAGCTTATGAGACATATCCGTTGTTCGAAATTCAGTCGCTGAGTAAGCAAAAGCGCGACTTGATTAACCATATCATGGTCTTTGAAAATTATCCGATGGAGGAACAGATTGAGCAGGTTGTTGGCGGGGACAAAGAAGCGCTTAAAATCGCTAATATCCAGTCACCGGAGCAAACGAATTACGACCTGGACATTACTGTCATTCCGGAAGAGCATATTTGGCTGCGGTTTACGTACAATGCACTGACCTTCAGAGAAGAAGATATCAGGTCGATCCACGGTCATTTTGCCCGGGCACTGGAGCAGGTCGCGGCTAATCCGAACATCCGTGTGAATCAGTTGGAACTGCTGACAGCGGCAGAAAAGGAACAAATTCTCGGTGGCTTTAATCCAGCGCAACTGGAAGCAGAAACGGCTCCTGCGCTTGCCTTCCACCGTCTGTTTGAGGAACAGGCGCAGCGCGTGCCTGAATCGGAGGCCGTCGTGTACGAGAACGACCGTCTGACGTATGCGGAGATAAACGAGCGGGCAAACCGTTTGGCGACTACGCTACGTGCAAGTGGCATCGGTCGTGAATCCATCGTCGGCATTCTTGCCGAACGTTCGGTGGATTTGCTGGTAGCCGTGCTCGCTGTCTGGAAAGCAGGCGGCGCGTATGTACCGCTCGATCCGGATTACCCGGCAGACCGTGTGCGGTTCATGCTCGAAGACAGTGGAGCAAAGGTACTATTAACGCAAACGCCACTGCGAGAGCGTGCTGAAACATGGCTGGGTGAAGAGGAACTAGCGTTGTCTGCAGTGTTGTATCTCGATGACGAAGCATCGTACAGCGAAGAGCAGGCCAATACGCCGATGAGTTCTGGCATGGATGATTTCCACGAAGCCCGACCAGAGGATCTGGCCTACGTAATCTACACGTCGGGAACGACAGGGCAGCCTAAAGGCGTTATGATCGAGCACCGCAGTCTGGTGAATACGGCGGCAGGATACCGGAGGGAATATCGATTAGATCAGTTCCCGGTGCGGTTATTGCAGCTTGCCAGCTTCTCGTTTGACGTGTTCGTGGGCGATATTGCGCGCACGCTGTATAACGGAGGCACGATGGTCATTGTGCCGAAGGATGACCGGATCGATCCGTCTCGTCTGCACCACTGGATTGAGCAAGAGCAGGTCACTATTTTTGAATCGACGCCAGCGCTGATTGTGCCATTTATGGAATATGTGCATGAGCAGGGGCTGAATATGAGCGGGATGGAGCTGCTTATCACAAGTTCGGACAGCTGCAGCGTAGCAGATTATCGAACCTTGCAGGAACGATTTGGCTCGCAATTCAGAATTATCAATGCTTATGGTGTAACGGAAGCGGCAATTGATTCCAGTTTCTACGACGAGTCACTGGAAATGCTTCCCGAGACGGGGCATGTGCCTATCGGAAAAGCATGGCTAAATGCGAAGTTTTACATTGTGGATGCACACCTGAATCCGGTGCCTGTCGGGGTGCTGGGCGAACTGGTTATTGGCGGGATTGGGGTCGCGCACGGATACCTGAACCGTCCAGAGCTGACGGAAGAGAAGTTCGTAGACAGCCCGTTCTCAGCAGGTGAGCGTTTGTATCGCACGGGAGACTTGGCAAGATGGACGAAAGACGGCAACGTGGATTTCATTGGTCGGATGGACAACCAGGCAAAAATCCGGGGTTACCGGATTGAAACAGGCGAAGTCGAAGCAAAGTTGCTGCGTGCAACGGGCGTGAAGGAAACCGTCGTTGTAGTAAGGGAAGATCAAGAAGGTCAGAAAGCGTTGTGCGCCTATTATACTGCGGAAGAAGGCTTAACCGTAGCAGACCTGAAACGAGCCATCTCAAGCGAGTTGCCGGGGTACATGGTTCCGTCATACTTCGTAGAAATGGAGCACCTGCCTCTGACGCCGAATGGAAAAATCGACCGGAAGGCACTGCCGGCACCAGAGACGGGAGCAGATGGAGGTCGTGAATATGTGGCTCCGCGCACCGAACTGGAGGCCAAGCTGGCTGTTATCTGGCAAGATGTGCTTGTGCGGGAGAAAGCAGTGGGCGTAACTGACAATTTCTTCGATCTGGGCGGACACTCTCTGCGGGCGACAACGCTAGTCAGCAAAATGCATAAAGAGCTAGGCGTACAATTCCCGCTTCGCGACGTATTCCGCTACTCCACGGTTGAGGAAATGGCCAAGGCTATGGAGAAGCTGGAGAACGGCTCGTTCACAGCTATTCCGGTTGCGGAACCGAGCGCGTATTATCCGCTCTCTTCCGCTCAGAAACGTCTTTATATTTTGAACCAGCTGGAAGGAGCCGAGCTGAGTTACAACATACCGGGAGCTATGTTGCTCGAAGGTGAGCTTGACCGACAGCGGTTTGCGGAAACATTCCGTGAACTCGTAGCTCGTCATGAAACGCTGCGTACTGGCTTTGAGATGATAAAAGGCGAAGCGATTCAGCAGATTTATGATGAAGTCGTCTTCGATGTGGAATATGTGCAGATCAGCGGAGATCAAGCGGAAGAGACGGTGCGCCAATTCGTTCGTCCGTTTGATCTTGCGAAGCCGCCACTGCTGCGTGTAGGTCTTGCCGAACTGGCGCCGGACCGGCATATTCTGATGTTTGATACGCATCATATCGTATCTGACGGTGTCTCAATAGACGTACTAATCGAAGAATTCGTACATTTGTACAGCGGTAAGTCGCTTGATCCGCTCCGCATTCAGTACAAAGATTACGCGGTATGGCAACAATCAAACGAGCAGAAGGCGCAGCTTGCTAAGCAAGAAGCCTACTGGCTGGACATGTTCCGCGGAGAACTGCCGGTTTTGGAATTGCCGACTGACTATCCGCGCCCGACAATGCAGCGTTACGAGGGACGTACACTTCAATTGTTTATGAATAGCGAGCAAAGCGAGGGTCTGAAACGACTTGCATCCGAGAACGGTGCAACACTTTACATGGTTCTACTTGCTGGATATACGATATTGTTGCAGAAATACACAGGACAAGAAGACGTGGTCGTCGGTACACCGATTGCGGGAAGAAATCATAGTGACGTTCAGCCATTGATCGGCATGTTCGTTAATACTTTGGCTATTCGCAGTTATCCGGCTGCCGATAAGACGTTCCTTGACTATTTGAAGGAAATCAAGGAGACCACCCTGGGTGCTTTTGAACATCAGAATTATCCGTTTGAAGAACTGGTAGATAAGGTGAGTGTGGCTCGGGACCTAAGCCGTAATCCGTTGTTTGATACGATGTTTGCTTTGCAGAATACAGAGAATTTGGAAATCCAGCTTCCTGGACTCCGCTTATCGACGTACGCCAGCGAAGAGATTATTTCTAAATTCGATCTAAGTTTAGACGTGACGGAGATTGAGGAAGGGTTGGAATATCTGTTTGAATATGCCACAGCTCTTTATAAAACCGAAACGGTGGAGAAAATGGCATCTCATTACTTGCAACTGCTCGAATCCATTCTCCGTAACCCGTCAGGGACCATTGCTGAATTGGATATCTTAACCACTGTGGAAAAAGAACAAATTCTCTGCGCGTTTAACCCGGCGCTTTCAGAAGTGGAAGCTGCTCCTGCAGCTACGTTCCACCGTCTGTTCGAGGAACAGGCGCAACAAGCGCCTGAATCGGAGGCCGTTGTGTACGAGAACGACCGTCTAACGTATGCGGAGCTGAATGAGCGGGCGAACCGTTTGGCCGCTACACTGCGTGCAAGCGGCATCGGCCGTGAATCCATCGTCGGCATTCTCGCCGAACGTTCGGTGGATTTGCTGGTAGCCGTGCTGGCTGTCTGGAAAGCAGGCGGCGCGTATGTACCGCTCGACCCGGATTACCCGGCAGACCGTGTGCGGTTCATGCTGGAAGACAGTGGGGCAAAGGTACTACTCACCCAGAAACCACTTCAAGAACGTGCCGAAGCTTGGCTCGTTGAAGAGGAACTGGCTTTGTCGGCAGTGCTGTACCTCGACGACGAAGCATCGTACAGCGAGGAGCGGGCAAATGCGCCGATAAGTTCTGGTATGGACAGCTTCCACGAAGCCCGTCCAGAGGATCTGGCCTATGTAATCTACACGTCGGGAACGACAGGACAGCCTAAAGGCGTTATGATCGAGCACCGCAGCCTGGTGAATACGGCGGCAGGATACCGACGGGAATACCGATTAGATCAGTTCCCGGTACGGCTATTGCAGCTGGCCAGCTTCTCGTTTGACGTGTTCGTGGGTGATATCGCACGCACGCTGTACAACGGAGGCACGATGGTCATTGTGCCGAAGGACGATCGGATTGACCCGTCGCGTCTGCACCACTGGATCGAGCAAGAGCGGGTGACCCTTTTTGAATCGACGCCAGCGTTAATTGTGCCGTTTATGGAATATGTGCATGAAAATCAGCTGGATATGAGTCAGATGGAACTGCTCATTACAAGTTCAGACAGCTGCAGCGTAGCCGATTATCGAACCTTGCAGGAACGATTTGGCTCGCAATTCCGAATCATCAACGCTTATGGCGTAACGGAAGCGGCAATTGATTCCAGTTTCTACGACGAGTCACTGGAAATGCTTCCCGAGACGGGGCATGTGCCTATCGGAAAAGCATGGTTAAATGCGAAGTTTTACATTGTAGATGCGCACCTGAATCCGGTGCCTGTCGGGGTGCTGGGCGAACTGGTTATTGGCGGAGTTGGGGTCGCGCGCGGATACTTGAACCGTCCAGAGCTGACGGAAGAAAAGTTCGTAGACAGCCCGTTCTCAGCAGGTGAGCGTTTATATCGCACGGGAGACTTGGCGAGATGGACAAAAGACGGCAACGTGGACTTTATCGGTCGGATGGACAACCAGGCAAAAATCCGGGGTTACCGGATCGAAACAGGCGAAGTCGAAGCGAAGTTGCTACAGGTGGAAGGCGTGCGCGAAACCGTGGCGCTGGTTCGAAATGACGCAAATGGACAGAAAGTTCTATGTGCATATTACACAGTGGACACGGGAATGGATCTGGTAGTGAAAGATCTGCGCGGCGCGCTGGCCCAGGAGTTGCCAGGTTACATGATCCCATCGTACTTTGTAGAATTGGAAAACTTGCCACTAACGCCGAATGGGAAAGTTGACTGGAAGGCGTTGCCAGCGCCAGAAGAAGGAGCTGGAGGAGGAAGCGAATACGTGGCGCCGCGAACCAAGCTAGAGGCGAAACTGGTCGCCATCTGGCAGGACGTGCTCGGACTAATAACAATAGGTGTAACGGATAACTTCTTTGATCTTGGCGGGCACTCCTTACGGGCGACAATGCTGGTTAGTAAGGTGCACAAGGAATTGAGTGTAGACTTGCCGCTGCGCGATGTGTTCCGACACTCGACGGTTGAATCGATGGCTGAATTAATCAGTCAATTGGAGTGGCAGGAACACCGATCCATTCCGGTGCTGGATCAGAAGGATTACTATCCGCTCTCCTCCGTGCAAAAACGGTTGTACATCCAGCAACAGATGGAGGGCGCGGAGCTTAGTTACAACATGTCCGGCATGACGGTTCTCGTCGGGCGTTTGGAACGGAATCAATTCGAGTCCGCGCTCAAAGGATTAATCGCTCGTCATGAAGTTTTGCGAACTGGCTTCGAAATGGTGGACGGTGAACCCGTACAACGAATTTATCCGAACTTGGAGTTTGCCGTCGAGTATACCAAAGCGACAGAAAGTGAAACGAGAAATATCGCAGACGGATTTGTGCGAGTCTTTGATTTGGAGCGGCCGCCGCTGTTACGTGTGGGCTTAGTTGAATGGGAAGCGGAACGGCACTTGCTTATGCTGGACATCCATCATATCATCACGGATGGCATGTCGATGGGCATATTCGTCGAAGAACTCTTACGCCTGTATAACGGCGAGACTCTTGAACCGCTTCGAATTCAATACAAGGAATATGCCGCTTGGCAACAGTCTGAGCCTGTAAAAGAACAGCTGAAACGTCAGGAATCCTATTGGCTGGACGTGCTGGAAGGAGAACTGCCGACGCTTGAACTGCCTACGGATTTTGTCAGACCTGTCAATCGCAGCTTTGAGGGAGATGTGCTGCCTTTCAATATCGACCAGCAGATGACGGAAAGCTTGGAACGCATCGCCAGTCAGAACGGTGCTACTCTTTATATGGTCTTATCTGCGGCCTATTCTATCCTGCTCAGCAAGTACTCGGGGCAAGAAGACTTCATTGTAGGCACGCCGGTTTCGGGTCGCACACATACCGACTTGGAGCCACTTATCGGAATGTTTGTCAACACGTTGGCCATTCGCCATTATCCTTCGGGGGAGAAGACATTCCTTGCTTACTTGAACGAAGTCAAAGAAACGATGCTGGGGGCTTACGATCACCAGGATTATCCGTTTGAGGAGCTTGTGAAGAAACTTCAGGTACCGCGAGATCTAAGCCGCAATCCTGTATTCGATGTCATGTTTGCCCTGGAAACGAAGGAAGATAACGTTCAAAACTTCGGAGAGATCCAGATCGAATCTTATCCGGAAAAGCATACAGTTGCTCAATTCGATCTGACTTTGGTCATTTCGATGCTAGATGAGGGGATGACCGGGCAGTTTGAATATGCGACCAAGTTGTTTACACGCAATCTGATCGATAATTTCGCTCAGGATCTGCTCGGAATCATCAGCCAGATTGGCGAACAGCCTTCGATGTTGCTGAAGGATATTTCCCTGAACGGTCAATTCGAACAGGAACAAGACGAGATAGAGGCCATTGATATTATGTTCTAATCTTATACCCGGCTTGGGTGTATGCCGTATTTTTTCTCGGTATGCACTCTACCGGGTATTTTTTATTAGCATCAAATCCACTCCAACAAATTTAAATAGTATTGTCTCAACGATTCCTTCAACATCTCAGGCTCCACAATCTTAATGGAAGTACCGTACCCTGCAAGGTAGCTCACAATGAACTCCAGTTCATGAGGTTCATAGGTTCCGACGAGCAGATAGAATCCGGCTTGTTCTTCAAGGCGCATGGAGGGGTAGTGATTTTGCTGAAATTGATCCATGCCCGCCTCACTGATTTTGCATTGAAATGAGATAGCTTGTTCGGAAGGTTTCCATAGGGAACGGAGATGTTCACTATGTATGTCAGCAAGGTGTGCGACAGGTTCGATCTCCGTTAATACAGCCGAAATGATTCGATCACAGCGAAATACACGGTATGCTTTTTTCTTCAGATCGTATGACTGGCAATACCAGTACCCTTTAATAGAATATAGCGCAATGGGCTGTATAATACGGGTGCTGGTTTTTGTTTTGGAAACTGCTTCTGACTGATCATGGTAATCTTCCAGATTCTCTTTCGTAGGCTCTTTGTTCTCAATAGAAACTGCGACTTTACTCTGCTCCGCCGCACTCCTGTTTTTGTCATGATACGTAATTTGAATAACGATCTGCTGTACTGCGGCATTTAATAGAAGCTCCAGATGAGCACTGTCTTTGATCTGTTCGGTATGTTTAAAAGCGACACGCTGTTGCATGTTATGAATGTTTTCTTGCTGTCTGTCTGATAATGCTGCCATAAATTTCTTATGAACAGATTCAAATGTGGTTCGAAAAGGCAAACTGGTGAAGCTACGGAGAGCCTGCATAGCGAAGTACAGGGCATGAAGCTCATCGGTATTAAAAGAGATCGGAGGCAGTTGCATCTGCTGGAGCAGACGATAACCGCCGTAACGTCCATACTCCGCATAAATGGGCGCACCCATCTCTTCCAAAGACGCAATATCGCGTAATGCGGTTCGTTTGGATATTTGAAACTCTTGCATGAGATCAGGTAGAGTGAAGTGCTGTTTTTGATTAATAAAGCGAAGCATATGGTGTAGACGTTCAGTCTTTTTCATTTGTTGGCATCTCCTCCTCTCAATGGTGTCATCTATTGGCACCTTTAGTCGTTATAGTAATAAGTGTAAGACAGACAAATGAAGGAGGCAAGTCACATGAATGTTGAAGTTATCCCCTTTCTCTCGATGAACGGAGAAGCGGCAGAAGCAATTACATTTTACGAAAAAACGTTGGGTGCGAAAGTATTATTCCGAAAAAGCTACAAAGAAATGAAGCAGATGAGTCCCGATTTCACGTATCCTGACGGCCAGGATGAGTACATCACCCATTCCGTGCTGAAGATCGGAGCGAACAAAATCATGATTGCGGAGGAAGCGATGGATGTGGAGAGACCTTGGGAACTGGGAAACAGTACATCGCTGTGCATTCAATCTCAGGATCAAAGCCAAATGGATGGACTATACGAGGCGTTGACGCAACATGAAGGGGTGAAGGTGCTTGTGCCTTATGGAAGGAATGAATTTAGTCCCGGCTACGGGATTGTCCGTGATCCGTTTGGTGTTATCATTCAGTTATGTGTAACGGTACATGATTTCTAAGTTTTTTTAGTTCAACTTATATAGAATAAAGTCGCCAGAAAAAAGCAAGTTATGATTACCCATAACTTGCTTTTTATGTTGCTCTATATCCCCACAGATTGTGAATAATGACCCAGAGTATGAAGGTTGTATGTACACAAAAAAATATTTTTTGGGATTCGTGCAAATTAGTGATCCATAAGTCCTGAATTCGGGTATCATTACTAGGAGTCAACGCATCGCATGAATGCATCTATCATGAACGGCATGAAGTAATTAAATGCAACACTTTATTGACTATGGGACGGATTGTGGGGGATTTGGATGTCTTTATTGGAGACGGGGCGGCAAGATCAGGTGACGGACGATTTAGTGGTCAAGGCGATGGAGAAAAGTTTGGCGATTATTCGCTTCGACTTAAACCGCAGGGTTACATACGTGAACGATGTATTTGCTTCAAGAATGGGGTATACCAAGGAAGAGATGTATGGAATGCAGCATCGGCAATTATGCTTTGGAACATTTACAGATAGTCCGGCATATGAGGAGTTCTGGAGAAGTATTTTGGCTGGAAACAGCTTTCAGGACAAGATTGAGCGTATGGATGCCAAAGGCCAATCGGTATGGCTCGAAGCTACATATATGCCCGTGTTTGATGCGTCGAATCAGAAGGTACTTGGCGTTTGCAAGATGGCTACGGATATTACGAATCGCCAAAATAACATTACAGCCGTTGTTCAGGAATTGAAGGCGCTATCTCAAGAACTGAATGAGCAGGCAGGTGCCGGAATTGGCCGAAGCCATGAGCTAATGTCTAGCGTTTCTTATATCTCCGAAGTATCTGCAGCTAACCAGTCTACACTAACGCATCTGCAAGAACAGGCTGGCTCCATTCAAGGTGTGGTGCGAACGATTCGGGAAATCTCTTCTCAGACACAATTACTCGCGCTCAATGCAGCGATTGAGGCTGCACATGCAGGAGAGTTCGGCCGAGGATTCGATATTGTGGCGAAAGAAGTGCGCAAGCTGTCAGCCATGGTGGAGAATTCAATTAATGAGATTCGAGACAGTGTAACAGGCATCACCAAAGAGATTACCAATATTACCAATGGTACGAAAAAGGTAGAGGACTACGTGCAACAAAGTCACGAAAGAATTGAGATTGCGTTAAATGATTTCAAAACGATCGCGGACGCGGCCACTTTACTGGATGATAAGGCACAGCATGTAACCCGAATTGTGTAAGCGAAAAATAAATACGGTATGAATTTCAGAACGATTCTGTGCTCATGGCAGGGTCGTTTTTTTGCTGTGTGGATCATATTCCTCGCAAATCAAAAGTGGTCGTTAACCATCAGGCAAGAAAGTGTTCTATTGCATATCCTGCCAAAATCACGGAATTTTTATGGGTAAACAGGACACAATAAGCCGGGAATACCTGTGGTTTGATTTTACAGAGAAGGGAGGATGGATGGAGGGTGTGGTCAACGATCTTATCTTATGTACCGAAATGGACCATCTGGGCACAGGCACTCATGGTGTTTATTGTACCGATTATGATATATTTCACGACCAACTGGTTCCATACGGCAATCAAGCGGGGCAGCTTCTCTCGCAAAAATAAAATGATTCCTTCGCCGAAGGACATTTCACCAGCGGAAGCCGGCATCGGGCCAGGGACAGAAACGGGGCACTATGCCAACATTAAGCTAACCGGAACATACACGACAGATCTGATAACGGTTCGAGAGACGTTTGGCAAAAATGCAGATGTACATATTCGAGAGTTCACCATTCGAGGAACGAACACGAGAGCGGCGATCATGTATACCGAAGGGCTTACGGATACAGATCTGATCGACCAATATTTAATTGAACCTTTGATGATTAAGGGAATACCTGAACTCAAACAGGAAAGCTTCCTTCATCCTGAACAAGCAGACTTCCTGTCCACGTATCTGAAAACTCAAATTCTTCCCGTCAGTGAGGTTCAGGAGACAGAGTCTCTACAGAAGCTTGCAAAAAGTGTTTTAGTAGGGAAAAACGGTTTGTTGGTGGACGGCCTGCCGGGAGCCATGCTGATCGGAACGTCCAGATTAAAGACACGTGGGGTGGATGAACCTTTGTCTGAAGGTTTGCTACGTGGACCGCGTATCGGTTTTACAGAGGAGCTTAGTGATAACACTGGTATTCTACGGCGTTATGGAAGCGATCAGAGTTTGTTTATTGAAAAGTTTGAAGTGGGCAGCCGGATCAAAAAAGACTTGGCTATTGCTTATATTCAGGATATTGCCGATCCTAAACTCGTAACCGAGGTTATAAAACGTGTGAAAAGTATTGATATGGACACGATGCTGGAGTCCGGTTATGTAGAACAACTGATTGAAGATGATGCCTTAAGTCCTTTCCAGCAGATTTTGAATACGGAAAGACCTGACCGCGTTATCGGTGCTTTACTAGAAGGGCGTGTAGCTATTTTGCTGGACGGAACTCCGTTTGTTTTGGTCGTGCCGGTTACCTTCAGCATGTTACTCCAGTCTCCAGAAGATTACTATGAACGTTGGATTCCAAGTACATTCCTTCGAATTTTACGTTTTATGGCAGCTATGCTAGCCTTGCTAGCCCCAGCGCTTTATATTTCCTTCATTTCGTTCCATCCGGGTCTGATTCCGACAAAACTAGTGCTGACGATTATTGAAACCCGTTCGGGTGTACCCTTCCCTTCGATTATTGAAGCTTTGATTATGGAGCTGTCCATTGAGATTCTAAGGGAGGCCGGGATTCGTCTGCCCAAACCCATCGGACCTGCGATGGGAATCGTTGGAGGTTTAATCATCGGTCAGGCGGCAGTACAGGCGGGGATTATCAGTCAGTTTCTGGTCATTGTCGTGGCGGTCACGGCGATTTCATCCTTTACTATTCCGGTGTATAGTGCAGGGCTGACCTTGCGATTGTTGCGCTTTGCTGCCATGTTCAGTGCTGCAGTCATGGGATTGTATGGCGTGGTTATGTTCTTCTTGCTGATGTGCACACATCTGGCTCGGCTCTCCAGCTTCGGGGTGCCTTATATTGCACCAGCGGTTCCGTACCACTTGAGTGATTGGAAGGATTTTGTCATCCGTGCCCCGCTGAATATGATGAGAAGACGTCCAGACATGATGAATCCGACCGATGAAGATCGCAAGAAATAATGTTGATCGAAGTGAAGTTTCGTACCAAACAGTTCTGTACTGTTCAGTTTAGCCTCGTATAATCAGCAGATGGTCTGGAGGTGCTAAGAAGTGAATGACTCCCAAGTAAAAATAAGCACGACACAAGCCGCGGTCATTATCGTCAATTACATGCTGGGTGCAGGTATATTAACATTGCCTAGGACAACAAGCAAAGCGGTTGGTACACCGGACGTCTGGATTTCGATTATCCTATCCGGGTTGATTATCACGGGTGTAGGAATTATTCTGGTGACTTTGTGTCGACGATTCCCGGAAAAGACCGTTTTCCAATTCACCCGGGAGATTACAGGAAGTTGGATTGCTTACATACTCGGCTGTGCCAACATTATTTATTTTATGGTCATTGCCGCTTTTGAAATTCGGGTGATGGCTGACGTTACCGGAATGTATTTGCTGGAGCGTACACCTACTTGGGCCATTGTGATGGTGTTTATGTGGATTGGAATCTATCTTATTTCCGGCGGACTTCCAGTTATCGTGCGTGTGTTTGAGGTCATTTTGCCGATTACCTTGGTCATCTTTGTGATGGAAATATTGCTGAGTAATCAACTGTTTGAGATCAGTAATCTGAGACCGGTTCTCGGGGAGGGAATTTTACCTGTGATCAAAGGGTTGAAACCTTCCTTGTTATCATACACAGGTTATGAAGTAATGCTCGTCATTACAGCTTATATGCAAAATCCCCAAAAAAGTAATAAGGCGATGACTTGGGGGCTGGGCATATCTACGGCGATTTATTTGATCACGGTCGTTATGGTCGTTGGCAGTTTGTCCTTGGATGGAATTAAAACGAGAACTTGGCCAACGCTCGATCTGGTTCGAAGTTTTGAGATTCAGGGTTTGATCTTTGAGCGCTTTGAATCGTTATTGCTGGTCATCTGGATTTTGCAGATTTTCTCTACGTTTGCGATCACCCATTACTGCGCTTCTGTAGGGATTCGTGATCTATTTAAAGCGAAAAAGATGCGTACCATTATGTACTGCCTTCTACCTTTTATCTATTTGGCAGCCATGATTCCCAAAAATGTATATGAAACATTTGCACTAGGTGACATGTTGGGTAACGTGTCTGTCGTTTTGTTTGCCATTATGCCTCTGATGCTGCTGCTGCTGAGCATTATTCGTAAAAAAGGAGGTAAACACGCATGATTCCACTTCGTTTGTGGATACGTATGATCTGTACGTTACTGATTCTTAGCCTCATCTCCGGGTGCTGGAGCAGCCGGGAAATTGAAGATTTGAGTCTGTATGTGGGTCTCGGCATTGATGTTGGCCAAGAAACCAAATTTGAGAAAACAATAGCAGCCCAAGGAGGGGGCTATCCCAAAGAAGAAAATGTCACCGCAACAGTGCAGATTGCCCCTGGAAAGTCGAGCAGTCAGCAGAGCGAACAGGGTGGTTCACCTTCTTCTGGCAAATCTTCGTATTCCAATGAACAGCTTACCGGGGATTCCTTGCTCCAGATTTTCCGCCAGTTTGCCCTGCGCCGGGATCGCCCGCTCATTGGGCATCATCTGAAAGTGATCGTCATTTCCAAAGATATTGCTAAAAAGTATGGATTACAACAGTTGCTTGATTTTGTGCTACGGGATAACGATATTCGCCCCAATTGTCTTGTACTAATCAGCCATCACCGTGCGCTTGATGTACTCACTTCTAGAGATCCTTCTCGAATTCCAGCTTTTTATCTTACGGGAATCACAAATAACTCGTATATATCCAATAAGATAATGGAGCCGGTTTCCCTTGCCAAACTGGATGCAGAGATGCAGTCTGGGTCTAGCTTTTTGCTTCAAAACGTGTTAAATGCAGATGGTGAGGACAAGTTTTCAGGAGGCAGCATTTTTAAAGCCAAAACAACGAAATTTATTGGTGAACTTAGCCAAACGGATCTGGAGGCATTATCCTGGATTAAGCCGAAGGAGCGAGGCGGTGTCATTAAAACATACAGTAAAGAAGGTTTCACTGTCCTCTATGAAATTAAGAAAAAGACCACAAAAATTATTCCAAAGGTGGTTCGCGGAGATATTTCGTTCCATGTGAAGGCAGAGTCCGAAGGCTGGTTAATGGAGGATTGGCGGGCGCCCGAAAAAGAAGAAAAGGGAGCTTATCTGAAAGAACTGGAGAAGGATTTTGCTAAAATCGTAGATCAACAGATCGATCAAATGCTCTATAAACTCCAGCATACGTATAAAGCTGACGTTGCCGGTTTTCGGGACAGCATTCGCATCCATTATCCAAAAACGTGGAAAAAGGTAAAAGATAACTGGGATGAAGTGTTTGCGACAGTACCTATTACCTATGAGATTAAAACGAGTATTATAAATCCGGGTTCCTCTACAGAGTAGCTCTTTACTCCCCGTTCGCAAAAACTTTATGTGTTAATTTCAGCACAAGAATATGGAAAGCTCTGCTTGGGTCGGTTATCGTGTTTATTTAAATGTTGACACATCAGGCAGCAGTCGATATAGTTATACAAAATCATTTTCTTATCCAGAGAGGTGGAGGGACTGGCCCTTAGAAACCTCAGCAACAGATCTGAAGGATACTGTGCTAATTCCAGCGGGTGAAAGCCTGATAGATAGGAGCGTTTGTTTTTATTTGTCAGTTACGGCGCACTCTTCAGGAAAGAGTGGGTCTTTTTTGTTTGTTCTGGATGAAGAAGCAGGGAGCAGGTTATATGGAGAATAGTAACGATAAAGGCCAATTTCAGCGAAAAATGCAAACGAGGCATGTAGTTATGCTCTCTCTTGGTGGCGTCATAGGAACAGGACTGTTCCTTAGCTCAGGGTATACCATTCAACAAGCCGGACCACTGGGTACGATTCTTTCTTATCTGATTGGCGCTTTGGTGGTGTACCTGGTGATGCTCTGTCTTGGCGAACTGTCTGTGCATATGCCGGAGACGGGTGCATTCCATAGTTATGCAGCCAAATATATTGGACCCGCTACAGGATACACAGTGGCCTGGCTGTACTGGCTTACTTGGACCGTAGCGCTCGGATCAGAATTTACAGCCGCAGGACTGCTTATGCAACGCTGGTTTCCATCTGTGAACGTCTGGATCTGGAGTGCACTGTTTGCGCTGATGATCTTCCTGTTTAATGCGTTCACGGTAAAGCTGTTTGCCGAATCCGAATTTTGGTTCTCCTTAGTGAAGGTGATGACAATTGTCATCTTTATCATTCTTGGTGGTGCCGCCATGTTTGGTATTATTCCGATGGCAAATGCTGAACCGGCTCCGTTCTTTTCCAACATTACTGCGTCCGGGTGGTTCCCGTATGGAGCGACTGCGATCCTCATGACGATGCTGGCAGTCAATTTTGCCTTCTCGGGCACGGAGCTGATTGGTATTGCCGCAGGCGAAACGGAAAATCCGGAAAAAACAATTCCGAAGGCCATTCACACCACGCTGTGGCGTTTGATTATTTTCTTTATTGGCACGATCGTTATTCTGTCTGCTTTGTTGCCGATGTCAGATGCGAGCGTGCTGGAGAGTCCGTTCGTTGCTGTCATGGAGCGGATCGGTGTTCCATATGCAGCCGACATCATGAACTTTGTTATTTTAACGGCGATTCTATCCGCAGCGAATTCGGGGTTATATGCTTCATCACGGATGCTCTGGTCATTGGCGGATAAAAAGACGATCTCTCCATGGTTTGCGCGCCTGACGAAACGCGGTGTGCCGTTCAATGCACTTGTGCTTAGTATGGCCGGTGGTGCACTGGCTTTACTGTCCAGCATCATTGCGCCGGGAACTGTCTATATTACGCTTGTTTCAATCTCAGGTCTTGCTGTGGTAGTTGTCTGGATGAGCATCAGCGTGTCTCAATACATGTTCCGTAGACAGTATCTGCGGGAAGGACATGACGTGAAAGACCTGGTTTACCGAACGCCGCTGTATCCATTTGTGCCTATCGTTTCATTTGTATTGTGCCTCGCATCCTGCATAGGTATCGCTTTTGACCCAACACAGCGGATTGCTTTATACTGTGGTATTCCATTCATTATTTTGTGTTATATTGTGTATTATTGGACGGATCGTACGAAGAAGAAAAGAGGGCTGACTTCATGACACAACGTGAGCAAACGAATGATATAAATTTGGTTCAACGTATTCTGGACGAGTATCCAATCATGATTCTGGATGGTGCACTGGCAACGGAACTGGAACAGCATGGCTGTGATCTGGATGACCCGCTCTGGTCTGCACGTGTGTTGCTGGAGAACCCGGATGTTATCGTGAACGTGCATGCTGATTATTTCCGAGCAGGGGCAGATTGTGCAATTACCTCCAGTTATCAGGCAACAGTGGAGGGCTTCCGCAAGCGTGGCATTGGAGAAGAGGCTGCCTTGGATCTGATTCGCAAAACAGTGGAACTGGCGGCGAAGGCCAGAGATGATGTATGGGCAGAAGTGCAGGCAAGTGGAGCAGGCGATGCAGGTGAACGTCGTCCGCGGCCTGTCGTTGCTGGCTCTGTTGGCCCATACGGTGCCTATCTGGCAGATGGTTCGGAATATGTGGGACATTACGGTGTATCAGATGAGACACTGGCTGCATTTCACCGACCTCGTATGGCTGCGCTGATTGAAGCAGGAGCTGACGTACTAGCATTCGAGACGATTCCTTCGTTGCAGGAAGCTCGTGTTCTTGTAGAATTGCTTAAGGAGTTTCCAAATGCTCAAGCGTGGATTTCGTTTTCATTAAAAGATGGGACAAGCATCAGCGAGGGAACATCGCTTGAGGTATGCGCACAGACATTTGGCTCTGAACCGCAGATTGCGGCAGTCGGCCTGAACTGTGCTCCGATGGAAGTGGTCACGGAAGCCATTGGTATCCTGCGCCAAGCTTGCGATAAACCAATCATCGTGTACCCGAATTCAGGTGAAACCTACGATGCCGAGACCAAAACATGGAGTGGCCAAGGTTCCTGCGGCAGCATGAAGGACGCATCAGAACAATGGGTTGCCGCTGGTGCTCAGATTATTGGCGGATGCTGCCGCACAACACCGTATCAGATTAGTGAGCTGGCGAAGAAGTGGCGGGGTTAAAAGATTAGGGTTGTAGGTTAGATATATAGTCGTAGTTGAAGATAAAAAGCCCTCACTGATCCATGACTGGATTGGTGGGGGCTTTCAGTATGAATCAGAATTAACATCCATGTTTTTTTGATATGCTATTTACTTAATTGTGTGCTAACTAAGGTACGTCCTTTGTTGTTAATGAAGTAAAGACCTGTCTTGTTATGCAGATACATAGATTCATTCTCGAGATCCAATTCGCCGCTGTTAATCACTTGCAAAATGTTCAGGTTATTTGTGTCCATAATAATAAGTTCTTCTTTGTCATCCTTGACGGATGGAAACATAAAACTTTTGGCATCCAAAGCCATATTAATAAGTCCTGCTCGCAGGTATGGCTTCTCGGCAATCATTCTACCTGAAGACGAATAGAGTTTAATTCGATTATTTTTAACGTCTACATATAAAAAACGATCTTCCAGAGCATAAAGCTCGGTTGAGTATTCCTTATAAGGAAGTTGTTTGGTCCAGTTGAGTTGTCCTGTGCTGTTGTACCCTTTAAGCGTCATCGTATTTTTGTAGATATTATAATGCAGGAATGTGCCGTCAGATAGTCTCCTAATTCTGTTGTAGCCTTTGCTGCCAGCAATCGTTTTAATTTTTTTTCCGGTGTTCAGGCTAATCAAGTACAGATCGGGATGATCTCCAAATTTACTGCCGACAATCATGTCTCCATCAATCTGGTACATAAAATATGGAACTTTTAACTTTTTGCTTAACTTCCCTTTTGTATTGTAATAGTAGAGGGTACTGCTTTTATTATCGTCAGAGTTCCAGAATAAATATAAACTTCCATTTTCGCCTGGGCTGGCTGCCTCAGCCCCGCCTCGCCTCCACTCTTCTGGCGCCCCTGGCAAAGTAGCTGTCCATATGACTCGACCTGTTGCTATATGCTTGGCACTCACTTTATTATTTTTAAAAATGAATATATATCCATCATCGGAAATTTGATATTCATTGTCCGTTGGCATCGACCAAAGGAGTCTCCCTGTTTTGGCATCAACACTATCGATATAATAGTCATTATTCTTACCTGCCTTATTGATGAGTAGGCTCTCATTCCCCGTAGCATCTATAACTTTCCTCATTGAATGTGAACTTGTGCTGCTCTTTCCACCGTTGGTAATATCATATTCCCATTGAGGCTGTAGGAAAGCTTGAGCCAGAGTAGGCTCAGACGGGATAACAAGAAAGAGGCATAGGCTGGCTATGAACCAGTATTTAATCCGCTTTAATTTCATGAATGGTAGACTCCTTATGTAATATTCTTTTCATTTTGTACCTATTCCATAGTTATCACTGCATTGTGATGGAGGTAAATATAATCTGGACCTAACGTTGCAATTTGGTTGTAAAAAGAAATTAACTCCCTTTCCATAGTATGGAATAAGTCGTAACTTATGTGTTTATGATAAAAGAGAAGCTGCACATAAGGTGCAGCCTCGGTTGAGAAGTACAACTATTTTAACTTACACATTAACTTAAACATGTTCCAGGTCATCGATCGGTTCATGCTGCTTTGATTTTTGGTATTCCGCTGGAGACACGCCAAAATGCGCCCGAAATACCCGGTGAAAATAGGAGTAGCTCGCAAAACCGCAGGACTCGGCAATATGCTCTAGTGTCATCTCGCTGTATTTCATACGCTCAAGTGCCGCATTCAGTCGGATCTCTATGGCATATTGGATCATGGTCTGATTGTAGTGTTCCTTGAATAAACGCACGGCCCGCGATAGACTCAGTCCGGCATAACGGGCAGCTTCCTCTAATTTGAACGTAACCGTGGCATGTTCTTCGATAAAACGCTTCAGCTTAAGTGCAGAAGAAACGGCCCGGTCGGTCTGGATATTTTCCGTGATCGCCCGATCAATGTACAGGCATAATCCACGTAGCAGAGCGTCCTTTAGCTCCGTATTTTCCTCCAGCGGGCCGCGACGTTTCTCCAGTAGCATGTTGCGCCACAGGCTGATCAATTTGTCATCCAGACCAATACGGCTTACCGTCGGACGTTGCTGGCGTTTCCACCACTTTTCAATCCAGTCGCCTTCACAGAAGAGATAGTAGTCCCCACTCGACAAACGCCCTTCCTTGTGTGGCTCATCTACGACGAGGCGATAATCGTCCCCTGGTTTTAATAAAAGCAAATCACCGCTGGTCATACGGAATTCCTCTTCCTGTACATATACTTTGCACGAGCCTTCCGTCTGCAAGCGGAACAGATAGGTGGCTAGCTCGCCTTTCATATTATGGGTGAATGCCTTGTAGTGATAGGAGTAATCACAGATCAGTACGGATGTGTCCAAAGTTTCCACAGATGTACGTCCCCCAATCATTCGATCCTGTTATATCATCGATTCATCATCCTGTCCGAGTGCAGTTAAACGGCTGAAATGATGGGACAATCCAGGATGGAAATAAAATTTGATCAGATAGTTCATGTTTCGATTATATTGTATATGTTCATTTTAGCCTGTTTTGCGTTAGGATGATACCAGATAGAGCAATGTAAGCAAATTTGAGAGCAGAGGAGTATCTGTCATGAAAAAATTGAACATTGGTTTGCAACTTTTTACACTTCGTGATGAAACTGCAGCAGATTTTCGTGGTACACTGCGCAAAGTGGCCGCCCTTGGATACGAAGGGGTTGAATTTGCCGGATATGGCGACATTCCAGCAGAGGAAATGAAAGCGCTACTAGATGAGCTGGGTCTAAAAGGTTTTAGCAGCCACGTGTCCCTTCATGCGATGCGCGAAGACCTGCAAAAACAAATTGATTACCTGAAAACAATTGGTGCACAATATATGATCTGCCCTTATCTGATGCCGGAAGATCGCCCGGACAATGCAGAAGGCTGGACAAAGCTGTTTGAAGAATTGCAACAGTACGGAGCCGAAGCAGCGAAACAAGGTTTGATCTTTGGTTACCACAACCATGACTTCGAATTCCATGGTCAAGTTGGGGATGCAAATGCTTTTGATGCGATGTTCGCTCAAACGACTCCAGAAGCGGTACAAGTGGAAATGGACGTATGTTGGGTACAGTTTGCCGGACAAAATCCAATCGAGTATATTAATAAATATGCGGGCCGTTTGCCGCTGCTTCACTTGAAAGATTTCAGCAAAGACGAGCAGGGTCAGATGAAAACACTGGAGCTGGGACAAGGTGAAGTGGATCTGTCGGCTGTAATTGAAAGCGCAACAAATGCAGGGGTAGAGTGGCTGATCGTGGAACAGGATGTATGTCAGAACCCTCCGCTTGAGAGCGTTGAGAACAGCCACAACTGGCTGAAACAAAACTATCTGAACCAGTTTTAAGAGTTAGTCCTAATTTCTAGCTCTAAAGTCGTTCTCAACATAACATCTAACCGTGTCAAACATGAATCTAATTGTCAAAGGAGAATTTTGTACATGAGTAAAATTAAAGTTGCTGTATTCGGCTGTGGAGCCATCGCTCAGCGCAGACATATTCCAGAGTACGCTGCCAATGAGAACGTAGAACTTGTCGCATTTGCTGATCCGGTAGTGGAGCGTGCGCAGGAAATGGCTGAAATGTACGGCGGTAAAGCATATTCCAGTTATGAGGAATTGCTTGCAAACGAAACAACAGTGGAAGCGGTGAGCGTATGCACACCGAACTATCTGCATGCCCCAATGACGATTGCCGCTGCTAATGCGGGCAAGCATGTGCTGGTTGAGAAACCGATGGCGGTTTCCACTGAAGAAGGCGAGCAAATGATTGAGGCGGCTAAGAAAAACGGGGTATATCTGATGGTAGGTCACAACCAACGTCTGATGCCTCCTCACGTGAAAGCCAAAGAAATTCTGGATTCCGGCCGATTGGGCAAAGTGCTGACCTTCCGTACTGCTTTTGGTCACCCGGGTCCGGAAGGCTGGAGTTTAGACGGAGCAGGTAGCTGGTTTTTCCGCAAAGAAGAAGCTATTATGGGCGCGATGGGTGACCTTGGCGTACACAAATCCGACTTTATCCGTTATTTGCTGAACGATGAAGTGTCCGAAGTGGCTGGTTTCATCAGCACGCTGCACAAAGAAGGTACGGATGTGGATGACAACGCGACATGTTTGCTGCGTATGAAGAGCGGCGCAATCGGCACACTCGTAGCCAGCTGGACACAATACAGAGGCGGAGACAACAGCACCGTGCTGTGGTGTGAGAACGGCGTAATGAAGATCGGTACAGTGGAAGGTGACGAGGTCATCGTTGAGTTGACCAATGGTACGGTTGAAACGTATAAAGTTGGCGCGATGGCTACCAATGAAAAACAAGTACCAAGCGGCGTGATCGATGCATTCGTAGAATCCATCGTGACCAAGACGCCTCCATCCATCTCAGGTGAAGAGGGCTTGCGTTCCCTGCAAGTCATTCTGGCTGCGTTTGAATCCGAGAAAACAGGTCAGATCGTTAAGCTGTAACAGACTTAATAGGTCGTAACAGGCTGTAATAGACTGTAATGGACTATATTTAGGATAGAAATTGCTATTGGTTTGCAATCATTAAATTTAGAGGACATTCCCCAGCGCAGTGTGCTGGTGGATGTCCTTTTTATGTGAGTCATCAGTTGGCATGCGACTGTTAAACACATTACATGCTCGTATAGGATGCAGGCAGAATATAAATTTAATCGAAGGGACATTCTCCAGCAAACTATACTTGGGAATGTTTTTTTGCGAGTAATCTAGGGAGAAATCGTATGTGCAAACATCAGGATTGCGCTAACGATCTCAGATGAGCTTATTTGCATGATTTTGGCAGTCGGAAAAATGTAACGATCACCAGCGACGCTATTTCTCTAAAAATACCTCTAAAAGGGCAAAATTTAGGGTCAAATGGGAAAATAGCGTTTCCTGTGATCGTTAGATTTGAGAATAGGCTAAAATCGGCAGAATAGCCTCATCTGAGATCGTTAGAAATTCAGCGCATGTCTTTTGGCTGTAATCGTCGGCTCAAAGTACCACAAATGAGGGGTTTACTGTGTATCCGTGAGTAATTATACTTTGCGACGGGTGCGGGTGCGGGTGCGGGTGCGGGTGCGGGTGCGGGTGCGGGTGCGGGTGCGGGTGCGGGTGCGGGTGCGGGTGCGAGGTGTAATGCCAAAAACAGCAGCTCCAGCTATTGTTCAACTTCGTAGAGCATGTTGTTTAACTGGCGTCTCTCCATTAGTTCAGTTGCACAGCTATCAAAAAAAACGGGACAAGGCAGAAAATCCGTTACCTTGATCCCGTTTTTAGCTTGATTTGTGGTTTATTTTAAGATTTGTTCTTTGCGTTTAGCAAGTTTAGAATTTCAGGACATTATCTTCAGACGCCGGCTGGCTTAACCTCACTAGCCAGATCGATCCAGGCGATCTCTTCCGAAGTTAGCGTAATGCGGGATCCTTCGTCACAGGAGAGTAACTCTGCCTGATTTTGTGCCCCAATCAATGCGCAGGTCGGGAAGGATTGATTCAATACATAGGCTAACGCAATCTGAATCGCCGTTGTATTCTTGGATGCAGCCAATTCCCCGGCACGACGCAGTCGTTCCCAGTTGCCATCACTGTAGAATACACGCACCAAGTCTGCATTGTCGCGTACCTCTGGTGTGAATCGACCAGTGAAGAAACCACGAGCCTGGGAAGACCAGGACAGGAGCGGCAGTTTTGTTTGCTCATGCCATGCGAGCGTTTCGGCATCCGCCGATACACAGCCTGCCCAGAATGGCTCGTTCGCTTTGGCGAGACTGAGGTTCGGGCTGCTGAACGTGAATCCTTTGAGACCATGGGAGGCGGCATAAGCGTTAGCTTCTTCTAACCGCTGCCAGGTCCAGTTGGAGGCGCCGATGGCGCCGATTTTGCCAGACTCGATATGTTCGTTTAGTGCCTCCAGAATGGCAGCCACAGGCATGTTAGGATCATCCCGATGCAGTGCGTACAGCTCGACATGTTCCGTCTGTAAACGCTCAAGGCTTTCAGTTAGGTCTTTGCGAATGGCATCCGCATTCACGCGAGGGCCGTTCTGGTCATGGTGTGCCCCTTTGGTGAGAATCACCATCTGGTCGCGATTGCCGCGTTCCTTCATATAACGTCCCAGTACCTCTTCGCTCTGTCCGCCGCAATAGATGTGCGCTGTATCTACCGTGTTGCCGCCGATCGCCAGAAACGCATCCAGGTTGGTTGCAGCTTTCTCATACGTATCATGAAAGAAATAGTCTGTTCCTTTGATTAGCCTTGAGACTTTTTTGCCAGCACCGGCGATTTCAATAAATTCCATAGATTAAACCGTCCTCTCTTATATAAAGTTCCTCACAACGTAATTCGTGTACGTTCTTCTGCCGAGCGCAGACAAGCTTCAAGGACTTTCATATTGGCTGCCGCATCGGAAGGGGCGAAACGAAGTTCTTTGCCCTGAAGTACAGCGCGAGCCATATCATCCCCTTGTAATGCATAATGATTGACCTGTTGCACCTCCACTTCACGACGTTCACCACCTGCCGTAACAAAGAAGTTTGAGGTGCTGTCTGTACGAGCAATATAAGCCGAAGGGACTTCAATAATACCCTCAGAGCCAAGTACCTCCAGCGTATTACGGAAGGCTGCCCACATACTGCTGTCAAACGTAACACCAACATGGTTATCGAATTCAAGCAGTCCGGAAGCCATCATATCCACCTGATCATGCTCTGGTGAGAACATACCGATAACAGTCACTGCCTTCGGCTCCTGTCCCAGCAGGAGGCGAGCCGCACTAATGGAATAACAGCCGATATCGTACAGCGCGCCGCCACCCCATTCTTTACGGAAACGCACGTTGCCGGACGAACCCGAATTGTTAAACGAAAACGTACTGTGGATGCCACGAATTTCACCAATCTCGCCGCTGGCAATAATCTCCCGAATCTGGTCATAACGCGGATGATGGCGGTACATAAACGCTTCAGCCAAATGCACGCCTGCATCTGCACAAGCTTCAACCATTTCCAGAGCTTCTTTTTCCGTGAGAGCGAGTGGTTTTTCGCATAAAATATGTTTGCCAGCCTGTGCTGCGCGAATCGTCCATTCCCGGTGCAGATGATTCGGAAGTGGAATGTAAACGGCATCAATTGAATCATCTTCTAAAATGGCCTCATAGCTTCCGTAAGCCTTTTCAATTCCAAGTTTATCAGCGGTTTGCTGTGCTTTATCGAGATCACGGCTGGCAATAGCGGTAACCTCGTTCAACTCCGATTGCTGCAAGCCAGGAATGACGGAACCTATTGCAATGTTGGCGCTGCCGAGAATGCCCCAGCGTAACTTTTGAACAGAATTCATAACTTGTTTCCTCCTGTATTTGAATGTATATTGTGATTATAAAGAATAGATGAATGAATTAAAATGATAATATATTGAATTGAATTAACACAATATTGCTTAATGGGGTGAACCAAACATGATGAGACAAACCGTATTGCTGACCCTGCAGGATATCCCCTATTTCTGTTACCCGGAGTCCGTTGGACATTATACGGATCATACCCAGCACGCTGTATTACGTGAGGCAGGGGTGCTTAATAATTTCAACATTCACTATGTTGCGGCAGGTAAAGGATATGTGGAGGCCGATGGGATAGTGCACGAGCTTCGGGCAGGTCAAGCGGTGCTCTATTTTCCGCATCAACGGCAACATTACTATAGTAGCGAAGATGAGCCGTGGGACGTACGCTGGGTCCATTTTTACGGGGAACGGTTGCATGATTATATGCTGGAACGGGGATTGCACCGCAACCTTTTATGGACGCTGAGACAGCGTACTTCCTGGGAGGACGCTCATCTGGCGTTGCTTGAAGAGGTGGAACAGAACCGGATGCTTCGTCCAGCCCAGTTGTCCACGTTGACCTATGCTCTGCTGGCGGAATTTGTACAGCATGCGGTACCCCTCAAGAACACACGTACCACGAGCAAAACGGAGAGCCGAGTGCTGTCGTTATTGCCGCAGATGCAGCAGGAGGCTTGTGAGCCTTTTCTGTTACAAGACTGGGCAGATCGCGCAGGAGTGAGTACGTATTATTTTTGCAAAATGTTCAAGAATGCCGTAGAGATGACGCCAATGGAGTTTATCACACGTTCACGGCTACAGATGGCCAAGCAGTGGCTACTTGAACGCCCGTCGGCCAACATTGGGCAGATTGCCGAGGAAGCGGGATATCCTAATGCGAGTTATTTTAACCGTCAGTTTATGGCGCATGAGGGCATGACACCTACTGATTACCGTGGGCTTTACCATAAATAAAAAAGAAAAATGGATGAATCAAACCTTCAGCAAAGCCATCTACCTTGGGACTCTCATGTGGATTCGTTTGACAGGGCCTTCAATCAGGTCTATTATGGATAAATTAAATCCGTATATATGAGGTGTCCTCTCATGAAATATTCCAAAGCGACCAACTATGCGCTCCACACAATGTTATATCTGGTTAGCACTGCGCCTGAGCAACTGATTAGCGTGCATCAACTGGCTGAATTTCAAAAAGTCTCCCCAACGTACCTGTCCAAAATACTAACCAAACTGGTCAAAGCGGGCATGATCGAATCCACATCCGGTGCCAATGGCGGTTATCGACTTAGTCGCAAGAACCCTGATCCTTCTTTTCTGGAAATCATTCATGCCATCGAAGGCAAGGCTTCCTTGTTTGAATGCTCACAGAATCATAATGCAGCGTGTTTGATCCAGCAGGTTATGGTTCAGGCGGAGGAAGAGATGGAAAGTTTCCTGCAACATAAAAAAATGTCTGAGCTCGCATCCCAGATGAGGGAAGCTCATTCGCTGTAGCATTTATCGCTCTGGTGTGGCTCATGTATGTTTCTATTCCAGTAAGATTGGGTAATGTTTCTAGATTTCTCACTTGGTGCGGCGTTGTGCCTGACAGAAGGGCAATGCTACAATAAGGAAGAGGAAGATACTATAAATACATACTTAATCACATCTTACACCTCTGGAGGGAAAACACATGAGCCAAACGACGACGATGACGGAACTGGAGCAACTGCTTGCACTCGAAAATATTAGAAATACCAAGGCGCGTTATTGCCGCTATATTGATACAAAAGCATGGGATGAACTCGGTGACGTGTTTGCTCCCGATGCCGTTGCCGATTTCAGTACGGAAGGCAATCCGATTCCGGTTTTGACTGGACGTGACACGATTGTACAGGTATTCCGTGACCTTGTAGACCCGGCGGTGACTGTGCATCACGTACATAGTGCGGAGGTGGAGTTTGTATCTGCCACTGAAGCGAAGGTTATTTCTCCGATGGAGGACTGGGTAACGTTTCCTGAAGGTAACGAGAACAAATCTTTCCACGGATTCGGGCATTATCACGAAACATTTGTCAAGATCGATGGACAGTGGCGCATTAAGCACACCAGCTTGAAACGTCTGCGCCTGGATCTGTTTGAATAACGAAATGTAAATATAGTGAGATCGGAAAAGAACCTGAACAATTTCAGGTAAAACAAAGGAAGAAGCCGTTAATTTTATTGGCTTCTTCCTTTGTTTTATTGAAGTATTTTTAAATTAGTTAGAGGTTAATATTACGCCACCTTATCTTTCCGTGGTTGCATCCTCAGATAGATTTGCGAAAAGATAACCGATGCGAGGCCGACTGCAGTCATTCCCCAGAAGATAAAGCTATACGCTGAAGATAGTTGCATGTTCTGCATCGCGGTCAAAGCAACCCCGGTTACAGCTACGCTGAATGCACCGCTGAAAAATTGACTGAGTTGGAACAATCCCATGCCTGCGCCCACTTGATCCATGGACAGATTGCCCGACAATTCGTTGGATACGCTGGTCGTCAAGGAAGAGAAACCAACGCTGAGCAGCATGTACACAACCATGATGGCATAGATGCTTTGATCTGCAAACAGAGCAAACAGTCCAGCAGCCGCCAGGAGTAGCCAAGGTGCAAACTTCAGTAGCAATGTATTACCATGACGATCAATCATACGCCCGATGCGGTTGGACAGTAGCATGGACACAAGCGCACCCGGGAAAATCACCAGTCCTGATTGTGCGGGTGTCAGTCCATAGAGATGAGCCAGAACCTGTGGCAACAGGAACAGGGTGGCGAAGTTATTAATATACGATACAATTCCTAGTGAGCTGAGGATCATATATTTTTTGTCTTTGAACAATGCGGGTTGCACAAACGGATCAGTTGCACGGCGAATGCGGAACCAGAACAGCAACAGTGCGCTTACCCCGATAATAAGTGTAATGACCTGACGAGAAGTCAGGAATAATAGAATCCCGGTTGTACCGATGGCAAGCAAGACCGCACCGAGCATGTCGAAGGAACCCTTTTGCGGCGTTTCTCGCGGTAACAGTTTATAAAAAACAGGAATTAAAAATAGCGCTAAACCGGTAACGATAAACAGATCATGCCATCCCAAAAACTGTGTAATGCTACCGCCAAGTACCGGACCGAGTCCCAGACCTAGCGAACTGGCGGACATGATGACGGCCATCGATTTACCCCGGCGGTCATTCGGAATGTAGCGTGTAATTAGCACAATCGCTAGTCCCGGAACGGATGCTGCACCTGCAGCCTGAACCAGACGGGCAATGAGCAGAACAATGAAATGGTCACTGAAGAAACCCAGAACAGAGGCGGCTCCAAGTAGCGTAAGCCCGGTTGTAAACAAGGTGCGTATCGGTACAAAATCGGACAAACGTGAGAATGTAATCGAGGAAATCGCAAATACGATGGAATAACCCGTAACAATCCAGGATGAAGCGACAGAGGTCAGCTTGAATTCGGCTGCAATTTTGGGCAGAGCCAGATTAAACATCATTGTGTTCATTACGACGAGCACAACGGTGAATCCAAGCAACGCCACAATTAATCCTTCTTGTATGCTAGTCCGTTCCATCGGAGTTGCCGTAGCCGTGTTGTTCATAAAAACCTCCTATCATGATGTGTATTTCGCAACATTTCAGAAACGGTGTGTAACATTTGCAAAATGGTGTATAATGTCAGCCCCTGTGTTTCACAACAAGGGATGCATGCGAAATGATATAAGTTCGATTGGTATCGAACATTAGAAATATATCATGGATGTATGTTAGAATACAATGCATAGTCTTAAAAAAAGGAGACTGCCGTATGAAAATTTTACATCATCCACAAGTGGCGGATATTGTGCTTTCTTCCGTGCTTTATGCGCTCAGCGACCCGACACGGCTAGGAATAGTGGCCGAAGCCGCTAGAAGCGGGGAGCAACCGTGTAGTCATTTTCATGCTCGTGTTGTGAAATCAACGATGTCGCACCATATTCGCACCTTACGGGAATCGGGTGTCATTCGAGTCCGAGTACAGGGCACACAGCATTTTATTACACTACGGTCTGAGGATCTGGAAGAGCGGTTTCCAGGGTTGCTACAACCTCTTCTCCAAGCCGCCGCAGAGACAAGTGCAGAAACGGCTGAGTGAATGTCCTTTCTTCTTTATGAAGAAGGGGCATTTTTTATTTTTTTGAACTCGATAAAAGATTACTCCTGATACGACATTCTATGTCGTCCCAATGCCTCTATACTGATGGTGAACAAAACACATAAACCCTATTGAAAAGAGGTTCACAATCATTGGCTAAAACGAAAAGAGGTCGCGTTCTGTGGAGTCTTCCGTCCAGAGGACGGGGAACATGTCCAATATGCAAGAGTACACGAATCAAATTGTTGTATACGCAAACGAAAACAGATGGTACGAGTCTGAAAGTGTGTAAAAAATGCTCCAAAGCTGTGCAGTCCAGAGTAGATCTGGCAGAGGTAAATGTGTAGAGCTGAAAGATAAATCACGTAAGGAAATGTAGACGGATACCCTGTCATAGCCTGTTCTTCGGAACAGGCTATGTCCTTTTGATATAATACAGGAATAAACGTTGGAATGATTCAGGGGGTGAAATCGCTTGAGTAGCATGCATCGGATTCATTGGTTTGATGAACAGATTCGAAGCGGGCGTTTTCCGAACAGCGGTGGTCTGGCACAACAATTCGAGATATCTCGGCGTCAGGCGCAGCGTGATATTGAATATATGCTAAATACTCTCAGAGCCCCATTGGTGTATGTAGCCAAGTATCGAGGGTACTGTTACGAGGATCAGACCTTTCGTTTGCCGCATTTATATATGACGGATGAGGAACAAGGCGTTCTCAAATATCTGGCTCATCGATATCGGCATTATGACTATGAGCGTGCGGATACGGTGAAACGGGTGGCACACTTATTGGAACGTTTTACGATGGAGGATCACCTGCCCAAAGAGCAGTATCCGTTGTTTGCAGCACCGCCCAGGCACCTTCAATGGTTTAAATTGTTGTCCCATGCGATAGAGGATGCACGAAAAGTGCATATCTATTACAAGGATCATGAGGGGGAGCACCAGATCACCTTCTGCCCAGTGAAGCTAACCGCTCAGTTTAATGCAGACTATGTAGTCGGTTACGAGACTGACCCGCTGCAACAGACACCGATTCGCCTGGAAAGCATCGTGCAGCTGACGCTGCTGGAGGAACGCTTTGAATGCAACCAGGATACATGGATGAGCACCTGGGGGGATGCATTGCCTGTTCGAAAACCGTTTGTGGCCGAGATTCGTTTCCGTGAGATGCAGCAATCGGAGCTGTGGCGAGGGTACCGGATTCGGGAGCAAAAGGGGCAGGTCTGTTTGATTGAATTTCACGATGCAGACGTATTTTTGCAACATCTGTACGCTGCGGAGTGGGAGGAACTACTCTCACCAGGATGGCTTAGACGCAAGCTGATGAAGCAGGTAGAAGAAATGACAGAGCGGCTCAGCAGGGGACAGAAAGGGAGAGAACAGGATGGCTGAGAACATGCTGGAGCATCTGGTGATGAAGCGGGAGTCAAAGTCATTTGTGGACAGCCTACATGCGATTTTGCGGCATACAGGTCAATTCCAGGGTGAGAAGTATATGCTTGCAGGGTACACCGGCATGGCCTTTAAATTGTCCGTCCATAAGAGATTACTGCCGATGTCGGTAACGGCATACGGACAGTGGGGAGTGTCTCATCAAGGCGGTATCGACAATCTTGGCCTATTCACAATATATGGTGCAGGGCGAAGCCGACATCCGACATTTGCTTCGTATAAGCAAGACGCCGTGAATGGGGTCAGACGGAGTTTGGATGAAGGTAAAGGTGCGATCTACTGGATGCCCGAGTTTGGTGTCATTTCTGGATATGATGATGCAGATCGGGTCTTTTATGTGCAGGATGGCTGGAGCAAAGAGCCGCATATTTTGCTGTATGATAATTTCGGATTGAATTTCACCGGTTTCTGGTACTGTCAGATCTTTGGTGATCAGGTGCAACGTACAGAGCAGGAGATGGTGCTGGAATCTTTACGCCTGGCAATGGAGGATTGGGATATTCCGTACCGTTTGTTACCTGATCAAAATATAGCTTCTGGACGGCTTGCATATGATGTTTGGATAGAAGGACTTCGCTCTGGAGATTACGATGGTGCAGGAGCAGCTTACCTTCTGGATTCGTACTGCCAATCGCGTACCGAGATTCGAATGTATTTGCATGATGTTCGCGGCTTATGGACTGAACTGGAGCAGGCCTGGATGTGTTATAACCGGATTGCTGAGCTGATCCAGCAAATGAGAGCACTTCTGGTAAGGGAAGAAAACGGGCTTGTACTACGGGAGGATGCTAAGGAGCAACTAGCACAGTGGCTTGGACAGGCGAAGTTGCTCGAAGAGCAGGCGGTAGATTCTTTTCGTACCGTATCAGCGCAGTATGCCGATCGTAAACGATCTACGGTACCCCGCTGGGGCACACATTCCGCACGGTAGAACTGGGGAAGGGGATGTGCGAAGAAGAAAAGGAAGGCAGGATGGATGCAGGAATGGGGCTCAAAGCATGAAAAAAACGAGGTTATTGACCGATTTGGCTGATTTAATTCAGCGACCTCAGACCAATTCGGGTACCACGAACACGGACACACGGCGATACGGAGCAGGCACCTATGCAGATGCGTTATACCCTATTTTGTTACACAAAAAGTGGACACATCTTCCGCGATATATGATTGCAGGCATGACAGCAAGTCTTTTTCGTTTCGTGGTGGACCGTCGTCTGACGAAAGAATCCATCTCGGCATATAACTGGATGGCAGAAAATTTTGTTGCTGCCGATTTCATCGGAGTGACAGCGAGTCAGGCTGCCGGGTTTTCCTTTGAACCGACGTTTCCGCTCTATCAGAAGCATGCATTACTGAATATCAAAAATTCGATCGACCGGGGAACCGGGGCGGTGTTATGGCATGATCAATTTGTGGTGGCTGTCGGATACGATGATGACGAGGAAGTCCTATTTTTCTGCACAGGAGATGAGTCTGAGATTCGTCGTTTACCCTATACGTTAGTCGGCCGGAATAACTCGCCCTATTGGTATTATCAAGTGTTGGAAGCTCAACAGTCCATCGATATGTGGGAAGTGTGCAAGGAGTCGTTAATCCAGGCCATATACAAATGGGAAACGCATGACTATATGCTGCCAGCGCAAGATTACGCTTGCGGTTCTGCCGCATACACCGCGGTTGCGGATGTGCTGCAGTCCGGAAACTATGAGAGCAATCAGGCGGCAGCGGTGCTTCGCTATTATGCTTATACAAGAGGGGACATCGCCTCATATGTCAGAGCGCTTGAACATTTATCGCCGCATATGGATCAAGTCATTGTAAAATATACACAGCTCGCTGATCTCCATGCATCTATTGTTGAAGTACTGGATGATTCCGCGGCATGGGATGCAAGGGAACCGGAAAGTGTACAGCAAGTTATTGAACTGATTCGAAACGCAGGGGGTACGGAACAGGCTGCCATTGATGCAATTAAACATGCTTTTCCTGAAACGATCAACAATCGCTTCTCGGATATTGGGCTCAGATAACAATGCGACACTTTAACATCGAATAAGCTGTACATCTAGACATGTTAGACACCAGAAAGGCGATAAGCCAATCTGGTGTCTTTTTTGCATATCATTCGAGTTTCGAACTCAATAAGGATAAACGCTGCTTTTAGAAAAATAATATATAAAATTTGAAATAAAGGTAATCTGAATCCTGCTTCATTCCGAATATTATAATATATGGTCTTATCTGGATGATTAATTCAAGGAATGAATGGGGGCAGAACGATGGTACGGAACCCGGAAACCCTTCAGGAATGTATCGAAAACGCAAGGCAGAGACTTTACCAGATGGCAAACCAATATACGAGTCTGCAACATCCAGAAGTCATTCGTCAGTCGATGGTGCTGGATGAATTAATTAATGAATATAACGATGCCAAACGCTTCATTTCACATACGAACCATCGTAGCTAGGGTCAAGTGTACGAACGGCTGACTGAACCTCCGAAACAAGTCGTTCGCGTTCTTCGTAAAGCGGGTACTCTTCTTTGTCAAACTGAAAGTGAATCGTTCGGACATCGCCTTCAGAGAATGTTATTTTTTGTGACTCTAATTCAATGAAAAATGAGTCATCAAACCTAAATCCGTCTCGATCCCGGTAGCAGTACATATAGTCAATATCCTTTTCTTCAAGCACTAACACACCTTGTTCCGTCAACTTCATCATTGGATCCTCCTTCATAAGTGTGGTATGCAATATCTATTTACATTATATAGCGTCTGTTAAAATTTAGGGATAGCTATATCATACATGGCCTGAATATTTTATAACCTGAATGATTTCTGTTTTACTTAGTTCTAGGAGTTTAGTCTTCAAGTAATCGTACGAAAGTCTGACAAGGAAACAACCCATTTCACAAATACACCGAAACGACGTTGCTGACATCTCATTTCGGTGTTTTTTTTGTGCTTCCTCCGAAGTTTCACGTCAGAGAAGAAACTCTTAATTAGGATCAAGTGAGGGACAACCGTGCGTAAGACTTATTGTTGCGAGTATGACCGAGCGTGTAAAATATAGGTGGAATGCGAACGTTAATGCGTATTTTTATCATTCAATGTACAGACTGCTCAGGCAGTTGAGATAGAAGCCGTCGTGGTGTTGGAACAAGAGTACATACAACATGTTTTACGGAAAGGCAGGAGATAGAATGACAGCAGCAGTGGAACATGCTTTGGAAGAGATGATTCAGGCTATCCATGAATGGTTTGATGAGCAAACGGCACGTACGGATTTAGAGCAGACAATCCAACGAACGAAATTGCAGATGGGCATATTTGATGATATTTTTGTTTTGTACAAGCCGGGAAGAACGATCGTGGATAGCCTGGATATGGGATGGGATGAAGGTTCACTATCGACGCAGACGATCCGGTTTACAGAAGAACTGGTACGCACCGAGATACAGCCGCGGCTGGTCGAGGTGGTTCAGGAGAAGTTAGCCGAATGGGCAGATACACCGCTGATTGATTACCGGTTTACGTTTAGAGGAAAGTTTCCTACAAGCAACGGGATGCTGAAGCTGACGTTGCTGGAATACATCAATGAAGAGAAAAGACAGCAACTTCTAGAACAGATTCGGACGTATACAGAGCAAAAACTGGAGAATGGTGTATACCCGACCAAGCCGCTCGAAACGACTTTTTTGGCAAAACATCTGCTCGATCCCGTGTTGTTTCCATCGATGGATGCAACATGGATCATTAGACAATATGAACAGATTCAAACGTTAAATCGGGAGCGAAAGGATGCTCTCGCCGAGCACCGTCATACGATCATTTATGCCTTGACGCTATGGGCGGAGAAGCAGTTTTTACCACAGTATTTCGACGTACAGATTTCAGAATATTGTGAAAATGAATACTCGTTGAAGCCAGATCAGAAGCTGGACGGGCAGGTTAAGAGTTTACACTCTATAGATCTGCTACTCTATGCAGCGGTGATGATTTTGCGTTTCGAACCTAGCTACAGCAAGCCAAGAGGGCTTAGGTTTCTGGAACTGGCCAAGCAGCTCGGTAGTGAGCAGGCAGATCGGATGTTGACTGAGGGCAGCGGTACATATAAGCCGGAAGATACTTATGTTAAGACGGAGCAGGTGGAATGCCAGGCCAATGATGTTTTTGCGAGGATAGCGATTCAAATACATCAGGAAGAACCAGGAGCATATCAACAGGCGATAGCCTTTATTATTCGTTTGCTGGAGCAGGGGTTCCCCAAGAGTTATCACATCAAACTGAAATCCAAAGTAAAACAGTATCTGCCAATCAAAGGACTTGCCAAATCGGATACACACCGATTCTTTGCGAATGCTCTAGAATATCCTGAGCTGCGTTCACTTCTGGAACAATACGCACGAGCAGCCATCCAGGAATTTGAGTTTTATGCAGATACAGAAGGGGAGAAGAGTGGGATGCCGGGAAGTTATGCCGCCTTTGGGCTTGGACTTGCGAGCGAGCAGTATTTTCCTCTGATTTACGAATATATGGCGCAGGTCGATGACGAACATCAGATGATTCAGGACAAATTTATTGCTGCCTTTGCCGATAAGTATGGTGTGACAGCAGACTCAGTATCGGTTCTCGTTCAGAGTTTGCGCCGTTCAACGGACGGATTGAAACTCAAATTGTTGCCGGAGTTCGAGCAGGACGAGAAGCTTGAGTGGTTGCTGGAACAGGTTCAGGAGTTGGAATCATATGAAGTTCAGCGAGTGCTCTACCCGATTTTTGGCAAGGTAGAGAAACTGGCTGCACTGGCCCGTAAGGCGGAGGGCAAACGAAAAGAATTGTTACTGAGGCTGTCGCATGCCGCAGGCAAATAAACGAGCTGTCACCCATTCAAATAAACGGGCCTGGTGACTCATTAACTAAAGTATTAGACGCCAAAAGTTGCAGTGAGAGGTGGATGGAGATGGAAGCTTTAACGAAAAGCGTCTGGCAGGGGCTGTCTGAACAGGACAAGCAGGAATGGATGCAACGTATTGCGCTTCAGTTGCCTGAAGGGATGCAGTATGAGGGATTGCAGACGTTTGAGCGATATGGACAGCGGACTCAGACCGGAGTGTTTACACAGGATGAACAGCGATTCGTATTTGTTCCAGGTGATCAGGTAACATTAGGCTGGGAAAAGTGGCATCACGGAATGGATAAGGAAACGACTGCTGATCTGCACGAAACTGCAAGCAGTTACGGGATTGAGGACGTACAATCCTTTCTGGCAGGCCAGATGTCACCTGTGAGAGAGGTCAATATTGGCCCGATGCTTGTGGAGTGTGAGACCATCTCCCTGGGGTGGATTGAGGTAACCGAGGAAGAAGCATTTGCTCAGGAGCATGATGATTTTCCTAAAGCCTTAGCCGAATTCAAGGAATCGGGGCTGAATGAATATGAACTTCATCTGGAATTCAAACTGATTCAAGACCAAGGAGAGGTTCGAATTCTCTGGTTTAATGAAGGAATCGAACTGGAGGACATTGTAAAGGAAGAAACAGCGGCGGGATTCAGTTTGTTGACGGAAGACGAGTGGGAGTATATCTATGGTGGAGGTTGTCGCACGTTATTTCCTTGGGGAGACAGCTTTGACTATACGATGAGATTAAGACATCTGGGGAAGCCGGAGAGTCCGGTTCAGTCTGAGCAGGCGTCGGCTGATACAGAAACAGATGGAGAACATCATCACCCTTATGATCTGGAGTTGCCGAACTTCTTCGGTGTACAGTTTGCCGGAGATCCATATAAGTACGAGCTTACACTGGGTGCAGATGGAGAAGTGATGCCAAAAGGCGGAGATGGCGGGGCTCTGATCTGTGGAGGAACCGGGCCATTACTTAGTTTCCTGCCTGCTGCTTCAGTATTTTTCCGGGACGTGAATGTGGATGAGCTGGATTGGGAGGAATTGATGGATGCGTTGTATTACAGAAGAGTGATCCGAGTAACAGATATGAAGATGGACTAAAGCAAAAAAATAGGGGGACAGCATATTTGCTGTGCCTTTTATATTTATAATTGGGTATATATAATCAGGCCTGACTGCTTAACTTCAGGAATGGGGGCACATTGAGCAGCGCTCGCGTTCCTTTTACAATAAAAGAATGAGTGCTTTTTAAGGGTATTCATTTTTGAAAAGGGGAATACACGTGTCATTTTATACATCCTTTCAGTGTAACGGTTCGGAGACGCTCTTTCTATTTGAAATCATGAATATACCAGAGGCAAAACAGCTTCGGGCAGAATCGCATGCTGCTGCAGGCCGGGGAGAGGCTGCACCTTCGTACACGCAGATTCTCAAAGGCTTGGTACAGGATCATGTAATAAACATTAGCGATCAGGAAATTACGTTAGAACCTCAGGTACATATGCTGCTTACGGCTTGCAAACTGAGCAGTGCGGTAACTCGTCTGGAGTTATTCAACACGGATCAGGGCAGATCCGTAACGTATGGTTTTTTATCAAGTAATCTGTTGGTCGAATGGATCTGGAAGCCTATGCATCATCAGTCCGTATTCACTTCATATCCCTCCTTACAGGATATGTTTAAAGTTCTCGGTAACCGACTGGATATGAATGATACTCCGCCAGAAGCTGTTCCTGATCTGGGACAAGAGAGTATGCGCACGTCCATCGGGGCCGACACATTGCGCCGCTTGTTTGAATTGGAGATAAGTCCAGCGGGACATGGTGATGAACAAGCGGAGATAAGCGAAAGAACCGAAGATGCTAAAGAAACCGAAGCAACCGATAAAATGCAGGTCATATTGGAAGAAGATAAACATCTGGATCAGGGCTGGGTGCAGCCCTTGTGCTGCAGTTTTGCTGCTCTAGAGCAGCAGGGCCGATTTGAAGTATATACCCGGGGTACAGATGAGAGATCACAAGTCATTTATTTTATCGGCAGTACGAGTGGAAACTGGCTCTTTCTTGAAGGGGAGACAGAGGATGTGTTTACTACATTCATCTTAACGGAGGAAGAGCTGGTACAGAGTCTCTTTCTGCTGACAACACGTTCCATATCCGTTCTTCCCTATGTGCGCTGAACGGGAGGGACATTACGTCCGAAAAGTTAGGGGGATTGAACATGACAAAGATTGTTATGAAAGCAGAATATCTGAATGCTCTTGCCCAGCAGATTGAACAAGTCACTGCACAGCTACAGCAAGTTGATGGTATGTTGCAGCATGCTATCCAAGGAGCCGCATGGCAATCGGGTAACCGGCAGACGATTATTGGGCTGTATCAGGCGCATCAGCAACGTTTCCAAAGTGCAGGGCAAAGCATGCAGCAGCTGGCCGCTTATGTGAAAACAACCCGGCAGACGATGGAGCAGAAGGATAACTCTGGTGGCCAATTTGGAGTGACGGGCATTAATCTGCTTGCTCCGTTTGATGGGCTGGGCAGCACGGTCGGTACATTAACTGCAGCTATGGCGGTTGCCCGTTTGGGATATCGAGTGAAGAACGGTTACATGGTGAAAGCTCAGCTGGATCGAAATACACCTCGGGTTCTGGTTCGTGAGAGTCATGATGCAGTCAAAGGAAATAAGGCTCCAAACGGGCGGCCAAGAGACTATAAAATCCATTATGTACGTGACATTGAGGCCAAAATTGCCAACGGAACGGCCAGCCCGCAGATGAAAGAAGTTGCCGCCATGATCAAACCAGGTTATGCCGTCAAATCAGCGTTGACGGACAAGCTGGGTTGGGCCAGTGTGGGTATAGATGTATTCAACGATACGAAAGAGAATATTAGTCAGAATGCAGGTACCGACAAGATCGCGGGTGACATTATCGGGAATGTTGTCGTAGGAGGAGCCACCACTGTAGGAGCGACTCTTCTAACTGCGGCCGTTCTGCCAGCAGCAGCACCTGTACTGGCAGTAGGTGCCGTTGGCCTGGGGGTTTCGGTCGGTCTAACCTATCTTGCGGAAGGGATAAAGCTGGATATGGACCTGGACGGTGACGGAAAGGATGATTCGGTGAAGGATGTTGTCAAGCATGGCGCGAAGAAGGCCTGGTCTACCGTGGCGGGGTGGTTTAAGTAGATGGCGAATAAACAGCGTTCAAAACCTTCAGTGCATAAGGGAAATACGGCTGCTGGTCCCGTGATGTATGAAGGGACATCGTATCCCAAGGAAACGTTCGAGAATTATCTGGTCATCTATGCGCTGGATGGTATTCGGCTCAGCGCAGGCACACTGGTTCTGTTTTTTCTCAATGTATTTCTTCTGATACCTATATTCAGTGTTCCGTTTCAAGCTCTGTATGCCTATCTGCTACTTCCGCCGCTAGCTGTTATGAATCTATGGGCCATTGCCCTGATTGCATTCCCGCGCAGGCTACAGCTCAATTATGTCTTGTTTCGAGGCGTATTCGGACTGGTGTGTTCAGCTTCTTTTATGGTAGTTATACAGAAATTTGCCTATGAAGCACTGGGACTGACTACGCCATGGTATGCGATTGGATCTTTTGCAGTATACTTCTTTGCCTTATCTCAGTATGTAAGGTTTCGTTTACAAAAATTAAAGCAGCCGTCCCAGCGTAAAAAGGGGGAGAAAAGTAATGGTATGCCCATTGCTACCTTAACCGCAATTACAGGAGGGGCATACTTGCTGGCCAACATTTCATTGGCCTTCGTAACACAGCAGACAGTGGCTGTTGTTCTGATATGTGTATACATCCTGCTGGCTTTTGTTGTCTTTCATTTTGTTATGGATCTGCATCGATATTACTGGCTTCGCCGAGTCATGAACAGACCAAAATCGGTTTAATTCAGCGAAAAGCAGGCCTAATTACAAGGTCACTAGATATGAGGAGGATGAAAAGTTTGGAAAATAATACACCTGCACTGCTGCCCAACGGGTCTGTAATTCGTTTGAAAGAGGGTACAAAAAAACTCGTCATCTATGGAAGGAAACAAATGTTAATGACCGAACCTCCGCGGCAATTTGACTATATTGGCTGCCCGTACCCGGAAGGTTACATTAATCCAGATTACACTTATGTATTTAATCACGGAGACATTGATGAAGTTATTTTCAAGGGGTATAGTGATGAAGAAGAAGAGGTTTTTGCGGCAGAGCTTGAGCAGGCGTGACAATACATTACGCCAATTTTGATGTTGGCCGCGGCTGCTGGTATTTTTGATACAAACGGATCAGTACTAACGTGACTGATCCGTTTCACGGAAACGTTCTGCAGTCTGCTGCAGCTGCGTGCCTGTCTCCATTAAACCTCGTAAATAACTGCTCACCGTGGTCATACTGTTATTCATACGCTCAAGGAAATCACGCTGCCGATTGCCTTCCCATTGACCTTCGGATTGATCAATCATCGTTTTGAGTTGGTTAACGATGTCTTGTCCATTCTGCGAAGCTTTGTTGAATTGGACGGCAAGCTGCTGCAGCTCTTCTGGCGACAGATCAATGCGCTGATTCATAGTGCACTCATTCCTTTCTGTTTGTATTTTGCAAAAATCGGGATAACTTTATTTATTATAACCCTTTCCGCATCAAAATGAAGCCGGACAAAAGCCGCGTTTTGCGAGCAGCATAAACGGCCTATAACCAAGACAAAACACACACTATACGGCTCCCAAGTCTGAAGAACGGAAGAGCCGATATCGTATGTGTTTTGTTATTTTATTTATGATGTTATGGGTTTATGATCAGATGATGCTTTATGAGCGTTACGCAGAATAGGATTGCATTATTTTACTTTTTGCACAGCTACGGCCATTTGCTCCAGTTGGGTATGCGTCAATTGGTTATTTGGCGAGCTGAGTGTGACATATCGATCATCCAGCTTGAACGTAAGCATGTCGGTTTTGTCCGGTGTGTACCATTTGCCTGATACGCCGTTAGGCAGTTTTACCGTTTTGCCATCGTAGCTGAATGAGTAGTCTCTAGGAGATACCGTTACATTCATGCGGTTGAATACAAAGTTCACACCATCGCCGCCGGCACCCACACTTTTGAAGGCATCTCCCGCAACCATATGTTGTGGTGCATAGGCTGTGGTAAAGCCATCAAATTGAGCAAATGATTTGCGGATCTGTTCCAGTTGCTGTTTGGAGTAATTTACATTTTCAAAAGCAGTAATCCCTTGATCATTGCCGCCTTTTACTTTTTGTACAGAGACAGCGACTTGTTGCAATTGCGCTTGGGACAGTTTATGATCTAGCGAGCTAAGGGTGACATACCGATCATCCAGTTCGAAGGTTAACATGCCGATATCGCTTGGTGTATACCATTTTGCACTAACACCATTGGACAGTTTAACCTCTTTGCTCGTGTAACCGTCCGAATAATCTCTTGGAGAAACATCAACCTTCATGTGATTGAAAATGAAGCTTACACCGTCGCCAACGGCTACGCTTTTGAATGTATCACCTGCAGTCATTTGCTGTGGAGCATATGCTGTCTCAAAACCATCGAATTGAGCAAATGCTTTCTGGATCGCTTCTTTTTGCGCTACGGTATAGGTTACATTGGTTAGTGCAGTTGGATTGCTGTTCGCTTCACCAATAATAACTTGTTTATTGGCACCATCATACGTTACAGGCACATGCAGTGCATCAGCCAGTGCGCGAACCGGTAGATAAGTCGAGTTATTGTACGTGATTGGAGCCAGTTTTTTACTGTCCCCTTCAGTCGGCGAGTATGCTGCACCGTCTACATTAAAGCTGATTCCATGATTGAGGTAAGCCGAGATTTTCTCCAATTGTGTTCCGGCGTATACACCGGCTGCTCCGGTTAAGGTCATACCCAGCACCATCATTGTAGCTACGGATTTTTTCATGTTTTTCTTCATCATATATCTCTCCTTTAAGTTGGGTTATTTGTTGTCTTGCTGTTCCTTATGACTTTATATTACCCCCCGAACTTATCCAGAATAATTCTGAATTATCTCTAACTTGTAAACATGTGTAACGATCTTTGCATCATGATGGGTAGTTGCGATGTAAAGGTTATAAGGGGAGCATCTTGTTTGGGTTTCATAATTAAGGAGGGGGGCAGATGGATCATCGCGTTATGAAAGAGTTTATTGAAGAGTTTTATGATATTGGTCGGATACAGCGCGTGGAAGTGATGAAACAGGGGACGAGCTCTGAAGCAAAATGCATTGATTCTTCAGCAGGTAGATTCGTGTTACGTAAACTTAGAGATGAGCGGCAGGCTGTAAACGAAGAGAGGCTTCATCACGTTCTGTCATTGCAAAACATCTCTCCAGCAATGGTCATTGCGCGGAATGGGTTGTCCTATGTGCATTTGAATGATGAAATTTATAATTTGCAGTACTACGTGGAAGAAACGGTACCGTACGATCAGGAAACCATGCATTTTGTTGAATTTGGGAACATGCTTGCTCGCTTCCACCATGCTGCTCACAAGCTTGAAATCATGGATCAGCAGGATCGTTTTGCGTTATCTCTATTATGGTCACAAGTCCGTGATGAAGTCAGGGGATCTTCGTCAGCTATTATCGGTTCACTTGAGGGGCATGTAGAGCAATGTACGGAGTACATCGTGAGAAATGATAGCTCGATTCATGGTGATCTGGGTGTGTGGAATATGTTATTTATGAAGCAAAAGACGCTTTTGATCGATTTTGGAGAGGTGAGAAGAGGTGATCCGCATTTTGATGTGGCTGCCGCGCTTACCTCGATGATTCCTGCAACCGCAAGAGCGAATGAGTCTATATCGACTATAGAAGAAGTAATGGAAGGGTACGCTGAGGCCGGGGGACTGCTCACAAGAGAACAGTTGTATGAACAAATTCACCTATGGATGCTGCGCGGCTGGCTGGCGTGGATCAGGGAGAGGGGAGTAACCTCCCCGATGGTGCAACACATGGAACGAGGCGTGCGGAGAGTTGCCGTATTCAAAAAGATGTTACTTTAGCATTCAGTGGATGACGATCAGTTGTACAAATACAGGACAAATCCACCTATGCCCAGTACGATGGCGCCGACGTATACATATGTAAGTTTACTCAGATTTTGCCGTGTACGGCGATCATACTCGGGGTTACTGATGCGATTGGCTTTCGAATTCCCGATGATAAGTGTAGCAATCCCGCCAAATAAGGCAATACCGATAACCAATGCATAAGGTAGCCAAGTCATGAGTTGACCTCCTTTTCCATTCGATGGAGAGCGTTTGCCTCTATTGTATCTCAGGTTTACTCGCAATGTAAGCTATTATTGAGAAATATAGGAAATTTGCATGATATGAATTTGAAGGATGTACACGCACTTGTGGATCGACGAGTGAATTAAATCTATATGGTATATTACAGATGAGTTGTGCATTTTAGACTCAGATCATACTCAGATCACTAGAATTTTAATTTTTTTTAGATAAAAAAACATAGATGTATCAAGCATTTGCGGCGTTCTTTACTGAAAGCTGTAATTTTTTTTGCCTGTGGAGTGATCCAGAATGGAGAACCGTGCGTTACACCCTATGAAAGACAACGACAAAGAAACAAAGGAATCAAAAACATACTTAAGGAGTGACACACAATGAAGATGAAAATGAAAACATTTATTGCACCTGTACTTAGCTTATCGCTGTTAATGCCGGGAATCGCGGGAGCTGCTGCTGCGCCCCAGACCTCCACTTCCATGACGATGATGAAAGCATCCGTGAACACCCCTGCGGCTGACCTGAGAGCGAATCTGGATCATTTGTTATCTGAGCACTTTGCTCTGGCGGTAACAGCCATGGCGAAAGCTTATGATGGAGCCAAAGATGCAGATGCAGCCTACAAAGCGCTCGACCAAAATGCACTGGATATGCAACCGGCGATTGCCTCGCTTTACGGTGAAGCTGGTGCCAAAGAATTCGAACGCATCTTCCGCGCACATAACAAATATACCGACGATCTGGTGAAAGCCACTAAGATGGGGAATCAGGCTGGCATCAAGCAAGCACAGGATAACATCAACGGATTCGTGGATGAATTCTCCACATTTCTGAGCACAGCGACAGAAGGTAAATTGCCGAAAAACGCGGCTAAACAAGCATTGAAAGTGCATGAAGACCTCGTGCAAAAAGTATTCGACGAGTACGTAGCCGGAGATTACACCGATGCATACAAGGCATATCGTGAAGGCTTCAAGGAAATGTTTGACGTAAGTAAAGCACTTTCCACCGCGATTACAACACAGATGCCTGAGAAGTTTAACAACACCAAAGCAGATACCAAAGCAGCTGACCTGAGATCTGCACTCAACCACTTGGCTTCGGAGCACTTTGCGCTTTCCGCTCTGCAAATGCAAGAGCAATATGATGGACGCACAGCGGCATCGAATGCCCTCGTAACCGCAGAAGCTGGAAATACAGCGGACTTCAAAGCCGCGATTGCTTCTATTTATGGAAATGAAGGAGCGAATGCATTCGAAAAAATCTGGGTAACTAACCATGTTAACGCTCAGAGTGATTATGTTAAAGCTGTAAAAGATAATGATGCTACCGCACGTACAGCTGTGCAAAAACGAATCGACGGCTTCACAACGGAGTTTGCTACATTCCTGGATTCCGCAACAGCAGGCAACCTGCCTAAATCTGCAGCACAACAAGCGCTGACAACACATGAAAACCAAGTGCAAAAAGTGCTGGATCAATATGCGGCAGGCAACTATGATGCTTCTTACACCACGAATCGTGAAGGCTTCAAAGTGATGTTCGGGGTAGGTCAAGCGCTGGGTAATGCCATTGTGACTCAGTTCAATGACAAGTTCCAAGAGGCAGCACCAACAACGCCTGCACCAACACCAGCGCCAGATATGACAACGGTTTGGATGAAGCTGAACAGCAAAATGCTGAAAATTAACGATAAAACAACGAACATGGACACCACACCTGTGCTTTGGAAAAATACAACATACATCCCGCTGCGTTTCCTGAGTGAGGGAATCGGCGCAACGGTGAAATGGGACAAAAAAGCGCAGCAAGTTACCGTTATGGCTGGTGATGATACACTCGTATTCTGGGTGAACAACACGGTCATGGAAGTCAACGGTATGAAGAAAAACGTAGGTTCTACCGTGTTTGTTAACAAAGACGGACGTACACAAGTACCGCTGCGTTTCATTGCTGAATTGTTACAATGGAATGTGAAATGGGCTCAAAAAGATGGATCTATTACACTGACTAAAGCGATGTAAGGCAAGCTTAATGCAACAATCAACAATGTGATTCCATACGGTCTTATGTTGATATAATTAATCTCACATTCAAACCGAAAAGGCTGCCCCTGTGGCAGCTTTTTTGTATTCGCCTGAAAGAGCAAATATTTGGTATAATTAATCGCGTAATCAATTACATAAGCATGCAGTGAACTCAGAGAATACAAAGGAATGATAAAATCATTCAAAACGAACAATGGAAGAGGAGGACAGAGGTATGAGTGCAACATCCAATTCAGAGAAGCCTGCACGGAGTGTAGATACCCGATTATTTATTGCCTGGGCTGTATCTGTCATTGCAACCTTGGGAAGTCTTTATTTAAGTGAGATCAAGCAGTTTCTGCCATGTGATCTGTGCTGGTTTCAGCGCATCTTTATGTATCCGTTAACGATTCTGCTTGGAATTGCGTATTTCAAGGATGATGTGGGGATTGCCAAGTACGTACTCCCGCTCAGCTTTATCGGGGGCGGCATTTCTTTGTATCACGTAACGATTCAGCGCATCTTCTCGGCTACCGGCAACGCTGTGGCGTGTGGTAAGGTTCCATGCTATACCGATTATTTGAACTGGTTTGGTTTTATCACGATTCCATTGCTGGCTCTGATCGCATTTATCATCATTATTGTGATGTTGTGGGGAATCGGTAAAACACCTAAATCTTCTAACTAAATGTTCTTCTTAAATCTTTTTACGCAGAAAGGACTAACGGTGATGAAGGGACAAGCTCGCTGGTTTACACCTCTGCTTATACTGGTGCTGATCATGTCCGGCTGCTCTTATACGGAGCAGTCGGCCTCTGGCGAGATGCCGGAGATGATTCGAGTGAAACTGATGATGCCAGATCAGGCGAAGGTGAACGAAGAAGTCGCTTTACAGATCAAACTAACCCAGGGAGAGAAGCCTGTAGATGATGCTGATCAGGTACAATTCCAAATCTGGGACGAACAGAACGAACCTGCGGCACCTTCCATTGAAGAAGGAATGATGAATGCCGATGAGCTTGAGGCACGTGGGGCAGTGAAGGCTAGTTCTGTAGGTGATGGCATATATGAAGTGAAGTATACATTTCAGGAGCCGGGGGTATATGTTGTCCAGGCACATGTAACTTCGGGTGCAATGCATACCATGCCGCGTACGAAGGTGACTGTCGAATAATTTAATGATTTTTCATTTCAATCCTTGACCTTGAAGTATACTTCAAGGTTTATTGTTGTTGTATCAACAACGTTTGGAGGAAAAATCATGAAGATATTCGAATGGATTTTCGTACTAGTGACGATAGCAGGGGCGCTGGGTTTACCGTTTTATGCGAAAAGGCGAAAGCTTGCGATAGGCATGCTCAGTGCCTTGGTGATTGCTTTTCTGCTACATGCGATCATGGACTCAGTAAGGGTGATGTTACTGCCGTCTTATATTGTCGCGCTCATTCTATTTATCCTGTTAATGATTCAAGTGATGAAATGGACTCGCAGTGTTGGAAGTGTAGCACCAGAAATACATAAGAAGAAGTCAAAAGGACGTGCCTGGATGCGCGGTCTCTTCATCCTTCTTCTTGCCGCTTTCTCGGGAATTGGATCAGGAATGTTTACGAGGTATTTCCCAGCATTTACAATGCCCGAGCCAACGGGGCGATTTGCCATCGGTACATTTTCACAACATATCGTAGATGAATCTCGTGAGGAGACTCTTTCGCCTGAATCCGGGGACAAGCGGGAACTGATGATTAATGTGTGGTATCCCGTAGACCCGGAAGTTGCAAAAGGTATTAAACCGGAGTCATATCCTGCTGAATTGGGGGAAGCGATCAGTCTGGTGTTTGGCATCCCATCTCAAGTATTCAGTTATCTGGATACGATACCGACCCATGTGGTAAAAGGTGCAACGATGTCAAATGCAAGTAGCTCGTATCCTGTTGTAGTGTTCTCTCCGGGTGTCCGTTCGGCTCGTTTTCAGAGTATGACCGCGGTGGAGGAGCTGGTTAGCCATGGCTATATCGTCGTAGGCATAGATCATCCGTATACGTCGGCTCGAGTAACTTTCCCGGATGGTCACAAGGTTTCTTATGATGCCGGGCCAGAATTTGCAACATCAGAAGAGTTGTATCAATATAATGTACAGGGAGTCGGCATTCGTGCGGCCGATGCACGTTTTGTACTCGACACGCTTGAACAGTGGAATGTGAGTGACCCGAATCAGGTGCTGGAGGGCAGACTTGACCTGAACCACACGGGCATTATGGGACATTCGTATGGCGGGGCAACAACAGCCGAAGCACTCGCACAAGATGAACGTTTTCATGCAGGACTCAGCCTGGAAGGTGGATTTTGGGGCAGTGTTTCCAAGTCGTCGCTGAAACAGCCGTTTATGTACATCATGTCTGGCAAGACAGCTAAAAGTCTGGGACCCAATCCTACCGAGTATGAAAAGTTATTCTATCCCGAGTTTGAACCCGATCTGAAACATGTTATGAAGAACAGTCTGAATGATACTTATTATCTGACCGTGGATGGATTTTTCCATCAGAGCTTCACGGATATTGCCTTAATTTCACCGCGTTTGTTTGCCAAGAATATGTCTGCGGAGCATAATATCGATATTACGAGAAGTTATGCACTTGCCTTTTTTGACCGTTATCTGAAAGGTGAAGCACAACCTCTACTGCAAGGAAGTTCAGTAAAATTTCCCGAGGCATCTTATGATCATGAGTATACGCAGATACGTAACAAACAAGCGCAATGAGTCAGTTGGAAAGGGGAGAGCGTTGTGCAGACCATGACAAGAGGTCAATTGGCTAAAGAGACGGGAGTAAGTATGGCAACCCTTCGTTATTATGAGGACAGCGGCATACTGCCTGCTCCGCATCGATCCTCCAACGGATATCGCGTGTATACCGAGGATTATCTGGTGAAAGTCAAGTTCATTAAGGGTGCACAGACGCTCGGTTATTCGCTCAAAGCAATAAAGGAAACGCTGGAGCTGCTAAGTAATGAGGATATGGAAAAAGAGACGTTGAAAACACTTGTACGTGAACGGATAACCGACATTCAACAGCACATTGAACATCTGGAGCAGATGCAAAAACAGCTGGCCGGATTGTTGCTTGTACCTGAGGACGAAATCGATAGTTATATCCAGTCCTTTAGAGTGGAGAAAAAAGAGCCGTAGAGCCGTGATCACGGCTCTTTTTCTATTTTTTAAGAGCAGACAGGTCGTATGTAATGAGCAGGAAACGGGGGGAGAGAAACGAATATAACGAATACAACGTTTGAATTTTCCATTCGAGGTTGGTTAGCGTCATGTACCTATTCGAATTGGAGAAACAGAGCTTTATTTCGGTTGGCAAGAGAATACGGCGTTGGATCAGAATATTTGCTTATTCCTATATATTAAAGGAGGGATTCGGCATGCCTGATGATCTAGAAATAGTCATAAAAGAGAGGATACAAGAGAGGTACAATATTCTGGCAGAACTTTATTCCATATGGTTTTCAGAAAGTGAGTCTGCCGTTGTTCCTAAAAGCGCATTCTACCAAACAGAACATATAGAAAAACATAGGGCGATAACCTATTTATCAGATAGAAAATATATTGTAGTTGATTCGGTAGAAAATGATGTTGAAATGGTGGCAATTACAATAACCTCCAATGGAATTGATTTTTACGAACAGGGATACCTGAGCGGAAAAGCTAAAGGCTTCCAAGTTGTATCTGATGTAAAAAGCATGGAGCAATAAAGAATAGAATCGCTGCTTCAAAATCGATTTCACAAGTTCAGTTTACTGATAAGGAGCCGTAAGGATGGAGTTATTCAAAGCGTTTAAAGATTGGTCTGATCAAAATGATGGCCAGATTGAAATATTTACTTCTGCGGGGAAAATGACAGCTATAAACAGGTTGAAACCTGGAGCAACGCAGGAGAAGATTGAGGATATTTCGAATTTCTTTTCTGTCTCATTACCTCCTGACTACATAGGCTTTCTACAAATATGTAATGGGGCCTCATTGTTTGAGCATCCTGAATATGGTGGAGAGGTTTTGTTGTACTCTGCACAAGATGTCATGCATTATAACGAACCGACAGATCGTAAGATTGCCGTGGCAAACATTGTTGATGATCGAATCTTGATTGATCTGGATCGGTGGCACTCCGGCGAGGAAGAATACTTATTACTATGTGAAAGTATGAATCCCGTTGATTTTTCAGGTCACTTTAATACTAATTTCAAAACATGGCTGGAGCGATTTATTATCTCTCAGGGAGAAAAATTCTGGTATTGGAAAACAGATCGGTATATTTTCTAAAGAAGGTTCTCTAAACATACTGGAATTCGTGATGTTGCATGGATAATACAAAAATAACACCCCCATTGCGCCCGTCGATGTCATTCATCGGCTTCTCTGCAATGGAGGTGGTTTTTGTTTTTTCGCTCAAGTCATACCTGCTTCTCGTAGAAAATGATGAACAATTTCCGTCTGGTACTTGATCCGTACAGCGCGTTTCAGGCTCCAGCACGTTTCCACGGTGATAGACTTCGCATGTAGCAACCTTGAAGCCGCTGTCCGAGCGGAGCCGGGCAACTCATGCCGCTTTAGATTAAAATGATGCTTGCCCACGGGTATAGAGCGGTTCATGCGCTCAATCACCCTGCGGCAGATCGGCACGCTGGAGCTACCTGGATTGGTGATCAGCGTTTGTCCAAGCACGCGTGGAGTGAGCTGTGACAGACCATTTGCCTCATGCAGATCGAGCCACCAGTCAGGCTGATGCTCCCGTGCAAGCTTGAACACGGCGGCTGCCAGTGGATGCTTCGATTTTCCTGACTTGCGGCGAGGAAAGGTGCGGTTCAGGTCAGGTTTGCCTCTGATTTTTTTCGCATAAGCCTGCTGGTTGACTCTCGGCACAATAATCAAGGTTCCGCTATGAATCACACGCCGCCCCGAGGCACAATCATCGGCAAGCTTCTGTGCAGCAGCCATGCTCGCGGTTTCATTGCCATGAACTCCGGATGTAATCATCATGACGGGTCCGGGATTCGTTCCACGCACGATGTAATAAGGCGTAGCATAGGGACTGGGTGCAGCAAGAACATGTCTGGTCACAAGCATGACCCTCACCTCCGTTACTACAGTACGTCATGTCCCTCTCTCCTGTAACGGCGTTTGAACAGCCCTATAACCCGTTTCACTATAAGATAGGCCAACCCTTAGATTAATCAATAGACTTTGTGTATAACATCCTCGAAGTCGGGTTCCTTCATCTCAATATCATCGATCTCTCCCCACTGCTCCAGCTCTTTCAAAACATCCATCGTACGCCATTCCTTCCGGTTCACCAGTGCCGTCAGCACCTGATTGTCCATACTTGTAACCTGAATGGCGGAAGGTAATGCATCTGGCAGTTGAACCCTTCCGCGGAAGGCGACACGGATCAATGTAGGCAAACCGATCGTATCTCGAAGGGAGGCGATGGTTCCGTCATAGGTCAGTTGTCCGTGGTTAATAACCATGACACGATTGCATAGCTGTTCGATATCATCCATGTCATGGGTAGTGAGCAGAATGGTTTTGCCAAACTCTTCATTTAATGTGCGCAAAAACTGGCGAATATTTCGCTTTGCATTCACGTCCAGTCCGATGGTGGGTTCATCGAGGAAAAGCAGTTCCGGATCATGCAGCATGGACGCTGCTAGATCTGCCCGCATGCGCTGTCCAAGAGAGAGCTTGCGAACCGGAGTGGCCCAGAATGATTCGAGGTCCAGCAGTTCAGCAAACTGGGACAACCGTTTCCTTTTGACATCCGAACTCACCCCGTACATCTCTGCCAAAATATCATAGGAATCCTTCACGGGTAAGTCCCACCAGAGCTGACTTCGCTGTCCAAACACAACGCCGAGCTTGCGCACTGTCTTGCGCCTTTCCTCATGTGGATTCATCCCGCCAAGCATCACCTCACCCGCAGTCGGGTGAAGAATGCCTGTCAGCATTTTGATCGTAGTGGATTTACCAGCCCCGTTGGGGCCGATGTAGCCAACAAACTCTCCTTGCCTGACATCAAAACTGATATCACGTACCGCTTCTTTGGTTACATACTGGCGTGAAAACAAGGTACGTACGCCTGAGAAGCGGCCTTCCCGCACGACAGGAGTTTTGAATTGTTTTTGCAGGTTGCGTGCTGTAATCATATTCATGTGTATTACGCCTCCTCCGTTAATTCATATAAATTGAAAAAATGATTTTACACAGACACTCCGATGACAGAATAACCTTCCAATCGCTGTTATCCCCAGATTTTTTGAATTCTTTTAATAAAGGTTAATATCCGGTGATAAAGGCGAGCGCTTCGCTTTTCCAGATTTTTTCTGTCCTCTCCGTTAATGTGTAAATATATCGTTCAACGTATATAACTTCTCTAACTACCCGTACTTTGATATTTAGTCATGCCGAACGCCCAGAAACGTAAGCTGGCTACCAGACATATCACGGCTACCGCAGCAATGACGGCCAACACCCAAGCACCGCCTTCACCGCGAAGCAAGTAGAGGGATGGAATATAGTTTACAAATCCTACAGGAATGACGGTCAGCAGAAGACCGGACATCCATTTGGGATAGAGGGTGAGCGGATATTGAGCCGCGGTACGGGCCGCATCCTCTGTGATGACTTGCAACTCTTCAATACGTGTCGTCCAGAAACCAAGTGTGGCTGTAGCGAGTCCGATAGAAAAAAGAATGATAGCTCCAGTCACAATGACAAACAGGGAGAGCGGAACAACCGTCCAGCCGATCTGCCCGCTGTGCATCATGCCCGCAAGCGACCAGCATAGAATGAATCCACCTTGCAGTACTTCACCGATCATGATGCGGAAGTTCTGCGGCATCAGCGCGAGCAGGACAGGCATCGGTCGTGTCAGCAGTTGATCCAGCTCACCGCCCACCAAATATTTTTCCAAATGATGCACTTCATTGCCGAATGTGCGATATAGCGTTTTGGATAATGTCATAATCGCAAAAAGATAACCGATCTCATGTAGCGACCAGCCCTTGATCGCACCGAATTTGTGCAGTACCAACGCGACCATCAGAAATTCGGAGATTTGAATCAGAGCGGCCAGGATGGCTCCCAGCACGAAGTTAAACTTGTACTGCATGCGGCTGCGGATGCTGGTTTGAATGAGTATTTTATATAAGTGGAACCACGAGATAGGTTTCATCCCCCTTGCACCTCCACTTTACGACGTAACACTTTGGTGACGGCAAGGCAGAGCAGGGTCATGAAAACACACCAAAGCAAGGTTCCCCATAGGAAGGAGCCGTCTTCAAAACCAAGGTAAATTCGGGTAGGTACATAGAGTAAAAAGGGATAGGGCGACAGCCAGGCCAGTTGTTCCAGCCAGTTCGGCAACCATTCCAGTGGGATGAAGAAACCAGCCATCAGGTTCATCAAGGCATGATTGGCCCAGTGTAGCCAGGATGATTCCGTAGTCCACATGGATGTGACACCGATAATATAGTTCATGCAGATGGACAAGTATGCTGCGCCAGCAAGTGCAAGTGCGGCATAGCCCAGAGTCCAGGCCTCTGAAGGCCATTTTAGGGAAAAAACGATGGAGTAGAGAAGGTAGATGGGAAGGCTTTTGTACACGAACTGGTAGGCGATCTGCCCCCATTCCCGTGCCATCAGGTGAGTAAACAGATGTACCGGACGCATGAGATCCAGTGCGATCTGCCCTGTCCTGACACTGAGCGGAATACCGAGTCCGTTCGTCAGGAAACCTGAAATCCAGAGTGACGATTGCGTGAATGCAATGTAACTGATCATCCCCTGCACCCCATATTCTCCAAGCTGGTGGTCGGCCCCGATGCCGATCCAGAGACAAGCATACATGTAACCAAACATGGCGCTTGCCAGGTTATGTACCATGTGTGCCCCGCGATATTGCAGGTTTCGGGCGTAGGCTTTGGAAGCCAACGTAAAATAAAGCATATGACACCTCCGATAAGTGGATTGAACGGCGGACCCGTTCACTTCAGTCAAGGCGAAAAAGAGAGAAGGACAACAGCATACCAATATATTCCTTCACAGGCAAGACATTTTTTTAGCGAATACTGGAACGTGAGGGATTGTTCATGAATGCGCCACAAGACAGGCAGGGGAGAATTCCTTTATAATGAAGAGGTAAGAGCGCAAGCGTTTACAATTGTGTTTATTCAAATTTAAAATAACGGCCGGGCATGTGCCTGACGACGGGTAGATGATTACCAGCACGAACAATCCGGCAAGAGAGAAGGATGTCATGAAGAAAATTGCATGGGTCACCGATAGCACCAGTACACTGGATTCCGCTTTTGCGGAGCAAAATCATATCTACATTGTGCCGCTGCGCATTGTATTTGGCGAGGAATGTTACCGGGAAACCGAAGAAATCTCGTCCGATACCTTTTATGAGAAATTGGCAACTTCATCGCGCGCGAGCAGTTCACAACCGCCGATTGGTGAGTTTATCGAACTGTATGAATCCATTAAGGATCAGTATGATGAGATTATAACGATTCATTGCTCCACGGCACTTAGCGGAACGCTCCACACCTCGATGCAGGCAGCGGAGATGGCAGGCGTGACGGTTACCGCAATTGATTCAAGGGCAGGCGCTTATCCTCTTCGCGAGATGATTATGCAAGGTCTGGAATGGCAGAAGCAGGGATGTTCCGCTGCCGAGATTAAACATCGTATCGAACAGATGATTGATAACATGTCTTTTTATCTGATTCCTGCGAGTCTTCAAAATCTTCATCGCAGCGGTCGTGTGACCGGGACACAACTGATTATCAGCCAACTGCTCAAGATACACTTGTTGCTTCGGTTCGAAGAGGGCAAAGTCGTAGTGAATGAGAAGATTCGTACGTTCAAACGTACAAAAGAGCGCATGCTCGAGATGCTGAAAAAAGACATGGAGAAGGTGAAACATGTGTGCATTATGCATGCAAACAATCACGACGAAGCCCATAGTATCAAACAGCAGATCGCAGAGTTACTTCCACGTTTGAGAACAGAAATCATGCCATTTATTCCAGTGGTGAGCATTCATGCCGGGGCCGGTACAATTGGATTGTGCTGGATTCGGGGAGAAAATGCATAGCTGCAAGATAACTGTTGATCCACATCGCATCGTTTAGTGAACGAACGCAATCATAAATAACGTCATTAATAAACCTGATGGAGCACACTTCAACCCGAAGTGCCTGCTTGGTCAGGTTTTTTTGATCTGTCATTGCCAATTTCATCAAACTGTGAGGTAATAAAGAAAACGGTCTTATAGAATAGCTTCATAGAAAATGTTTTATGCCGGAGGGGAGTTTATGTCAAGTCATCGCTTGTTGCTTGTGGAAGACGATCGTTCGATTAGTGAGATGGTTGGTCCCTATTTGGAAAAAGAGGGCTTTGACCTTAAATATGCCTATGACGGTCTGGAGGCAGAACGGCTGTTCAACGAGGCGAAGCCTGGTTTTGACCTGATCATTCTTGATCTCATGCTTCCGCATCGCAGCGGGATGGAAGTCCTGCAAACGATTCGCGCAAGAAGTCTGGTGCCCGTACTCATTCTATCTGCCAAAGATGGGGACGTAGACAAAGCACTGGGTCTTGGCTTCGGGGCTGACGATTACTTGAGCAAACCGTTCTCGCTGATTGAGCTGACAGCTCGCATCAAAGCGGCCATCCGCCGTGCCAATTACACTGCTCAGCCTGCGGAAGAAGAAGCCCACGACCACAGAATAATTCTCGGCGGACTTGTGGTGGACATGGAAACGTATGAGGTAGAGCGCGAGGGAGAGCCGATCAAATTAACGTCCAAGGAGTTTGGCATTTTAAAATTATTGGTCACCCATCCCGGTAAAGTGTTCACCAAGGCTCAGATTTACGCGTCCGTCTGGAATGATCACTATTATGGCGATGAAAATATTATCAATGTACATATGCGCCGCTTGCGAGAAAAGCTGGAAGTTGATCCTTCTGCTCCACGTTACATTAAAACGTTATGGGGCATTGGATATAAGCTGGAGGCGGAGCCGGTATGATGATGATGCTGTGGTTGCTTGCGGTATCAACGATCCTGCTTGCGTGTGCTGTTATTGCGTTTGGACTACGCCTTCATAAACGAAGTAAGCATCTAACGTATATTCACAACAAAGTGTCGGGTATTCTCGAACAGGGCACGTTTGAACGTCTGCTTGTATTTGATAGTGATGCACAGGTAAGCCGGCTGTTAAACGACATGAACCGGTTGCTTGAACACGCCCATCTGGCTAAGGCTGACTATGCCAACCAGGAGAAGGAGATACGTCATATGCTCTCCAACATTTCGCATGATTTGAAGACCCCGCTTACGGTTGTACTCGGGTACAGTGAAACGTTGCTGCACAGTTCATCTCTGACCGATGCGGAGCGGAGGGTAATGACGGAGAAAATACAGGATAAAGCACAGGAAGTGCTGCGCCTGATGCATTCTTTTTTTGATCTCGCCAAGCTTGAATCGGGAGACCGTCAGCTGGAGCTTAGCCGGGTGAATATCAGTGAGTTGTGCCGGGTAAAAATGTTATCGTTTTACGAATTGCTTGCAAAGCTCGGGTTACAAGTGGAACTGAGCATTCCAGAGCAGGATGTGTTCGTTCGCGCCAACGAAGAGGCACTGGATCGCGTGCTGGACAACCTGATCACCAATGCGATGAAATATGGCGCCGATGGCAAGGAACTCGGAATATCTATACTGAACAGGGAAGAAGAGCCCGTTACTGTGCAGGTATGGGACCGAGGAAAAGGTATCCCGGAACAGGAACACAGTCGTGTCTTTGAACGAATGTACACGCTGGAAGATTCCCGTAATCGGATGTATCAGGGCAGCGGTCTCGGCCTAACCATCACGAAGCGACTCGTTGAACGGATGGGTGGACGTATTGATGTTCATAGCGTTCCACATCAGCGGACGGTGTTTTCTTTTACGTTGGAAGAAATGTTGTAGGGCCGTAAAAGACTAACGATTCCAAGTTGCTGGTTATCCGGGTCAATTTACCAATGAAGTATCAGAGTAAATCAGAACGCGTTCCAACTTAAGGTTTTTGTAAGATTTGATTAATAAAAAAGCAGACTTTTTTCTTTACAATACAGTTATAAGCACCCCAGGAGGGGGACGTAAAGGAGAATGACCAGATGAGTTATATTGCACGGACCATAAATCTTACCAAGGTGTACGAAGGAACAGAGGTCGTATCCGGTGTTAACATGAATATTAAGCAAGGCGAAATCTATGGGTTTTTAGGGCCGAACGGAGCAGGGAAAACAACATTAATGAAAATGTTAACCAACCTTGTTAAACCTACTGCGGGTGAGATCGAACTCTTCGGCGAAAAGCTAAACCCGGACTCTTACGAGTTATTGAAACGAATGGGCAGTATTATCGAATATCCCTTTTTCTATGACAAACTGTCTGCATGGGAAAATCTTGATCTGCACTGTGAGTATATGGGGTTCACGAGCAAACAGATGATTGGGAAACATATGGAAATGGTCGGTTTGAAGGATGCAGGCAAAAAACCTGTGAAGGACTTCTCTCTCGGTATGAAGCAACGTCTTGGGCTGGCTCGTGCGCTAATCACAACACCGGAGTTGTTAATTCTGGATGAACCGATTAATGGGCTTGACCCGGTGGGGATCAAAGAGATGCGTGATCTCTTCAAACGATTGAGCACAGAATATCGCATTACGATGCTGATCTCCAGTCACATTCTGGGCGAAGTGGAGCAGGTTGCGGACACGATTGGCATCATTCGCGAGGGAAGGCTTGTCGAAGAAGTATCCATGGAGAGTATCCGTGGCAGTCACACCGATTATATTGAAGTACAGGCTGCAGATCCTAAGAAAGCTGCATACGTCGTAGAACATTTGTTGCATCTGAGCAATTATAAGTTGTTCGATGAGCAGACGTTACGTGTCTATGACCCAGATATAACGGCTTCCGATCTTAACAGCAAATTGGTTCAGCACGGGGTTGAGGTGGAGTCGATCTCTAAACGTTCGCATTCCTTGGAAGAGCACTTCATGGGTCTGATGAAAGGGGCTGATGACGTTGCTTAAACTCATTCGTCTGGAATGGCGCAAGCATCGCTTTGCCCGGAATTTTGTGGGTGCAGGCATCGCCATTGTCAGCATTCTTCTATTTATGATTATGATCGGTGTTACCGATTTCGGGGCTGAGGATTATGCCTTGGCCGATTACCACGGGGCCTTTACGCTAATTGATACATTTTCCAGAGCAGTGTTTATTATATTTGCTGGTTCCTTGATATCTAAATTGATCATTAGCGAATACAGGGACAAAACGATGAATGTGATGTTTACCTATCCGATCAAGCGGCATAAAATCATTGCTGCGAAGTTAATGTTAGTTTTTATTTTTACGTTTACGATGATCATGTTTACGGACATTCTAATGGGTGTGCTCCTGCTGGCGGCCAATCAGTACTATGGTTTTATTACCGAGCCTGTAGAATCTGTGGCTTTGGGGCAGATCGTGCTGAAATATACCATCAGTTCCCTCTCTGCCGCCGCCATGGCCCTGATTCCTCTATTCTTCGGTATGCGCAAGCATTCGGTGACGGCTACAATGGTTGCTTCCATTTTCCTTGTTCTCGTCGTATGCTCGGGTTTTAGCGGTTCCAATGGACCTACAATGTCGGTCAATAACATCATCGTGATTCCGTTGACCTTGGGGGCAATAGGCTTATGGATTGCTACACTTTCCATGACACGGTTGGAAACCAAGGACCTGAATTAAGACAGATCTCTTTTGTGCTGAAAAAGCATGGCTGCATACAGCCTCACATGCCATTGACATCCGCTCGTACAAGGGATAGGATAGTGTCAACTGAAACACGAAGGAGAATAGAACGACCATGACGATTCCAAAAACATTAACTATCGCTGGCTCGGATACGAGCGGTGGCGCAGGCATTCAAGCCGATTTGAAAACATTCCAGGAGCTGGGCGTATACGGCATGACCGTATTAACAACGGTTGTTTCCATGGAACCTGAGACATGGGATCACCAGGTCTTTCCTGTAGAATTAAATGTAGTCGAAGCTCAGCTTCGCACCGTCCTGGATGGGATTGGTTTTGACGCGATGAAAACGGGCATGCTCGGTTCAGTGGATATCATTGAGCTTGTTGCCAAACATATTCGCCGTAGCGGTCTGCCGCAAATCGTTATTGACCCAGTTATGGTGTGCAAAGGTACGGATGAGGTGCTGCAGCCAGAAAACACCGAAGCCATGATCGAATTTTTGCTCCCGGGTGCGGATCTTGTAACACCTAATCTCTTCGAAGCCTCCCAACTGGCGAAGAGCGGTCCGATTCGTTCCAAAGAGCAGATGGAAGCTGCGGCAGCGACCATTCACGCGCATGGTGCCAAACATGTTCTGATTAAAGATCGCGGTGTAATTAACCCGGGTAAAGCCATGGACTTGCTCTATGACGGAACCAATTATGATTGGTTCGAAGCTGATGTTGTCGGTTCCGGTTATACCCATGGTGCAGGTTGCACAACATCTGCAGCCGTTACTGCCGGGCTCGCTCGCGGACTTTCCGTGAAAGAGGCTGTACGTGAAGGGAAAGCATTTGTAACCAAAGCGATTGCTGGCGGGTTCCCGTTGAACCGCTTCGTTGGACCTACACTGCATGTGGCACATCGTTTGGAGCACCAACGTTAATCAGCGTTTGGAATGCACTTGTCCAGAATAGGACGGGCCGCATCAGAGCGCATAATTTGAATAAAGCATATCCCCAATTTCATCTCAGGAGCGGTCAACGAACAATGTAATACTAGTTGGCTGCTTCTTTTTTGCGTATTTTTGATAAAAAATAGTAACTTTTGGTATATATTAATCGTATATATGGTGGAGTCGATTACTCGGTATAACTGGATTGATCTGGCAGGACACACGAACGACACATTGAGCAGGTATGTTATCTATAGAAATAAAGAAGGAGAGTCGGTCATGATCAGAACCGTGCTTCTGGTAGAAGACGAAAGCCGCATTCGTGAGATTGTGGCCGATTATTTTATAAAAGAACAATGGAATGTTATTGAAGCGGAAGATGGAGTCCAAGCGCTGGAACAGCTGGCTTTGCATCAGGTAGACCTGGTCATTCTGGATGTACTGATGCCTGAAATGGACGGATGGACATTATGTGGTCATATTCGCTCTACTTCTGCCGTACCTATTATCATGCTAACCGCAAGGTCGGAAGACGATGACAAAATCCATGGATTCCAGTTAGGTGTAGACGATTATGTAACCAAGCCGTTCAGTCCCCGGGTTCTGGTTGCACGGGCTGAGACGCTGATGAAACGAGTGGAAGGTGCGATGGGGCGGGAGCAGGGGGTCATTCGTTTTGGCGATGTTATTCTCGATCCATGGGGTAGACGTTTGGAGAGAAATGGGATTGAAGTTGAGCTTGCACCGAAGGAATATGATCTGCTACTCTATCTGGCTCGGAATGCTGGCATTGTCTTATCCCGTGAAGCCATATTAAATCGGGTGTGGGGATTTGATTTTGAAGGGGATTCTCGTGTGGTAGATACGCATATCAAAAAGCTTCGCAGTAAACTGGGCGATGAAGCAAAGTGCATTCGTACTGTGATTGGTACGGGGTACCGTTTTGAGGCAGAAGAATGAGAAGAAATGGCGTAACGATGAAGCTGTTTCTGGTCATGGCCGGATTTGTGGTCCTGCTGTATGGGACAACGGTGCTTGCCCAACTGATCTGGTTCCCCGATTTTTACCAGCATCAGAAGATTAGCAGTATGAAAAAGAAGCTGTCCAAGTTTGAACAGCAATTCTCTGCCAGTCACTGGAGTGATATGCAACTCGCGAAGGAAATGGGCAGATTCATGCGGCAAAATCAGTCTCATCTCATTATTTTAACGAACACAGGCAAGCTGGTGGATGATCCCTTTCATATCACGCTTCTTCAGGAAGACGGCAAACGTGTGAAGGTATCTCTGTCGTTGTTCATTAATGGTGAAAACGCAGGCTGGATCAGGTCACATCTCAAATTTGGACAAAAACTGACCGTAAAGGGATCTTCCAGCGATCAGGGTAAAGCTGAGCCTACGGTATATCCCTTCAAAATTCAAGATGCAGCTTCTGCTGCATGGGGCACAGAAACTTTTCAAGAATCGTTGCTACCTGTGCAGGAATGGACGGGAGTTCTGACGGAGGTTGTGTTACCGGATCTTGCTACCTGGAGTCAGAGACAAGGCCTGCTCGTGCAGGCTCTGGACAGTCGGTTCCCGTTGTCGTCAGAAGATCAGCAAAAGCTGTCTAATGGCAAAATGATTAATGAAGAATGGAAGGAAAGCTGGAGCGGAGTGCGAAACGTCGTTACCATTGCTCCTGTGCAACGTGTCGGCGCGGAACAACAGTTGATTTTCTCGCTCACCTCCCTGCAGGAGGTTCGGGAAGCGAATGAGGCTACTCGTTTATTCTATGCATACTTCGGTATGGGCGCGTTTGTGCTGATTCTGTTGCTCGCCCTGTTATTGTCCAAAATCATAACGAAGCCGCTGCTCGCTTTGAATCATGTGGCGAAAAAGATGTCCACGCTGGATTTCACGGTGAGATCATCGATCCGGCGCAAGGACGAGATTGGTAGCCTTTCTGATAGTCTGAATGCTCTATCAGGCACACTGGGTCAGACGCTGGAAGAGCTTAAACAGGCGAATGAACAGATGCGTACCGATATGGAATTGAAACAGCAGATTGAACAGCGTCAGCGTAAGTTTTTTGCCGATGCTTCTCATGAACTCAAAACACCGATCAGTATTATCAAAGGATATTCTGAAGGGCTGAAAGACGGTGTGAGTGAAAACAAGCGGGAGCGCTACATTGAAGTCATTGTAGATGAAGCCATTAAGATGGAAACGATGGTTGAAGAAATGCTGGATCTGGTCCGACTGGAATCTGCTGCGATTCAACTGAATACCGGAGCGATTGCTTTGGCTGACATGATTGAAGATATTGCTGGGCGCCTCGGGCCTCAGCTGAAAGATAAAGGGCTTGAAGTGGTGCTTATATCCACGACGGAGCAGACGGTCGAAGGGGATCGAAGCAAGCTAGAGCAAGTATTTTACAATATTATGATGAATGCTATACGTCACGCGGTTCCGCAAACCGATATAATGATTGAGATTAACAGGCATGAAGGTTGTGTTCACGTCACGATTGAGAATAAAGGTGAACACATTGCGGAAGAGGAACGGCAATATATATGGGAGAGGTTCTACCGTGTAGAGCGCTCGCGCAATCGCAAAATGGGAGGGACCGGGCTAGGCCTGGCCATTTCAAAACAGATTCTCGATCTGCACGGATGTGGTTATGGAGTGGAGAATACACCGGATGGCGTACGTTTTTATATTACATTTCCTAAAGCCTAGTATGAAAGGAAGTTAAATTTTATGAAGTCTTTACCATCCATTTTAACCTTGGGGAATTTAAGTTCGGGGATGCTCGCGGTCATTATGGCGATTCATGGAGAGTTTGCCTTGGCTGTGACAATGATATGGGTAGCGATGTTCTTTGATTTATTTGATGGATATGCGGCACGCAAGCTTAATTGTGAAGGGGAATTTGGTAAAGCACTTGATTCACTGGCTGATGTCGTTTCCTTCGGGACAGCACCTGTGCTAATTCTGTACCTTAATTCGATGACTGAAGTTGGTATGCTGGGTATGGCATTGACAGCACTGTTCCCGGTGTGCGGAGCGCTTCGTCTTGCAAGATATAACTGCCAGAAAACACCAGTTAGTGGTTTTGTCGGAATGCCGATTACATTTGCAGGTGGACTGATGTCCTTCTTCGCTCTATGGAGTCCTTATTTTAATCATGCTGTAGCATATCTTGTTATTGTGGTATTATCCGGTCTCATGGTTAGTCAAATCCGTTTCCCTTCATTGAAGCAAATACTGCCCTCCCATGAGAAGGATATTGTGGAACCGAAATAAGGAGCGAGTTAAGTTATGGAATTTGCTAAAGAAATTATTAGTCAATATGGGTATTTCGCAATATATGGTTTACTCGCTCTTGGTGTTATTGGGCTACCGATTCCGGATGAGGTGTTGATGACCTTTGTCGGTTATCTCGCCTCGATCTCCGTTCTGGATTATTCCGTATCCATCGCTGTCTGTTTTGGCGGGGCCTTTACGGGAGGCATACTGAGTTATACGATTGGCCGAAAAGCCGGCAGGCCCCTATTTGATAAGTATGGTAAATGGATTGGGGTAAATGCCAAGCGATTTAGCAGGGTAGAAACGTGGTTTCTCAAATATGGGTCCTGGTCCGTTATTCTGGGTTATTTCATCCCAGGCGTGCGTAATCTAATGTGCTGTTTTTCTGGCATGAGCCGCATGAGGATGGGGAGATATGCTGTTATTTCTGGAATCGGTGCATTTGTTTGGTGCGTTCTGTTTATCTCCATTGGTTTCTATGTAGGTGTGTTAACCTAGATGGACAAGCCTAATAGCAGACGGAGATACTGTTGCAGAGAGAGTTCTGATAGTTGGTGAGATCGTCTTCAAGCTGTGCGTACAGTAGCAACAAATGTGTAGGAAGTTACTCAGTAAACTGACAAATACAAACTTAGGATGAAAGACCTCTTCGTGTGTAAGGTGGTCTTTTTTTTGTTGTTCTTCGAAACAAGATACCCAACCCAACCCAACCCAACCCAACCCAACCCAACCCAACCCAACCCAACCCAACCCTCTTATCTGTGCCAACCAGGGGGCCGATCTGATTTGCACATTGCAAACATCTGAGGACATCACTACCATACAGATGGAAACTCAGAAACAAAACATAAACGCAATACGGAGAAAGTAGAAATCTTCATTAGAAGTCTCCACAAACCTGCTAGAGTAAAGCCAATGAAATGTAAAACTCCTCCTTAAAATTCTAACGATCACAGATGAGCTTATTTGCACGATTTTGAGCTTTCTGAAATTCTAACGCTCACCAGGGAGCTTATTTCAACAAAAATACATGAAATAGGCTTGTTTTCGCTCCAAATTACCGAAATAAGCTTCCCTGAGATCGTTAGAGATTAAAAAGGTGTGATATCGGTTCAACCCCTTAATATTGGACACTAGCTAGCTTTTTCTCAGATTGACGCATCATAACGCAATGGATTTGGATTCTATGGTTCCTTCGTTGACCAGGCGCAGGTAATCTGTCGGCGACCAGTCGTGTAGACTGCCGTGAATACGGTCTTTGTTGTAATAACGGATGTATCGATCTACCTCGGAAAAGGCTTCTTCGTAGCTTTCGAAACAATGTCGTTGGTAACACTCACGTTCCAGAACACTATGAAACGATTCAATAAAAGCATTTTTATTCGGTGTTCGAACGGGTGTCCGCTCATGCTCTAAACCTGCTTCTTCACAGAAGTTATAAAACGCTTTGCTTAT
>NZ_FMVM01000007.1 GCF_900102085.1 Paenibacillus polysaccharolyticus | reverse complement strand
CTTTCCTAACCGAAAGTGATCTGGAACCGTGGTGTAGTTGGCCTAACATGCCTGCCTGTCACGCAGGAGATCGCGGGTTCGAATCCCGTCGGTTCCGCCATTTAATTCTTAACATGAGGCAAGTTGTTCACTACATCTGCTGTATGGCACTGATGCCCTAGATAAAGTGTAGCGACTCAAGCTTAAACTTTATTATGGCTCGGTAGCTCAGTCGGTAGAGCAGAGGACTGAAAATCCTCGTGTCGGCGGTTCGATTCCGTCCCGAGCCACCTTGATAGAAAACTTAATATGCCGGTGTAGCTCAACTGGTAGAGCAACTGACTTGTAATCAGTAGGTTGGGGGTTCAAGTCCTCTCGCCGGCACCATGTAATCCTGGAGGATTAGCGAAGTGGCCAAACGCATCAGACTGTAAATCTGCTCCCGTACGGGTTCGGTGGTTCGAATCCATCATCCTCCACCAGTTTTTAGGGGCATAGTTTAAAGGTAGAACAACGGTCTCCAAAACCGTTGGTGTGGGTTCAATTCCTGCTGCCCCTGCCAATTATTTTTAATAGTAGTTTCTATATGGCGATCGTGGCGAAGTGGTTAACGCACCGGTTTGTGGATCCGGCATTCGGGGGTTCAATTCCCCTCGATCGCCCCTTTGTTATCTAATGGGGATTAGCCAAGCGGTAAGGCAACGGACTTTGACTCCGTCATGCATAGGTTCAAATCCTATATCCCCAGCCATTATGCGGAAGTGGCTCAGCGGTAGAGCATCGCCTTGCCAAGGCGAGGGTCGCGGGTTCGATTCCCGTCTTCCGCTCCATAATAAGGCGCCATAGCCAAGTGGTAAGGCACAGCTCTGCAAAAGCTTTATCCCCAGTTCGAATCTGGGTGGCGCCTCCAGCATATTTTTATTATATGCTACAATCAAATAAGCCGGCGTGGCGGAATGGCAGACGCGCTCGACTCAAAATCGAGTGGGAAACCGTGGAGGTTCGAGTCCTCTCGCCGGTATTTATTTAAAGAGTTCATTAGAGTTTATCTCTAGTGAACTCTTTTTGTATTGATTTATAATACTCTACTCTCATGATACGGCGGCGACTCTGCTCTAAAGCATTATTCTCAAGAGCGAATTATTTTAAAACAGCATTCCTCTCAGTAAATAAAGAAATGATACGTTAGGTACATGGCTTCATTTATGGCCTCTTCCATTCGATATATAAGTGGATCTTGTATTCTGTGTATTAAGTACTCTTCAAGAAAATTAGCATGATGACTCTTTAAAATAAAAATTCAGGGATATCAAACCGATTGAGGATATCATTCGTTTCTTATGATTGAACGCATTTATGCGACATTTTAATTTTTTATTTTAGGGAGGAAAGCAATAATGAACAAATCAGCAAAATATTTATCCTTACTTTTGGTATTGGGGCTATGTTTAACATTGCCACAGTTGGCCGGTGCAGAAGCATCAGCTCACCATCACATGACGGGAACAACAGACAAAAAGGACGTAAAGCCATCGTCCAAGCAAACGACGGGTTCTACAGCTAACAAAACGACCAAACCAACTAAGCCAACCCAACCAACCAAGCCAAAGAAATCAGCGCCTGCGACTACAGATAAGAAAAAGTCTACAAAGAAGAAGAGTGATACGTCCAAATCTTCTAAAGATACTAAAAAACCTGCGGGTACCCAAGTAGAGAAAAGCAAAACGTATGTAATTGAAATTTCTGATTTTGCATTTCAAACTGCAGAGCTGAAGATCAAGGTTGGTGATCGTGTTGAATTTGTAAATAAGGATCAAGTTGAGCACTCCGTTGTTGCAGAAGACGATTCTTTCGATACAGGACTACTGGGCGAGGGAGAGAAGTCGGTGGTTACGTTTAAAAAGGCGGGCGAGATCAATTATCACTGTGGGCCTCATCCAAGTATGAAAGGGGTAATTAAAGTTCTCTCCAAGTAGTCCTGTGATTGAAATGGCTCGACCTGACAGGAGAGGGGAAGACTTTTGAATGCAGGAGTATTCCGATTACCAGCTAATTCTGCTGATTAAACAGAAAAAACAAGAAGCATTATCAGAACTATATGACCGTTATGCTTCTCTCACATACTCATTCGCCTGGAAGGCTCTCCAACAGGAGGACGGTGCTCGGGAAGTGGTGCAGTCCGTTTTTGTCAGGATATGGACAACAGAGGCCGAATTTGACCCCAACAAGGGTCATTGCAGGAACTGGATCATCACCATCACACGTCATTTAGCTATCGATTGGTTACGTAAGCAACGAAGTCTGTCGAGCCAGGTGGTGTCTTATTATACGGCCGAGAAGCTGCAGAGAGTTGCAGAGCTTGCTGAACTATCGGTCGAAAGCCAAGTTGAAAAACAAATGTTGAAGGAGCAGATTAAAGGAATGCGTGCATTCCTGTCTCAGCAGCAACTTCAATTGCTCGAACATTTTTATTGGCAGGGATACAGCTTGAGTGAGTTAGCTGCACACTATCAGGAGCCTTTGGGCACAGTTAAAAGCCGACTGCACCAGACACTGAAAATACTGCGTAAGCATTTGCTTGCGGGAGGGGGAGAGTGGTAATGTCGTCAATAACCGTCTGCTCATACATGCTGGAATATCTATCGGATCCATGCTCGGAGGAGGGCAAAGCTTTCGAAAGGCATCTTGCTGATTGTGCGTCATGTAAGCTTGAATTAGAGCAATTACGGCTAGGTTGGGAGGCGATTCCAACGTATATGGAGCAAGTGAAGTTGCCATCTGATTTAAAACAACAGGTGATGGAAGCCGCATGGGGGAAAAGCAACGAATCCTTTGCTCCAGATCTTGTTGAACATAAAAGGAGTAGCAGATTCAAGCGGTTTACGAAGCGCTATAACAATCCAAAAGTGAATCTTGTAGCAGCATCTGTACTTATCCTTCTTGGTGCTAGTTTGATAGGAAATGTAGTTTTAATTCAAGAGCGCATCGAACAACCCGTAACGCTAATGAATTCGATGGATTTGCCTACTTCTGAAATACAAAAGGTTATGAAGTTGGAGTCGCTCACCTCTGGAACGAGTTATGGAGTAGCTTGTATTGTAGGCACCGGCAAAGATCAGCAGTTTGTCGTCTACCTGTTCAATCCTCCAGAGACGAAGACGAATGAGGTATATCAGGTATGGTTGAATAAGGATCAGGCGTACCATAACGCAGGCAAGCTGAAAGTAGAAAATCAAATGGGACTTGCTGTGCTCGCAATTCCTATGGGGAACCAGACATGGAGCTATGATTCCATTGCGATTACGTTGGAATCTGATTCTACGGGACGTGTTCCGCGTGGTCCGCAGATGTTTCGTTCAAGTTAACAGACTAACAACACAGAGGGGAGCGTCAACCCCTTCTGTGTTGTTTTCTATATTCCACAGGGCTAATACCGACTTGCAATTTAAGAAACTTGGTGAAGCTAGAAGGCTGTTCAAAGCCAAGAAGGTCTGCAATGCGGTAGATTGGTTCATTGGTATGGATCAGGAACTTAATACCCAGGTCGAGCAACTGCAGCTTAATGAATTCCTGAGCTGTTTTTCCAGTCTCTTTTTTCAGCATGTCGGATAAATAGTTAGGGGAGTATCCCATAGCCTGAGCGAGTGTCTTGACCCGAGGCATGCCTGATTGAGCGATTGCCTCTATGCTACATCTTTCCTTTAGAAGAGTATGAAAATGTTCAACGGAATCTTTCTGCACTGCCGTTCGCGTGATGAATTGTCTTCCATAGAAACGCTTGGCATAATTCAACAGCAACTCCAGATTGGAGATCAATAGATCTTTGCTGTAGCTGTCGAGATTGCCGCTGTACTCGATCTGAAGCTGTTGAACGATTCGCTCCAGGATTTCTTTTTCCTGATCAGATAGATGCAGAGCTTCGTTTGCCTCATACTCAAAAAAGCTGTAGTCGCCCATTTTACTCCATAGGGAACTTGAGCCAATCAGATCCGGATGAAAGCAAAGCATCCAGCTATGTGAGCCTTCTCTGTTACTTCGTGCTCCTTTTTGAAGTGTTTGTCCAGGTTTGGCAAATATCATACTGCCTTCTCTAAAATCATAATATTGTCGACCATAGATCAGATCACATTCGGAACTGTTTTTTAAAGAAATCATATAAAAATTCAGCTTGAACGGAACGTTGTAATATTCTGCTTTGGGTCTGATGGTATCCAGATCGATTACAGTAATGAGCGGGTGTTTTGGTTTGTCGTACCCAAGTAGTTCATGCAATATGGATATAGAGTCAATGATGATCACCCTTCACACTCTCCGTTCTTTATACAAGCTAACTTTTTCTGAACACGGTATGTTTGTCATTCTCTATGTTAGTCTTACACCTTTGCGCTCATGTGTACCCGCGTTGATCTCCCTATTATACTTTGTTATTTCCGTATATCACATATCCGGATTCCTCATAAAACTTGTCCATATCACGGAGGTTACCTATCTGTAATTGAGACAAGTTCATCGGTAATCAGGCTATGTCCTCTAGGTTGTTTATCTTTTAATGTACATCATAGAAACACAATACATGGGGGATCAACACAGATTCCAGCGAAGGAGAGTATACGACATGAGAGACTTCACTTTCTACAATCCAACCAGAGTTGAATTTGGTCAAGGGAAAGAAAACAAGATTGGTGCCTATATGGCAGAGTACGGTGTGAAAAAGGTTTTGCTTGTTTATGGCTCGGAACGTATTAAAAAGGATGGTCTTTATGATAAGGTAATCCAATCACTTGGTGAACAACGAATCGAATACGTTACGCTTGGCGGGATCAAAAGTAATCCGGTTATCAGTAAAGCACGTGAGGGAGTTGCACTTGCCAAAGAAAACGGCATAGATGCCGTACTTGCCGTAGGTGGTGGTTCGGTTCTGGATACAGCTAAAGTGATTGCAGCAGGTGCTGTATACGATGGAGACGTGTGGGATCTGTGCAGTTACCGAAAAATGCCTGATTCCGCGTTAAAACTGTTTGATATTTTGACTTTGTCCGCTACAGGCAGTGAGATGAACAGCTCCGCAGTAATTACGAATGAAGAGACCACTGAAAAGTTCGGCTTCAGTAGCCCGGTTGCGTTTCCAACGGTATCCGTCATTAATCCGGAACTACAAGCTACCGTTAGCCCGAACTATCTGGCATACTCTTCCGTAGATATTTTGTCCCATTGTATGGACTTGTACTTCACAGCATCGTATATCCCTGAATTTACTGCAAACCACATCGAGAACATTATCAAGACGGTTATACGTACCACAGATACTTTGCGGGCTCAACCAGAGAACTACGAGGCCAGAAGTGAATTTGCCTGGGCAGCCGCACAAGCATTGAATCGCTCGACTTTTGCAGGGGTGGAAGGTAATCGGTATGATTCTCATCTGATTGAACATTCCCTCTCAGCTCTGTATGACGTACCGCATGGTGCGGGTCTGGCTGTTGTATACCCAGCATGGACAAGGTGGCATATGTCTGCAAATCAGGCGCGGTATAAGCAATTTGCACGGAATATCTTTGGTCTTGAAACAGCAGAGGCAGGGATTGAAGCGTTGACCAACTGGTTTACACACATTGGCGCACCGATTACTCTTGAGCAAATACAGGTAGGTTCGGAGCAGATTGAGGAGATCGCGGACCACATCTACAGTACAATGGAAATGGCCAGAATGCAGACTATGTACTCAAAAGACATACTGGTAGAACTACTTCATCAAATGAAATAAATGAATATTTGAACTGACGTTGCAAGGGTCCCGTTTGGGGACCTTTGTAAACTGAACAGGACTACCATGAATATCACTTATATTCAGATACATATAGACATGTATACTTGATTTAGGGTTGGGTTGCGTAACAATATATTTTAACGATGGAGGGACGCAGGATGAGTACAGTATGGAATAAGGAAAGCATGCCGGATTGCTCAGATAAAACGGTGGTCATTACAGGAGCAAGTAGCGGGATCGGATTGGAAACGGCCATCGCAATGGCGGAGAAAAATGCAACACTGGTGCTGGCTGTTCGTAATATGGAAAAAGGTAAGGAAGCACTGGTCAAGGTCAAGGCAATCAAGCCGAGTGTTCGTGCAGAACTGATGAAATTGGATCTGGCAGACCTGGATAGTGTCAGAACATTTGCAGCAGCTTATACGCAAAAATATCCAACCCTCGATATTCTGGTTAACAATGCGGGGATTATGAATACACCTTATCGGTTGACAACGGATGGCTTTGAGTCTCAATTTGGCAGTAATCATCTGGGTCATTTTGCGCTGACAGGTTTACTTTTACCTCATCTGATTTCAACGCCTGCTTCCCGAATTGTAACACTTAGCAGTATTGCTGCTCATAACGCAAGCATAGATTTCAAAAATTTAGATGGAGCCAAGGGATACAATAGCTGGAGGTTTTACGGCCAAAGCAAGCTGGCGAATATGCTCTTTGCGAGAGAATTGAACAACCAACTGACAAAAGGAGGTTTGAGTACAGTTAGCGTAGTCTGTCATCCAGGCTTTTCTAATACCAATCTGATGTCATTTGGTTCTGGCAAACGTGCGAACCCATTGATGCGTCTGCTTACATATCTGGGTACACAGCCAGCGAATATGGGCGCATTACCTACATTGTACAGTGCAACTTCCCCACTGATTAAAGGCGGAGAATATATTGGCCCGGATGGTCGCGGGGGCAGAAAGGGACATCCTAAAAGTGATTCAATTATCAACAAACTTTATGATGTGGATGTGTCACGTAGGTTATGGGAAGTATCTGAGCAACTTACAGGTGTAACTTTCTCATTGGACCCAAAGTAAGTTAAAGGTTGACGTATAAATCAATTCAATATATTGTAGATATATTAAGTCTATAATATGAAAGGACGTGAAGAAGCTGACGACTCAACCGAGTACAGCGAATGCAGAACTATTATTTGACCTGGGTGTATGGGAAGAAGCGTGGAAGAACCGCCCGAGAAGTTCAAGATATAAGCAAAAAAGTGCCCCTTTTAATACAGAGGAAGCATTCGAACGTTGGGCCCGGAATTATCATGCCCAGTCTTTTACAGAGGAAGGCAAGAACCGCTCGGCACGCATTATGGGCTGGATTGAAAATCAGGGTGTAACGTTTGAAGGAGCCTCGGTGCTGGACGTGGGTGCGGCCTCTGGTATATTTACGATTCCTTTTGCAGAAAAGGGAGCCAGGGTCACTGCAGTTGAGCCTTCTGCTTTGCTTGTCTCGTTAATGCAGGAAACCATTCCTGCTGAACTGGAGAATAACATTACGATTGTATCCGAGCGATTTGAAGAAATCTCTATATCGGATAAAGGCTGGGAGAAACAATATGATATCGTCTTTGCCTCGATGTGTCCCGCAATGTCTGATTGGGAAACGATTGAGCAAGCTATACACTGTGCCCGAAAGTATGTTTATGTCAGTACGATTGCCGGTGCCAAAGAGCATACACTGATGGATGAGCTTAGAACAGTGCTTGACGTGGATGCTCCTTACAAGGCAGGGGACATGGCATACCTCCAGCAGTTGCTCTACCTTAAGGGATATTCTTATACAATGATTATTACGAGAGAAGTGAATGATTTTGAGATTCAGGTAGAAGAATTGATTCAACAGCTCCCTGAGTGGCTACACACCTATGAAATGCCAACCGATGCGGTAGCGTTAAGTAAAGCTGAAACATATATTCGTGACACCTATACGAACGGCCTGATTCCCTTTTCTCGCGGAGCAAGATTTGGTAAAATGCTGATTCAGCTAGAACAAGCACATATGAAAACCGTGTCTGCAGTCAAAAAGTAGACATAAAACAAACTTGAATGTATCTTCAAGGTTTAACAAATATCCCTTTTCGATGGAGTTCTAATCTATCCTTTAACAGCCCGTTCGGGATGTTTCTTACACTCCCGGTATCTTCCGGGAGTCATACCCTCCCATTTTCGAAAAGAACGGATAAAATTTTGTGGATTGGTATAACGAAGCCGTTCAGCAATTTCTTTTACCGTCCAATCTCGTTCATCCAGCCATCTTTTGGCGATATTCAGCCGGTACCTCGTCAAATACTCACTAAATGAAGCGCCAGTTTCCTTACGAAAAACGCTGCTTAAATAGTTAGCATTGTAATGAAGCCGCATTGCACATTCTTCCAGGGTTAGATCTTTGTCGTAATCTTGCTGAATAATAGCGATCACTTTCTCTGAAATGTGCTGAGACTGTACGACCTGCCTTTCTTTAAAAATGTGAATGACAGGCAGGATTACCTGATGGCTGAACCAATGCTCCACCTCAGTAGCGGATTGTAAAAAATGCAACTCTTGAAAAAGAGAACGGTGGCTCTGACTGATCTGTGCAAGTCGAATGCCAGAGTCTTGTGCAAGCTTCAAGATATGTGTTAACAGCCGCATGAGGGCGTATTGATACTCTTCTGGAGTGCACTCCAGTGAAAATAGAGTCTCTAACAGTTCAGTCAACTGTTGGGTAGCAACAGTCTCGTCTGCTTGCTGAATAGATTGAAGCAACGAATACTCTATTGCCTCTGGATAGGTCATGGCCCATGCAGCTGAAGCCAAATCATGTTGCTTATATTGTACGATAATGCCTGTCCCAAGCCGCATCCGATGTTTAAGCGCATCTATAGCTTCGTTGTATGCCTGTGGAATATGACTCATGAATGGATGTGGCTGGCTTAGACCGATACTGACCTTCAAATCCAAAACCTCACCGATCTGTTGCTGTAATCGTTCTGTTAATTTTGAAATATGCTCCGAGAACGGCAATAGATCTCCCTCCGTACTGCCAATCACGGTTACAACATGTTGTTCCAATACAATAGGAAGTAGTTGCTGATCAGGCTGAAGCGTTTCTTCAAGCATGTTCTGAATGGCAAATAAGAGCAGAGAGCGATCCTCCATTCTATATTTAGAGTGGTTTATTAGTTCAGGCTGTAGTGCTACGACGGCAATTTGTTGCCACGTAGAAGGATGTGTAACATATCCCTGTTCTCGTAATGTGCTGTGTAATGTTTTAAAGCTGGTTTTGCCTTGAAGTAACTGCATCATAGTATAGGTACGTATTTGGTTCTGATGCTGACTTAAAGTGGATTCCAGTTGAGAGTGTGCATTAGATAACTGAGAAACGCCCATTCGAATTTGTTCAAGTTCATCAGGTTTATTCACAGACTGATGTGGTACCACGGAATGCCCTTTGTGAATGATATTATCGCCTAATTGAGTAAGAATACGTCTGATGGGAGCGAGCATTCGTTGGGAGCCCAGCCACGCGAGCAGCAGCGAAAGCAAGAGTATGGCCATACTGATATATAACGTATGGAATCCGATTCTAATATAGTCTTGAGTTAATGTATTCTCGGGAGAGATGAGAATATATGTCCATCCTTTTAATGTAGAGGGACTATAAGTTAACGAATAATCTGCATTGGCAAGCTGCACTTCACGCTCAGCATAAGCGTCAGAGTACATTACAGGTGGTAACGTCTGAATATGTTCTCCGTTCTTCCGATCAAGCAGGCCTATCGCAGACAAAGGTTGTCCAATATAGGATGCATTCGGGTGAGCAATAACACGTTGTTCCCGATTTAGAATGATTAAACCGGCGACTGAGGCTTCAGTTGTCGGGGATTGCGCCAGCGGATTTTGCATATAACATGCTGGAATTCCAGCGATTAGTGCTGCATTGGACGATGCACTTGCATCGGGAATCGTTCTTGCGAGCGTAATATGATAAATACAGCCTTTATCTGAAAGACGTTGGCCTGAGATTCTCTGCTCGTCATCATCTTCGTTACTAAATATGGTTGAGGGTGCGAGTTGCCATCCCGAGGCCAGTGTATCCGCAATTAGATCTTTCATGGGCAGTGATAACGGGAAGCGGGTGTTGGCATACAAGCCAGCATGATTAATAAGCCAATCCTTGGATTGGTTGACCAAAATAATATCAAGCAGAGGTTCCCATGATTTCATATGCTGGAACTCTGTCTGCAGATCGCTCGCTTGTAACTTGCTGACTCGCCCCAGTGAATTAGAGTCCACAAGAGAACGAAGTGTAATTGGAGAGCGCACCGCTTGGTCTAGCATGTAACTAACCGTAGCGAGTTTGTGCTCTACATTGGACTGAATCTGTTCGAGAAGCTGTTGATTCGCTTGTGTCCGGTGCAGTTCTGTCTGGTTAGAAGAATAAATAAAAGCAGCAATTCCCGTGAGCAGAATTGGCACTGTACTTAACAGAAGTCCGAAGATAATCATTTTATGGAGATAGCTTAGTGATCGCACGTGTCCACCCCTTGATGGAAAATAGATTTCATTACTTCTTTATTTTAGTAAACGCTTTCAATTAGAACAATCTAATTTTTGTTTATTTGGATAAAAAAGTAATTATAGAAACGGAATCGTATAATTTACGTACGTAATAGAGACAACGGCTTTTGCATATTAGAAGGTGGGGCTTCCGTGAAATGTTTCCGTTATAAGGGTAATAACAGGTATCCCAAGTGCGGTGTTTTGGCGACAATGCCCTGAGTCCTGCCCGCAGACAGTCCAAGGTCCAAGCAGATCCCCGACCTGAGTCTAGGATCAAAAACCGTCCGCAGTCTGTTTTGAAAAGTTGCTGAATCCCCTAGAATAAGGACATAAGGTTAAACAAGAAACACGGAAACAAAAAACAAGCAAGTTTTCAACAAACGGATTAAACGATGCATTGAACAAATGCAGGGATTAGGCTAACAGCGATTAGATTGAAGTTCAAAAACAAAAAAGTAAAATCGGGAAAGGCGGTGAACAACAATTATGAGAATGAACAAGGGAAATGGCTGGGCGATTGTGTTGATTGTACTTGGTGCTCTGATTCTCTTCGGAAAGTTAACACCATTGCTTGGACATCTGATGGGTTACCTGATTCCGGTCTTGATGATTGCACTAGGGTATTACGGAATTAAAAGAGGAAATGTAACGCTCGGATGGATCGTTCTGATCATCGGTATCGTATCTCTGATGGGCAAACTGGCTTGGCTGATCGGGCCGATTATCGCAATCGGATTGATTATCTTCGGTATCTCGATGCTGAGCAACAATCGCAATTCACGTCGCCGTTATTAAGAATTTTCACGATAAACTAAAAGGAGGGACAGAACATAATGAGTGTATTTCGTCGAATGCGGGATATCACCGTAGCTAGTCTGAACGAACATCTGGAGCAAAGTCAGGACCCCGTTAAACTGATTGATCAGTTCCTGGTCTCGACCCGCCAAGACATAGGAGAAGCCGAAAAGCTTCGACACCAGTATGCGAGTCATACAAGACAAATGAAACAGCAGGCAGATCAAGCCGCCGCTATGGTTAACAAACGAGAGGAACAGGCATCTATGGCTTTGAAAGCCGGAGAGGAACATCTCGCCAAGCTGGCTCTGCAGGAGAAAATTCTCCATGAGGAAAAAATGGATCAATACACTGAATTGTACACACAAAGCGCTGCTGCACTGCAGGAACTCGATGAACAGATCAATCAGTTGAAGGCAGAGTATCAGAATGTGTATAGCAAACGCCAATATTACTACGCTCGAATGCAAACCATTCAGTTGCAGCAACGAATGAATCAACGTGGAAACTACAGTGGTCAAAATGTACCCGGTATGTTTAACAAGCTGGATGACCAAGTCTCCGATCTCGAATATGAGGCACAGAGTCTTCGGGAAATCCGGCGAATGGGTCAGGATGGTTCCGACTTATCCGGTAACATGTCATCCTCTGCACTGGACAAAGAGCTGGAGCGCTTGAAGCAAAAGCTCAATAACGATAAAAAGGAGTAGTAAAATGAATAAATTATACCGCTCAACGCGCAACCGTATGCTGACAGGTTTGATCGGCGGCATATCTGAAAATCTAGGATTAAGTACCACGCTGCTACGGATCATTTTCTTCATCAGTATCTTCGCAACGGGTGGTACATCTCTATTCATCTACTTCATCGCAGCATTGGTTGTACCTAAGGAACCTAACTACGCAGATCCGTATGTATATGGTCCCGATCACAGTAGAGGTTACAAGTAAACGAAAGGAGCAAGCACATGAGCAAACTATACCGCTCAACGCGTGACCGAATGATGACCGGTCTAATCGGCGGCATATCCGAGGCAATTGGAATGGATTCTACGCTATTACGGATCATCTTCGTCATCAGTATCTTTGCAACCGGGGGCACGACGTTGTTAATCTACTTCATCGCCGCTCTCGTCGTACCAAAGGAGCCTTTCCCACCATATGATCCATATGGTTACGGCCCGGGTGCTGGCAGAGGGTATGGTGGTTATGACCATCAGCCTCCAAGAGATCCTTTTAACAGCAACCCTAATCAACCGGGTCTCGGCTTTGGCCCTGGTCCAGGATACAACAGCAGACCGCACTCCGGCCCGCGTTCCTATGACAACAACACTTATGGCGCAGGAAGCCAGCACGAAAGTGAACTGGATTCCATGATGAAAGATATTGAGAAGAAGGCATTGAAAAAAGAAGTTGAAGAGCTTCGCCAAAAATTATCTCGTTACGAGAAGGGAGAAAAGTAAAATGGGAGTATTTAAACGGATTAAGGATATGACGAAGGCATCTGTAAATGATATGTTGGATAAAGTGGAAGATCCGATTGTAATGTTGAACCAGTACTTGCGTGATATGGAGGCCGAAATTCATGAGGCTGAGGTGACTGTTGCTAAACAAATGGCTAACGAGCGCCGCATGAAGCAACGTCTGGATGAAGCAGAACGTACTTCGGTACAACGTGAGTCCCAAGCTGAAGCTGCTCTGTCGAATGGTCAGGAAGAAGTAGCACGCAAATTGCTTGAAGAGAAAATTTATTTTGATCAAAAAATTGAGGAATACCGCGAACTGCACGCTCAATCTGAAGCACAAGCGAAAGATCTGTTGCAACAGTTGCATGATATGAAAGATGAATTCTACAAAATGCGCAACAAACGTAATGAGCTTGTATCCCGTGCACAGATGGCTAAAGCTAAGAAACAAATGTCTTCGATCAACAGCTTGCATTCCATTGAGAGCGGAAGCGCATCCCTTGGATTCCACCGCATGGAAGAGAAAATCATGCAACTTGAAGCTGAGGCAGATGTAGCTCGTGCACCATACCGCAATACTGGAGCATCCTACACCAATCCGGTTGATCTGGAGAAACAATTCAAAGTAGATCAACAATTGCAGGCTCTGAAAAACAAAATGGGCAATGGTTCCAAGAACGAAGCGATCGATACTTCTAAAGAATAACTGTTCGCTTGCTGGACAATATGATATTCTATAGATCGTGTAGCCTATACGATTCGTAGAAAAAAAGTTAAGCCATACAGGACTTCATTGCCTGCTATGGCTTTTCCGTCGAATGAAGAAAATCCAGATCGTAGATGAACTTACAGAGGAGGTGCGGCAGAAATGAGTAAAAAAAGTCACTGGATTGCAGTCATTATTATTGTGGTTGGTTTTCTAATGCTCTTTAACCGGAATATGAACCTGCTGACGGCTGCCGCACTTATTCTGTTAACGGTTGGAATGCTTCAGATTCGAAAAGGAGAAACCAAAAAAGGGTATCGCTATCTTGGTGTTGGTGCAGCCCTGTTATTGCTAGATAACTTGATGATTGTCTTTATAATTGTACTCGCCTCATTAGCTTATTTTTATTCCAAGAACAAAAAGATTCATCTACATGATGATGTCATGAAAAAACAAAATTTTATGGCCCGTTATTACTGGGATCAGTCCTCCTGGAGGCTGCGCAGTATGAGTCTATGGCATGCCATTGGCGAGGTCAATGCGGATCTGTCCCTCTCTATTCCTGAGGAAAAGCAAACGATTGTGCTGTTGCAAGGCGTTATGGGCAATGTACGTCTAACGCTACCTGAGGATTACGGAGTTGAGATTGAGGCGTCGGTGCTATTTGGCCGAATTAATCTGTTAGGCGAGCAGGATAGCGGCATGATGAATCAATTGGTATGGAGAACTCCTGGATATGAATCCAGTGAATATAAAGTGAAATTTGTTATTTCGTATATTGTTGGCGACTTAAATATTCATAATCCGTAGTACTAGGAAATGGATGAAAAAAAGGAGGAGGTCCCGGATGAAGGATAGAAAACATACCGATATGGTTACCCGAAGTATGCGTGAAGGGATCCTCCTTGTTTTCATTGTGTTTGCTGTTATTTTATATGTATTGTATACATATGGTTATCTGGCTCCATTTGCAGGCTGGCGTCATCTGATTCAATCCGGGCTGGCTCTGTTGTTACTTCTGATCGGAATTGGGGCGGTATTTGGATTTTACCAGAGTTATAGGGTGAAAAGACGGCTAGAATTGTTGACGGAAACCTTGTTGCAATGGGAAAAAGGATCACTCTCCCGTACGGTACCCGACCTCGGTCAGGATGATGTCGGCCGGCTTAGTGAACAACTGGGTCGCATAGGCAAAAAGTGGGAGGATCAGGTGTCTTCCCTCCAGCGGTTGTCCACGAACAATGCACAGCTGGCCGAACAGGCCAGAATTACAGCCATTGTAGAGGAGAGACAACGGCTTGCTAGGGAATTGCATGATGCGGTATCACAGCAGCTATTTGCGATCTCAATGACAGCAACGGCGGTAGGCCGAAAGATGGAGAAGGATTTTGAACGGGCACAGCGGCAGGTTGCTTTAATTGAAGAGATGGCTTCCGTGGCCCAGTCCGAGATGAGGGCTTTGTTGTTGCATCTTCGGCCCGTCTATCTGGAGGGAAAACAGCTGGAGCAGGGATTGCGTGATCTGGTGATGGAACTCAAAACCAAAGTACCGATGGAGATCGTGCTGGAGATGGACGAAGATATTCATCTGGTCAAAGGAATCGAGAACCATTTATTCCGGATCGTGCAAGAAGCGATGTCGAATACGTTGCGTCATGCAAAAGCGGAGAAAATGGAGATCAGATTGCAACGCCGAATGGATGCGGTTCGTGTACTGATTCGAGACGACGGGCAGGGCTTCGATCTGGATGAACAGAAGCAGGCCTCCTATGGTTTGGCGAATATGCGTGAACGGGTTACGGAGATTGGGGGAGCCATCCAATTTGTGACGGCACCTGGCAAAGGAACACGGATTGAGATTACCATCCCTCTGATGAACGATGAAAGCGAGGTAGAACATGTCAATGGAACCGGAAGTCGAAACGGAGACGGAAACGTCGATCAGAGTGTTGCTCGTGGATGATCATGAGATGGTGCGTATAGGTCTTGCCGCGGTTCTTGATACGGAAGACGGCATTGAAGTGATCGGTGAAGCCGGAAGCGGAGAGGAAGGCATCAGGCTTGCACAGGAGTATAAGCCGGACGTTGTGCTGATGGACCTTGTCATGGAAGGTATGGATGGCATTGAAGCGACACGTCAGGTACTCAAAATGAATCCGGAATGCAAAGTCATTGTGCTGACCAGTTATCTGGACGATGAGAAAATGTATCCGGTCATTGAAGCAGGAGCATTCAGCTATCTGCTGAAAACGTCCAGAGCCAATGAGGTAGCTGATGCGATTCGTGCCGCTGCCCGCGGGCAATCTGTTCTGGAGTCACAGGTAGCATCCAAGATGATGAATCGGTTCAGACAGCCGCAAGCGGCAGCACCTTTACATGAAGAGTTAACCGATCGGGAGATGGATGTTCTGCGTTTGCTGGCGCAAGGCAAGTCCAATCAGGATATTGCGGACGAATTGATCATCGGTATTAAGACGGTTAAGTTCCATGTAACCAACCTGCTAGCGAAGCTGGATGTGGATGACCGGACACAGGCCGCGATTTATGCCTATAAGAATGGATTAGCCGAGTAAGTTGATACGATAGCCAGGTAGCCGCAAGGTATGTGTCTGGAATGGAAATAAACAAAATTTTGAAAAATTTCAGATGAAAGAATCAAGGTTGAATATAACGGAAAGCTCGTTCTGCCCTAACGTGGTGGATGGGCTTTTTTTTGTATGTATTCATAGAAAGAGTCTCGTAATGGGGTTTAGGTCACGTTGGAAGGGGGCATGCTGTTGATAGATTCATAGATTGGCAGAGCGAATGGGGGAATTCACTTGGTAAAACGTTGGATGAATACAGGGGTCATTGCCATAGCCATTATAATTTTAATCGGAGTTACACAGGTATATGCAGCGAATGTAGAAGTAGAAACGAAAGGTTCTGGTACCGAAGTGGCTGAACTGGAGCAACTATTACATACAGCAGATACAGTTATCAAACATGCAGATCAATGGGTGATCAAATGGCAAGTCGCAGGCCACGGAGATGCTCGTATGCAAGCTATGAAGCTGGCAGCAGATCTGGGACTTGAAGCTCCCGTTCAGGATGTTCAAACCGGACATGAGGTCTATCGAAGCCAGGGAAAAGTTGGCGTTTCAGAATCCCCAATAGGGTTGTTGCTTAATGTGGCGAGTACAGAACAGGATGAATATTATGTGATCGTGCAGCTGGCAGGAAGAGCAAAACTGGATCGTCAGGCATTGCTTGCATTACATGGTCAGGTGGCAGAGGCAATGACTGAACACGACTTGAACGAAGCAAGCTGGAATATGTCCGTACAGGGCAAGTTAAGTGAGATGAATGAAGGGAATGACAAGCCAGCCACAATAGAGGTATCCAATATGGCTCAGGCTGGTGCGGAGAGAAAGGCCAGTGAACAGTTAGCGGCGCTGGAAGCCAAGCTCTCTGATGAACTGGAAATGATAGCAGTTGAGCGTTATGAGGATGGAGCTACAGCCAGTGTTTCCTATCAGGAGAAAGAGTTACCTTTGGAGATTATGAGCGGCTCGCACCTATTAAATATGCAGCTTGCGGTACATCAAGTCAGTGGACAGAATGATGCACGTGTTACTGTCGGTTTTCCGGTGATCACGATTGAATATTAATTGATGGAGGTAATGATATTGTAGCTGATTCCCGGCAGGGGATATGCTAAAATATCATCACATCCAAGTTGGGACTTGCTGGTAATTGTCATTTAGTTTAATCAGATCGACTGAACTGAACACTATTACATAGCTCGGGAAGCGGATAAGAAGGTCTTCCCGGAGGAAAGAGGAGCCTATGGACAATAAACAGATGCAAAATGAAGTACAGACACCAGGTGCAGTATTTTTCATTTTTGGAGCAACGGGAGATTTGGCCCGCCGGAAGTTGTTTCCGGCCATCTACAGTTTATACCGTGAAGGCAAGCTTGCTGATGACTTTGCGGTTATTGGCGTAGCCAGGCGTCCGAGGTCACAGGAACAGTTCCGGGATGATCTCCTGGAATCTATCCAGGAATTCTGCCGTTACCCGGCGGGGGATTCGCAGGAGTGGAACGCTTTTGCCGAGCATTTTGAATATAAATCACTCGATATTAACAATGTGGGCGGGTTCCGGGAACTGCGGGAGCAGACCGAACAGTTGGAGGCCAAGTTCAAAACACCGGGAAATCGGCTGTTCTATCTGGCACTGGCGCCTGAGTTGTTTGGCAGTGTGTCGTACAGTTTGAGAGATGGCGGCATGCTGGAGGGCAGTGGATGGAATCGTCTGGTGATTGAGAAGCCGTTCGGATATGATCTGCCATCGGCCGAGAAGCTGAATGAACAGATTCGCGAGGTGTTTAAGGAAGAGGAAATCTATCGGATTGATCACTACCTGGGCAAGGAAATGGTGCAAAATATCGAAGTGATTCGCTTCGGGAACGCCTTCTTCGAACCGCTCTGGAACAATAAACACATCGCCAATGTTCAGATTACACTAGGTGAGACAGTTGGTGTAGAGGAGCGTGGAGGATATTATGACCACTCCGGTGCACTCCGTGATATGGGTCAGAATCATATGTTGCAGATGCTGACGATGATTGCGATGGAACCGCCAAGCCGTCTGTTTCCGGAGGATATCCGGGATGAAAAGGTGAAGGTGCTTCGTTCGTTGCGTGAGTTTACGTCGGATGAAGATGTGCGTAACAACGTGGTACGTGCCCAGTATACGGAAGGGGAGTCCCGAGGCAAACAGCTTCCGGGCTACCGTCAGGAAGACAAGGTTGATCCGGAGTCCAATACGGAGACGTACTTTGCAGCACGCGTATTCGTTGATAACTTTCGCTGGGCCGGTGTACCGTTTTACATTCGGACAGGCAAACGTCTGCCGGTGAAAACTACGGAAATTGTGGTTGAGTTCAAATCGATGCCGAACAACGTATACCTCGGTAAAAAATATAAGCTGGAGCCGAACCTGCTCGTGATTCGGGTAAATCCGATGGAAGGCATTTATATTAAAATTAATGCCAAAAAGCCGGGCTCTGATTCCGAGATTCAGCCCCTGGCGATGGACTTCTGTCAGAGCTGCATGATCGGAATCAACTCGCCCGAGGCTTATGAGCGCCTGCTGCATGATGCAGCAGAAGGCGACTCAACATACTTCACCCGCTGGGATGAAGTGGCGACCGCATGGTCTTTTGTTGACCGGATCGCGGCCGCTTGGGGACGCAATCAGGGTGAATTGCACACATATCCCGCAGGAACGTGGGGCCCGGAGGAGACAGCGAAGTTGCTGGAGCAGGATGGTTTCCACTGGTGGCCAGTGAATGGGCAGGATGAGGATAGCGTCATTTGGCATGTGAACAGTTAAGCTCATGAGGGAATCGACCATAAAAGAATTTAAAGGTTATTAAGGGATAACGCGAATGTTCAGGTGGTTTCCCATCGGAATGCTCTGTGTAACTCCCTTTAGTTCAACTATCTGTGTTAAAAGAGGGCCTTGGAAGATCGCATGAGAGATGCGGTCTTTCAGGCTTTTTTCTGTTGATAGTGAATCGAATTCACGGACATAGAAGTAGATCCAAAGAGGTTCCACCAAAAGGAAATAAATAATTTAAATTAAGTTGTTGACAAAAAGTAAGTGGATAACTTATACTCAACACATGAGTTAAAGAGTTAAGCAAAAGACCTGCTGAGTTCGGTCAAAAAAATGATATATAAATCCGACGCAGAGGAACATTCATGAGATAAAAGGTAAACCAGTTGAAGGGGTTTGCGGGCAGACAGTATCATGAAAAAATTTTCGCATAATATCTTTAATCTAAGAATACTATTTTGTATATATCGAATGGAGGAAAAGAAAATGATGTTGGATGTAGGGTTGTTGTTGATTCGTTTGGTGATTGGTTTGTCGTTCATGGCGCACGGGGCACAGAAGCTGTTTGGATGGTTCGGGGGTTACGGCATCAAAGGTACAGGCGGTTGGTTTGAATCGATGGGCATGAAACCTGGTGCACTCGTTGCTTTGCTGGCAGGACTTGCAGAGTTCGGCGGCGGATTATTGCTGGCGCTGGGTCTGCTGACACCGGTAGGTGGCATCCTGATCGCACTGACTATGGTGATTGCCATCGTTAAAGTACACGGTGCTAACGGTTACTGGTCTACACAGAACGGATTCGAGTATAACCTCGCCATCCTTGTGGTGGGCGTAGCTCTGGCTCTGACAGGCGGCGGGCAATATGCGCTGGATGCAATGATTTTCTAAAATCGAATGATCTGTAAGACATGAGAGGAACCCGGATGCCAGTTACATGGCGGAAGGGTTCTTTTTTTTGCGAAGAAAAGTGTTGAATTGGTGGAACGTAATCGGTTATTTTCAGCACAGATTATGGTACAATAGGAGAGTTGAATTGAGAACGAGGGAAAAAGCATGAATGGAAGCACCGATCTGAAAGGATGAACTCCATTGTAAATGTGTAAAATGAATTTATCGTGTACCTCTGATGATGAGGATGACATGCGAGTTTATAATCAACCGGATTAGCCGGGTGGCATAAAGTTTTAGATTTTACAACTACGTTTGAAAGTTTACCGAGTGAATCTATGGACGACCGGCACTGACCGGATTAACGTGAATGAACGGATGAAAGGGATAGACGCTATGAGCAAAGCTGCAAATAACATTCTTCAAAAGGAAGTGGACAAACGTCGCACGTTTGCCATTATCTCTCACCCCGATGCGGGTAAAACGACATTGACCGAGAAGCTACTGTTGTTCGGGGGCGCGATTCGCCTTGCGGGAACAGTTAAAGCCCGGAAAGCAAGCAAACACGCAACAAGTGACTGGATGGAAATCGAGAAACAGCGGGGGATCTCGGTTACGTCCTCTGTCATGCAGTTTGATTATCTGGATCATCGGGTCAACATTTTGGATACTCCAGGTCACCAAGACTTCAGTGAGGACACGTATCGTACACTGACAGCTGCCGACAGCGCGGTGATGTTGATTGACGTGGCAAAAGGTGTCGAGGCACAGACGATCAAATTGTTCCAGGTATGTGCGAAGCGTGGCATTCCGATCTTTACGTTTATCAACAAACTGGACCGTGAGGGACAAAGTCCGTTTGACCTGATGGAAGAACTGGAAAACGTATTGGGTATTCGCTCCGTCCCTATGAACTGGCCGATTGGTACAGGCCGTGATCTGTGCGGTGTGTACGACCGGATGAAAAATCAGGTGGAGCTGTTCCAAGGCGACGATCATTCGACGATCAAAGTGCAAAAAGTCGATGGATACAAAGATCCGATTATCCGTGAGATGGCGGGTGAGTACCTGCATGATCAGTTATGTCAGGAGCTTGAGCTTCTGGATGTAGCAGGTGACCCATTTGATATGGAAAAGGTACAGAAGGGTGAATTGACACCGATTTTCTTCGGTAGTGCCATCAACAATTTTGGTGTGCAGACGTTCCTTGAGAATTTCTTGGAGCTTGCTCCGAAGCCAGAACCACGCCGCAGTACCGCTGGCGAAATTGAACCAACGAATGAGAAGTTCACGGGTTATGTATTCAAAATTCAGGCGAATATGAACCCTGCGCACCGCGACCGGATCGCGTTCTTGCGGATTGTGTCAGGTAAGTTCGAGCGCGGCATGAGCGTGAAGCATAATCGTGTAGGCAAAGAAATTAAGCTGTCCCAACCGCAGCAATTCCTGGCACAGGATCGGGATATCGTCGAAGAGGCTTATGCTGGCGACATCATCGGTCTGTTCGATCCGGGAATTTTCCGGATTGGTGATTCGCTGAGTCAGGGCAGTGAAGTGGTATTTGATGAATTGCCAACGTTCTCGCCAGAGATTTTTGCCAAAGTGACAGTTAAAAATGCCTTGAAACACAAACAGTATCAAAAAGGGATCGATCAGCTTACGGAGGAAGGTACTATTCAGGTATTTAACACGGTGAGCTTTGATGAGACCATTCTGGGCGTAGTCGGTCAGCTCCAGTTCGAGGTATTCGAATACCGGATGAAGGGTGAATATGGGGTAGATGTGCAGTTGCAACGGATGCAGTATCAGTTTGCCCGCTGGATCGTGGACGAGAACTTAGACCCGAGCAAATTCCGGATTAACTCTGCCCTGGTAAAAGATAAAAAGGGCAATTACGTTGTACTGTTCGAGAATGAGTATGCGATGAGAACGGCGATCGATAAAAATCCAACGGCAAAGTTCCTCGAAACCGCGCCTTAATGTTATCTTGATATAATGAAATCCCTCCGCCGGGTGGTGGAGGGATTTTTTTGCTTTACCCTTACCGATCTCGGCGGGGTTGATCCTGCCGGGTTAGGGGAGCTTTTTTTGCAGACAGAACAAACGGTTTGATGGTTCCCTTCACCCGTCAGTGCTTCAATTATCGAAGCGGTTGTACGGGAATGGTGTGCAGATGCTCCTGCGCGATCTGAATCAGTTCCTCCTGCTTGGCAGGCTCTGTGTTCTTCCAGATCATCTCGAAAATGGCGCCAAGTCCAGGCAACGCTGCTTCGGGTCCGTCTACTGAACCTTCGATCATCTCCCGGAGCTGGTCATCACTTTTGTCATGAACCTTATGAACAATCGCTTCACGCAGGCTTAATGTAATGGGCATCGCAATTCCCTCCTCGGTTTATTCGGCTGCTGTATTACTGTTCCCTGTGGAGGGTGAGCGCATTCAAGTTTTTCCGTCTTTGTGGTATACTACGAAGGATTATTTACGTTGGCATCGTACCAGAACTGGTGCGTCTTGCCGTAATGCAGCGGGAGGTTAAATACCCTGATGGCGAAGAAACAATATGCTGTAATCGGTATGGGACGATTCGGATCAAGTATAGCGAATGCGCTGAGCGGCATGGGATTTGACGTGCTGGCGATTGACGCGAACGAGCAGCGGACGCAGGAGATGTCCAATGTGGTAACCCATGCAGTATCGGCAGACTCAACGGATGAAGAAGCGCTGCGAGCGCTGGGCATACGTAATTTTGACGTTGTTGTTGTAGCGATTGGTGAAGATATACAGGCGAGTATTTTGACTACTTTGATATTGAAGGATATGGGTGTGCCCGTGCTGATTGTAAAAGCTCAAAATGAGTTACATGGCAAGGTGTTGCAGAAGATTGGTGCGGACAAAGTCATTTACCCGGAACGGGATATGGGTCTGCGTGTAGCGCATCACTTAACATCACCCAACATTCTGGACTATATTGAATTATCCGAGGATTACAGCATTTTGGAGATCAGAGCATCCGAGCAGATGATTGGCAAAAACCTGCTGGAGCTGAACATTCGGGCGCGTTTCGGCTGTAACGTCATGGCCATTAAAAGCGGAGGTTCAATGAACATCTCCCCTTATGCCGAGGATCGGATTGCAGATGGAGATGTGCTGGTTATTGTGGGGCACAAGGATCATCTGACGAAGCTTGAGCTGGCCTATCCGAAGTGATTAAGGAATAATAATGAGCCCGAAAATGGGAAGGATGGAACGATGGATATTGTATCACCGCAAAATACACGTGTAAAAGAGTGGGCACAGTTGCTGGAGAAAAAGCATCGAACCCGTCAACATAAATATATAATTGAGGGCATTCATCTCGTACAGGAAGCGCTACGTGCCGGAGCTGATCTGGAGTGTATCGTATACGACGGTGAGCAGGGAGTGCCTATAGAGCTGGCTGGACTGGAGAATCCACTGAAGCGAGTCGAGTGGGTCAGTGTGTCTCCTGCCGTGATCGCCAAATGTACGGATACGATGACGCCTCAGCCGGTATTTGCAATCGTGCGAAAAAGCAAAGAGCCACTGCAAAGTCTGATTGCAGAGCGGCAAGGATTGGTCGTTGTGCTGGACAATGTGCAAGATCCCGGAAATGTGGGCACGATCATTCGCAGTGCGGATGCCGCCGGAGCGGCAGGTGTCGTTCTTGGCGCTGGTTGTGCGGATGTGTATAATCCGAAGACGATTCGATCAACGATGGGCTCTTTGTTCCATTTGCCGATTGTGGAGGGAGAATTGCAGTCGTTGCTTCCTGAGGCAAAAGCCGCAGGTGTGAGGCTGGTTAGCACCTCTTTGCAGGCAGAGTATTCGTGTTACAGTTATGATTTTACCCAGCCGGTGTGGCTTGTCATTGGCAATGAAGGCAAGGGAATCTCGGACACCACGGCACAGCTCGTAGATGACGCAATTACGATTCCGATGCAAGGACAAGCGGAGTCGCTTAACGCCGCGATGGCAGCAACGATATTGTTGTTTGAAGCGATGCGGCAGCGGATGGGTTGAAATAGTACCTACCCTTATTATCCACCCCTATTACCTCCACCAATTGAATGGAGACTGGAAAAAGTGAGGGTTTTCCCTCAGCAGATTTCAGTCTTTTTGGTGATGATGTGAAACATTGAATGACCTATTCCACCTTCAATATGAAGTGTCTGGAATAGGTTTTATTTTTATTCAGGATTGAATTTACCAAATTAAATCGAACGATATCATAGACCTAAACCAATATATAGTATCAGCAGAAAGGGGGATGGGAAATGAGTGAAGAGAATGAGTACATAACATTGGTGAAACTGACCTTGGCTGGAGACCATGAGGCTTATGGAGAGTTATATGAGAAGACGGTAACGGATGTGTATCGTACGGTTCGTTTTCTAGTGCATGTGCGCTGATTATGCTAGCTATTCTTTTTCCGTCCGTCCTATCTAATGGCTACCTCTCATCCTCAACCGATATTGGTGCGGTGTGGTGTTGGTGGCTTTACGAAATATTTTGCAAAAATAAGAGGGGCTAGACATGCCGACACGGTGGCCGATCTCAGGAATGGATAAAGATGTACGACCAAGCAGTACGCAGGCTTGACGAATACGTGTGGCCTGAGCATATGCAATAATGCTGGTGCCGGTCGCCTTTTTAAACACATGGGACAGGTGATAGGGAGAGAGATGCAACTCACTCGCAATGTGTTCTAAACGAAAAGGTTCCGCGTAGTGTTGCTCAATCCATTGCATGGTTGCTTGGGCGTGGGGATCAATGATCTCTGAATGACCTGTTGGTTGGTTTGACAAATACTGATCCGGGAGACCGGCTGTTCTGTTCCAGATGTGACGTAGTTGCGTCAGTACATCCAGTACAAAAAGACAAGCATCTTCAGCAAGCTCATAAGGTAATAACTCAGGGTATTGTTCTCCGAAATGTTCCATTCGCTGAATGAGCGGTGAATCCGGTACGAGAAAGATCGGTTGAATAGAATACTGCTCATTGAGAAGGTGCTCGGTAAAATGATGCGTGGTTATGAAGTGTGGCCAATAGGCGTGTAGTAACTCTAACTCCACCATAAGCACCGTGCGTACAAATGGGTGTGCTTCAGATACCTGAATTTGCACATGGTGCATCTGAAAGGGGCGGAAAATCATAAGCGTACCCGGTTCAAGTGGAAATACCTTTCCCTCGGTAATCAACTGCCCGTAACCGTCATGAATATAAGTTAATTCCAGTTGTGAATGAGCATGAAAAACCTCACGAAAGGTTGCACGGGATGTACGGCGGCATACCAGGCTGAATTGCCTATCACTTATATGTGGCATAGAAACCAGATGACCTCCCTTACCATCGCAAGATAGTTATATTTTATCACAGAATACATGCATAAAAGCGCTCTATTCTGAGGTATTGTGAAGAAACTAAGGGAGGGATAGAGTGATGATGAATGTAGCTATTATTGGTGCGGGTGCGATTAGTAATGCGCATATCTCTGCGTATATGAAGTTCCCGGAGCGGTGCCGGATTGTGGCAGTAGTCGATGTGTATATGGAAAAAGCGCAAAAACGAATTGAAGAATACGGACTACACGATGCTGTGGCAGTAGCGGATTATCATGAACTACTTCAAAAAGATATTGATCTTGTATCGATCTGTACACCTCCATATACTCATGCTTCCATCGCGTGTGATTTCATGAAGGCCGGCAAGCATGTATTAGTTGAAAAACCGATGGCTTCTTCATTAGAGGAAGCGGACCAGATGCTGAAAGCAGCGCAGGATAGCGGCACACTGCTGTCGGTTGTTGCCCAGAATCGATTTACCACTCCCATGATGAAGCTTAAAAGTGTACTGGATAGCCGGCATATGGGACCGATTCTCCATGTTCAAGTGGACTCCTACTGGTGGCGGGGACATTCCTATTATGATCTGTGGTGGCGCGGGACCTGGGAAAAAGAAGGCGGCGGCTGTACGCTTAATCATGCGGTACATCATATAGATGCCATGCTCTGGATGATGGGGGCGCCCATCGAAGTGCAGGCTATGATGGCCAATACGGCGCATGATAATGCCGAGGTGGAGGACATATCTATGGCGATGCTACGCTTCAGCCAGGGAGCAGTGGGCATGATTACAAGTTCCGTGGTACATCACGGAGAGGAGCAGCAGTTGATTTTTCAAGGAAAAGAAGCCCGCGTGTCCGTTCCCTGGAAAGTGGTCGCATCCACTTCGCAAAGTCATGGATTCCCCGAACCTAATCCGGATCTTGAACGTAAGCTTCAGGAGCAGTATGATGCATTGCCGGAAGTTATTCATTCAGGCCACGCCGGACAGGTTGAGAATGTGTTGGATGCTATAGAGTATGGGACATCGCTAGTTGTTGATGGGGAGAGCGGACGGAATACACTGGAGCTAATTGTTGGGATATATAAGTCTGCAAGTACGGGGGAGAAGGTGGTTTTTCCAATACCATCGGACGATACATTTTATTCCAGAGAGAGTATGATGCGGCGTGTGGTTCACTTTTACGAGAAGAAGTCGTCTGTTGAAAATTTTGAGGATATAGGTATTACGCTTGGGCGCCGATTGGATGAAGAGTAATCATCTTATGTAAATCAAATCCCCTTTCGAGTAACCGAAAGGGGATCTTTTCTTAAAGATGTTACTCTAGAATTAAGCTAAAATGCATCCTTTAGTGATGATTTTACGATAATATCGTAGACTACCTGTGTTTTATCATCAACCAGAAATGCGATCATACAAACATCTTCCATATTTGATATACGATCATAGATTGAAATATCCTGATAAGTACCATCATTCATCTTTTTATAGTGATAATCGATGATCCCATTTCCTCTTACTCCAGATGATCCATATCGGCTTATAACATCGGTTATGGTGCTTTCACCCAATACGATTCCTTTTTTCGTAAGTCGTGAAACACCTGGTCGAATCGAATCTTCTTCATATAAGTATGTTTTCCAGCCATCTAATTCTCCATTTTGGTTAAAATGAGCATTGAATAAAGGATACATATCGTCATCAAAAATACTCTTCCCTGAAGAATTACCAAATTGTGCATCAATGGATTTTTTCGAGTCTCCAAATCTGAGTTCTGAATTATTGCCCTGAATAACCAAATTAAAATCTTCATCCGTCACAGGTTCTGTACTAAAATCAGGAATCACCTCAGGAGGTGTGTTCGCCATTTCAGGCAGAAGACCGAGGTCCGTAGGGATTTTTGGTCTTTGCTCAATGGTTAGTTTTCCATGTAAAGCAAGTTGGCGTATCCATTGAAGTGCCTCTGCCCTCGTAAGTGTACTTTCACCATCAAACTGTTGCGGAGAAGTTGCTTTGCTATTGGCTAATCCTTGTCCGATCAGGTAGGTGACCGCATATTGGCCAGTATAATGAACACCTTGGGATCCACTGATGATTTCGGCAACACGTAGTTTTGTGATCGGTTTCATTCTCAATGCAAAGTTGTTTGCTCCAATTGTCGGATGGTTGTATAGTTTAGCTGTTCTGTAGAGGCCTTCTGTCCAATTCTCACTGGGACGATACGCACTATTTGCACTTGCATTTGGAATAGCTAGACCCACTGCTCTGTAGAACATTTTAAGAAATTCAGCCTCTGTAATGACTTGGTCTGGTTTAAGGTTGGTATTCGTATATCCATTGATTATGTTACTGGAGATACCCCATTGAAATAAACGCTTGGCCCAGTGTTGATCCATATGCTTGATTGGTATTCCTTCCCATGTCCGGGCAGTTAATTCTTCACTATACAGCTCTTGAATTACAGATTCAGCTGTTACGGTTGTGGAACCTAATAATAATGCAGTTAAAATAGAGCAAGCGGCCATACGTTTAAGGCTTTTCAAATTATGTACCTTCCTTTGTTGGAAATTATTATAGCTATAATAATTTATCGGTTGCTTATCTTATGATGTAAAGAATAGGAATAAAATAGCAGAGGTGAAAGAGGATATATCCCTTTCTTACCTCTGCCTTTATGTTGGTGAGTTGATACAATTAAATTTACAACCACTTCTCCGCCCATCGCTCGACAGCGCTTAACGCGCGCCCGAGTTCGCTTCCTTTGCGGGACAACATATATTCAGTCCGAACAGGACGTTCAGTAACGACATGCCGCACGACCAATCCCTCTTCTTCCAATTCCTTCATACGTTCATTCAATACACGTTTGCTCAAATCGGGAATATAAGCATGAATTTCACTGAAGCGTTTGGGTTCTTCCATCAACGCATGGATAATTAAAGCTACCCATTTTCGGCCAATGATCTGATAAGATTGTTCCACTTTTGAGCACATCTGTTTGGCATTCTCATCATCGTTCATAACTGTACTCCTTTGGTTTAGTATCCCTTGTACTATACTTAGTATACTTATTGTAACCTTCTTGTCCACAGGTCTTATGTATAAAATGTCACAATCCAATTGCTATTAAACTTACCACATAAAGCGTTAACATTCAACAAAACCCCTGTAAACACTGGAGTTCACAGGTTCGACACGAATGTTGACGAATTGTGACGACAGGTGTAATATGGGTAACGTTAATTCTAAAGGTTACAATTTATAACCTGATCTAAGTTGATTAAGATTGTGGAGAGAAGGAATGTTCCCATGGTTGGATTGAGGCAACGGTAATAAACGGAGGCAAGGCGGGCGACGTGCCCACTTATTCCGTCTTTTGTCATGCTTGGATTTGACCATTTTGCAACATCATATACTATACTGCACAGATCATAGGAGGCACTCCAATGGATGCAATGACATTTGTCCTGTTCGGGGCAACAGGCGATTTAGCCAAACGTAAAATTTACCCTGCATTATACAATCTGTATGTAGATCAGAAAATGCCGAAGGCATTCTCCGTCATCGGTTTGGGCCGTCGTGAACTATCGGATGCAGACTTCCAAGCGAATGTGGAAAAGTCACTACAGGAATTCTCCCGTCAGAAGCCGGAGGAGGCATCACAGGTACGCGATTTCATCGGAGCTTTCCGTTACTGTTCGCTGAACAATACGAAGCTTGAAGATTACACCCGTTTGCTTCAGCTGGTGCAAGAGCGTGAACAAGAATTGAATATCCCGGAAAACCGCATGTTCTATATGTCGGTTGCACCTGAATTTTTCGAGCCAATCGCGCTGAATATTCAAGAAAGCGGCCTGGGTAACACAAAAGGCTGGAAGAAACTGATCATCGAAAAACCATTTGGACATGATTTGCAGTCTGCTCGTGAGCTGAATGAGAAGTTGAGCAATACCTTTGCGGAAGAAGAAATTTATCGGATCGACCACTTCCTGGGAAAACCAATGGTACAGAACATCGAAACACTGACGTATGCCAACCCGGTGATTCAGGCACTTTGGTCTAACCGTTACATTGCGAACGTACAGATTACAGCCAGTGAAACTGTAGGTGTTGAGGAACGCGCTGCGTATTATGACCAAAGTGGTGCGCTCCGCGACATGTTCCAGAATCACATGCTTCAACTGCTGATGATGATTGCATTACATCTGCCGAAACGTTGCACACCGCAAGAAATTCAGTATAAAAAGAAAAAAATTGCTGAGTCTTTGCGGCCTTTGACTAAAGAAAATGTGACTTCTGAAGTGGTTCGTGCCCAATATGGTGCAGGCGAGCTTCAAGGTTCCGCAGTTGTGGGTTATCTGAACGAGCCTGGTATTCCTGCTAACTCACAGAATGAAACATATGTAGCCGCAAGACTGTGGTTGGATGATCCGTTCTGGGACGAGGTTCCATTTTATATCCGCACAGGTAAACGCATGGCTGAGAAATCAACCCGAATCGTCGTTGAATTCAAGGCGCCGCTCAAAACTGGACATGAGTCTGAAAACACGATGGCTCCAAACCTGTTGACGCTGGAAATTGGTCCTGGCGAAAGTATCTCTCTTCAACTAAATGCGAAGAACCCACTGAACCATGGCGAGGTAGAACCGATGCATATGACCTTTAACTCAGGAGAACGTAACGTTCCTGAAGCGTACGAGAACTTGATCTTTGACGCGATGCGTGGAGATTCTACTTTCTTTGCACACTGGAACGAAGTTGAACTGGCATGGCAGTGGGTACAACCGATTCAGGAAGCCTTTGCGGCAGGTACTATTCCACTGGATACGTACAGTGCAGGTTCGAATGGACCTGAATCAGCCGATCGCCTGACTGAGGAGAATGGATTCCGTTGGTGGTAAGAGAGGAAACATTCCTCAACAATTTTTAAATAATTCATCGCTAAAATTATACCGTTCCAATTTTGCATAAGACCTTCTGACTAATTCAGCCAGAAGGCCGCAAACATTTTATATATAGATGGCAGAAGCATCACGGCTTAAGCACACATCATCATGGACCACGTAGTGGAGGGGACGGAATCGATTCTGCAGAAACGAAGTGTTCGCCTTTGTAGTCCAATTTTACCCGTACAGCTAGGAAATCATAAAAATTGGAATACAACAGCGATCGAAAGAACGATCCGTAACCGGAACGGTTGGTGGGCAAAAGCGGAATGTGTTCTGTATCCTGATTCTACTCAAAACATTCGCAAAACAGGAGGATTTTATCATGAAACTTGGACTTATCGGACTCGGAAAAATGGGCTTGAACCTGGGCAGAAACCTGATTGATCACAAACACGAAGTGGTTGCCTTTGACCTGAATGCAGAAGCGGTTAATGAAATGAAAGAATACGGCGCTCAAGGCGTGTCTTCATACAAAGAAATGGTTGAATCCTTGGAATCTCCGCGCGTGCTGTGGATCATGGTTCCTCATAACGTTGTAGATGCAGTGCTGGCTGAAGTGAGCCCGCTACTGTCCAAAGGTGATATCATCATCGAAGCAGGGAACTCTCACTACAAAGAGTCCATCCGTCGTTATGAGCAACTGAAACCACAAGGCATTCATTACATGGATGCAGGAACTTCAGGCGGTATGGAAGGTGCGCGTAACGGTGCATGTTACATGATCGGTGGAGATCCGGAAGCTTGGGCGATCGTTGAGCCGGCTTTCAAAGACACTTCCGTAGAAAACGGTTATCTGTATGCAGGTAAAGCAGGTAGCGGTCACTTCCTCAAAATGGTGCACAACGGAATCGAGTACGGTATGATGGCTTCCATCGGTGAAGGCTTCGACGTATTGGAGAAAAGCGGATTTGACTTCGACTTCGAACAAGTTGCGCGTGTATGGAACAACGGTTCCGTCATCCGTTCCTGGCTGATGGAATTGACAGAGCGTGCGTTCTCCAAAGATGCGAACCTGGATGAAATCAAAGGGGTTATGCACTCCTCCGGCGAAGGTCGCTGGACTGTTGAAACGGCATTTGACCTTCAAACGGCTACACCGGTTATCGCCCTGTCCTTGCTGATGCGTTACCGTTCCCTGGAAACCGATACGTTCACGGGTAAAGTCGTTGCAGCATTGCGTAACGAATTCGGTGGACATGCGGTGGAAAAAAACTAATCTGTTCATTAGAACAAACCTAAAGATTCCTTATTTGTAAAAAGTAAACCTTTCGCCTGTGCAGATGACATATCTGTTACGGGCGGAAGGTTTTTTTTGCGCCTGGAGTAGCCTGATGTGCACATCCTGCGGATTCGCCGATCAGGCCACTCCAACGTGCATTACAGGGTGCTGTCCTTCTTTTTCAGGACAACATTGCATATGGATATCATATAAGCCTATGGCTCATCCCGCAGGGGAGGGAAGCTCCGATGATACGAAAGAGATGGCGAAGCCGCAGACGACGCTCTAAGCCGCCAAGCGGTAAGCGGAAAGTATGGTTAATTGCTTTGCTCGTAGCTATATTTTGTTTGATGCAGGGCTTCGCATACGTGGACAAAAAGATGAAGCCGCCCATTATGCATCTGGCCAAGATCAGGGTGAAGCAGATTGCAACCGAGGCGATTAATAAAGCGATTACGGCTCAGGTTGCTGAAGGCAAGACAACGGAAGGTCTGATTGATTGGAAAACCGATACGGCGGGCAAAGTTTCAGGTTTCATGCTGAACTATAACGAACATATGCGCATCACGGCAAGTACGATGAATGTCGTGCAGTCTACCCTTCAGAACGTGCATATGTTAAAAGAAAAAATACCGCTGGGTCAGGCGCTGGGCAGCCCGGTTATGGCTTCCTTTGGCCCAAGCATCCCCGTTCGTATTGAACCTCAGGGGGCGGTGAAGGTTGACCTGAACACCCGTCAGCAGAATGCAGGTATTAACATGATTTTGGTCGAGGTATACATCCACATTATTGCCGAGGTTGCCGTTGTAGTTCCTTTTGACATGGAACCCGAGACCGTAGATACCGAAATCCCGATCTCATATTTACTCGTTGTGGGTGATGTACCGATGTATTATTACGATAATCAGGGCAGGCCTGTCGGAAGCAACGGTAGTAATGCTCCCGCAATTGCCTTGCCTTCAGGGCAGGCAGGCGTATCTAACGGCGGTAACGGTCACACGGGAAGTGGAAGTGGTGCGAACAGTGGGAATGGCAATGGAAACGGCACGCACAATAGTGGTGAGACACCAGGTAATCAGCCACAGATTCCAAATCCGCAGCAGGCGCCGGGAAACAATACACAGTCAAACGGGCTGGAACTTGAACTGGACCCGCCTGATCTGAACGGGAGTTTCCAGTCCGGACAAAATGGGCATTAGGCGCGAAGCGCTGGATTGCTTGCTCTCAGGCAATATTCCATCAAGCTTAACCATAGAAAGAGAAAGGGGAACCTCTCGTCAATCGTAGAGGTTCCCCTTTCAGAGCGCGTATTTAACAAGGTGTATGCTGTGCCTTTACTTGCTCTTCTTGTTTCTTTGGCTTCGTTCTTCCTGTTCCCAGTGTCTGAGTAACGGATAGGGATCGAAAGACCATTCATGCAGGCCGCTGTCACGGTAAATGCCGTAATGAAGATGCGGGGGGAACTTGCCTTGAGTTCCCGGCTTGCCGTAGCCAGAGCTGCCAACCCAGCCTACAACCTGCCCGGGAGTGACCACATCACCGATCCGAACTCCTTTATCAAAGCCGGACAAGTGAGCGTAATAATGATAGTGGTTGTTCAGATCCCGAATACCAATCCGCCATCCGCCGAATGGATTCCAACCTTTGATCTCCACAATGCCATAACATGTACTGCGAACAGGCAGACCATGTGGAGCAAAGATATCTGTACCTTCATGAATACGATATCCGCCCCAACTTCGTTTGGTTCCCCATGTGCTGCGATAGGAATAATTGGTACCCAAAGGAACGGGAAAGGCATGTCCGAATAGATCCAGATTGTCAAAATGCTCATATAATTTGGCAAATTGCTGAATTCGCTGCACGGCTCTTGAATTGTGATAGTACTCCCACAGGCCTATGCCAAAGTCTTCCTGTTTGTTTCCGTATTGCTGCATGATTGAGGCCATGCTGTAGAGTACATCCAAATCGTTGTTGGAGTCCGCAATCCCGTCTCCTGAACCATCTCTGCCTTTTCCATTGAAAAAAAGAATCGATTGCGGATGCTGGTCTGTCTCATCCGGGTTCAGCCAGCCTCTCCAAGCCGGAGACGTCAAGAAAATACCGGTCAAACGTTCAGGGTGTTTACGATCTTTGGGATGTGCTCGTGTAATCGTTCGTTCATACTGATCAATGGCGGCCAGCCTGTACCATGGAATTTGGGTCATCTGACCAATACTTTCATACAGATGTCGACGTGCGGCAAAAATGTCGGTTGCTTTGGGCTCTGCAGCTTGGGTTTGGGTCATTGTTTTATGGACAGACTCACCGTAAACATCAGCAGGCAGGAATGGGAGAAGCATCGCGCCTGCGAGTAACGTTTTGATGCAAAAGCTGTACGTATTACGGAGTATCCACTGATGTTGCACAGGGAAGCAGCCCCTTTCCGTTGAGATGATGCACTTATGCCCGATAAATCAAGCGATATCTTAGCGTTCTTCAAACGTTCTGTTTTTATCCATTTCGTTGTGTAAGCACAAGATGTGACAAATGGGGGTTTTTCCAAGCCTTTCATGGTATAATATGTTCCGAGCAACAGCCTAACTTCAGTAGAAAGAAGGTTTATGCATTGGCTAAACGTGTTAAAGAACCGAAACCGGACTGGATTCGGATCAAATTGACAACCGGAGATAATTATCAGGAAATTAAAAACATGATGCGTTCCAAAACATTGCATACCGTATGTGAGGAAGCACGGTGTCCGAATATTTATGAATGCTGGGCGAATCGAACAGCGACTTTTATGATTTTGGGCGATATTTGCACAAGAGCATGCCGATTTTGCGCGGTCAATACCGGTTTGCCTACGGAACTCGATTTACAGGAACCGGAACGTGTAGCTGAAGCAGCTGAACAGATGAACCTGCAACATTGTGTCATTACAAGTGTGGCCCGGGATGATTTGAAGGATGGAGGAGCAACCATTTTTGCCGAAACGGTAAAAGCTGTACGCAAGCGTCTGCCATTGTGCAGTGTGGAAGTGCTTATTCCAGATTTTATGGGTGATCGGGATTCACTGCAGATCGTTATGGATGCTAAACCGGATATTTTGAACCATAACATCGAAACCGTTGAACGGTTGTCAGACAAGGTGCGTGCCAAAGCCAAGTATAAACGTTCACTGGAATTGCTCGCTCGTGCCAAAGAGATGCAACCTAACATCCCAACGAAATCGAGTATTATGCTCGGTGTAGGTGAAGAATATAACGAAATTTTGGCAACGATGGATGATCTTCGTGCGGTGAACTGTGACATTATGACGATTGGTCAGTACTTACAGCCATCCGAGAAACATCTGTTTGTTGAGAAGTATTATCCGCCTGAAGAATTTGCAACATTGAAACAAGAAGGATTGAAGCGTGGATTCAGTCACGTCGAATCCGGTCCGATGGTACGCAGTTCTTATCATGCCCATGAACAGGTAAAATCAGCGAATCAGCATACGGAGCAGGCGGCAACACACGCGTGATGGAGGAATCCGGATTGGAACAGAATAAAAACACGGAAGAACAGCTGGAGAACGAGCAACAGAACGAGCAACAGCTGCAGGAAACGGAACAGGAGTCTGTACAGGAGCAGGAGAAGCCTAAGGCACCTGTCATTGTTCAAGTCGGCGGTAAAAATTATGAAATTGTACAGAACCACAAGCAGGGTTGGAACCCTGAAGTGTTCCGTGATCGGTACAGCGAAGTGCTGGAGCGTTACGACTATATTATTGGTGACTGGGGTTATAGCCAGCTTAGACTCAAAGGCTTTTATCGAGACAATCACCCCAAAGCAACGAAGGATTCAACCATCTCTTATCTTGTGGATTACATTAACGAGTACTGTAACTTTGGCTGTGCATACTTCGTACTGCAGAAGTGCAAAGAGCAGCCACAAGCCAAAGCAAAAAGCGGTTCCTGAGAAGGACCGCCTTTTTGATGCGTATACATAAACTTTTGGCTGGTCAGACAGGTTGCCTAATCAAGAAAGGCTGTGCGAACCCGGTTCCAGAACGGATATGGGCGAAAACGCGCAAAACTGACCTTCTGCTCCGAGACCTGGCAACGAACGGAGATCAGATCCTCCACCATTACATTGACATGATCAATGGTTAGCAACAGACGCTGATCTTTACGTGAGAAAATGTCACAATGGTGATGCTTGGGCAAAATCACAGGTGAACCGAGCGTCCGGTAGACACGGTTGTTAATGGATGCAATCTCAGCAATCTGAATAGCTTCAATCGTTGGATGTACCATGGCTCCGCCGAGTGCTTTATTGTACGCCGTACTACCTGAAGGAGTGGAAACACAGATCCCGTCCCCCCGGAACATCTCAAATGTAACGTCGTTGATGTCCACTTGTGCTACGACGGTACCATCTACCCCTTTTAACGTGAATTCATTCAGGGCGATGTACGAGGCGTTACCTGATTTCTTACGAATCTCCAGTTCGAGCAATGGATACTTCACAATACGAGGTTTAAGGAGATCGGGATCCCCTTTACCGCTCATAAGTCGAACCAATTCCCTTAATTCTTCCTTCTTCCAATCGGCATAGAAGCCGAGGTGGCCCGTATGAACCCCAACAAAAGCAATATCCGGAATGCGGTCGATGAAATTGTGAAAAGCTTGAAGCATCGTTCCATCGCCTCCGATGGAGATGACAATCTCCGGCGATTCTGCATCCAGCTTGAATCCTTCTTCCTTCGCCAGCGCATGAAACTGCTGACTGAGATCAATCGATAACTGGTCTCCGCGGTCTTGAACATAGTATCTCAAGATGAAAGCTCCTTTGTGGTCATTATACTACCGATGATAATCAATTCCGCGCCAGAACACAACGTCCGATTCAACTTCTGGGCAAACTATTTGGACAAAGCCCTATTTTTCGCTCCGTTTGGGAATCAGTAACGAACGAATCCAGGTAAGACATAAGAGAGTAGCGAGCATACCGACGAACATCTTTATTCCTGTTATTCCAATGACATTCCATCCGGGTGTGTGAGCGAAGACAGAAGGGTTCAGCGTGTTCTCCAGAAATGCAGGCGAGGCCGATATGTTCATGAATAGCGGCCATAACAAAATGACGAGTAGAGGTGCAACTGCCGCATGAATTGCTCGAGCCAGTAAAAAAGGCCCGTATCGCATTGGCGTATTGCTTAACACGCTCATAATTTGCGCATGTACGGATAACCCGCCCCAGGAAAGTACAAATGCAGCGGCAGCAACTTTAAAGACAAGAGGAATGGAGGTGGATGCAGCTCCAGCTTCTTTGGCTCCAAGTGTCACTTCAAATAATCCGCCGACCAGACTGTGGGACAGGGATGGTGGTAAACCGGCAAGTTGAAGTCCTTGTTCCGTTAGAGTGTATAGCATGCCTAGCCATCCGGTCTGAACCAATAATTCCATAATGACGGAGAAGAATACAACTAGCCCGCCTACGATAATAATAAGCCGGAGGGAAGAGGATATAGCATGCCGAAGCAATTCCCCTAAGGTCCGCCCATCGGCTTGTCTCGCTTCGTGCATCGCATAGATCGCACTCAGGAAACGGTTGCGATGCTCTCCGTGAGCGGGAGGGGATTCAGACGGTAGAGTTGCAGCGGGACGGCCATGGAAACGCATGAGCACACCTACAAGAATAGCCGCAGAGTAATGGGAGGCCACAAGAATTGGAGCGATGGACGTATTGTGGAAAAAACCGACAGACACAGCCCCAATCATAAAGATCGGATCAGATGAGGTAGTGAAAGCAACCAAGCGCTCACCCTCCTCTCTTGTAACCAGTTTCTGTTCCCATAATTGTGCGGTCAGTTTAGCCCCTGTAGGGTAACCAGAAGCACAGCTTACGGCAAAGACAAACCCGCCGCTTCCGGGAACGCGGAATATCGGGCGCATAAGTGGATTAAGCAATGTACCCAAAAAATGCACAATACCAAAACCGAGTAGCAACTCGGATAAAACCAGAAATGGAAAAAGGGAAGGGAACAGAACATCCCACCAGATCGATAGTCCCCTCACACTGGCATGCCAAGTTTCAGATGGGTACAAAGCCATCAGAACACAAAAGAAAAGGAGAGCAAGGATGACCAGGATTTGCATGATGCGCTTTGAAACGTTCATGAATTTCTCTCCTTTTAGGGTTAAGATGCAGGAATCACAGTCCATGATGGAGCTTTTGCCATAAATATATGAAAAAGATCGGACAAACAGTACAAAATAATAATGGGAAAGCGCTTGCAAAAGTGGCTGTGTTTTTGAATGATGTATGCTAAAATGGTAAAAACGCCTGAACGTCACCTAATTGCCATAAAGGTGGAATCAATAAGGATGGAGTGATGATCATGAGTCTTGTCGCCGGAGTCCTGGTCTGTGCATTTGTGTATGTGATACGTGCCTCGCTGGTGCGTACTGAAGAGGAAGATTGGCGAAGTTATTAATGGAATATGTGATGCGCCAGCCTTGAAGGTTGGCGCTTTTTTTGTCATTTTGGCCCGGAACTCCTTGGTACGTAAGGCTCTGGTCAAATCTGATCTTTCATGTGATATAGGACTTTTTGGTTTTTTTTGATAGAATGAAGATGCTGGCTTTTAGGGCCAGCTTGTTGATCTGTTGTTTATCATGTTCCTGTAGCATGTGTTATATTACAAAATTCGACATATTGAAGGAGGGAAGAAGTATGAATTCCAGTTTAAGTATTTATGACAATCTTGGCGGTGAACAAGGTGTTCGGGCGCTGGTGGAGGCTTTTTATCCAATCGTATTGCAGAATGAACAACTAGCACCGCTCTTCCCGGAAGATATTACTCCGGTAATGGACAAGCAATACATGTTCCTGTCTCAATTTTTTGGTGGTCCTGCATTGTTCTCTGAGGCCTACGGACATCCGATGATGCGTGCTCGTCATATGCACTTTGAGGTGACGGTAGAGCGAGCAGAGGCATGGCTTGCATGTATGAATCAAGCGTTAACACAAATTGGTGTGGAAGAACCGTTGCATTCGTTTATTTTGCAGCGTTTATCGGGGCCAGCTCACCATTTTGTGAATACGCCATAGTTCCAAATATACGACAAGCCTTACGGGAGAGGGATGGAACAAGTGGAATTAGAGCCGCTGTATAAGGTGAAGGTGACATGTCATTATTGCGAGAATGAATTTGAAACGTCACGAGTCAGACCTAGTTTGAAACGGCCTTACCGAACAGATTCTGATTTTTGTGCTTATTACAAACAGGAAAATCCGGATTTTTATGTTGTCCGAATCTGTCCTTCGTGTGGATTTGCCTCTACCGAAAATTCTTCAGGTAATCTGAATGAGATACAGCGCAAGGCGTTCATCGAGCAGATCGGAAACCGCTGGGTTAAGCGAGATTATAGTGGAGCAAGAAATCTGGAACAGGCACTTGCTACGTACAAATTGGGTCTGCTATGTGCTCAGGTTATTCAGGAAAAGGATCGTGTCGTTGCTGGCCTGTTGCATCATATAGCCTGGTTGTATCGGTATATGGAAGATCATACACAGGAGCATCGTTTTCTCGAATTCAGCCTGGAAGCTTATATCAAGGTGTTTGAACGGGAAGGAACAGGCGGTAATGAGGCCAAGTTACTGTATCTGCTTGGAGAACTGAATCGCAGAGTAGGAAGGTTCCATGAAGCGGTTCAATGGTTCGGTAGAGTCATTCATGACAAACGCATTACAGATGCAGCGATGATTCGTGCGTCAAGAGAACAATGGGCGTTGCTACGTGAACAGATGATATCAGGAAAAATGGAACTGCCACAAGAGATGCTGGAAACAGACAAAGAGGCTGCAAAGCGCAGCCCTCTCTAAGTGTATTGCAGGATGTATTTATCGAACAGGACGACTGGACAACAGGTAATCGTTATCGGTATCAATGACGGTCATGCTGCTATTACAGCAGGGAAAGACAAGCAATTTCTTTTTTCCTTCACGGATACGGATGAGTTCCTTGGGTTTGAGGGGAAGTAGCACATTGTTTGCACCGCAAAAAGGGCATTGCTGTACATAGATATCCCCCATAATGACATCGTATGGCCAACTGTTCTCAAAAGGAATCATTCGGATTTGTCTTCCTGATCTGAAGGTTTAGCGGCCTCTTCCTTGGCCAGTTCTGCAATCTTCTGCATGAGAATATGTTGAGGCATATGCATCAGATGTTCTAGAGGCACGCCCAGAGATGCTGCTAATTTGACGGCTGTTTCAGCCGATACTTGTAAAGGTTTCATACACTTACCTCCTGAAAAAGTTGCTTATTATTTCTCTAGTATAGAGATACGTTGCGTATAAAACCAGTTTTTAATTCAATTCTATTCACCCGAATCTATAGAAAGAGGTGCCTTATTAGATGAAAATGCCATTACATCCTGTATGGGATCTGGAGTCCATCTTTAGTGGAGGTTCTTCTTCCGAAGCATTCGCCGCATATCTGAGTGAACTGGAAACGGATGTGCGAAAGTTGCAAGAAACATTGAATCAAACGGTTGCTCCAGCAACATTGGAAGATACAGAGGCTTTTGATCCTATTCTTGAACTGTTGCAAAATTGTTATGTTCGAATCTCTGAAGGGTCTGCGTTCGTATCTTGTCTGTCCGCTCAAAATCAGCAAGATAAAAAAGCGACTCAACTTCAAGGGACTGTTAGTTCCATTGCTGCGATGCTCAGCAGCAGTAAATCCAAATTCGACAATACACTTAGCCAGATGCCAGAAGATGTATGGGCGGAATGGCTTGAACGTCCTGAAATCCAACCTTTGTCCTTTGTGTTAAACGAGAGTCGTACACAAGCGAAAGAAAAATTGTCACCGGAGCTGGAAGGGCTTGCTCTGGATCTGGCTGTGGATGGTTATCATGGTTGGGGCAAATTCTACAATACAATTGTAAGTAAAGTGAATATCCCGTTTGAACAGGATGGGGAGACAGTTATGCTGTCCGCAGGACAGGCCGCTAACAAGCTTAGTGACAGTGATCGTGCAGTACGTGAGCAGGTATATGCATCCTGGGAGCAGGCCTGGACAGATGTGGAGGATTTCTGCGCAGACACGTTGAATCATCTTGCGGGTTTCCGTCTGAAATTGTACGAGAAGCGTGGCTGGCATGATATCTTGAAAGAACCTCTCTCCATAAACCGGATGTCACGCCAAACACTGGATACGATGTGGGAAGTCATCAACGGAGCCAAACCGGTACTTGTACAGTATTTGGAGCGAAAAGCCCAATTGCTGGGTGTCGATAAGCTAAGCTGGAGCGATGTAGAAGCACCGGTAGGCAAGTCTGTTGGTAAAGTGACGTATGACGGGGCAGCTCAGACAATCGTGGAGCAATTTGCCAAGTTCAGTCCCAAACTGTCGAGCTTTGCAGAGATGGCTTTTGAGAAACGATGGATTGAAGCCGAAGATCGTCCAGGTAAACGTCCAGGGGGATTCTGCACTTCACTGCCACTAAGCAAAGCGACTCGCATCTTTATGACCTTCTCTGGAACGGCATCGAATGTATCCACACTCGCGCACGAACTTGGTCATGGATACCACCAGCATATCATGGAAGAACTGCCGGCATTGAATCAGCGTTACGCGATGAACGTAGCTGAGACGGCTTCTACATTCGCAGAGATGATCGTTGCCGATGCATTGGTGCAAACTGCAAGTGATGAGCAGGAGAAGCTGGCGTTGCTTGAAGATAAAATACAGCGTAGTGTTGCGTTCTTTATGAACATTCATGCCCGTTTCCTGTTTGAGAATCGTTTCTATGAGCAACGTAAGAAAGGCCTGGTAAGTGCCGACGAGTTGAGCAGATTAATGGTGGAGGCTCAAGAAGAGGCATACTGCGGCGTTCTGGCATCAAATCATCCTCATTTCTGGGCATCGAAACTGCATTTCTATCTGACAGGTGTACCTTTCTATAACTTCCCATACACCTTCGGGTACATGTTTAGTGCGGGAATCTATGCTCGGGCACAACAAGAAGGTACGGCTTTTGCGGGGAAATATGATGATTTGCTGCGTGATACTGGACGAATGACTGTGGAGGAACTAGCTCAGAAACATCTGGGTACAGATCTGACACAACCGGACTTCTGGCAAAATGCTGCGAATTTAGTTATTGCCGATATTGAGCAATTTTTAGAGATGACCTCAGATATAAAATAGCGTAGCCAACTATTTCGAGAAAAGAGAAGCCATAGTGGATTGTCTGACAGACATCTATTATGGCTTCTTTTATTTGTAATGCTCCTTAAAGTCGAATGTATATTTTGTCGTAAATAAATGAAAAAACTCGTTTTAAGGAGAGGGATTGGCAATTAATTGTGCAAATTATAGGGATAATTACCCAAAGTTGTTTATATTTGTTGAGTAAGCGTATATGATGTCATATAATGAGTCGTAAGTCCTTGCCTTATAGGACTAAAAGCATAATAGGAGGAGTGTTAACGTGAAAACGGAGCAACTTTCATTAGCAAGACAGTTAGATCTGGTGTTTAAAGAGCTTGATCAGGAGCTGTCAGGATTAGATTCAGGGGTAGTTTTTGTGCAAATACGAAATAACGTTATTGGGAAATTCGGCATTCGACATAATCCGATAACTGGTAAAGATGGACGGATGGAGATGGAGGGTGAGGGACTTAATCATGCGCAACGTGCTTCCTTCCGCGCTATGGCACTGGAGACACTGAAATTTAAGCGGAATTGGACACATGGTGAGATTAGCTATGACTTTACCGTTAGACAAGGCATGATCATGATCGATGCGACGATGGAATCCAATTACAACATGGCGAACTTGATGATTCGCTACCCTAGAACGAATACATATCTGGATTCGGGGATGGGATCTGGCTCATAATTTAGCAAAACCAGAGAATGATATCGTTAAGTTTATTACACATTGTTTACTACAGAAAGAAATAAAGCGGCACTTCCGAAGAAGGCCGCCATTCATTTTCAGCAACACTCAAGCAATAATTACGAGCTTACGAACGACCCGATAATTGCTGCTCAGCGATTTGTACCAGACGTTTTGTAATATATCCACCCAGAGATCCAGTCTCACGGGAAGTATAGTTACCGTAGTAACCATCTTGAGGAATTGTTACACCCAGCTCTTGCGCAGCTTCCATTTTCAGTTGTTGCAATGCTGCGTTCGCTTGAGGTACTACCAGATTGTTAGAGCGGCTTCCGCCACCTTGGTTTTGGCTTCCGTACATATGTCTCACCTCCTTGTGGGTTAGTGATGTTAGTATGGATCGAGAATGAGGAAATATACATGATATGGCGTAAGGGAATATATGGATAATCAAACGAAGGCATGTCAACTCAAAAAGCCGATCCAGTGCGGATCGGCTTGTTTTGCATCATTGCGAGAATAGCAAAAGTCGAGGTAGTTCATCTATTGTAAAAAAAGTATTGCTTAGTCAATTGGTGGAACAACCTCGATATGGGTGAACAGCTCTACAGGTTGCTCTGGTTCAAGCCGGATCAGTCCAGTTACATCCTCAGTCAATGGCAGATTCGGCGCATCCGGCAACCAGGTGTAAGGTTCAATACACAAGAATTGATCGGATTCTCCTTTGGTATACAAAACCCAGTGTTTGAAAAATGCTTCATCTACTGAATATTTCAGTGTATATCCATCATTTCTCCGCAAATGAGCCACTGCAGGCTGACCTTCCGCCGCACGAAGCAACGTATCCCAGTCTCTTCCCTGCATGTTGATTCCTTCCCCGATAGAGGACCATTCATCATGTAACGTTTCTATTTCGCCTGTAGGCAGCTGATCTTCATTTTGTGCATACAATCCGGAAACAGGTAGCTGTAGTGTCCAATCTTCAGGTTTACCGTCGAGCAAAAACCATGTATGATATCCCATCCCAAAGGGAGCAGGTGTTGAACTCAAATTGGTGACACGCAACCGCTGGGTCAGTACAGCATTTTTCAAGCTGAATGTCATTTCAAGTTTCAGAGGGGTGGGGAACTGTTCCATCCAATGTTTTTCATTTTCGGTTAATAGTTCGGTTGTGATTGCACAGCCGTCCTCATCTTCTTCAATATCACTGACACACCAAGACTGGCTGCGATGGAGACCGTGAATATGATTGCCATTCGCCGTATTCTGATCGAACTGATAACGTACTCCTTCATACTCGAATTGTCCCTGGTGAATACGTCCTGGTGGTATGAGCAACGGGACTCCAAAATGATAGGGCTTCTGTAAATAGAAAGCCAGATCGTTTTCGTCCGGGCGACGAACGATATCCCTATTCTGCACCAAATCGCGAATCGAGATGATGTTATTTCCCAGACGAGGCAGCAGGGTGATTTCCAATTCACGGCTATGTAGGATATACGTGTCGTAACCATTCCATTGACCTTTGGTCACTTGTTTCATATCGATGCTCCTTTTCCCACTTGAAATCTGTCTGCATGCAGTTGTGTGCTTCTGAACTGCTGCAGGCGTGTCATTGTGATCATTCCAACTTTTTGAGACATCCTGTAATGAGCTTCATAGCCTTCACAGGATAAGCAATACCATCATAACAGATTTTCAAGCTTCGCGAAAAAAAACTCATCTCATTTTGACATTCAGGCTTATGGGCATTAATATGGAATTCTAAAAGCTTATTATGAACTGAATGATATCAAAGCGATGACGGGGACAAGTAGGCAAGGAGTATTCTCTTCAGAAAGCCAGTGGTTGATGCGAACTGGTGTGAACTCTTTTTTGAATGGACCCTTGAGTGTATAACTGAACAGATCGAGCTATACAGGGAGATCTCATTAGGTTATGCCGGTTATTCCACGTTAAGGAACAATGAAGGCTTTTTCCCTGCTATATTCCTGCATATCAGGATAGCGGAGAGGAAAGCGAATAAGGGTGGCACCACGGTCTCACGTCCCTTGCGGATGTGGGGCTTTTTTGCGTTCGCAGAGCGAAGATGCTTTGTGTCCAAGCGTTGGAAGTTAAGAAGCCAAATTTTTGAATTCTAATTTCTAGTTAAGTTGGACGATTCATTTACACGATAACGGAGAGGATAGAAAAAACCTGGAAAAGCGAAGCGTTCGCCTTTATCACCGGATTTTTCCTTTTGAAATAAAGAATCAAAAAAATCTGGGGATAACAGCGATTGTAAGGTTATTCTGTCATCGAAGTGGGTTGTGTAAAATCTTTAGTTCAACTTATTTAGAATCTATGTGAATTAGGGAGGCGTATCAGATGAAAACGGTATTATCAGGTATTCAGCCGAGCGGTAAGCTTACACTGGGCAACTACATTGGTGCGATTAAAAATTTTGTGAAATTACAGCATGACTATAAGTGTCATTTTATGGTTGTAGATCTTCATGCTATTACAGTGGCACAGGAGCCAGCGGCACTGCGTGAACAGTCCGAGGCTGTGGCCGCATTGTTCATCGCGGCAGGAATTGATCCGAGCAAATCAAACGTATTCCTGCAATCTCACGTACCACAGCACGCAGAGCTCGGATGGTTGATGACAACGCTCACCTCTATGGGTGAGCTGGAGCGTATGACCCAGTTTAAAGACAAATCTTCCGGCAAAGATTCTGTCGGCGCAGGACTGTTCGTTTATCCATCCCTGATGGCTGCAGATATATTGCTGTATAATGCAGATCTCGTGCCTGTCGGGGAAGATCAGAAACAGCATCTGGAGCTGACTCGTGATCTGGCAGGGCGCTTTAACCATCGTTACGGAGAATATTTCACCATTCCTGAACCTTATATTCCACAGGTCGGTGCGCGTGTCATGTCACTGGATGATGCTTCCTCAAAAATGAGCAAAAGTAACCCCAATGCAGGAAGTTATATCGCCCTGTTAGATCCGCCGGATGTCATTCGCAAAAAAATTAGCCGTGCTACGACGGATTCCGGTCGTGAAGTTGTCTATGATCCGGCGAATAAGCCAGAGGTGAGCAACTTGATGAGCATCTATGCGGAATGTGCGGGTATGACACTGAATGAGGTGGCGGAGCGTTACGAAGGAAAAATGTACGGCCCATTCAAAAAGGAACTCGCCGAAGTCGTTGTCTCTGTTATCGAACCGTTACAAGCAAGATACAACGAAATTCGTGAGTCTGGTGAGCTTGCAGATGTATTAGAGACTTCGGCACGTCGTGCTGAAGAGGATGCTGCGAAGACGCTGGATGCGGTGAAAGAGCGGATGGGTTTCGTTCCTAGACGTAAGCTGTAATTGGGAATACAGGTTCAGCAAAGTCAATTTAGCATAAAGACCATGAACGGTTAATCATGTGAACATAGAAGAGGAGACGGATGAATCCATCCGCCTCCTCTTTTTTGACTTATTAACTTCGATAGCTTATGAAGCTGATTCGGAAGCCGAGCGGGCTTCCTGACGTTCTTTTTTCGCCCGGATGATAAATCCCCAAACGATATTAGCCATGGATAGAACAAACAGCAGGGCTGCAAGCCAGCCGTTGTAAGAAATCGTGATTGCTGTAACCGTTAACAAAACTATCGAAGAAAATGCAAACCATAAGGATAAGCCTTTGCTCATTGGGAAAAACCTCCATGTACAAATTTATTGAATTTTCGTATAACCTGAAGCGTGCGAGCCATAATAATCTTGCAAGCTTGCAATACATTACAGACACAGATTGAAAGGAGATTTTAAATATGGCTCAAGGATCTCGCTCTTCTAACAACTTGGTGGTGCCTCAAGCGACAGCAGCTCTGCAACAATTGAAAATGGAGGCTGCACAAGAACTGGGTGTAACTATCCCGCAAGACGGATACTATGGTAACTACACTTCCCGTGAGACTGGATCTTTGGGTGGATATATCACCAAACGTCTGGTACAAATCGCTGAGCAGTCTCTGTCTGGCAAATAATTTATATACCAAAGCAGTAAAAGCCCGGAGCGGATAACGCTCCGGGCTTTTCCCGCGCAATCGTTCCTATAACGATTGTGCCCTGCAACCAAGGTCTGCGTCAAGGGCGAGCAGATAAAAGTTTTTTATCCATTTTTTCATCACTTAGCCAGCCTACGTAAGTATCAATTGTTTTGAAGTTACGATCCATGACCACTACGGCGACAAAGGGATACTGTTTCCGGTGTCGATACCGAACATCAGCCCAGCGAACTTTATATCCGGCAGGAAGTTCCTCCACCTCGGCTACAGCATAAGAAGTGAAATAGAGGAATGCACTAACCTCCGGTGCCTTGCGTGAGGCTACAACGGCTGCATGAGTGGAAGAGGTGGCATGCAGGCTCCAGGTCAGCTCAGAACCATCGATCTTACCAAGCTCATAACTTCCATCCTTATTCGTTTTGACAACATGCCAGCGGCTCCAGGAAATCGTTGGAATCACAATGTATTTGGCTGGTTCCGGACTGTTATCCATACGTCTCACTTTTCGAACCACCAGTGCCCGCGCGATGGTACGCCATACATAATATATTCCAATCAGGATATACAGCGTAGTAAAGAGTGGAGCAGGTGCAATAAGGTCGAAAGCCCATAATAGAATCGCAATCACATGTGTAGTAAACAGGAACGGGTCAAAGATATGAATGATGTTCCAGGCAATCCAGCGTTCTGTAAAAGGACGGGCAGCCTGTGTTCCATACGTATTGAACAAGTCGGTAAAGACATGTATGCCTACAGCTACAGCAGTCCAGAGGGCAACATGACCAAGTGAAACTCCTGAAAAAATCAATCCGATCACACCCGTAATTAGCAGTACCCATAACAACAGAAACGGCAACGAGTGGGACAGTCCCCGATGATTTCGAATATATAGCGAATTACTTTTAAAACGCAGTGCAGTATCAATGTCAGGGGCTTGGGAGCCAGCGATCGTGCCTACCATGACGGCGGCTGCCAGCATGGGGTCGGTTGCAACGACAGGATCAACATAGGCGAGACCCGCCAAACCAATGCCCATAACAAAATGTGTAGAGGTATCCATAAATCTCTCCTTTATAAGGTGTAACGTCAGTGTATCGTCATCAAAATTAACCTTCTCTATCTAGGTGATACCCAATTCTAGTGTATATTATCCACCCGCATGGATGCAAAACATGCTAAGCCCTGGTAACAATCTGTCCATTTCCCAACAAATGTACGAACATTGTCAAACTATTCCGTGGTTTCTTGTGATAAAATTTATATCGGAAGTCGCGTGGATTTAATAAACATGTCGCGATGAGACATATTTTGTGAACAACGACCTTGTCATAAGCCAAGATATGTCCCGTAATGAAGGCACTGTATTATACATATGTATCCCTTGGCTGAAATGATAACGTAGATTTAATTTATCACGTTAACCGAAATCATTTTGTATCAGTAAGCCAGGGCAGCTTAACAGAGGGTTTTTATGGATCAAATATGTATGCGCATTCACTAGTACATTGTTAGGGGGAAGGGAAGAGGATGCAGGTCATTAAGAAATACAAATGGACGTGGATTTTGCTCGGTATTGCACTGATTATGGCGTTGTATTTAATGTGGAATACGGCATTTGCCAGCCAGGAGAAATTACCCGAGATTCGGGAGATCCAATCGTTTTCCATGGAAAATGTGGATGGTCGTAACGTATCGTTGGCGGATACGCAAGGCAAAGTGCGATTGTTCTACTTTTATTTCACCAGTTGCCCTGATGTTTGCCCGATTACGACATTTACGCTGTCTCAGGTGCAGGACTTGTTGAAAGAAGATGGAACATTCGGAGATAAGGCATCCTTTGTATCGATTTCCTTCGACCCAAAAGTAGATACGAGGGAGAAGATCAAAACCTTTGCCGACCGTTTCCACGCGGATTATTCTGGCTGGTATTTCCTGCGTGGGGATATGGATAAAACCAAGCAGTTCGCCAAAGAATCGTTCCAGATTCTGATCGAAGGCGAGAACAAGGATGATTTTGCCCATATGAACATGATTGGTCTGGTGGATGAGAATAACCAGCTTCGCAAGGTTTATAACGCTTTTAATACAGAAGATGTGCAGCCGGAAGCCATCGCAGAGGACATTCGCAGGCTGATTAAAGAATAACACCGTAAAATGTTAAGCACGAAGTCTTTAGCAAAGGCTGTCTCTGGTTGCTATAACCAGAAACAGCCTTTTATTTGTTGTTCTTTTTAATACGAAGGTTCGTCAGGATACTGGATATATTCCTCCAGTCCTGCCTTCTCTAATTGCGAGATGATGTATTCATCAGGTGTACCTTCAACCCCTGCGTACCCACGTCTTGTATACATTTGTACCGCATCGGGAAAAGCATCGCGCAGTACACCTCTTATCTTTTTACCTGAGCTGTCATTGTCCATGAATAAATAAACTTCATCATATCCTACTTGCTTGCGCAGCGTCTCCAGTTTAAGGGAGTTCAGCGTTCCGAATGTGCACAAAATATTGATCTCTGGACCCACTAAACGTTTGAGTTTACTGCGATCATTCTTACCTTCCACAATGACATGAATAGGCATCTTATTCACCCCTGATTCGAGAGCTGATGTCGACATTCCCCGGGAAATGTTACAGCGAAAATCGACTGAATGTACTTATAGTGTATCTGGAAATGGGGGAATGATGCAAAGTTTAAATTGTTCTGCAGAAGGCTCTAACGTATAAGTTGGTCAGGACAAGCTTATATACTTCACCCCAGGATGCTTTTCGCATCGGAAGATGAGAGCGGGGCAGTATGTCTTGACGTATAATAGGGAAGTAGCAAGATGCCGATCATCAGCAAAATAAAAGCAATGAAATAAGGAGATACCCCCAGCCTCAGCTGTCCAGCCGTAATCGGACCAATAAACGAACCAATAGAGGTGGCAATCGATTGCAGAGAGAAAATACGCCCAAGCTTGCCACCACCGCTTAAGTGAATAAAAAGTGTAGCCATCGCGGGGAAAATGATACCTTTGGACATCCCGAGCACAAATAACACGATGGATAACGAAATTTGCGGAACGGCTGCCATCACGAAAAAACTCAAGGACATCAGCAGTACACCAGCAACTAAACGCAGTTTGGGCGAATAACGGTTAAGAAACAGCATGCTGAGTGTAAAGAGCGCACCGATGCTAATGATTGAAAACAGTAAACCTGTCGACATCATGGAGGAATGCCCGCCTCCCCGCAGCGGTAATTCAAAGAACAGAATACCTTGAGCGCAGGCAATAACCAAGGGTAGCATGAAATAACGCCAGGAAACGGGCAGGAATGCTTTTGGCGCTTCTGCTGGCGAATGATCAGAGTTAGCTTTAGCCGAGCCGGAAGGCGCAAGGCCAGGTTTTGCGGGTTCGGTCAATGGCTGCGGCTGGCGAACGAGGCCACGCGGCATGGTAAGCAGTGCAATGACACCTGTCAGAATGAGTAGATAGCCGAGACTCGAGAAGGTGGCAGAGAACCCCATGGCACCGACGATCACGGCACCTGCGGCTGGTGACACCACCGAAGCCAGCGTGTGCACGACACCGTGACCCGACATGTATTTTCCTTGTTTCACCGGGTCATTGGAGAGTTGAGCGAGCAGGGCCAGACATGCCGGAGATAGAAAGGCTAATACAAAGCCGCTAATAGAACGTAGCGCGAGCAGTTGCCAAGGGGTATGAATGTGAGCCTGCAGAAGTAGGATGAACCCCGCACCGACCAGACTGAACACAATATATCGACGGCTCCCGTGTTTATCAATCTGTGTTCCAGCAATCAGATTGCCAGGCAGGTGGGTTAAGGAATAGATGCCCATCATCCAGCCGATAAAGGTTGGAGCCGCACCGAGCGATATCGCAAACGGCGTCAGAATGGGATACTGGGCATGCAGATCAAACACAGCTAGAAACAAAAACAGGTATAGCCAGATGGCCGTTTTCACTAGAGCCCCTCCTTGTTAGGCGATGCCTGTTTGTACACAGGTCTTGAACGTGTCCACGTTCGTCGGACGAATCCTCATGGTACTACTTGTACGCCCCGCAGGACGAACTTAGACCGTTTATTTTTGCCGGAGAGGGCTTAGCTGACAGCAGGTTCGGAAATCATGTATAATATTCGGGAAGTCATGAATCAATTCTAATTCGGAAGGTGTAATCATGAACATAGAAGTAATCAAAGAGTTTGTGATGCAGAACTGGCTGGTGATCGTCGTTGCACTGATCATTTTGTTCTTTGTTCTGAATGTGGTCAAAACGATGTTAAAATGGGCGATTGCCATCATCATTATTGCGGCTCTGCTGATATACAGCGGCATCTCCATTGAACAGATCAAACAAACCGTCACAGACGTGCAGTCCAGCACGATGGACACACTCAAGAAAGAAGCAACAAGCATCATGCTGAAGGAAGCCTCCAAGGCCACCTATGCGGCGGGGAAAAATGGTGAATTTACGATAACCAGTCCTAACGTTGAGCTTAAGGGTAGCACGAAGTCGGATAAAGTCGATGTGACGTTCCGCGGTATTTCTGTTGGTGAGTGGAAACTCGACAACGATACGATCCGCACATTTGTCGAACAGGCACAAAAAAATAAAACAGCACCTGCTTCGTAGTTTAAAGGAGGAATGAAGACGTGCTGCAAACTTGGCTGGACAGCCTGAAGGAGTTTAATGGGATTACCATTCTGCTGTTGCTGATCGTAGCAGCATCCTTATTACAGGGATGGTCCAGAGGGGCTTCACGTTCTGCGGGGAGACTCTTTGGTTTCCTGATGGACGGTATTATGGCGGTCATTGGTATTTTGTTATCTATCGGTCTGACGTTATGGCTTGCGCCTTATGTACAGCAATGGTTATCTGTACATGCCGGGGATATGCCTAATCGTGAGTTGAACCGGTGGGAACAGCTGTATTATACGCTGGTTACAGCGATCGCAGATTTCCCGCTTATGCGGTTTGCCGTATTATTTGTATTGAGTTACGGCTTGATTCGCATGATTCTTGGATTTTTAACAACCTTCATATTTCGCAGAAGACATGCAGGAGATGAGCAAGCTGCGCCAAAAGGGATTTTTAGCCGGCTGACAGGCGCAGTGATCGGCACGGTCATCGGTTCGGTCCGAGGAATCATTGTGATTGCCGTATTGTTCATGATTGTAAGTCTCTATCCGGGTAGTATGTTCAGCCGTTATGTGGAGGCATCTCCGATCTATATGCAGGGTGCTAAATCGGTGATTGAGCCTTTGTCTGGTACGTTTATCAAGGACAAACTTCCGGTATTCACGCAGGCTGTGCAGAAGGAACTCGGAGGTATTTTGCAACGGAAGTATGAAGTGATTGACCACAATATTCCAGCCGATATTGAGCAAGCCGCGCAGGAGATTGTCAAAGGAAAATCGACGGATGAGGCAAAAGCCAGAGCTCTGTATGACTGGGTTGGCACCCGGGTTCAATACGACTACGGGAAAGTGGATGATTATGAACAGAGGGGAATATGGCATGAACAGACCCCTCAGAATACTTTTGATACGCGCAAAGGGGTATGTATCGATTATGCCCGCTTATATGCGGTAATGGCACGTTCTCAGGGGCTTGATGTCAGGGTTGTTACAGGTCTGGGATATAACGGTCAGGGAGGGTACGGCCCTCATGCATGGAATGAAGTCTATTTGAGTGATTCGAATCGCTGGGTTCCGCTTGATCCAACGTGGGCCATCAGCGGAGATTGGTTTAACCCACCTAACTTTGCCGACACGCATCTGAAAGATCAGTCAGCCTGATAGTACACCGGACACGGATATGGTTCGGAATATGACGACGTTGCCAGGTTATCATGCCGGTAAGTTAAGGTTCTGCGGTATGCATCAAGTCATGAAAGAGGTAGGATGAATGAAAAAGCATTCCAATGAGAAGGATGAACTTGCGGACAAACGGCGTTTTAGTTACCGGATGAACGTATTTTTCTTCGCTTCCTTTGTTATTTTTAGTGTAATCATTGTACGCTTGGCGTTTTTACAATTCGTTGAAGGACCTGAGCTCAGTCAGGAAGAAGCAAGTAACATTACGAAGGATGTGCCGCTTGCTCCGGTGAGAGGAACCATCTACGATTCTACGGGGACGGTGAAACTGGCGTATTCCAAGCCGATTCAGTCGCTGTATCTCACATTGTACAAAAACTACGGGGATGTGGATGGCCAGCCGAATCCGAAAATTGGTGAAGTTCAAGAGATGGCTACGCGTCTGCATGATGTTTTTGAAAAGTATAAAACCCCGAATTCCGAATCCTTGACCGTTGATCAAATCATGGAGGAAATGGATCTGAATTCCCGCAAGGCTAACGGGTTTATGCCGCGTCTGATCAAGAGTGATTTGTCCGAAGGGGAGGTTGCTTATTTCCTCCAGCATAAGGATGAATTCAAAGGTATTCAGATTGTGGAAGAAAGTGTACGTTACTACGATCCGGATACAGTGGCCGTTCAATCGATTGGTTATTTGAAAAAATTCAAAAGCTCCAAAACGTTGAAAAAGTATAAAGAAGTAGATGAAGCAAACAAAACGCAGACTGATCCAGGTCTGGTCTATACGGAAAATGAGTTTGTTGGATTTGATGGACTGGAGTTACAGTATCAGGATAAGCTGCGGGGCAAAAGTGGTTATACGTCGGTTGACGTTGATTTACGTAACTTGCCTGAAGGGGTAGCAGGCACAACCCCGCCGCAAAAAGGGTATGATCTGATCTCCAGCATTAACAAAAATGTGCAGGTGAAAACAGAGCAAGCGATTATGGATCAGTTAAGCTGGTTGCATCGCAATCCGGTATCCGGCAGATTACATCCCAATGCCAAAACAGGCTTTGCTGTAGCGATGGAAGTGGATACAGGGAAGGTTGTAGCGGCAGCCAGTATGCCTGATTACGACACCAATGTGTGGAGAACGGGCAGCATCAGTACAGAAGATTACGATAAAATCAAATATATTTATCAAAACGGTACAATCCGGGGATTTCTACCTAGTGATTCCAAAAAAAGAGCTGAATCTGTCGTATTGCTCGGCTCAACGATTAAGCCACTGAGTGTATTGATCGGTTTGAAGGAAGGTTTCTTTACTACTAATTCGGTGTATATCGACCGGGGTTCAACCACGTTTGGTGGAGATAACCGCCGCGTACAGAACTCATCGGGGCACGTTTACGGTGCCATGTACCCTCGTGATGCGATTCGTCATTCCTCTAACGTATTTATGATTGACGAGATTGGTAAGAAGCTGTACTCGCGATATGGTGCTAAGGGCGTTGACGTGTGGGACAAGTACATGGAGCAGTTTGGTCTTGGTATAAAAACAGGAGTGGACTTGCCGAATGAATGGGCTGGGCGTAAAGAATATGAAAGTGAAACAGAAAGCTCCCTGACCAAACTAGCCTATGCTTCCTTTGGACAACAAGGAAAATATACAACCATGCAGCTCGCGCAGTATACCGTGATGCTTGCCAATAAAGGAAAACGAATGGAACCACAGCTTGTCAAAGAGTTCCGGGATTCGGAAGGCAATGTGGTGGAGAAAGTAAAACCGAAGGTACTCAGTACAGCGGACTTCAGTGATGCATACTGGAATGAGGTACAGCGTGGTATGGCTACCGAGGTTTCTGCCTTTGGCGGTTTCCCTTATGATTTTGCCAGAAAAACAGGTACGTCGACACAGAATATTGGAGGGAAACTGGTGGATAACGGGGTATTTATCGCTTTTGCACCCCGTAACAATCCAAAACTGGCTGTTGCGGTCATGATCCCGGAAGGGGGCTTTGGCTCCAACAGTGCGGCTCCGGTTGCACGTGCGATTTTCGATGCATACGACCAGGAATTCGGCCTGGATGGTGTTCCGAAAAAAAATAAAGATAAAGAAACAGAAACAAGTACACAGTGATGCAGTGATGGAGATCGTGTTCTCCATATGGTAAAAGGCCCCCAGAACGGGGCCTTTTTTTGTTGCTTTTTTTATGGAACCCAGGCAGTCTTCTTACGTTATATACAGAGGGCTTCTTATTACGAAAATGTAACCAAAATTAGAAAGACGTTACAGTCTGCATTTGCTACACTTAAGAGGTGAGAGTTTGCTATTTTGGTCTGTTGTCTGTTGGGGTCTGTTATGACGTTTCGGTATGTATAGATCGTGTGATTTTTAAACTTGTACAAAGAACGGAGAGGGGAGCATATGTTTAATCGACTTAAAAATAAACCGCCGAACGAAGACGAGAGAGCGGTAAATCAATCGACCAGCGCGAGGCTGAATGTGTTTTTTTTCGTGGCATTTGTCATATTCAGCATTCTGATCTTCCGACTGGCATTTGTGCAGTTTGTCGAAGGGCCTGAACTGACGTACATGGAATCTACGCGTAATACAAAAGATATCCCTCTAGCCCCGGTGCGCGGGCCCATCTATGATGCGACCGGGAAAGTGGCGCTTGCTTATTCGGAGCCGGTACAGTCACTGTATGTGCTGTTATATGAAGATTATCGTAATGATGATCGCAGGCAGGAAGCCGAAGGATTGGCTCGTGAACTTGCGGATATATTCAAACGATTCAATCCGGGAGACGAGAAGCAGCCAGATGCAGAGGAGATTATAAAACGGCTGGATCTGGATCACCAAAAAACATTCGGTTATGTTCCAAGACTGGTCAAGTCCGATCTAACGACCCAGGAAATTGCTTTTTTTCTAGAGAAAAAAACGGAGTATCCCGGCGTAATGGTGCTAGAAGAGAATGTACGGAGATATGACCCTGATCGAGTCGCTGTCCAGGTTGTTGGTTACACACGGGAATTCAAGCGAGTACCCACAACACTCAAGCAGTACAAATCGATCATAGAGCAATCTGGGTCTCAGCGTGATCCTGGACTGGTCTACTCTCAGGATGAGAGGGTTGGATTCGATGGGTTGGAGCTGCAATATCAGCAGGAGCTTCGCGGAAGAAGCGGATATCAATCCATTGATATTGACTCTAGGAATTTACCTACAGGCACGATGGAATTGACTCCACCAGAGAAGGGGTACAGTCTGATCTCCACGATCAACAAGGAGGTTCAGCTTGCCGCGCAAAAGGCTATTACGGATGAATTACGAAAGCTTCCAAAGGCCATTACAGGTTACGCTGTAGCTATGGAAGTGGATACAGGCAATGTGGTAGCTATGGCAAGTATGCCAGACTATGATCCGAATGACTGGGATTATGACAAAATCAAGTATGTTTTCCGAAACGGGACGACAGAGTCTTTCCCGCCCAATGATAATAAGCCAAGCCGTGCAGAGTCCGTTGTTCTGCTTGGATCGGTTATTAAACCGCTCAGTGTGCTTGTCGGCCTGAAAGAGGGACTGTTCACTACGGGGAGTACTTATCCTGATAAAGGTTACGCTGTATTAGGCAAGGATGGAAGACAAGTAAAGAACTCACATTCGGCCTACAACGGTAATATTACCGCACGGAGAGCGATTGAAAAGTCGTCCAATGCATTTATGATTGATATGGTGGGCAAGCGTTTGCTGAATAAATATGGTGCCACAAAAGCCCTTGCTAAGTGGGACGAATACATGAAGGATTTTGGTTTGGGTGTCTCGACAGGCATTGATCTGCCCAAAGAATTTCTTGGTCAGTTGGAGTATAAAGCAGACAATAATGAGTCTGCACTGACACGTCTTGCGTTTGCGTCATTTGGTCAGCAAGCCAAATATACAACGATGCAACTTGCCCAGTACACCACAATGCTTGCGAATAAGGGCAAACGAATGGAGCCACACTTGGTGAAGGAAATCCGTGATGCGGATGGCAATGTGGTGAAGAAGTTTGAGCCAAAGGTTCTTAATGAGGTGCAGTTTGCGGATGCGCACTGGAACGAAGTGCATAAAGGAATGGTCACCAAAGTAAGCTCCTTCGACGGTTTCCCTTATGATTTTGCCAGAAAAACAGGAACATCCGAGCAAGGAACCGGACCGAATAAAAAGGAGAACGGTGTCTTTATCGCCTTTGCGCCAAGAGACAAACCGAAACTGGCTGTAGCGGTTATCGTGCCGGAAGGCGGTTTTGGATCGGTCAGTGCTTCCCCGATCGCACGCAAAATTTTTGATGCATACGATGAAGTGTATGGCTTGAATGGCATCCCAAAGGGGAAGAAGGACCAGAATAAAGAACAAGATTGATGATTAAAGGCATAAAATAATAGGAAACAATGGCCTGCTCATAAAAGTATTGAATAAACGGCTTTAGATTGAACTCATAAGTAATAGGACAGGCAAGGGAAAATACCCCTTGCCTTTTATTTTTCCATCGGCTAAAATTTGCACAAGGGAAACATTATTAGACGAGTTTAAAAGTTGGTACCTTGTACAACTTAATTAGTTGCGGACAAATATTTTAGGACAGGGAAAGGGGACGGTTAATTTGTTAATGGTGAAGATGAGGAGTATCCAACGTGGAGTCATTACGCTGATAGGTGTTGTTCTGGTCATAGTACTTACAGCTTGTTCGAGTACTTCGGGAGTAGACGGTACCGGCAAAGTGCAAGTTACGGCAACCACAGGCATGATTGCGGATGTAGCACGAGAGGTGGGCGGAGCATATGTTGAGGTTACCGGATTGATGGGACCGGGAGTAGACCCACATCTGTATAAGGCATCCCAAGGGGATATTCGCAAACTGGAGCAAGCCAAGGTGATTTTCTATAACGGCCTGCATCTGGAAGGGAAAATGACCAGTATTCTGGAGAAAATGTCCAAAAGCAAACAAGTTACCGCAGTTGCCGAAAATATTCCGGTAGAGGAGTTGCATTCCGGTCAAGCGACAGGTGGGACAGAGTATGATCCGCATGTATGGTTTAACGTCAAGCACTGGATGCGTGCAACCGAAGCTGTGCGTGACACGCTGGTGGAAGCAGATCCGGATCATGCGGAACAGTATAAGACGCAGGCAGCAACATATCTGGAGAAGCTACAAGCGTTGGATACGGAAGTGCGGGAGAAAATCGGGCAGATCCCTGAGGAAAGCCGAGTGCTGGTAACAGCACATGATGCATTTGGTTACTTTGGTCAAGCCTATGGCATTAAAGTGATGGGTCTCCAAGGCATCAGCACGGCAGCAGAATATGGCGCCAAAGATGTAAGTGAACTAAGAGATTTTCTCGTGGAAAATCAAATCAAAGCCGTATTTATCGAATCGAGTGTACCTGCTAAAGCGATGGAAGCGATTATTGCTGGGGCAGCTGAAAAGGGCCATACCGTAAAAATTGGTGGCGAACTGTTCTCTGACGCTATGGGGGCTGAGGGAACTGTAGAGGGCACCTATATCGGAATGGTGCGGCACAATGTCGAAACGATCGCGGCGGCTTTGAAATAATATAACATCTGAAGAGAGGAGAGCTATGATGATGAAAAATACCAATACAACCAAACAAGCATTAGAAACTATAGAAAACGATCAACTCGGACATGAAAAGGCAACGGTCTCTTCGCCTCTTTGTGTAAGGAACCTGGCCGTGGCTTATCACAAAAAGCCGGTGCTTAGCAATGTTTCCTTTGATATACCTGAAGGGCAACTCATCGGCATTCTTGGACCGAACGGTGCAGGCAAGTCAACGTTGATCAAAGCGGTTCTGGGGCTTGTTCCGAAAATGCACGGTGACATTGAGATCTTTGGACGATCTTATCGTGAAACCAGGCGGCGTATCGGTTATGTGCCACAGAGGGAGTCCGTAGATTGGGACTTTCCGACACATGCATTAGATGTTGTCATGATGGGAAGATATGGACATCTGGGCTGGTTCCGCCGCCCGGGAAAAAAGGAAAAGGATCTTGCGGCTCATTGCCTGGAGCAAGTTGGTATGGGGGATTACATGTATCGGCAGATCAGCCAGTTGTCCGGCGGACAGCAACAGCGCGTATTCCTGGCCAGAGCACTGGTACAGGATGCAGACTTGTATTTCATGGATGAACCTTTTGCAGGAGTGGACGCAACGACAGAGAAAGCGATCATCTCCCTGCTAGAGCAATTAAAAAAGCAGGGCAAAACCGTTCTAGTTGTTCACCATGACCTGGCAACGGTAGAGGAATACTTCGATCATGTATTGTTGCTCAACGGACGTTTGGTTGCCGCTGGGCCAACAAGAGAAGTATTTGTACCGGATTTATTACAGGAAACCTACGGAGGTCGCATCGCGATGATCGGCAGCCAAGCGGAGAAAGGCCAGGTGTAGTTATGTGGAATTGGGTTGTTTCTATATTGTCAGACCCGAACACACGCTGGATTTTGCTCGGTTGTCTGCTCCTCGGATTCAGCAGTGGCATTATCGGCTCATTTACCTTTCTTCGTCGTCAAAGTCTGATGGGCGATACATTGGCACACGCGGCATTGCCTGGAATCTGTATTGCGTTTATGTTGACGGAAACGAAGTCGATTGGATTGTTTCTGTTTGGCGCACTGATTGCAGGAATTGTAGCCACTTTCGGTATTTCGTGGATAACCCGGTTTTCACGGATTAAGCAGGATGCGGCAATGGGCATCGTACTGACGGTATTTTTCGGTATCGGTGTTGTGATGCTGACACGTATTCAGCACAGTGCAAGTGGAAGCCAGAGCGGGCTTGACAAGTACCTGTTTGGGCAAGCAGCATCGATGGTGCTTACGGATGTGTATGTGATGGGCGGGGTAAGTCTTGTATTACTCATCGCATGCCTTGTCTGGTTCAAGGAATTCAAGCTCGTGAGCTTTGATCCGGGTTTTGCAAGAGGTATGGGATTGCCCGTCGGAGTGTTGGAGCAACTCATTCTGCTACTGACGGTTATAGCTGTTGTCGCCGGAATCCAGGCGGTAGGTGTGGTGCTGGTTGCGGCACTGCTGGTGACCCCAGCAGCAGCAGCAAGGTGCTGGACCAATTCGCTTGCACTGATGGTGTTGCTGGCTGGATTGTTCGGCGCATTAAGCGGTGCCGTAGGAACACTCTTCAGCACGCTTGTCCCTAATCTGCCTACTGGACCAGTGACTGTACTTGCGGCTACGGTGCTGTTTGTTGGATCTGCGCTGTTCGCACCAAGGCGAGGGTTACTTGCCCGCAAGTTGCGGAGCATCCAGGCGAAGTCGACTTACATGCGTGAAGAGCAAGCCGCGCTACAGGTGCATGCTGCACAGCCTCAAACACAGAAACAGGGGGAGATGTAGATGGCCACATTTTGGATTATTCTCACCGCAATACTCGTCTCCTCCGCTTGCGCCATTCTCGGTTGCTTCCTGATTCTGCGGCGCATGGCTCTGGTCGGAGATGCGATCAGTCACGCCGTGCTTCCGGGGATTGCAATTGCGTTTCTGTGGAGCGGCTCCAGAGACTCCCTGTGGATGTTGCTGGGTGCAACCGTGTTTGGGTTGTTGACAGTGTTTTTCATTCAGACTCTTCAAGCGGGAGGACTGTCTTCGGATGCATCCATCGGTATTGTATTTACAGCACTCTTTGCTGTAGGGGTCATCCTGATCAGCCTGAATGCACAGCATATCGATCTGGATCTGGACTGTGTATTGTTCGGTGAGATTGCCTATGTGCAATGGGATACGTTAACGCTGTGGGGAATGGATGTAGGACCTAGAGCGGTCTGGATGCTGGGCATTACGTTACTTGTTATTCTCGTTGTTGTAGGACTGTTCTACAAGCAGTTCAAATTATGCGCGTTTGACCCGGCTTTGGCTGCGGCTTGCGGCATTCCGGTGGTCTTATTTCACTATGCGCTCATGGGACTTGTGTCCATGACGTCCGTTGCCTCTTTTGAAAGTGTAGGCTCTATTCTTGTAGTAGGTATGCTGATTGTACCTGCGGCTGCGGCTTATCTGCTCACGGATCAGCTTGGTAAAATGATTCTTTATGCGGTACTGATCGGTGCAGCTTCTTCTGTCGGCGGTTACCTGATGGCGTACGCGATGGATGCTTCTATTGCAGGTTGCATGGTGGCTGTGGCTGGCATTCTGTTTGTACTTGCGTTACTTCTGTCACCGAAACATGGCATTGTACTTCGTTATGTTCGCCGTAAATATGCCGCACGTTGAACATGATTTCATAAATTTAGATGACCGTCTGCATCGCAGGCGGTTTTTGGCGTTCCGGTTTTTAGGTTACTTTGTTGCATACGCGTGATCTGTGGTAAAATGTCGTTAGCTGTGACGTCCGGGGCGTCCGCCATTTCGCGGATACCGGGCGATCTTGTTGTTTTAGAGGAGAGAGACATACTGGAGGAGGATTCACAACATGAGCGAACTGAAATATAAACTGCTGGCCCTGGATATGGACGGCACGTTGCTGAATGATAATCATGAAATTACACAGGAGACGGCCAAATGGATTCAGATTGCCATTCGTCGCGGGGTGCATGTGTGCTTGTCTACAGGAAGAGCCGTATACCACGCCATGCCATATGCGGTGCAGCTTGGGCTGGAAACACCAATGGTTACGGTCAACGGTAGCGAGGTCTGGAAAGCTCCACATGAGCTTCACCTGCGCCATCTGATGGACCCGGCGTTAATTCGCAAGATGCACGAGATTGGGGAGAAATATAACAGTTGGTACTGGGCATACTCCGTGGAAGAGCTGTATAACCGTGATCGCTGGACGGATAACATCGAAGGATTAGAATGGCTGAAATTTGGATTTACCACCGAGGATGATGAGATTCGTCATCAGATTATGATGGAACTGCAGGACATGGGCGGTCTGCAAATGACCAATTCCTCTCCTGTAAACATTGAGGTAAACCCGGAGAACGTATCCAAAGCTACCGGTGTAGCCGAAGTATGCCAATTGCTGGGCATCGACATGTCCGAGGTGGTCGCTGTTGGCGACAGTCTGAACGATCTGGCTGTCATTGAAGCTGTCGGTCTGGGTGTTGCGATGGGCAATGCACAGGAGCAAGTGAAACAAGCGGCAGATTTAGTTATCGGAAGCAACAATGAGGATGGCATCGCACATCTGATTCGTGAACATATTCTGAAGGGGGAGTAACCTTTGCTCGCAACCGTTGGCTGGATTTTAATTGTACTGCTGTTTGCAGTAGGTATGGCAGGTACGGTGTACCCGATTCTGCCGGGTGCAATCGCGATTTTCTTCGCATTTCTGGTCTACGGCTGGTTCTTCAGCTTTGATCCGTTTGGGGGCGGGTTCTGGACTATCCAGATTCTGATCGTGGTGGTGCTGTTCGTGGCCGATTACGTCGTTAGTGCCTGGGGTGTCAAAAAGTTTGGCGGTTCCAAGCTGTCTACAACGCTGAGTACCATCGGAGTAATTATTGGCCCGTTCGTGATTCCAGCCTTTGGACTTGTCCTGGGGCCATTCATCGGTGCGTTTATCGGAGAGCTGATCGGCGGTTCCTCGCCTTCCAAAGCATCCAAAGTCGGATTTGGCTCTGTCGTCGGGCTGTTTACCAGCACGGTAATGAAAATTATTTTGCAACTTGTGATGATTGTTCTATTTATAATCTGGGTGGTTCGATTCGCCTAGAATATCAGGTTAGCTAGCTAAGGTCCGGAGAGGTCCGGTGTGGGGGAAAGAAGGGGAATCCGTTTTGTCTAAGAAGGAAACATTTATTAAAGGTACGCTCATATTGGCGGCTGCCGCATTGATTGCAAGGGTACTGGGTCTGGTACAACGTGTGCCGCTGGAGCATATCCTCGGGGATATTGGTAACGCATCGTTCACGATCTCCAATACGGTGTATTTAATGCTGTTAACTGTCGCAACGGCGGGCATACCGAGTACGCTGAGTAAAATGGTCTCGGAACGCTACGCGCTCGGACGCGCGGGCGAAGCGCAGCAGATATACCGTGCAGCCTTGATCTTTGCGGCCGTGGCCGGTGTGGTCATGTCTGTTCTGCTATGGTTCGCAGCGCCATTTTATGCCACCCATATTTCCAAAGTGCCGGAATCCGTGAGTGCCATCCGGGCGCTTGCTCCGGCCCTGTTACTCTTCCCGGCGATCGCAATGATGCGTGGTTATTTCCAGGGACGCGGCAATATGACCGCAGGTGGTATCTCGCAGATCGTGGAGCAGTTTGCGCGTGTAGGTGTAGCGATTATTGTGGCCTATGTGATGTTGCAATGGAATTACGATGATCAGACGATTGCAGCCGGGGCATCCTTCGGTGGGGTGTTCGGTAGTATCGGTGCATTTGCGGTGATGCTGTACTTTACATTAAAGCTACGCAAAAGTGACCGTGCGGCACAGCTACATTATGAGCGTGCAGAGCAATTGCCGATGCGCGGAATTTACACTGATATTTTCAAACTTTCAATTCCGATTGTGTTGTCTTCACTTGCTGTTCCGGCAATCAACTTTATCGACTCTTCCCTCGTCGTTCCCCTGCTTAGTGGACGGATCGGTCTGGAAGAAGCTACAGGCGTACTGGCAATTCTGGGTGCCAAAGCCCAGAGTATAGCCGGTATTCCGCCTATTCTCGCCATAGCGCTCAGTCAGTCCCTTGTGCCTGTCATTTCGGCGGCTTTTGCCCGCAAAGATGAGCTACATCTGAAAAATCAGGTAACGCTGGCGCTACGTATTTCCATTCTGACGGGAATGCCGATTGTGATTACCCTGTGTGCGGCGGCTTATTCGGTAAACGGATTGCTCTTCACAACTCCAGATGGCACGCCGATTATTGCATTGCTTACGTTCGGCACTATTTTCCAGATTACAATGATGACAACGAACTCCATGTTGCTCGGGGTTGGAAAACCACGAATCACAATGATTAGTGTAGCGGCAGGAATTATCGTGAAGCTGATTGCGAGTCTTATCCTCGCGCCGATCTTCGGCATTTACGGGATCATCATTGCAACAGCGCTATGTTTCCTCGTCATCACATATCTGAATCTGCGTGTGTTACGTAAAATCGTTGATTTTTCAATTATGGGGGATCGCTGGATTGGATTTATCATTACGGTGCTTCTCGCGGCAGCTGTCGGTTTTGCGGCCAATTGGAGTGGAAACCAGATCTTTGGTGCGTTCCTGCCTGCACGGGTATCTTTCCTGTTAACCTGTATGGTCGTGGGTGTGCTGGTCGTTGTGGTATATCTCGTACTGATGGTGGTTCTTCGTGTGTTGCGTAAGGACGAGCTGGGGAGTTATCCGCGGATTCTGCAAAAAATTCTTCGTCCCCTTATGCGTCTGCAACGCGGCGCCGGACAACGAGGATAAATTTAGGTGAAAAAAGCGCGGTCTGCACTTGTAGCAGACCGTGCTTTTTTATTGTTTTATTGCATAAGAGGCTGGTTCCCGTGACGGTGAACGTTATCCTTACTTTGGTCTTACACAGCAGAATCTACTCGATCTGCTTTAGTGACGTTACGATCCTGTTAAAGCCGTATTCGGATACCGTTTTTTCTTTTTCTCCTGCCAATTAGTGAGTAAGAACTTGCACATCATGAGCGAGAGCTGTTTTTAACATGCCGTACCGATGCTCATGACTCATATCAAACAGCCAAGGTCTGCGTGGCGCAGTGAGGTATCCGAGGCAATCTCGTGTTTCCAGCCAGTCATGTCTTGTAATCGGTTCATAAGGTGTGTCCCCCCAGACAGCGAGCAACTCAGGTGAGTAAAGACGCTGACCTTCCGGAAGCCATTCCTCATTCATTAAAACTTCCGTGTACAGATTATGATCAGTGGGCCCCTCGTGATGCTTGGTAAACAGGCCCGGCCAATATTCCGCCCTTGAGCCGCCGTGAGGAACGGTGCGTGCGAACTCCAACACTTGCTGGAGCACTTGCTCCACACCGAATAATAGGGCATACAGTCCTTTGCCGAACTGGATGCGTTCATTCAGTTTGCCAAAGTGTTCAATGACCCGTCCGGTAAGTCCACCTCCTTGTGCAAGAGGGAAAACGATGTGGTTCAGCCCGGCCAGATTATGCAGATGAAAAGCAGGTTTGGAGAGTACTACTTTTTGAAAATAAGGATGTTGCACCACCCGGCTCTCGATATAGTTCTGCTCATTAATAATTAAGGCCACACTCAGTATGGAACTGCAACGTTCGAGCCAAAATCGCTCCCAGAACGGGGTCATAAACGACGATACATGAAAATGAGATAACAGATGGAAGCAGCTTCGTCCAAGCCGCCGACTGTGGATATACAGCTGCAATTGAGGATAGGCATCCTGAAAAATAAGGGCATTGCACCGCTCCAGCAAGCGATACATATGCTCACGATCCTTCTGATTTTGCAGATTATGCATCAGGTCACTGTGCAGGTCGGTCATATGATATCCACCGTTGCGGGATACCATATGCGCCAGTAGCGCCCAATGTAGCTCGGGATACTGCTCGTAGCATTCCAGATAAGCGGCGGTTCGAGTCACATTACTGCGATTCTGCTGCTGCGTTAAGGTTTTGATCTCTTCGAGAATGATGCAATCCTCTTCACACACCAGCGCACGTTGTGCCTGATTGTTGCGTGCAGGAGATGGCTTGCCTGTTGTAGGGATTAACTTCTCCACCTCAGCTTGCAGAGCGGCAGCTGTATCTGCGTTCCAATTCAGGTCACGCAAAGGATGTCTAAGCCTTGCGGACGCATGCCAGGCGGCTTGTTTACCTCGCCATACTTCCAGGGCTGCTCCGGGAATGGAGCGAATGATCTGTACAATGGAGCCTGAATGCTGGTTTTCCGAAGAGTCATTTCTGGTGAAAGTCATGAATGGAACATCCTTTCATGAATATCTGTGTTTGATATGCCAGGACTTGTGGTTATTCTAAGTATGCGCTGAACATTTGACTTCCAATCACCAATTTGCTTCACTTAGAGGGAGACGAGGTACAGAAAGGGAGATGTGACAATGGAACAGATTACATCCAAGCCGGAATTTGATGTGGCGATTCAATCTCCACGTTTGACAGTGGCCGTATTTAAGGCAGACTGGTGCGGGGATTGCAAATACATCGATCCGTTTATGCCTGAGGTGGAAACGAAGTATTCACGTGACTTGACCCTGATTGAAGTGGATGTTGATCAGGTGGGTACAGTAAGTCAGGAGCAAAATATTTTGGGTATTCCAAGTTTTGTAGCCTACACGGACGGACGTGAACTGGTGCGCTATGTGAACAAGCTGCGTAAGTCGAGAGAAGAGATTGAGCAGTTTTTGGATCGTGCGGTTGAGGTCTACAATACCATTCACAAGTAAGGCCTAAGTGCATCGCAGGGAATGAATGTCTTCAAGACAGGGTAGACTGTAAGATAGGTATGCAAATACAAGGCTGTCGGTTGAGCCGTCTTCAGGCTTAAGACTGCCTTGTTTTTATTTGGCTTGAGGTGAGTAGCTTAAGGCTACCGAGATGGGTAGGGGCCTACATACATAAATTCGAAATATAATGACCTGCTGGTCAAAATTTTAATAGACGTTAACATTTTGTCACAAAGCGCGGCGTCAATGATGCTTTTATCCGGTATAATGGATTTAGTTGTGAAATTAGTGTCAAAGTACAAAACAAGTGCTGTAATGAGCCTTCTTATGGAAACAACACTAGCAACAATAATGAATCGGCATTGATTATCAAGCGAAGAACTTCTTCGCCATCTTAAAACAACAGCGGGTGAGAAAAAATTGAAGCACTTAACATTGTTTAAATGGTTAACCGTATTAACCTGTCTTGTTATGTTCTTGGCTACCTTTGGCGGCGGGATCGTGACGAAAACCGAATCGGGCCTTGGCTGCGGAACACAGTGGCCTTTATGTAACGGTAAGCTTGTACCAGCACATACTGTTGCCTCTCTGATTGAATACTCCCACCGTGCTGTCAGTGCATTGGCAGGGCTGTTGTCCATCGCATCTTTTGTTGCCTTCTTACGTTTTGGCAAGCAGCGTCGTGATTTGCAATTGTTCTCGTTTCTAACCCTTTTATTTGTGATTATTCAGGGAATTATGGGCGCTTTCGCCGTTGTGTTCTCGCAATCTTCCGCGGTCATGGCGCTACACTTTGGGTTCGCACTCATTGCTTTTGCCAGTTCATTGATGATGGCTCTCGGGATTAGGCAAGAGGCGAGATATGGCGGTTTGGAACGTCTGAACCAGTATCCGCGCGTTAGTAAGGGATTTCGTAACCTGGTCTGGTTTTCAACCATCTATACGTACCTGGTCGTGTATACAGGCGCATTTGTAAGCCATACGAATTCGGCTGGCGGGTGTTCCGGATTCCCGCTATGTAATGGGCAGATTGTGCCTGAACTTTCTGGCGGGGTAGCTGTGGCCTTTGCCCATCGTCTGGCAGCTGTGTCACTCGTGATCGTAATCGCGATCCTAGGACATTTTGCTTACCGTAAACACCCGGACAACCGTGAGCTACGGACACTCGGTGTGTTATCCGTCGTTTTAATTCTGTTGCAAGTGGTTATCGGTATGTTCATGATGTGGACTATTAATCGCCCGGAAGTTTACATGTTTGTGGCGCTGGCACATATGCTGGATATCGCTATACTGTTCGGTATCTTGACCTATATGAGCTTCCTTGTGTACAAGCTGCACCGCCCAGTGAACCGTTTCTAAACAGCTTATGAATTTTGTGTTTTAAAAAAGTAAGTTTATTACATTGTCCTGAAGCTGCGCTGGGCCATGTTGGAAAGTCCACCATCCGGTGATGTAGATCATTGGAGAGGTGGACTTTTGTTTGATGTCGGAGGTAGCAGGGCAACCTAAATCAAGTTGTAACGATTAACCGAACGTCACATAGCGCTTTAATTCATCTTCAGCTGTTCAACAGCTGTGAAAACATATATATTTTGCATCATCAGTGGAAAGAGGAGGTCTTCTATGCTACGTACGTTACTGGGAGAAAAGCCACGAGTGAATCAAGGGAAACTGAAACAAGCCATGGATACCATGGCGTTTACACTGGAGTCTTTTGAAAAACAGATGTATGTGGATCATGATCCGAACCATGATTATCGGAACCTGTATGTATGGACACAGGGACTAATCTCTTCGTTGGATGAACTGGAGCAAAGTTATTTTGCCGCCGCACATTTTCGTAAAAAAGTAGTTGCAGGTTCAACGCGCGATATGAGTTCTGCTGAGAAATCTGAGTATGCCCGGTACGTTTATTTTTATAAAGATGCCTTTATTCGGTGCTTCGCGATTCTGGACAAATTGGGTACGGTCTTGAATGAAGTTTTCCAACTAAATACATCCAAAACCAAAGTGCATTTCTCCTATTATACCGTTCTGAGGCAATTCGAATATTATCGGGATCATCATGAGTTGGCGCAGCAATTAATTAAGATTAAGGAAGCGTACCGAGAACCGATGAGCAGATTGCGAAAGCGACGTAATATGGAGATTCATTACATGAATTCGGAAATGCAGGATGATTTGTGGCAGTTACATCAGACGTTGCGTGGCAAAGTGAAGCTGGAGGATCTTGATCAGCATCTTCTTGAAATGCAGCAAGGTGTAGATATGGTCTGTGAAACACTGAATATGGCCTATCGATACATCAATCGAATCTGGCGTAAACAGATTTTGAAACATTAGGTATAGCAATGATTTTAAATAATACCATTTGACAAATCGGAATACTTTGATTATACTGAGTTCCAGATCGAATCTTACATGGAATCGTGTCTTCAATACAGCATTTGATGCAGTTCGGTCATTATACTTGACGAACTACATGAAACTATATAATCCTACAACTTTATATTTCTCTTATCGAGAGTGGCGGAGGGACAGGCCCGATGAAGCCCGGCAACCGATCAACGATGATGACATGAATGGTTATCCTTGTTGATGTTAGGTGCTAATTCCTACAGAATCATGTTGCACATGATTTTGGCAGATGAGAAGGTCATTTCACGTGAAGAGCCATCTTTGTATCTGCAAAGGGCTCTTTTTTTGCGTAGAACGGGGAGTTTTCCCTTCCTTCGGGTAAAGATATATGTAGGTGATGGGGAAGGAGCAGTATTAGTGATTGAATTGGTTGGATTAACCAAAACATATGGCAGACGTGCCAAAACAACGACGGCGTTGTCACACCTTGATCTGAAGATTCAGAAGGGTGAGATTTTTGGAGTTATTGGTCATTCAGGTGCAGGGAAAAGCACATTGATTCGATGTATCAATTTACTTGAGCGCCCGACAGAAGGTGAGGTTTGGGTCGATGGTATTAACCTGACTGAGCTTAGCAAAAGTGAACTACAGCAGCAAAGACGCAAGATTGGTATGATCTTTCAGCATTTTAATCTGCTGTCTTCTGCAACGGTATACGACAATGTGGCTTTCCCTTTAAAACTGGTCAACACACCTAAGGATGCGATTGATCGCAAGGTGAAGGAAATGCTCGCTCTGGTTGGTCTGGAGCAACATAGCAGCAAATATCCGGCACAGCTGTCTGGCGGACAGAAGCAGCGTGTAGGTATAGCGAGAGCTCTGGCAAGTGATCCGAATGTTCTTCTCTGTGATGAGGCAACCTCGGCACTTGATCCGCAAACCACCAATTCGATTCTGAAGTTATTGCTGGATATCAATGAAAAGTATAATCTGACGATTGTGCTAATTACTCACGAAATGCACGTCATCCAGAACATTTGCGATCGGGTGGCTGTTATTCATCAAGGTGGTATTGTGGAGCAAGGTCCAGTAACGGAAGTGTTCCTGAAACCGCAACATGCAATCACGCGGGATTTTGTCTCACGTGACAGCGAAGGTGGACTGGCACTGGAGGAAGCGGTTATGGCAAATGCCGGGACAGAGTTGCCAGCAGGTGTTTCTTCCAAGTTAGTGAAGGTTTCATTTCTTGGAGATAAAACCTATGAGGCGATTCTGTCGAGAACAGTTCGCAAAACAGGTGTGGATTTCGCTATTCTGCAAGGTACAATCTCTACAATCAAGCAGGTTCCTTATGGTCAACTGACGGTACGTTTTGAAGGTGACTCCGCTGCGATTGAACAGACCTTGTCTGAACTAACCGCAGAAGGACTTGATGTGGAGGTGCTCCGATAATGGATTTTTCCAAAGTACGCTGGGAAGAGGTCGGTACGGCCTCCATTGAAACATTGCAGATTCTTGCTGTATCCGGCTTGTTTACTGTTCTCTTGGGTTTGCCGCTTGGTGTCATTCTGTTTATGACAGGCAGATCGGCTTCACCTAGTTCAAAGCTAACCTACATCATATTATCAGTTATTGTTAATATTTTACGTTCGGTACCTTTCATCATATTAATTGTTGCTCTTATTCCGTTTACGCGTACGCTGGTGGGCACCGCTACAGGTGTGCTTGGTGTCATTCCACCGCTGGTTATCTCGGCTGCTCCGTATTTTGCACGTCTGGTGGAGAATACTTTACGTGAAGTGGACCGCGGCGTCATTGAAGCAGCTCAGGCAATGGGGGCATCTACAGCTCAGATCGTAAGACGGGTGTTGTTACCTGAGGCTCTACCTGGCTTGCTTGCCGGAATTACAATTACCATCGTTACGTTGGTGTCCTATACGGCCATGGCGGGTATGGTCGGCGGTGGAGGTCTGGGTACACTGGCCATTAACTATGGATACTATCGATATCAGAATGAGATCATGATTATTTCTGTTGTATCCATGATTATACTGGTTCAGCTCTTGCAGATGATTGGCGATCGTCTGGTCATTTATTTCACCCGGAAATAACAGATAGATTGAAAAATAAAAATGCGAAGGGGTTTTACAGATGAAAAAATGGTCTATTATTTTACTCAGCTTGATGATGATTGCCGTGCTCGCAGCTTGCGGCAACAACAAGAAATCCGACAGTGGTGCGGATAACGCAGCAGGTGCTCCGCGTACCGTTGAATTGAAAGTCGGTGCTTCTCCTACACCACATGCTGAAATTCTGGAAAGCATCAAACCTGAACTTGAAGCACAAGGCATTCGTTTGCAAGTGGTGACGTTTAACGACTATGTGCAACCTAACCAACAGCTGGCAGATAAGAAACTGGACGCAAACTTCTTCCAGCATCAGCCTTACCTTGATACAGAGAACAAAGAGCGCGGATTCAACCTTGTTGCTGTGACTCCAGTCCATGTTGAGCCTTTCGGTGGTTACTCCAAAAAGATTAAATCCCTGGATGAACTGAAAGATGGCGCTAAAGTGGCTATTCCAAACGACCCATCGAATGGTGGACGTGCACTCTTGTTGCTTGCGAAAAAAGGTCTGATTACCCTCAAAGATGATACAAACATCGCATCCACTAAACAGGACATTACGGCAAATCCGAAAAACCTGGAAATCATCGAACTGGATGCAGCCATGATGCCTCGTCAGCTGGATGAAGCTGATCTGGTATTTATCAACGCAAACTATGCGCTGGAAGCAAACCTCAATCCATCTAAAGATGCATTGTTGATCGAAGATTTGCAAGGCAATCCATATGCAAACATTCTGGTGTCCCGTGAAGATAACAAAGATGCCGACGCTATCAAAAAACTGGCAGAAGCTCTTCACTCCGAAACGGTGAAAAAATTCATCAAAGAACGTTACCAAGGTGCAGTTGAACCTGCATTTTAAGGTTCTCTGAGAGATCAGCGTAAGTATTGCTGATATGTATTACAACAAAGGCCGCGGCTCTCTAATGTGAGAGCGCGGCCTTTTCTTATTGTTAGTAAACTGTGTTGGTTAACTTGAATTTATGATTATGTATTCTCTGTTTTTGAATTTTTATCCGAAGAGCGGTAGTACGTTAGTTCATTCTGTTCCGCAGTATGTTGTTGCTCGTGTTCTTCATAGTTATATTCCCGGGTCACCGGATACTGTGTTTCCTCTTGATGGAGTGCATCTCTTTTCTGTTGGTATCTGACCCAGCTAAATAACAATATGAATAAACCCAGCCCCCAATACCATCTATGCTTCAAAAATTTCCAAATACTTTCCTCTTCCGCGGTATAAGGAATTCCCCCCAGCACGAGACTGTTCAGGCCAAGACGTGATGTTTGGTCGGTTTTATCATTATAATCTTCATATCTGAATCCTGGATTCACGGTAAGATGCCCAAGTACCGTTTCTTCAAAAGCAGCACGACTTTGCTCCAAATTCGCTTTTTCGGTTACAAGAATCGCCGTGATATAACCTTCGCGTGTTAAGAGATTAACATTATAATTGACCAAGGCTTGTTCGTAGCTATCTTTGAATCCGAGTGCATAAATCAGTTGATGACTGGAAGGATTATAATCAGGTGCAACCTCCCACCCTGTTACATGGAGTTCGTTTTCTTCTGTTGCATTACGGTTATGTTCAACTTCCCAACGCATATAGTTACTTAATAACTCGTGAGCATCCAATTGATTTTCGTCATCGTCATGAATATGCCCGCTCTGCACGTATTCGAATATGACAGACCATGAACCCATGGGATCGTTACTGTACAGGCTTCCGATCTCATTCCCGTTCGGCTGATTACCAAGTTCCAGCATGGAGCGTTGTGTATCCGTTTTACCTAGAAATGAGTAGTTTGCTGGAAGCTCAAGTGAGACTTTGCCATCGAGAGATACGGTATTCGGGCCATCCACCCATTCGTATTCATTGGATGAGGTAATGTTCTCATTGGTAGCAGAGACGGGGCCGATATCCGCTAATAGTATAGAATACATTAGAACTAATGACACTGTGAGTCTAAATGAACTCAATTTGAACCATTTCTTCATTGAACACGATCCTTTCGAACATGATAATGGCGTTTTTTAGATAAGAAACGACGTTAAGACATTATCACAGGTATGTAAGGTAATCAAGATAAATTTGGATAATAAGGACTTATTTGTATTCTTCAAATAAATGGAACAGATTGTGAGCACATGCAAGTTGTGAGGCAAGCTTAAATCTTTTATACTGAATGAGTGACTGCTCTTTGAAGAGGGGGATGAACGTGAAGGGAAAGATTGCCCTCATAACGGGAAGTGCCAAAGGTCTTGGTAAAATGACAGCCCTCAGTCTGGCGGATCAGGGATGCCACATTGCCCTTAATTATGTGTATAGCAGAACAGAAGCCGAATCGTTGCAAGCTCAGATTATCGCCAAAGGGGTGCGCTGCATTGCCGTTCAGGCGGATATATCCAAAGTAGAAGAGATGCACACACTCATTACAGAGGTAGAGACACAGCTGGGTCATGTAGACATTCTGGTGAATAATGCTGGTCCATTTGTACGAGAGCGTCGGGTGTTCGCAGATTATTCTGAAGCAGAAGTGCAGATGTTAGTGCAGGGCAACCTGCTCGGGCCAATGATTCTGGATCAGCTTGTTTTGCCGGAAATGCGCCGCAAACAATGGGGACGTATTATTCATTTTGGCTTCAGTCACGCGGGTGAAGCAAGATCCTGGCCTCATCGTGCCGTATATGCTGCTGCCAAGGTAGGTCTGGTTTCGTTTACGAAAACTCTTGCCGTGGAAGAAGCGCCTTACGGGATTACGGTGAACATGGTATGTCCCGGTGATATTCGGGGTGCGAACAAAGAGAAAACGATTGATGACATTGCAGGGATATCTGATAAAGAAACACCAAGAGGTCGGCCTGGCAGTGGGGAAGATATTGCGCGAGTGATCACGTACCTGTGCTTAGATCATTCGGATTTTATAACAGGCAACATTATGGATGTGTCCGGAGGACTTGACCCGATCAGGCCTACAATCTGATGGAATTACAAAAAAAGAGCCTCTCGCTTCTTGCGAAGCGAAAGGCTCTCTGAGGTTTATTTCGTGAAGGATTGATTAGAATACTTGTACAACTTCTTGTACACCCTCAACTTCTTCAAGAAGGGCGCGTTCAATCCCGGCTTTTAAGGTAATGGTGGAGCTTGGGCAACTGCCGCAGGCACCGACCAGTTTCAGCTTAATGATGCCGTCCTCCACATCGACCAGTTCCACGTCACCGCCATCGCGTTGCAGGAACGGACGAAGTTTATCAAGCACATCAGATACCTCATCATACATGGTGCTTTGTGCGTTTTCGCTCATATTGTTCAACTCCTTTCCTTCCTATATTATATTACAAATGACCATAAATTAAAATGGTCAAACAAAGCAGGTGAACTGAAATGAGACCAATTATTGAATTTTGTGCTAACAATATGCATTTTGGCACGGATGAAGTCATGGATCAACTGGATGAAAATCCGGACTATGACGTGATTGAATACGGCTGCCTGACCAATTGTGGTCAATGTTATATGACACCTTTTGCCTTGGTCAATGGTGAAGTCGTAACCACAGATAAAGTAGAAGATCTATATAACGCCATTCTAGCCAAAATAGCCGAAGCGGATGCCTGGGACGCGCTAGATCTCGATTAACCGAGATGGCGTTTCGACATCCAGAGCACGCCGCTTTTCAAAATACGAGGCACTCGTCCCATCATGGATGTTTTGCCCATCAGCCCAAATCCAGCTTTTTTGCCAAGCGCGCCAAGTGTGCCGCGAAGCTTAAGAGGCTGCGGATTGGGCTTTTCGCCTTTCCAGAGGGCATGCTGAATATGAGCGATCTGTTCACCCTGAACCTCCGCAGCCTGACCACTCGGTGCATAAGGTACACTGGCACAGTCACCTACCACGTAAACGTCGGTATACTCCGGAATCTGATAGTACTCATTTAATACGACACGACCTTGTGGGTCTTTCGTTACATCAAGATCTTGAACGACTTTCACCGGCTGAATGCCTGCCGTCCATACAACAGCATCCGTTTGAATCTGTTCATCGCGGTTGTAGATCGCGTTAGGCTCGACTCGCGAGATAGCAATATGTCCTCGTGCTTCAACCTGATGTTCGCCGAACCATTCGTGAACATAAGAGGAGAGACGTTGAGGGAATGCGGATAATACTCGTTCACCGCGATCCAGAATACTGATATTCAGATCCGGTCTGCTTTCGCGTAATTCGGCTGCCATCTCAACACCACTTAGGCCACCGCCCACAATGTGAACATGCCCATAAGCTTTTACCTCATTCAGACGCAGGTATGTCTCGCGTGTTTTGCTGAAACTTTGAATGGTACAGCTGTATTCTTCAGCACCAGGTGTATTGTGGAAACGATCCGTACAACCTAGTCCAATCACAAGCTTGTCATATTCAAGCGGTTCCTGACCTTCGAATTCAATCTGACGCTGCTCCAGATTAATGGCTGTAACCTCACCGAAACGATGTGTTACTTTCTCATTTACCGGAAAATGGATACGCAGGTCGTAATCGGATACTGTTCCTGCTGCGAGTGCGTAATATTCGGTCTTTAATCCTTGAAAGGGGCTGCGATCCACCAGTACAATTTGCGTATCTGACGGGATTTTACCTTCCAGAAGTTCCTTGATGATCGTGAGGCCGCCATAACCGCCTCCAAGAATGACGAAATTTTTCATGACTCGGCTTCCTTTCTGCATCAGTCCCATTGCTGGGGCTGTAACCTGCGGAGTAGCTATGTCCTCACATAGCTGCTCCGTGTGTTGTTTTTAGTTTAAATAATTTGAATAATTCATAATGAAAAGATGAAAATTTGAAATATGTGATCACAGTTAAGCATCACTCTGATCAAACGTCCCCCCCTGATTGAAGAAAGTATCGTTCTTTGATGAGTGATGCTTCTGCTGCTGTAATCCTTGCCTAGATCAATGAAACTAATTAGAGCTATTCGTAAACCTGTATTTCATTGTAGAACGTATCACGTTCTACTGGAATACGTCCCGCACCCTTAATAAGCCATATGAGCTCTTTACGTGTAAGGCCTTCAGGTGTGAGAGCACCTGCGGCATGACTAATCCGTTCGCGAACAATCGTACCATGTGCATCTGAAGCACCGAATCCAAGGGCAACTTGAGCCAGCTGTGGTCCGATGTTAATGAAGTATGCTTTGATATGATCGATGTTATCCAGCATCAGTCGGCTAATCGCTATTGTTTTGAGATCCTCATAAGCCGAGTTACGACGCATAATGCTTGCGTTTTTACTTTTTGGCTGCATGGAAAGCGGAATAAAGACCATGAATCCGTTGGTCTCGTCTTGCAGTTCACGAATCTGCACCATATGATTGACGCGGTCCTCATAGGATTCGATCGATCCATACAACATCGTCGTATGTGTACGCATGCCCAGCTCATGAGCTGTGCGGTGCACCTCAAGATAACGATCCACGTTGGCTTTGTCTACACGCATTTTTTTGCGGTATTCATCCGAGAGAATCTCGGCACCGCCACCAGTCAGTGTTTTCAGGCCAGCTTTTTGCAACTCCTGCAGAACTTCCTTGATGCTCAGGCCGCTAATGCGGGTGAAGAAATCAATCTCTGCCGCAGTGTAAGCTTTCAGCGTGACATCCGGATATTTTTCGTTTAAAGCACGTAGTGAATCGACATAATATTGAAAAGGAACATGGTTGTTATGTCCACCTACAATATGGAACTCACGCACGCCTGGATGAATATGCTGTTCCACATAGTCGATCATTTCCGGACCGGATAACGTATAAGAGCCTTCCTCACCCTGGTCTTTGCGGAAATTACAAAATGCGCAGCGAGCTTCGCATACGTTGGTGAAATAAAGGCTCATGTTCTCAATAAAATAGACTTTCTTCCCGTTCTTCCGCAGATTGGCCTCATTGGCCAGCTGGCCCAAAGTCAGCAGATCATCTGTTTGATACAGATACACGCCGTCTTCTACGCTCAGCCTTACGCCGTTCTGTACTTTCTCAACGATTTCAGCCATTCTTTTGTCGGTGAACGGTGTTACCAATGTAGACATGCTGTTTCCTCCTGTTCTTTACCGGAATTCGAGTTGTGGTGTGTTGAACCAATAAACAGAAATACATAGCAAAGATGCGGTCAACTGCCGCCTTCCTGTGAAAGACTAACTCTTATTACCCGGTGCAGCGTATGCTGCAATCGAAAAGTTTATTTTTTCAAAAGGAGTCGAAGTGACTCTATATGCATTGGGGACTGAGAACCAGTCTCGAAATGTGAAAAAAATTACAACTCCATATATGACCAACATCCAAATATCTCATGACAAAATATTGACATTTTCAGAGTGACCACCTATCCATTATAAACCTCGTGCCGCAGGGGTTCAATACACTGGGAAGAAAAAGGAGTTCAGGGGGAACGCGGAAGCGGGCAAACATGACTTGAGCCCCTTGACGGAGTGGAGTATAATTTGAAGGAAGAGTGATGAAAAGGAGAGTGACCTGGCATGATTAGTATCAGCGAAACGGCTGCAGACCGATTGAAAGAGATGCTTGCACAGCAAGAGACCCCTGGAATGTTCCTGCGTCTTGGCGTAGCACCGGGCGGTTGTACCGGATTTTCGTACGCCATGGGCTTTGACGATAAAGAGTCCGATGAGGATATATATATGGACATTCAGGACATGAAAGTCGTTGTGGAGAAAGAAAATGTGAAATATTTGAATGGACTTGAAATTGATTTTGAAGATTCCGGTATGTCCGGCGGATTCACCATTCACAACCCGAACGCAGTAGCTACATGCGGCTGCGGCTCGTCCTTCCGTACACGTGAAGAAGCAGGGGTACCGGATAAAGATTGTTAATCTGCAAATAGTGTGGGTTTGAGCGTGGCGAATCATTAAAGCGTTCAAAAAAGATACAGCGGTTAAGGCACACTTTCGGCGAAGAGGATTCGCTGGAAGTGTGCTTTTTTGTGCTTTGTGTAGTTAGTTGGATAGGTACTTTAAGCCGATCTGAAGTGGGGGTGTTGATTACGCATTTGCGATATTGACATTTTGTTCCATGTGTAGGTATATTATTTTGTGCAAACGTTTGCAATAATTGAACTTATCATCAACATATTTGCCAGTGTCATACCCGATAATCGTTGGTGTATAAGAGGTTATTCATTTCTTAAATATGCAAACGTTTGTGCAAAAAGGCGTTATCTTGCTTGGATAGCTCGAAGATTTTTTTAGCAGAGAATCAAAGAATGATAGGATTACAGGAGAGAGGAGGCGCGATAGCAGGCTCATTTTCACATTCAAACAAAAGATTCGTTAGCAAGGTTCTACTGACTTTCAAATGAATTCAAATTCATGGTCCCCACAGGGGCAACAGATAAGGGAGGAAAAACATGAAGCTTGTGCGCAGGCTAGGCGCATTTCTGTTGGCATTATCCATCGTTGTTTCCACGCATACCACAGCAGCTTATGCTGAAATCTCCGCTTCCCATGTGTACCATAACCATATGCCGAATTTCTGGGCTTACTACGATACGGCCAAGTATGCTTCCACACCTGTAGGATCACCCATCCGATACACCTATGACGGGCAAGTCATAGAATTGAAAAAGAATCCCCCAGCAGGTTATCCGTATTTTCTGCCTGGTGGTGCACCGATGCCACATGACGATCTGGTCGCTTATTACACGCATCATGCGAAAACCGGAGCCTATCTCAGTTGGCCATGGCAAGTGGCAGGTGATCTCAAAAATAACCATCCAGCCGCAGGCATGCAGGTAACCATGTCAGGCTCCCTCCTGAACAATGTAGACAGCTTTATGTATACCAATAATGTAAACGGTTACAACAACAAATCTTGGGGTGCTCCCTGGAAGAGCGCGTACAACAATCTGAAAACGACCCATGGAGAACGCACGATGGACCTCGTTCATTTTTCCGGGCACCACTCCATGGGGCCACTTGCGGGTAATGAATATTTGCTCAAGGATCTGATATACCAAAATGCAGTCATGGCTCAACCTTTTTTCCTAGGGGACAGCTTCAAATCATCCAAAGGTTTCTTCCCGACAGAGCTTGGCTTCTCGGAACGCATTATTCCCGTGCTGGATCAGCTGGGCATTGAATGGTCTGTGATCGGCAACAATCACTTTTCACGTACCCTCAAAGATTATCCGTTGTTGAACGATCCTGGCAAGGATACGATGATTTCTCCACCAAATCGAGCCGATCTGCAAAACACCAGTAGTGTTGGTTCGTGGGTGTCTGCACCGATGTTCAATGAAAAACAGGTCGTGTACAACAAATACCCATTTGCCTCTACACCGCACTGGGTGCGGCACGTGAATCCCGAAACCGGAGCAGAGAAGAAGATTGTTGGTATCCCTGTAGCTCAGGCAGAATCATGGGAAGAAGGCTACCAAGGCTCGGTGAAGGCAGATGCACTCAAACCATTTGAGGGACTAGTGGATCAGAAGCAGTTTTTTGTTATTGCACATGATGGGGATAATTCTTCAGGCCGTGCAGGTTCTGAGGACACTTGGCGCAATGCAGGCGATGTGACTTATGCACAACCCGGGGTAAAAGGAGAGAGCATCAACGAGTACTTGCGTACGAATACGCCAAAAGCCGAGGATGTGGTACATGTGCAGGATGGCTCGTGGATCGATACGCGTGACTCCTCATCCGATCCGACATGGTATCACTGGCGTCTACCTTTTGGCATCTGGAAAGGACAGTTTGATGCGTTCAACAAAGCTACCGGTCTTCAACTGGAGCCCAAAAAGAATCTGGACGGGGTTCAGGAAGGCATGACGGTATCCTTTGAATACGGTTATCACTATCTGGAGCGTAACTTTGCCCTGGAACAGGCAGCGCTCAATTATGCAAAGACAGCCGAACAAATGTGGCTGGATGACAACCCGAACCATTGGAAACCTTCTACAGCACTGGATCGGGAGATCACCTACGAAGGCAATCAGCTGAATCCATGGATGATGGCTTACCCAGTCAAGGGAGATCCCGCAAACAATTATAAGGGTGGGGCGAACCCGGCAGAACTGAGCTGGTATTTCCTTTTGCCAGCGCTGGATTCCGGTTTTGGATACTATGATGAAAATGTGGATGACGGTGTGAAGCCGACACTCTCCTTTAATCAGTCTCTGTTTTTCTCCAAGCCATACGTTAACGGCCAGCTAGCTAAGGATCGCACAGGCCCGTCAGTCTGGTGGCCGCAGCGTTATCCGTATAATCCAGGCAGTGCCAATGTCAGTAAGGCAGAGGGGTGGACTCTTCATTATTTTGACAATACGTTTGGCATCTATACCTACGCTTATGATGTGAGCGGGATTCGTGATATCAAAGTGAAAGTTCGGACTCATCGGGATAAGCAGGCGGATGCGAAGGATAACACTTTCCGTGTGTATGATCCGGCAGCGCTCCAAGCCAAGGGTGTGTCCAACATTGATCCTTCAAAAGTGAGCCCATGGCAGGAATATCCGATGACCAAGCGTGATTTGAAGCCGGACATCAACGGGGTGGCTTGGCAACCAAGCAGTACAGACATGTTCAAACGTGTACCGGCTCAAGAAATCGGCGATATGTATTATACCTATTTCAACGATTTCAGGGATCAACTGGTTGATTATTATATCGAGGCTACGGACGGAAACGGCAATGTGACTCGCAGTGAGATTCAGACGGTATATGTAGGTACGGGAAAATACAAAAAGGATGCTTCCGGTAAAATCGTGGAAGACTCAAACGGAACAATCCAGGGCACACACCCGTTCCTAGTGGTGGATCAGACGCCGCCTTCCGCTCCAACCGAGGTGAAATCCACACGTGTAACGGATCGTAGTGTCACTCTTCAATGGACAGCAGCTACGGACAATGTTGGTGTCGATGGTTATGATATCTATCGGAATGGCACCAAAGTGGGCAGTTCCCAGACGACGGAGTATACAGATACCGGACTTGAACCTGCCAAAACCTACACGTACAGCATTAAAGCCAGGGATAAGGCCAATAACATATCTGATGCCAGTCAAACTTTACAAGTGCAGACACTCGTTGCAGATACTGAGCCACCAACAGCCCCCACGAACGTTGTGGTTAAAGAGTCTACTTCATCCACTGTAACTGTGGAGTGGGTAGCAAGTCAGGATAATTACGGAGTTGCGAGATACGACATCTATCGTGATGGAAGTAAAGTTGGAGAATCAACCCGACTGACGTATACCGATTCTTCTCTTGCTCCCGCAACCAATTATGTATACACCATCAAAGCCGTCGATGCGGCAGGAAATGTCTCGGCCGTCAGTGAGTCAGTCACGGTAAAGACCAAAGAAGGCAATGTGGTCACCATATATTACAAACAGGGTTACACCAATCCATACATTCATTATCGTCCGACAGGTGGAACCTGGACGACGGCTCCGGGTGTAAAAATGACGGCAGCTGAAATGCCAGGATACATGAAAATGACCGTGAATGTAGGCACAGCTACCGGACTTGAAGCGGTTTTCAACAATGGCAGCGGTACGTGGGACAACAACGGTGGAAAGAACTATCAGTTCCCTTTAGGGCTGAGCACCTATAATGCAGGGGTCATCACTCAAGGTGGGCCACAAGTAGATACGGCTCCGCCTAGCGTACCCACAAATCTGACAGTCACCTCAAAAGCTTCCGATCGTGTATCCCTTGCTTGGAGTCCATCAACAGATAATACAGGTGTAACCGGATACGAAATATTTCGGGATGGCGTCAACATTGGCACAAGCACAACAACTGCGTATACGGATACAGGTTTGAACGCTGCAACAGCTCATGCTTACTATGTTGTAGCTTATGATGCAGCGCAGAACAAATCGGCAGCAAGTGCGGAAGTCCGTGTGACGACCGATGCTGCACCAAAGAGCAATAGTGTCACACTCTACTATAAGCAGGGATACGCGCAGCCTAACATTCATTACCGTCCGGCAGGAGGGACATGGACGACACCTCCAGGTGTTCCAATCCCAGTATCAGACCTGCCAGGGTATAACAAAATTACAATTGATGTAGGTACATCGACCGGACTAGAGGCCGTTTTCAACAACGGAAGTGGTACTTGGGATAACAACGGGGGTCGCAATTATGTATTTCCTCTTGGGGTAAGCACTTATCATGCTGGTGTCATCACATCAGGAGCCCCAGCGGGAGCAACATTTTCAAGTAATGGTGACAGCCCAGTGACATCTTTGCCAGTAGAGTTTATCCATGCTTCCCCTTGGAGATTGGGACGTAGGAGCGCCTAAGTTGATGTTGTGAAGAAGAAAGGAAAGAAAGAAGCCTTGTTTATTGAGAACAAGGCTTCTTATTATGGCATTAAGAATATTGGCAGGGGGATATGTTAAAAGATAAAAGAAAACGTGTTGACAAGATAAGTTGTAACATTTATAGTTACATTATGAATTAGGGAAACAACCTTAACATAATAGTTAGTAAAAAAACGATATTGAAGGAGAGATTGACGATGAAAATTGCAATTATTGGTGCAACAGGTAAAGCGGGAAGTACTATTTTGAAAGAAGCGGTAGACCGCGGGCACGAAGTAACAGCGATTGTGCGGAATGCATCCAAATTAGAAGACAAAAGCCTGAATGTATTGGAAAAAGACGTATTTGATCTGACGGCTTCAGATGTTCAGGCCTTTGATGTGGTTGTGAATGCGTTTGGTGCACCAGCAGGCAAAGAAAACCTGCACGTGGAAGCTGGACAAGCCCTGATCAACATTTTGAAAGATGCTCCTAACACTCGTCTGATCGTTGTGGGTGGTGCGGGGAGCTTGTTCACGGACGAGTCCAAAACGCTGCGTGTTGTCGATTCCCCTGGATTCCCTGATGCGTACAAAGCAACAGCATCCAACCAAGGAAAGAACCTGCAAGACTTACAAGCATCTTCCGGCATTCAATGGACCTTCCTTAGCCCTGCTGGTTTCTTCAATCCGGAAGGCGTACGTACTGGAAAATACCAGTCCGGCAACGATGTAATTATGGTAAACAGTGAAGGCAACAGCTACATCAGCTATGCCGATTACGCGATTGCGCTTGTGGATGAGATTGAGAACCCGCAGCATAAAAATGAACGCTTTACTGTAGTTGGCGAAGCGAAGTAATAATTAGATATGTTTGTAGGATAAACTAAAAACAAACGGACACTTGCTTGGATAAGCGAGTGTCCGTTTTTGTTGATGTAAAATTATTTATGATCTATCAGATGTTATCTATGATTGGGCTCATTATTGACGCTTTGGCATCTTGCTCTCATCCATGTACAGCAGATTCCAGCGATGACCATCCAAATCCGCAAACCCTGCACCATACATCCAACCGTCCGTCTCTCCTGGCTTGCCAAAGATGCCTCCTCCGGCACGCTCTACATTCTGAATAAAGGAATCGACTGCTTCTCTGCTATCAGCACCAATGGAGATGATAACCTCTGCACTATGTGAAGTGTCCACAGCTCTGGCTCCGGTAAATTTCTCGAAAGTTGCATAAGGAAAAAGCATAATTGTAGTTTGGCCTATGGAGATCATGGCTCTCTCGCTACCAACGTTCGTCGTTTTAAATCCTATTGTATTAAAAAAAGAAGTTGCCTTTTCTACATCTTTGACCGGCAAGTTAAACCAGATATCTTGTGACATCGTCATGGCCCCCATAGAGAAAGAATTTATCTTATTATACGCTATTATGAAGAGAAGCAATGCACTTCAATGAAGCTGTGTGTTTAGACTGCTATGTATATTGTTACAAAATTGTATTTTTATAAGTATTTCTTTACTTATGTAAGGAACGAGGCGTATAATCCGTTGAGACATCAGAGATTAAATAGAGACTCAGACAGAGAACATAAAGAGAGGTATGTTTCATGAATAGCGGATTAATTAATGCCATTATTGCGTATGTTATGTGGGGAATCCTCCCACTTTATTGGAAGCTGTTTAACAACGTGCCTGCTGGTGAGATTTTGTCACATCGGGTGGTGTGGTCATTTGTATTTATGGGGATTTTAGTCGCTATCCAGCGCCGCTGGAGTGATGTAAAACGAATCTGGACCAGCCGCTCCACTTTACTGTCGCTCACGGCTAGTGGACTGTTGATAGCGATCAACTGGCTGATTTTTATCTGGGCTGTGAACAACGGTCATGTGGTGGAGACTAGTCTTGGTTATTATCTGAACCCTTTGCTGAATGTGCTGCTTGCCGTCGTTTTCCTTCATGAGAAACCGAACCGGGGGCAATGGCTGGCCATTGCTATTGCAGCGCTTGCTGTGCTGATTATTACGATCGACTACGGACGTTTCCCGTGGATCTCCATTTCACTGGCTGCATCCTTTGGTTTATATGGTCTGGCTAAGAAAAAGATCAAGCAAGATGCGTCAGTAGGCTTGCTGTCAGAGACGGCAGTTGTCCTGCCTGTTGCATTAGGCTACTGGATTTATCTTGGCGTTGTGGGTAAAACAACGGCCTGGACGTTGCCAGCGCCAATGTTTTTTGAATTGTTGCTTTCCGGCGTTGTAACCGCATTGCCGCTGCTGTTTTTTGCACGTGCAGCTGCCCGCATGTCGCTGTCCACGCTCGGATTTGTGCAATACATCGGTCCAACGATTATGTTGGTCCTGAGCATATTTGTGTTTAAGGAAACTGTTTCCCCTGTGTTGCTGGTTGGTTTCGCCTTCATTTGGGTAGCACTTATCGTCTATGCTATTGCTTCGATGCGTGCTACAAAACTGGCGAAGTCTGTCCAGGAACAGAAAGCGATCTAATACCAGAAAGTATGTTATAGCATAAAATGGTTGAAAGACTTGAATTGATCTAGTCTTTCTGATGATTAGCCTTTCCATCCTTAAGGATGAGGAGGGCTTTTTTTTTACCAAATTCACAGTCGTAAGGCAACCTGAATGATTCTTTTATTTACAAATTAAGGAACGTATGTTCTAATTGTAGGGAATGAATTTTTGCGGCGGTGGAGGTTAGGGTTGATGAAGCAACAAGGCATTGTATTCGTTGTGAGTGTATCTATTGTAAATAAAGGGAAAGTGCTGATCGTTAAGGAGAACAAAGCATCTGTTCGATACACATGGAATTACCCCTCAGGCCGAATAGAGTATGGAGAAGATGTAATGGATGCGGCACATCGTGAAGTGAGAGAAGAAACGGGTTATGATGTTAGACTAACTGCTACAACAGGTATTTACAATTTTATAAGCAGTCTTCAGCAACAGGTGGTTTTATTCCATTTTATCGGTGAGATTATAGGCGGTTCTTTGCAACTGGATACTATAGAAATTGCAGACGCGAGGTGGATTACGCCGGAAGACCTGTCTACATCGGATGTGCTGGAATTGCGCGACCGCGAAGTGATGTTGCAGATTACGGATAATATAATTACTAAAAGAGAGTATCCCTTAATGCTTTTTCACAGCATGCTATAGAAATGGAGAAAGATGTTCATGAAGTCCTCGTATTTAACCCGTGCTTTTTATTATCTGTGGACAACCCAAACAGCAGCCAATGCCGCGGACGTATTGTATATTATGGCCCTTACGGTTATGGTACTGGATCGTACAAATTCGCTTGTGTCTGCGGCACTTTTGCCATTGATTCGCAGTGGGGCTCAGTTGTTGAGTAGTTTAGTTGCACCTCTATTCATTCAGCGATTTAAGTTGCCGAGTCTACTCTTTTTTTCACAAACCGGGCAATTCCTGTTGTTCATCTGTCTGGCAGTGTACATACAGCTTAATAGCGTAGAATCCTCATTAGTGCTTGTGTTTTCGCTTATATTTGTGATGTCTTTTCTCGATGGGTGGACAACACCAGCTCGAAATGCGCTGATTCCACGACTGGTGACTCATGAACAAGGTCTACTCAAAGCCAATGGACTCATGAGCGTCAGCGATCAAGTTGTACAATTTGCAGGTTGGGGCCTAAGCGGCGTAATTGTTGCATTCATTGGATCAAGTTCAACGTTGTTAATCGCAGCTGTTATTTATGGCTTGGCAGCTGTATTTACACTTGGTGTTAAGGAACCAACGCATGGAGGGATACCAGAGAAGCGTGTGAATGCAGCAGCAGATATTTCTTCTGATCTGGGCACAAGTAGATGGCACACGTTAACCGAAGGTTGGAAGATGATATGGAAGACACCTCGTCTGCGAGTGCTTACGTTCATGGATATGATCGACATGCTTGGTGGCTCTATTTGGGTAGGTGCTTTCACGCTTGCGTTTGTGCAAGTGGCGCTTGGACAGGGAGAAGAATGGTGGGGCTTCATCAATGCAGCTTATTTTGCTGGAACCATTAGTGGTGGTTTGCTGGTACTTGCCCTAGGCAGAATCATTGGACGTCGATATTTTTCAGTTATGATGATAGGGATGGCAGGGTATGGAATCCTAACTGCCGTTTATGCTTTAAACTCACAGCCTTTTGTTGCGTTGTTCCTGGTCATGTTAATGGGGCCATTTGCTGAGCTTGCTATGATTAACCGACGTACGTTGATTCAAAGTAGTGTGGTTAATCCGATGTTACCCAAGGTTTTATCAGCTCAAGCCTCCATGATGCATCTCATATTTTGCATATCTTTGCTGGGTATGGCTTGGCTAGCTGAAATCATAGGCATCGTGAACCTCTATTTGTTTGCAGCCGTACTGACCATCTTAGCCATTGTTGCGGGGTTGCTGAATTATCGGGCTTTTCAGGATCAGACCGTTCATTACGAACGATGAAAATAATGAATTAGGAGGAGAATGATGATGGTTAATGATGAGTTGTCAGAGCACAAGCCTGGTCGTTTCGTGCTACCGAAAAACAGGATTCGTTTCATATCTCCGTTTCTTTTTTCAGTAATCATTGGCATGATCTATACGTGGTTAATCGTGAACGAAACGACAAACGGATATCTTGGCACACTATTGCCAAGTACCAGTGGTGCGGATCTTCATCAATATCTTCCTGTTATCCTTCTTTCATTTCTATTCTCATATGTTGTACAGAGAAAACACATGATCCTGATCGAAAATATATCGTTTAGCTGTATTCAAGCGATGATTGCTATCCTCAGTCTTTTTGTATCTCTTATAGCTGTTATGGTGTTCATGTAATCTAGAACAGGGTTATTTGAACTCGCCCCCCGGAACGCTCAACCGTAGATATCTCCAAGCACCCAGTCAATAGGGTGCAATAACGCTCTTCAACGTCCAAAGGCGCCATCCGTAAGGATGAGCGCCTTTTATAAATGTTTCCACATACTCCTGTGAAAAGCCGAAGCACGTTTTAGAAGCCTGCCTTAAGGAGCAGCGCGTAGTGGAGGGGGCGGGAGCGATTCTGTAGAAGCGGAGCGTTCGCGTTTGTCATCGGATGTTCCCCTATGAAGGGAGATTCCAGAACGATCCGAGGACAACCAGCGATCAAAAGAACGCCCCGCCCCCGAAACGTCCACCCGCAGCTCCCATCTTCTTTTCCATTTACTCCTGTGAAAAGCCGAAGCACGTTTTAGAAGCCTGCCTTAAGGAGCAGCGTGTAGTGGAGGGGGCGGGAGCGATTCTGTAGAAGCGAAGCGTTCGCGTTTGTCATCGGATTTTCCCCTATGAGGAGAATTCAAAAAAAGAAATCCGAGGACAACCAGCGATCGAAAGAACGCCCCGCCCCCGGAACGTCCACCCGCAGCTCCCATCTAAATGAGGTTGCTCTTTCCCCCTTACTCCTGTGAAAAGCCGAAGCACGTTTTAGAAGCCTGCCTTAAGGAGCAGCGCGTAGTGGAGGGGGGAGCGATTCTGTAGAAGCGGAGCGTTCGCGTTTGTCATCGGATTTTCCCCTATGAGGGGAATTCAAAAAAGAAATCCGAGGACAACCAGCGATCGAAAGAACGCCCCGCCCCCGGAACGTCCACTCGCAGTCTCCTCCCCAAAAATGCTTCTAACTCCCGTGCTTAGTCAATGAACCCTTCCATGGTAGCCGTTGGCATCATATTGGACTGCCATGCACCTTTGGTGTACCCAGCATTATAACCTGGAGTAGCTTGTGGCTCCCAGTAGAATACACCTTTTCCTTTACCACTTGGCAAATTGCGAATCTGATTTTTCATCGCTGCGACAAAGCTTTTTCCTGCCGCGGGCTGATTATTGTCCATGCCAATTTCGGAGATCATAATTTCTTTGCCATAACGATTAATCATATCTTTTGCATTGTTGACCGTGTTCGTCACAGCTGTGTTCCAGCCAGAAGCAGAAGGGTAGAGAGACATTGCAATCATGTCAAAGTTGGCCCCATTGTTGATCAGTCCGCCGATGTTCCAGACAAAAAGGGCATTATCGTCTCCGTTTGCAAGATGCACTATCGTTTTGGTACCACTGCTTATGGATTTTACAGCGTTATGTCCTGTGTTCACGAGCCAAGCATAATTTTTCATATTAACCGAAGCTTTACCATCATCCCACAACATACCGTTGCTGGTTTCGTTGCCGATCTGTACCCAGTCTGGAGTGACACCTTTGCTCTGCATGGTCGTCATAACGTCACGGGTATAGCTCCAGACAACATCCATCAACTGCTGGAACGTATAATTTTTCCATGCGGCTGGCTTAGTTTGTTTGCCTGGGTCTGCCCAGGAATCGCTGTAATGCAGTGTTAGCATGACACTCATACCTGCATTTTTAGCACGTTGTGCGAGAGCGGCAGCGCGATCTTTATTCATGTAACCGTTACCATAATCATTCGAAGGATTAACGAAAACACGGATGCGAACAGAGTTAATCTGGTAATCCTTTTTCAAGATATCAATGATGTCCCGTTGTACCCCGTTTTTATCTTTCCACTTGTACCCTTGAGCTTCCATGCCGGGAACCCAGCTAATGTCTGCTCCTTTGGCAAAACTCGGTGCGGCACTGGCGTGCTGACCTGCAGGTAGCAGGATCGAAGTGATTAATAAAACAAAAGCTAGCAAAATGCTTGTCTTGAAACCCCTTACATTTCTAAACATAACAACATGCCTCCTTGGTTATAAGTTGAGATGCATCCTCATTATAGCCTTCCGAAATCATGGTGCTAAAGGGTCCGTTTCCAATATTTTGGTTGTTTTCTTAACTTCTCATCTTTTTCACATGTTACATTCCTATGTATTATATAGAAAAAGACAAAACAAAAAGCCGTCCGAAGACGGCTTTTCTACCCGTGGCGCTTTTTAAAACATTGATCCGTATCCCGCGCCTCCATTACCATCCAATTTATTTGGAAGTAGTGGATCGGGTAAGGGACACGTTCAACATGACATTAGAAATGTTGACGCACCTCCTTTCCTTGTGGCAAGAGTATACAACACTCTGTTTCGAAAAGCTAGTCTTTTTTTTCATATTTACGCAAAAATTATTTTTCGGTTTGAAACATCGTCGTGTCCCGAGCATAATGGCTTTTCGTTCCATCCTCATTGCGAATTCGCACGCTGTCATCACTGATCTGCTCGACAATGCCGTGGCCGACTTCACAATATACACCTGCGGGATCTTCCTGCCATGCGGTAACCACACATTGGGACAGGGCAGCGGTGAAAAATTCAATGTTTTTTTGCAATGTTCTAGGTTTGTTCGATTTCATGAGATACTCCTTTAAAATAACGTGAATTTGGAATAATAACGACAGCCGATCAAAACACACTGTAGTTCACTTTACCTTGTCTATTGTGCTTTGTAAAGGGATGGAAAAAGTTGCGGTCATGAGTTATCATTTACATAAATTTAACACTGCGTTAACATTCCGATGACGCTTGGAGTCGATTACGAATAGTACAATTATAGTAGAAGTTCAAATAAGAATTGACATGCATCACATTCGGAGGCCATACATGCATAAAGATATTAAAACAGGCAACTATGTTAATCGTGATTTGAGTTGGGTTGAATTTAATCGGCGTGTGCTTCAAGAGGCACAGGACGCTACAACGCCTATGCTGGAGCGGATGAGGTTTCTTGGCATTGTTGCCAGCAATCTGGATGAGTTTGTCAGTGTCAGGCTCGCAGAGACCAAGGAGAAAATCAAGGCTGGATTCACACAAAAAGATTTCACTGGTTATACCCCTTCGGGGTTGTACCGCAGACTCATTAAACGAACCGGGGCCATGGTCGCGGAGCAATATAAAACGTACCGTGAGCTCATTCGTCTTCTCGCCAAGAAAGGCGTGCACATCCAGGAGTATGTGGATCTTAATGTGACGCAGCAACGGGCAATGGATCAATATTATCATGACATTATTTTTCCGGTGCTTACGCCGATGGCTATCGACCAGAGTCGACCTTTTCCGCTGGTGCATAACAAGTCCGTTTATCTGTCCGTAATGCTACAAAAAGAAGATGAGCAGGATGGCGAGCCATTTATGGCGATCGTGCAGGTACCTTCCAATCTTCCTCGCATTGTAAAGGTTCCTCTGAGGGCCAATAGCAAGAAAAAAAGTTTCATTCTGATCGAAGACCTGATTAAACAGCATGTGCACACCTTGTTCAGCGGATATGTATCGCTGGCTGTGCAGGAGTTCCGGGTAACTCGAAACGCAGATCTCTCCATTAATGAAGAAGAAGCGGAAGACTTGCTGGAGGCCATCGAAAAAGAGCTGCGTCGCAGACGTCGCGGAGCCCCTGTCAGACTGGAAGTGTGCAAGGATTTCCGTAGTGACGCGCTACAGGAGCTGCAAGAGGAGTTTGAAATTCAGGACCCGATCTTTGAAATTGATGGACCGCTGGATCTCAGCTTTTTAGCTGGATTTGTGGATAGCCTCGAAGGTTTCTCACATCTCAAATATGGTCCTGTACAACCTGTATATCCGCCTGAGTTCCTGCCGAGAGAAAGTCATTTTGAGCTACTTCGCAGACAGGATGTGCTGGTTCATCACCCGTATGAATCGTTTGAACCGGTGACAGATTTTATACTGGAAGCTTCAGAAGATCCACAGGTTCTGGCTATTAAAATGACGCTTTACCGAGTCAATGGTGACTCGCGTCTTATTCCAGCGCTCGCGCTCGCTGCAGAGAGCGGGAAGCAAGTTACCGTTGTTGTGGAACTGAAAGCCAGGTTTGATGAGGAACGGAATATTGCATGGGCTCGGAAGCTAGAAAAGGCAGGCTGCCATGTCGTTTATGGTTTGGTCGGTCTGAAAACACATGCAAAAATCATTCTCGTTGTACGCCGGGAGCAGCAAGGGCTGCGCCGATATGTTCACGTTGGTACGGGGAACTACAACGAAAGCACCGCCAAAGTGTATACGGATGTAGGTTTGTTCACCTCTAACCCGATCATTGGTGAGGATGCATCCGAACTGTTTAACGAGATTACCGGTTATTCCGGCCCGAAGGCACTGCAAGCATTCCGTGTTGCGCCAGATGGCATGAAGGACGAGTTGTTCACATTGATTCGCCGAGAAACAGAGCATGCATTAAAAGGCAAACGTTCCCGAATTATTGCCAAGATCAACTCTTTATCCCATCAGGAAATGATAGATCAATTATATGTAGCTTCGCAGGCAGGGGTGCAGATTGACCTGATTGTCCGCGGCGTATGCTGCTTACGTCCAGGTGTAGAAGGGCTGAGCGAGAACATTCGAGTCATTAGTATTGTAGACCGTTTTCTTGAACATTCCCGGTTGTTTTACTTTGAAAATGACGGTAACCCCGATGTTTTCATTTCCAGTGCAGACTGGATGTCACGTAACTTAAATCGACGTATTGAGCTGATGTGTCCTGTATTTGATCCTTCATTGAAAAAAATGCTGGTGGATATCCTCAATCTGTCATTGAATGACAATGTGAAGGCCAGAGAACTTATGCCAAACGGCAATTATATATTTGTAAAAAATGAAAAGCCCCCGCTGAGAAGTCAGACGGAGGCGATGGGAATTATCCCTTGGAAGCCCGCACAATGGAGTGTTTTAACGTAACTCCCCAGGCTTCTTGCAAATCTTTGACGGCATCTTCCAGGCCGTTCAGTTCCAGTAAAGGCTCGTCTGTACAGGTCAACGTGACCTGCAGCGAGTCTTTTTCTTTGACCGCGTGAATGGCGGCAATGCTCTCTGCACGATTGATCGCTTCGGCCGCACGCAGTAACGAGCCGATGCGGTGAGCATGCTGTGTATCCGAATCTTTCAGAATGTCCTCATGCTTCTGTAGAAGTTGAGGCGTTCTTTTTTTCGGATGATAGTCGGCTGCAATGGCACTTAAAATTGTTTCCCTGTGGGACAGACCGTAAATGCTTGCATTCATAATCCAGTATGCAGAGTGTTGCGTGTAACGGAAATAGTTAATTTGTTTGCCAGCCATATGAAGCATAGAGGATGTGTACAAAATTCGCTCATCAGAGGCATCAGGCGTAGCCTCTTGTAAAGCGGTGTATAAGGTAACCGTATCCTGATGAATCCGGTTCAGACGTTTCTCCGGGATCGGTGGGCCGTAATAAAGGAAATTACGGATGCTATCCTTTAATGCATCAGGTGCGGAAGGCTGACCAGCAGCGAGATAGTCTCTCAGAAGCCCGTCGCGAAGTCCTGCTCCGCTCACGACATAACGGTCTCCCCGGATAATGCGGAAGACAGTACGCAGAATCAATACGCCTGGTACGATGATGTCAGCTCGATCCTTAGCAAGACCTGGCACTTTTTTACGTTGAGCGGAAGTAAGATAGGGCAAGGAAAGGGCGATATTATCCATCGCTTCCTCTCCAATTTCATAGTGATGCGTTACCGGCAAAGAATATTGCGTACGCTTTTGTTCTACTTTTGCGAGTGTACGCATTGTACCACCCAGTCCAATGAGTGGCAAACCGGGATGTTCCTGAGTCCAAGTCTGTCCCTTTAATGCTTCAATAACTTCATTGCAAAGGGATTGTTCATTGGCTTCGGTCCATTGATCCTCGCCTCCATAACGGGCATGTGAATTCACGGCACCGATTGGCAGCGAGACACTGTGCAATCTTTCGCGATTGCGGAACACGGTGATCTCCGTACTGCCCCCTCCAATGTCAACGACAAAACCGTCGGTCAGGTCAATCGACTGTATCACGCCCAGGAATCCGTAATAGGCCTCACGATCTCCCGAGACACATTCAATCGTAAGTCCAGTTTCATTTTCCAGCCATGCAATAATCTGCTCCGCGTTGGTCGCATTGCGGATCGCGGCAGTTGCTGCCGCCCGAATCAGTTCAGTCTGATAAGTCTCACAGGTGGCTTTAAATTGCCGAAGGACGGTTATGGCAGTGGATAGAGATGATCTTAGGATACTGCCATCCGATTCCACAACCCCGCTTAGCCGGGCAGCATATTTGTCTTCATGAATAATGCGGTACGCTCCGTCTTCACTCACCTCATAGATCACTAGACGAATGGAGTTTGAGCCAATATCAACAATTCCAAGTGTTTTATTATTTCGTGTCATAAGCATCTCCTTCTACAAAGGTCGGTTACCCGTAATGTAACAGGGCAGCCAGGGCTTCCGGTGAGCCTGGAGGCGTGGCAGAGAAGGGCGTGGTGAACATTACAACGATGATAAAGACGATGAAACAGGCAAATAAAATACAACTTACGGCAAAGCCACGATTGCGTTTTTTGATAAACAGACGAATACCGATCACGAAGAGAAGTATCGTCACCGCGACCAATACAATGGACATTGCGAAATAGGCCACGCCATAAAGTGATTTGAAAAATGCTTCCATGTCTTTTGAACGCTCCTTAGATCCTCATTTTTAGCCAAAACAAGTCATTCTTTAGTAGCATACGACAGATTGAACCGTTTGAAAAGTAAACGGGTGTTTGTCCTGGAATCCGCTTAGCATAGCAGGACATGTTCCACAGAAAAGGGGCCTTTGCCTTGGACAATCATCCAAGAAAACCATGCTTGGAGTGAGTATGTATAAAGAAGGATCATGGTTTGGAGAGAGGAGATCAACCTATGTCGAGACAGTTAGCAAGCAAATGGCGGAAAACTGCTGCACTGATGAAATATCCGGTAGCTGCTGCTCATATCCCGCAAACAAAAGTTTTTAATCCAGGTAACCTGCTGTACATGCTGCAACGTTATGGAATGGTATATATTAAACCCGTTGTTGGAGGCGGTGGGTACGGCGTGATCCGGGTATCCAGCAGCGGCGGGGCTTTTAGATATACACATATGAAAGTTACTCGTTCTTTTGCAAGCTTTACTAAGATGTATCGCTCCCTTGTAAGGGTAAAGGCCAAGCGAAGATATATCATTCAACAAGGAATTCATCTCGCAACCATTCATGGAAGGCCTGTGGATTACAGAGTTAAGGTAGTGAAGACGGGACAGGGCTGGGTATTTCGTTCTTTGGTTGGAAGACTTGCACGTCCAGGTCTGTGTGTAACGAATCTGAGTAAGGGGGGAACCATGCTGTCAGGCAAAAGAGCACTTGCCTTATCCCTGCCTCACATTGCTAATCGATACAAGCGGCAGGAGATGCGTTCTTTAACATTGACTTGCACACATATCATGGAAAGTCAGTTCCCTGGCATAGGACAGTTGGGATTTGATTATGGACTGGATCACTCGGGCAGAATATGGATTTTGGAAGTGAATACCAGACCTCAATGAAAATTACTGGAAAAGTTAAAGAAAACGGGAGAAAAACCGATAGTATATACAAGAGAAATTGGATGAAAAGCGTTTGAAAATTTTCACTTTTGGGTAATACATTCGGAGCGTTCGTGGAAAATATGAAAATTGCTCTAAATTTTCTTTGAATCCCGAATTTCATAGAGATGTTATCTATCCTGTGTATAATTAATGTCCACATTATCCACTGATATATATTCTATGTTTTTTCCAATTATCAACAAACTATACACAGGATTTCCACACGTTGTTGTGGATAACAAGAACGCTTGTTCTCTTGTCCGATCTCTGATATGATAGTTTTGAGGAAAATAAAGGAAAGGTTGTGGCGGGAAATGGCTATGTTATCCGATGAGATGTTGTTGGATTCCTACCATAAAGCGATCGAATTGGATCTCGAAAGAGATTTCATCGCGCTGCTATTGGCAGAAATCCATAAGCGCAAACTGGGTACTGACGTATCTGCCATACTTCACTAGAGATCCTCATTGCAGGCAATGTTACAGGTTTCCGGACAAGTCCCATAAAGAGACAGGCAGTAGCATACTTGTCTGACAATGGTGACAATACATCAAGTGATTGCAAACGCTCTCGGTTTCGTCTGCCATGTCAGAGGAAGCTTGAAGTTCGTAGGGGCTGTATGGTCCGGTGTAGTCGTCTAATTTGCCGCATTCTGACAGTCCCTGAAAGCAGTGGGGACAAGCCTGCTCCGGTACAACCAGACCGTTACACAGCGGGCATATATAAGACAAGGGTATCCCTCCTGATCATGAGATTGCTCAGGAGTAAGATACCCTTTTTTGTACCATATTATGTGATTGCTTTGAATTAGCGTTTCATATTACTGCTGTGTCCAGGAGACAATTTGGCATCCGGATCGAAGTATACTTTTGCATTATTTACTGCAGTTGGAGCTTCACCGAAGCCAACAGCAATCAGTTTCAGCTTGCCTGGATACGTCGTAATATCGCCGGCAGCAAAAATACCAGGAATAGACGTTTCCATGCGGGAGTCGACAACGATGGAATTGCTGTCAATTTCGATACCCCATTCAGCAATTGGACCGAGGGAGGATACGAAACCAAAGTTAACAATAACATCATCCACTTCAATTTCCTGTGTTTCTTTCGTCTTAACATGAGCAAGAGTAACCTTGGTAATGGTGTCATCTCCGTGAAGTTCCGTAATTTCAGTCGGTGTCACAACGTTAACTTTGGAGTTCATCAGGTTTTCCACACTGTGCTCATGTGCACGGAATTTGTCCCGGCGGTGAATCAGAGTAACCTGTTCAGCAATCGGCTCAAGCATAAGAGCCCAGTCTACAGCAGAATCTCCCCCGCCGCTAATCAAAACTTTTTTACCGGCAAAAGCGTTTAAATCACTGATGAAGTAATGCAGGTTGGTTTTCTCAAACTTCGCTGCACCTTCGAGTTCAAGGCGACGAGGTTCAAATGCACCAACACCCGCCGTGATAATAACCGCTTTGGCATGATATTCATTCTCATCTGTCTTTACGATGAAATGCTGTTCTTCTTTTTTCTCCACCGACACCACTTTTTCTTCCAAGCGAATGTTCGGGTTAAAGTGGCTCATCTGCTCGATCAGGTTATTCACGAGTTCCTGAGCAGTAACTTTCGGAAAACCGGCTACATCATAAATGTACTTTTCCGGGTAGAGGGCAGCGAGCTGTCCACCAAGCTGTGGCATGCTTTCAACCAGTGTAACGGAAGCCTGACGCATACCTCCATAAAATGCAGCGAACAGGCCCGCAGGACCGCCGCCGATAATAAGTAAATCGGTCATTTCATGACCGGACGTCTGTGCAGTCAAAAATCAACAACACCTTTCTTATTTTAATAGGTAGAGAACAGTGATTATTTTTTGCAAATTACGTCACATAATCTGCATGGGTGCCAAACTGTCTTTCCTATTATAAACGGTGTAATCTGGGTTGCAAAGTTAGCTGGATCACTAATCTGAGAATAAATGATGAAGTTCTGGTGAGAATAGGATGAAATTGGAAATGAAAGGCTATGAAAAATAACAAAAAAAACCTTGATCTTTACGAGAAATACAGATATCCTTGACCTGTACTATGTGTTTTTTTGTCAAAATTAGAGTCATAATATCAGGTTAAGAAACAACCTCGTTTTGTGGAAACTTGTGGTTAATTTCACAACTATAATCGTCGATATTATACGTACAGAAGTTAATATACACTTACGAATTTTACATTTGTCGTCATATTGGATAAGACCTGAGCAATACTTGTAAGTAAGAGCATTTTGCATTCCACCTCAATTATCAGGAAGGATGCGAGCGAAACCGGAAGGAGTACAGATATGAGCAGCATTCCCAAAATCGTCATTCTCGGAGCGGGATATGGCGGAATTCTGACAGCGCAGCGGCTGCAGAAGGAACTCAACTATAATGAAGCTGACGTCACATTGGTGAATCGGCATGATTATCACTATATTACAACCCATCTACATATGCCGGCAGCCGGCACGGATAAAATAGAGCATGCGAGAGTTTCTATTTCCAAACTGATCGATGAATTCAAGATTGATCTGGTAAAATCATCCGTGAAGGAGATCCGGCTTCAGGATCGTAAAGTCATTCTGGAGGATGGAACGTTGTCCTATGATTACCTGATTATTGGACTAGGTGGAGAGCCGGAAACTTTTGGTATACCGGGTATGCTGGAACACGCGATGACCATTCGTAGCATCAACTCTGTGAGGCTGATTCGCGAACATATCGAATATCAATTCGCAATGTACAAAAACGACAATAAACGAAACCGTATTCGGTTTGTTGTAGGGGGAGCAGGTTTTAGCGGCGTAGAATTTGTTGCAGAACTTGCTGATCGTATCCCGCAGCTGTGCAAAGAATTTGACGTGGACCCGAAAAATGTACACATCTATAATGTTGAAGCTGCACCTTCGGCATTGCCGGGGTTCGATCCGGAACTTGTGGAGCATGCGATGAACGTACTGAAGAAAAAAGGGGTTACGTTTAAAATTGGTGTTCCAATCAAGCAATGTCTTCCTGATGGCGTAATCGTTGGTGAAGGCGAGAAAATCGACGCTGCCACAGTCGTATGGACAGGAGGCATTCGAGGGAATTCCTTACTTGAACAGGCGGGGCTTGAAGTGATGCGTGGTCGTGTAAAGGTGGATGAATATTTGCGTGCTCCTGGGCATGAACATGTGTATGTGATTGGGGACAACTCCCTTGTGTTTAACAAGGAGGGCAGACCGTATCCGCCAACAGCACAGATTGCGATGCAGCAAGGTGTGAACTGTGCCAAAAATATTGTCGCAGCCATTCGCAACAAGCAGCCTCAGCCTTTTGAATTCACCAGCAAAGGTACTGTTGCCTCTTTGGGTAAAGGGGAAGCGATTGCTGTCGTTGGGGATAAGAAATACAAGGGCTGGAAAGCAGCACAATTGAAAAAATTAGTGGATATGCGCTATTTGTTTATCATTGGAGGTATTCCGCTGGTCCTGAGGAAAGGACGGTTCTTCGGATGAGACATTGCAGTGTGCAGGTTCGTGGTCTGTTAACCCGTGAGGAACTGGATCGTTACAACGACTTGATGCAGGTCGGCGGGTACCTGGAGGAACAGAATCAATATGACCTGGCTTACATCGTTCAGAAAGAAGTAGATATTCTTATTCTGCCGGCGATTGAACGGCTGAAGGAAAAGAGCCGTGACCGTGATCGTGCAACTGCTGAATTCCTCGAATCTCTGAAAGCAGTTGATGAAGAGGAGCAGGATTGAGATTTCATATAATTTAAACAAGATGAGTTTACACGGAGCACTCCGATGACAGAATAACCTTTCAATCGCTGTTATCCCCAAATTTTTTTGATTCCCTTTTTCAAAGGGGAAAATTCGGTGATAAATGCGAGCGCTTCGCTTTTCCAGGTTTTTTCTGTCCTCTCCGTTTTTGTGTAAACATTAAACAATTCAAATTATATAGATCCTAATCAAGCTTGAATTAGGTAATTAGGTATGAAAAAAATCACCGTGGAGCAATACGTCCGGCGGTGATTTTTTATGCTGTCCTTAAAATATAAAAAATCGTTCAGCCTACCTTAAGAGAAGGCAAGCTGGACGATTCTTGCATGTATACAAAATTACAGTTTCAGCATCTCTTCCAGTGTGCTTTCGTTCAGCAAGCTTCCTACATAGAAGGAGCCAAATTCACCGTAGCGTGCACTTACTTCATCAAAGCGCATCTCGTACACGAGTTTTTTGAATTGAAGCGCATCATCAGCGAACAGCGTAACGCCCCATTCCCAATCATCAAATCCGACGGAGCCGGTAATGATCTGTTTCACTTTACCCGCATAACTGCGGCCGATCATGCCGTGACTGCGCATCATGGTACGGCGCTCGTCCATGGACAACATGTACCAGTTGTCGTTCAACTCACGCTTTTTGTTCATTGGGTAGAAACAAATGTATTGGCGTTGTGGTAAAACCGGTTTAAGACGGGCAATAATCTCCGGATTTTGCATCGGATCTTCGCCCTCTTTGCCAAGATAGTTGCTCAGTTCAACTACACTGACATATGAATAAGCTTTAGTCGTGTATTTGGCAAACGTTGTTTTGTTGAAGGCGTTCTCTACTGCCTTCAGATCTTCCAGCGTTTCGCGCAGATGCATCATCACAAAGTCAGCTTTCTGACCTACGACTGTATAAACTACAGTGCTGCCTTGGGAAGCCTCCTCGACTTTTTTCCAATCATTCCAAAACTCTTGAAGCTCGTCCAGGGCAACAGCACGCTCTTCATCGTCGGCTGCTTTCCAAGCGGTCCAGTTCATCGAGCGAAAATCATGCAGGGCATACCAGCCCTCCAGGGTTGATGCGGCTTCGTTCATGGATATTGTTCCTCCTGCGGATTATATTTCCAAATCCCGGTAAGGGATGGTTTAGTGCTTTATCGTTATATTGTATCCCAATATGAAGCAGGAGGGCAAATGATCTTCTCGTGAAAATCGGTAGATTTGTCCAGAAAGTTCGTTGCTTCGCCACATTTTTTGCGGTAAACTTACTACTATCCAGAAGGGAAAACCGAAAGTGTGAAAGAAGAGGTGAACGTCAGCCGATGCAGTTTATACCTGTGCTTGTATTAATGGTATTATTTTTTGTGATGATGTTTGGTATCGGTTTCATTTTGAATATGCTTATGAAGACCACCTGGTTTCCTTCCTATCTGTTCGTCATCGTTATTTTGCCTGTGGTGGTATATTCCTTATGGGATCATTCATCTACGCTCGTGTCACATCTTGGATCGTTCCAGTTGGTCGATTATATGACAGGGGTTGCAGGCCTCGCGGGTGCGATAATCAGCGGATGGACGATTCAGAAACTGCGTTTAGGCGGATATCGAATGTTCTGATGACTGGAAAGTGAAGGCATCTGCCGCAATAACTTGGAAAAGTCTTTATCTTTGACGCAAACGCTTACGCGTGCAAAGGGAAGGCTTTTTTGTTGTGACGAACGGGGTACGGGAATGTTTGTACGCTTTTTTTCATAAGCATAAGATGAATAGATTTAAACTATTTTCGCTTGTAATCTCGCTCTGTAGCTTTTATAGTATTCTAGCGACTCTTTGTCGTTATTCATTTGAAAATTCGCCCAATTCTGCGAAAACGTGAACGATGTCGACCTAGGATGAAACGGAGAGAGAACGGGTTGGTTTTTTACCTGTTTTTGAGCATTTGAGGATCGGACATTTATGATAGAATAGAAAAACAACCTTTGGGGAAGAAGGAGATCAGGCTATGCGCATGAAGAATTTGCATCATTATACGGAACATCATCGCTACTGCGTATACAGGGAGTTTGGATTAAGCGCCCTGGACGACCGCATGCTCACAGGAGCTTACCAGCCTATGGTAGGTGCTTTTGCGGTTGGCTTGTATCGGCTGTTATTTCAGCATCTCCCCGGAGAACAGGTCGGTTATTCCCCGCTTGAGCAGCAACGAAGGCTGTTCATGACATTGGGGCTGGAGCCTAGCGAGAAAGGACGTAAATATCTGGTTGAACAGGCGTCCAAGCTGGAGGCAGTAGGTCTTCTCCAGACATCGCGGGTCTATATTCCAGAGAATGATGATTACATCTATGAGTATGAACTGCAGCCGCCGCTCTCGCCAGGAGAGTTTTTCCGTACACAGCATCTGACACTGTTGCTACGGGACAAAATTGGCAAGTTTGCTGTGTTGTCGCTACGAGCTGGCTTTTCGGCAGTTGAAAATGGGGATGCACCTTACGTTGCAGCCAATAAAGAAAATATTTCAGTTCCCTTTTACGATATATTTGAGCTTAACACGCATGTCATTGATTACGAGCTGGAGCAGGCACTCTCCGAAGTATCCACATCGGCACAGCGAACAGGCACGAATGATGCTGTTGAAGAAAATGCACTGAATTATGCGGACATTATTTTACGCTTCCCGCGTGAGTCGGTAAACCGACGTTATGTGGAACAACTTCGTTTTGATCATGAACAGCTCGGGATCGTCAATTTTGTAGTGAACAAGTTTAGTCTTAGCGTGCAGGATGTGTGCCGACTGTTGGACGAGGATGGTGTATTTAGCCCGCAAGGACAACTATTGCTGGATGATCTTCAACACAAGGCGAGCATGCAATTCAGACAAACGAAGAAACGTCAGGAACAGCAGACAGTGCAAGCCGCCAAGGTGGTTGCTCTTCGCCAGCATATGGAGGAGCCACAGGCATATAATGACTCCGGTGAACCCCCAGTGGAGCATGTTGTTCAGATGGAGTATTATGTCGAGGTGCCACCGCAATTTGCAACCAAGTGTGATATTCATCAATACAATATGATGCTTCGTAACGAGCCGTACACTCGGTTGTTGCAAACATTTTTCCCGGGGGCTGTACCGGATAATCTGGTTGATATTTTCGAAAAAATTGATCTGAGTTACAAGCTACCTGGTGAAGTGATCAACGTATTGATTCATTATCTGATGGCATTGCTTGTATCGGGCGGCGAGCAACGGATTAATCGTAATTTTGTTGAGGCGATTGCCTCCAATATGTTGCTGAAGCAGGTTAATACGTATGAGAAGGCTGTGCAATATATTCGTGATCAGGCGAAGGTCAAAGGCAAGCAGGCTGCAGGAGCAGCTGGAACCCGTACCCGTACATACGGTAAAGGAACCAAAGCCAAACCCGAAATTCCGATTGTACAAGACATAAGCCATGATGGGGATAACGTTTCGGAGGAAGAGTTTGAAGAGATGATGCGATTTGCTCAGGAGATGCAGGCGAGCAAGCAAAAAGGAACGTTATAGTTGTACGATACAGGCGGGTCCCTTATGAGAGGTGACTCGCTTTTTTACATAGGCGTGCAGCAGTACGTCATTAGAGGAGCGCAATTCAATTTGAAGGGAGAGCAACTCCGTTGAGTACGAATCAGAAAGCCATCGAATACCTTGAAAATAATGATTATGATGCAGCGTTGGCTTTATTTCAGAAAGCATTGAATGATTCAAGGGATGTTCAGTCCTTGACCAATCTGTCCTGGATCTATTATCACGAAGAGGGGGATATCGAAGCAGCTATTGAATTGGCTCAGGAAGCAGTGGCGTTGAAACCAACCTCTCATTTTCCTTACAGTCTGCTTGGTGAATTACTTGTTCAGATGGAGAGATGGGAAGAAGCCGCGGTTGTACTATCAGACTCTATTGCTGTGGAGCCTTCCAAAGAGGCATACAATAACTTAGCAATTGCCAAATATCATCTCGGAGAGTTGGAACAGGCTTCAGCATTATTTTTGAAAAGTGCTGGGCCTTCTGATTACGCCATGTATAGTCATGTTCACTGTTTAATTCAGCTGGGACATACCATTGAAGCAAAACACAAACTGGATGCCTTCTTGGAAAGTGATGATGATTTTGTCGGAGAGGTACATGTGGCAGAACTGTACTTGGAGCTTGCTTGTTTTTCCGAAGCGATGCATTGGTTTGAAAAATCATGGGACACATATTCTAAATCGCCCGACTGGGTGTGTAGATATATATATGCTCTAGTTCAGACGAATGCAATGGAACGTGCAGTTGAAATTGCAGAAGAATGTATTCGGTTAAAACAAGATGATATTGAGGAAGCACAGGCAGAAGATTGCGATGAGAATTGGACAGAAAGTGATAAAGTGGCATACGTGACTCGCTTGCAAAATGAAAAAACGGAATACGAATATCTGATCCAGAGGATATCACAAGGTTATGTCCCGCCATTTAAGTTTACAACATCTTCAAGTTCCAAATGTTACTTGTTCGGCTGCTCCAGACATAGTCACCCCGAATATAGGGATTAAATGTATTGCAGAAATAGCCCTTCTCACCCCGAACGGAGTGAAGAGGGCTATCTTTTGTTTTGGCTTTTATCGTCAGCTAGAAACAGGGCGAAATTAAAGAATCCGAGGTATAAACTAAAGAATAGTTGCGGGTGATACGTCTATGTCAGAGGGCGGATGCTATAATTCAAGACAGAAAAACAGCATCAGAGGGGGTGCCAGTTTGCGAATTGGTAGCGTTTACAATAATTTCTTCAAAAACAATATGTTCATGAAAATGCTGTTCATCTTTTCGATGATATCGATCGTTACGATTATTACATTGTCGTATATTATTTTTCTGTCCGTATCGGACTCCACCATACGTCGGGAGCTGGCAATTCAGAAAGCGGCAATGGAGCATGTCGATCGTTACATGCATCAGCAGTATGAATCGGTCCAGAACATGGTGAGGGATATGCACCAGAATGAGGCGTTATCTGCTAACGTCACCTATCTGATGAACCACTCGTACGCCGAGTATGTTCAGCATATGACCAACGGGTATTACGCCAATCGGGATGACTATTCGGCCGAGGTGCTTAACCATTTTCAGAACATCATCGACCGTAATTCGGACATTCATCAGATCATGTTATATAGCGCCGAAAAGCAGGATTTGCTGACCTTTAATCAAAACAAACAGTTCCGCAAGCTGAACACCAACGTGGCCAGATCTTATATTCCCGATGTGATGGCGATGGAGATGCCCAATATCAGTGCGCCCAATTACTGGATTCGCAAGGCTGTCAATCTGTGGGACCCTGAGTTATACGCTATCCGTGTGCCCATTAACAATACTCAGACTTTGCGTAATATGGGCCAGTTCCTCATCTTTTTTGATTCGAAAGGCATCGGCAATGCCCTGGACAACTACGAGCGCAATCTGAAGGGCGATATTGTGGTGCTGTCCGCCAAAGGCACGGTGTTGTTCGACTCCAGCGCGAAATACTACGGGAAGAAGTATCCCTATGTGGAAGCAGCAGATTCCCTGTTTGACCAGACAGACATGGAGGCGATGAAAAAGGAACGGAACATGTATGTCAACAGGTTCGTGTCGGCGGATCAGGGTTACGTTGTCATTGGTACCGTTCCTGTGAAAGAGATGGCAGAATCGTATGCGGGTATTCGCAATACCATTATCTCCATAAGCCTGATTTCTCTGCTGTTTGCTGTGCTGCTTCCGGCTTTTTTCATTATTAACTTTGCCAAGCGTACCCGTAGAATCATTCGTTTCACCCAAAAAGTAAAATACGGCAATTTGTCTGCACGCATCGATGATGCCAGAGAGGATGAGCTGGGGCAAATATCGCACAGTTTTAACGAAATGCTGGATGAATTGAACTTGTATATAGAACGGGTGTACAAGGCAGAGATCAGACAAAAAGAGACTGAACTGGTGGCACTTCAAGCGCGAATTAACCCGCACTTCCTCTACAATACACTCGAAGTGATCCGTATGAGGGCTATTTCCCAAGGGGCGAGAGATGTAGGGGAGATGATCTACAGCTTGTCGGTCCTGTTCAAAAGCCTTGTGCAGCAAAAGCCCAATTATACACTGAAGGATGAAATGGAAGCCTGCCGTCTATATCTGGAGCTGTTCCGTATCCGGTACAAGGATATTTTTATATATACGATTCAGATCGATAGTATGTATTACGGGCATCCTGTGGTGAAACTTTCGCTACAGCCCATCATTGAAAATTATGTGGTGCATGGTATTCGGACGGAGCGTAGCGACAACCGATTGTCGATTACGGTGGGAGAAGCGGATGGTGCCCTGCAGATTGAAGTGCGGGACAATGGCAAGGGCATTGATCCTTCCCGGCTTACGGAAATCCAGGAGGAACTGGAACGTCCCGAGGAATCCGGTCAGATGTTTGGACTACGAAGTGTGCACAGCCGATTAAGGTATCTGTACGGTCCCCAGTTCGGGATCACGATTGTGAGCACGCTTGAAGAGGGGACCATGATCAGAGTGAGATATCCAGCCCATTCGGAAGGGAAAGGTGTATGACATGTACAAGGTGTTTATTGTGGACGATGAGCCGTTCATCATTGAAGGATTATACGATATTGTGGATTGGTCTTCGTTCGGGATGGAAATTGTAAATCACGCAGGCAATGGACAGGCAGCTTTGCAAGCTCTTCCTGATCAGCCGGTGGATATTCTGATAACGGACATTTCCATGCCCTTGATGAACGGACTTGATCTAATCCAGGAAGCCCGGCAGCTACAACCGGAACTGAAGGTGATAATTCTCAGTGGCTTTAATGAATTCGAATATTTAAAAGAAGGCATGAAGCTTGGCATCGAAAATTATCTGCTCAAACCGATTAATGTGGATGAACTGCAATCCACGCTTCGAAACACAGCAACCAAACTGGACCAACTCGTCACACCACGTCTGGAGGAGACATACGGCATCCAGATGTTGAAGGATAATATCTTGCATCGCTGGCTTACCGGACAGATTGCCGCAGCAGAGTTTGAGGAACGTGCCAGGTTCATGAATCTTTCATTGGATGCACCATGTATTGCGGTCGCCGTGTTGCGTGACAAAACGCAGGCGCATAAGGCAGCGATGTTGTTTGCACAGGTCGAACAGCTGGCGGTAGATTATTCCGGTCTGAACATATTTCAGGATATGAATGGAGATATCGTGCTTGTAGCCAACATTGAAGACGAGCCGGATGAAAAGGACAGACTGATGCTTGGTTTGCAGGAGCTGGCAGACCGTCTGGCGGTGAGGTATCCCGATCTGCATATCGGTGCTGGACGTTTGGTGAAAGGGCTATATCAGGCTCCAGTGAGTTATGAAGAAGCCAAGAAGGCACTCCAGTACGTGATGATTTACCCTGAACGGAGAGTTATCGATCATGTCATGTTGGATCAACAAGGCCATGCGGCGCTGTCTTTCTTTATAGATTGGAGAGCCTATGCGAAGCTGATTTTGTCACGCAGCACAGAGCAGTTAGCAGGACGGATTCGCACCGATTTTGAACAGCATCGCCATGAACTTACACCTGAGCAGTTGCAAAATACGGCACTGGAAATGGTGATTCGTTTCAAGATGGAGCTGGAGGGCATCAGACATGCGGAGGAAACGGTGATCTATCAGCAAGGACTTCGTCTGGTACTGGATAGTACCACCTTGGATGAACTGGTGCACGCTTTGCAGCAGGTGGCCGCCCGGACGATTGAGTCCCTGCTTCAGGATATGCGAAATCCTATTGTGAATCAGGTGTTGCAGCATATCGACAATCATTATGCCGAAGAGCTTTCCTTGAAGCTGCTTGGCGCACAGTACCATCTACATCCGGTTTATTTGGGTCAGCTGTTCCATAAAGAGACAGGCGAGACGTTTGCCGAGTATATCAACAAGTATCGAATCGAACGTGCCAAGGAGCAATTGCGCAGCTCCAATCTGAAGGTGCATGAGATCGCCCGGAACGTAGGGTACTGGGAGACCGGCTATTTTTATAAACAGTTCCGCAAATATGTGGGGATTTCACCGACTGACTATAAAGTGTTTGGTTAATGGCGCAGTGCGATTTAATTTGGTGATAAAACAAGTTTACTGCCTGATTCTCTTTAATTTGTACCTCGAAACCTTAAGTTTATCTTCTTTTTGTAAATGCTTTCATTCGATAAGGTTAAAGCAGTTAGTTGAAAGCACTCAGGGGAACATCAGAAGGAAACACGAAAAGGGAGGATCATGCAAATGAGTAAAACCAAGAAGCGTTTCTCGCTCGTTCTTTCATTGTTAATGGCTGTTACGCTTGTTCTTAGCGCTTGCGGCGGCAACAAAGAGGCTTCCGATTCTGGTGGAGCAGGTGATGACACCGTGCAGTTGATCTGGTACACCATCGGCACACCGCAGAAGGATGTTAACAAGGTCTTGGAGGAAGTCAGTAAATATACCAAAGAGAAAATTAACGCTACCGTGACGATGAAAATGGTGGACTGGGGTGACTATACTCAGAAAATGCAAGTGAACGTAGCGTCCGGTGAACCGATGGACATTATCTTTACTTCTGCGGGTGGTTTTGACTACGTGCAAAATGCCAGAAAGGGCGCATTCCTCGAACTGGATGATCTGCTTGCCAAATACGGTCAGGACCTGACTAAAACCATTGATCCGGCTTTCCTGAATGGTTCCAAGGTAGATGGTCACAACTATGGTATTCCGGCCAATAAGGAGCTGCCGCAGCAGGAAGTCTGGCGTTTCAACAAAACGCTGCTTGATAAATACAAACTGGATACCTCCAATATCCGTACGTTAGATAGCCTGGAACCTTTGCTTAAAAAAATCAAGGAAAATGAGCCAAGTATTACTCCTTTTTCCATGGATAAAAACTACGTGCCGTATGTGCCATACGACTATGTAATCCAGAACCTGCCGATGGCCATAAAGCTGGACACCACCGATTACAAGATCGTGAACATTCTGGGAACACCAGAAATGAAGGAAGCGCTAACAACGATGCACAGATATTATAAAGCGGGTTATGTGTCGGCTGAAGCGGCAACAACAGGCTCTACCAATGATCTGACAACATCGGGCAACTGGTTCCTGGATCGTGCACAGACCCAGCCGCTCGCAGACAATCTATGGTCGGCAAGTTACGGTTATCCTGTCGTATCCACACCGGCAAGTGATGCTATCATTACCAACACATCGGTACAGGGCTCCATCATGGCAATCTCGGCCAACTCGGAATACCCGGAGAAAGCGATGGAATTCCTGAACCTGCTGAATACAGACCCGGTGCTGCGCAATATGGTGGACTCGGGCATCGAGGGTACACACTACAAAAAAGTAGAAGATACTCATATGGAAAACCTGCCTGAATCCAAAAACTATGATATGCCTTCCTACTCTCTCGGTAATAACATGTTGCTCTATCTGAACAGCAATGATCCGGATGACAAATGGGATGAGTTCAAAAAGTTCAATGCAGAAGGCGTGAATTCGCCAATCCTCAGCTTTAACTTTGATGCAAGCAAGGTATCTGCCGAGCTAACGGCAGTACAGAACGTGAAAGAACAATATTGGGCAGCATTGATGACAGGTACCCTCGACCCAGCCACCAATCTGGAGCAAGTGATTGAGAAGTTCAACCAAGCCGGACTGGAGAAAGTGATGGCTGAAGCCCAAAGCCAGCTGGATGCCTGGAGAGCAGAAAACAAGTAAGAAAATGAGAGAAGGGATCGGGCGGCTGTTTGTAGCGTTCGATCCTTTTCTCATTCATAGCCTGAAGGAGGATACCCGCAATGAGTACATTTTTTAAGAATCTAATCAAAAACCGAGTCATGCTGCTCATGGTGTTGCCCGGCGCCATCTGGTTTTTCTTCTTCTCTTACCTGCCGCTTGCAGGCACCGTCGCAGCCTTTAAACAGTACCGATTCAGTCGCGAAGGTTTCTGGGCCAGCCTGATGAAAAGTGATTGGGTAGGGTGGGACAACTTTAAATTTCTGTTCAGCACCAATGATGCCTGGCTGATTACACGCAATACGCTTTTATATAATATCACGATCATTTTTCTAGGTCTGGTCTTTGCGGTTGGACTTGCAATTCTGCTCTCCGAGCTAATCAACAAACGTCTTGCCAAGCTGTATCAAACGGGGATGTTTCTGCCATACTTTCTGTCCTGGGTCATTGTGGGTTACTTCGTATACAGCTTCCTGAGTATGGATCGCGGCATGTTGAATCAGATGATTGGCTGGTTCGGATTCGAACCGATTCAGTGGTACTCGGAGGCCAAGTATTGGCCGTATATTCTAATTTTTGTGGCGTTGTGGAAAACGATCGGATACAGCAGTATCGTCTACCTCGCCTCCATTCTGGGTATCGACAAGTCGCTGTATGAAGCCGCTATGATTGACGGTGCGAGCAAATGGCAGCAGATTCGAAACATTACGATCCCGCTGCTGTCTCCAATTATTACGATCATGACCCTGCTCGCTGTGGGGCGTATTTTCTACGCGGATTTTGGACTCTTTTATCAAGTGCCGAGAGATTCGGGAACGCTGTATTCCGTTACAAACGTAATCGATACGTATGTCTATCGCGGTCTGAAAACCAGCGGTGAGATCGGCATGAGCACAGCAGCAGGTTTGTATCAATCCGTTGTAGGTTTTGTGCTTGTGATGATCTCCAACTATGTGGTTCGCAAAATCGATAAAGACAGCAGCTTATTCTAAGAAACGAGAAAGGAGTGAACCTCTGTGACTCAAGCTCAATTGGTAAAAAAACGCGACTTCCATCACGTATCTGCTACATGGAACGTGATGATGAATATCATCGCCGGACTCTTTGCATTGATCTGTGTATTTCCGTTTATCTTTGTTGTTATCATCTCGTTTACGGATGAAAAGGTGCTGGCCCGTGACGGGTACCGCCTGATTCCGGCGGAATGGAGCTTCGCGGCCTATCAGTTTGTCTGGCAGAGCGGGGATACGCTGCTGCGGGCGTATGGGGTGACCATTCTGGTGACTGTACTAGGCACGATCATCAGTCTGGTTCTGATGTCGCTATATGCCTATGCAATCTCTCGCAAGAGCTTCCGTTATCGGAGATTTTTCTCCATATTTGCTATTCTGACGATGCTGTTCAACGGTGGCATGATCCCGACGTATATGGTGGTATCCCAGTTGTTAGGCATGAAGGATACGATCTGGGCATTGATTCTGCCGCTGGCGATGAACGCTTTTTATATCATGATCTTGCGTACGTTCTACTCGACCAGTGTGCCGGATGCAATCATTGAATCAGCGAGAATTGATGGTGCCGGAGAATTTTATACGTTTCTGAAAATAGTCATTCCGTTGTCGCTGCCGGGTCTGGCCACGATTGGTTTGTTCAGTACACTCGGCTATTGGAACGACTGGTTCAATGCCCTTCTATATATTGATAGTCCCAATCTGGTACCGCTGCAATCGATGCTGATGCGAATTGAGTCGAGCATTCAATTTATTCAGCAGAACTCGGCCAACAGCTCGATGAGTCTGGCTGCCATGCAGTCCATTCCGCAGGATACATCCCGGATGGCTATGGTTGTGCTGGCCACACTGCCGATCATATTCGCTTATCCGTTTTTCCAGCGTTATTTCGTACAGGGTCTGACGGTGGGTGCAGTAAAAGAATAATCGGATTCCTCTACAGAAATGGAGAGTTACAACATGATGATATACAAGGATAAAAGCAAGACTGTTGCCGAACGAGTAGAGCATTTATTAAGTCTGATGACCACGGAGGAAAAGGCGGGTCAGCTTGTGCAGCCCTTCGGCTGGCAGACGTATACCCAGGATCAGGGAAATATTACGCTAAACGAAACCTTCAAGAGACAGGTGGAAAAAGGAGGCGTGGGATCGTTGTACGGAACACTGCGAGCCGATCCGTGGACAGGAGTTACGTTGGAGAATGGTTTGTCTGCCAAGGCGGGGGCAGAGGTCGTCAACCTAATTCAGCGTTATGCAGTGGACCATTCCAGACTTGGCATTCCGATCCTGATTGGTGAGGAATGCTCTCACGGTCATATGGCGATTGACGGAACCGTTTATCCGGTTCCTCTTCTGCTCGGAAGTACCTGGAATGTGGAACTGTATCAGGACATGTGCCGGGCGGTGGCTTTGGAGACACGTGCTCAGGGTGGTGCGGTAACCTATTCCCCGGTGCTGGATGTGGTGCGGGACCCGAGGTGGGGACGCACCGAAGAATGTTTTGGCGAAGACCCATACCTTATTGGGGAACTGGCTGCTGCATCTGTAACGGGGCTTCAGGGAGAACACCTTGACAGTGAAGATGCGGTAGCCGCGACGCTGAAGCATTTTGTCGGATATGGAAGCTCGGAAGGAGGACGTAACGCAGGGCCTGTGCATATGGGCTTGCGCGAGCTGCTGGAAGTGGATTTGTATCCTTTCCGTAAAGCGGTTGAAGCTGGTGCAGCGTCCATTATGCCGGCGTACAACGAAATTGATGGCACGCCGTGCACCGTGAATACGGAGCTGCTGGACACGATTTTGCGGCAAGAATGGGGCTTTGACGGAATGATCATTACGGATTGCGGAGCAATCGACATGCTGGCAAGCGGGCACGATGTTGCGGCAGATGGTATGGATGCATCGGTTCAGGCGATTCAGGCCGGTATTGATATGGAGATGTCTGGCGTGATGTTTGGACGTTATCTGGTGCAGGCGGTGGAAGAAGGCAAACTTGAGATGGGGGTGCTGGATCAAGCGGTTCGCCGGGTGCTGGCATTGAAGTTCCGACTGGGACTGTTTGAGCGTCCTTATGTGGATGCGGAGCGGACAGCTGAAGTGATCGGCAGTGAACAGCATATTCAATTGGCACGTCAATTGGCAGCGGAAGGTGCAGTGTTGCTGAAAAATGAAGGCTCTGCCCTGCCGCTGTCTACAGCAGAGACAGGACGTATTGCCGTGATTGGGCCTAATGCTGACCAGGCATACAATCAGCTTGGGGATTATACGTCTCCGCAGCCGAGGTCAAAAGTGGTCACTGTACTGGACGGCATCCGCAGCAAGCTGGCGGGGACTCAGAACGATGACGATGTGGAAAAAGGAGTTAAAGTCCAGGTTTATGCAGAACAAGAGCAGATTCTTTATGCGCCTGGATGCCGGATCAAAGGTGATTCCAAAGAAGGTTTTGAACGAGCCATGGAGGTGGCCCGTGAGGCAGATACAGTTATTCTGGTCATGGGCGCTTCCAACGTATCCGAATATTCATGGAATGACATGGAGTGTGGTGAAGGCATAGACCGGATGACGCTGGGGTTAGCTGGTGTACAGTTGGAACTGATGCAGGAAATCTATAAGCTTGGCAAAACCATGATCGTGGTTTACATCAATGGACGACCCATTGCAGAACCGTGGGCAGATGAGCACGCAGATGCGATTCTTGAGGCATGGTATCCGGGACAAGAGGGCGGGCATGCCATTGCAGATCTATTGTTCGGTGATGTCAATCCATCCGGAAGATTGACCATCTCCATTCCCAAACATGTGGGTCAGCTTCCGGTCTACTATAACGGGAAACGATCTAGGGGCAAGCGTTATCTTGAAGAGGATCTGGAGCCGCGCTATGTCTTTGGATACGGGCTTAGTTACACAACATTTGAATACAGTAAACCGAAGCTAACACGTACATCCATGACTTCGATTGAACATGTAACGTTAACTGTAGAGATCACCAACACAGGACAACGCAGCGGGGCAGAGGTTGTGCAATTGTACATTGCGGACATCGTTAGTCAGATGACACGTCCAGCCAAGGAATTAAAGGCATTTTCTAAAATCAGGCTGGAGTCTGGGGAGACCCGGACGGTTGCCTTCCAGATTGGGGCAGAGCAGCTACAATACATTGGCCGTGATCTGAAACCTGTCGTAGAACCGGGGCAATTCCATCTTCATGTGGGTCGTAATGTGAACGATACAGAGTGGATTGAACTGACGGTAGAGGAGGCCTGACCTATGGAACGCATCAGACGATTCATTCGCGAGTTGTCCGAACAGCAGTGGCTGGAGCAACAGCAGTTGCGGAGTTGGGACATTACTCGCGCTTATTATCATACGCCAGGAGATTATGAGGTTCATGGGGATTACCCCGAAGGCCATGATTTTGAACGTTTTCCAAGCCAACAGGGTAACACCTATTTCTTCAGAACCAAGCTGCATATTCCGGAATCGTGGCAGGGTCAACCGTATGGACTCGTATTCGATACCGGGGGGAAGGCTTGCTGCGGGTAAATGGTCACTCTTATCAAGGGCTGGATCGCAACCATACGTATGTCTCGTTTGATCCGTGCAAAGTGGGAATCCATCCGGAACTGGAGATTGAGATGTTTGATCCGGTACCGGAACCCGTAGATCCGCTGAACCAACAGGCGGTCATTCAGCCTCCGATCACATCCATCACAAGCCTGCTCGTCAGACCCAATAAGGCTGTACGCAGTCTGATGTATACGGTGACCATTGTGAGGGATTCGGCGATTCTGCTGCCCGAAAGTGATTTTCGGCAGGTTCGATTGGTAGAAGCGATCTATCAGGCGATGGACCAATTCGCAGGCATGAGCCAGGAAGAGATTATGCACGGGGCGGGCGTTTACCAGCTGGAGGAACGTTTGATACGGCGTGTACGCGAGATTGGCGGTAATGCAGAGGGGCTGGAGCATATGGTGGGGCAGTCTCATATTGATATTGCCTGGCTGTGGCCGGTGCGGGAAACGGTGCGTAAAACGAGCCGTACCTTCTCCACGGTGGACGCACTGATGAACGAGTATCCGAATTATGTGTACTCTCAGAGTCAGCCGTTGCTATATGCTTTCTTGAAGAAGAACGATCCCGAGTTGTACGCCCGTGTGAAAAAGCGTATTGCCGAAGGACGCTGGGAACTGGTTGGCGGCATGTGGGTAGAGCCGGATCTGAACATTCCGAGCGGAGAATCCTTGATGCGGCAAATGTTATATGGTCAGCGTTTTTATAAGCAAGAGTTCGGCATGACCTCCCGGATTGAATGGCTTCCAGATACGTTTGGATACTGCGCGTCTCTTCCCCAGATCCTGAAGCATGGCAACGTGGATTATTTTATGACGACCAAGCTGGGATGGAATGATACGAATGTGTTCCCATATGATCTTTTTCAATGGGTGGGCATTGACGGTACATCGATTCTGTCCTATCTCAATCATGGCGTTAACGAACATACGCTGCCGAAGGATATTCATGATCACTGGCAGTCTTATCGCCAAAAAGCAGCCCATCCCGAGCAAATGCTGCTTTACGGGCATGGAGACGGGGGCGGCGGGGTAACACGCGAAATGCTGGAATACATTGACCGTTCTGATCTGATGGTTGGACAACCGGAGAGCGGGTACAGCACAGCAGGAGCCTTTTTTGATCAGATCCAAGCTGCGCAACCTGAACTTCCCAAGTGGCACGGTGATCTGTATCTGGAGCTGCACCGGGGAACCTACACCACACATGCCCGGAACAAACGAAGCAACCGCAAGGCAGAGGTGCTGTATCGTGAAGCCGAACTTTGGGGCACCCTTGCTTACCCTGCCATGAATGAACAAGCGCAAGCGGAGATACACCATACACTGCACGAAGGCTGGAAACTGATTTTGCTCAATCAATTCCACGATATTATTCCGGGGTCTGCCATTACCGAATCGTATGTCACTTCCCGGGAGGAATACGAGAACGTGTTCCAATGGGGCACGTCAGGGCTAAATCAAGGGATTTCTATATTAGCTGAACAGGTGATTACGCAGGGGCAGGAAGATTCAACGGCGTATCTGGTTCTGAACAGTTTGGGCTGGAAACGCAGTGCTGTTGTGCAAATTCCTGTGCGGGCTGATTCCAACTCCCACGTAGTGGATGAGCATGGTCATTACTTGCGATCCGACCGTGAAGGCAATCAATTGTTTATTTTTGTAGAGGACATTCCCGCGTTCGGTTATAAGACCCTTTGGCTGTTTTCTGAGCCGGATCATCCAAGTGAACCGCATCAAGAAGAGCTGCATCCAAAAGAGTCGAATGCAGGGACTGAAGCAGTGGCTACGATGAACAACATGGAGAGCAAGACGATTTTTAACGATACATGGGATACCGCGTATTATGATGTGCAGTTTAACGAACAAGGCGAGATGACCCGCATATGGGATAAAACAGCGGAACGCGACATGTTGCAGCCGGGTGAGCGGGGCAACCGGTTTCACTTTTTCCACGACCGCCCAACCCTTTGGGACGCATGGGATATCGATAATCGTTATGAAAAGCAGACTGCCGGAGAAGCGCAGCTTTTGGAGAAAAAGCTGGTGCTGGCAGGTCAGGTGAAGGATGTCCTGCGTTTCCGCTGGAAAATTCATCAATCCGTCATTATACAGGATATTATTTTCTATCACGATTCGCGGCGAATTGATTTCAAAACACAGGTGGACTGGCATGAGAATCACAAGCTGCTGAAGGTTGGATTTCCAATCGATGTAATGACGTCCAAGGCCACCTACGAAATTCCATTTGGGGCTCTGGAACGGGCCACACATCGCAATACAAGCTGGGAGCAGGCTCAGTACGAAGTCTGTGGACACCGGTTCGCAGACGTCTCTGAACATGGGTATGGTGTAAGTCTGCTTAACGATTGCAAATACGGATACGACGTACAGGGAAGTACGATTCGCTTGTCCTTGCTGCGTGCCTCTAAATGGCCTGACCGGACAGCAGATCAGGGAGCACATGAATTCACATATTCCCTGTATCCTCATGAGGGCGACTGGCGTAAGGCGCATACGGTACGTCATGCCGCGGAACTGAATCACGAAGTGATTGCGCATCAGGTGATGTCAGGACAACCAGATCAGCATGAAGAGATTGAAATGCAACCAGAACATGACATATCGTATGTGCATTCAAACACAGGGTCAAAAAAGCAAGGGGCGACCGGTTTTCTTCCCGCAACAGGAGCCTGGATCACCTTTGACAGCGAACATGTCATTCTGGATACGGTCAAACGGGCAGAAGATGGTCAAGGAACGGTGCTGCGTTTCTATGAATCATCCGGCAAACGCGAGCGCATTATTTTGAAATGGCCGCATGCCTTTGAGCAGGCATACCAGTCCAATGCACTTGAAGAACAGGGGGAGCCGCTGGAAAGCAACAACGGCGAGTTTACCCTGTCCTTTAAACCTTTCCAAATCCAAACCGTGCTGCTGCGGTAAACTTTGTTGCGATATTTATGGGGTATAACAGCGATCGGAAGGTTGTTCTGCCATCGTAGTGGTCCAGTGTAAATAAATTTTTCAGCTCTTCATAGCCCCACTTAAACTAGTTTAAGGAGTGCACTCATCTATGGAACAATTGCGTTTACCCAAAATACCGATGCCGCCTGTTGTAACGCCGACAGCGATTCAGGCTAAGCTGATTTTGTTCTGTGATCCGGCCTTTCCGATAGAGGGGCAACAACCCTCAAGACAGGCGATGGAACATTGGAAGTCGTTGGAAAGTAAGGGCATTCTCATTGCAGACGCACATGGGCTGGCCGATGCGTTACAGGCGGCAGGTGGTGAGGGATGTTTTATCAATCTGCATGCCCCGTATTTTCCGAAATCGGCCTGGACGGCCATTGTGGATTATTTACATCAGGGAGGCGGCCTGATCAGTATCGGCGGGGCCCCTTTCAAGCGGCCTGTACGCGCAGAACACGAGACATGGGTCGTGGAGTCAGAGCAGACGGCATATCATCAGGAACTGTATATCCATGAGACGATTGGCGTATCGACAGCGGATGTGCAGTCGTATGTTTCTTCCGAATCGATCCCGCTGCTTGCCGGGAAAGAAGAGCTGTTAGAAGTTGCCGATACATGGAATCTTGTCCCTCATACAACCAAAACAAGCGATCTGCCACACCAGATGGGATCGGCGGGTACAATGAGTACACAGATTCACGCGTTGCTGACAGGCATCAACCAAGATGGACGCAGCATTGCCGCTCCGATGGTTTTATGGGAAAACATACGTGGAAGCTTTGGCGGTTCACGCTGGTTATTTGTAAATCTGCCCTTAACCGACTCTTTTTGGACGCAGAACGGTGCGGCTGAGATCGTGAAATGGGGTGTGTTCTGTGCTCAAGGGGTAACGGAGCTGTCTTTGAAACCAAACTATGCGTCTTATGAACCTGGGGAACGGGTAGTGCTCACCCTTCAGGGGCAGATTTTGCAACGTACGGGATTTCAACGGACTGGACTCCAACGGACAGGATTTAGGTGCAGTGCCTTCGAGAGATGGACGTTTGCATTGACCGTAGTACGAGAAAACCGGATGAACGGTCAAACAGAGCCTGTATGGAATCACCAGCTGGAGATGCACATTTCTGACGAACAGCAATATGTTCGATTGTCGTTACCGAAGCTTGTGGAGCCTGGGCTTTACCGAATCGTCTGCCGAGCAGAGGCACCGGACGGTGAGATTCGTGTCCTGCGTCAAGGATTCTGGGGCCAGGACACGGCTTTGCTTGCGGAAGGGGAGGGGATTACCCGCAGCAGGGATTATTTTATCCAAGCGGGGCAACCGCTGCCTGTTGTCGGTATGACGTACATGACCTCGGATGTCGCGCGGAAATTTCTGTTTCTGCCCAATACGGACGTATGGGACCGGGATATGGAACAGATGGCGAAGGCCGGGATTAACTGGATTCGTACTGGGATCTGGACAGCTTATCGCAATATGATGCAGGTGGACGGTCACATGGCGGAAGACGTTCTTCGCGCCATCGATGCTTTCTTTTTAACGGCGAAGCGGCATGGTTTGCAGGTGACGTTTACGTTCTTCTCTTTTACCCCCGAGACCTGGGAGGGAGTTAATCCCTATTTGGACCCGCAAAGCGTCGAGGCACAAAAACGATTCATTCGCAGCGTTGTCAGTCGGCACATACACAGTACCCATGTAGATTGGGACCTCATCAATGAACCGTCCATGTTTGATCCGGCACGTATTTTCTCTGCTGGTCCGCGTTCATCCCGGGATATGTACGAGCAGCAGGCTTTTATGAGCTGGCTTCAGAAGCGTCATGAGATGATTGAATCGCTGCAGGAGGCATGGAATATGTCCCCGAGACAGCTTCCAAGCTTCGCGGATGCGGTGATTCCTGAACCGGAAGAGATCAATTTTGATGTACAGGATATGCATCAGCCCAAAAAAGGCACTCGCTGGCTGGATTATTGCCTGTTTTCCATGGAGATGCACAATGTGTGGGCACAGGAACTGGTCAGTACAATCAAGGATTTGGCTCCGAAGCATCTGGTTACTATTGGACAGGATGAGGCTTTGGGAGCACAACGTCCATCCCCGTTTTTCTATGAGCGCGAGGTGGATTACACGACAGTGCATTCCTGGTGGCTGAATGATGATCTGCTCTGGGATGGCATTTTTGCCAAAACACCGAATAAACCGAATCTGATCCAGGAAACCGGTATGATGTATGTGGAAACGCCAGATGGACGCGCCAAACGTACGGAAGCCGAGCTGCACAGCATACTGGAACGCAAATATGCTTATGCCTTTGCGACAGGTGGTGCGGGTGCGGTGCAATGGATCTGGAATACAAATTTTTATATGGATAACGCGAATGAATCTCATATCGGGGCGCTGCGTGCAGATGGCACAGAGAAACCGGAAGCAAACGTATCGTATGATTTTGGCCGTTTTATGCGAGAGGTGCGGGAGTTGTTCGAGGATCGGGAACTGGAGCAAATTGCCGTCGTATTTCCGTATTCGAACGATTTCTCCAACCGTTCGCTGGCATATGATGCGACGACTAGGCTGACCCGGGTGTTGTCCTATGAGCTGAAGTTGCCGTTCCGTGCATTGTCGGAATATCACTTGGATTCACTGGAACATCAGCCGCCGAAGCTGGTCATCGTGCCAAGTCCGCATAATCTGGAAGATGCTGCGTTCCGTCGATTAATAGAATTTACAGAGAAGCAGGGTGCAAGCTTGCTTATCACCGGTCCGCTGGGAATTGATGCATACTGGAAACCGAGCAGAAGAGCGGATATGTTGGTGGGGAAACGAAATCTGGCTAATGTGCAGCGTGAGGAGGTGCTTCACCTTAACGGGGCAAACCATCGTGTCACTTATGGCAGACGCCGTATTGCCGAAGTGGTCAAAGAAATGCAAGTTCTTCTTGCCGATGGTCAGAAAGGACACTTGCACCCCTCTCTTGATGCCGACGCCATCGATGAAATGGATACAACGAAAACATCGAATACATCGAAAACATCGCCATCGCCTAAAGCAGATCGGGTAACCGTTGTACCACTGGGTGAGGGTAAGGGGAAGCTGATCTGGACCCCATTGCCACTGGAATTGAACGGCCGGGATGAGCCGCTTGTGGAACTGTATCGTTATGCCGCAGCTACAGCAGGTGTAGAGCGGGAGCTGGAATGGTTATCAGGCGGGCAGATTGCGGGAATATACGGCCGGAAGCTTCATTTTTCAAAAGGGAACTTGTATATTTTCGTTTCGGAATATGCCTGGAATGAGCAGGTACGAATCAGAGATCAGCATACAGGTGTTACGTATTCCTTTGAACTTCAGAGCAATCGCTCGGTGCTGTTTGCGACGGATTCCTCGGGTAAGCTGCGTGCCGTATATCGTCCGGAAGAAGTTGAGATCGAGATTATACAACAAGATGTGAAAGAGGCTTATTAACGACATGACACAATCGGAATCCAACGAGAGTGAGATTGTAACGGCGAGGATGCGCCAGTTGTAAGGGTTCGACGATTTTCCAGATGTATCTGTTGAGTTATTGGTGGCTTTTCTATAGAATGAACAGTACGAATGATTGAACATAAGGCGATAAGGATGTCCCTTTATTCAATAATACAGATACTAATAAAAGGGGGCTTGAAGTCATGGAATCCTTGGGAGGACTGCTTCAGCAGCTGAACCCTTCGTTTCGTGAGCAGTCGCGGCGAATTATGGCGGATTTGTTGGAAGATCCATATGTGCGCGAGTTCCGCGCAGGTCATCCTGAACTGAAAGATACACAGCTCATGCCCGATCTGAGCAAGCTGTTTCAGTATGCTAAAGATTCGAAGAACTGCGCGAATTGTCCGGGACTCGACAACTGTCCCAACGATTTTCAGGGTCATTTCTGCAAACTGGAAGTAGAGAACTTCAACGGTAAACCCGAAATTATAGATATCAAAGCACCTTGCTCCAAACAGATCGCCCGGCAAAATGAACATATCATCAAACAGCGGATTCGCAGTTTTTATGTGGATGAGCGTGCTCTAAGCGCTGGATATAATGATGTGGAAATTATGGGCAAAGATCGCATGCGTGCGCCAGCGGTGAACCGTGTGCTTCGTTATATTAGCGAGACCAAGGCCAATGGACTTTCGACGCAAGGGTTGTATCTGGAAGGTTCGTTTGGAACCGGCAAAACGTTTCTGATGTGTTATCTGCTACATGAACTCGCGGTTGCGGGTCATACAGGTGTCATTATTTATATGCCTGACTTCGTGGAGGATTTGAAATCCATGATCAGTGAAGGACAGAAGCTCAAGGAAATGACGGATGTTCTGAAAAGCTGTGATCTGCTCATCTTTGATGACATTGGTGCAGAGAACCTGAACCCATGGGTACGGGATCATGTGATGGGCTCTATTCTTAACTATAGAATGAATCGCAAGCCAACGTTCTATACTTCCAATTACAACCTGGAAGGGCTTGAGAAACACTTGAGCTTTACGAACCGGGATGGCGAGGAATCGAACAAAGGTCAACGTTTGATGGATCGAATTCGTCCATTTGTGGATGTCATTCAGGTACGGGGCGAGAACCAACGAGGGAAGAGCTAAGATATAGATGAACCAAAAAAAGCCTGGCTTTCGCAATATGCGAGAACCGGGCTTTTCTGGTCTGCGGGAGCCTGAAACTGACTTGAATATCCTATTCGGTCAGGAATTTGAAAATTACCATACCAAAAAAGATAACAGTCATCAGGCCGCCCATGCCGACAACGCCCATAATCAGATCAAAGAGATCGCTACGCGGCTCCTCGTTCACATGTTCACGCGGGTCGGTCATCCGAATATTAGCGTCCATAGTGTTGCCTCCTTTGAGGATTGACAGCTTGGCCTGCAAGCAGGGCTACAATCCGGAGTAATTTTAGTATACTTGGAAAAGAAAGCGTTTGTAAAGATTTTGCAGACGACTGGCTGCACCTGTAATTGTGAAGATTTCATGTTGGGAAGATGAACATTATCTGTTCATTTCACATGTCTAACGCACATGTGTTATACTGGAAGTGTCGTTCACGACGTTACAGGTTAAAATAAAACCGTAAGTATATATAAGGAGGACAATTTCATGGCTATTGTTAACGTATCCGATCAATCCTTTAACACGGAAGTCGAAGGAGAAGGAACGGTTCTGGTTGATTTCTGGGCGCCTTGGTGTGGTCCTTGCAAAATGCTCGCTCCAATCCTGGAAGAGCTGTCCACAGAAGTTGGCGATTCCGTAAAAATTGCTAAAGTAAACGTGGATGAGAATCCAGAATCTGCTTCCCGCTTTGGCGTAATGAGCATTCCAACACTGATCTTCTTCAAAGATGGTCAACCGGTTGATAAAGTGGTTGGTCTGAACTCTAAAGAAGCTCTCAAAGGAATCATCGAAAAACATCAATAAGCAGCAAGTCACAACATAATTAAGTGCAGGCTGACACATCGCCTCCGGTTTACATGCCGGGGGCGTTTTGCGTCGATAAGCGATATGTAGGACAATATAAAAGTAATATATAAATGATGTGATAAATTTTTTATATTATATAATTGAATATAAAATGAAACTGGAAATTTACATGATTAACGGAGAGGACAGAAAAGAACTGGAGAAGCGAAGCTAAAAGCTTTCTGAAAGAAAGCTACATCGGAAGCATCTACTGTAGCCTTTATCACCGGATTTTCCCTTTTAAAAAGGGATTCAAAAAAATCTGGAGATAACAGCGATTGAAGGTTGTTCTGTCATTGGAGTGGTCGGTGTGAATTTTTTGTGTAACCATGACTTTTACTTTTTTCGGAAGGGAGGACCCACCGAATTATGGATCCATTTATGCAGGAGTTAGACGCACAGGAGAAGGCACTGGAGCAGATTCGTCACAAGCTTGCATTGCTTCCAGACCTGCCGGGCTGTTATTTGATGAAAAACAGTGAAGGCACCATTATTTACGTTGGTAAAGCGAAAGTGCTCAAAAACCGCGTGCGCTCATATTTTATTGGCAGTCATAACGGAAAGACACAGCGTCTTGTATCCGAAATCCGTGATTTTGAATACATCGTGACAGGTAGCAACATGGAAGCACTCATTCTGGAGTGTAACCTGATCAAAAAACATATGCCGCGTTACAATGTATTGCTTAAAGACGATAAAACGTTTCCTTATCTTAAAATAACGAATGAAAAGCATCCGCGGCTCGAAGTGACCCGCCGTGTGCTGAAAGATAAAGCCAAATACTTCGGTCCGTATCCGAACTCGTATGCGGCACACCAAACGAAAAAACTGTTAGATCGGATGTATCCGCTCCGCAAATGTGGTGTAATGCCGAAGGAAGTTTGCCTATATTACCACATGGGCCAATGCCTTGCTCCTTGTGTGAAGGAAGTGGGCAAAGAGCAGTATGACGAGATTTCGCAGGAGATCGGATCATTTCTAAGCGGCGGGCATGAGGAGATTAAAAAGGACTTGCAGCGTAAAATGCAGGAAGCCGCTGAAGATTTGTATTTTGAACGTGCCAAAGAGCTGCGTGATCAGGTGATTGCGATTGATGCGATCATGGAAAAACAGAAAATTACGATGGCGGATGCCAGAGACCGTGACGTCTTTGGATTTGCGATTGATAAAGGCTGGATGTGTGTCCAGATTCTATATATGCGTCAGGGGAAAATGATTGAACGCCATGTATCCACCTTCCCGTTCTACGGTGAGGCCTACAATGATTTCATGTCCTATGTAACCCAGTATTATAGTGATAACCCGGCTTTGCCACAGGAAATTTTGCTACCGGAGATGCCGAAGGAACTGCTCTCTGGTCAGGAAACAAGCGATTCCACAAAAGTGGATCATGCGAATATATCCGAGGATAAACATTCTGAGGGAACGGTTGAATCCACGCAAGAAGAATTACAAATCGGGATGAATCAGACCGCTGCTTCGATGCCAGTTGTTGCCGAGACACTTGCAGCTTATGGGGCGGAGGTAACTGAGGAAGAAGAGAGCAATGCTACCGGATTGCAGGAAACATCCAATGCCAAACTGCCATCCGAGATGGAGGACCCGTCGCAAATGGCTGCTTCTCTGCAAGAATGGTTGGACATTAAAGTGCATATCCCGCAACGCGGACTGAAACGCCAGATGATTACGATGGCACTCGACAATGCACGGGTGGCATTGGAGGAGAAGTTCCGCCTCATTGAACGTAATGAAGAGCGAACATCTAAGGCTTCCGAGGGATTGGGGCGCTGGATCGGTCTGGAGCAGTTAAGACGAATTGAAGCTTTCGATAACTCGAACATTCAGGGTACGAATCCGGTGTCTGCCATGATTGTATTTACCGACGGTAAACCGGACAAGAAGGAATATCGTAAATATAAAGTGCGCTCTGTCGAGGGGCCGGATGATTATGAAACAATGCGTGAAGTTATCCGTCGCCGTTATGAGCGAGTGCTCAAGGAAAACTTGACCCAGCCTGACTTGATCGTAGTCGATGGAGGTAAAGGACAGATTTCCGCAGCTGTAGACGTGCTTGAGAACGAGCTTGGGCTATTCATTCCGGTGTGTGGATTGGTGAAGGATGCCAAACACAAAACATCACAGCTGATGATTGGTAATCCGCCAGAAGTGATTGCCCTGCCGCGGGACAGTCAGGAGTTTTATCTGTTACAGCGGATTCAAGAAGAGGTTCACCGATTTGCCATCTCATTTCACCGTGAGCAGCGCGGCAAATCGATGGTTACGTCTAGACTCGATGCCATTCCAGGCATTGGGGAGAAGCGGCGTAAGCTGCTATTGAAGCATTTTGGCTCTTTACGCAAAATAAAAGAGGCCAGCGTTGAAGACTTCCGGCCTCTATCTATTGGAGATAAACTAGCTACTCAGATTATTGCAGCACTTCGTGATGAGGAGTCGTGACATACGGCTTCTCTTTTTGTTTTGGATTGAAACGGTAGACCACGTATCCAACAATAGCAGGCAACACAATCCAAAAGATTCCGGCACCCATGTTCAGGGCGTCTCCCATGAAAATCAAGCTGAGCCCCATCAATAGGCTATCAAAGATGACATGTGCAAAAACAACAGCAATGAAGCCGTGACGCAACATAATTAGGCTGAACAACAGTCCAATGACAGTCAGTTCGATCGGTCGTGTAATGACTGGATAGATTGGATATAAGGTGTGTCCAAGTGCCCAAATAATTGTAGGGATCAGACAGGCGATAAACGTGTTACGCACAACTTTTTGCATCATGCGGATACCGAACAGTCGATATACGGCCTCTTCCCCGATTCCAGCCATCCAAGCCATAATCGGAAAGATCCAGGCATACGTCATGTTATATGTCGATTGATCTGCTGAGGTGGTGGACCATGTGCCGATGCTACGTTCAAGAATAAAGAATAGAACGGATTGTACACCTAGCAGAATGAATGCCCATAGATAACCCGTGTACATACTCTGCAACACATATTTGCCGTAACCCGGCTCCTTGGCACGAGGCCACGGATTAAATCCGATTTTGCGCCACATGCCGTCACCAGCGACAAGCGATAGATAGATCGTAGCACTCATCACGATGGTTATGCCGGTCTGAATGAGCATAAGGAACACTAACATGAAGCTTGAAAGTCCTTGTGCCTGGAAGAGAGGCAACATGTTCAGTGTACCAATCATAGAAGCAGCAAAGTACACCAGTGACAATACGACGCCTCGTTTGAACGATGTATTTGCACGAGCCAGAATGCTATAAATAATGGCAAGCACACCAAGAACAAACGTCAGAAAAGCGTAACCACCGTAAGTTAACCAATTGGCTAATTGGGTCTGGTCTTTAACATAATCCGTGTGGGATTTCGGTACGGAGAACTCCGGATCGAACGAACGGACAGCCCCATTTTCAAATGTAAAATTCAATTCTAGCTTGGAGTTGCCAATCGTTTTACTTGCATCCGTGTACTTCAGACCCGGCTCGCCATCTCGTGTATCCAGTTGAAGTGTTGGGATGTCATATCCGAATTCTTTCAAAACTCCAGCCGCGAGTTTTTCTTTTTCGTTCAATGGCATATTGCCTTCTGCAAGTGACTCTGAAGTTCTTCTGATGCCCTGTTCTTGCTCTGATTCAACGGCTGTATACAGGGAGGAAGGCAATATCCGCTTGAAGGCAACTACCTTGCCTGTTTTCATATGTACGTCAACGTTAAGGTAACCCCCACTGTCCTGATCAAGCAAACGCACTCGATATACATCGTAAGGATAGGTTGTTTCCCATTTTTTATTGTACGTGGCAAGCTGTTTCGTCTTCGCCATATAACCGTAAATATCGGAATGGGTCTGATACGTTACTAGGGGTTTACTGGCATTGTCTTGGAGCGTATAGTCATCAACGGAAGCCGCGAATGAACGTGCAGATTGGATCGCTTGATCCTTGCTAATGAAGGATGTAGACGAAATTTCTGTCGTTTGTGATGAAGTCGCAGGAAAGATCTGAAAGACAAAAAATAAAATCAGGCCGATCACCGCAAGCAACCCCAAACGTTTGAAGTTAGCCTTAAGCTGTAAAGGCTGCCCTAAGGGATTCATGGAATGGTGTTCCTCCTTTTTTCAATTACATCGTAATGTAAAGATAGCACAGGGCATGTCCTCAATGCCAATGACAGGGCGAAAACAGGTGTAAATCTTTGAAAACAAATGAAAATGATCGAAAAAATCCGATCTTGCTGTCCGGGTATGAACTTTTTTCCCGTTTTGAACGAATTCGAAGTTATTTACCCAAAAATCGTTTTGTGTGCATTCGTTGCAGCGCTTATAATTTTGAAGCAAATATGCAAAAATCCGCATGTCCGGGGTCTAACAAGGGAACGAATAGAACGGAAAGAGCTAACAAAGCTAACGGAGTGGACATCCAGAGTAGGCATCCTGTAAAAGAGTATACTAACTCTAGTTGGATGCATATCAACTCCAATTATATGATGTTTTTTTATGAATCATACATGAGCTCCACAGGGTGGAGTTATTTTCTTTTTTAGCAGAGGTGGATGATACTGAAGTGAAAGCAAATGTTCAATGGATGCGATTATCGCCGCCCCGTATTCTGGTGTTAGGATTTGCTGGCATTATTCTGCTGGGTACACTGCTGTTGATGCTTCCGGCATCCAGCCGAAGCGGCGACAGCCTGGCCTTTATCGATGCACTTTTCACAGCAACTTCGGCTGTGTGTGTGACAGGGCTCGTTGTTGTGGATACAGGAACCTATTTTTCAGTGCTGGGTCAGGTGATTATTGCGATTCTGATTCAGATCGGCGGTCTCGGTTTTATGACGATGTCTACGCTGGTTGCGATTGCGTTCAAACGGAAAATATCGCTCAAGGAGCGATTGATTTTACAAGAGGCAATGAATCAGAGCACGATGGAAGGCATTGTGAGGCTGATTCGCAAAGTCGTGATTTATTCGCTTATTCTGGAGGGGATTTGCGGTACATTGTTTGCACTGCGCTGGTCATTTGATATGCCGATCGGGCAGGCCATGTATTACGGTTACTGGCACGCCATCTCTATGTTTAACAATGCCGGGTTTGATATGTTTGGTCATTTTAGCAGTCTAACGGTCTATGTCTACGATCCGCTTGTTAATTTTACCGCCATGTTTCTGATTGTTTCGGGTGGGATCGGTTTTGTGGTGTTGTCCGATTTGGTGGAATATCATAAAACCAAGAAGCTATCCTTACATTCCAAAGTTGTTTTGCTGATGACGGCCTTATTGATTGTGTTTGGTGCGCTGGTCATTTTTGTATTCGAGTTCAGCAACCCACGAACGCTAGGTGGTCTGAACTGGGGCGGCAAGTTGCTCGGCTCGTTCTTCCAATCGGTAACACCGCGTACAGCCGGGGCCAACACGGTCGATATTGCCGGACTGCGGCAGGCCACGCAATTTTTCATGATTATATTGATGTTTATCGGTGCATCACCGGGGTCAACCGGGGGCGGCATCAAAACAACAACGTTTCTGATTATGGCCGGGGCAGTCATTGCCATGATGCGCGGTCGGGAGGATATCGTCTTTTTCCGTTATCGGCTTGTACAGGAACGTATTTTCAAAGCACTCACCATCACGCTACTGGCACTGTTGTTCATTATTACGGTGACGATGGTGCTGAGTACGACAGAAGACAGTAATTTTTTAATGATATTATTTGAAACGACATCTGCCTTTGGTACGGTAGGGCTTTCTCTTGGCCTGACGATTAAACTCACCACATTTGGCAAGTTAATGATCTGTTTTACCATGTTTGCAGGACGGCTTGGACCAATTACACTTGCGTATGCACTGGGGCAGAAAAAGGGTAAGGATTTATACAGGTATCCGGAAGGCAAAATGATAATTGGTTAGTAATTATTAGGATAGAGGGGTTCGTGAAGAACGATGAAAAAACAGCAGTTTGCGGTCATTGGACTTGGGCGGTTTGGCTCCAGTCTGGCACAGGAATTAATGGAACTAGGTTATGAGGTACTTGGCATTGATAAAAATGAAGAGCTTGTCGAAGACATGAGTGACCTGGTTACTCACGCTGTCGTGGCGGATGCTACGGATGAAGAAGTGCTACGCTCCCTCGGCATTCGTAATTTTGACTGCGGCATCGTTGCTATCGGCGACGATATTCAGACGAGTATCCTTACTGCCATTCTGCTCAAAGAGCTGGGGGTCAAAACGGTTGTAGCCAAAGCTATATCGGTTCTTCACGGACGAGCACTTGATAAGCTGGGCATTGACCGTGTCGTTTACCCCGAACGGGATATGGGCATCCGGGTCGCTCACCAATTGGTTACACCAAACCTGCTGGATTACATCGAATTGTCCAATGATTACAGTATTGTAGAGATGAAGGTACCTGCCTGTCTCCACAATAAAACGCTCGCTAGCTTGAATGCACGCGTACGCTTTAACTGTAGCATTGTAGCCCTGCAAAAAGAAGCCGGGGTGATTATTGCCCCGACGGCGATGGATTCCCTGCAAATGGGGGATATTATGGTCATTATCGGCAATAATGGTGATATCGACCGATTTGAAGAAGAAGTTATTAGTCAAGAGAGCTGAGCAGTAAGCTGCTTCTTCTGAATTATATCAAGGCGTTGTTGTCCTCCTTGTGGGCAATGACGCCTTTGCTGTAAAAAATGCAGCAGTCTCCCTGACCCATTGTCTGGCGGTTTCGCTGAGGTTTTCTTTTTCCCCATAGATCATGCACGTTGTTCTTCGGGTCTGTTTCAACTGAGGTAAATGCACGGCAACGAGATCGTTATCTGCAAGCAGCTGTGGACGAAGATAAGATTTGGGAAGTAAGGCAGCGGCTTTACAGGTCGGCAGAAGACGGATAATGGCTTCAAATGAATCAATCTCCATGCGAATGTCAGGCATTACGGTGCAACGCTGGAACAGATCGTCTGTCAGTTTGCGGTACCATGTGCCTTTGGAGAACGTAATCATCGGCAGATCCTGCAGATGCTCCATACCTGCTTCTTTGCCTGCAAGTGGGTGCGTTAGCGGCACAACTAGCTCCAGGTGATCGTCAAATAGTGGAACACAGTTGAGTCCCGTTTCGCTAATGGATGAGGCTACAATGCCCACATCGGCTTTTTTATCACGAACAAAAGAAACGATCTCATGGGTTTTGCCTGTTAACAGCTTTAATTCTGCATGAGGATGTTTTTCCATAAAAGATTTGACGAGTGGAGGTAAAGTGGTCTGAAGTGTCGTCAAACTCGCTCCTAATGTAATAATGCTCTGTTCCTCGTCCTTGTATTGAGATAACATGGTGAGAAATTTCTGTTGCTGTTGTTTCTGCTCGACGGCGAAGGTGTAAGCTAGTTGGCCTACGCTGGTTAATTCCAATCTTTTGCCGCGGCGATGAAAGAGGGATACGCCCAGTTCATCCTCCAGCTTGGAGATTTTACGAGAGAGTGCAGGCTGAGACAGATTCAGTAACTTGGATGCACGGTTTAGACTGGATTGCTCTACAACCGCTGCGAATGCGTTTAATTCTTCGAACATGAACACAAACCTCTCTTCATTATGAGTGTGATTCTTGCCCTTGATTAATCGTTTGCTTTATTGTATGGCGTTTAGTCTCGTTGTTTGAATGGTTATATAGGTTAGGAAAATCATAGTTTCAATGGTATAACCCTTACAAAACCTTTGTTTCAACACTTATACCTATAGGTTATAACATTTAATAATTATATTGCAATTCCCTTATAAGAAAAAAAGGAGTAACATGAATTGTGACACAAGTTGTTCACACCTGATCAAAACGGAACAATTTGTCGAACCTTCCCATGTAAGAAGGATTCGTGTCATGATATAAGAATGGATTTATGAAAACGTTGTATTTAGCGAAAGGGGATCGACATTTTATGAAAGGGTTTTACTCGAGAAAGCTGCACTCCTTGCTTGGCGTCATTCCGCTCAGTTTGTTTTTTCTAGAGCATCTGGTGACGAACTTCTCAGCAGTTGAAGGCGGCAAAGAAGCTTTTAATGGTGCGGTTGCCTTCTTGAACAGCCTGCCGCTCGTTATTGTTTTGGAAACGTTTCTGATCTGGCTGCCGCTGTTCTATCACGGTGTATATGGTCTGTACATTGCTTATCAGGCAAAGCCTAACGTGGGTCGTTACGGCAACGAGCGTAACTGGCGTTATACGTTGCAGCGGATCAGTGGTGTCATCACGTTTGTATTTGTGATCTGGCACGTATGGGAGACGCGTGTACAAGTGGCTCTCGGCAACGTAACACACGAAGAGTTGGGCGGTGTTATCCATAACATCGTGATGAATCCGGTAACATTTATTTTATATCTGATCAGTGTGGTTGCGGCGTCATATCACTTTGCCAATGGACTCTGGTCGTTCCTCGTTAGCTGGGGAATTACGGTCGGACCTCGTGCACAGCGGGTATCTTCGTATGTGTGCATGAGCTTGTTCGTACTCGTATCCATCATGTTTATCGCTTCGTTGTTTGCTTTCCGGAACGTTGATTTCCAAACAGCAACTTCAATGATTGACGCGGTAAAATCCGTTTTGGTCTAACATTTACTGATCTTAAATTTTATGAATAACGCTTACTTACTAAGGGAGTGAACTAGCAATGGCATCATCGAATGTAATTATTGTGGGCGGCGGTCTCGCAGGCTTGATGGCGGCGATCAAATCGGCTGAAGCCGGAGTCCATGTTCATTTATTTTCACTGGTTCCTGTTAAACGATCCCACTCCGTATGTGCCCAGGGCGGTATCAACGGTGCGGTAAATACCAAAGGGGAAGGCGACTCTCCATGGGTACACTTTGACGATACGGTTTATGGCGGAGACTTTCTTGCCAACCAACCACCCGTTAAAGCAATGTGTGAAGCAGCACCTGGTATCATCCATCTGATGGACCGGATGGGCGTTATGTTTAACCGTACACCGGAAGGATTGCTCGATTTCCGCCGTTTCGGAGGAACAAAGCATCACCGTACGGCATTTGCCGGCGCGACAACAGGTCAACAGCTGTTGTACGCACTCGATGAGCAAGTACGCCGCTGGGAAGCAGCGGGTCTCGTAACCAAGTATGAGAACTGGGAGTTCCTGCAAGCCGTTGTGGATGATGAAGGGGTATGCCGCGGTATCGTAGCCCAGGATCTGAAAACGATGAAGGTACAAACATTCCCAGCCGAAGCCGTTATACTGGCAAGCGGTGGTCCGGGTATCATTTTCGGTAAAACAACAAACTCCGTAATCAATACAGGTACGGCTGCAAGCGCGGTATATCAGCAAGGTGTGAATTATGCCAACGGTGAGTTCATTCAGATTCACCCGACTGCGATTCCAGGAGACGACAAGCTGCGTCTGATGTCCGAATCTGCGCGTGGTGAAGGTGGACGAATCTGGACATACAAAGACGGCAAACCTTGGTACTTCCTTGAGGAGAAATATCCATCCTACGGTAACCTTGTTCCGCGTGATATCGCAACGCGTGAAATCTTCAGCGTTTGCGTAGACATGGGACTTGGTGTGAACGGCGAGAACATGGTATATCTCGATCTCTCTCACAAAGATCCGAAGGAATTGGATGTCAAACTGGGCGGAATCATTGAAATCTATGAGAAATTCATGGGAGACGATCCGCGTAAAATCCCGATGAAAATCTTCCCGGCCGTTCACTATTCCATGGGTGGCATGTGGGTAGATTATAATCAAATGACAAACATTCCAGGGCTGTTTGCAGCTGGCGAATGTGAATATCAGTATCATGGTGCAAACCGTTTGGGTGCAAACTCACTCGTATCCGCAATCTATGGCGGTATGGTGGCAGGACCTAAGGCAGCTGAATATATCAAAGGTCTTAAGAAATCATCCGCTGATATCTCTTCTTCTGTATTCGATGGTTATACCAAGCGCCAAACCGACAAATACGAAGGCATCATGAAAATGCAAGGTACGGAAAATGCCTATGTGATTCATAAAGAGCTGGGCGAGTGGATGACAGCCAACATGACGGTGGTTCGCTACAATGACAAGCTTGAAGCAACCATTGGCAAAATCAAGGAACTGAAAGAGCGTTATGGCAAAATCAACATGTACGACAACTCCGGCTGGAACAATCCAGGTGCGGCATTTACTCGCCAGTTGTGGAACATGCTTGAGCTTTCTGAAGCGATGACACTTGGCGCATTGCTGCGTAACGAGAGCCGCGGAGCGCACTACAAACCGGAATTCACAGAGCGTAACGATGAAGAGTTCCTGAAAACGACTATCGCGAGCTGGTCGAAAGAAGGCCCACAAATCTCGTACGAGCCAGTCGACGTATCCCTGATTCCACCACGTATCCGGGACTACTCAAAAGACTAATAGCGTAGGGAGTGGAAATGCCCGAAAGAAGCGAAGCGTTCGCCTTTATCACCGAATTTCAACCCTGTGAAGGGTTGGTCAAAGAAATTCGGGGATAACAGCGATCCAAAGGGCATTCCGCGACCGGAGCGTCCACCCGAGTACCCAAACATCCAGCTTTGCACACCAGCAATACAATCATCGTCACCAGAGGAGGGGACAACGATATGGCGGAACAAGCAACAGTGAGTAAAACCGTCAAGTTTATTATCACCCGTCAAGACAGCCCGGAGTCATCTTCGTATACCGAGGAGTTTGAACTTCCGTACCGTCCAAACATGAACGTCATCAGCGCCCTGATGGAAATTCAGCGGAACCCGGTAAATAAGGATGGTAAATCCATTGCGCCGGTTTGTTGGGAATCCAACTGTCTTGAAGAAGTGTGCGGCGCCTGCTCCATGGTTATTAACGGCAAACCGCGTCAAGCATGTGCAGCTTTGATCGACAAGCTTGAACAACCCGTACGCATTGAACCCATGAAAACTTTCCCGGTGGTACGTGACCTTGTCATTGACCGTACGCGGATGTTTAACGCTCTGAAGCGCGTTAAAGCATGGATTCCAATCGATGGTACCTACGACCTTGGTCCAGGGCCTCGGATGCCTGAGAAGAAACGTCAGTGGGCTTATGAGCTATCCAAGTGTATGACTTGTGGCGTATGTCTCGAAGCTTGTCCGAACGTTAACGAAAAAACTGATTTTATTGGTCCAGCTGCGCTGTCCCAGGTACGTCTGTTTAACGCTCACCCTACAGGTGAGATGAACGCAGAAGAACGTCTGGAAGCGTTGATGGACGATGGCGGTATTGAAGGTTGCGGAAACTCGCAGAACTGTGTGCGTTCATGTCCAAAAGGCATCCCGCTCACAACGTCCATCGCTGAGATGAATAAACAAACCACCAAGCATATGTTCAAACGTTGGCTGGGTGTATAGTGCTGTAAACGAGAGGCAGAGGTTCATTCTGCTTCTTCGAGAAGTCGTGATCCCGCGCAGAATTTGGCGGGTCACGGCTTCTTTTGTCATCAACCGAAGGAAGCGGGCATCCTAGGCAGAATATGGTATACTACAGGGATGGATATTACCTATAACAACTTTTAAGAAAACTGACCCGAGGAGGGGAATGATGGGAAAGACACCACGGTTGAACAGCGGCAACTCGCCGTCCCGACACTCGAACGGGCCAAACCGTTCGAATGCACCTCTTTTTCCTGGAAAAGAAAAGGATCATGACCCTTCTCGTCGAATGTTCCAACTACGAAAACATGTGATGACTTTGGTAGCTAGTGTGCTGACACTGGGATACGCGCTTTGGGAGCCTCGGCGTCTACAAGTCAATCATATTGATCTTAAGTTCCCTTCATTTCCTGAAGCGTTTAATGGACTGCGTGTCGTTCATTTCAGTGATGTACACCTTGGTTTCCATACAGGACGAAAAGAGTTGAGCAAGCTGGCAGAACAGATCAAGGATCAGCAACCGGACCTCATCTGTTTTACCGGAGATATCGTTGAGAGACAATCCGAGCCGATGCGTGAGTGTGTACCGATTCTAGCCTCTATGACAGCAAGGTATGGGAAGTTTGCGGTACTCGGGAATCATGATTATCGAGGACAGCAACAGCAGGACGTCATGAATATGTTCCGTGAAGCGGGTTTTACCCTTTTACTCAACCAGCATATTGTTATCGAACGTGGAAATGAGAAGTTTGCAGTAGTAGGTCTTGATGATGCGTTAACAGGAGAGCCCGACTTGGACGGGGCCGTTACAGGGTTAAGTGAGAGTGTATGGAAACTGCTACTTATGCATGAACCGGATTATGCCGATTATGCCGCTCCGCATGGATTTGGTTTGCAACTCTCCGGTCACAGTCATGGTGGTCAAGTTCGGTTTCCCTGGTTCGGTGCAATGACAACTCCGCGGGGTTCACGCAAATATGTTCAGGGATTGCATTATACATCTAAGCCCCAGATGCCCGTTTACGTGAATCGGGGATTTGGCATGACGCAGCTTCCCATTCGTTTTCTATGCAGACCTGAATTAACCGTGCTTCATTTAAGCCGGGATGATGTAAGTGAAAGATGAGGCTTAACAAACATGAATGGGGGTAACCAGATGGAACGTATAGCAATTGTATCCGACATTCATGGCAACATGACTGCCTGGGAAGCTGTGATGAAAGATATTCAGCATCGTGGTTTGAACAGGATATTTTGTCTGGGTGATCTTGTGGGCAAAGGACCTCAACCAGCTGAAGTGGTGGATCAGGTCAGAGCGACATGTGAGGTGGTCATTCGTGGAAACTGGGATGAACTGATCGCAGTCAATCAGGATGTCCGTGATTTCACATGGCAAGCTGAGCGACTGGGAGCAGACAGAGTATCTTATTTGGCGAGCCTTCCCTTCAGTTATGGATTCAAATTAAGCGGACGCACTGTTCGATTAGTTCATGCTTCACCGCAAAGTGTATATCATCGCGTACAGCCATGGGATGAGATGGAGAAGCGACTGGCGATGTTTGATCCTCCGACGGATGATTCAGAGGCTGGTGCGGCTGACGTGGTGGGTTATGGCGATGTGCATAATGCATTTCTGCAATATTTGGACGGGAAAATGCTATTTAATACTGGCAGCGTAGGGAATCCACTCGATCTTCCGCAGGCTTCATATTGCATTCTTGAAGGGGAATACGGCGATGATAGTCAAAAACCGTTTAACCTTCAGTTTGTTCGGGTTCCTTACGACATTGAACATGAAGTACGGATCGCACAAAAATCAGAAGTACCGGCGCTTGAGGCATATATTCGTGAAATACGCTCAGGTATTTATCGTGGATTACAAGAGTAAATGGTGTAAATGGAGTGTCATGACCGAATAAAGCTGAACAATGACAGGACATACTACAATTTATGTCATTCAATCAGTAGTATCATGCCGGATCATCCTTAGAGCTTGCTTGTCTTACCGGACTAAAGCCCGTTAGGCAAAGGAGTGATTGTCATGCTTAATCGAAATATGCTAATCCAAGGGCTACCAGCCTTATGGACAGAGCGTCTTGTACTTCGGTCATTACGTCAAAGTGATTACATCACTTTATCTGAACTCTTATCTGATCCTCAAGTGATTCGCTACGTCAATCGTGGGAGCCAGCCCCCACCCATTCGGGCGAGAAAACTGTTAAACCAGATTCGGAGCAGCAGTGCCAAGCTGGATTCACTGCATTACGGCATCTGTTGGAAAGGCAGAGAGCAAGTGATAGGCATTACCTCTTTTCAGCAGTGGAATGATCAAAAAGGGACTGCACAGATCGGTTACATCTTGGACAAGGCGTGCTGGGGTAAAGGCGTGGCAACGGAAGCGGTGCATCGTTTGCTGACATTCGGATTTGATGAGCTTCATCTGTGGAGGGTTGAAGCACGCTGTTATGAGGCCAATGGTTCCTCTGAACGGGTACTGCTTAAAATGGGCATGACTTATGAGCGGAATCTTCCGTCATATGGACTGAACGATGAAGAAGACAACGCATTCGAAAGCTCGATGGATGTTAAAGTATATGGTATGTACCGGGAACAGTTCCAGCATGATCTGTACCTCGAACGGCTTCATAAGTTGGCATCGAACAAGCCGGGAATTTCATAACGTAATAGAGGATAAGGTAACTGAAACGAACTTCAATCATTTGTTACACAATTGAAATATAGTTGCAATTGAACTCTAACAGACAAGGGGTAAACTTATCTCATGACCCCCTTTTTGATAATAGATAATGCTGTTGGAACCCGCGATGAGCGGGTTCATTTTTTTTATAGAAATATTGTGCTCAATCTACTAGGGAATTAGATAAAACAAGAAAAGAAAAGAAAAGAAAAGATCCTCACGCGTATTCTTGCTGCGTAGGGATCTTTGTGTTTCGCCATCTTTTATAGAGGAACAACTTGCATTTGCTTTTGTTTGAAATACACCCAATCGGTGAAACCGATCTCCCGCAGACGTGTGCGCACAAGGTCAAGCTCGTCTGCTACCCGGCCCGGAATATGAGCGTCTGAACCAAATGTCACTTTTACACCGTAGTGATTGGCACGCTCCAGAATAGCATCGGATGGGTACCAACCGCCACTAAGCTTGGTTTTGCCCGAGGTGTTGATCTCAATCGCAACGTTGGCACCGGCTATCACCTGGAGAGCTTCGTCAATCGCATGGTCTGCAATAATTTCGGAGAACGGTGGATAATTGCCTTTCATCGCATCGATATGTCCAAGAATCTGGAACATGCCGCTACGGGCCGATTCTGCGATTAAAGCATAGTAGCCTTCTTTCACTTCAATTTTGCGAGCATTGCTTAGTCCGTTCCAGCGAGTTTTGTTGAAAATACTGATATCCTCCGTGTGATGCACGGAACCGATAATATAGTCGAACGGGTACTGTCCCAGCGTTGTCCGGTACAATTCAGCATGTGTTGGAAAGTAGTCGGATTCAATTCCAAGCAAAACGTCAATTTTTCCGGCATATTCTTCTTTTAACGCGAGCACTTCAGCTACATAATGTTGTAATTCGGATTTACCCATTGCAATTCGTGGATGCGCCTGCTCCAGTTCACTGCCAAAGTAAGGGGTGTGATCCGAGATTCCAATAGCCTGAAGACCTGCCTCAATGCCTGCTTCAATGTAATCTCTGATGTTGCCGTCCGCATGACCGCAGCGGAAATGGTGTGTATGAAGATCAAATTTCATATGGAATCCCTACCCTTTCTTTTCATCTATTTAAGTTGAACTGGAGATTTTACACAATCCACTCCGATGACAGAACAACCTTCAATCGCTGTTATCCCCAGATTTTTTTGATTCCCTTTCCGAAGGGAAAATCCGGTGATAAAGGCGAGCGCTCCGCTTTTCAGGTTTTTTCTGTCCTCTCCGTTCACGTGTAAAAAGAATAGTTCAACTTATCTAGGCTTATTCTGAGCTAATAAATTGAGTCTCCGGCATGCCTTTGAGATCACTCAGAAACTGATGCATCGCCGAATTCAGATAACGACTGGATTTATAGATGACACCTACAGGATGGCTGACCTCAAGCTCACTTAAAGGAATCATTCGGAGCGTACCTTGCCGCAGCTCCTGTGCAACGGATTGTTTGGAGATAATGGCTGCACCGAGATCAATCTCCACCATTCGTTTCACTTCTTCACTACTCGACAACTCCATGACAACATTGGGTTCGATGTTATATTTTTTGAAAACGGCTTCCGTAAACCGACGCCCAACCGTATCCGGGGACAGGAGAATCAGAGGTGTGCTCCGCAGTACATCAACCGCGGCATGTTTTTTCTTCGCCAGCGGGTGGGAAGGGGATACAACAAGTTCAAATGTATCGTAGTATAGCACGGATGTACTAAGGTTAGGGTTCCGTTCTGTCAGATATCCAATTCCGATGTCCACCAGACCATTCTCGACCTGTGTATAAATCTGCGCGGAAGGCAGAGATTGTATGCTTGTTTTAATGAGTGGAAATTGATCCTGAAAGTAAGAGAGCACCCTGGGCAATATTTGAATCGCAATGGACGTTGTTGTTCCGAGTACAATACGTCCTTGTGGCGTTTCATCAAGGTCGGACAGCTTTTGTTTCAACTCGTCTACAATATCGAGCATCCGTTCAGCATGTTCCAGAAAAACCTGTCCGCGATCTGTGAGGGTTACTGGCTGGTTCCGATCGACAAGCACGGTGTTGAATTCATCTTCCAGACTTTTGATCTGAGCGGAGACAGCCGGCTGTGTCAAGTTAAGAAGTTCTCCCGCTTTACGGAAACTCATCGTTTTGGAAATAGTAATCAGCGTTTCGAGTTGGCTGATGTTCATATACGGCCTCCTTGCAACAAAATATCCTCTGTATGTTATGTGTCATGCAGTGAATTCCGTGACGGGTTATGTTTCTTTTATCTTAAATTATAGGGGATTACGGAGATCAGAGCAATGAAGGGCAGATGCCTATTTGAAAGTAGACTAATGGACTAAATATATGGAATAAATGTGAACCAAGCTAAAATTTAAAATTTTAACTATATACATAACCGGTATAAAAGTCCTAGTTTCTTTTTACAGTGTCAATGAGGGAATAATATTTCCTTCCAAAAGTGTAAAGCGACAAAAACAGCTATAAACATTTGCTATTCTAATGACGATAAATTATAGTACACAAGGTTTCCTGAATTCTTAATGAATTCTCGTACGTGATAAAGTATAATAAATTTAATGAATATGGGACTTTTGGTGTGTGACCAATAACCCAGTGTGAGGAGGACATATACAGTGAAAGCGGAAGTAATTAACCCATTCCTGGAATCTGCACGCAACGTTTTTGAACAGCTCATCCAGGTTTCGCCTTCCACCGGGAATCTTGGCGTCAAGAATGTAGAGTACATTGCTGACCATGTCTGGATCGTGATTGGAATGACGGGGCAGTTGAGCGGAAATATTGTTTTTGGTATACAAGAAACGGTGGCCTTGAAAATTGTTTCAGCTATGATGGGTGGTTTTGTCATTACCGAGATGGACGATATGAGTAAAAGTGCGATCTCGGAGCTCGGTAACATGATCAGTGGTAATGCAAGTACAATCCTGTCCAACCAAGGCGTTGTCGTGGATATTACGCCTCCTCAGGTTATGCAATCTGAAATTTTAGCCACATTTACTGCAACGAAGGCGCTTAGTATTCCTTTGTTGATGGATGGGATTGGACAGATGGATATTCAGGTGATGATCTCGTAAAATAGAAGCATAGGCCTTCATGAGGCCCAATGTGTTTTATTACGGGAGGACATCAACCATGCTGAAAGATCAGGTTGTTTTTATAACAGGAGCATCGAGTGGAATCGGTGCGCTCTGCGCGCAAATGCTGATCGAGGAAGGAGCCATCCCGATTTTGGCTGCCCGTTCGCGGGACAAGCTGGATCAGATTGGTGCTTCACTACAGGGGCGGCATGAACTGCTTACGCTGGATGTTACAGACAGTGAGCAGGTTCAGACGGCTGTAGATGCGATGTTACATAAATACGGACGAATCGATATTTTGCTGAATAACGCCGGATACGGAAAATTTGCTGCCATGACAGACATGTCTGTACAAGAATTCGATGAGATGATGGACGTGAATTATATGGGCATTGTCCGCTGTACCAAAGCAGTGCTTCCACATATGTTGGAACGGGGCAAAGGTCAGATTGTAAACGTTGCTTCGATGGCTGGCAAAATTGGTACTGCCAAATCAGCCTCTTATACAGCTACAAAGCATGCTGTACTTGGATTCAGTAATGCCTTACGTCAGGAACTGCGTAAGACGGGCATCACTGTGACGACGATTAATCCAGGTCCCATTGATACACCGTTTTTTGATCGTGCCGATCCTTCAGGGAATTACGTAAACAATGTGCGCTGGCTGATGCTGACACCACAGAATGTAGCGGGCCACATGATTCGCGCCATGAAGAAACGTAAGGAAGAAGTGAATCTGCCACGACTGGCATCAGCTGGCATTTGGTTGTATCAGTTGTTTCCTAGACTGGCTGACCGCTTGTCACACGGTGTAATGAATCAGAAGTAGAATGTAACGAGTGCACTATATATCGGATGAAGAAGGGCTCCGCCGAGGGGCTTTTCTTTTTTTTTGCGCAGACTTGAACATTTCGGCAATAAGATTTGGTAAGCGGGCTTTTTTCGCATATAATGAAAGGTAATGTGATGACAGGCTTTGTTTTAAGCGTACAAGCAGGTTTATAGGCGAAATGATATATTTACACGACAACGGAGAGAGCAGAAAGATCCTGAAGAAGCGGAGCGGTCGCCTGAAAGCTTTCTGAAAGAAAGCTGCATCGGAAGCATACGCATATCACCGGATTTCTCCTTAATATAAGGAATAAAAAAAATCTGGGGATAACAGTGATCGGAAGGAAATTCTGCTATCGAAGTGTTTAGTGTAAAACGAAAAAAATTGAGCCTGTAAATCATCAAAACGAATAAATTTAAAGGATGGAATACATGACGAATCAAACTTTTGCATCAATTGGCGTAGCAGAGGATCTGGGAGCATTGCTAGCTGAGCACGGCATTAACGAACCTTCCCCGGTACAGGCACAGACCATTCCAGTTATATTGGAAGGCAAGGATGTCGTATCCAAGTCGCAGACGGGAACAGGCAAAACGCTGGCATACCTGCTACCACTACTACAATCCATTAAAAGTGATATTAAAGGAACCCAAAAACTGATTATTGCACCAACGCAGGAACTTGCAATGCAAATCGTACGTGAGGCTCAGCGTTACGGTACGGGTCGTGGCATCGGTGTACAAGGTCTGATTGGCGGCGCTGCCGTGAAACGTCAGATTGAGAAATTGCGTGAACATCCAGAATTGATTGTTGGTACACCTGGACGGTTGAAGGAACTGATCACACTTAAAAAGCTAAAAATGCACAATGTATCGACGATTGTTATTGATGAAGCGGATCAGGTGTTTCAGCTCGGCGGTGTAAGTGACGTGGAATTTGTGCTGAAAAGCGCGCTGCGCGACCGTCAATTAATCTTCCTGTCAGCTACAATTGACGAACATACGGCTACACTTGCTAAGCGCGAGATGAAAGAGCCTGTTCATATCGGTATTGAACCGGATCGTGCGACGGCTGCCGGACTTGAACATTATTATTTTGTGGAAGAGAGCCGCAACAAGATCGATATGTTGCGTCGTCTTGTTAGACAGTATAACCCGGATCGCGCTATCGTCTTTGTGAATGCAACGGAGGACATCGGTGAGGTTGAGGCAAAAATGAATCACCTCGGGTTGTCCGCAGCTGCGCTGTACGGAGATGCCGACAAAGTGACTCGCAGCAACGTACTCGCCGCCTTCCGTAACGGCAAAATTCAATTGCTGATCGCCTCCGAGGTGGCGGCAAGAGGACTGGACATTGAAGGTTTGCCAATGGTCATCAACTATGACCCTGCTTTTGACTCAGAGCACTATGTTCATCGTGCAGGCCGGACAGGCCGAATGGGACGTTCAGGAATTGTATTGTCCATCGTCGATGAAACGCAAATTTTCATCATGCGTAAATTCGCTCGTGAACTCGGCATTGAATTGCAGGAGCGTACGTTGTTCGGCGGTAAAGTGTTGGTGGCTGATCCGCGGCCAGATACGCGTCCTGAAGGACATTCGTTCTCGCGGAAACCAGGACAGTCCCGTGATCGTAAGCCAGCTCAGGGGAACCGGAAGCCAGGGACGAGAGCAACCATTTCGAATTCGGGTCAGCGTCCCGCAAGCGGCAAGCCTAGTGCTAATGGAGGCCGCACAGATAGCGACCAGAACCGCAAAAACAAGGGAGCACCCAAGTGGAGCAAAGACAGAGCGCCGCGCTCTGAGGAATAATCGGATGAAAGGGGTGCAGGGATAGATGGAAAATGTTCAATCGCCTGTGCTGCAAATCAGCGGGCTTAGTGGTGGTTACAGTGCCAAACGGCCAGTGCTTCATGACGTGAATCTGGAAGTAGGCCGCGGAGAAATGGTCGGATTGATTGGATTAAACGGTGCTGGCAAGAGTACAACGATGAAACATATTCTCGGTCTGATGACTCCGCAACAGGGAGAAGTTCGGGTAATGGGCAAAAAACGGGATGAGGATGCACAGATCTACCAATCTGCGATGGCCTTTGTACCGGAATCTCCCGAATTGTATGATGAAATGACCGTCATGGAGCATCTGGAATTTACGGCGAGGGCGTACAATGTGTCCGAGGCGGATTTCAAACAACGGACAGAGAAACTGCTGAACTTGTTCCGCATGAATGAGAAAAGCACAAGTCTATCCACACATCTGTCCAAAGGGATGCGCCAAAAGGTCATGATTATGTGTGCTTTTGTGGCAGGACCGCCACTCTACATTATTGATGAACCGTTTCTGGGGCTCGACCCGCTGGGGATTCGTTCACTGCTTGATTTTATGCTGGAGATGAAAGCAGCCGGGTCTTCTATTCTGCTGAGTTCACACATTTTGTCCACGATTGAAAATTATTGTGATCGCTTCATTGTATTGCATCGTGGACATGTCATTGCTCAAGGAACACTGAACGAATTGCGTACGGAGTTCGGAGAGCCTGACACACCGCTGGAGCACATGTTCTATTCCCTCGTGCAAGGCAGGGATTAGTATGGATCTCAAGCTGTTATGGAAGCAACGTCGGACAGGTTTTTGGAATGGAATTTTACCTTATGTGGGCTATGTCATCCAGAGCGGTGTAGCGATGGTATTTCTGTTTCTCGTCATCGCTTTCTCCGCTTGGTATACATCCTTTGTACAGAATATTCCTGCGGGATTTCCGATTCGCTGGATTGCTTTATTGTTGCTGGCTCCGCTTGCACTGTTTAGCAGTTATCGTACATATCTGCTTCCGGCAGATATTGTCTTCTTGCGGCCGCAGGAGTACCGGATGCAGGATTATTTGAAAAACAGCTTTGTGCGTGGCGTAATTTATAAAATGCTGTTGTTACTTTTTGTATTTCTTACCTTGTGGCCACTCTATGTAAGGTCAGATGTAGATGCCAAACCACTGGGCTGGTCCATGTTGTTTCTCGTGTTATGGAAAGTGTTGTCCAGTTACGGTGCATGGCAAGAACTGAGGATGGTTCAAGCTGGGGCGTCCAAAGGATATCGGATACTCCGCTGGGCCATAGCTATCCTTGCCGTTGCAGCCTGGTTATGGCAACCGCCGCTACGCAGCCTTTGGTTTCTGTTACTACTGGCCGCTGTTTATATCGTTGCACTGCGTGTACCTGTCAAACACCGAGTCGCTTGGGAACGTCTGATTCAGGTGGAGCAGACACAAGCAGGCAGAGTCATGCGTACATTAGGCTGGTTTGTCGATGTGCCATCGTCCGGGCAAAAGGTGAACTCTCGCCGCTGGCTCAGTAAATGGGGCAATGGTCTTCCATGGAATGCGGGACAGGCTTATCGATATCTCATGACCAAAACATTTATTCGAACGGAAGTATTCACCATTGTTCTGCGTCTGATCATCCTGGGTATGTTGTTTTCCTGGTGGACGGCAGGCAGTTACTTCGGAATTGGGGTATATCTGTTCTTCCTGCTACTTACAGGCATTCAACTGGGGGTACTGCGCCGCAGTCACGGTGAATCCTTCTGGATCATGATCTATCCGATCTCAGGAGAGAGCCGCCGTTCACAGGTGCTCGGTTTCATCTTCCAATTGCATGCTATAGCCGCATTGCTCATGTGGTTGCCGATGCTGGCAGCAGGAATGGAAGGACTGAGTATAACAGGCATTGCACTCATACTTGGTGTACTTGTCATCGTGCTGATGCGTCGTTCGCAGGGTAGCAAATGGCTCAAAGAGGAAGAGGACGAGTAGAAGAACCAAAGTAGTCTAAGCTTTCGCTGAGCCTTCAGGTCTATTTATCACAAGTGAATTATACGTAGGAGCAAGAGAAGAAGGGTATTTCGGGCTGTATCCCGAAATACCCTTCTTTTTGATGTGTGCTGTAAACTCATGATGTCTTGCGCGTATACATAGCGAAGACGTATTAGTACAGGAAGGATTTTGTGATGATGACGAGCAGGATGAACAGTACGAGAATGGCACCAATGTTTGTGAATCCTCCAACGCCACAGTATCCGTATCCGCCTCTTGTATCTTCAACTTGGGACATGGGTCATACCCCTTTCGAGTGATGGTTTGGCACGCCCTTGCGTACATCGTATATTATGTGCCATAGCGTTAGGCTGATTGGGCCTCTGCCCGTGTATATGTCTTTTGGGCTTCTGTCCAGAAAACAAAAGAACCCTTCGGCGATGACATTAGCTTTCGCAATGTGCCGAAAAGGGTTCTATTTTTGAAACCGTCTAAATTAGAAGGTTATATTTACTTATATGCTATGTCGTTTGCAGATCCTGCACGCCGCGATAGATCGTATCGAACAGTTCTTGCAGACCTGCTTCCTCGATACAAGAGAAGGCAATCCGCAGATCGGATTCACCGAGTGCAATCGTGCCTACACCATATTGGTGCAATAAATGGCTACGGAGTGCTTCAGCACCGACTTGTTTCAGCTTCAGACACATGAAGTAACCGGAATTGAATGGATAATAATCCCATACGTCTCCATACTTACCGCTGTCCAGGATTGCTTTAACTTTGTTGGCGCGGCCTTTCATAATCTCAAACTTTTCTTGTTTCTGTGCTTCAAACTCCGGTGCTTTCAGCGCATCCAGAACAAAAGTCTGTGAAGGATGTGGCCCGCTGGAAATCGTTGCACGGATAATACCAAGTGTTTTTTGCTCCAATGCATGCAAAACAGCAGCATCTTCATGAGCAAATGTAATGAATCCTACACGGAAGCCCCATACGAATTCTTCTTTCGTTGCTCCGTCGATCTTCACCGTTAATACACGTGGATGAATATTGGCCAGTTTACCAAAAAGAGATTCATGAATGGAATCTTCAAAAAACAGACCGAAGTATGCATCATCTGTAACCACAACAACATTTACACCGGCTTCTGCAGCTTGACGAATGGCATCTACGATGGCATCTGCTTCTGCGCCGCCTGGCGTGTAACCTGTCGGATTGTTCGGGAAGTTCAGCAAAACAATGGCTTTTCCTTTGTCCTTCTGTGCAAGCAACGCCTGAAGCAGTCCGTTGCTGTTAAAGTTCAATTGATCATCAAACAATGGATAATGAATCAACTGGCCGTGTCGACGAATTCCGAAAGTCAGCTCGTAATTCTCCCAGTTTTTATCCGGATATATAACAGCGTCCCCTTCTTCAGTGAACAGGTCGGCTACGATGCTGAGTCCATGAGTTAGTGCGTTCGTTACAATCGGGTTTCCGAAAGATTTGCCTTCCAGTGAAGGGGTTTCTCTCAGCATCTTTTCTCTCCAAACGGTTCTTAATTCAGGTTTGCCTGCAGGAGGCGCGTAAGGATACAGATCCTTCGGCTGGAATGCGGACAACTTTTCCTGAATCACCGGAAGATGCATAGGCACTCCACCCTCCAGAGCGATACCGATCGTTGCATTATAGGTCTTGGCCAAGCTTGCTGCTTCCGCAGATTGACTTAAGATACCTTCTTTTGGAAAATAAATTTCTTTGCCGAGTTGTGACAGCATGGAGTAGACGTGACTGCTGCCGGCCTGAATACTTTCGTTCAACTGTTCAGCCAGTGGATTCATTTTTTTCATCCTTCCAAGTCTTTGTGATTCACTGCCTAACATTATAACACCTTGACATGGCCCCGTCACGGAAATTACGCAATATGACAGTTATATCACTTCACCGCGTTGTTGCGCGGGGTCAGAATGCAATATTAGCATAAATTTAAGGCTGGATCTGGCGTGTTACTCCTGATGGTACGGACAATATTTTCGCATCATTTCAGCCGTTTCATGATCCCGGCCTTCGTTTCGTTTATGCAATTCACCGCTGATATGATCAAATCGTTCAGGCGTCAGATTCTGCCCGAATTTAAACTTGGCGCTGAGTCGATCTGGTACGATTCGAACTACAGCAACAGCTTTGAGTCGCCCGGTGTAGCGGGAGTCTTGTGCATCAATCGGTACATAACCGCCTTGCGGCTGGAGTTTCTCCATAAACCGCTGCAGTACCTTGCCTTTAATATCAAGATCTTCTACACGCTCTGCCAGACCGGATGCCATGACACTTTTGAAAAACGAGGTTGCAGGACAAGCCAGTTCAGGATCACTGAAAAAAGAAGGAATCAGCGAGAATTCCTCCGCCACGGTAAAGCTGACGGACGAGTGCTGTTTGATCTGTTTCATTTTTTCCCCGGCTAAACTTCCATGAAAATAAAAGCAACCATCCATATATACAAAATTCAGCGGTGTAACTCTCGGTTCTCCATCCGGGCTGACGGTACCCAGAAACCCAAAAGAGCACTGGTCCAAAAATGTAATGATTTCCTGTTCCTCTTCTACCGAAAATTCTTTGCGTCTCATGTGATTTCCCCCATTATTTTAGTAAGTATTAGAACATGTCGGAATGTAGAAACCGTTAGAACATATCAGAAATAGGATTGCAGTATTGTTTTTCATGAAGATAACCATAAAACGAATATTGACAGTAAAATAGATCCAATTTACATTCATTTTTATAGGCCAATTGGGATGGAAGATGATCTTAAGCAGGAAGCAAGACTAGGAAAAGATAGAAGTAAACATAGAAGTAAAGATCAAGAAGACATGTTAAGGGGGAGAACCACATGGAATTATGGCTGCCACTTGATTCATACGAACTCCAATATCGATATAAATATCAAGCGTTATATCACGCACTGCGGGATGCGATCCATTCAGGTACACTGGAAGCAGGAGCACGTTTGCCTTCTACGCGTTTACTGGCAAAACAGTACGACATGTCACGCGGGTCGGTAGCCCAGGTATACGATATGTTGCTTGCGGATGGATATGTCCATGCTTATCCGGGAAAAGGAACCTATGTTACGGAATCCTTGTCCGTGCATCACAACGATCATAGCGAAGCGGTGTTGTCTTTATCTCCATGGGGAGAGCGTCTTCGCGAACTAACCGCAGAACACAAACGTTCACGTGAAGAGGTTCAACTGGAAAAGGAATCCGTCTTCAATTTTCGGATGCAGCGCTTGCTGCCAGAACATTTTCCAAAAGCCGAGTGGAAAAGTGCGCTCGCTGCGGTTCATCGCAGTGGCTGGCGAGATGTAGATGGTGCAGCCGGTGATCCAGAGCTACGGGAAGCGATTGCCGCACATCTTCGCTGGACACGTGGCATTCAAACGGAAGCCTCCCAAATCGTACTGTTCAGTGGATCGATACAAGGCATTACGCTGTTGTCACAATTACTCATTCACGAGGGAAGCCCGGTGGTGCTGGAAAGTCCCGGTTATCAAGGCGTTCTGCATGCGGTCAGATCCTGCGGTGGTGTAGTGATACCAGCTGAAGTTGATGAAGGAGGTATTATCCCGCAAGATTGGCAGGCACAAACGTTATTTGTCACGCCGACTCGCCAGTTCCCGACCGGAGCGGTACTAGGGCTGGAACGAAGGCGGGCCTTACTGAACTGGGCATCAAAACAAAACGCCGTTATTGTTGAAGATGATTATGACAGTGAATTTCGCTGGGGCGGACGACCGATTGAACCACTTAAGGTGCTTGATCGTGAGCAACGCGTGATATACATCGGTTCCTTCTCCCAAACGATGCCTGCTTCGTTCCGCCTCGGTTATGCGGTATTGCCAAGCAGTCTGGTCGAGCCACTTCTGGCTGCCAAAGCTCTGTATGAACCGGTGTCACCCGCGCTGCTGGAACAGCGTGCACTAGCCAGATTTATGACACGAGGTGGATATATGCGGCATTTACGTCGATTAACCCGGCTATATGGGGATCGGCATGACTTTTTTGTGGAGGAAATGAATCGGTGGTTGCCACAAGCCTTCACCATGCAACCAGGTGATGCCGGTTTGACCATTTATGCGATCTGGAACGGGGACCAAGCAAGTTATGAACGGTTTACCAGAGAGGTTCATAAAGAGGGCGTTTTGTTCCGGGATGTGGAGCAGTACCGCTTAACTCCGGGGCATGCTGCAATATGTTTCGGGTTTGCTCATCTGGAAAAAGCGGAGATTCGTGAAGGGATACGGCGGATGCAAGCCGCGTGGGAGAAGTGTACATTTTCGTTTCAGTGAATTCCGCTGTATAATGGGATAAGTGTTTAAAGAGATTAACTGTCAAGGGGGAGTGGCGACATGCTGCAGGCATCGCCGTCATCATTTGTAATTTTGCCCGCTGTCGCCAAAATAGTCTGTGAACCGGGCTGGAAGTGGCAGAAGCGAGAAAAACCGATGCAAAATTATGATTTATTTTACGTGTGGAGCGGTGAAGGCACGGTTATTTTGAATGATCAGCCTTACGAGGTTGGCAAAGGAAGCTGTTTCCTGTTTCGTCCGGGAGACCATACAAGCGCAACGCATAACAGGCAGAAACCACTGGTGCTTACATATATTCATTTCGATGTGGACGAGCCTGTTGTGGATGTGCCTCAGTCTTACCGTGAAGTGCAGGAGACTGTGGAGTTTGAGCATTTACTTGCACGTTACGTAAGGCTGTTTTTGTCCGATGTGTATGGACGTGATGAAGAGAGCAGGCTGATTCTGAAGCAGTTGATGATCCATTTACTGCGTGCGGATACGGAAGAACCTGTGGAGAAAAAGGTAAGTAATCAGTTGTCCGATGTGATTCAGGAGGTAGCGAATTATGTTCGCCAGCATCCCGGAATTACACATCGTGTAGAGGATCTGGCCGCGCGAGCCGGTCTGTCGCCGCGTTATTTCTCAATCAAGTTCAAGGAACTTGTCGGATCATCGGTACAGTCCTATATTATTCGTATGCGTATTGAACGGGCAGAACATCTTCTGGTACATACCGGTATGAACGTGACCGAAGTTGCGGATGCACTGGGTTATCGGGATATCTTTTTCTTCAGTCGTCAGTTCAAGCAATATACGGGCAAAAGTCCGTCAGAGATTCGTTAAAACCATGTCAGCGTCTCGTATGCAAACATCACAACGTTTCAATGCTGGATGGCTAGGGTAAGTAACTAGCATTCCAGATGACCTTACAAGGAGGAACATGTGATGATGAACGGAAAAAGACGGGTTCGTAGCCGTAGAAATTCCATTAAGGGATGCAGTATTTTTCGGAAACGCCTGCGCCGGCTGAAACCCGTTGAAGAACTGCAGGACGTATGGTTTTAACGTTTGGAGAGATGGCCACACCTTATAATGAACTGGCGTTCCAACCGGAGAGAGGCAGCGCCATGCATGTATACATGAAATGATATTGAGTTAGGCAATTTAGAATGGTAACATTTCATATCATGAATTATAGGCAAATGAAGGATAGAGAATAAAGAGGATGGCATAACACCTGATTGCAGGTGCTGAGCCATCCTCTTTATTTACGTATGAAATTAGGGTTGTTTGGGTTTCAGACGACCAAGTAAAGCTCCCATTTTAACGGAATCTCCAGGTTTCAAATCAGGGAGCGGTTCGAAGGTATCGGTCTGCATAAGCAGTACAACGGTAGAACCGAACTCGAAATAGGCCAGATCATCTCCCTGAGCCCAAGTCTGGGTGTCAATATCGGCATATTGAATACTGCTGACATTCATTGCACCCACTTTGACGACAGCTACTTCACCATAATCATGCTGAATATACGTAATAAGCCGTTCATTGCGGCTGAGCACGGATTTCATATGGGTGAGTCCGAAATCATTCACAGGATAAACTTTGCCTTTGATATGCTCGCTCTCCATCTTACGACCGCTGACAGGTGCATGAATGCGGTGGTAGTCGCGCGGACTGAGATAGAGCACAAAACCATAACCATGCTTGTACTTCTCCAGATGTGGAGAGTGGTTTAACAATTCAGCAAGTGTATAATCTTGTCCCTTTACATTCAGAATGGTTCCTGCAGAAATCGGGCCTGCTGCCGTAATTTTAGCGTCGACAGGGCTGATCAATGCATGTTCCGAAAGGTCTAGCGGGCGCATCCCGGGTTTTAATTTGCGAGTGAAGAAATCATTCAGGGAACGATATTCTTTCCAATCCTTCTCGGCTTCCTGTACAGGGATGTTATAGGTCCGGACAAAATAAGGGATAAATGCTTTGCTTCCCCGGCTTTTGGAGAAAGCTCCCACGGTCCGGGAGATCCATTTGCGCGAAGAAAGCTCAGTCATTAATCGCAACAGCGTTTTTGCCATGAATATCCCCCTTAGGGTTAATACAAACTTCAAGGCCGCAAAAGCGGCCATTCTGCATAATATTGACACAAATCACGAATGAAATCAATACAATCCACGATCATAGGTTTGTGGCTGTCTTGGAATGCTGGAGTTGTGATTGACGAGCAGACGTCCGTACGCCATTGGTTTGTTATATGTCATCTGCCAATGTTCCTGCATGCCAGCTTTACGAAACCCATATCGCTGATCCCTGCCATTGCATTCGATAAAGTAAATGCCTCCGTTTTGGGTCACGCCGAGGTCGAGGCCCAGATCAGCCAGATGAGGCAAGTTGGAAGCCAGCGTGTGAGCAATACGAAGGGCGACCATAGTTATTCGGGCTTGCAGCTGGAATAGCTCCGGACTCGGTTCGGCCAGACCAAGTGCTCTAGCAACAGTCATGACTTTGCCGCCTTGCGCGATGTTTGTGACAAACGTATGCGCCGGAGCTGCCTTGGCAAACATGCCAGTGACACTCCATACCCCATCTCCCCCGCGTTGCACGGATACTCTAAGATCAACGGGCCTTCCCTCATACCGGATAAGCGGAACCCGTTCTTCAATCAGATAAGCATGACGGAATATCCGCCTTAGTGTAGCGCAAGGCAACTGTCCCCGGTTCAGCTTGAAGGTGGCCCAGCCTTTACGCGATGCCCTCGTTTCACAGGTTAGTCTCCAATGTCCCTCCTGCTGGAAGAGACGCATAATGCCATGACCAATGCTGCCGCTACACGGTTTAATGACGAGATCCTTATGATGTTCCATCATGTAAGTGAGCGATTCGGGCGTTGCTTTGACTGCGTGTGGCAGATGATCTTTTAAAAAAAAGTCTTGCCGCAGCATATCATGCACATGGTCCTTCCGATAACGATTACGCACGTTATACACCTGGATGCCTTGCAGGAGCAAACGTGTAATCAGTCGTTGTTCCGCACGGCGAAGCTGGAGCGCACGGTTATGGATTACGGAAGGAAGCGGTATACGCTCACGGACGTAACGACCTTCTTTTTTCACATAAGCCAGACATGTTTTACGATCCAGATCGATATCCTCCAGCCTTAAAAAGCAAGGCGTTAATCCGTAACAGGCTGCAGCCTGTTCATAATTGGCGAGTGATTCCTGACCGGTCCTTCCGGCCGGTATCCCCCGGTACATGCGTGAATCGAACATAATGCCGATCGTTTCTTGGAGCATGACCGTTCCTCCTTCATTGTTATCGCGCAACCATGAATTTTTTCAGTATGCCGGCCTGTCAATGCATGGTTTTAACATCGCGATAACGCAGACCGGTGTGCAGAGGCACTTTTATACATCCGTTGATGTCCAGACATCTTATCTTATGAAACGAGCGGATGCGGGGCGTGGACAGCCGCCTTCTCTCTTCACTTCGTACAGCCTAATTACGCCAGTGTAGATGTAACGTTAACCTGAGTAGACAGGAATCTGATCAAGGATGTGCAAAAGTAGGGCCATAAAAGTGGCAGATGCCCAGCTCAAAGCATATGATGCCGGAGATGAACGTTAGGGGAAGGAGCTGGCCTCATGAGTAAAAAAGGCAAAAAAAAGGTTGTGACGCCTAAACTGCGTCATATCAGTCCCAAATTCAGGGAGCTGGATCTGATGGATCGGCGACTGGAATTCAGCAAGCCGGAAAAAACAGTGAAAAAAGAGGAGGTTTCGACTTCGGATAGAGTTGCCTCCAAGGAAGTTATTGCTGATACCGTAACGACATCTGATCAGACGACGCCAGATGCATCGGTCAATAAATCTGAAGTTGTGGTGGAAGCGCAAGACATAGTGCAGGAGCAACAGCCCCAACAGCCGCAACAAATTGCCCCATTAAATGCAGAAAAAAATAATGTGGAAAAGGAAAGCGCAGAAAAAGAACTTCAGATCAGAAGCATTGCGCACCTTCCAGTGAAAGAACAGGATAACCCAAGCCGTTCAACAGGCAAGCTGCGTTTTGAACAATTAAACCAGAACCAGATGCCAGGCTATGAAGGACAGTATATTTATACAGATGACCTCAGTGAGTTTGCCGTCACGGAAAGTAAGCTGGCTCCTTTTTCGGTGGACGCCTCCAAGCTGAAATCAGGAGCTGTAGGAAGCGAGGCGCTTCAGGATTATGCAGTAACAAGTATTCATATTGCGGATGGTGCGATTGTTTCTGCTAAGCTGGCTGAGGCTTCGATTGCGGAGGAACATCTGATTGATGGCTCTGTATCAGGTCACAAAATCAGAAATGCATCCATCGCTGGAGACAAAATCCGAGATGGGAGCATTACCTCACAGAAGCTGGGCAATCAGGTCATTGATGCAGCCAAAATAGCGGATGGCTCCATCGGCACAAGGCATCTGAGTCGCCTGCTCGTCACAGAGGAATTAATCCAGAATCAAGCTGTTACTGGTGAAAAAATCGCGATTAGCGGGATCGAGACCCGTCATTTAGCTGGTGGAGCTGTCCATACCTCGAAACTGGCGGATGATGCGGTCACCAGTGCCAAGATTCGTGATGGAGCGGTGACAGGTAGCAAAATTGAAGAGCAATCTATTGATACACGCCACATTCAGGCCGGTTCGGTGAAACAGTCTCATTTGGCTGAAGGTTCTGTTGGACGTAATCAATTGCTGGCAAGCAGCATCGGCAGCGAACAGATTGAGGATGGCTCGATTCATACACGGCATATTGCCGAGCATGCCTTGAATGGACGACATCTGGTGGATGGTTCGATCGGATCAGTACAGATTCGAGCTGCTGCTGTAGGGAGCGAACAGATCGGCAATGCCGAAATCGGTAGTGAGCATCTAGTCGATGGAGCGATCATTAGCAGCAAGCTGGCAGATCAATCGGTGGGAACAGCGAAATTGCTGGAGCAGGCGGTGACGGCTTCGAAACTGGCAGATCAAAGCGTTGTCGCTTCCAAAATATCCGATGAAGCTGTGCTCGGGAAACATCTGGCTAAAGGCTCGATTCGCGGGGAACATATTGCCAATCGAGGCATTACACCGGTTCATGTTGATAATGGTGCTATTCATTCCATACATTTGGCAAGTGGAAGCATCGAGACAACACATCTATCCGAGGGAAGTGTGTCTGCGGATGCACTGGCTTCAGGTGTTGTGCTGGAAAAACATCTGGCAGAATCTTCTGTAGGATCATTCCAATTGCAGGATGAAGCAGTCACAACCGCAAAGCTGGCATCAGAGAGTGTCACGGCTGATAAACTCGCTCCAAGTGCGGTTACAAGCAAAGCTATAGCCTCAGGTACGGTCAATTCGTCCCACTTGGCCAAAGCAGCCGTATCAACGGCTCATCTGGCTCCCGGCAGTGTGGATTCCGAAGCACTGAGGCCGTATGCAGTGAAAGCCGAGCACCTGACAGAGCATGCCGTAGGTGCCCCTCACCTGCAGCCGGGCAGTGTTCAGACCGATGCCATATCACGTGCGGCAATTACGACGGACAAAATAGCTCCGGGCAGCGTGACTTCAGCACAGATGGCAGGCGGTTCCATCTTTCCACCACATCTTACAGATCATGCTGTGACATCACCTAAACTCTCACCGGAAAGTGTCTCTACAGATAAGCTGGCTGATCTATCGGTCACCTCGGCCAAACTGGCTGACGGCAGTATCACTTCCGCCAAGATTATGGCTGAAAGCATCGTTGCCAAACATATCCCTGCTGAAACGATTCGTGGATATCACCTGAAGCAGCATACGATCTCGCTGGAGCATCTGTCCGATGAGGTGCGTACGCCAGAATTATTTGCAAACGGCAGCATCCCCGGTAGCAAGCTTCGTCAAAGAACAGTGACGACAGAACATCTGGCCACCGACTCGGTATCTGGTGAGGAATTACAGTACGGGGCAGTGGGAAGCGAACATCTGCAACGAGCATCCGTTGATTCCATGCATCTCGCTGAAGGCAGTATAAAATCAGATCATTTGACTGCTCAGTCTGTCCATAGCGCTCATCTGAGAGAAGAGGTCATTCGCAGTGAGCATATTACCGAGCAGGCGATATCTTCCAATCATTTGATGGCCGGAGCGGTGCATACAGAACATTTGGCTCCGCTCTCTGTAACAGAAGCACATTTACAGCCAGGGCTGATCAGTGGTTTGCATCTGCAGTTGGAATCTCTGGGTGCTACACACCTGCAGCAAGGTGCAGTTCAATCTCGTCATATCCAGGATGGGGCTGTTTTCTCCCACCATATTCAGGAGCGGAGTATTGGAACGGAACATCTGGAAGAAGAGTCTGTCCGTTCCGTCATCTTACAAGATGGTGCAGTTACTACTTCTAAATTGGCGGATGGCAGTGTAGACGGCAGTAAACTGACAGAAGGCACGGTATCCAGCATTCATTTGACCGATGAGAGTGTGCAGTCTGCCCATATCGCAGAAGGTGCAATCCGTGCGGATCATATCGAGGATGGAAGCATCACGGCAAGCCATTTGACCGAAGAAGCTGTAAGCACAGCTCATCTGCAAGATGGTGCAGTTACTACGTCTAAACTGGCGGATAGCAGTGTAGGCGGCAGCAAACTGACAGAGGGTGCGGTATCCAGCATTCATTTGACCAATGAGAGTGTGCAGTCTGCACATATCGCAGAAGGTGCAATCCGTGCGGATCATATCGAGGATGGAAGCATCACGGCAAGCCATTTGACCGAAGAAGCTGTAAACACATCTCATCTGCAAGATGGTGCAGTCACGGCATCTAAACTGGAGGATGGCAGTGTGGACGGCAGTAAACTGACAGAGGGCACGATCTCGTCTGTGCATCTCGCTGATCGTGCTATTGATGGCAGCAAGTTAAGTGAGCAAAGTATCACGTCCAGTCACTTAAATGATGGAATCGTGGGCACATCACATCTAAGTGAAGAGATCTGGAATGCAATTCGTCAGGTCAGTGCAGAAACGCTGGAACAGCTTGCCGAGTTCAAAAGGCAAGAAGCCATGCAGGAAGTACAACAGTTTATACAGTCGGTTGGCCTGCCTAACGAAGGTCTGTTTACCTGGGGAGATGATGCGGAGTCGTCGCCGGATGTGCCTGCTGAATTCCAAGCCGGAAATTTGAATCTTCAAGAGCTGCTTGGGCTATACAATGATTCGGAAGTAGATGCCGTATTAACGGAAGGCGAGTCTGCTACGGGAATCACTGAAGCTGAAGATGCATCGGATGGAGAAAATGCATTATCACCGGATGTAGCTGTCATAGACTTATCCAACTCTATCACCCCTCAAGGGGCTGATACAGAGGTGCCAGTCTCCTATACCCTTGAGCCTCAGTCGGTCAAACAAGAGCATTTGTGTGATGGTTCTGTAGGCAGTGAACAGTTGCAGACTGGTGCTGTTCAAGCCGAACATCTGGCATTCCAGCCGGTACGTAGCGTGAGTAAACAGCCTGCTGTGCAGCAGTTTGGCATGGAAGCTTTTGTTCTGCCGGAGAATGAAACGTGTACCGAAGTGACGATCGTTTTCGAAGAGGCGTTTGATTCGGAGCATTATGTTATTGTAGCCATGAGCAATGACCGTGGCTTCCAGGTATCGCTGTTATCCCAGAGTGAGGATGAAGCTGTGCTGGAAGTAACACGGACAGCAGATTGCAAGCATACGTATGGTTTGTTGTCCTGGATCGCAGCGGGGCCATCGGCATAAAAATATACAGAAGCGGTGTCCAGAGTATGTCCCGGACACCGCTTTTGCTTGGTAAGCCTGACCGTTCGGACATGAGGGGTGCCGGAACGAGGCTACTTTTTAACACAAGATATAGAAGGGAAAATAATAAGTTCAGCTTTACTTTTTGTGAAGGTCGCAGACACTGCACAGGATCAGTTAACGATTATAGTCCTACAGCTTGATAAGCTTTGGTGATGGCAGTAGCCTCGGCAGAATTCGCGCCGTAGAGGTCTTTGGCCGCCTGAATCGTTGCTGTTTTGGCAGCTGCAAATTTGGAAGTTGGTGTCAGGTAATTCACCAGTGTGCTGTAGAAGATACGCACTGCTTTATCCCGGCCGATGCCGCTAACGGTTACACCGTTATGTGTACCCCCTTGGGCAGCAAGGTAGAACGCTTTGTTGATAATACCGCTGTTGGTGTGCACACCGCCGTTATCTGCACTGCCAGTGTAACGGTCACTATATTTGTCAGGCTGGTTATACAGGGTAGGGTCGGCTAAAGAGCGCAATGCATCTCCTGGAATGTTAGGAGTATAGATGCCGTCACCCAGCAGCCAGTTTTTACTCTCAATGGTGTTACCCATAATATCAGCAAACGCTTCGTTTAATGCTCCTGGTTCGTTGCGGTATTCCAGATTGGCGGTGTACTCGATCACTCCATGTGTGAGCTCGTGACCCACAACATCGAGATCCCCGGAGAAGATACCGAACAGTGAGCCATCCCCGTCACCAAATACAATCTGTGCCCCGTTCCAGAAGGCATTGTTATAGTTGGAGCCATAATGTACTGTGGAGCGAATCAACAGACCGTTGCCGTCCAGGCTGTTGCGGTTAAATTTATTTTTGTAAAAATCATAAGTAGCAGCAGCATAAGCATGTGCATCAACAGCTGCACGGTCCGTCCACACGTTATTAGAGCTGGTAGACAATGTTCCTGGTAAAGAGGAGCGATTGTTTGCTGTATACGTTTGAATGCCTTTTCCACGAGTGGTATCTTTCAGCTGGTAGGTGCTGCCCGATTGCGTTGTGGTCAGCGTTTTGGTGTCACCAAACACCCCGGTACCTGTTCCTGTAGCAAAATTGATAATATCAAACTGGGATACGATGCTTCCGTCCACGGCGTTAATAAAATATTTGGTTCGCAGCGGGGCAGGTTCAAGCACGTTCACTTCGGTAATGTAAACCAGATAGGTTTGACCGTCATCTTCATGATGATAAATTTGGAGTTCAGCCTTTGGCTCAAGCTCCGGTGCACCTAACTCGCCGATCCGGGATGTCGCTTCTTCCGAGGCCACTTTAATCGCGTCCTCTGCACTGATACCAGGGATTCCGTCATTAGGAATCGCTTGTTCTTCAACAGGCGGAAGTTCACCAAGAGCAGAAGTCACAGCTCCCGTTTTGTCCAGATGGAGGGTCTGCTCGGCACCGTAGACCGGAATACCTTTGATGTACTGTTGCAGACGGAAGTGCCTTACACCGGAAGTATCCGTGTTACGTTTAATGATTTTGAGCTGGCCTTTGACGTCAGAGTTCAGGAACTGTTCCTGTTGACCAAGATAATTATAGATCGTTTCGTCAGGATTGTTGTTCAAAAGGATACTCTCCTCGGAGGCATAAGGGGCCTCAAGCGGAATGGATAGATCAGATGGCGCTGCAGCAGCAGAGGATACGGAAGCGAGCAAAAGAGCTCCTCCAAGAATTGTTGGCATAACTTTGGCAAATTTCATTGTTAACTCTCCCATTCTCATCATATTTTTTGGAAAAAAAGGGTTTATGCCTAACTCGGATGGATTTCCGTCTGCATCTGGCAGGGCGGAGTGAGGGGCTCAAACAGAAGTATGTTTAAGAAGCAGGGGTTGTCCCCCTAGTGATTGCGGCAAACCGAAGGTTCTACGGAGAACCGGGATGTTCAATCCGTGTGTGGAATGCGGGAAGAAGAAGTCGGGTTGGGAACGGCATCACTCCTTTCAAGTTCAAGGTCTGTTTGTGTACAAAACGGAGGAGATCAAACGTCTGAACTAACCGAAGGTCAATAAAAGGACAGAAAGAGGTTTTGGGAACGTGAGTTCTCAACAAGGTTAAAAATGTAAATTGTGTGGCTTGAATCGTATAGTATCACAGTGTAAAAGATTGGAAAAGATACAATTTTAAATTTTTTCGAAAATTGTGTCTAAGGACAGGGAAGAGATGTCATTTTTAAAAATATTGACGATTCTTGTCGATTCACAGGATGGGTGTACTTACACTCCTGCCCAGAACCTAAGTAAGATAAGGACATACGCCGTTTCCACTGCTCCACGAATACATAGAATAACGTGTACTCCCTTGGCATGATCAGGATGGATTGTGGGAGGTGAATTTGTTGCGGAAACAACGTAATAGAGCCAGTTTTGCAACAAAAACAAGAAAAAAGCATACCAGACGGGTATCTGAAAAAAGACGAATCCAATCGAGAAGGAAAAAGGGTACAAAGACCTATGTTTTCTCCTTACCACCTAACCACTCATTTCATGCGAACAATCGAAGAGAAGCACATGAGATGATTGGAGAAGTTACTGAGCAAGACAGAGAAGTTCTCCCGCAGCCTGTGCTATCGGTGATTATTCCAGCGATGAACGAGGAACGCACCATTGCTGCTGTAGTCCGTGAAGCGACACGTATATGCCGCGATGCGGAAGTACTGGTTATCGTAAACGGGTCAACCGATGGCACAGCCAATGAAGCTGAACGGGCTGGGGCACGGGTACTCCACTATCCTGAAGCGCTGGGACATGATGCAGGACGAAGAGTAGGGGCAGCATCAGCCCGAGGACAGATCCTGCTGTTCACGGATGCAGACATTCTGATCCCGGCCGAACATCTGGCACCTTTCGTTCAGGCTGTGCTAAATGGAGTCGATGTTGCACTGAACAATTACAACGGTCCGGTGACACGTAGCCCTGTTCATCCGGTCGTTGAAGCAAAACATATGTTGAACAGTCTGCTCTCCAGATCCGATCTTGGTGGTGCTTCTATGACAGCCATTCCTCATGCGCTTAGTAGGCAGGCACTTGAGATCATTGGCATATCTTCACTGGAAATTCCGCCACTTGCTCATGCCAAAGCGATATTCGGCGGCCTTCGGGTGCAAGCTGTTCATCATGTGCCTGTAGGCAAATGGAATGCTGTTCGTTCGACGAAACGAGGCGGTGCTGATCTACTTAGCCAAATCGTACTCAACGATCATCTGGAGGCGATCCGCTGGATGACAGATACACGGGGGCCACGGGGGGCTTACCCTGATCTGCAACGTGTTCGCAGTCTGGCTCAATAGGAAGTTGTAAGAAATGAGGGGTTATGCGGTAGAGACGGCAACATGCGGAGGTGACAGCGATAAAAACACGATCAGGAGTAAGGGCAAAGAGACGGACGCGAGCCAAGCGAATGGCGGCGGGCAGACCCCGGAGCAGAAAGCAAGCTGAGGGGAAACGCGCGCCACGTACCCAGCATCTTGGGTGGAGCCGGCGGAATGTCCGGAAGGTGATGCCGGATCTACGTCCATTTTGGAGAGCAGGCCAGCTTGCAGGCAAACAATTCAGGGCAGACTCCGACAACCTGAATAAACATGCTTCTGATACGTGGCAAGTACACGCGGCGAATCTGCCGGAACAGACTAGCTACGAAGCTGCATTGCAGGCAGGCAGGGTGTTTATTCAAGGCTATGCGAATTCCTCAGGCCATGTACCAGAGATTGTACCGCTTCCCCTCCGACATGTTGCTGCTGCCGTAGTCTGTGCCTGTAATGAGGAACGCACACTTGGGCAAGTGCTGGTACAACTAAGACGTCTACCCCTCCGCGATATTGTAGTTGTATTAAACGGTACGACGGATAACAGTCTGGAACACGTGCTTCAACATTCAGGCATTACACTTGTGTATGAACCGGAACGAGCCGGGCATGATGTGGGTCGGGCGCTTGGAGCCAAAATGACAGATGCAGAGACCGTTTTGTTTGTGGATGGAGACATGGTTATACCTGCGGAACAACTGGCACCGTTCCTGTTCGCGATTGACCGGGGGCAGGATGTAGCGTTAAACGATCTGACTTCTTTACTTCCTCCTTTTGCCAAGCAGGACGAAGTCAGCCGAATCAAAGCCTATTTGAACCATACATTAGGTCGACGGGACCTTGGTTCGAATTCGATGACCGCTGTGCCCCATGCCCTATCTAGGCGAATGATTCAGGCTGTAAAATCTGCTTCGCTGGCCGTTCCGCCGAAGGCACAGATGCTTGCAATCCAGCAGGGATTTAAGGTATCCGCTCCATGCCAAGTGGATGTCATTCGCTCAAACCGACTGCGTGCCGGGAACACGGGTAGTGGTAATGGTGTTGCCAGATTGATTCTTGGGGATCACCTGGAAGCACTGGCAACATGGATGGGTACGAGTGAATATGCCCTTCGGACCAACCTTCCTTCCCGTGCAGAGGTAGCGTACAGGAGGAATGTGAGATGACGCTGACCAGCATCATTATACCCACGTATAACGGACTCTCGTTGCTGAGGCCTTGTATCGAGGCTATCCGAACATACACAGGAGAAGCAACATCGTATGAGATCATCGTTGTAGATAATGGGTCGACGGATGGTACTGCCGAATATTGTGCCAAGGAACGCATCCGGTTTGTTCGTTTACCCGAAAATCGGGGATTTCCTGCCGCTTGTAATGCTGGACTTCGGGCTGCGTGCGGGGATGAATTACTCTTGCTGAACAACGATGTTACCGTTACATCATGCTGGCTCGAAAATATGCGCACAGCACTGTACAGTGAAGATGATGTTGGCATCATCGGGCCAGTCACGAACTATGCCAGTGGTATTCAGCAGGTGCATATGACGTTTCGGGATGTGCCACATTTTCAGGAGCTAGCCTCTGCCAATAATGTTTCGGATGTGTCCAGGTGGAAGGAAGTACGCCGAATCGTAGGGCTGTGTATGCTGATGAAACGAAGTGTACTGGAGGCCGTAGGCTGGCTTGACGAAGCGTATTCCCCTGGCCACTATGAAGATGACGACTATTGTTATCGAGCTAGGTTGCAGGGCTTCCGTTTGTTAGTATGCGGTGATGTCCTTGTACATCATCAAGGCAGTGCGAGTTTTCAAAAGACAGATCATACGGAATGGAAACAGTTGCTGGAGCGTAACCGTTCCATTTTCATCAATAAATGGCAAGTCGATCCGCGTGAATTTATGGACATATCCGATGAAGGAGGGAACAAGGAATGAAAGGTGTAATTCTTGCTGGTGGCACAGGAACCAGGCTGTACCCTCTGACCCGGCTTATCAATAAACATCTGCTTCCCGTCGGTAAACATCCGATGATTATGTATGGTATCGACAGGCTTCGTCAGGCAGGGATTGAGGATATTCTGATTGTTATCAACAAACATTCCGCTGGTTTGTATACGGAGTATCTTGGTGGCGGAGCAGATCATGGGGTCAGGCTGACGTATCGTATTCAGGAAAAGGCTGGCGGTATTGCCGAAGCGCTTGATCTGGCCTCATCGTTTGTTCTTCCGGGCGAAAAATTTTTGGTGCTTCTTGGTGATAATCTGTTCAGCGATGATTTGAAACCGTATGTAGAGCGATATATGCAGCAACCTGCGGGTACGGCGCGAGTGTTGCTTAAAGGAGTGGACGATGCGCGTCGCTACGGGGTGCCTGTCTTTGATGAACACCATCCGGAACGTATCGCGTACATTGAAGAAAAGCCAAGTCAGCCGAAGACCTCTTACTGTGTAACGGGCATATACATGTATGATGACCATGTGTTTAGCCTGATTCATAACATTGTACCATCCGCACGTGGAGAGCTGGAGATCACCGATGTAAACAACCATTATGCCTCCGGCGGCGGATTGGAGTATGACATTTTGCAAAAATATTGGAGCGATGCCGGCACATTTGAATCGCTCCAGGAGGCAGCTGTACGCATGAAAGGGCAGCTACCTTAACCGGAAATAACAGGATACAGCCGCGGTGCGTTGCGTGGATCGAAACCGATGATTGAATCAGATGATGGAAACAGATGATGGAAACAGAATCCTCGCCGGAGCCTTGAAGTAAGCTCCGGCGTTTTGTGCAACGACCGCGGTCTTTCTCTAATATGCTCAGGGGAAATCGTGTGAGAGCAGTGGTATTGCCGGGGCGAAGTAAGACTACGCAGGCAGGAGAATAACGTGTGAGGTGTTTTAGGGCGCACAGGCAAAAAGGGGCAGATTACAGGGAAGTGATGTCGGATGTGTAAGGTAGGGGGAGAGTAGAGAATAGAAGAGGTCTGGGTCATGCGAGTGGTGTGAAGAGTGGGGGCAGAGCGGTGCAAGTGAATAATGCAGGGAAGTGGGGCATGTGAAAGGTACTGTAAGAGCAGGGAGCAGCAAGGGCGGAAGCAGTACGGGTGGTGTGATCAGGATAAGTAAGGCAGGCCGGACTGGAGTTGTGTTGAGTAGGGGCAAGGCAAGTACGGCTGAAAGAGTTGGGAAAGCGAGTATGGCTGGAAGTGTGATAGTCGCTGGCAAAGCAGATCGGATTGGAAATGTGGGCAATGTGGGCAAAGCAAGTCGGCCTGGAGGCGGCATTAGGGTGGGCAAAGTAGCGAGGGCCCGGGGAGTGGGAAAGACGGACAAAGCGCGAAGAAGCAGCAGAGCCGCAGGTGAGAGAGCGAGCAGGGCAGGCGGGGCAGCGCTTGCCCCGCCTGCACAGAGCCGCCTGCGCCAAGGCCCCGCCCCGCGCAGGCGCGCTTCTGCGCAGGGCCGGCGCGCCGCGGCCCGCGCCAAGCAGCGCACGGCGATGCGCCGTGCGCCCAAGCCAGCACCGCAAGCAAGCTCGCCACAGGCGATGCCTGCCAGCGGTGCTGGCCCCGCCCCGCGCCAGACGACACACCCGCAGGGTGTCGTCGTGCCCGCGGGGCGGGAAGGCGCTGCCGCGAGTGCGGGCAGCGCAAACGGCGTGCCGCCGCCGGCTGCGGAGCATGCCGTGCAGGCGGCAGGGCCCGGCGGTTACGCCGCGGGTTACCGCGACGGCGTATTCGCCGGGGGCGAGGCGCTGGTGGCGCAGCACATCCCGCCGGATCATATTCTACCCGCTGTCGCGGCGGCAGATTTGATCGCGGCGGGCTTCCGCCAGTATGCGCCCAGCTTGACCCGGCTAACCAGCCCTCATGAAATGGCTGGTCACATCATGGCGGCGCTGGATGCGCAGCGCCCCCTGTCTGTCGTTCGCCTCGGTGATGGCGAACTGCTTACGCTGGCAGCAGACACCGTGCTGCCAGCTGCAGAAGTGCAGGAGTTGGCACCGTTTCTGCCTTATGCAGGGGTGCCATGCTCCACTCCTGACATCCGCGCGACGCTTGCGGAAGCGATTCGGGGTGCAGACTGGGTGGGTGTGCCCATCTCACGTGCTCCGACGTTTCAAGGACTATTATTCCCGGTTCTGCGCCATTTCGGAATCGATTGGTCCCGTCTGAAATTGACCAGTTCCACCATCAATTACAGTCTGCATCAGTCTCGTCTGTTGCTGCCGATCTTGCAAGGACGGCGTGTACTGCTGATCGGCAGCCAGGCGGCAGAGCTTGGAGCCTTGTTACAACTGCATGGGGTGCAGGTTACAGGCATCATCCCTGCGGTAGCAGGCATGGCAGATATTCCGAGGGTAATGCAGCTGACGTCTGAGCACACCTTTGATATCGCTCTGGTCGCAGCGGGCATCCCAGCGGTGGTGCTATGCAGACGTATCGGTGGAGAACTGGGCAGCGTTGCCTTCGATTTCGGACATTTGGCGGACAAATTAGTGACAGGGGAGCTTCAACTCTAGTGAGTTGTCAGGGGCAGGATCACCGGGACCCTGCCTCTGGCACGAGTGGAATGGAGGAAGCAACATGAAGAAATCGGAAATACAGCCTCATCGTGTACGAAAAAATAATCAGAGCAATTCACAGCAGAGCAGTCAGCTTAGAGTGGGCGCGCAGTTATCGGGTAGCCATCCTCATCGTAAGGGGACATCTGCTAAGATTCTTCTTCATGCAGCCGATGGCCGTAATCGGCGTAATGCTTCACGGAAAGGCAAAAGGAGTCATCGTATTCTTCGAAACACCAAGTTATACAAGCAAGGATATAACCGAGGTTACGAAGATGGTGTTCTTCAGGGACAGAATTCATTCGGAATTGTGTTTGAAGGTGTCAGCATCATCATTCCCACCTACAATCAGCGGGATTATGTACTGCAATGTGTGTCAAGCATTGAGAAACATACCCCCGCTCCTTACGAAATCATCGTTGTAGACAATGCTTCTCAAGATGGTACGGCCGATGCACTGCTTCGCAAAGGCGGTATGGTGAGGGTTGCTGCACTGGAGAAGAATCGGGGCTTTGCCGGAGGCGTTAATCAGGGTCTGATGATGGCAAAGGGACGGCATATCGTTGTGCTGAACAATGATACTCTAGTTACCCCGGGCTGGCTGGAGAATATGATGACGTGCCTTAACAGCGATCCACAGATTGGTGTCGTAGGACCTGTAACGAACTACATTGGCGGAGATCAGCAGATTGAAGTGCCTTATCGTGAAGTAGAGGACATGTGGTCTTTCGCTGCGAACCAGAATCGTCCCGACCCGGAGAAACATCGAGTGACGGATCGGCTCGTCGGATTCTGCTGGCTGTTTTCCAGAGATTTGTTTGAGCGGGCAGGGTATCTGGATGAGGGTTACGCCGTAGGTAACTTTGAGGATGACGATTGGATTGTACGGGTGCGGATGTTGGGATACCGACTTGCTGTAGCAGGTGACGCCTTTATTCATCATTTTGGAAGTGTCAGCATGAAAGCGCTCGGAGAGCAGGACTTTAACACAGTGAACAAGGGCAATGAACAATTTTACAGTCAAAAATGGGGAGATCCCCAAGCGCTCATCGCGGAAACCTCCAGGCTGGCACAGACTCCGCACTCAGACCCTCAAACTCGATCTCAAGCGAACGTATCTTCGTTAGCGGCAAAAGGTGATTTACGCCAGAGGGCCGCAGGTTCCTCTTCTGTAAACAGTCCTGCAACATCACCGCTCAGACGAAGCAGTGATTTCTATCCCGAAGGTGCATTTCTTGTTGATCTAAAGGGTGATGTCTATGTACTAAGAAGCGGTCAGCGCCGAAAGCTGAACATTCCTGTTCCGCGCGGCATCTCGCCGGTGCTGGTAGCCAAACCTGATCTGCTGGGCATACCTGCGGGTGAACCGCTGGTGTCCGCCGGAGATATTCGGAACGGGTCGTTTGAACCTGACTTTCCTCTTGCCGTAATCTCTCCTGATCCTGGCGTGGCACCTACTGACTTAAGTATTGTATCTGTTGCTGATACACCGGAAGTTTGGTATCTGGTCACCGAAGGTAAACGCAGGAAGTTTGTATCCACCTATGCAGCGGAACGTTGGGGAATAAGCTCCAGACATGTGCATCAAATATCAACCGAACAACTCCATTCGATCCCGGAAGGATGGCCGATTATTGCTCCGCCCCAGTTGCTGAACAAGGATTTGTGATGGCCACCGCTCGTGGTTTGAAGCAACATGTAAACATGCGGAATGAACAACACTGAAGGGTGCGCTCTTCTTGGGCTAAACGCTCAGCTGATCTGTTCATTCCGTGTGAGGTCTTTCAATAAGAGTTATATAATTAGTGATCAGAGCAAGACTATTATATCTGTAAATACATATATGAAGTTGAAAGACTAATTTACTTCTAGGGAGCCGTAGGTAACGCATGTTAATAAGCTTGGAGGCTGAAAATGAAAAGAGCACTTTTTATTACTTTCTTAATCTTATTTATTCTCTCAGGGTGTAATGATCATGAAAAAATAGACATTAATTCACCATCTTACATGTTTAGCGAAAACTCCGGGATCGCTAGTGAAGTAAAAGTAAATTTAAATGGAATCTTTAACAAAAATGAAAATGCTTTTGAGGGATATTTATCTATCAATGATATGGCTTTCGAAAAGGTAATCTTCATGCATAAATCTTTGCTAATATCTTATGAAGGCGCAAAGAGAACCGTGTTAGGAGATATTTATTTAGATAAACAGGCTAATCAATTCGCAATTATTATTACAGAACCTGAACTATACACGAAATTAACGAATGAAAAATATCAGAATGAAGGGTTAGTTATCAGTGCTCCTGCATCAAATCTAGAAGAAGCAAAGACGATTGAGGAGAAATTAAAAGCATTGGAGTGAGTCTAAACTCACTCCTTTTTTTGAATCAAAATGGATACTGAATGGATAAATCAAAATTTAAATTTATTTTTTCTATTTTGTTATAGGATTGTTCTATTAGCAGAACCATTGACGATGCAAGGGGACGGGAGTACATTTATAGCCATAATTCTTATTTAACAGATTGGAATTAATGGTATATTTCGATCCGGTCTGTCTGATGATCTGGAACTATATTTTGGAAATCGGAGGTATGTCGATGTCATCATCCCAACAATGCGGCAGGATGAAGCAATGCTGTCTGAACGGAATGGAATAAGTCTAACAAGGCTAATGCAACAGGAGCACAGCGGTTATTTTTACATGGGTGCCATATAGAAAAAATCTATTAGAAGCACAGTTGACCGGTTCGGCGGGGCAATGATAAGCTGTGTGAAATTAAAACAAACCAAACTCATAGGAATAATCAATTTTGATTTCGAGACTCAATCATTTATTTAGATATGCCACATTTTGGTACCATCAAATTACCTTATTTCAGGGAAGGCGGAGTGTACATGACAGCAAAACGAAGTTTGAAATTTGGAGCGATCATTCATGGTGTTGGGGGAAGCAACACAACCTGGAGACATCCGGAGGTTCTATCTGATGCCAGTGTCAACTTTGGATTTTACAAACGTCAGGCGCTGAAGGCAGAAGAGGGCAAGTTTGATCTGGTATTCATTGCAGACGGCCTGTATATTACGGAAAAATCCATTCCTCACTTCCTGAATCGCTTTGAACCGATCAGCATTCTTTCCGCTCTTGCTGCGGTAACTTCACGCATTGGACTTGTGGGCACACTCTCCACATCCTATAGTGACCCCTTTACAGTCGCCAGACAGTTCGGTTCGCTTGATCTGATCAGTGATGGTCGTGCAGGCTGGAACGTGGTGACATCTCCCTTGGAAGGTACCGCAAAAAATTACAGCAAAAGCAATCATCCAACACATCCGGAACGTTACCGTATTGCTAAGGAATATTTACAAGTGACCAAAGGCTTGTGGGATTCATGGGAAGATGATGCATTTGTAAGAGACAAGGACAGCGGTGTGTTCTTCGATCCTTCGAAACTACACACGCTGAACCATGAAGGGGAGTTCTTCTCTGTACAGGGGCCATTGAACATCGCTCGTTCACGGCAGGGACAGCCGGTTATTTTCCAGGCAGGTTCCTCAGAGGATGGCAAAACACTGGCGGCACAAGAAGCCGATGCCGTATTCACTGGACACGATAACATTGAAGATGCAAAGGCGTTTTATAAGGACGTCAAAACACGGGCAGCTTCCTATGGGCGTTCAGCACAAGATATTGTTATTTTGCCAGGCATTAACCCGATTGTGGGACGGACGGCAGAGGAAGCGGAACAGAAATATCAGGAGATCGCGAGCCTTGTAACCATTGATAAAGCATTGGACTACTTGGGACGTTTCTTCGAGCACCATGATTTCTCCCAATATCCGCTGGATGAACCGTTCCCTGAACTGGATGGCATAGGCAGCAACAGCTTCCGCAGTGGAACAGACAAGATTAAAAAAGATGCCAAAGAACAGGGGTTAACGCTGCGCGAAGTTGCTCTACGGGCTGCAACACCACGAAGTCAATTCCTGGGCACACCGGAGCAGGTCGCAGACAAGGTTCAGGAATGGTTCGAGGCAGAAGCGGCAGACGGATTCATTATTGCTTCGGAGTTGCCTAGCGGATTGTCCGACTTTGTCGAGTTGGTGGTACCTATTCTGCAGGAACGCGGCCTCTATCGCACGGAGTATGAGCATGATACGCTGCGTGGCAATTTGGGTGTCCAGGTGCCTGTAAACCGTTATACAGCAGCAAGAACACAGGAAGAGTCGAACATTATCTAACCGAATGCCGAATGTCCTCTAAATCGAACATCATTCAATGGATTTAATTCATGTTATTAAGACGCGATAAATCTAACCCGTACTCACAATCCGATGCGTTCAGATCAAATAACAATATGATGCAATATAAGTTCCATCCAGTACAGTACAGTACAGTACAGTACAGTGCAATACAAGTAAAATCCATCGTTTAAACGAAGCACAAATGCATCTGGATCCATAGGATTAATAAACTCAATAAAGTCTTCTTGCTCTAAAACCTACTTTTCTCATAGGAAATATAAAATATATACAAGTTTGCTTGGCGTACACATTAATGACACCTGTATACACAGAGGGGGAAGCGATATGAACAGGTCTATCTCATGGACAAAAGTGGTGGCGTTGGCAGTAGCATTGGTGATGGTTTTGTCCGGATGCGGAGCAACATCAGGAGGCAAAACCAGCGGTGCGGCACAGGCTTCCGCCGACGGGGGTCAGGCTGGTAAAGCGGAAGGGGGTAACCTCACCTTTGCACTGGCGACTTCACCGGATACACTCGATCCGCATCGTAGCGGTCTTGCTGTAGCCGTACGAGCGATTCGCACGATCTACGACAATCTGGTGGTTCAGCTGCCAGATGGGTCTATTAAACCTTGGCTTGCCAAGGAATGGAGTGTATCGAAGGATGGCAAAAGTTATACCTTCAAGCTGCGTGAAGACGTGAAATTCCATGATGGAACTCCGTTTAACGCCGAAGCGGTGAAGTACAATCTGGATCGGGTCATTGATCCTGCCACCAAAGCTGCCAATTCCCTTGCCCTGATTAGACCTTATAGCTCCTCCAAGGTCATTGATGAGTATACGATCAAAGTTAATCTGAATGCACCTTCGCAAGCGTTTCTCGGCAACCTGAGTCAGGCATTACTGGGAATCGTGTCTCCAACCGCTGCGAAGAAATATGGAGATCAACTGGGCAAAAATCCGGTAGGCACAGGCCCGTATACCTTTGTGAAATGGGATGAAAACGCGGATATCGTTGTAGCCAAAAACAAGGATTACAACTGGGGCCCGGAAACGGTCGAAAACAAAGGCGCTCCTCATATCGATACGATTACGTTTAAAATCGTACCGGAAGAAGCAACACGTATCGGAAGTGTGCAAAGCAAGCAGGTGCTTGCCGCAGAGACCGTGCCGCCGCAAAATATCGCCGCCCTGAAAAGTGATCCGAACCAGCAATTGTTGCAAGCCAACACCGTTGGACTGCCGTATACCCTCTTTTTCAATCTACGTAAGGCACCTTGGGATGATGTAAAAGTAAGGCAAGCGGTACAATCCGCTGTTGACGTCGACTCCATTGTGAAAACCTTGTATCTGGGTAACTACGAGCGCGCATGGTCTGCCTTGTCTCCAGGCATTCTCGGCTATGACAAGGCACTTGAAGGAAGCATCTCCCCGGATATCAACCGTGCGAACCAGCTACTGGATGAGCAGGGCTGGGTTAAGGGAGCTGACGGGATTCGTGTCAAAGACGGGAAGAAGCTAACTTTGCGTTATGTAGATGGCTCCCCTAACCGGGAGAAACGCAATGACATTGCTGCCATCATCCAGCAACAGCTGAAACCGCTGGGCATTGCGGTAGAAGTGGTGATTACCAAAGACATTGCTACCGTGATCTATCAGAACTGGGATTATGATCTGTACGGCAACAGCCAGGTCAACTCCGATCCGAATGCCTTGTACGCCTTCTATCACACCAGTGCGGAAGGGGAACGTCCGACATTATCCGGTTTATCTGATCCAAAGATCGATCAACTTCTGGAGCAGGGAGCGGTAGAGACGGATTCGGCGAAAAGGGTAGATATCTACAGTCAGATTCAGAAATATCTCATTGAACAAGCGGTTATTTTGCCAATCTACGTATTTCCGTATACTGTGGCTGCATCCAAAAACGTGGAAGGTATCAAGTTCGATGCACTCGGTTATCCACTCTTTAATGATGTACGTATCCAGCCATAATGCAAATTGCGTTATCCAGTCTCATTATTCCAACACGGCGTACAGCCTGTTGTGGTTTCAGAAAGGAGCCATCCGGTATGATTCAACTGATCTTGTCACGGTTAGCAACGTCGCTTCTCGTTATATTTGGAGCTTCGGTGCTGGTGTACTGCATCATGTATCTTCTGCCGGGTGATCCGGTGCTGTTAATGCTGGACCCGTCCTCGGCTACCCCGGAGATGATTGCTAATCTCCGGGTACAGCTTGGGCTGGATCAACCGTTTTATATCCAGTTTGCGAACTATTTTGGCGATATGCTACGCGGGGATTTTGGTCAATCCATGGTTAACTCCGACCCGGTATTGCCCAAAATTCTGGAACATTTCCCGGCAACGCTGGCATTGACGGCACTCAGTTCGCTGATTGCCATCACCATCGGAATTACACTTGGCGTTCTGTCGGCCATTCACCGGAATGGTGTGATTGATGTTGTGGCTCGGCTCGTTGGATTGTTCGGCATCTCGATGCCAACGTTCTGGACCGGCATTCTGCTTATTCTGTTGTTTTCCGTACAGCTCGGCTGGTTCCCGGCGATGGGGTCGGACGGATTCAGTTCATTGATACTTCCGGCGGCTACACTTGGACTTGTCGGTGCAGGATTTATTGTGCGCATGGTGCGTAACAGCATGCTTGAAGTGATAAATGAGCCGTTTATCGTTGCTTTACGGGCCAAAGGATTGTCTGAACGGGCCATCATGTATGGTCATGCACTGCGTAATGCCCTGATCCCCGCCGTAACGGTCATCGGTATGTTAATTGGGGATTTGCTGGCAGGAACCGTGGTGGTAGAGACGGTATTCTCCAGACAAGGAATTGGTCGTATTATTGCTGATGCGCTAATGGCTAAGGATCTGCCGGTGGTACAGGGCGTTGTATTTTTTACATCGATCATCTATGTCGTGTTGAATTTGCTGGTAGACATCTCGTATTCGTACATTGATCCTCGGGTTCGGAGAGCTGTCCGTTCATGATCCAGATCAGGAACACCGCATCAGGAGCGTGCAGAATGTGAAGAAGCAGGAGAAGGAGGCGTTCATTTTTATGAGCATGAAACCTTTGGCGGGACACAAAAAGACATGGGCAGGAAATGCCAGAAGTACCGGAAGTACCGAAATTGTCGGGAAAGCTCGCCTATGGAGATGGAATCGCCTGCCTTGGCAGCGCCGTGTTTCATCCGTAGTATCGCGGTTATTTTTGTACACGGCGCTGCTCATCGTCATCTTCACTGTGGCCTGTGCCATCGTGCCTGGCTGGATCGCGCCTTATGATCCAACACAGATGATGACGGATGCCATTCTACAGGCTCCTTCTGCTGCACACCTATTCGGTACAGACTATTTCGGCCGAGACATCTTCAGTGTGGTTGTGCATGGCAGCCGGGATTCCTTGCTGATCGGTTTTGCTTCCGTGCTTGTTGGTGGTCTCGTCGGCAGTGCTCTTGGCATCCTTGCGGGATATACAGGAGGACTGGTTGATACGGTAACGATGCGGGCGGTGGATATTCTTATGGCCGTACCAGGCGTATTGCTCGCCTTATCTGTTGCGGCGGCGCTTGGGCCAGGACTGCTGAATATTGCACTGGCTGTTGCAGTAGCTTCGATACCAGGTTATGCAAGGGTGATGCGCGGTCAGGTGATGTCTGTCAAAAATCTGCCTTTCATTACAGCCACACGTTCATTGGGCGGTTCCAATGCCCGCATTTTCTGGAAACATGTCCTGCCACATTCCTTGTCTCCGCTACTCGTAATGGCAACGCTGGGTGTAGGTACATCCATCCTGACTGGGTCTGGACTCAGTTTCCTTGGGCTCGGGGTACTGAAAGAAATTCCGGATTGGGGTGCATTGCTGTCTCAAGGGAGAGGTTATCTGACAGTAGCTTGGTGGATTTGCACATTCCCGGGTCTGGCCATTACGCTGTTTGTTCTGGCTGTCAATCTGATTGGAGACGATATTCGCGACAGGCTTGATCCCAAAGTAAAAGGAGCGGCTTGACCGCTTTTCCAAGGAGGAAAATAATATGTCACATGTTGTCATTATCGCCGGAACCCCGTCCAAGCGTTCACGATTGACAGGACTAACGGATTATAGCAGCCATACGTTAAGCAAAGCTGGTATTTCCGTTGAAGTGATTCAGGTGACCGATTTGCCCGCTGAAGATCTGGTACAGGCAAAGTTCGACAGCCAGGCCATTCAGGATGCACTTGCCATTGTGGATGGAGCAGATGCCGTTATTGTGGCTACTCCGGTATATAAGGCAGCCTATTCGGGCGTGCTCAAGCTGTTTCTCGACCTGATACCACAAGAAGGACTTCGGGATAAGGTGACTCTGCCTCTTGTCATTGGCGGTTCAATTGCACATTTGCTTGCTATTGATTATGCTTTGAAGCCTGTGCTTACCGCACTCGGCGGACGATATATCCTTGGCGGTGTATACGCAGTGGATCAGGGAATTGAACGCAATGAGGACGGAACATTTACACTTGCAGCAGATATTACCGCACGGTTAGATCGCTCTCTGGAAGAATTACGATTGACACTGGAAAAGGATGGGATTACGATATCCTAAAACCAAGTTTTTATATAGGAAAAATAAGTAGATGCGGAGGCGCCCATGAATATAGAGAACATTGAAGCGTTTGTATATATCAATCACTACGGAAGCTTCAATAAGGCGGCTGAAGTACTTTTCTTGTCCCAGCCTTCGGTTACGGCACGTATCCAATCATTGGAAAGGGAGCTGGGATGCAAGCTGTTTGACCGACTAGGCAAGCAGATTGTGCTGACGGATGAAGGCCGCAAATTTTTGCCTTATGCGCAGCAGGTGCTGCAAGTGATCCAGAAGGGTAGACAAAAAATCCAACAGCGTAGAACGACACCTGAGGCACTACGCCTCGGAAGCACAGTGTCCGTGTCCAATTATGTCATTCCCGATTTTCTGCCCAGAATCAAAGAGTCCTATCCTGAAGTCAACATCAAACTGACAACAGCAACAACGGATCAACTGATTGCCAAACTGCTCGGTCAGGAGATAGATCTCGCGTTTGTGCGCAAGGTTATGCACCCTGCGATCCGTACCGTTGCTTTTTACGAAGATCCGATACAGCTATACGTGTACAGAGGGCATCCTTTCATTGAAAGCGGACATGTCAGCATGGAGGCGATCCGGAATGAAAAGCTGGTCTTTTTCGAGTGTGGCTCATTGGACTGGCTCCGCATTCACCGGGCCTTCGACTCCCTGGAGTATCCGCCGGATATTACATATCATGTGGATAATTCGGAAACAGCAAAAAAATTGGTTATGCAAGGTGCAGGCATCGCTTTTCTACCAGGGTTAACGGTGAAGAAAGAGGTACAACGTCAGGAGCTGTTTCCGATTCAAGTCCATGAGGTGGCAGGTGTGTCGCTGCAGATCAGTGTGGTGACTTTAAAAGAAGAATATTCGCCATTTGCAGAGCCTTTTGGAGAACTGCTACGGCAATTATAGATGGACTGACAAGGCGAACCAGATTTCAACGTTATAAATTGGATAAATGAAGCTTGAAAGGAGGGCCCAGGATGAAAAGTGATCTGGAGCAGACGAGAGGAAAGCTTGTGCAGCCGGAGGAAGAGAAGCAGCAAGTTGAGCAGAGCGAGCTACAGCGGGAAGCAACGCAGACTTTGGATCACCAATATGTGTTGCCATGGGTAGAAGATACGGAACAAGAGAAGGAGTTCGCGGCACATCTGACTGCAATTCGGCGGCATCTTCATCGTAACCCCGAGCTGTCTGGTGAGGAAAAGGAAACGACAGCAGCTATTCGCAGCTGGCTGGAAGAGGAAGGTGTTCGCCTTGCCGATGAGTATAAACTGCGAACAGGGCTTGTTGCTGAGGTAGGGCAGGGAAATGGCCCTGTCGTAGCGCTGCGAGCGGACATTGATGCCTTGCCTATTCAGGAGGAAACCAAGCTGGAGTTTGCTTCGCAGATTGCGGGCCGAATGCATGCATGCGGGCACGATGCGCACACCGCTATTTTGATTGGAGCTGCAGGGTTGCTGAAACAGCGTGAATCCAGTTTGCCCGGGAAGGTGCGATTGATTTTTCAACCGTCAGAAGAGAAGGCAACAGGTGCCCGCCAAGTTATCCAGAGCGGCGCACTCGCCGATGTTCAGGCTATATTTGGTTTACACAATAAACCGGATCTGCGAGTAGGCACAGTGGGTATTCGCGAAGGTGCATTGATGGCAGCAGCGGATGGATTTGTCGTTAAAGTGCAAGGGGTGGGCACCCATGCGGCTGTACCTGAGGCAGGCATCGATCCGATTGTGGTTGCTGCACATATCGTTACCGCATTGCAAGCCATTGTCAGCCGGAATGTAGGTGCTCAGGAGAGTGCAGTACTCAGCGTTACGAAAATAAACAGCGGTACAGCCTGGAACGTTATTCCGGAGGAAGCGATACTTGACGGCACAGTGCGCACATTTGACGAGAAGGTGCGCGCCCGTATCCGGGAACGTTTCAACCAGGTCGTAGCTGGTGTGGCTGCAGCCTACGGCACAACGGCGACGGTACGCTGGATTCAGGGGCCACCTGCTGTGGTCAATGATGCATCGCTGGCATTGGACGCAGAACAAGTCGTGAGTGAACTTGGGTTGAATCGTGTCAGACCGCTGCCTTCGCCGGCAGGAGAGGATTTTTCCTTTTATCAAAAAGAAGTGCCGGGTCTGTTCCTCTTTCTCGGGACATCGGGACCGCACGAGTGGCATCATCCGGGCTTTGATGTAGATGAGCAGGCTTTGCCAATTGGTGCACATCTGCTGGCAGAGCTGGCTGAACAGGCTTTGAAACGTCTGCAAGCCTAAATGGCAGTGATGTTGAAAAAAGTTGGACGTTTAATTTTGAATTCAAAATATATTCCTATTCTCGATCTGTAACATTTGTTTCAGAGCTGGCGCTAGTCGTCAGCTCTATTTTGTTTTATGTTCAAAAAATCGGGCAATCCGCAGAAACTTTTCGGTTATTCTAACACCGGAGTGTACGCATAAAATCAGGTTGTACAACAGGTATAGATGGAAATATTTGTTGACGCCCCCCAATGAGTGTGCTATATTTTTCTCGTCCTTTAATCGTAATTATTACTATTAATATCGAAGTAATGCAACGGAGAACTTCAATTCGAATCTAAAGAACAGGAGCCGCCGCCGCGATGAAACAAGAGATTGATTTTATCAAATGTAATCCGACGCAGAACATGACCCTTCTGGTGAGAACGGATCACGCATCCGAACATTACAGTGATATCGCTTCCAGCCTGATGTCCTATGATCATGTTCACGCTGAACAAGTCGGGTTCATCAAGCAGTCACGAAGGCCAGAAGCCGTTGCCCGCCTGGAGATGGCAGGAGGAGAGTTTTGTGGCAATGCTTGTATGGCACTGGCAGCCCATATTGCAGCAGAAGCAGGGCTGGAGAAGCAAGCGTCCATGAATATCAAGCTGGATGTTTCAGGCACAGAGCACTTGATCAGCTGTCATGTGAAGCGGCAAGAGCATCGGTATGATTGCCGGGTTACGATGCCTGTTCCCGATCAGATCGAGCGGCGGAAGATTACGTTTGAAGGTATGGAGCTGGATCTGGTCATTGTCCGGTATGCCGAATTCATTCACATCGTGATTGAAGTGCAGGATGTCGATGACCTGATGAAACGAAGGGCAGAACATCTCGCACGGTTACTGGGACTCACGATGGGAGACAAAATGATCGGTGTGTTGTTAGTTCACCCCGCTACAAAAGAGATGGCTCCCCTTATTTATGTCCCGCAGCTGGACAGTCTGATCTGGGAGAGAGGTTGCGGATCAGGTACGGCCTCTGTAGGTGCTTATCAGGCCTGGCTTAGACAGAGCGAAGTCACCCAGTTGGTCAAACAACCTGGAGGTACGATTAAGGTGAGCGCTCAGTGGGAGGCCCAAGGAGTGAAGGCCATTACGATTGAGGGAACTGTTGGTATTGTTGCCTATGGCACGGCTTTCATTGATACCTTACAGGAGCAGAGCAGGAGCGTCGTAGAGGTCTGAGCGAATACCTGAGACTGAGATGTAAGAGGTTGACCATAACAAGGTTCAGGAGGAGAGATTTTGATAACGTTAATGCACTTTGAGACGAGACTTCGAGTGTTTGCTGAACAATTTGGCAAGCTTGCGGTCAAATATGATCAGACGCTTGAGCACAGCGCGGAACTGGAAGCGGTGATTAACGAGTATTCACGGTTTGTGACAGACCCTGATCACAAGATCGCTTGGGGGATGTTGAGGCAAGCCGAACTGCAGGAGCTTGATCCGCTAGTTCAGGCGCTAAGACAAAAGTCCGCTCAGTGCGTCGCGATTATGGAGAAATATCGGGCATTGAAGCTGCAGGATGGAGAAGTGCAGATTGCGGATTATTTTAAAAATATCGAAGAGTGCATCGACAAAGAGTTTGGAAGCTTTCAGGTGACACCTCAATCCAAAGTGTTGCTGGTGGGTTCCGGTTCATTTCCGATGACCCCTTTACTAATCGCTAAACGTACCGGAGCCGAGGTGGTTGGCATTGATATCGATGCAGAGGCGATCACGCTTGGGCGAAAAGTGGTGGAGAAGCTAGGGGCAGGCTTGAACATTCGTTTAGAGCAGCAACTGCTGGAGGACTTGGCGTATACCAGGCAGGCGACTCATATTATTTTCAGCTCCACGGTGGCTAACAAGTATGACTTGCTCGATCAATTATACGCATTGACCAATGAACAAGTCGTTGTAGCTATGCGGTATGGCAATGGGTTGAAATCACTGTTTAATTATCCTATGAAAGAGACGGACGGCAACAAATGGAGAATGGCAGATAACATTCTACGCCCGCATGATGTGTTCGATATCGCGTTGTATCAGAAGGAGTAAGACGTCGAGTGAAGTGTAATTTGGTCTATGATTTGTTTACAGGGAGGTATGTATGGACGGCGTTGAAAAAGTTCTGTTATGCGGCACGGGTCCTGTGTCCATTCAGCTTGCGGTAATCTTGAAAATACATCTGGGCTGTCAGGTGGGTATGGCGGGCAGGCAATCGGTGCGGTCAGCATCGTTCTTTGCATCACTGGAACAGAGCCAGCAACAGGTTCAGGTGACGATTCAAAATGAGAAGCATCGACCCTTGGCCGGGGGATGTACAGTGGATCAAGTATTTAAAGGATACAACACCCTTGAAGGGGAGTGGGATATACTAATATTGGCAGTCACCACGGATGCTTATATCGATGTACTCCAAGAAATCAATGATGAGTTCATCAAACAACTTAAATACGTTATTTTGGTTTCCCCTACCTTTGGTTCCAGTCTCCTGGTGAGTCAGTATTTGCTTGAGCGGAATGCTTCCCCGGAAATCATCAGCTTTTCCACCTACTTGGGCGATACTCGCTGGATGCATGAACAACCGTCGAATGAAGTGATCACCACGGGGGTCAAAAGGAAGGTTTACATTGGCTCCACGGTTCCCTCTTCAACCTATGTACAGCAATTAAGCGATTTATTCCAGCGGTTGCATATTTCACTCGCAGTCATGTCTTCCCCGCTGGAAGCCGAAACAAGGAATATTTCGCTGTACGTACACCCACCGTTGTTTATGAACGAATTTTCGCTAGAGGCCATTTTTGGTGAGCAAGGTGTTCAAAAATATGTTTATAAGCTTTATCCCGAAGGGCCGATTACACCCAAGCTCATTTGTAGTATGCGGTCACAGTGGGAGGAGATCCGGCAGATTACAGACAGACTTCATATTCAGGGAGTAAACCTGCTGCAGTTTATGACGGATGACAATTATCCGGTACGATTAGAGAGTTTATCACGTCAGGATATCGAGCAATTTGATCAATTAGAGGCCATCCATCAGGAGTATTTATTATACATACGGTACGCCTCATTATTGATTGATCCGTTCTCGAAGCCGAATGCTGCTGGCACATATTTTGACTTCTCCGCCGTGCCGTTCCGCCGAATATTTATAAACCGCGAGGGTGAACTCGACGTTCCGAGAATGCCAAAGGAGGATTATTACCGCATCAAAATGATTCAGGGCATCGCGAGACATGTGAATGTCGACTGTCCAACGATAGATCGTTTCATTGCCACATATGAAGCTAAGCTTCAGGAGGTGACGCGCAGACATCCAGATCAGCGCCTGTCGACCGCGTTTGTGATCCAGTCGTTTGGGCAGGATATTCGCATGATCTGTAGCGGCCTTACGGGCAGTAAGGTCTAATCACATCTGAAGAAGAAGAGCTAAAAGTTTTCTGAAAGAAAGCCGTATTGCAAGATGGTACTGCAATCGAAGTGGCATGGAGTAACAAGCAATGATCTGCTTGAATTTTATTTGTTTATCAGGGGGAACAGTGATGAGAAAAAGACGTGCTTTTATACGGATCGTAACAATGGTTGCGGTCATTGCGATGGGTTCAGGCTGTGCTCAGAATGCCACCAAGGAGAACAGCCAAGCGGCATCATCAGTCAGTAAGATCAACAATGAAATTATCTATGCTTCCGCGAAAGATATTAACGATATGAACCCACATCTGTACACAGGTTCGATGCCTGCGCAAGGCATGGTGTATGAATCTCTGGTGGAGAACACGGCTGAGGGAATCAAACCATTGCTGGCTGAATCATGGGACATCTCCAAGGACGGCAAAACGTACACCTTTCATCTGCGCAAAGGGGTGAAGTTCCATGACGGCGAGCCATTTAACGCCGAAGCGGTCAAACAGAATATCGAAGCGATTCAGGCCAATGCCGAGAAACATGCCTGGATCAAGCTCTCCACCAAGCTGAAGGATGTCAAAGTGAAGGACGAATACACCGTGGAGTTGGATCTGTCAGATGCCTATTATCCGACGCTCGTGGAGTTGTCCATGACCAGGCCGTATGTCTTTATCTCACCAAAGGATTTCAAAAATGGTGGAACCAGGGACGGAGTGAACGGTTTCCATGGGACTGGGCCGTACAAGTTAATCGGGCACAAGGTCGAAGAAAATGCCACCTTTGAAGCCAATACGGAATACTGGGGCGGTGTGCCTGCCATTCAAAAAATCACGGCCAAAGTGCTTCCGGCCGGAGAAACGACCTATTTGGCACTGCAAAAAGGGGAGATCAATTTTGTCTTCACGGATGACCGCGGGGCAGACAGCATTGACGTAGAAGCGATGGATCAGCTGGCTGCATCCGGCGAGTATCAGGTGGTGCGAAGTGATGCGATGAACACGGCCATGATTGTGGCGAATAGCAGCAGGCAGAACAGCCCGGTTCACGAAAAGGCTGTGCGGGAAGCGTTATGGATCGGTATCGATCGGGAGACGATCAGCAAAGATATTTTCAATGGCACGCAGACGGTAGCGAGTACGTTGTTTTCATCGAATGTGAACTACGCCAATGTCGATCTAAAGGTTCGAACGTATGATCCGGAAGCCGCCAAACGTCTGCTGGATCAGGCAGGCTGGACTTTGGCAGAGGGCAAAACCGTACGTGCGAAGAACGGCCAACCCTTAGCGATGAAGCTGTATTATGACAGCAACTCGTCCTCTCAGAAAATGCAGGCGGAGTTCATCCAATATGCGATGAAAGAGATCGGTATGGAACTGGATCTGACAGGCGAGGAGTCCTCTTCCATTGCGAACCGAAGAGCGACGGGGGAATATGACCTGTTGTTCAACCAGACCTGGGGACTGGCGTATGACCCGCAGAGCACCATCGCCGCGTTTACATCGGATTCAGCATACAAACATACGACAAGCGGCATCGCCGAAGCGGATGAACTATACCGGAAGATCGATCAGGTGATGAGCTCGACCGACGATGACTCAGCAACCGCATCTCAACATGGAGAATCGAGAAAAGCACTTTATGCGGATATTTTAAAAGTAGTACATGATGAAGCGGTGTTCATCCCGCTTACGAACGGGCGTGTCACCATTGTTGCTCCGAAACGTCTGCAAGGCATTACCTTTAAACAGACACAGTATGAATTGCCGTTTGAAAAGATGAAATTCGAGTAGAGGGGGAGGGGACTATGGGAAGTTATATTGCCAAACGACTGTTGCTGACCATCCCTTTGCTGATCGTCATTTCTTTGATTACATTTCTGTTGATCAATCTCTCTCCACTCGACCCGGCAGTCGTTGTCCTACAGGCTCAGGATGTGCCGCAGATCACCGATGAACTGATCGCTCAAACGAATGAAGCGCTGGGTTTTAACCAGCCCTTCTTCGTTCGTTATATGGACTGGATGGCGGCCGTTGTACAGTTTGACTTCGGATATTCTTACGTGTCTGGTGAGTCGGTGTGGTTTTTGATCGGGCCGGCTTTACTGAATACGTTAAAGCTTACGCTGGTATCATCCGTCTTCATCATCCTGTTGTCCATAGGGCTTGGCGTGGTATGTGCTTTGAAAGAAGGGAAGCTGCTGGATCGATCGGTCAGAGGCGTTTCCTTTTTCCTGACAGCGATGCCGTCTTATTGGCTTGCGGCCATCCTGATCTGGTACTTTTCGGTGAAACTAGACCTGCTGCCGACCAGCGGCATGGATTCTTATCGTAGTTACATTCTGCCTGTGCTGGTGATCACGGTCAGTTATACGGGCATTTATTTTCGGACGGTACGCAGTGCGATGCTAAGCAACATGAATGAGGATTATGTGTTATATGCGCGCGCGAGCGGCCTTAGCGAGCAGAAGGTCATGCTGCACATCCTGCGTAACTCCCTGCAAGTCGCGGTGTCCATCTTCTGCATGGCGATTCCGATTGTACTGGGCAGTACCGTTGTTATTGAAAATGTATTTGCGTGGCCGGGGCTTGGCCGGCTAAGTGTAAAGTCGATTCTGAGCCGGGATTTTCCGATCATTCAGGCCTATGTGCTTATTTTGGCGGTAACGTTTGTAGTATTTAACATGCTTTCGGACCTGATCAATGCCGCGCTTAATCCTCGTTTAAGAAAGGAAATCTGATGCGACTATTCAAAAATCTGAGCCGTGACAAACTCGCCGTGACCTCTCTTGCCGTTATTGTCGTAACCCTTATTCTGGGAATCTGTGCACCTATCGTTGCACCTCATGACCCTGGAGCCGTCAACATGAAACTGCGCTATGCCTCACCCTCCTGGCCTTATCTGTTAGGCAATGATCACCTTGGCCGATGCGTCTTATCCAGACTGATCTACGGTATCCGTCCGAGTGTGTTATGGGTGCTGGCGGCACTCGGTTTCTCGGTACTGATCGGTGCGGCGGCGGGATTTGCCGCAGGGTATTTCAAAGGTAAAGTGGATGCGTGGTTGATGCGAATCTGTGACATTATGCTGTCTTTTCCCGGATATGTGATGACGCTGGCGGTGGTTGGCATTTTGGGGGCGGGACTGGAAAATATTCTGATCGCCTTTGTCTGCATGAAATGGGCCTGGTTTGCGCGTGTCATTCGTACTTCCGTGATGCAGTTCTCAGACATGGATTATGTGAAATTCGCCAAAGCTTCCGGCATACCCAGTTGCACGATTATTTCACGTCACCTCATTCCAGTAACCTTTGCCGATATCGCGGTAATCTCCAGTGGTGCAATGTGTTCCATGATGCTTCAGGTATCGGGGCTATCTTTCCTTGGTCTGGGCATTCAGGCACCCCATGCAGAGTGGGGCATGATGCTGAATGAGGCGAGAGAAGTCATGTTTTCCAGACCTCAATTGATGCTTGCACCGGGGCTTGCGATCGTTGTTGTGGTATCGGCTTTTAACTTTTTATCGGACTCACTGCAGGTGGCGTTAGACCCTAAATTAATGAACTCTCCTGACAAGCGGGATAAATCTCGTGAAAGAGAGGTGAGAAAGGCGGCTTATGAATATAGTCGAGGTTGAGCATCTGAAAGTGTGGGATAACCATACCAATCAGGCCATTGTTCATGACAGTTCATTTACGGTGCGGCAGGGGAGCTGCATGGCGATTGTTGGGGAGAGCGGTAGCGGCAAATCCGTCACATGCAGAGCGCTGATGCGGCTGAATAAGCCCAATATGCGCCAATCGGGAAAGATGCTGTTTCAGGGTACAGATCTGAATCAGCTCTCCGAAAAGGAGATGCGGCGGCGAAGAGGTAAGCAGCTGTGTATGATTTTGCAGCAGGGCATGAGTGCATTTGATCCTTCCTGTGTGATCGGTGTACATATCCGGGAGACGTTGCAGACGCATTACCATTGGAATACCCGTGAGCTAGAGCGGAGAATGCGGATCGCAATGGAAAGTGTCATGCTCCGAAATCCGATGGACATTCTGAACAAATATCCACATCAACTGTCTGGCGGCATGTTGCAACGAATTATGATTGCACTCGCACTTGTGCTCGAACCGGATCTGATTATAGCGGATGAGCCAACCACGGCGCTGGATACTATCTCCCAGTACGAAGTGCTGGAGCAACTGATTCAGCTGCGTGAACGTATGGGATGCTCCATGATTTTTATCTCCCATGATCTCGGCGTTGTGCAGAAGATTGCAGATGATGTGATGGTTATGAAAGACGGCAAAATTGTCGAGCAGGGTAACATGCAGTCTGTTTTGCAGGAGCCTACCCATGCCTATACCCGTTATCTCGTATCAACTCGGCTGGAACTGAGCAATCATTTCAAAGCATTGATGCAGGAGGGATCATAGATGCTAACGGTAGAGCAGGTTGAGAAATCATATGTCCAAGGCGGACTATTCTCGAAGCATCGACAGCAGGTGTTGAAAAAGGTGACTTTGGAATGCCGTCATGGTGAATGCCTCGGCATTATTGGCGAGAGTGGCAGCGGCAAATCTACACTGGGTCGGTTGATGCTGGGACTGGAAAGCCCGGATCGTGGGGCCATCCGGCTGGAGGGAAAAGATGTGAAAGACCGGCGCGTGCGGATGGGCCGCATCAGCGCAGTTTTTCAAAACTATACCTCATCCATCAATCCGTTCCTTACGGTGCAGGATGCAATTATGGAGCCGATGAAGGCACTCCAAAAGTCAGCACAAGGACAACAGGTTCATGCAAAAGTGGATATGCTGCTTACCCAAGTTGGACTGGACTCATCGTACCGAACCAAGTATCCACATGAGCTGTCCGGCGGGGAAGCACAACGAGTCTGCATCGCGAGAGCAGTGTCGACAGAGCCGCAGTATCTTGTACTGGACGAAGCCGTCAGCTCGCTGGATGTGTCGGTCCAGATTCAGGTTTTGCAGTTGCTGAGATCATTGAAAAGCCTGTACAAGATGAGTTATGTCTTCATTACGCACGACATTCAGGCGGCAGCCTATATCTGCGACAGGTTTGTTTTTTTCAGAGAAGGCCAGATTGAAGAAACGGTTTCGGTTGATCAGTTAAAACATGTAAAGTCTGACTATGCTCAACAATTGTTGAGCCATCTCATTTCACTATAGCGTGGAGAAGTGGGGGAGAAGGTTGTGATTGAAAGGAGTGAATATCCGTTGTGAGTGGGGCAATGTCATGGCCTTTTCTGCGTTTGTACATTTTGGTGCTACTCTACTTCAGTGCCAATGCCATTCTGAATGTGATTATTCCGTTGCAGGGGGCATTCCTGGGTGCGAGCAGTACGACGATCGGGCTGATTATGGGTGCGTATATGTTTACAACGATGTTTTTCAGACCGTGGGCAGGTAAAATGATTCAAAAGCATGGGCCGATCAAAATGCTGCGGATCATTCTGATAATCAATGGATTTGCACTGATCCTCTACACGTTTACAGGGCTTGGCGGTTATCTGATTGCCCGTATTTTGCAAGGGGTATCGACAGCCTTTTTTTCCATGGCGCTACAGATGGGCATCATTGATGCACTACCGGAGAAAGACCGTTCTCAGGGCATTTCTTATTATTCGCTGTTCAGCTACATTCCGGGCATTGTTGGCCCGGTGCTGGCTTTAGCCGTTTGGCAGACCGGAGGCATGGATTATTTTACAGTGGTGCTAATCGGAATTGCAGTTTGTACGGGGGTATTTGGATATACCGCCAAGATGGAACAAAATAAGGAGAGGACACAGACGGCTGCAGATGTATCCGGGCAGAACGTGAGTATGTGGGAGTCCTTCGGGCAGCTGGTGAGAAATCTATTGTTGTTCCGTTGCTGTGTGCTGATGCTGAGTGCATCGGTGGTATTTGGCGCGGTCACTACATTTATTCCGCTGTATGCAAGTCAGGTTCCTGGCGGCAATGCTGGCGTATACTTGATGTTGCAGGCGGGTACAGTGGTGCTGGCTCGAATCGCACTCCGCAAACGCATTCCTTCGGACGGGAAGTGGCATTCACCGTTTATCATGACCACGATGCTGTTGCTGGCAGTTGCGGCGCAGTGTGTGAGTTTTTCGGTTACGGGAGGCATGCCCTTCTTTTATTTGGGTGCTGTTCTGATGGGAATCGCTCAAGCCATTTTGTATCCAACACTCACGACGTATCTGTCCTTTGTTTTGCCTCAGCTGAACCGCAATGTACTCATGGGTTTGTTTATTGCGACGGCTGATTTGGGCATTTCGCTCGGGGGTGTGGTCATGGGACCGATTGCTGATCTGTCGTCCTATTCATTTATGTACACGATCTGTGCTATTCTAGGAGCGGTAATGATCGTTTTTGCCTATGAACGGCGTAAAGCGACTACCGGAACCTCATGAGCTGACGGCCAGAGAACGTGGGTACGTGTTAGAGAAAGCAGGTATGATCTATTGAAAGATTCTAGAACAACAACATCCAGTGGAAAATTAAACCCGGTATCGTTTTCCTTTATCGGGTTTTACATACTGGCTTTTTTATTTTTTGCGGCGAATGCAGCGTTGACGATTATTTTACCTTTGCGTAGTGAAGCGGCCGGGTTAAATCAGGCTGAAATTGGTCTGATGATGGGCAGTTACATGTTCACCTGTATGCTATTGCGACCATTTGCTGCACAGATGCTGGGCAAATATGGACCGCTCCGGGTTATGCGATGGCTGCTGATGTTACATGCCGGGACGTTGCTACTGTTTATCGTGTCCGGGGTGGAAACGTACCTGTGGCTACGGGCATTGCAGGGCGTGGCGACCGCATTTTTCTCAATGACGATGCAGGCAGGCATTGTAGAAAGACTGGAGGATAAGGATCGTGCGCAAGGCCTGGCGATGTACACCCTGTTTACGATGGTGCCTTCGCTAGTCATCCCGATTCTGGCCGTACAAATCTGGCAAAACGCCAGTGAGCTGGCGTTCACGCTGTTGATGATTGGACTGGCGGCACTCCCCTTGTTGCTCGGATACAAGGTGGATTTACCACAGAGTACGGTGCAGAACAAAACGTATACGCTGGGGGATATGCTTCGCTCGTTCAGTGGCATCTGGCGCAGTACACCCCTGCTCGTCAGCAGTGTGGTGATGCTGTTTGCATCCTGTGTATTTGGTGCGACAGCGACCTTTCTTCCGCTATATATGGTATCGACTGGTATGGCGAGCGCGGGTATCTTTTTGACGATTCAGGGTCTCGTGGTGATCCTGTGCCGATTCATTTTGCGCAAAAAAATACCGTCAGACGGCAGCTGGAATACGTGGCTTATGGCAGGTCTGATGTTATCTGCGGCACTGGGGACACAGCTGCTTAGCCTGATGGATATGCTGGGGCCATTTGTGTATATTTCTGCGGTGTTTAGCGGTTTTGCATTGGCTTTACTGTATCCAACGCTGACCACGTATTTGTCCTTTGTATTGCCTGCGGATTCGAGGTATGTGCTTATGGGCATATTTATGTCCTCGTATGATCTCGGTTTTTCACTGGGCGGGCTGGCGATGGGCGTTGTGGTACAGATCAGCTCTTATTCCGTGATGTTTACCGTTTGTACGATGCTCTCTGTTGCCGCACTCATTTTGGTGGTGCTTTTCAGACAGCGGATGGAAGCCGGGAATAAGTCTATTACTGCGCGAGTGAATTGAGTTGGAAGGCTGAAGGAAAGGCAGAGGTACGATGTAGATTTAGGTGCAGAGCTATAAATGAGACGGTACGGTTAAAGCTTATGGTTCTTCTGCGAAGCGCATCATGAATGCGAATGTGCAGGGGATTCATAAGCTTTTTTTAATTATTTTTTACACGAGATACGAAAAAAGATTTGACAACGGCGTCAGGCAGGATTATAGTCATTGTTGTTAATCGTAATAATTACTATTAAATTCAGGGATCCACCGATCAAGGTGAACTGTACCTATAAGGAGTAGATCTATATGACACAAAAGCAAATACCGGTGACCGTTCTCAGCGGTTACCTTGGGTCAGGCAAAACGACGGTTCTGAATCATGTGTTGCACAATCGGCAAGGGCTGAAAGTCGCTGTAATCGTGAACGACATGAGTGAGGTCAACATTGATGCGGCTATGGTAAAAGGAGAGGCAACGCTCTCTCGTACCGAAGAGAAACTAGTGGAGATGTCCAACGGTTGCATCTGCTGCACTCTTCGTGATGATCTAATGCAGGAGATCGAAAAGCTCGTAAACGAAGGCAAGTATGACTACATCCTGATTGAGTCGACAGGCATCAGCGAACCTGTTCCGGTGGCACAGACATTTACATATGCTGATGAAGAGACGGGCATCGATCTGACACGACTGGCGAAACTGGATTGTCTCGTGACTGTCGTTGATGCTAACCGTTTCTGGCATGACTATGCTTCGGGACAAAGCTTGCTGGATCGGAATCAGGCAACCGGGGAAGGCGATACCCGTGACGTAGTGGATTTGCTCATTGATCAAATTGAGACCTGTGATGTGTTGCTGCTGAACAAATGTGATCTCGTGGAAGAAACGGAACTTCACAAACTGGAAGGTATTATCCGCAAGTTGCAGCCGAATGCGAAAATTATTCGTACGGTGAACGGACAGGTGAACCCGGTGGAGATTTTGAATACGGGACGGTTTGATTTTGAGAAAGTGAGCATGTCGGCTGGCTGGATTCAGGAGTTGGAAAAAGAGTCCCACACGCCTGAGACCGAAGAATACGGTATCGGATCATTTGTGTACCGCCGCAGGAAGCCGTTCCATCCTTCCCGTCTGGCTGATTTCATGAGCTACTGGCCGGAAGAGGTTGTACGTGCGAAAGGGCTGGTATGGCTTGCCGCTGAAGGAGATGTGGCTGCCAGTCTGAGTCAGGCGGGGCCATCCATTCAGTTTGGGCCTGCCGGACATTGGGTTGCCGCGCTGCCGGAAGCGGACAAGCAAGAGATTTTGCGGACAGAGCCGGATGTGTTTGCTAAATGGGATGCCGAGTGGGGCGATCGCCAAACGGAACTGGTCATGATCGGCATTGATATGGAGCGTTCCATCATTGAAGATGAACTGGATCAATGTCTGCTCAGCGATGAAGAGATGCTGGCGGATTGGGGACATTTTGAAAATCCGTTACCGTGGCCTGTCGAGACTATGTGAATTAATCAAATATTATACAAGACTTAAGAGGATAAGGAGCTGTAAAAGATGGCTAAAAAATCAAAGGTCGTGCGTGAGAAACAACGTCAGGCAATCGTAGCGAAGTATGCGGATCTACGCCGGGAACTGAAGGAAAAAGGTGATTATGAGGCGCTGCAAAAGTTGCCCCGTAACGCATCACCAACGCGATTAAAAAGTCGTTGCGAGATCACTGGTCGTCCGCGTGGATATCTGCGCAAATTCAAAGTTTCCCGGATCAAATTCCGTGAACTGGCTCATCAAGGTCAGATTCCGGGTGTTACCAAGTCCAGCTGGTAAGCATGATAAGCGGAGTACTTGATAAGGAGGTCTCTCCCATGTTGGATATGTTTACGCAGCGGCGCATTGTATCCTTGATGAACGGATATGTCCATGAGAAAGTACCAGCAGAGCTACGGACGATGGTGAAGTTAACCTATGAAATGAAGGATAATGAGTTGATTCTCAATGAAGAACGTCCTGCTGGACAACGACATCAGTGGGAGCGAATGCCGATCGCTCGCTTTTACTGGGAGGGAAACCAGTGGAAGGTGTACGCTAGCGATGATCAGCACAGCTGGAGTCCTGCGGACATTGTTGTGCCATGTTTCAATTTCGAGGATGCGTTGGAGCAAGTGGAACGTGATGAATCCGGGATGTTTTGGCGTGAACGTGATTAAACAAAAATAACTGGAGAAGCTCGCATTGGCTATACGGGGATCGGAATCGTGAACAACGATTGGGGTCCTCTTTTTGTTTATGGTGGAAGATTGCACATACGGAGATGGAATACCATAATGTTAGACACTGGAACAGGCTGGTAGAAAGAAGAGAAGTGAGAGAGTAGGTGGAACAGCTGGTGGTGCGCATAAGTGGAGTATGTAAATGAAATTGCTGCAGTGGGCCTGGCTCGTGCCCCTGAAATTTTCTAGTCCAAAATTCTAACGATCCCCAGAAACGCTATTCATCTCAAAAAAGCGGGTTTGAAATTCTAACGATCCGTAGAAGCGTTATTTTGCTAGAATTAGCGATTTTGGTGGGGAAATCGGTGATTTTCAGCCGAATAAGCTCTGTGGTGATCATTAGAATTTTCAAACTGCGAAATGTGGCTAAATAAGCTCTCTGGTGATCGTTAGCGTTAGGAAGTACAGGTGGAGAAGCGGTCATTTGTTGAGAGCAAACAAACTGCTGAAGAGCAAAATTGGATGGAGTGGAGTATACTGGCTCCCTGCCCCCGTAGACCGTTCAACCGTGCACCGTGCAGCTCTAGACCAAACCGAACAGCCCATACACCGTACAACCTGTTACCCTGCTGCCATCCTCACCAACGCTCCTAACCCTTTCCTCCGTTCACATCGTCCTTCTCTCTTTCATCTCGCACACACTCCAAGCTACTCACCTCTCCCACAGCTAAGCCTCGAATAACACTTCGCCCGTACGCGATACGTCATATCCTTCAAATGCTCGCAGTTCTTGTCTGAACTCTGGAGATCGGAGGATGTGCAGAACGGATTCAATCCAGGCCTCGTTCCCCTGTTTTCTCAGCATGACCAAGTCGTAGCGCTCCTGCACGAGAGGAATGAAATCGACTTGCCCGACAAGGCGAGCGGCCTTCTCTATGCCGACACCTACATCGGCTTCGCCGGAGCTGACTTTGGCTGCGACGCCCATATGACTTGTTTCCTCCACATCATATCCGAGTAGTCCAGCAGCAGAAATCCCGTGTAGCCGTAACTGCTCGTCCAGCAGCACTCTGGCGCCAGAACCTTTTTCCCGATTCGCGAGGCGCAGGTTAGATTGGTTTAGATCGGTCCAGTCGTTCAATTGACGGGGATTACCGCGTGGAACATATAGACCGGCAGGGCGAGACAACAGATTGACAACGACATAGGACCAGCCTGTTAAAATTTTGCGGATATAGGGAAGATTATACTCCCCCGTGTCTCCGTCCAGCAGATGAGTGCTGACCAGGTCGGACTCCCCCCGATACATCGAGATTAGCCCATCCAGACTCCCCATGAAAGAGCGAAGAGGACGAATGTCTCGGGATTGCTTCTCCATATGACGCATCAGAATATCCAGACTGACATCTTGTCCCGTAATCACCAGATGTCGGGCCGAACCCGCAATGTTCTGACCGTACCCGGTTAGACCGCTTGCGAATGAAGTTGAAGCCGTTTGAGAAGGGGACGCTACCCTATGATTAGATGTCATCGCATGCTGAGACTCGCTTTGATCCGTGACTGTGGATAAGCCAGCAACTGGGCTATGCTTCTGGACAGCCTCGGTCGATAGTTGCTCGGTTGTTGTCGTTCCAGGCAATACATTTGGCCTCGCCTGTGCCGGGGACTGGAGTTGCTTGGAACGGCGTTTGTAAGCATCCAGATCGGCAGCATCGATGCGCATCTGTTTGCCCACTCGGTAGGCGACAAGGTCTCCCTTTTTGATCAAATCATAGACAGTTAGTTTGGATATTTTAAGCAGCTTGGCTATTTCTTCGGTTGTGTAGGATTGCTCCTCCGTCATTAGTGAAGAACCTCCCTCTATATTATAAAGGCGTTAAAATTTTATATTGAAACCCTATATGTGTAGTCCACTCATAATCCAATTCTTATTTCCATCGATACAATGGCGTTTCTTGTACTATACCATTATTTGAAGACACGCATAAACCTTAGAACGCACAATAAAAAGCTGACATATTGTCTCGGATGTAGAATGTGATTAATGTCACCTTCCTATTTCGTATGTTCTGTGTATAATTAGTTATAATCTATTATATCTAGTTATAACTAAACATGATATTAAACATGAAATATGGGGGAGAACAAATGAACAAACGAGTTACATATGTACTTGGAACGATGTCACTGGGGCTGGCGCTTGTACTAGCTGCTTGCGGAGCCAACACAGACACAAACAAGCAAGATGCGGCTTCTTCCGCAACTCAACCAGCAGCTTCTGCACCAGCGGCATCCGGTGAAAAGACAACACCAGCAGCGACTGAGCCACAGGAAAAAGTCGAGCTGACGATATCCGCTGCAGCAAGTCTGACCGATGCAATGAAGGAGATCCAGACGAATTTCGAACAAGCCAATCCCAATATCAGCCTGAGCTTTAACTTCGGAGCGTCCGGTGCATTACAGCAGCAGATTGAACAGGGAGCACCGGCAGATATTTTTGTATCCGCGTCTGCGAAAAATATGAAAGCCTTGGTTGATGAGAACCTGATTGCCTCAAGCGACCAGAAGAACCTGCTTCAAAATTCATTGGTAGCTATTGTACCGACGGATGGGACAAGCGCAGTAGCAAGTGAGAAGGATTTAACGAATGAGGGCATCAAAACGGTAGCCATTGGCATTCCGGAGAGCGTACCTGCAGGTACTTATGCGAAGGAAGCTTTGACCAATGCGAAGCTTTGGGATCAGCTTGAGAAGAAGCTTGTTCAAGGCAAAGACGTAAAACAGGTTCTTCAATATGTAGAAACAGGTAATGCGGATGCAGGTTTTGTGTATAAAACCGATGCGCTGACTTCCAAGCAGGTAAAGATTGCGTTTGAAGTAGATAAAAACAGTTACACACCTGCCAATTATCCGCTAGGCATCATTGAAGGTACGAAACATCGTACGGAAGCTGAACAGTTCTATGCTTATCTGCAAACACCTGAAGTGCTGGATATCTTTGCGAAATACGGATTTTCGATTCCGAAATGAATATGAACGCGATCGATTGGTCCGTGTTCTGGCCCCCGGTGCGTCTGTCCCTTCAGGTGGCGCTGTTATCCAGCGTTATAGCGGTTGTGGTGGGGGTAGCTGTCGCTTGGAAAATGTCACGTACTACATTTCGCGGCAAAATTTTTCTAGAGACGATTCTGATGCTTCCGCTTGTGCTTCCTCCAACGGTGGTTGGATTCTTGCTACTGGTTATTTTGGGTCGCAGAAGTCTGCTTGGACGCTGGATCGAGGCGATCTTTTCGGCCCCTGTCATTTTTTCGTGGTGGGCTGCGGTCATTGCTGCTGTCGTTGTGGCCTTCCCACTGGTGTATCAGACGATGAAATCCGGTTTTAACGGGGTGGATCGAGACCTAGAGGATGCAGGCAGATCGATTGGAGCTAATGAATGGCAGGTGTTCCGCTACATTACGTTGCCACTGGCAGGCAGAGCATTAATGACAGCATTTATTTTGGGCTTTGCCCGCGCGCTGGGGGAGTTTGGCGCAACATTGATGATCGCTGGCAACATTCCAGGCAAAACACAGACGGTGCCAACGGCCATTTATGTCGCTGTGGATTCAGGAAATCAGACGATGGCCTGGGCTTGGACGATATCGATTGTGATCATCTCTTTTCTAATGTTACTTATGACGAGACAACAGCGCGATAGCAAAGCATCCTTTTAGTTTAAATAACTTGCGAATCATTGGTAATAATCTGCTGTAACAGGCAAAATGATATAAAACCCGCTCAGAGAATTTATTCTCGGATTGCGGGTTTTTATTATGAATCTGATGACATATGTCCTCAAAAGGGATGAAAATCATCATTATGGAAAAGTAAAGCCCTTTTGAGCGAAAAAAAACAAATATTTTCCCGAAATTTTACCTTTCAGCACTCGCTTTCCATGGGCTTGTTCCTGTAAAATAGGAGGTAACTGATTCCAGCCAAGCATTGAAATAAGGAGAGACGACGATGAAGACTAAACCTGATTGCGACATATCGTTGCAAATCGATGATTATCTGGATCTTTTGCATTTTGCCATCCAAATTCAAGATCAGGAATGGCGCCAGTCCCTTATCCAGCAACTCAAAATATTTCAAACGGCACCGGAGCAGCAACATACTCCTGAAGAAGAATTATGGATGAGATTCGATTATATCAACAGCAAACTAACAGGTCTGTGTCATCAGATCCACGCCGCTCATTCTGTGGATGAACGCAAGAAGTTTGAAGAACGTGTTGGTGTTTTGCAACTACAGCGAGTGGAAGTGGCACGTAAAATCAAATGGGCAAGTCGCAGATAGCACGAAGTAAACAACATTGAAATACTACTTTGAAGTACAACGATGAATGACCCAATTCAAGAACAAAGCCATTCTCCTGTTCAGTCCAGGAGAGTGGCTTTTTTGCTTATGAATAAAAGTTTGCCCTAGTCATTTCCTCAGCTGTTATTTTCCTGGCAGAAGTATGTAATTTGAGGACATCGAAGCCAAGTAATTCATAGGATATGGGGATTATGCAATTTAACGATATAGGCGCAAGCTGGAGTAACTGACGCTCCCGGCCCGGCATATGCTGTAGCAGGCAAATGCTGATAGGCCGGTTTTTTTCTATGGGTGAAGCAGGCCTTAACCGAAAGGAGGAGCACCATGCAGAGCAAAATCGATGAAATTATTAACCATATCGCGCATTCCCACCAGCAGATTGCACGGGTATTGGACGCCAAACGTCAGGTTGCTGTGCGCATGTCGGAGATCATCCACCATTTGCCGGATAACGAGCCGGAACTGGATGGGGTTGAAGGTTTGCTGGACAGCTCGGGACAGATTAACAAAAGCATTATCTCCTACCTGGGAGGGCTTGCGGATCTGGAAGAAGCTGTGGCTGAGACGCTGACCCAGGTTATGCGGGAGATCGCGGTACAAGAGGAAGAATAGGCCCGGAAGGCGGGTGATGAAACATGAGCAGAGAACAAAGTCTCATTCTAATGCTGGATGCTGCAGCCAAAATGCAGTGGAACATTGCGTTAATTCTGGAAGCAAAAGCCATTGAGGCGGAAAAGGTACGGAATTGGACGCTGAATCATCTGAACGGGGACAGCTTTTTAACTCATGGCGATCAGGTTGGTGAACCCCTTAAAATGCATGAGCAACTGGTGGAATTGCTGGAAGGATTAACGCGCATGGAAACGGGACTGTGCAACAACCTTAAAGCTGTGATGGTCCAGAATGACAGCGAAGATGGCGGCGGAATGGACGGGGGCATGTTTGGCGGCATGGATCTCGGGGATCTGGAAAAATGAGTCTGTTGCAGCGTGAGCAGGAGGTCAAACTGGCACTCATCGAATCGATTGCACATAGCCAGCAGGCGCTCGCCCGCATTCTGGACAGTGTAGCCAGTGTGTCTTCTCATTCGGAAGTATCCGCCCGCAGTCTCGCGGAGAATATACGTCTGCTTAGTCGTTATCAGGAAGAGATGTCTCGTATGATCACGGGGATCAGGCTGGCCCGAATTCGCCATGGGGAGCCGGGTCTGCCTTGGCTCAAAGACCCCGGATGTGTCGTTCGTACCGCCGGGGACCTACAGGAGGAATGCTGATATGTTAAAAAAGAAGTCCAGATTAAAATCCAAACGTGCTTTATTAGCGCGTGGTGCCCGCTTGCGTAAGATCCGCAAGTTGCGTGCGCTGAAATCTAAACGTGTCGTTCACAAGCGCACTGGCAAAGGACGTAGCGCGTGGCTGAAAAAAAAGAAACGTACGGTGCAGAGGCACCGGAACAAAAAACTTGTTCGACCTGTCGCCCCGGTTACCCCTACCGATCCAAACCCGGACAGTGCGTACAGTCAGGGATACAACGAGGCGTACAACGAGGGATTCAACGCGGGTTTCGCCAAGGGATTCGAGGACGGACATCAACTGGCATACAAAGCGCAGTAATCGATGGAGTTGTTCAAGACATAGCTAATACTGACAATGCTATAAAAGATACAGATGATCCGGATAGTTCGGCTAAAGAAAAAAGCGAATGACAACCATATCTCGATGATTGCTTATGGAGAATATACAGGTTAAGGCTACAGCCCGGAGGGACAGATCCCTCCGGGCTATTTGCATGACCGCAGTAGCGGACATGCCCGTGCAGGCGAACATGGAGGGCAGACGCCAATTTTGAGCCTTGCAGGACACCCGTCCATGATGCATCTGACCCCGAGGCATATCCTTTAGAGGGAAGACCAATCTCGTGGAGAGTCAGGAATGAGATCTCCTTGAAGGAAGACAGGGTGAAGAATGTGGCAAAACGAAGACACCGCCCGCTGACTGAAGCGGAGGCGGCCTACCGCGGCGGATATGCAGAAGGCCGCAGGTTTGGCGGCTGTCAGGCCATCATGGAGCGGGTGCAACCGTTCGAACCGACCCTGCGGGACATGAAGGTACTGTATATCCCGCAGGGATTCGATGCCATTGATCAGGGTGTCATTCTGGCACTGCAACAGTCGGTTCGAGAATGCGTTGTTGGATCGCCAGCAGCGATGTTGCAAGAAGCCAGCCAACACCGGCCTGATGTTGTTCTTGTGATGAACGGTCTGCACGTATTTCCCGAGAATCACCTGGAGCAGGTGAAGGGAATACGTGAACTGGGGATTCGAACGGCGGTATGGTTTGTCGATGATCCCTATTTCACGGAGGATACCGCGACCATCTGTCAGCATTACGACATCGTGTTTACTCATGAAGAGGCAGCTGTGCCCTTCTACACAAACCAGGGAGCACGACGGGTCATTTACATGCCACTGGCAGTAAATCCAGGCATGTATCATCCGTGCCGCACCGAGCCGCAATATCAATACGATGTTTGCTTTATTGGCACTGGATTTTGGAACCGGATTGATCTGTTTAATCAGCTTGCACCTTACCTTGCGGATAAAAAAGTGTTCATTGCCGGAAGTCAGTGGAATCGGCTGGCACGGCTGGATGTACTGGGGCAGTTCATTCACGAAGGATGGATTGACCCGGAGGCAACGGTTGATTATTACAATGGCGCCAAAATCGTGATTAACGTACACCGAACTTGCGAGAATGGTGAGGATAATCGAAACACCCATCATTTACAGGGGAGATCGATCAATCCGCGCACCTATGAGATCGGTGCCTGTGGCACGATGCAGATTACCGATACTCGCGGAGATTTGCCCCGTTATTATCAGCCAGGGTATGACATTGAAACGTTCTCCTCAGCGGCAGAATTGCAGCGCAAGATCCACTATTACTTGCATCATGAAGAAGAACGCCAGACTCTCGCTTGGCGAGGTCTGCTCACTACCATGAATCGTCATACGTTTAACCGCCGCATTACCGAGTTGTTAGGACATCTGTAGTGTCTCTTCAGTGGAAGGGCAACCTCAGGAAGCAACGTTATCCCAAATAAAAAGGAGTGGCGGTATGTCTATCAAACACCGTAAAACCAGAAAGGTTCATCAACCACCTATACTCAGCCTGGCAGATCAGGCTCGTAAAAATGGAAGGCAGGCCGGATTTGACGCAGGCAAAGAAGAAGGGTATCTGCGGGGCCGCGCCAACTATATTGTAAATTGTGCTCAGGAGCCGCTACCTTTCCGGCAACTTCATGTGCTCTATGTTTCTTCGGGTAAAGGCTTCCCTTACTCTCCGCTAGATGAAGCCATTATGTCCACGCTTCAGGGGATGGTTGCTCAGGTGACGCTGTCTGATCCTCGCCAGCCGGTCTCTCAAGTTGCACTGGAAACTCGTCCTAACCTGGTGCTTGTGCTGGACGGGATGGATATCCCTATCGAGCAGATCGATGCCATACGTCAAGCGGGTATTCAGACGGCGATCTGGCTCACAGATGATCCGTATTATACGGATATGACTCTGGAGATCGTGAAGCATTATGATCATGTATTCACACTGGAACTGAATTGTGTAGAACTGTATCGCCAGCATGGCTGCGCATCCGTGCATTATATGCCTTTTGCCGCTTTTACGAACCACTACTTCCCAATCACAACCCCTTCCCCACTGAAAAGAGATGTCAGCTTTATCGGCTCGGCATACTGGAACCGCGTATATTTCTTCAACCCGATTATGCCGCAACTCATGTCACATAATACAGTCTTTAACGGCATCTGGTGGGATCGACTGCCTGACTATACGGCTTATGGCGAGAAAATTGAGCTGGGTCGCTGGATGAGTCCTCAAGAAACAAATGATGTGTACAACGGCACCAAAATCGTTATCAATCTGCATCGCTCCCATGAGGATGACTCAGTCAACAATAATCAGATCAAAATTCCGCCAGCCTCACCAAACCCGAGAACGTTCGAGATTGCCGCCAGCACAACATTGCAGTTAACCGATGCACGCGACGATCTGGCGCGTTTCTATAAACCAGGGGTAGAGATCGAAACGTATTCTTCACCGCAAGAAATGCTTGAGAAAGTCGATTATTACCTCGCACATGAGAAAGAGCGGCGTGAGATTGCCCTGCGTGGGCTTGAACGGACATTAAAAGATCACACGTATGATCGAAGAATCAATGAGTTGCTAAGCATTATATTCCCTTAATCTCGGCCAGGAGGAGGTGTGCACAGTGCCCCGTATCAGCTTGTCTGTTGTATACGGGGTCCGTGTGCGGCCATGGCAATGAAACCAAAACTGATGCTGTTTTCCCATGTGTGTAATACCCGCAGTATTACAGGAGCGGAGAAGCTTTTGCTTCATTTTATGAGAGAGATTGGCACGATCTTTGAATGTGTGCTTGTTGCACCGCAGGAAGGGAAACTTACCGGACTTGCACGAAGGTTTGGCATTCAGGTTCATATATGTAATTTGCCGATGCTTCACGGTGTGTACACACCGTATCAGGGGATTGCACAAGATGCGGAACATCTGCGGCACACTCCGGCATTTCAGGATGCGCTCTGGCTGATCCGAAGTCACGAGCCGGATATGGTTTTGACTAATACCTGCGTGAATGTCATGCCTGCTGTAGCAGCAAAATCGCTCGGGATTCCAGTCATCTGGAAAATTACCGAGATTATTCAAACGAATGAGCACACACCTGAAGCGATCCAGATGATTGGCCGGTATGCAGACTGGATTATCGGGATTTCCGAGACAGCAGCGTTACCGTTCAAACAAGCAGGTATGAGTGACAGGGTGACGATTATTCCTCCGACATGGGAGCCTGCTCTGCCTGCACCGGACCGCTGGCTTCATCTGCGTGAGCGAAAACGTAAGGAGCTTAGATTCAAGTCTTCGCACACCTGTATCGGTTATATTTCTTCCTTTATATATGATGCCAAAGGATTAAAACCCTTTGTTGATATGGCACTGAAGCTGTGTGAGACTCATTCACGCTGTCGCTTCTGGATCATAGGCGCACCGTCAGACAAAAAGTATTACGACGAATGTGTTTATCAGGTGAAACGCTCCGGGTATGCAAGGCGCTTTACGTTTACCACGTTTGAGGAAAATGTATCGTTGGCCTACTCCGCAATGGATATTGTGGTCATTCCCAGCATGGTAAAAGAAGGCTTCGGTATGACTGCGCTGGAGGGGCTTTATTTTGCCAAACCAGTCATCGCTTTTGCCCAGGGTGGCCTCAGTGAATTGATGGAATCCGTAGGCAGCGGTGCATTTCTGGCTCCGCCTGGGGATAGTGATGCACTCGTTACGCTGGCTACGACATTACTGAATGATTCCGAGCTTGCTTCCGATACCGGATGGCGTAACCGGACAGAAGCGGAAAAGCTGTATGGAATCGAAACCTACCGGGTGAAGTTGCATACGATGGTCACACAGTGGTTATTGCGTTTTCCCGGATGGTTCACATATATCCAGCCACCGAGTGGTCCTGTGCTGGCGTGGGGAGAAGGCGGACTGCGTACAGTGATGAATCCCGATCCGGCCCTTATTCGAACGTTGTTGCTTCCAGAGAGTATTGTACAGCTTCTTCCTCGTTCTTCGTTGCCTCCGATAACCGTAACACAGCAGGGAGAGGGGGCAGGGAAACCCCGCGAAGAAGATCAACGGACTGAGCCAGAAATTCTTGTAGGTAAACGCCATCGTAAAAAACAGGTTCCCACTTCTCGCCGCAAGCTCAAAGAGTTGAAACGAACGATTCAAACCGGGAAGAAGAGCCGTTCGGCTCGTACTCGTAAAGTCAAAAGGCGGCACACATCTGGCTCGAATTTGTCCACTCGCAGACGCTCTTCCAGGAACAGACGACGTAGCCGGACGGCACGCAAAGGTTCCAAGTCACGGTAATAGACAAGGTTCATAACGCACGTTAAAAGAGAGGGACTTTAATACAAGAAAAGGGGTTTCTAACACACGACAGAAGGCAGGGATGACGATGAAGATCATGACGGTGCTGGGTACGAGACCTGAGATTATTCGACTCAGCCTGATCATTTCCAAGCTGGACCAGTATGCGTCCAAACATATTCTGGTGCACACGGGACAGAACTTCACAGAAAGTCTCAGCGGTCTTTTTTTCAAGGAAATGGGTCTGCGTGCCCCGGATTACGTTCTTCAGGATGAAGCCGCCTCATTGGGGCGACAGCTGTCCTCCATGTTTACTCAAATGGAAGATTTAATTCAGCAGGAGAAGCCTGACAAATTGCTCCTGCTTGGAGACACCAACAGCGCTTTGTGTGCGGTACTTGCTGAACGTATGGGTATTCCGGTAATTCACATGGAGGCTGGCAATCGTTGCTTCGATCTGGATGTGCCAGAGGAGAAAAACCGCCGCGTGATTGATGCGATCTCGACCATTAACATGCCTTACACCGAACAAAGTAAGAAACATCTTGTCAGTGAAGGTGTGCCTAGCCGCCGCATTGTGCTTACGGGCAATCCGATCTACGAGGTGATGGAACATTACGGTCCACAGGTCAATGCCAGCAAAATTCTGAAAAAGCTCAAGCTGAAGCCCGGACAATATTTTCTCGTTACCGCTCACCGGGCTGAAAATGTCGATCACCCTCCTCATCTGCTGGAGATTATGAAAGGGCTAAATCAAGTCGCGGAGGAACATGGGCAACGCGTGATATGCAGCATTCATCCGCGAACAGCGATTCGCATTGCCGAACATCTGCAGCTGGAGATGCATCCGCTGGTGGAATTCCATGAGCCGTTTGGATTTTTCGACTTTGTCATGCTGGAGCGACATGCACGCTGTGCGCTCACAGACAGCGGAACGGTTCAGGAGGAATGTTGCATCATGGGGGTGCCTACCGTAACGATGCGTCGCACGACAGAACGTCCGGAAACGGTAGACTGTGGCAGCAATGTGGTCTCCGGCCTGGATGCCGCCCGCATTGCGGATTGTGTGAACGTGATGACCAAACTGCCAAATGACTGGGATTGTCCGCAAGGTTACAAGGCAACAGATGTGTCCAGTAAAGTGGTCAAATTTCTGCTTGGAGGGAAAATGCATGTTTGAAAATAAGCGTATACTCGTGACTGGCGGTACGGGATCATGGGGGTATGAGCTTGTCGCTCAACTGTTGCCCCAGCAGCCAAAAGAAATTATTGTGTACTCTCGCAACGAGTCCAGTCAGGTAGCGATGAGCCGTGATTTTGAAGACCCGCGCCTTCATTTCCGCATTGGTGATATTCGTGACAAGGATGCCTTGACGGCGGCCTGCCAGCATGTGGACTATGTTTTCCATCTGGCTGCACTGAAGCATGTACCGGTATGTGAAGACCAGCCTTATGAAGCACTCAAAACAAATGTGATCGGCACACAGAATGTCATTGAAGCGGCGATTGAAAATAAAGTGAAAAAAGTCATCTATATTTCGACCGACAAAGCGGCCAATCCTTCGAACTTCTATGGAATGACCAAGGCGATCGGTGAGAAATTGATTGTTTATGCGAACCTGCTTCATAGTGATACGAAGTTTGTCACGGTACGGGGCGGCAATGTGCTCGGCACCAACGGCAGTGTAGTGCATCTGTTCAAAAACCAGATTCGCCAAAAAGGCCAGGTATCCATTACGGATATGGGCATGACCCGGTTCTTCCTTACACTTAAGGACGCGATCAAACTTCTGTTCAAAGCCTCGGTAGAAAGTGTTGGCGGCGAAATCTTTGTTATGACGATGCCAACATGCAAGATTGTCGATCTTGCCGAGGTTCTCATTGAAGATTCCGGTGTAGAAAACGTAGCGATTGTAGAACGTGGCGTTCGTCCAGGTGAGAAAATCCATGAAATTCTGATGAGTGAATTCGAGAGCATGACGACGGTTGTCTACGACGAACAGTATCTGGTGATTTTGCCTACGCTCGGCATTCCAGGATTGCGTGAACATTACACCAACTGCCCACCGGTGCCATACAGCAGCTTTAGTTCCGAGCACCAACTTATGACCAAAGAAGAGATTCGTGAAATTCTGAAGCGTGGAGGGTTTCTATCATGAAGCTGCTGATTCTTGGGGGAAACGGAATGGCCGGCCATATTCTGGTCGACTATTTCCGCCGTCAAGGTGTGCATAGCGTCTTCTACACCACGCGGGACGTGACTGATCCGAATGGGTTGATCCTGGATGTGAATGACAGCTTCATGGTCGACAGGCTTGTAGAAGCGGTGCACCCGGACGTCATCATTAACGCGGTTGGTGTGCTGAACAGCTTCGCGGATGAAGATAAAATTGGCGCCTATCATATCAACGGTTTTCTGCCGCATCGCCTGCGGCGGATGGCCGATTCCATTGGTGCACGTCTAATCCATATCAGCACAGACTGTGTATTCAGCGGTGATCGCGGAGCATATCGGGAGGACGATGTGACGGACGGTACGTCCTCCTATGCGATTACGAAAGCACTCGGTGAAGTACAGGATGAAGGGCATCTGACGATACGGACGTCCATTATTGGACCTGAAATCCGGCAGGGTGGTATCGGTCTGATGCAGTGGTTTATGTCCAGCACGGGTGAGGTCGGCGGGTACACACGTGTCTTCTGGAATGGCGTAACCACACTTGAACTTGCCAAATGGGTAGACCATTATCTGGATTCTCCAGTCAGTGGCCTGATCCATCTTGCTCATCCTGCACCAGTCAGCAAACATGATCTGCTTGTATTGTTCCAGCAGGTCTGGAATAAACAGGATGTGAAGATTATACCGGATGATAACATGGTTCAGGATCGCACGCTGCTATCCACCCGTGAGGATGTGAAGACAAACCTGCCGGACTATTCAACTATGCTGAAGGAGCTGGCATTATGGATGGAGCAGAGCTGACGGGCAAAAAAGTACTGATTACAGGCGCCTCCGGTTTTACAGGACGACATGCTGTAACCTATTTTCAAGGTGCCGGTGCGGATGTTGTAGCCGTTGTTAGGCGGCCGGATGTATATTCGTTTGGTAAAAACGTGGACGTATATGTCTGTGATCTCAATAATAAGGAACAAGTTCGTGAACTGATTCAGGAGATCGAGCCGGATTATGTGCTTCATCTCGCTGGCAAAAACTCGGTACCAGATTCCTGGGCTGATCCACTGTTAGTGCTCGAAACGAACGTAATGGCGGTGTTATACCTGCTGGATGCTCTACGCATCTGTCCGAAGGCGAGAACGGTAATTGTAGGGTCCAGACTCAAGTACACACCGGAACCTGGGCGCATACCCCAGCCACCACATCCTTACAGCTTAAGCAAAGCGCTGGAAGAGATGGTGTCACTGTCTTGGAAGTCCCTGTTCGGTCAGCAGATCATGCTGGCAGAACCGGGTAATCTGATCGGTGCCGGGCCCTCTACGGGCATCTGCTCTCTGCTTGCCCGCCATGTGGTTGCTTGTGAGCAGACGGGCAAAACAGAAGCGTTTCGTCTATCCGGGCGAGATAATACACGTGATTTTCTGGATGTACGGGATGCGGTTCGCGCGTATGCTACCTTACTGGTGCATGGCACCAGCGGAACCGTATATCCGGTGGTGTCCGGGGTGGAACGGAGCCTTGGCGAGATCGCTGATCTGTTGATGTCGATGACAGAAGCCAAAGTACCGATCCGCTGGGATGGTACTTCATCTGGGCCGGATGGAGCAGGGAAACAAGAGGAAATGTCGGAACTGCGCAAATTGGGCTGGCAACCGCAGATCACATTTGAGGCATCACTACGCGATATTTTGAGTGATGTTCGTACCCAGCAAGGGAGGACAACAGGATGAATCCGCGTGTATCCATCGTGATTCCGTTCTACAATTGCCCTTACGTGCCGATGGCGATTCAGAGTGCGCTGGATCAAACCTATCCCGAGGTCGAGATTATCGTTGTTAACGACGGCTCAACAAGACATGCGGAGCTACTCCAGCCTTATCTGCCCCGGATTAATGTACTGGGCAAAAGCAACGGCGGCACCGCCTCTGCACTGAACCACGGCATTCGGCATGCTTCGGGGGATTATGTGGCTTGGCTGAGCTCGGATGATTTCTTTTATCCTGATAAAATTCGTTACCAGCTTGAATTCATGCAACGTGAAAATGTTCTGGTCTCCCATACGAATTTTCACTATATCAATGAACATTCGGCGGTGACCAAAATGCATGGCGGGCCTGAGCCGATGTCTGAACTGGATTGTCTACGCCGTTTTAATGGCGGTAATCCGGTCAACGGATGCACGGTCATGATTCGTAAGGATCTATTCAGCGGCGTAGGGCTGTTTGATGAACTGTTGCCTTATACCCATGACCTGGATCTATGGCTGCGAATACTGCTTAATGGTCATCGCTTCCCGTACCTGAATGAGCCGCTAACGGCGTATCGCTGGCATGGGGGGATGGGATCGGTGCGTCATGCGGACGTGATCGGCAGAGAAGCGTCCATGGTCTGGTCGAGGTATCGCGAACCGTTGTTGCAGCGTATTGCTGCACTCGGCGGGTAGCGTAAGGGGCCGTTATGAAGCCGCGTAGCGTGCTGATTAGCGGCTTCTTTGGCGCAGCCTTTTGGTAAGAGAGAGGTTAGGATATGGGACGTACGCATAATCATGAGCTCTATATGCATGAGGATGCCGAAGACTGTGACGGTTCTGCGATACGCTGCAAAATGTACGTTCACCCTGCTGTGAATGCCCGATACTGCGGGTTGAAACCTTCATATACTGGAGGAGACGCAAGAGTTTGCTTTGCACAGATTTGAGGAGGAAGGGGATACCCGGATGGAGCCGAAGGTTTCGATCGTGATTCCTTTTTATAATTGTCCATATATCGAGCAGGCCGTTCATAGCGCCCTTCACCAGACGTATCCACATATTGAGGTGATCGTGGTGGATGACGGATCGACCAAACATGTGGAGCGGCTGGATTCGTTTATGGATGAGATTCATTACATTCGCAAAGAGAATGGCGGCACAGCGACCGCGCTCAACGAAGGCATCAAACATGCAACAGGGGACTACTTTGTCTGGCTCAGCTCGGATGATGTGATGCTGCTGAACCGGGTGGAAAAACAGTTGAAGTTTATGCTTGATGTCCAAGCGTCGTTCTGTCATGGGGCGTATCATTACGTAAATGAGCATGGCGAATGGCTGGATACGGTGCAGCCTGAGGTGGGAAGCCGTCTGGAAATGTTGCAGGTGCTGATGGAAGGCTGCCCGATTAATGGATGTACGGTAATGGTGGAGATGGAGGCGTTTGAGCGCTTTGGGGTGTTCGACACGGATTTTCGGTATACGCATGATTATGAGATGTGGCTGAGATTATTCCCGATGTATGAGCTGTTTTACTTTAATGAACCACTGATGTGTTACCGGCTGCACGAGTCGATGGGTACGAAACGTCATTTCAAGGAACTGGTCGCGGAGATGGAACGTGTTCAGGAGAAACACCGTCCAATCTTGCTTAATTTGTTGCACGTTGGCGGGTATTGGAAATGATGGGCGATTGCAATTGTAGGTCTATCTAGCAGAGCAACATGGATCAGCAGGATGATTAGCTAAAATACGGAGTATGAGGAGCGAACACCTGAGCAGCAGTGGAAGATGCTACTCAGGTATTCGCTCTTTTTTTGAAAAGGATGAGATAGCGAAATTCCTGTATAATGAACGGTGACTTGTACATAGAAGGGACTGAATGATGCGCAGATATCAATATTGGATAACCGGACTATTAACTACTAATAATGGAGGTTAACGTATTGATTACCGAATTACACACGACAAGACTACATTTAAGTCAAATGAAAGCTTCCGACTCGACTGAGCTCTTTCAGGTATGGTCTGACCCAGAGGTCGCCATGTTTATGAATATTTCCCCGTTCTCGGATGAAAAACAAGCGCTGGAGATGATTCAGTTGCTCGCTGATCTGGCTAAGGAAAAGAAGGCTATCCGCTTCTCCATTATTGAAAAGGAATCGGGTGTGATCATGGGCTCCTGCGGTTATAACTATCTTGATAATGAACAAGCTAGAGCCGAGATCGGGTACGATCTGGCCAAAGCTTACTGGGGTAGAGGGTATGCAATGGAGGCTGTATCTGTTCTATTAACTCACGGCTTCTCTTCTTTGAAACTCAATCGGATTGAGGCAAAAGTTGATCCCCGTAACGTGAGCTCTATTAAATTGCTGGAGAAGCTAGATTTCACACGGGAAGGAACGTTGAGAGGTTACGAGAGAGTGGGAAGTGGAGCAGAACCAGGTTCGATGGATACGTTTAATGATCTGTATATGTATTCAAAGTTGGCATCCGATTAATTAGAAAAAAGTTGAGGTATGAGTAGATTATGAAAAAAAGAAGCTACAGATTTAGATCTGTGGCTTCTTTTTGTAATGCTTGCACATTAGCCTTGAAGAGGCTGCTCAGGGAGCAATTTTTTAGTCCTTTTCATTCAAAATAACCATGGATACCGGATCGGGAAACACATATCCTTTCGGAAGCTTTTGCATAAGTGCGTTCATCGTCTCGTAATCCACCTCAATGTGGGGCGTGGAGACGGGAACGGAAAACCAGCGATTATACAGATCACTTGGAACAAGCAAGGTCATGCCCGGAGTCCTCCTCTATAGATCGCTTCTTGATATACATCCAGTGTACGTAACCCCATTTCTTCCAAGGAGCGATGCTGTTCAGCCCATGATTTGGCGGCGGCTCCTACCTTTTTGCGAGTTGCATCATCCTCAAGCAGCGCATGCAGCAGCTCGCTGAGTGAATCGGCATCTTGCGTGGGAACAACCCACCCGGTGTGCCCCGGTTCAACCATTTCGGGCATGCCCGCTGTGCCGCTGACGATGACTGGAACGCCTGCAAGCTGTGCTTCGGTAACAGAAAAAGGCTGTGTGTCCTGAAGGCTTGGCTGCACATAAATGTCCGCATGTTTGAGAAAAGAAGGGATGTTGTCCAGCTTGCCCCAGAATACGATATCTTCGGCAATACTAGCGTTAGAAGCCTGACCACGTAACTCATCCAGCAGATTGCCTTCTCCTGCAATCCAGCACACCCAATCCGAACGTTTGGTCTTCAGGCTGGCGAGCGCCTTGATCAGCACATGAACCCCTTTGATATACTCAAGTCTTCCGGTAAAAGCAATAACCTTCTTGCCCGCAGGTGCGCGATGAGGGAACCTGGCAGCGGCAGCTTTACGATAATTCGGCAGATCGACAGCATACGGAATTTGTCTGAATTTGGACTCCGGCACGCCGAGTTCAGTCACCGTGCTTTTAATCCAGTGACTCGACACCAGAATCAATTCAGATTGCGCCGCGCTGCGTTGCTCCAGTGAGAGGAAATAACGTCCGCGTTTGGATTGCAAATAGGCAGATAGTATTAACTGTGGGTTGGAATTTTGCTCATCGTAGAACGCTTCGCGAGCAAGAGCTCCATGGTAACTTGTAACGAGCGGTATGTTTCGCTTCATAATCCGTTTGATCGCTACAGCTGCAACAGGGTCTTGAGCATGAATAACGTCATACTGTTCCACGCCAAGATAGGAAGCAGCCATCTCAAAAGCATATCTGTTCAATTCGTAATAGGCCAGCAGTGAGTCAGCTGTGAATTGTGGAAGGTCGGTTGGGTTAAGCTTGGCTTGCAGCATGGGCCATACCAGATCTTTCGAGAATGAATGATTGAGATTACGAACATATACTTCATTTCTGGCGCTGTTTGTGCCCATGATATCCACTTCAACACCGAGGGCACCGAGTCTGTCGGCGAGTTGTTTAATATATGTCCAGATGCCTCCCATATGTGTAAGTTCCCAATACGTAACGAGCAGAACTCTCATAATGACCTCCTTGTCGCGGCCTGCACAGGCCGAACTCCTATCCTGTTATTCTATGAAATAAACGGGAGTTCAGGTCGGGCATCCGTTGCAATCCTTAAAATTAGGTGACTGTACATGCCAATGGACGAGAAGAAACATATTCTGTCTACAGGGAGAATTGCGAAGAATTCAGGCTCCGCAGGAGGGATACAAGATGGCCGTATATATTATCCAGATGCATGAGAATTTGCTTCAGACGTTTATTCCTGTGAAATATATGGATGTGGAAGTTGCTTATGTTGGAGATGGGGAAGGAACAGATATATACGTTGGAGTAGGCGGAATTTACGGAGAAATGTACCGAAACTTATTTCATGTAAACCCAGGCTCCGGAACGGCAGCAAATAGTTATGTCATTCATAATCTGAATGTGTCCGGCGAAATCTGTGAGTTGAAAATCATAAGTAATAGTTCTGTACCAAACCATCTGTTGATTCGAATCTACTGTCGTAGCGGGGAAGGACAGCTCATCGGTGTATTGTCGGAGCATCAGATGATCAAACTTGCTGATTAATGTGTACACAACGATACGGAGCAGGCGAGAGGCCTGCTTCTTTTTTTTGTCGTTTTTTTATATAAAACGGTGCCTTGAAAAATAGCTTGACAGCAAAGGTATTTTCATTAAAATTAAACCAGTATAAAACGAAAGTTTAAAACAATGATTTAAAACGATGGTTTGAAACAATCGTCATTATAGGCAGTCCGCAGGCCGGGTCATCCTGAAGCCATTGCGACGCCGGAAAAGAGAGTGAATGCGTGAAACAACAAACATCAGTACCACAGGAGACAGAAGAATTTTCAATTAAGACGATTATCCTGCCGCTTCTATCGATTATCGTCGGCATGATTATGGTCATTCTGGACAGCACGGTCGTTAACGTAGCTATTCCAAATCTGGTACAGTACTTCGAGACAGACCTGAAAACCATTCAATGGACAGTTACAGGGTATACACTCGCCTTGTCCGCTGTAATTCCACTAGCAGGATGGCTGACCGACCGTTTCGGGGCCAAAAGAGTATTTTTATTCACGATTGCCATGTTTACCCTTGGCTCTGTATTGTGTTCGATTGCTCAATCCCCAGAGCAGCTGATTCTATTTCGTGTCATTCAAGGACTTGGCGGAGGTATGGTTGCTCCAATCGGGATGGCCATGGTGTTTCGTCTGGCTCCGCCAGAACGCAGAGGTTCCATTATGGGGATGCTCGGTATTCCGATGCTGCTTGCTCCTGCGCTCGGTCCGGTATTGTCCGGCTGGTTTATTGAATCGGTCAGCTGGCACTGGATTTTCCTGATTAACCTGCCGATTGGTATTGCGGCTTTCATTCTCTGTGTTCGATTCTTACCGGATACCGACCGTGGTCGTACACCTGCTCTGGATTTGCTGGGAATGATTCTTGCACCAATTGCTTTTTCCATGCTGGCGTATGGTGTAAGTGAAGGCGGCACGAGCTGGACGTCTGCGACAACACTTACGGGTGTTATTGTTGGCGGAGTAGCGCTTATCCTGTTTATTATCGTAGAGCTTCGTCAAAAAAATCCGTTGCTTGAGCTTCGGGTGTTTACCTCTTCCGACTTCTCCAGAGGTATTGTCCTAGCTTGGGTAGCCCAAGTGGCTTTGTTCGGCTCCATGATTCTGATCCCGCTCTACTTGCAGCAGATCAAAGGATACACGGCACTCGAGACAGGACTAATCCTGTTGCCTCAAGCGCTGGCTTCCGGGATTTCCATGCCACTGGGTGGCCGATTGTTTGACAAGATTGGAGCAAGACCGCTCGCCTTTGTAGGTCTGGGTATTATTTCAGGAGCGTTGTTTATTTTGTCCTCGATTACAGCTACGACAGGGCTAGGTCTTATTATTACCGCCTTGCTTATGATGGGATTTGGTATGGGCTTGTCCATGATGCCACTGAACACACACGTATTGAATGCGGCACCGCGTAAACTGGTGGCCCGTGTGACACCATTAACTGCTGCTGCGCAGCAGGTTGTTGTTTCCTTTGCGGTAGCGGGTCTGACGGGATTCCTTACCTCTCGTGTGACAAGCAACACAATGGGCACGGAAAAAGCAGATATCGTTAACGGACTGGTGAGCGGATTCAATGATACGTTTCTCCTCGCGGCGTGTATTGCGCTATTCGGTTGTGTGCTTAGTCTGATTCTGCGTAAACCGAAGCGTACGGCTGAACCGGAACCGGAATTACAGACAGGAGATAGTCCTGACCCTGCGATGATGATGGGACATTAATAGATTTCCAATATATAACAAATTTAAGGCAGTTCAGAAGCATATGCTCTGGACTGCCTTTTGATTACCCAATTCTCGATATAACTTGCACTAATTTATTTACACAGAAACGGAGAGGACAGAAAAAACCAGGAAAAGCGGAGCTAAAAGCTTTCTGGAAGAAAGTTGCTTCGGAAGGATTCGCTTCGCCTTTATCACCGGATTTTTCCCTTTGGAAAAGGGAATCCAAAAAATCTGGGGATAACAGCGATTGGATGGTTATTCTGTCATCGGAGTGGTCCGTGTAAATCATACATAGTTCAAGTTAATCAGTCGTTCAATGAAAAATTCTCAACGCCGTCATCATTTCGCGGAAAGAGGCTGCGTATCGGTCGGGTGAAAAGGATATACTCAGATGCTGTCTTCCCTGGATACGAATATATTCCCGAAGTTTCTTGTTGTTCATTAGATCCATTGCCTCGTTTACTGCGGCATGCACATCGCCAATCGAATAGAATTTACCCGTTTTGTTGTGAGTAATAAATGAACGAACGCCATCCGAATCTGTACTGAGTACAGGGCAACCACAGCTAATGGCTTCGGCTACGGCATAACCGAAACCTTCGAGTAAAGAAGTGGATAACATAATCCCTCCTGAAGCAGCAACCATGGAATAGAAGGTTGGCATTTCCGAGTGGGGAACGTTCACAAAGATCCCGATGCGATCTTCTAATCCATACTCGGCGAGCAGATGCCGAAACATGACCTCATCTTCCGGATTAGCCAAGGTGGGATCGTGGAAGAGCCACAGCCTGGCTTGTGGTTTCTTTTTAATAATCGCATGGGAAATTTCGAGGAACTCACGCCAGTTTTTGTTGTGCTCCAGACGTCCGACCCACGCAAGAACCGGGTAAGGCGGAGTGTCCACAGCGATCGGGGCAAAAGCATCCGTATCCAGCATGTTGGGGATGACAAAACGATGAAGCCAAGGGCAAATATGGATGAACATATCCAGTAGATGATCGGTTGGGGGTATTACAGCAGCATCGCAATGAGCTTGAAGGTAGGGGACGGCCATTTCAATGGTTTCCAGTGCTTGTTCTCGCGTGCCTAGACCTTGTGCTTCAAAAATAATCCGTCCTTTGTAACCCAGACCTCTCAAACGGCCAGGCATGGCAATATCCGAAGTGGTAATAATGGCATCATAGTGCTGACTATGGATCAGATGATGAATATCCTGGTCACTGGATGCGGTGAAAATACGAGTATCACTGTTATTCTGCAAGCCTGAACCTGTATTTAAATACAATAGATGTGCCTCTATGCCATGACGTTTCAATACAGCAGTTCGCAGTCGGTTAAGCGTATCTACACCGCCGCTGGGAACATAAAACGTGAACAATACTTTCACACGATTCACCCTCTGACTTTTGGTCAGGAGCTCATTCTCCTGTACTGTATGTTACGTATGACCCAAGGGCGGGGTGTGGGTACAATGTTGAAAGTTCACAATTTAGACAAAAAAAATTAAGCTTTATTTTAAGTGATCTTAAGCTGAGGCTAGCCTACATCCCATATCATACAAATAACTTCCCGTGTTGTGTTTAATCGCGCTACATGGGTATTTTTAACGGGAAAGGATGAAGGACGTGCTCGAAGTGAGACAGGTGAGCAAAGTGTACGAAGGCCAGCGCGGTGTGCACCAATTGGACTTCACCATGGAGCGAGGCGAGATCGTTGGATTTTTGGGACCCAATGGTGCTGGCAAAACGACGACGATGCGAATGATTACAGGATATCTGCATCCAACAGAAGGTTCAGTTCTGGTCGATGGTGTATCGGTCCATGATCAGGGGCGTAGTGTTCGCTCGAAGATTGGGTATCTTCCAGAAACGCCGCCGCTTTATCCGGATATGACGGTGCAGTCATATCTTAAATTTGTCGCTAATCTGAGGGATGTTCCGGCGCGTGAGGTCAAACTTCGGATTAGTGAGATGGTCAGCAGGCTGGGATTGCAGGGTAGGGAAAAACAACTGGTGCGCGGATTATCCAAAGGTTATAAACAGCGGCTGGGATTAGCAGGAGCGATCATACATAAGCCAGACCTGCTGGTGCTGGATGAACCTACCTCTGGACTTGATCCGAACCAAATTATCGAGATTAGAGATTTGATTCGGGAACTGGGTGAAAATCATACCGTATTACTTAGCACGCATATTTTGCCTGAGGTAAGCACACTATGTAACCGAATGCTGATTATTAATCAAGGGAGGCTTGTGCTCGATGGATCTCCGCAGGAACTTGGGTCTGCAGTGGGAGAGCGTTTCAAAGTGTCCCTTGAAGTCAAAGCAACGGAGCAACAACTGCTACAGGTGCTGAATCCTTGGGAGAAGGCAAAAAGTGAAGTTATTCCATTATCATCAACCTCTTCGTTGTCTTCATCCTCTGATAGTAATCTGGAAGCAACAGCAAGTGAACTAGCAGGGGAAGATAATATAGCAGTTTCAGTAGCAGAGACAACCGATACACCAGATGCAGGCGATACAACATCTCATGTAGCTTCTACTGTTCACGTAAGGCTCACCGGGGAAACGTCCGAGGATTTCCGGGAAGAGCTGTTTTATCTGTTATCGGGTGCAGGTTTGCCAATTCTGGAGATGAAACGTGAAAACCTGAGCTTGGAGCAAATATTCCTGAAGTTAACAACGTCCGAACCAGAAAACTATAATGCTGCAGACGCGCAGGACGTATCTGATCCCAAGGTCTCGAATCGGGGTTCAGAGGAGGGAAGCCAATGAGAAGAATGCTGGCAATCTGTAACAAGGAGCTACAGGCGTATTTCCTGTCACCAACCTCTTATTTTGTTTTTGCCGTATACGTGCTGATGACGAGTCTGTTGTTTTACTCCAGCTTTGTATATGTTCAGCCGAGCATTGTAGACTATCGCCTGGTCTTGGGTGATACATTGTCCATGCTACTTTTTGTCGTGCCATTGTTAACGATGCGACTCGTTGCAGAGGAGTTCAGGCAGGGAACAGACGAGTTACTGTTGACTTCACCGACACGAGTGATCGAGATTATTTTCGGAAAATATTTGGCTTCACTGGCCATTTTGCTCGTGCTCATTCTGTGCAGTCTAGTGTATCCATTCATCATGTCTTTCTACGGGAAGCTGGATCTGACATCCGTCTGGTTGTCTGCACTTGGTTTGTTCTTCCTCGGCGCCAGCATGATGGCGATTGGAGTGTTTGCTTCCACGTTGTCTCAGCATCAGATGGTGTCTGCGGTGGCGGGTTTTATTATGTTGCTCGTTTTGTGGATGCTTGATTCATTCGCAGGTAATACGGGGTCCACTTTACAGAAATGGCTTGATCCGTTTGCGCTGACAAAGCACTTTGACAACTTTACCAAAGGTGTGCTGAGCGGACCGGATGTTCTATATTATGTCACACTTACGGGTGTGTTTTTATTGTTAAGTATTCAAATTGTGGAACGGAAGCGGTGGAGGTGAGAAGATGAAAAAATGGTTAAGTCATACCAACAGTACCGTCTTGTCCGTTGCGGTGATTGGCATCTTTATTTTGCTAACCCTGTTCCTGAATTCGCTTGGCGGCTTCCAGCTCGACCTGACCTCGAATAAACAATATACACTATCCGAACAGTCCCTAACGGCGATCAAAAATGTCAAAGATGATGTCAACATTCTCGTGTTAACGGTTGAAAATGCAAACAATACTGTCCTGAACCGCGAAGTGGCGGATATGGTTGAAGAATATACTAAACGCAGCAGTAAGCTGAAAATGAAACAGTACAACTTGACGCAGGAACCTGCGCTTGCCTCCAAATACGGGATCACAGGTAGCTCGATTGTGCTGGAGCAGGGAGACCGGCATAAGGTCATTGATATTGCCAGCTTGTTCACTGCGAACGGGGACGGTAGCGACGGGTCTTACCAGTTTACGGGTGAGGAGAAATTAACACAGGCACTGATGAACCTTTCCTCTACGGAGACGAAAAAAATGGTATTCCTGACCGGACATGAAGAACTAAGTCTGGATCAGATGGGCACTTTGCGATCTTCACTGGAACAGAATAATGTCACAACAGAGGAGTTGCAACTGAATCAGGCTGGTAAAGTACCTGAGGATGCCGATGTACTCGCTATTATTGGGCCACAGCGTGATCTGAGTGATGCTGAGCTTAAGGCCGTACGGACATATATGAGCAATGGAGGTAAGCTGTTATTATCCCTCGGTTTTGCAGAAGATATGAAGTCCAGTTGGAAGAATATCGACGCATTGATCGCTGACTACGGTGTAGTTGATGAGCATGCAGTTATGGTGGATAACAATCAAGCCAGTACAATGGGCCCGCTGTGGGTGTCCCCTGAGTACGGAAGTCATGCGATCACAGACAAGCTTGCTCAGAACAAGCTGTACCCGATGCTGTCTCTGTCGATTGCACTAACCAGCAAGGAGCAGGACAAATACAAGCTGTCTCCGTTAATGCATTCCTCGGATGACAGTTACGGAGAGACCAATATTAGCGGTTTGCTGCAAAATGAAACGAACAATGACAAGGAGGTGGACATCCAGGGCCCTGTCGAACTCGGTTATGCCGCGGATACGTTGGATGGCAAACCCAAAGCCGTCATTCTGGGGTCGTCCATTTTCATGCAGGATTCGGAAATTGCGAGTGGCGGCAATCGGGATTTCATTTTGAATACCGTGAATTATTTGAGTGAAAAACAAGACGGTCTGACGATTCGTCCACGCGTACAGGCTGGTTATGAGATAGCGTATCTGAATGGTCAGCAGGCCAGAACGATCTTTTTTGTAGCGATTGTGGCATTCCCGCTTATCTTTGTGATCATCGGTGTACTCTTATGGTGGAGGCGCAAACGGGTATGAAAAAAATAATACCAACATTGGTGGTCGTTGTTATATTGATTGCAGGCTGGGTGTATGCGGCCAATCAGAATTATTTTCGAGAAGAAGAGGCCGTGCAGGCCAAACTTCTTGGTATATCATCAGCAGATATTCAGGCGATTACACTGCATGAGGGGACTGAAGATAAGTCCGGAACAGGTACAGATTCAGATGCTGTGTCAACGTTAGAACTAAAGGACGGCATCTGGCATATGACTGAGCCGAAGAACTATCCTCTTAATGAGTACAGTGTTGGTAGTTGGCTCGATGCGATGAGTAGTGCTGACCAGGAGATGGTTGTCGAAGAGTCGCCAAAGGATGTTGAGAAGTACGGCTTGGGCACTGCGGCTACACGTCTGGATATTAAAGTGAAAGATGGGCGTGAATTCAAGATTGCTATTGGTAACCAGTTACCTGCGGGGGATGCACATTATGTTCAGGTGAATTCAGGAGCGGTGGTTGCTGTGAAAAATGATGCGGTGACCAACATTGCTCTCACACGCCGCCAACTGCTGGATACAACTCCATTTAATATGGATGAATCTAATGTGCGTACGCTGGAATGGGAAGGCGAAGCATCAAGCTGGATGTTGAAGGCATCAGCAGAAGGGGATACGGCGTCTGAACATACGTGGACCATCAATGGAAAATCCATTAAGGCAGAAGATGCGATATCGCTGATCGGTCAAATTAAAAATTTGACTACCGCCGATGACGTTCGTAAGGCGTCCGAATTAAAAGATGCGATTCCTCGATCCACTTTGTCAGTCCAGCAACAGGTAAACGGGAAAGAGACGACTACGGTATATCGATTGCTGACGACCTCTTCCGAGCCAGATACCATCTGGGTGATCACTCCGGATGAAGGGTGGGCCTATGCGATGGATGCGGCTGGTCTGAAAGAAGTGGAGAAGGATGCGGAAAAGCTCAAAACTTCCACTGTATCTTCAGAGCCTGCAACGTCCCAGACATCTTCGAAGAAGTGAGGTAAGTTAGAACAGAGCAGTGTTGCTATAGATGCAGCACTGTTTTTTATTTTGCAAGGGAAAAAGTACAAAGTAAAATGACACAAACCTATAAAAGTGAGCCAGCTGGGCAGGTTAGAGTACCATATCCTTTCAGCATATCGATTACGCCAGACGCGCATCCTATCTATGTGAATCAAACCAACCACATTGGAGGATGAACATTACATGCCAACAGTCAAAAAGGCAACAGCGATTACGTTATCATTGTCTACTGCAATTTTTGTAATGGCCGGTTTGACGGGTTGTGGGAATCGCGATAATAACATGCATACACAAAGTGTTCGTGAACAAGCCCATGGTATTAATCGTTACGGCGTTGAAACTAACGGAATGGACGGCATTCGTGCAAGAAGTTACCGGATGCACAATGTCACAGACCTGAGATCCAGTGACGAACTGGCAAAACGTATTACTGAAATGAAGGAAGTCGAGTCTGCTCACGTCATGTTAACGGACCGTAATGCCTATGTTGCTGTACGTCTGGCTCATGGACATGCAGGTAAGCTCGGCAGCAAATCGACAGATCATACAGGCAGACGTTTAAATGGCACGATGCGTAACCATGCCAGCGATACGATGCGTGGGGGCTTGATGAATGAGGATATGGGCGGGATGCGTGTTCATGGCGGGTCAGGTACGAACTCTCCGTATAGCACAAGCGGAATCGCTCCGGGACTTAATACGGGTACGGCAACAGACCGCAGTCATATGGGCAATAACCGCGGCCTTTATGGGACGATGGGCACGGGAACAATCGGTATGATGCGCGGTTTGACGGATAGCGGCAAAGCCCGCCCGATGAACGAGAGTCAGTATGGCACAAGAAGCGAGCGTCCACGTATGATGGACAGTTCGGATGACAACACACCTGAGGAAATCAAAGGTAAAATTTCAGCCAAAATCAAGCAGTTTGCACCAAACGTGGAGAACGTATATGTGTCTGCTAACCCCGATTTCGTAGGCCAGGTGGAGAACTATGCAACTGATCTGCGCAATGGTAAGCCAGTCAGCGGTATGATTGATACGTTCCAGTCGATGGTGGAGCGCATTTTCCCAACGAACGCAGGTGATACCCATAACCGCGATGGTATTCTGGGTGATGGCGTCATGAACCGTAACCACAATGACGGCGGCATGATGAACCGCATGAATCGGTAGGACGGTGGAATGAACAAGTTTGCCTTTGCGGAGGGGGTACCCGATGCAAGGGCATATTTGTTTCTACATAAGTACATTACTTGGTCAAAAAAACACTACATATCTATTTAAGATTCATGAATACTAATTAATTGTTGTAAGAATGGCTTTAACTCTGTGGTCGTTGCGTTCAAGTGGTTAATCGTTTCCATGAATTCGCTGACGAGCTCAGCCTGTTCCTGTGAACTTGCCGTAATTTCGCCAAGGTCATTATCTAACAATTGGATGGACTGTCTCACCGTCAGTAGGGACTTCTCAATTTCGTTAGTGGCGTTTTTAGTATCAACAGACAGTTTGCGAATCTCCTTGGCTACTACACCAAAACCGGCTCCTGCATCACCGACACGTGCAGCTTCAATGGCCGCATTAAGGCCCAGTAAGTTCGTCTGCTCGGAGATCTCACGAATAAATCCAGCCACCTGAGTTACAACGCCAGAAGTCTGAACCGCTTTTTTCGTATTGCCTAACATCTCTTCGGAAGTAGCGCTCAGCTCTTCCGAATGAGCTGCAACATGTTGTACACTGTCCACCAGTTGGTTGGTTAGTCCTTCAACGATGTCCATTAGCTGCTGTAGCTTTTCCTGGTTTTCCATGCTATATACGAGGGTAAATACAGCGACAATCTCGTTAGCAACATTTTTGACAGGGATAAAAGCAACATCAAAGGGAACGCCAAATATCTCCTTCGGAAAGTGACTGTAAGTGGATCTCCCGTCTTAAATTTCAGTTCCTTCAGCGATTCTCCCGAAGAGAAGTACAGATATTTCTCTCGATCAATTAAGGATAACGTCACATCTTGTCGGATGGCTGCCCGAAAATAAGGCATGCTTTCAATTAGTGCTTGGATAATGTCCATTAATGTGTGGCTCCTTTTATGGAAGGCTATCAATTATAATACAAGTTGTTTTAGGTATATCGGCTCTCAATTGAAGAAAATGAATAAAAGAGTAAGGACGAATTTGAAATATCGCAAGCATCAGAATTCACTTATTGTTACACAATGAAAAATGAAGCAAGCAGTGATTGCTTAAATCGATTGTTATGTGCTGGCACGCCTGAAATATCCATTCACCTGCCCATTTTTCTTATAAAACTGAACCAACGCCCTTGATCTGACATAAGATGAGTTGACTGTATCCCCTTAACCTTGTTACACCAACACAACCCGAGCAAGGAGGGGTGAACATTGAAGGGTATCGATCATCATAAAAGCAAATTTTTGTTAACCCACCGTGAACGCGAAGTATTCGAATTGCTGGTTCAAGACAAAACAACGCGTGACATCGCAGGGCAGTTATTCATCAGCGAGAAAACGGTGCGTAACCATATCTCCAATGTGATGCAGAAACTCAATGTTAAGGGTCGTTCGCAGGCAGTTGTAGAGCTAATCAAGCTCGGAGAACTTAAGATTTAGCCTGCGAATTACAGTTAAAAATGAGGGTAACACAAAAGCCTTTCTCTATCCTTCAGTATGAAGCATGGGGAAAGGCTTTTATGTGGTTGTTCTTTTCAAAAGCTGTGTTTTTGAAATCCTTCATAGTCAGATTCAAAAAAAAAAATAAAATTACTCTTGAGATTAAATAACCAGCCAAACCTGTATCTACTCTGTTATAGTAGAGTATCTCCAGTAACCCTTGAATGTACAGTAATAAAATATGGGAGTCTTAATTTCATGTCTCTGTCTTTATTTCTTTAGAAAATTCTTTTGCCATAGCTATCTTACTTTTATCTTTTGTACAAATCACGAGTAGATGTGACTTTATATACATATGCATACTCTCTCAATCGGCACAAACAATTTTTGAACCTTTAATGCTACAGTGATAACCATCCAAAATTAGAATACGAAGACACATAGCACAATGAACCTTTTTCAGATTCTACTAACCTTGGATGGATTAACATTAAATTGGTTCCGAATTCTCTGTAAAAACAATCTCTATAATCGTGCTTTGCAAACCGAGTTTACAATGTTGATGTATTTTAATCTTTGAATGATTAACGATAACAATAACAATATTCTTAAAATAAACATAAAATTACGAATCTGCGTATACTCAAAAAGTGGTACAATTTTATAGAAAATAATAAAGAAATCTAAAGAAAGGTGAAGGTCCAATTATGAACAACTTAGTATAGTGAGAATTATTAAACTAAAATAGTGGAGGAAATAATATGTTTATGTATGAAGCAGAAGAAATTAAATCTGCAGAGATTCTCAATAACCTAATTCATGATACATACCAGAATTATAATTTGGATGAAGTGTTGAAGATTATAAAAATGACAGGATTTTGTGTAGACTATTTTGGTTCGGGGAAACCAAAAAATGAAAAAATGTATGATAAAGCAATAGAAACATTAGATAGTTTAATATCGGATATTGATGAGGTCAAAAAGCTTAGAGCGTTTCAGACAGAAGTCACGATCTTAAACAGTTTATACAAAAAGTTGACTGATGAATATGTCGTTCCAATTGAACAGCAAATTCCTAATGATATACATGTAGCTGCATATTTGATTGGACTAGAGTTGTTTTTATCTAATGATATTAATCTATTAAAGTATAAATCGGAACTAAATAATAATAGAGCTGATTATTTTGAGAATGTAGCTGAATCAGCAGGGAACGTTTTACAGTATCTTTTGAAGTATAAAAAATTTCCATTGAAAAATTCTGAATTGAAAATTGATTTTGAAATGACGAAGCTCGCATTCTCCCATGTAAGAAGTTCTGGCAATAGAGAAATTCTTGATATATTACGTGAAGCTTGGAGTTACTTTGATGTAGATATTAAGCAGGGAGATATTATCGAAGCAACTTCGAAGAGTGACAAGACAATGGGAAAGCAAATCTCTCACATGAAATTTTTAGATGTTCGTAATGCTAAGCAAGCTAGACATGGTTATACACAGATGCAAATGTTCGGAAATAATTCAACAATTTCAAAAACGCGAAAACTCCCGCCAAATGGATTCATTTCTTATAATGAACGAATGACTTGTGATTTTATAGAAGAATATTTCTCTACGAGAAATTTATCGCTGAAGTTCCTGGATATATCCATTGCTGAATTTGTTAGAGCCTATAGTATTGTTGCAGTTGAATGCGAAAGATATTTAAAAAAGCGAAAATTAAAATCAAAGTATACCGACATTTCCATAAGTGATGTTTGCGTATCGAAAACAAAGAGAAAATGGATTTATTTATTCGTAGAATGGGGACTGTCACACAAGAATGCTGAGAAAATTTTTGATGTATTGGTATTTGACAATAATTCAAAGGATTTGTTTGACTGCCCTCTAATAAAGGTTGGAGAAGAATATATTGTTCTTCCTTCCATAGCTTCAGTTACAGATCCCTCTCGTGCGTTGCTATCCAATTTAAAAAGCAAAAAAGTTGAGATAAATATAAAGGGAGAGCTATTTGAAGAGCAAGTCAGAACAACTATTCAAAGAGCTGGTATACAATTTATCCACTTAGAAAAAAATAATTATGAATGCGATGTTGTATTCGCCTTGGATAATGATCTGTTTTTCGTTGAAGCCAAGCACTTGAACGATCCGACTTCATATCGGGAGTATATAAGAAACTTAGACGAAATACACGATGCAGTAAATCAATTGAATCGAATTGTAGATTATTATGAATTACAAGAAAATTTGGAGGTAATAAAGAATAAACTTGGTATTAATTCTGTAAACAATGTTTTTAGAATAGTCGTTACAAATACAGCACAAGGTGAAAAATTAAAAATTAATGGAGTTTATGCGATTGATGATATAGGATTTTCAGGATATATGTTAAGGAGACCTCCACGCAGACATTTAATGCATAAAGAAGCTGTACATTCAACTCCGGTTTTTCAAGAATTTTATGAAGGGGTTCCAAACTCTAAGCAGTTAATAAACTTTTTAGAGGAAAACCCGTTTATTGAGCATTATAAGAGAAGGATTGAATATGTCACTTACGATTACACTGAACAACTTGGATTAAAATTCATCGATTTTGGAGTGAAAGTGAACACGATTGTTAACATTGATAAGTTGACGCAAAATGAACTAAAAGAACTTAATGAATTATTTTGAAAGTAAATAACCAAAATTTTGAATAATTAAAATAGAATCTTCATTTATAATGTGTTTCAAACCCAAACTCTAATATAACGCAAACTTACTTAATATTGAGGGTTTTTGCGGGTATTGGGACTGAAGATTTAGTTGCGAACCGTAGTTAAAATGAGGGTAACATAAAAGCCTTTCTCTATCCTTCAGTATGAAGTACGGGGAAAGGCTTTATGTTTGTTTTGAATGGGAGCATTGATGTAGGTAAGCCGTCAATAAGTTTTAGCTTCATGTTCGTTGCCTTACTCCTGAGAAAAACTCCTCAACAACTTCCACATCGCTTCTACTTGTATGAAAAACATACAACTCGCGTGAGGGGTGAAGTTTATGCATCTCTTTATACCCACTCCATGCCTTTTGAGGGTCATCATAGTCTTGAATAACTGACATGTCCTCCAACTGACGTAGCTGATTATTGGAACTCGCCTTAATTGCCTCAACTAGCACAAAACGACCTGGATGCAATTCAGTAATGTCCTCCCATTTCACTGGCTTCACCTCGCTATGAATCTGATGATCTAAGTATAACATAATCCTCCAACGTTAAAAGGAAGCAACAATCCCAATCCACTTCTTGATCACTTTAGTGGAGCCTGCTTATGCTTCTGAAAAAAACCTTCCATCTTTTCCTCGAAAACGGCTGATAAAATAACTGCTCCAATTCTTCATACTGTGCTTGATTTAAATGCAAAAACGATGCCTTTTTGGCGATCTTAGCGGCAGGTTGTGATGAGTGTGCACGTCCTTCTACTTTTCGTTTAATCGGCACATGAAATTGCAAAAAATCTTCGTAACGTTTCCAACCTTCCCAGCTCAATCTGGCTCCACGTTTCCAATCCATGGCATAGAGGGCAAAGTAATTGTCGGCGGTGTCACTACGCTTGGCGGCAATGATCCAAATGTTTGGGACAATTTTATTGCATTGTCTACGATTCATAAGCTGCTCTCCTTTTTTGATCCTCGAATGGGAGTATCACATATAGACGCGGTTATTTGTTCTGCTGTTGTTAAATTACATACGATTAACTTTATCAAACTGTGTGAAAACTTCAAATCAATTGAAGGTTCGACTAAGTCTATTGGATTAAACGAACTAGACCACAACAATACAGCGAAAATCCTCTTGCTTTGCCAGAGCACCTTGATTAAAATAAGGGTGTAAAAACTATTTTCTTATTTATAATAAAAATTATAAAAATAATTTTCATATTAAAGAGGTGCTTATGGCAGCCATCTTACATGCTTTGAAGCAAGAATTGCACAATTTGCCCTCTCAGGAGAGACGAATTGCCGAGGTGATTATTCAATCGCCATCGGACGTGCCGGGGATGACCATCAACCAGTTGGCTGAACAGAGCGGGACAAGCGCGGCGACCGTGACTCGTTTTTGCAAATCATTTCATTTCAAAGGTTTCCCCGATCTCAAAATGAAACTCGCCGCCGAACTGTCGCACGCACCGAATGAAACGGCCTATCAGGATATTGTTGCAGGCAACCCGTTATCCAAAATCGTCGAGGCTATTGAAGCAAATCATCTCGCTTCGATTGCAGATACCACACGTTTGCTGGATTTGGGCAGGCTGGAACAAGTGGTGCAGCTGTTGTGTCAGGCCCGGCGTATTGACCTGTACGGGGTGGCGACTTCGTCTATTGTTACACAGGATTTTTATCAGAAGCTTGTGCGGATCGGCAAAAGCTGTACTGCCTTTTCCGATTCCCATATGCAGATTACATCCGCTTCCTCGCTTGGGCAAGGAGATGTGGCGCTGGCCGTATCGTATTCAGGTGAAACACCAGAGACGATCGATGCCTTGACCTGTGCCAAAGAGGCTGGAGCTTCCACCATCTCGCTGACGTCATATGGCAGTAACTCACTCGCTGCCGTAGCGGATATCCCGCTTTTCACATCTTCTCTCGAAGAAGGGATGCGGCGCGGGGACATGGCTTCACGCATTGCGTTGCTACATGTGATTGATATTTTGTTCACAGGCATGGTCAGTGCAGATTTTGATCAATTTATACCTAAACTTGAGCAGTCGTATCACAATGTGCAGTCCTATCGTTTCCATCACACCGGAGGTGCTTGACAGATGAATATTCGTATTTTTGAAAATGAAGAAGATTTGAACGCGACAGGTGCAGGCTTGATCGCCAGCTTGCTACAGACGAAACCTCGTGCCGTACTCGGACTTGCAACAGGTAGTTCACCTGTGGGTATTTATAAACAGTTAATTACGCTGTATCAAAAAGGTTTGGTGAGCTTTGCCCAGGCCTCTTCTTTTAACTTGGATGAATATGTAGGTTTACCTACAGAGCATCGTGAAAGCTACCGCAGTTTTATGAATGAGCAGCTGTTTAATCATATCGACATCGATCTATCCCGCACGAATGTGCCGAATGGCGAGGCAGTAGATTTGGAGGAGGAATGTGTGAATTACGAGCTACGTTTGGAGGATCGTGGGCCTGTGGATCTGCAACTGCTCGGGATCGGACATAACGGCCATATCGGTTTTAATGAACCTGGAACGGAATTGACGGGGCGCACCCATGTGGTGGGTCTGAAGGAAGAGACCAGAAAGGCGAACGCCCGCTTTTTTGATAGCATCGAGGAAGTTCCAGCGCAAGCGATTACGATGGGGGTCGGTTCGATTTTAAAAGCAAAACAGATCCTGCTCATTGCCCGTGGAGAAGAGAAAGCGGAGATTATTCGCGAAGCGTTCATGGGTCCGATTACCACATCCTGCCCTGCATCTCTGCTGCAATGTCATCCGAACGTCGTTGTATTGCTGGATCGAGCGGCAGGGAGGCTGGTTAGATGAGCGAAACCAATCCTAAAGTCAGTGAGGCTGAAGGTGAGAAAAGCATAACCTTGCTCCGCGGCAGACTGCTACTTGCCGATGAGCTGCTGGAAGACGGTCTGATCGCCTGGCGCGCTGGGAAAATCGTATATGCCGGCATACCGAAAGGTCTGCCTGAATCCCTTCGGCAAGAAGCGGGAGCGATTCCTGCCAAAGGGAAAGGCTTAATTGTGCCTGGTTTTATCGATATCCATGTCCATGGTGGTAACGGGGAAGATTTCATGGATGCCAGTCCTGACGTATTGGACAAGATCACTTCATTTCATAGTTCACAGGGGACGACCGCGATGCTGGCGACATCGATGACGGCTCCGAAGGAACGTCTGGATCATGTTTTGGCTGAAGTAAATCGCTACCGTTCGGATGAAATGCCGTACGCTCAGCTGGAAGGCGTGCATTTGGAGGGACCTTTTTTTAGTCCAAAGTGGCCTGGGGCACAAAATCCGGATCATATCGTGCTTCCTGACGTTAGCTGGCTACAAGGGTGGGAAAAGCAATATCCCGGTCTCATCCGTCAGGTGACGTTGGCACCAGAACGTGAAGGTGCACTGGAGGTCATCTCCTGGCTACGGGAACAGCGGATAACGGCTGCGCTCGGTCACACAGATGCAACTTACGATGACGTACAACGCGCAGTGGAGGCCGGATTGCATCATGCCGTGCATACGTTTAACGCGATGACACCGCTACACCACCGTGAGCCGGGAACAGCAGGAGCCGTGCTGAGTGACCCGCGTATTAGCGCCGAAGTCATTGCCGATGGTATTCATGTGCATCCTGCCGCGATTTCGATCCTTGCTCAACTGAAACAAGGCAACGATCAGCTGGTGCTGATTACCGATGCGATGTCAGCGGCAGGGCTGGAAGATGGCGAATACAAGATCGGTGATCTGCCCGTTATTGTGAAGAACGGCGAAGCTCGTTTGAAAGAAGGCGGCGCTCTGGCAGGAAGCACGTTGACTATGGTTCGTGGATTCCGTTATCTTGTGCAGGAAGTAGGGCTGAGTCTGATCGCTGCTTCTAGAGCAGCCAGCTTGACGCCAGCTCGTTTGCTGGGTATCGACCACCGAACGGGTTCCATGACGAAGGGGAAACAGGCAGATATCGTTTTGCTGAATGAGGATTTGGAGATTGATACGGTGTGGGTAAAGGGCAGAAGGATCAGCTGTTGAGAGGAAATACGCTGAACAATATGTTAAAATAGATCTCAAAAATGAGATCTGCGGATCATCAACGGAGGCATGAATCATGGAACGTAACGCCATGCTGGAACATGATCCGTTTATCCCCGTGCTGGCGGAGAAGCTGCACATTCACGGATATTATGCTTTTTATGGTGAGCATTACAATGAGACGGATATGGAACAGTACCGCAAACATCTGTTCACAACCTTTAATAACATCGTATGGATTGAACTGGATGAGCGTAAAAAATACATGATTGTGGATCATCGTGGACGCAATACGGTCATGAAACTCATCGAAGGGATGTTAAATACGCGCAGAACGCTACGAGCTAATCAGGCAATGGCGGGAACTGATACGAGAGGGGTAGATCAGGAGATCGCTCATTTCTCCAAGCAGGTGCACATGCTGAAATTTACTACGTTTCGCCCGTAAAGTTAGAACAAAGACGGAGCTGGTTGAGGATGGATGCATGCCTGTAACTGTATCCTGACGACCAGTAGAGTGGGGAAAAAAAGTCATAACCCCAATATGTCGAAGAAGTATCGAACCATGCTTGGAACTAATCTAATCGTCCACATTTGAAACCGTTGCGGTTAGTGGCGAGTAGCGAGCCAGCCTGTGGCAATGATGCTTGAAGCTCTAACGATCCTGAGGAAGCTTATTTGGCCTATTTCGGAGGGTTCTCTATTCTAACGATCACCAGACATGCTATTTCATGTAAATGAGCAGTTTGAGGGTGTAAAAGAGCCGTTTTATCTCAAATAAGCTCTCTGGTGATCGTTAGAGCATCAAGTAGCTGGTTTTTGTCTATGCTTGTTGGTGTGCTCTTTGTTTTGTTGTTTTGTTGGTTTGGTGCTCTCGCGAAGGGTGTGTTTCTGGCATTGGCGCTTCGATTTATGGTGGTTGTTTCTTACAAACTTTTTAGCTTTCCAAAAGATACATTTCAAAAAGAGTCCTGTCAAAGAATTATAATGTCCTTTACTAAGGGTACATTTTAATTCTGACAGGGCTCTTTTGATAGTTTCGTTGGATATCTTTATTTAATATTTGATATTAACAGTCATAGAAATGAATCCAAATCACACCTAAGCTTCAAGTATTCAATTACTATCGAAACGAAGTCACGAAACTGCTGAACAGCGTCCGCACGTCGTATTGATATTGATGGATCGGCTCAACCGGACGGTTGATGCCAAGTAAGGTGTAGACGGCGATGCGTGCCGCGCGTACCGAATATTCCTCCGTGAACACGACATCATCAGGAATCTCGCAAAATTGACTGATAAATGCCAGATTCGTTGAACCTTTCGGCACGACTTGAGGGCGGTCACTGTTCAGCCTTGGCATGAATTGTGCGGTGATATACGGCATCATACAAGGGATACAGTTGGCTGTAGCCATGATCTCTTCTTGGTGCTCCTGAAAATGAAGATGGCCGATCAATTCTTGCATAATCTCTTCACCGGTACAATCACACATTCTTTTTTTCACAAAATCCCCTACGTTGTCAGGGTATAACCCATAGCCCCAGAAGACTTTGACATGGTCAGGCTGATCCCGGAAATGCGGCTGGAAGGCCAACACGACTGACATGAACCAGCTCGAATCTTTGAATGTAACAAGGGCTCCAGTACCCGCGCGGTTGCGTGTGAATTTTTCCATCAGATCAAAGAAAACGGAATCCTGGAAAGTGACGGTGAATGATTCCCATTTGGACTCATCGACGTGATCATCGAACGAAGAAGGGTTGCCTAGCATCGGTTTTTTCGCCGCAATGTTCTCCCACAGCTTCCAAGAGCTACCCTTGCCGTTCAGTTTGGGAGCGGAAGTCATCGAACCAAGGTCAGCACCTTCCGTCATCGAGCCGTTCGTAACAATGACCAGATCGCCTTCAAGAATGTCGATCACTTCCTCGGCACCGTTCCGCCGCACATGCATACCTGTGACCGTGATTCCGTCGCCCTCTTTGAAGTCCAAATCCGTAACGGTGCATTTTAGCGTGAAATCTACGCCGTACGGCTCCAAATATCGATGCAGCGGCAGAATGATGGAGTCATATTGGTTGTAGGGGGTACGTGTGACCCCTTCGAGCGTTTGAATTCGTGGAAACTCGTGGAAAAATCGAAGCATATATCGTTTGAACTCCACCGCACTGTGCCAAGGCTGAAAGGCAAACGTCGTCGCCCACATGTACCAGAAGTTCGTATGGAAAAAGTGGGGTGCAAACCAGTCGTTGATCCGCAATTTACCCAGCGTGTCTTCAGGAGTAATGATGAGTTTGCCCATCGCCAGCCGATCGGCCATATCGAATCCCATGGACAACACGTCTTCAACCTGACCATCACGGTTAATTAACCTTGCATTGGAATGTGTGGGATTAGCGTTATCAAAGGCCGTAATTTCTTCTCTGACCGACATATCCGGACGTTCGATAGAAGGAATGGTTGCTAGAAGCTCCCATAGATTTTCATATGCCTCATCGTTGAGCATCCGTCCACCGCGAATGACGTAACCTTGTTCCGGATTACCTGCACCGTCATTGCTGCCACCGAGAATCGGCATCTCCTCAATGATGTGAATGTTTTCGCCGGGGAAATCACAGTCTCTGACCAAATAGGCTGCTCCCGCGAGAGAAGCAATACCGCCGCCGACAAAATAAACCTGTTTAGAGCCATGTTCTTTTTTCACGATCAATCGCCTCCAAAAGATGGTGTATTCTTCACATTTCCAATGTAAACCTGCACCGGGAAAGAAGGTATGAGCAAAAGAAGATAGCTGTCTGTTTTTTAGTCACTTTTGGAAAAATGTCTAGTTTTAGGTTTGAATATCGAGCGATGGCTTGATTCGAACTACGATCATAGAAAAACAAGCCGCACATCCTTAACGGGATGGCCGCTTGTTATGTGCCTTATCTACACTCCTATTAGTTCTTTATCCTTTAATCAGTGCTGATACTTATGCTCATACTTATGCAGTGCTCTGACTACATTTCCTTCAATCAGTTCACTCAACTTGTCGATGATGTGTTTGGGTGGTTCTTTCATGTCATTCCGCATCCATTGGATAATGAGACCCGTGAAAGCCAGTGTATAGAAATTAGCAATAAATTCTTTATCCTCTCCGCGAACCTTGACTCCGCAAGCAAGCTCATCAATGACACCCATAATCAGATCATGCGTCACTTGATAGAGATAACCATCCAGATGAGAACGCCCAAGGGATTCAAGGGTATTACAGCAAAAGGCCTTATTATTTTCGATGTAACAGAAAATTTTGTAGAACCCTTCTGTCCACGTATCATAACTGCGGTATTCATGGATACTTTCTACCGCTTCCGTTTCGTAAATCCACCCAAGCAGGGCGTAGATATCCTGAAAATGATAATAAAACGTTTGCCGGTTTACACCGCAGCCATCCACCAGATGCTTCACTGTAATTTTATTGAGCGGCGTGTGTTCCATCAGGCATTTAAGCGAATGAGCCAGCGCGGTTTTGGTCAAATGGGAAGCAGACATTACCGTTCACCTCATCATTCAGAATCATTCAGATTGTGGTCATCATACGACTTGAGTGTACTACTGAAAACGTACATAAGAAGGCTATCACATTTTACCTAAATATGGTATTGCAATGATCACTGCAAAATACAGAAAATAAAAAAACGATGACCGTTTAGGCCATCGTTTTTACGTTATTACATTATTGAAACGAGAATAACAGCGATCGAAAGAACGGTTCGCCACCGGAACGCCTCCACAAGCGCGCCCTGTGTTATTTTGCTCATCCCCGAAAAAGCTAGATTACGTTTTTAAAACGACTTATAGGAACGCGCATAACGTAGTGGAGGGGGCGAAATCGATTCTGAAGAAGCGAACCACCTCTCTTATACATTATCCTCTATAGGGGTTAAATAAAAATTTACACGTTAAACGGAGTGGGGAGAAAAAAGCTGTAGAAGCGAAGCGCTCGCCTTTATTACCGGATTTCTCCCTTTAGAAAAGGGATCAAAGAAATCTGGGAATAACAGCGATCGAAAGCTTATTCTCCCTGCGCAGTGACCTCCGTGTAAGCGTGTTTTTTAACGATTATAAGCTTTTAATAAACTCCACGACCGTCAGCAACCCTTTATCAAAGTTCTCCAGGTTAAAGTGCTCGTTTGGTGCATGCAGATTTTCGTCTGGCAGACCAAAGCCCATCATCACGGCAGGCACGCCAAGCACGCGGGAAAGCTTCTCGACGATTGGAATGGAGCCGCCATCTTTGGTGAAGAGAGCACGCACGCCATATACTTTTTCGTAAGCGTCTGCGGCTTTTTGCAGGATAGGATCGGTCGGATCGGTATTGAAAGCAAAAGCCTTCTCGATCTGTTTGATCTGCAATGTCGCCCCTGGTTGTACATGAGCACGCAGGTGAGCTTCAATCGAATCAAGCACATGTTGCGGATCTTGGTCAGCGACAAGACGGCAAGTGATTTTAGCGTGAGCTTCTTTTGGAATAACGGTTTTACTGCCTTCGCCCTGGAAACCGCCCCATACGCCGTTCAATTCGAGGGTTGGGCGCGCCCCGACACGTTCCACAAAGGAATACCCTTCTTCGCCATACAATTGCTCCAGTCCGAGATCTTGACGAAGCTGTTCTTCATTGAAGCCTTGCTTCACGAATTCTTCTCTCATCTCAGGAGACAACGGTAGAACGCCGTCATAGAATCCATCCACGCTCACGCGGCCTTGCTCATCGTGCAAAGATGCCAGCAGGGAGACGAGGGCATGAAGCGCATTCGGTACACCGCCACCGAAGGAACCGGAGTGCAGGTCGGTATTGGCGGTGAACAGATCCACATGCATCGAGCACAGGCCGCGCAGGCCCGTGGAGATGGCAGGTTTTCCTTTTTCCAAAAGAGATGTATCCGAGATTAACACCATGTCTGCTCTCAGTTTGTCCGTATTATCGTTGAGATAGATTGGCAGGTTCGGGCTGGAGATTTCCTCTTCGCCTTCGATGCAGAATTTCACGTTGATCGGCAACTCTTTATTTTCGGCAATCAGTGCTTCAACGGCTTTGATATGTATAAAAATTTGTCCTTTATCATCCGTTGCACCCCGAGCATACAGCTTCCCGTCACGAATAGTTGGTTCGAAAGGTGGTGTCTCCCACAGATTTAGCGGATCAACAGGTTGTACATCATAGTGTCCATAGATCAGGGCTGTTGGTTTGCCCGGTGCGTGCAGGTGGTCTGCATAAACAATGGGATGACCAGCTGTTTGGATAATCTCGACATTTTCCATACCCGCACGTGTAAGTGCATCCGCTGCCCATTGTGCCGCACGTTGAATGTCTTCTTTATGCTCAGAAATGGCGGAAATACTCGGAATGGATAACCACTCGTTCAGTTCTGCCAGATGTTTGTCCCGGTTTTGCTCAAAATATGCTTGTTCGTTCATTGAAAAAGGCCTCCTTCAAATCTGCTTTCAATCTATTGTAATCCATTTTGCCATGTTAATAAAACATTGGTTAAAAAAATGCTTCCTAATGCTGGATTCCCATATTGATAGTTCTTTTTACTTATGTATTAATAAAAGAGTAAGAACATTACTTTTATATGGAGGAATAGTGTTGAAGAAAAGACCAGCATATCAGAGATTCACTACAATTCTGGGCATTTCATTCTTGGTACTCATTGCGTCAGTACTTATGATACCGAGGGTTGCGCTAGCAGCAAACGAGCCAGTTTATCATGAGTGGGACAAGGCGCAGGAACATGTGGGATTGAGCCATCTGTGGTTCACTGACCGAGCAGATAATGGACTCATCCCGGTTCGTCAAAACTGGCAGTGGGGATTCATCAATTACGAAGGGAAATTTGTTATTAAGCCACAGTTTCAATTAGCAAGAGATGCGTTCAACCAGGGTGTAGCAGTCGTAAATAGAAATCAGTTAATAAATAATAAAGGTAAAGTGATATTTCAGGACAAAAGCATTGAATATATTGGTTGGTTTGATTATGGGCTCGCCATCGCTAAGAAAAATGGGAAGATTGGTTACATGAATACGAAAGGCAAATTTGTTATTTCTCCTACATATGAAGAGGGAACAAGCTTTTACAATCAAGTCGCAATGGTGAAAAAGAATGGTAAGTGGGCATTAATCAATACCAAAGGGAAATTACTAACGACATTTAACATCGAAGAGATGGATTATAGAATAGATTATCGTAAATCCGGGGTATTTCCTGTAAAGATCGATGGGTTGTGGGGAAGTATGAATTATAAGGGGCAGCTCGTGGTACCTGCAGAGTTCAAAAACAAACTTGAATTTACAGGTAATACGTTAGATTGGGGGCTCCGCCGCGATAACCATAGCGCTATTGTTAGGCAAGATGGCTTAATTGTTTCGTTCAATGAATATTATTCCAAGTTAGGCGAGCCACAGAGTGGACTTTGGAAAATAAAGCAAAATGGCGAAGGCATCGTGGATGTATCCGGGCGTATGATTGTAGAACCTCAAAGTGAACAAAAGGTTATTCTTTCAGAAGATGGAAGTTACGCGGTAAGAGATATGAAAGATGAAAGTTCCGGATGGGCTTTTTATAAAAAGGATCAAACCCTACTATTTAAGTCCAGTTATACAGATATGCAGGCTTTTTCAGAAGATCTGGCGGCTGTGAAAGTTAATCAAAAATGGGGATATGTTTCAAAGAATGGAGACATTAAAATACCCGCTCAGTACGAAGAGGCCAATCTGTTTCAAGCGGGAAGTGCTGTCATTCGTAAGAATGGTAAGTATGGATTGATCGGAACTCGTGGTGAATCCATACTAGCTGCGAAATACGATGAAATGATTCCACTTATTGAGCGAACGAATTACATGAATAACCAGATTGAGAAATTGACAACAAAAAATCCACTATACCGAGTAAAGTTAAATAAAAGCTATGGGATTGTGGATAGTCGAGGGAACATCGTGATGGATGTGAAATACGAGATTATGGATCTTGATCGTACCGACTATTATCACGACATTGATCCGATCGCAACAGTTCAATATGCATTAAAAGCCAAGGATGGTTCAATCTCGGCATCAATCAATATTAAAACGGGCAAACGGATATTTCCAGCCTATTCCATGGTAAACTACCTTGGTGACGGAATGTATAGCGGGGTGCCTGTAGGGAAGAAGAGTCATTATGTTATTTTCGATGCAAAAGGAAAAGAAGTATTTCGCTCAGGTTTTGAAGGTTAAATACCTTTCGGTACATCAGTGTTTGGGATAATGAGCCGTAGTATAGTTACCATGTCATTGGCGTTCATACGATTCGTTGTATGGGAGCCAGGATAAGGTGCCTCAACAGAGGCACCTTTTTAGGTTGTTTATTTTAAATATTTGAGTTCAGATATGAACACTAACTGATTTAACTATAGGTGAGTCCCAATGTACTGTCTTTTTTTTCTGTTTAAAACAACTCCAGCTGCTCAGGACCCTCTTCCTTTTCTGGCTCGGTGCGGTCGGGGAATGGTTTGATAGGCTGACCTAGCAGTTCCATCATCATCTGGGCGTTGGTTGCTGCATCTCCGGCAGAGTTATTGTTAAAAATAACAAACACATCCTCACTCTGCTCCTGCAGCTGTTCCAGATAAACTTTCCATTCCGACAACTCCTGTTCGTTGTAGCGATACAGATAACGTGTCTCACGCCAGTTTGGTGCGCCGTTTTGTTGCCAGCCGGATACGTTGCGTCCATGCATGCGGACGAGTGTCATCCGGGAATCCGTTGCGACGGGCACAATGGGAATAGAGCCTGGCCCTGCCTGTGGTTCGTCACAGACGCTATGAATCCATCCTTGTTCTTTTAGAAAATGAAGCGTGCGCTCACGCATGTTGTCCGCATACCAGCTCTGGTGACGAAATTCGATTACGCATGGAATGCCCTCCATACGGAGCTTTACTTCCCGTAGTTCATTGACGTTGTCCCGGTTGCACTCAAACCAAGGGGGATATTGAAACAAGGCAGCCTGCATCTTGCCTGCTTCGATCACAGGTTCAAGCGATTCACGAAAAGCTTTGTACATCTCGGACGTGCTGGCAAAATACGGCTTGCCCCGTAGATGTCCCGTCATTCCCTGATAGGCTTTCACGATAAATGAAAATGATTCAGGAGTCTCCGAAGCCCAGCGGGCCATCCGGTCGCGAGGTTGCACGGCGTAGAAGGAACTGTCTACCTCCACCGTGGAAAAATATTGTCCGTACAGACGCAGCTTGTCCTTCGCTTGGGTACGGTTTGGATAGAGGTCTTCCTGATCGCCCCATCCCGTAAGTCCGATACGAATCATAAGAACACCTCCTGTTGTATGTATTTAACCGATTCGTAGGAGCATGATATGTCTAACATTATATCTTGCGTTGTAGAGGCGTTCAATGAGGGTGGCAGACGATCATTTTGAGTTTGGGTTCTAGGCCGTGTCTTAAAACTCGCTGAAGTGCATCTTTTATCGTCTTTTCGCCCCCTGCTGCGTCACTTCCCCTTGACGTGCTCCGGCACGCCTGCGGAGAACTTCCTGGCTTGGAACGAAAATCCGGCAAAATCTGCTCCCTTCGGAGTTTTCAGACACGCCCTAAAGCGTTACAATAATTTGAAATGATTCAAAACGGACGCTAGTTTTAGCTTAGCGTGGGGTGTTCTGGCCAGCAAAATCTGCTCAATGCGGATAAGGATAACTTATGATACGGAGGGCGAAGATTGACATGACGGCATGGTACGAAAAGAGTTTTGGCGAAGATTATCTGCTCGTATACAAACACCGGGATGTGCATGGTGCTTATGAGGAAGTACATAAGATGATTAACTGGCTGAAGCTTCGCCCTCGTGCAGAAGTGCTCGATCTCTGCTGCGGGATGGGCAGGCATTCTCTTGCGCTTGCGGACGCTGGCTTCCAGGTGACGGGAGTAGACTTATCCGATGTGCTTCTGCGTGAAGCCAGAGAACTGGATGCCGATCATCGGGTTAGATGGTGTCATGCCGACATGCGCAAAATCCCTCTTGGCGGTGGATTCGATGCTGTAGTTAACCTGTTCACTTCGTTTGGATACTTCCCTGAGGATATTGAACAATTGAAGGTTCTGCGTGCCATTCATCGAATGTTGAGGCCTGAAGGTAGTTTCATTCTTGACTTTATCAATACAGCCTACGTGCAAAAACATCTGGTACAGCACTCTGTTCGTGAAGATGAAGGGCAACGGATTGAGGAATATCGCAGGATACGAGACGGGTTTGTGCAAAAGGAAATACATATCACGGACATCTCTGCCGGAACTGAGCCACGAATCTATAAGGAAAGTGTCAAGCTTTACTCGCGAGAGCAACTGAGTGAAATGCTGGAGGATGCAGATCTTCAGGTTGATCAGGTTCACGGGGGATACGACGAAGAGAAGTATGACGAGCAGACTTCGCCGCGCATGATCTTTGTAGGACATCGTCCTACTGACTAATTGACTCGAGAGAGGGGAAAGACCATGAAACGTACAAGAACCGAATCCTTATCTATGCCAGAGGGAATGCACCGTATTCAAATCACGATGTCTTTTCCACTTCGATGGGTAAACAGTTATATTTTAACCGAACCGGATGGCAAGGTCAGCATTATTGATCCAGGACCGCGTACAGCGGAGACGGAGCAGGAGTGGCATGAAGCGTTGGCTGGACTCGGCTTGACCTTTCAACATATTCATCAGATTGTACTGACACATCATCATCCGGATCATCTGGGATTGTCCGGCTGGATGCAGCAGATGTCGGGTGCACCCGTGTTAATGTCAGCACGCTCCCGCCAGGAGACAGATTTTATGTGGGGAACCGGGGCGAGCATTGAAGAGAGACTGCCGGAGTATTACCTTCTTCATGGCATGCCGCAACAAAAAACGGTTGAGATTAAGGAACATATGAGAACATTTATCTCACAAATTACCCCGCTCCCGGAGGTAACCATCGTTGCAGATGGTGAAACCGTGCATATGGGTGGAAAAGCATGGACCGCTGTGGAAACGGGCGGACATGCCCCGGGTCATCTCTCATTCTATGCTCCTGAATCAAGAGAGATTTTGTGCGGAGATGCCGTTTTACCCCAAATTTCGCCCAATATCAGTTTGCAACCGGGCAGTGATACAGAACCTCTACTGTCATACATGGACGGATTGCGGCGTCTGAGCACTTTTACAGTGGAACGTGCATATCCGGGTCATCGAAATCCGTTTACCCGTTTTACGGAACGAACCATCGAATTGCTCGCTCACCATGAAGAGCGTCTGGGCAAACTGACGGAACGTATGCAGGAAGGCCCTGCTCACGCATATGATATCTGCTTGCATTTGTTTGGTGATCGGCTTGGAATACATCAATTACGTTTTGCCATGAGCGAAACACTGGCGCATCTGCAGGAATTAACTCGGCGTGGTTTGGCGGGACAGGTACAACAGGCTAACGGAATCATTTATTTTCAACATTTAACTAGCTAGTAGTCATAGGTTGCATATAAACACATTTTGGCACAGATATTAATAGCTTTTTTCAAATAGTGATCTCATCCCTATCCCTAAGCAGGATTTACCTGTTTGGGGCTTTTTTTGTGAGAAAAAACAAAAAGCTTTAGGCGCGGTTAACCGTTTATTCAGCTTCCTTTAAGCCAGGGAGCCTATTATACAACTATGAACTTCGCTATGGAAAGCAGGGATAAGCGATGACAAGACGTAAACGGAACCAATGGCGGAAATGGCAAGCTTCGGCTGCGGCTACATTAACGGTGGCTGCACTCTTTCAATATGTAAGAACCTCGGATGCATTTGACGTAGCTTATGCGGCGGCGAATGGGACAGACACTGGAATAACAGCTTCCACACGGGTGGATTCACGTGACGATGTGATGGATGAATGGTCTCCAGACGGTACGGATCAGTACAATTGGGGTACAGACGGATACTCGGTTGGGTCAAATCAGGATCAGGCCAATTCGCTGCGCTCGGGCTCTGAAAGCAATCATGGCAATTACCAGTCACGCACAGGTGCATCATGAGCCGCACAGAGCAGGCTGTACGTCCCCTCCGATTTTATTTTCACGCGATGAACACGAAGGTGGAAGTGCAGTTTCTGGCAGATAGAGAACAGGCGGAACACGCCGCCTCCCTCGTCAAAAACTGGTTTGAAACACAGGAGCAGCGTTTTAGCCGTTTTGTGGCTGACAGTGAATTAAATCGTCTGAATGAGAGTCAAGGATGGATCTCTGTCTCGGCTGCGATGGATGAGGTGCTCAGCTTAGCATATGGATATATCGGACAAACGGAAGGCATCTTCCAACCCGGCATCATGAAAGCTCTTCGTTCATCGGGATATGATACAAGCTTTGAAAAGATACATCAGCGAGCATCCCAGCGGCCTTTGCTGGAGCGTCTATTACCTATATTAAAATCGGAAGCCGCTGGCATGAAGGGAGATCCATATGACTACAGTCGTCCAAGCTGGATTCAGCGGGAAGGGAGCCGGATGGTTCATCTCGACCCGGGAACGGAGCTGGATCTTGGCGGTATTGTAAAAGGCTGGGCTGTAGAACGTATCGCGGACTGGCTGCAGAAGAGAATGAACATTCCTGCGGGAATGATTAATGCAGGCGGTGATATTCAGGTATGGGGTACGACAGACCATCCTCAATGGACGCTGGAGGTAACCAGTCCGTTTCCACAGATGCAAGATGTGTCGGGGACGGTACGCCTACAACGAGGGGCTGTCGCCACATCAGGGATTACACGTAGACAGTGGCAAGACGACAAGGGTTATACAGCACATCATCTTATCGATCCACGGACGATGAAACCGGCGGACACAGACATTTTACAATGTACCGTCGTTGGTCAGCATGCTTCGCAGTGCGAAATTATAGCCAAGACTGTATCAATCTTGGGAAGTGCGGAAGCAGTGAACTGGCTTAATCGACATTATGACCGACATGATGTTCTTTGGATCACTCGAGAGGCAAACGTTTATTTTAGAGGAAATCCATCAACACTTGCTGAGTGCTGGCCTGGCTTCGACCCGGATCATCGTTTTAGCTTGATCGAATAGGAACGGGACAAGTCTCATAGATTTGGGGGAACCGGTTATGGCACAGTGGATTGTAGATTATCTGCCAACGTGGAATATCATTCGTATTAGTGGGATTGCTGCATATGTACTGCTTTTTGCTGGTGTATTTCTAGGCATTGCTCAAGGGATGCCTATCGCCAAGGGGAGACCCAAAGCTGTCATGTTTGAGTGGCATACACGAACAACCTGGCTTGCTTTTGGACTTGGCATCACTCATGCACTCACATTGGTTATTGATCACTACAGCCCGTTTACCTGGAGAGAACTGTTGATTCCTTTTACAGCGTCGGTGCACCCGATTGGCACGGGGCTGGGCACGCTAGCTTTCTACGGCTTGCTGATCGTGTTATTGTCCAGTGATCTACGCAACAAGCTGGGGCGCAAATGGTGGTTTATGTTCCACATGTTATCCTATCCGGTATTTGCCGGGTTATTGATTCATGGCATGGTAACGGGAAGTGATTCGGGTCACGTGATCATGCGTCTGATGTATGTATTTACCGGAATCAGCATTATTGGTATTACGGTATTGCGTGGTCTGATGCGAGAGCGAAAAGGACCGGAGATCACGATTGGACCCAAACGGAATGAATCAGAATCGATGAAAGATAGAAAATGGGCAGAAACCTACGGATTGGCTGTGCCTTTGAGGCAAGAGCAACTCAAATAGGTGTTGCAACATGAATTAGCCATATAAAATAAAGAAGCGGCCTGCACCGGCCGCTTTTTTGACTTGTTTTCTTCGACTACCCATCTAAAACTAAATCTTGTCGTCGCTGACTGGCTTTTCTCCGAGTGCCTCTTCCATCTCGGATTGTTTGCGGTGAGCGATCCGGCTACTCGCGGCTGAAGCGATGGCCCCGACAATATCGTCGAAGAACGTATGCACAGGTCCCAGGCTTTTGTCATTGAGACGTTCCAATACCCCAGGTTTCAGCTTGTCCACATAACCGTAATTGGTAAATCCGATACTGCCATATACATTCACAATTGAGAAGGCGAGAATTTCATCTACGCCATACAGTCCTTCATCGTTCTCAATCATCTCTTGCAAAGGAGAGATCAGTTGTCCTTGTTCTGCCAGCAGATCAAGCTGGATACCCGTCAGGACAGCGTTCTGAACCTCACGTTTTTTCAAAACCATCTCCACGTTCTCAATGCATTCTTCCATCGTCAGTCCAGGATAGTACTTTTTCTGAAGCAACATGACCAGTTCTGCGATCTCAGGGATCGTGACGCCCCGTTTGTGTAACCATTCCCTTGTTGCTTCAGCAACTTTGCGGCTATTCAGACTGTAAGGGATTTTTTCCTGCTCCGGATGTTCCATGGGCGAATCCTCCTCTGGTGTAAATATAAATTGAACGAAGAGGTTTACACGGGAACACTCCGATGACAGCAGAACCTTCCGATCGCTGTTATCCGCAGATTTTTTAATTACCTTTTATCAAGGTGAAAATCCGCTGATAAAGGCGAACGCTTCGCTTCTTCAGGTTTTTTCTGTCCTCTCCGTTAACGTGTAAAAGAATCGTTCAACTTATATATTGATGATTGCATACATCTTACTTACATACGTTATTAACCGTATCGCGTTGCTTTTATGTTGGTATCACATGAAGATTGCCAGATTAAGCAGGAGCTTGTGCAAAAAGTAGTTATTTTTTGAACGAAGGCTCGTATACATGGTAGTACAAACTGTAAAAATGATGAGGGGGAACGTGAATCATGAGAAAAATCCCATCTTTACGTAAGGCATCGGCAGCGGCTTTGCTTGGCATTCCTGTCGTATTATCTGGTTGTGGAATGTTCGGTGCTCAATCTTCAGAAGCGATTGATCCGCCGCCACGTATTCAGGAAGCCGCTATGATTCAGGCCGCTGAAGGTAATGGAAAGCTCGCAACGCTTCCGCTCACGACGGTGTATTTACAAGACCAGCAAGGGATGCTCGCTCCAGTCTCGTTAACCCTTCCATCCGGAACCGATGTAAGTAGCCCGAAGACAGCTCTGGATACTTTGGTTACAGGCGGAGCATATGCTGGAATGTTACCTGAAGGCTTCAAGGGTGTATTGCCACAGGGAACGGTAGTGCAGAATGTAACCATTCATTCGGATGACAAGCTTGCTGTTGTCGAGTTCTCGGGTAACTTTGCCAAATATGATGCCAAAGATGAGCGTAAAATGCTGGAAGCCGTAACGTGGACGCTCACAGGAACGCCTGAGGTAAACCATGTACAGATTTGGGTGGATGGCAAAAAGCTGAGTCAAATGCCTGTCAATAGTACACCCCTTCCGGAGCCGCTGAATCGTGCGGTAGGCATTAATCTGGATTTAGGTGAATCCTTCACAACAAACAGCAGTCCTGTGACGGTTTATTTTTCAGCCGCTTCTCCTGCTGGTGTGCAGTATTATGTTCCAGTTACACGGCTAGTTGCTCCAAGTGGAGACCGCGTTCAGGCCGCTTTAAACGAGTTGATCAAGGGACCAGCCAAGGATGGAGAACTGGAAGAAGTGATGACAGGTGGAACGGAATTGCAGTCGGTTAAGACGTCTGAGGATGGCACGGTAACGGTTGCGCTGAAGGATGATATGTTCACAGAAGGGGATATGGTACCTAGTGAGTTGTTGCAGTCCGTTGTCCTGACAACCGCGGAGAATACAGCCAGCAAAGATGCCAAAGTGCAGATTGAATGGAACGGGCAGAAAACGGTCAAAGGTGATGATAACCGGGATTACAGTGCGCCGGTGTCCAAGCCAGAATACATTAACGAAATCCCGATTTAACAGATAAGAGAGCCTCGAGGGTGCTTTTAACTAAACTCTTTGGTAAAATATAAAGGATGGTTGCAAGAGAGAAGAAGTTCAACATTACAGGATGCTTAAGTCGTAGGAGGCAGAAAATATGAGATCTAACGGACGAACTAGCGAACAGCTACGCCCGATGAATTTAACAATTAACACGAATAAATACGCCGAGGGCTCTGTATTGATTGAAGTCGGTGATACAAAGGTAATCTGTACGGCAACGGTGGAGGAACGTGTTCCGCCTTTTATGAAAGGACAGGGCAAAGGCTGGGTTACAGCGGAATACTCTATGCTTCCGCGTGCTACTCATACTCGAAACCAGCGTGAAGCGAATCGCGGCAAGCTGACAGGACGCACGATGGAGATTCAACGACTGATCGGCCGTGCTCTTCGTTCGGTAGTGAACTTGCAGGCACTTGGGGAGCGGACCATTACGCTGGATTGTGATGTCATTCAGGCAGATGGAGGCACACGCACAACATCCATTACCGGTTCATTTGTGGCGCTGGCGCTCGCTGTGAACAAAATTGCGCAGCAACATAAACTGCAGGTGTTCCCGATCACGGATTTCCTTGCTTCCGTGAGTGTAGGTGTTGTTGGAGAACAGCCGGTACTGGATCTGAATTATGATGAGGATTCCAAAGCTAAAGTGGACATGAATCTGGTGATGACGGGCAGCGGGAAATACGTGGAGCTTCAGGGAACAGGTGAGGAAGCACCCTTTGACCGCCGTGAATTGAACGCGATGCTGGAACTTGGCGAACAAGGAATTTTGGAAATGATCGAGCGGCAAAAAGAAGCTCTTGGGCCGATTGCGCTGAAGATTGGTTCACGTGGATTGGGTGAGGCTTAAGATGAGTCTGGACAGCCCGGTTATCATTGTTGCCACCCGCAATGCAGGAAAAGTGCGTGAATTCGCGCATGCTTTTGCTCCGCTGGGCAAAGAGGTCAAAAGCATGTTTGACTATCCGGAGCTGCCGGATGTCGTGGAAGATGGCGTTACCTTTGCCGAAAATGCATGGAAAAAAGCAAAAGCTGTTGGCGATACGCTCGGGCTTCCTGTTCTGGCAGACGATTCAGGACTTTGTGTAGATTTGCTGAACGGAGAACCGGGTGTTTATTCCGCAAGATATGCTGGTGAAGGTGCGACTGACGCCCAGAACAATGCCAAGCTACTGGATGCTCTTGCTGCGTTAAAATCAGGTGAGGATTCCCAGCAACCGTTGTTAAGTCCTGCTCAATTTGTGTGCGCACTGGTGCTTTACGATCCAGCAAGTGGAGATAAGTATGAAGCTGAGGGTTCGGCTGATGGCTGGATTACAGCTGATGCTGCAGGCGAGGGTGGCTTCGGATATGATCCCCTCTTCTATGTGCCGGAGTATGAGAAAACGATGGCAGAACTTACGTTGGAACAAAAACAAGCGATCAGTCATCGGGGTCATGCACTTCGAGCACTCGTTTCCCGCTTGCAAGCATAAAAGAAGAGGTAGGCTAAATGCTTCGCTAGTGCGCTGAATCGATTGACATTCTTGATTGCATGAAGCAAGTGGAGCATTGAATTCATCAAGGCGTTAATGGAAACAACTTTCATTCCTGTGGGATCGGATAAGGTTGTTACTCTGTTAACGTCTTTTTGATATGCGTTGTTAAGCTAATCAAGTGTGGTCCTTCCATGTACCTAGATATCATGACTGATTAAGGATTTTAGATATGGGGAACGTGTGTTCTTTTTCCTATACCGAACAGGAGGTGGTTTGCACGATTGGGAATGGCATTGGGACTGGGGTTGGAAGAAGTTGCAAGTCATGCCGGGTATGGGTTAACATTCAGATTAGTGAAAGATGATACACCTTACACGGGAGGGATTTGGCATGCAAGAAGTGAAGCTGGTTGTAAATTACGATGACTATGAAGAAGGTATTCGAATGGAGACACTTCTTCAAGATTTGGCAGCAAAACCGGAAGCGGCTACGCTGGAAAGTCTAATCATTGGAGATTGGGGACAAGCTTATGAAAATTCTCCTCAGGAATTCAAAGATACGTTAATTCAGCTTGCACCAAGTTTTCCGGCTCTAAAACAATTGTTTATCGGAGATATGGAGTCCGAAGAGTGCGAAGTTTCCTGGATTGTTCAAACGAATCTTGCGCCAATTCTGCAAGCTTTTCCGAATTTGACCTCGTTTGTGATCAAAGGCAGTAGCGGACTTGAACTTGAGCCTCTTCAGCACAGCAAGCTGGAAGAGTTAGTGATTATCTGTGGTGGTCTTCCGAAAAAAGTGTTACATTCCATTGCCTCCGCTGAACTTCCCGAATTGCGCAAGCTCGAACTGTATTTGGGTGTGGAAGACTACGGATTTGACGGTTCAATAGAGGACGTACTGCCATTGCTTGAAAAAGGACGTTTCCCTAAACTGGAGTACCTTGGTTTGAAGGACAGCGAAATACAGGATGAGATTGCCAAGGCTACTGCAGATGCATCGATCTTGGAACAGATTCAAATACTTGATTTCTCCGAAGGCACATTATCCGATGAAGGTGCAGAGGCACTGCTGGCCAGCGAACAAATCAAACAATTAAAACATTTGAACCTAAGCTATCACTTCATGACGGACGAAATGATGGAGCGCTTTAAGCAATCAGGCATGTCGGTAGATGTCAGTGACCAACAGGAAAGTGATGAGGATGACTGGCGTTTCCCGATGCTGACAGAATAAATGATGTTGCATGAAAAAGATCTGTTATTAATTAGCAATCCAGATAATCGACGAACGGCAGGGATACAAGAAGCCAGAAGACAAATGGGGATGAAACCTGCGACGGTGTTGTCTTATGAGAATCTTCTTCGAACCTGGAGACGGGGAGGCGGTCTTGCCGAACTTGTGGAATTCATCCCACCTAGTCCGCTGATTCGACTGGATGCTCCCGGGGAAGATTGGGAGGTAGAACGCGGGCTGTTACATCTCGGGGCAACAGACTACGATGTCTCGGACAGCAAAGTGCTGAGTGATCAAGTGCCGAGCTTTAAGGAATTGAAAGCCTGCGTAGAAACTGATCTGCCGTCCTCCTTGCAAAAGTTGAAACGGGAATCTTTCTCTGCCGAAGCAGCGCTCACATTAGAGCAACAATGGGGCAGAATTTACGCGCCTGCCCAATGGTTCAGAGGCTGGAAGGTTTGTCTTGACCGAATCGCCCAAGAAGCGCGTGAAGTATGGCCTGGTGTGCAATTCTGGAATGATCCTGATGAGATTGGCATGATGTTTGATAAAAGAGAATGCCAGCTTCACCTCATGCGTCAAGGAATTTCGGTGCCACCGATATTACCTTCTTCCGAGCCAATTCAGTGCTGGGAACAGTTGCGAGCAGCGATGGATGCATCACGGATGCATCGCGTTTTTATTAAGCTAGCCTGTGGCTCGGCTGCTTCTGGAGTAGTTGCATATCAAGTGAATCCGCGAACAGGTGTAGAGATTGCTGTGACAACCGTAGGTATGGAGACCAGCCAGGGTCAAACGCTCTTTTACAATGAAGGTAAACTGCAAAAGTATACACATCCTGAAGAAATTCGTACGCTGCTGGACTGGCTTTGTGCTGAAGGAGCTCAGATAGAACGGTGGATGCCCAAAGCTATGCTGGATCAACGTGTTTATGACATTCGCCAACTTGTGATGGCAGGACAGGCCGGTCATGCAGTCATGCGTCTTAGCCGTACCCCAATCACCAATCTTCATTTACGAAATGAGCGCATGCTACCGGCGGAAGCTGGTCTGCCCGACCCACATATGTCGATGATCCAGAGAGTAGCTCGTGATACGATGCTGGCTTTTCCCAATTCATGGTCGGCAGGCATTGATGTGATGCTTACCAGTGGCATGGAACCACGAGCGTACGTGCTGGACGTGAACCCGTTCGGAGACTTGTTATACCGAGTCAGACATCAAGAGTTGACCCCGTATGAATGGGAGATGAAGCTTTTGCGAAAGGAGCCTGTTAGACATGCCTGATATGAACACCATTGTAGGCTCCCATGATATATTGATGATTACACTGGATACGTTACGATATGATGTTGCCAAGCTGGAAGAACAGCATTGCCCCAATCTGTGTGGCTCCGGTTCGTGGGAGAAACGGCATACCCCGGGGAGCTTTACGTATGCTGCTCACCATGCTTTTTTTGGCGGTTTTATGCCCACACCTGCCAATACAGACAAAGCATCGCATGTAAGGTTGTTCCATTCTCGAAATACGGGACTTCAAACCCATCCTCATACTTGGTTGTTTGATACGCCGGATATCGTGTCCGGCTTTGCCGCTGAAGGGTATCGAACGATCTGTATCGGTGGCGTCATATTTTTTACGAAAAAGAATCCTCTCGCCAAAGTGTTGCCTGGTTATTTTCAGCAAAGTTATTGGCGCATGAATTTTGGGGTTACCAATCCAAGGTCAACAGAGAATCAAGTCAACCATGCCTTAAAGTTACTTGATCAGATTGGGCCAGACGAGAAGCTTTTTCTTTTCATGAACGTTTCTGCCATTCACGGCCCCAACCGATACTTCGTTGAGGGAGCCCGGGAGGACTCGGTAGATACGCAGCGAGCCGCATTGCGATATGTGGACAAGGCGTTAGGACCTTTGTTTGAAGCGATGAGAGCGCGCGAACGGCCAACGTTCTGCCTTGCTTTTTCTGACCATGGTACTGCCTATGGTGAGGATGGGTATCACGGACACCGACTGGCGCATGATGTTGTTTGGACGGTTCCATACCGTGAATTTATTTTATAAGGAGGGAAGCCGATGAGTGAGTATGCAGAGCAAACGACAGCAGGTGTCACACAATCTGCCTCCGATCCAGAAACAAGTCTTCGTGATGTGCTGACATTCCCTTATCGTTCCTATCTGTACTCTTACCCGCATAAGACCGCATATCGTGAACTGAATCCGCCCGTTCCGTTGCAATCGCTGTGGGAGAAGGAAGACACGGAGACTTACTTTTTATACATGCACATCCCTTTTTGTGCTGCTCGTTGCGGGTTTTGCAATCTGTTCACACTGCCGGACAAGCGGCAGGACAGCCATGAACAGTATGTGGACGCACTTGAACGTCAAGCAAAGCAGTGGGCGCCAGTGACTTCGCGTAGACCGTATTCGAGGTTTGCAATTGGTGGAGGAACACCGACATTGCTGAATGAGTCTCAACTTAGCCGTCTGTTTGACATTGCTGAACATACGATGGGACTGGATGCTTCTCAAGCTTCGATATCGGTGGAGACATCCCCGGACACTGTTACGGATGGGAAACTAAGCATCTTGAAGGAACGGCGCGTGGATCGGGTGAGTATGGGAATTCAGAGTTTTATTGAAGCAGAGGCTTCCGCCATCTATCGTCCGCAAAAACCACAAGAGGTAGAACGCGCTCTGGAGAAGCTGGTCCGTTATGATTTTCCGCTGTTGAATCTGGATCTGATCTATGGTTTACCGGGTCAAACCGAGGAGACATGGATCTATTCCCTTGAACGTGTCCTGGCTTATGATCCGGGCGAAGTATTTATTTATCCTCTATATACACGGGAAAACACGATCGTAAAGCCAGAGGATATTCAGCGTCAAGGACCCGATATACGAATGCAACTTTACAAAGCTGCACGTGAACTTTTAAAAAGCAAAGGGTACACCCAATATTCGATGCGCAGATTTGCGAAGGAGCAGTCTTCTGCCAAAGCACTTTTACCGTACAGTTGTCAGGAAGAGGGCATGGTCGGTCTGGGATGTGGTGCCCGTTCCTATACGAGCGAGGTTCATTATGCATCTAAATACGGTGTGACCTATAAGGCAACACAAAGCATTATTGCAGACTATGTAGGCACCGAGCGTTATGATGTAGCTGATTATGGCATTGTGTTAAGCCGCGAAGAGCAGAAACGCCGATTTATATTAAAAGCGCTGCTACATCGGGAAGGACTCATGTTGTCCGCCTACCAAAAGAGGTTCGGAACAGATGTGATGTCTGACTACCCTTGGCTGAACGAATTGTTGGTCGAAGAGATGGCATGCTTCGATGTCGAAGAAAATGAGCGAGTACTGCGTTTGACAGAGAATGGACTTGGATATTCCGATGCCATTGGAGACTGGCTTATTTCTGCGGATATTCGGGAGCAGATGGAAGGATTTGTTTTCTCATGAGAGCGACCTTATATTACCGGGGGAAGTTATCCTCTTGTAACTATGACTGTCCCTATTGTCCGTTCAGCAAAACAGTGGATTCCAAAGAAACGTTAAATGTGGACGAACAGCAGCTACGCCAATTTGTAAACTGGGTCAGAGAACAGGAGATTCATGGGCATCGATTTTCGATATTCTTTAACCCCTACGGAGAAGCTTTGGTGCGGCGCTGGTATCGGGAAGCGATGGTTGAATTGTCACATATGACTCATGTGGATAAGGTAGCGATTCAGACGAACCTTTCTGTGAAACTGGATTGGGCAAGTGAGTTGCATGTAGACAAAGCGGCCTTTTGGGCAACGTATCACCCTCGCGAGACCAAAGAGACTTCCTTTGTAAACCAATGTATGACATTACGGCAGATGGGGCTGTCTTTCAGCGTCGGCACGGTTGGACTACGCAGTGCATTTCCAGCCATAGAATCCATGAGGAATGCCCTACCTGACGATGTATATATGTGGATCAATGCGTTCAAAGATCGGCCGAACTACTACACCCCGGACGAAATCAAGTTTCTCAAGGACATTGACCCGTTCTTTGAGGGGAATCTGCAGGACTATGATAGTTTGGGCAAGCGCTGTGCCGCAGGCACGGATGTGTTTTATGTTCAAGGCTCGGGTCATGTAAAAAGATGTTATAAGGATCGACGGATCATCGGTCATCTCTATCGTGATGGCTTGCAGGCTTTGGCTAAAGATCGTCCTTGTGGCATGAAAAAATGCGGCTGTTACATCGGTTATATTCATATGCAGGATTCCCCGTTCAGAGAAACATTTGGCACAGGGCTACTGGAACGGAATCCGACCTTTATTCATCAATAAATTCATCTTACAGTAAGTGCTTGCCTCAAACCTTAAGGTTTGTTTGCAAGTGTACTGGAAGGTGTTTTTTTTATTTCTGTAATAAAGGAATGATCCCAAAATCCTTGGTAAATAGGTCTTGACTTATTTTATTGAAAATTCAAAATAATTTCTGATTCAAGTTTTGGTGGTTTTGGGTTAGTATTAATTAGGAATAAAGACCTGTTTATTAGATGGTATATATATTTATTATATTATCCTATATATTTTATTGGGTCTTTAGTCTTATTTTTAGGAGGTGAGTATGAAAAAATATAAATTATTTTTACATACTTGTATCGAAATTCGGGAGGAACTCAAAGTGAAAAGGATATCCATCAGTCGAAAATTGCTTGTCGGTTTTTCATCCGTTCTATTGTTGTTGATAGCGGTTACAGCTATCTCATACTTTCAATTTGTAAGCCTGGAGAAAACGTTCACCGATTTAATCAATGATAGAACAAGCAAATTGCTTAAAATTAAAAATATGACGATTGACCTGAAATCACAACAAGTGGCTCTCAGGAATTACATCATGAAACCTGACCAGGGGAATGAGGACGCATTTCAGCAAGCGTATGAAGATTACATAAAATTGAGCGAAGATTTAAAAGCGACAGTTGCGAGTTCCAATATGAAGCAATATCTGGCAGACTCGAGCGAATTGATGATCAAATATTATGACATTGCCAAAAATATAATGTCTTTGACTAAGCAAGGGAATGTGGAGGAAATATCCGGGTTAATGGAGAATACCGTCCCGCCGCTTATAACTGAATTTGAAAACATTGTCGAGTCGATGGAAAATCATCAGCAAAAAGCAATGGATGAAGGAATCGCCGCGGCCAATGTCCAGACAGCTACGGTTCTTCGATTGATCATTATCCTAGGTGTCGTTTCTATTCTTATTGGCTTAGCAATCGCAATTATCATCGGCCGAATGATCTCCAAACCGGTGCAGGCTGTTGCACAAGCCGCTAGCCGTATTGCGGAAGGTGACTTAACAGGGGCAACATTGAAGGTTCGTAACAAAGACGAGATCGGGGAGATGGCTGAAGCATTTAATGTGATGTCCGTCAATTTGCGTTCTCTGATTCATCAGGTGAATGATGGTGCAGAACGTGTAGCAGCTTCGTCGGAAGAATTAACAGCAAGTACCGAACAGACGGCTATAGCTAATGAACAAGTAGCCACTACGATGGGTGAGATCGCAACAGGGATGGATGCCCAGGTTCGTATGGTCAGCGAAGGATTCCAGACGATGAATGAACTGGCTACCGGTTTCCGGCAAGTGGCTGAAAATACAACTGTTGTTTCCGAGAAGGCTGCTGAAGCTTCTGCTCAGACGATATCGGGTAGTGAATCCATTCGCACAGCGGTTGGTCAGATGAATTCCATTCAGAATACAGTTTCGAGCCTTGCAGGAGTTATTGAAGAACTCAGTAAGCACTCGACAGATATTGTGAAAATGGTAGACGCGATCTCGGAAATATCTGCCCAGACGAATCTGTTATCTCTTAACGCAGCCATTGAAGCTGCGAGAGCTGGAGAGCACGGAAGAGGATTCCAGGTCGTGGCTACCGAGGTTCGAAAATTGTCAGAGCAATCTGCACAGTCTGCAGGAGAGATTGTCGGACTTGTTTCTTCCATTGAGACAGGCATGAGAAATGCTGCGCATTCGATGAGTGTGGTATCTTCTGAGGTGCAAGAGGGAATTCAATTAGTGAACCAGGCAGGATCTACTTTTGACCACATTCGAAGTTCAGTTAGTGGTGTTGCGGGACAAGCGCAGGAGGTGTCTGCTTCCATTGAACAGATGAATGCTGGTGTAGAGCAGATTAATGCGTCTATGAAATCAATCATGGACGTAACGGAGAACGCGGCAGCGGGCACAGAAGAAGTAAGTGCAACAACCGAAGAACAATTGTCTGCAATGCAAGAGATTGCATCGGCTGCGAATGATCTTTCATCTATGGCGGAGATGTTACAGCAGTCTGTTGCTCGTTTTAAAGTTTCTTAATTTAAGAAAAGATAAATATGAGAAATGCCCCTGCACCATGTTAATGGTACGGGGCATTTTTTATTGCGGTTTTGTGGATGAACGCTCTAATTATCAGGATAGCTTACAGGGAAGTGCAGTGCTTAAAGTTGTACGTGAAAGAAGGCGAATTGAATTATCGGATCGCAACGTTATATGTTTTCAGCCAGCTATTGATTTGAGTCAGATAAGCGAACAACTGGGGCCCTGACATTAATTGACCAAACCACGGCAGATTGGATGAAGCATCTGGTGAAGAGGCGAGATTACGAATCTGTACTTTGTCGATAAGAGGCAGTAATGGTGATGTTGGATCATCCAGTATTTCAAGGACCTGTTGCTTGACTGCTGCGAGATACTGAGGATTATGTGTTTTGGGATAGGGGCTCTTCTTACGATACAGCACATCGTCAGGCAGGACACCTTCAAGCGCTTTTCGCAAAATGCCTTTCTCTCTTCCACCGGTAATTTTCATTTCCCAGGGAATGTTAAACACGTATTGGATCAGCCGATGATCGCAATAAGGAACGCGGACTTCCAGACCGGCACCCATACTCATCCGGTCTTTGCGATCCAGCAGGGTAGGCATGAAGCGGGTAATATTCAAGTAAGACATAACACGCATCTGAGCTGTTTTCCCCGTTTCCCCTTCCAGTAACGGAACCTCTGCTACGGCATCCGAGTATCGGTCTGCAAGGTAGTCGAGCGGTCTGATCCACTCCCGAATGTCTGGGGATAACAGCCCTGCTCGCATGTCGGGTGCAACGGACCAAGGGAATGTACCTGAATTCAGCATTTCATCTCGGTGGAACCACGGGTACCCGCCGAATACCTCGTCAGCAGCTTCGCCGGAGATGGCGACAGTTGCTCCTTTTTTGATTTCTTTACAGAATAGATACAAGGATGAATCGACATCTGCCATACCCGGCAAATCTCTTACCAGCATAGCTTGAGTCAGTGCATGAACGAGTTCACCATTTTCAATCTCGATCCAGTGATGATCGGTTTTGAGCTCATCCACCATCCGCTGAATCCATGGGCCATCTGCCCCGGGCTGAAAGGAATGGGCTTGAAAGTGTTTCGCATTATCCACATAATCAACCGAATACGTACTCACTTGACCTTGCCCTGTTCGGTTATAATAATCGACAGCCAAAGCTGATAAAGCACTTGAGTCAAGGCCGCCGGATAAAAGAGAACATACAGGAACATCGGAAGCTAACTGGCGTTCTAGCGTATCCTGCAACAGACGGCGTACTTCAACTGCAGTCTCTTCCAGATTATGTTCGTGTTGCACGGATTCTAACTTCCAATAGGCATAGGTCTTGATCCCATTCCGGCTGTATATCATGGCGTGAGCGGGCTTCAGTTCATGAAGTGAAGAGTATACACCATGTCCTGGTGTTCGTGCAGGTCCTACAATAAATACTTCGGCGAGTCCTTCTGGTCCTACTGCAGCTTCCACATCTGGATGAAGGAGCAACGCTTTGGGTTCTGAACCAAATACAAGTGTATCTTTTGCATTACTGTAAAACAGAGGTTTGACGCCCAGCCGGTCACGGGCTAAGAAGACCTGTTCTCTTGCGCCGTCCCATATTGCAAAAGCAAAGATACCGTTAAACTTTTCAACACATACCGGTCCCCATTCAATATACGAGGCGAGCAGAACTTCTGTGTCACATTGGGTACGGAAATGGTGCCCACGCTGAAGCAACTCTTTTTTTAATTCGGGTGCATTGTATAGTTCTCCGTTATACACAACGGTATAGGAGGTGTCTCCTTGTAACGCATGCATGGGCTGTGCCCCGTTCTCCGGGTCCATTACGCTGAGGCGGCGATGTCCAAAAGCACAGGGGTTGGAAATCCATGTACCCGAAGCGTCGGGGCCACGGTTCGATAAGCTATTCGTCATCCGAACGAGCAACTCCGATTCCTGTGTCAAATCCCGATTCCACTGTACGAAGCCGGTTATACCGCACATGGTTTGTTCATCCTTTCTTGATCGAGTCATTCATCCGTATGCTTCCAAAAATCGAAAGCAGTTAGCAAATGTTGTCTTTTTCGTCAGAGGTCGTAACAAATATATGCCGAATGCAGGCATAAAATGTCTGTCCTCTTCGGAAACTACATGTAGGGATAACAGCTTTAAGCGCCTGTGAAGGGGAGTGCATGCAATGGACAGGACCAACTATTATGTGTCCGTCATGGGCCGCTCTGTCATACCGGATTCGTCTGTAACGTCATATGAATGGGTGATTCAGGCAACGCCGCAGGAAGCCGAACATTTACTGGGATTGCTATATCTTATGCAGGAAAAGGAAGAAGAGGCTTTTCCAGGAATGGTATTTCCTTGGCCGGACACGCCAGAACATGATGTGAATCGTGCTTATGAAACTGTTTTGCAACAGGTATACCGGGAAATTTACCGGTTGGGAACGCCAGAGACCAAGCACCAGATTGAACAAACGACATGAACAGAGTGAGCAACATGATGAAAACGAAGCAATTAATACAATTGCAAATGATCAGAACAAAAGGAGAAGATGACGATGTATGCCATTCAGGACGCTAAAATACGCAGATTAACGGAAGTGGACGGGTTATCTTGTGCAGAGGTTGAAGTACAGCCTGGCAATGCGGGAGATCCATCATTACTTGTATATGTAGCTAGTACTCAGCCCGCCAATGAACTGCAAGTGGTACGTATTGTGCGGAATCACTCGGATGGAGCCATTGACTGGTATAACAACAACATGCATACCGCCTTTGAAGATGCGACGGAAACAGCATTTGAAAATAGCGAGGGCATTACGGCAGAAGAGGATAAAGCTCAATTTCAAAGTAATTTGTTTGCTTTTGGATTGCTTGGCCCTACGCTGCAACGGTACCTGATTGGTCAGGGGTAATCAGATAGCAGAATTGTACATGTGATAATTGATTAGGGTAGTGAAGAATGGGATGTGAAGTAGAGGAAGTTTCGAGTAACAGAAAACAACGTAGCGTAAGGTATGCAGAATAAAGAGTAGTGTTGATAGACAAACAACCCGCCGTAACATCATAGCGGGTTGTTTGTGTTAGGGCATATTTTGATATCGATGCGCTAGTATAAGTAACATTCAGTATTATCAGTAATATTCACGTAGAACTTGAATTCCTTTTACCACATTGTATACAAAACTCAAGCCGTATATGACAAAGAACAGAACGACAAACCCGATTGCTGATGCTAAACTGTGGGCTGTTATGAAGAAATACAGTAGCGGGATCGCCGCAAGGAAAGGGAAGACATGGGAGAAAAGTGCTCGCTTCGCATGTCCTGCAATGTATTCATCTTTCGCCACAATCCATACGATAATGGGAAACAGAAACGGGGCAAAAAAAATGCTGAAATAGGATAGTGATGATAAAAGTTGTCTCATAAATATTCTCTCCTTCAATAGAATGTCATAATGTATGTATGCAACAGATTACCCAGATGGAAGGGTGCTGAATAAGTATACACTTGGTACGGTTACGATTGATAGTTCTCGTTATTACTTCAATATTACCTCAAAAAGATTAGCTTATTCGGCTTTTTGTCTAAGTATACATACTCATACGATACTGGTTGTTATTGGGATGCATTATTAATTTTTAATAAAACTATTGCTAAAAATAGAAATCGGAGTATAATAGAGATCGTGCCGAATTTTATTGTACATATTTGTCTCAGTAGCTCAGCAGGATAGAGCAACGGCCTTCTAAGCCGTCGGTCGGGGGTTCGAATCCCTCCTGGGACGTCAGTAGAAAAGCTTCCTTCGGGAAGTTTTTTGCGTTATAGGGATGAGAACCTCGGGCGATTCGTCGGAACATCCACATCGATAGGATTCATGTGATGTGCATATTTCTCCTTCATCTTTTTCCTTCATCGAGCTAAGCATTGGTTCTGCTTACAATATTGTTGTTTAATTGGTTTTTCCTATAAGTGAAATAGAATATATATATTTTATCAATAAGAAAATCTGTGCCACAATGAGGATATCAACAGTGAAAGCGACGGTGGAGCAGATGAAATCAATTAATCAGTGGCAGGCGCAAGAGTATGACAATCAACTGGCTTTTGTATCGGAGTATGGAAAAAGTCTCATACCCTGGCTTCGTCCGACAGAAGGAGAATCTATCCTTGACCTTGGCTGTGGAACCGGTGATTTAACGCATGAGATTTCCCAATACGAGGTAGCAGTGACTGGTATAGACGCTTCCTCAGATATGATTGCTCAAGCGAAAAAAAAGTTTCCGGAATTGGAGTTCTGGGAAGCGGATGGTCAGCAGTTCGAAACAGAGCGACAGTACGATGCGGTCTTTTCTAACGCTGCGTTGCACTGGATGCGAAAGCCTCGAAATGTTGTAGACGGTGTGTGGCATGCACTGAAGCCTGGAGGACGATTTGTGGCCGAATTTGGCGGTAAAGGGAATGTGCAGATCATCGTTAACGCACTGGAGGAAGTGCTGGAACGGCATACAGGGATCAAGGCTTCCGAACGTAATCCATGGTATTTTCCGACGATTGCACAATACAGCACTCTTTTGGAAGACAGAGGCTTTGTGGTTCGTCAGGCCTATCACTATGACCGTCCTACCAAACTAGCAGATGGGGAAGATGGCATCATAGGCTGGTTGGCTCATTTTGGAGATGACTATTTTGAGGGTTTCAGTTCTGAGAAGGTGAAGGAATGGTGTCAGGAAATTAGCGAGATCGTGATTCCTAAGCTGTGGAAAAACGATGCGATCTATGCCGATTACAAACGTATTCGTATTGAGGCATTCAAACCCGAAGTTTAAACATTGAATCGCTTAAATTTAATGTTATATGAATTTATATCACTCAACTGGTAACGATTCTCTCCCATTCTTACATCGGTGAAAATCGTATAAAACCAATCAAAACTGAAAATCCGCAATGGTAATCATAGAAAACCATGCCTTTCTTTCGTTCAGAAAAGCGTGGTTTTTTCCTGTTTTCATATTGGAAATTTAAAATTTAAATATCCAAACGACAAAAATATACAAATGCGAATATTTACCCTACTAAAGACCCATATAAGTAATTTCTATATCAAAATGTAAGTAATTAGAAGGAATTTGTGATATTTTGGTAGAATAATTTACCAGGGGTCAAACATCTTGCAGATTGGCGGTGAACTTGGTCGAAAGTATTGCAGTGCTTCTGGCAGCAAGATCCCATTGGTGAGACATCTACACGAAGAAGGAGGGCATAGCCTTGAATAAACGATTGATATCTATGTTAATGAGTGTCCTTATGGTTTTTTCCCTTATCCTGCCTGCAGCTGGAGCTGCTTCTGCAGACTCCGCAATTCAACTGGATAACACGTTAAACAGCACCAAAGCAAAGCAAATGAGAGAAGTGCTTGCCAATAGGGAAGCTCGAATTGCTGCCGATCCAGTTTTGGATAAAAGCCTGAATGGTCTCGGCGGAGAGAACACACGAGTCATTGTTGAGCTTTCTAACAAACCTGTTGCTGTAGCTCAAGGCGAATCAACCCTCTCAGGAAGATCATTTACCTCCTCTATGGAAACAAAGGCTGTGACTCAGGTTGAAAACCAACAACAGTCATTTGTACATAGCCTCACTCAGAAAAAAATCAAACACGAAGTGCTGGACAATTATGCATATGCTCTTAATGGTGTAGCCCTTGAAATAAAAGGGAACCAATTGGGACAATTGCTTCAAATACCAGGTGTAGTCAGTGTATATCCTGACTATGAAGTGACGCTTGCGCCTGACACAGGCGAAGTGAATCCGCACATGAAAGATACAGCCCCTTTTATCGGAGCTCCTGAAGTATGGGATCTGGGGTACAAAGGAAAAGGTGTGAAAGTTGGCGTTATTGATACCGGTATTGACTACAATCACCCGAATCTGCGCGATGCTTATAAAGGTGGATGGGATTTTGTAGATAACGATGATGATCCATATGAAGCGACCTATCAGGAATGGAAAGCATCAGGCCAGCCTGAGCTTAATGAAAGAGGAAGCTCTTATTATACTTCTCATGGTACACACGTTTCAGGTACGGTCGCCGCTCGTGAAGCAGGAGACTATGGGGTCATCGGGATTGCTCCTGAAGCGGATATTTATGCTTACCGTGTTTTAGGACCTTATGGCAGTGGACAGACGTCTTGGGTACTCGGCGGAATTGACCGCTCAGTAGCGGACGGAATGGATGTCATCAACCTGTCGCTTGGTGCTGAAGGTAATGATCCGAGCTATGTCACTTCGGTTGCATTGAACAACGCGATGCTGTCTGGTGTAACTGCGGTTGTATCCAGTGGTAACAGCGGGCCTAATCGTTATACCTTGGGTTCACCGGGGGCATCGGCTATGGCAATTACGGTAGGTAACTCTACAGGACCTAGTCAGGTCATTACGGCGAATACACATTTCTGGATCGGTGAAGAAGGTGAGGAAACTCCAGAATTGGGGAATGCACCTGAAACGCAGGAACCTGCCGTTACACCAGTAATCGCGCCAGAAGGTGGAGCGGAAGCGACTACATCGGAAAACGGAGTAGAAGATGCTGCATCAGCACAGCCTGAATCTGATCAAGCTGAAGCTCCAGTACCCAATGCTGACAATGAAACAGCGGACGAAGTGACATCCTTATCTGTTACAGAATCTGTATATCGTCTGGATGTGATGGGATGGAGTCTTGCGGCTGATCCTGAAGCGGTTTTGACAGGTCGATATGATGTTAAATTTGCAGCTTTGGGTAAACCAGCTGACTTTGAAGGTAAAGATTTTACAGGCAAAGTCGCGTTGATTCAACGCGGAGAACTTGCTTTTGTCGAGAAAATTGCCAATGCCAAAGCGGCAGGAGCCGTGGCAGTTATTGTGTATAACAATATTCCTGGTCCGATTGGCGTAAGTCTTGGTGATAACTTCGACCTGATTCCGACACTGAGCATGTCGAAGGAAGATGGTGAAGTCATTAAAGCTCAACTGGACGCGGGGCAACCTGTTGAAGTAAGCTTCAGTGATTTTGAGCGCAGTCAAACACCTGGGGATGAGATGAGTTCTTCCAGTTCCCGCGGGCCTGCCAAAGTAACGTTGGATATCAAACCGGATGTTGTTGCACCGGGCTCCAACATTCTATCCACCGTCCCTGCTTATGGTAAAGATGAGCCGGGTGCCGATTATGCTCAATCGTACGATCGCAAAAGTGGAACAAGTATGGCTGCACCGCATGTAGCGGGTCTAGCTGCGCTGTTGCTTGAAAAGCACCCGGACTGGACACCTTTTGATGTCAAAGTTGCTTTGATGAATAACGCTAAAGTCATGGACACAGCTAAATATGATGTGTTTGATCAAGGTGCCGGCCGCATTCAAGCGGTGAAATCCATTGATCCAGCCGCTTTTGTCAAAGTCATGGATGTGACTCAGTATACCGAGAGTGGATCGGTTGTCGAGAAAGAAAACATCACAGGAAGCATTAACTACGGTAACTTCTTAAGTACGGATGCAAAAACAGTAACCAAAACGATCAAGGTTCAGGCCTTGAACGGAAGCGGTGGCGAGTACACGGTGAATGTGAATCCGACTCGTACCGTGCCTGGGGTATCTGTTGCCGTTGATAAAACTTCATTCACTTTGAATGGAGAAGAAGAACTCGCTGTAACGGTTACGGTTCCTCGTGGTGTCACTACACTAACCGAGGCACAGGGCTACATTGAAATTACGAATGGAACCAACACGTTTACAGTGCCGTATGTGGCTCACTTTAATGTGACTTCAAGCGGTGTGAAATATATTGAAACGGTAAAAGGAACTGCGAAAAATCCGTTCTATTATCCGTTGAAGGCAGACGGTTCCCTGGATACGCTGAACGTTGCAATGGAATTCCATAATCCAATGACGTTTGCACTCATTGAAATTTATAACGGCCTTGATCCTGAAGGTGGTCATTATCAAGATGGATACATTGGCTCGATCTTTGGTAATTACTATAACTTCAACGCAAATGCCAGATACACGCTGGCTTGGGATGGTCAGTATTCGGATTACACAACGGAAGAAGTAACCGAACTTGCAGATGGCTTGTACACCGTAGATATCACGACCATCGGCACGGATGGCAAGACCTACAAAGAAGATACACCTCCATTTTTGGTTAAAAAGACAGCTCCAGCAGTAACTGCTCCGCAATCATTGGACTTCAAAGCGGAGGATGCTATTGTTATTGGCGGTACGGTGGATGATTTGTATTTCCGCGTTGCGCCTGCACTGGCTAAAGGGTGGAGCATTACATTTGATCCGACGACAGCGCTTAAAGCATCCTATGTGGTGAAAAAAGAAGATGGCTCAACGTTGAAAGAAGGTACGTTTAATGTTCAGGCGGATGGTAGCTTCCAATACCCATTGGAAGGTGTTGAAGGCGGAACGTACACCGTGGAAACAACGGTAAAAGATGAGCAAGGTCTTGTTGGTACGGCTAGCACTACCATTAAAGTGGAATCTGCACAGACTGAACCTGAAACTCCGGCTACGAAAGCGCCTGGAACACCTAGTTTGTCCCACAATAACGGCTTTGTGAATGGTCTGTTAGGGGGCGACTACACGGTGTCCATGAACATGTGGTGGGGTGAGAATGCGACAAGCTACAAACTGTATGAGGATGGCGTGTTGGTTGATTCGCAAAAATTGACTTACAATGCACCTTGGGCTCAGTTCGCTCAAACGAAAATTAAAGGTAAAACCAATGGTACCTACACGTATGTTGCCGAGCTGGCCAATGACAAAGGCGTGACGCGCAGTCAGACGCTGACTGTACGAGTAACCGATGCATTGCCTGGTAAGGCAGTACTCTCCCATGATAACTGGGATGTAGACGGCAATTACAAAGTGATGATGAACTTGTGGTGGGGAACAAACGCAACAGAGTATCGTCTTTACGAGAATGATGAGTTGATCGATACACAGTCACTCAAAGCGACAACACCTCTGCCTCAATTTGCTATAACCGCGGTGAAAGGCAAAGCATCTGGTACGTATACGTACCGTGCCGAGCTGGTTAACGCTGCCGGGGTGACAACCACCAATACCATTACGGTGAAGGTGAAGTAAGGGAAGTACGCATTTATGGTAATGAGGTGAAAGTATTGGTTTTGAGCTAAAGCTTTTACTTCAAGCAGATAGTTTGAGAAAAGTAGTGCCTCCCTCTGACCAGCGTAAAGCCGGTAATCGGGACATAGGATAAGAAACGGCCTCTCCCTGTTAAGCGTACAGGGGGAGGCCGTTTTTTGTTGTTGTTTCCAGGGAAGGATAGCTATCCGTTCTCCTGGTGAACTTTTTTTTATAAAACTAAGAAACGGTTCGGTCTTTGCTCGCCTGAAGGCCTGTCATAAGTAGTCCGATCGCAAGAAGAACCTGTACGAGCAGAGGGAGAGACCATCCATGGGTCCAGTCATGCATTAAACCAAACAGTAAAGGGCCTCCTGCAGCAAGCATGTATCCAAAGGATTGAGCCATTCCCGAAAGACTTGCTGCCTCTCGCGCATGACGTGTGCGAAGGACAAAAAACATCGTGACCAGACCAAAGGAGGCCCCGGCACCAATCCCGGCTAGCGCAACCCCGGTGGTGACGAGAACAGGTGTAGTGCTGAATAGTAACGCATATCCGACGATGAGACATAAACACGTTAAGGTGGTGAGTAGCCGTTGATCTCGTGTTTTTCCAGCCAGAATCGGCACGATGAAGGTAGCAGGTACACTAACCATTTGCATCAAAGACAACATCCAGCCAGCTGAGGCAGCACTAAAACCTTGATCCGCGAGGATCTCGGGAAGCCAAGTTATCGTTGTATAGAAGATTAACGACTGAATGCCCATGAACAACGTCACGAACCAGGCAAGAGAAGAAGTGCGTAGACGTGTGGGTGCCTTCTCGCTCTGGGAAGTGATATAGAGCATCTGTTTGCGCCCTCTCTGTGCCTGCGGAAGCCATAGAAAGACAGCCAGTAGGGATAGAATGGCCCATACCCCTAACGAAGCCCGCCAACCAAGCGAGGAGGCTTCTGCCACGGGTACACTAATACCTGAAGAGATTGAGGCGAACATATTCATCGAAACGGAATACAGTCCGGTGACAATGCCGACCCGTAACGGGAAATCACGTTTGATCAGACTTGGCAGAAGTACATTGCTAAAGGCGATACCGCATCCTAGAAGCGCTGTTCCCGCATAAAGAGACAAAACAGAAGGGAGTAGCCGCAAGGTGATTCCGCTGGTAACAATAATGACAGCAAGCAGGAGTGCAGTCTCCAGCCCAAAACGTTTGGCAAGACGCGGAGCAAAAGGTGAGACAGCTGCAAAAGCGATCAAAGGCAGTGACGTTAGTAATCCAGCCATCGTATGTCCGATACCGGTGTCTGAACGGATTAATTCCACGACAGGACCGGTGGCTGTGATGGGGGACCGCATCGTAGCGGCAATAACAATAATTCCAGCGAGTAACAACCCGAATTTTTGAGGGGGTTGTTGAGACTGTTGTTCTCCCCCGGCAGGGACGGAATGCTGTTGTTGTGTAGGTGAGGACATCATTAATCTCCTGATTCTGAATATATATTTAAAGCAAGTTATTGAACCAAACAAAGTACAACTTCAGCTTCTAAGGAAGATGATATGTATGGATTGGTACAATGTTCATTAAGCAAGCATAACATTGTGTGTCATATCGAGCAATGGAGAGTAAAACTTAACAAATAGTCGGTCTGCTCTTTCTGATATTTTTAAATTAATAATACAAGTTGGATTAAGTGGTGTGATAGATGACTTTTAGCATGATGTAAGTACTTGGCACGCCCTGTCCCTAGCATGACTTGAGTGATTGTGATGGAGCCGGAGTAGAATCGTAATTGGCTCAATATGGACACTTTATTCTAACGATCACGAGAAACCTTATTTGGAGGAACAAGAGCTTTCTCGAATTCTAACGATCCCTAGGAACGCTATTTAGACAATTTAGGGCGAAAAAACACAAAAAAAGCACGAAATCGATGAAATAAGCTCTCTGGTGATCGTTAGGAAATAAAAACGATGAAAATGGGAGAAATAAGCTTCATGGTGACCGTTAGAGGTTTTGGTACGATAGCGAGGTGCTGATGTATTGTTAAATGGTTTATTAGCTTTCAGGAACGGTTTGCTTCCTTTAGTCAGAGCCATGAGGTAAGAGTTGACGAAGTGAATACCTTAGAAACAAGGCAACGGAACCTAATGCTCCGACTAACCATCTGGGGTTCTCATCCCCAGAACGCAAAAAAAGCTTCCCGAAGGAAGCTTCTTTTCTGACGTCCCAGGAGGGATTCGAACCCCCGACCGACGGCTTAGAAGGCCGTTGCTCTATCCTGCTGAGCTACTGAGACATGGAAATTTTTCAAGCAAAAATGATTATATCATAAGTAAAAAAATATATCAAACGTTTTATTTTAAGCTTGTTTTCATATATGATATTTGGCGGCCGCAACGTTTTTTTCTTTCTAATTAAGGTTATGTTAGAATATCAGAAGAAATCAGAAAATAGATCCGTATTTCCTTGATATATATCTATTCACGGTCGATATGGGCCGGAGATTCAGGAAAAGAGGAGGTGCTCCTATCAAGGAATCCACAACCCCGGAAACCGAGCAAAACAACAAAATTGTGCTGTTTCCAAAAACGCTGGACTATTACCAGATACAGCTGACAGTTATGCTTGAAAATGAACGTTACGGTGAAGCAATGGACTTGCTCCGCTTTTTGTTGCAATGCCAAGGACAGGAAGAACGTCACTATGACGAGTGGAGAGCGTTGCTGGAGTGGTTGCAGGCTGCTTTCCCTCAATATGAAGAATCAGAAATGCAGACCATTCGAGAAGAAGAGGAAGAAGACATTAGCGAAGAAGAGATGGCAAGGCAACACGCCAAATCGAAACTTGCTCAGGACGATGGTTACGCAGATAAGTTGCTCGGTACAGTTATGGAAGGCCCGCTATCTGAACAGACGATGCTGGCTCTCGAACAACTGGCATTTTTGGACGTTCCGAAAGTGGATGAAGAACTGATTAGGTGGCTGCAAACGAAGGTGCTTCATCCACTATTACAGTTCAGAGTCATGCAAACCCTGCGTCGTCGAGGGGTACAAGACATCATTCATTTCACTAGAGGTGACGAAGAAGTAGAGGTTGATATCGCTAACGTTCCACTCAAACCGGAAGAATTCCCACTTCAGATTGTGCAGATTCTGGAACGAGTAGCAGACCAGACGGAGGTTCATGAACCTACGCTCTTTTATTTTGCCCAGGAACTGTGGATACAATATGTTATGGCGGTTTATGGAACCCGGGATTACCAGTCCATGCTCGAGCAAAATGATGATATGGCGGACATTTGGGCGGCCGCGCTACATATGACGGTTGCAGACAGCCTGGGTGGCTCGCACGATGAGGAAAATACGCGCTCGATGTACGCTGTGACAGGTGCAATGAGGTTTCGACTAGAGCAGGCATATCGCTCTATGAAACAGTTTGTTTCCGCCGGTTTGGACGGTCATTAAGAGACGGAAACGTTTACCTTAAACCGTATCAAGGGATTCCCCTTGAAAAAGAATGTAAACTTGTTTATACTAAAATGGTTATTTTGTACGTGATCGCCTACGTGAACATGTGAATTTTGGAGGGGAAAGTATACAATGAAAGCAACTTGGGAAAAGATAGAGAAGAACCTTGGGGTTCTTGAGGTTGAAATCGGTGCAGAGCGTGTAACAGAAGCACTCGATAAAGCTTTTAATAAAGTAGTAAAACAAGCAAACGTGCCTGGATTCCGTAAAGGTAAAGTGCCACGTCCAATCTTCGAAGCTCGTTTCGGAGTGGAAAGCCTTTATCAAGAAGCAATCGACATCTTGCTTCCAGAAGCTTACACAGAAGCGATTGATCAAACGGATATCTTCCCGGTAGATCGTCCTGATGTGGACATCGAGCAATTCGGTAAAGGACAATCCTTCAAATTTAAAGCGAAAGTAACTGTGAAACCAGAAGTTACCCTGGGTGACTACAAAGGTATCGAAGTTGCTGTAGCTAAAGGTGAAGTAACGGATGCAGAAGTTGCAGAAGAGCTGGAGCGTTTGCAACAGCGTCATGCTGAACTGGTTGTAGTTGACGAAGGTGCTGCAGCGAACGGCGATGTTGCTGTAATCGACTTCGACGGTTCTGTTGATGGTGTACCTTTCGAAGGTGGACAAGCTGAGCGTTATTCCTTGGAACTGGGTTCCAACACATTCATTCCAGGATTTGAAGAGCAAGTAGTGGGTCTGTCCACTGGTGACTTCAAAGACGTTGAAGTGACTTTCCCAGAGAGCTACCATGCAACAGAGCTGGCTGGCAAACAAGCCGTATTCAAAGTGAAAGTTCATGAAATCAAACGTAAACAACTTCCAGAACTGGATGATGAGTTTGCTAAAGATGTTAGTGAATTTGATACTCTGGAAGAGTACAAAGCTGACCTCAAAACACAACTGGATTCCCGTAAAGCAGATGAGTTCAAAGCTGCACAGGAAAACGCAGTTGTAGAAAAAGTAGCTGAAAACGCTGAAGTGGACATCCCTGCTGCAATGGTTGACAGCGAAGTACAGAACATGATGCGCGATTTCGACAACCGTCTTCGCAGCCAAGGCATGAACCTTGAAATGTTCATGAGCTTCTCCGGTCAGACTCAAGCTGACTTGAGAGCACAAATGCAAGACGATGCTTCGAAACGTGTTCGCAACAACCTGGTGCTTGAAGCAGTAGGAAAAGCGGAAAATATCGAAGTTTCTGATGAAGAAGTGAACCAAGAACTCGAGAAAATGGCTGAATCTTACAAGCGTCCTGCTGAAGAGATCCGTGGCATCCTCGAAGGTAACGGTTCCCTGGACAGCCTTCGTGATGAAGTTAAATTGCGCAAAACAATCGAAGTTCTCGTTGAGAACAGCAAAGTTGTTGAGCCAGTTGAAGCTCCAGCCGAAGAAGCTGCTGCAGAAGCTGACGAAAAATAAGACAAGCTGTGTGATTTTGACAGCTATATAAACGATAAGGCACGTGAGTCATTGCGTGCCTTATTTTTAAATTGTGACATCCATTTTATAGAAAAATGAGTGTTGATATGGATTCTCATTCATTTTATTGCAAGGTGCCCATTTTCTTTTGATTTCAAACCTTTGTTCTTGGACGGAAATAAAAAAACACCAAGACGGCATAGGATGGATGTAATTTGCACATACATAGAAAACATGGTTAAATATGATCAGGCTAAATCGTAAATATCCCTAAGATAACGTGTTTTCTGAAAAATGACATTGTCACAGGAACATGTTAAAATGATTTTGGGTTTGCTTTACAGTCAGCCTATGTCTAATTACATGTAGAAAAGAGGTTGGTCTCATGAGTCTGGTGCCAATGGTTGTTGAACAAACCAATCGAGGCGAGCGTTCTTACGATATATATTCACGTTTGCTGAAGGATCGCATTATTTTTCTGACCAGTGCGATTGATGACGATGTAGCCAATCTTGTCATAGCTCAGCTTTTGTTTTTGGCAGCCGACGATCCTGAGAAGGATATCAGCTTGTATATTAATTCACCTGGTGGTTCTGTTACGGCAGGGATGGGTATATACGATACGATGCAATTTATCAAGCCGGATGTATCGACCATTTGCGTAGGCATGGCAGCAAGCATGGGCTCTTTATTGCTGACCGCGGGCGCTCCAGGCAAAAGATATGCGCTTACGAACAGTGAAGTCATGATTCACCAGCCGCTTGGCGGCGTTCAAGGACAGGCTGCGGACATTAAAATTCACGCAGAATGGATCATTAAAACTCGTCAGAAACTGAATCAAATATATGTTGATCGTACAGGTCAGCCCCTTGATAAAATTGAGCGGGATACAGACCGTGACTTTTTCATGAGTGCGGAAGAAGCAAAAACGTACGGCATTATTGACCAGGTGCTCAGCAGACCGATCAATTCCTAAAGGGGTGGTTTCATGTTTAAATTTAACGATGAGAAAGGGCAGCTGAAATGCTCTTTTTGCGGTAAATCTCAGGAGCAAGTTCGCAAGCTGGTCGCTGGACCAGGCGTATACATCTGTGATGAATGTATTGAACTTTGCACCGAAATCGTAGAGGAAGAACTCGGTCACGATGAAGAAGTAGACCTGAAAGATATTCCGAAACCAAAAGAAATCCGTGATATTCTTGATCAATATGTTATCGGTCAGGAACAAGCAAAAAAATCTTTGTCTGTAGCTGTATACAACCACTACAAACGGATTAATACTCAAAGCAAGATTGAAGATGTAGAGCTGTCGAAGAGTAACATTTTGCTGTTAGGACCTACGGGTTCCGGTAAAACGTTGCTTGCACAAACGATGGCGAAAATTCTGAACGTTCCTTTTGCTATTGCGGATGCAACTTCATTGACAGAAGCGGGATACGTGGGTGAGGATGTCGAGAACATTCTGCTTAAGCTGATCCAAGCGGCTGACTATGATGTAGAAAAAGCAGAACGCGGCATTATCTATATTGATGAGATTGATAAAGTAGCACGTAAATCGGAGAACCCGTCCATTACTCGTGACGTGTCCGGTGAAGGTGTTCAGCAAGCTTTGCTGAAAATTCTTGAAGGTACAGTTGCTTCGGTTCCGCCACAAGGTGGTCGCAAGCATCCACATCAAGAGTTCATTCAGATTGATACAACCAACATCTTGTTCATCTGCGGTGGTGCCTTTGATGGTCTGGAGCAAATGATCAAACGCCGGATCGGTAAAAAAGTCATTGGCTTTAACGCCGCTACGGAGCAAAAAGATCTGAAACCGGGTGAATACCTCGGTATGGTATTGCCAGAAGACTTGCTGAAATTCGGTTTGATTCCGGAATTCGTAGGCCGTCTGCCAGTCATCTCTACGTTGGAGCCACTGGATGAAGATACGTTGGTGCGGATTCTGTCCGAACCGAAAAATGCGCTGACGAAGCAGTACCAAAAACTGCTTGAGCTGGACAATGTCAATCTGGTGTTTGAACCGGGTGCATTGCTGGCTATTGCCAAAGAAGCAATCAAGCGTAACACAGGTGCGCGTGGCCTGCGTGCAATCATTGAAGGCATCATGCTGGAAATCATGTATGAAGTACCTTCACGTGAAGACGTGACCAGCTGTGTCATTACGGAAGAAGTTGTTGAGAAAAAAGTTGTGCCTGAACTTGGCCAATCAAAGGACGATAAGCAGGAAGAGAGTGCTTAATTGACATTCTTTCAGCTGAGCTTTGAAATATAGACTTGTCAGTTCTCCACTTGGGCAGAAGGCGTATATATGGTCTTTTGTCAGAGTGGAGCTTTGACGTTGTGGGGAGAGAAATCACTCATGTATTTAAGACAGGACACCCGTCCCGTAAAAGTAGGGAACTTGACCATTGGTGGTAGTAACGAAGTTATTATTCAAAGTATGTGTACGACCAAAACAGCAGACGTTGAAGCGACAGTTGCAGAGATTTTGCGATTGGAAGAAGCCGGATGCCAAGTGGTACGTGTAACGGTGAATAATGAGGAAGCTGCGGCAGCGATTAAGGAAATCAAGAAGCGGATTCACATCCCGCTCGTGGCTGACATCCATTTTAACTACAAGCTGGCTTTGCTGGCTATCGAGAATGGCATTGATAAAGTTCGGATCAATCCAGGCAATATCGGTAAACGTGCTAAAGTCGAAGAGGTCGTCAAGGCGTGTAAGGAAAAGGGGATTCCGATTCGAATCGGGGTAAATGCGGGTTCGTTAGAGAATCATCTGCTTGAAAAGTACGGCTATCCTACTGCGGATGCTATGGTCGAAAGTGCGCTGTTCCACATTGGTATTTTGGAAGAACTGGATTTCCACGATATCATCGTTTCACTTAAAGCGTCGGATGTACCGATGGCTATTGAAGCTTATACAAAGGCAGCTCAGATTATTCCTTATCCGTTGCACCTCGGCATTACTGAGGCAGGAACTCTGTTTTCAGGCACGATCAAAAGTTCCGCGGGTATGGGCGCACTGCTCTCTATGGGAATTGGTTCAACGATGCGTATTTCGCTTAGTGCCGATCCAGTAGAAGAGATTAAAGTTGCGCGCGATCTGCTCAAAACTTTTGGACTCATCTCCAATGCGGCTACACTGATCTCTTGCCCAACTTGCGGGCGTTTGGATATTGATCTCTTCTCCATCGCCAACGAAGTGGAAGAGTATATCTCCAAGCTTAAGGTGCCGATCAAAGTATCTGTACTGGGCTGTGCGGTAAACGGTCCAGGAGAAGCAAAAGAAGCGGATATTGGCATTGCCGGTGCCCGTGGAGAAGGTCTTTTATTCCGTCATGGACAAATGATCCGTAAAGTGCCGGAAGAGATCATGGTAGAGGAATTGAAAAAAGAAATCGACAAAATTGTTGAAGCTTATGAAGAAACAGGGGTTATCCCTGGGCGTTCGCACTAATTTTTTTTGTACAAGTGTTCCCAAAAAGAAATGACTCCTATCATCCAAGCGATAGTGATACGTTTAAATAGTTGTAATGTGAAAGCCTGCCATACGTGGCGGGCTTTTTGCTTGCTCATGAACAAATTATCAAGCACTAATTCGTCTTGTTCCGTTTACGTCTCGTCGAAAAGGCTATACTACCAAGTATTAGCATGATTACAGATGAGAAGAAGGACAGAACAGGAGGATGTTGAGATATGGGTGAGTTTGGCATGGTATTCATGTTGATACAGTTATTTTTTGGCGTGGTGATCGGATTATACTTCTGGAACTTGCTACGAGGCCAGAAAACGAATCGAACTGCTGTTGAGCGTGAATCGCGAAAAGAACTGGAGAAGCTGCGCAAGCTACGTTCGATATCACTGACGAAGCCACTGGCGGAGAAGACGCGTCCAGCCACCATTAACGATATTGTTGGGCAAAAAGACGGACTACGTGCACTCAAGGCCGCTTTATGTAGTGCCAATCCGCAACATGTGATTATATATGGCCCGCCGGGAGTAGGGAAAACGGCAGCCGCAAGGGTAGTGCTGGAAGAAGCGAAAAAAAACCCGACTTCTCCCTTCAAAGCCGATGCTAAATTTACGGAGCTGGATGCCACAACGGCTCGTTTTGATGAGCGAGGTATTGCGGACCCACTCATTGGTTCCGTTCATGATCCGATCTATCAGGGAGCAGGAGCTATGGGCGTGGCGGGAATTCCTCAACCGAAGCCGGGTGCGGTGACCAAGGCACATGGTGGTATGCTTTTTATTGATGAAATTGGAGAATTACATTCCATTCAGATGAATAAACTGCTCAAAGTGCTGGAAGACCGTAAGGTCTTTTTGGAAAGTGCGTACTATAACTCCGAAGACACGCATACTCCTGCTTATATCCATGATATTTTTCAGAATGGGTTGCCTGCTGATTTTCGTCTGGTTGGAGCGACGACACGTTCCCCGCATGAGCTCCCTCCTGCCTTACGATCACGGTGTATGGAGGTCTATTTCCGTCCATTATTACCAGAGGAGATTGGAAGGATTGCGGAAGATGCTGTACAGAAAATCGGGTTCAGTCCTTGTCCGGATGCCGTAGATGTGGTCAAGCGATATGCGACCAATGGGCGTGAAGCGGTCAATATCATTCAGCTAGCCGCTGGACTTGCACTCACTGAAAAGCGTGAGACACTTCAGGCTTCTGATGTCGAGTGGGTTGCCGGGAGCAGTCAGATCCAGCCAAGGCCGGATCGTAAGGTGCCTTCACAGCCGCAGGTCGGGTTTGTCAATGGGCTCGCTGTTTACGGACCGAATATGGGTACCATTTTGGAGATTGAGGTGTCAGCGGTTCCTGCACCGAAAGACCAGGGCCGCATCAACATCACAGGCGTCGTGGATGAGGAAGAGATTGGAGGCGGTTCCCGTACACTACGGCGGAAAAGTATGGCTAAAGGCTCGGTTGAAAATGTGTTAACCGTCTTGAAAGCGATGGGTATCCGCACGAGTGATTATGATTTACATGTGAATTTTCCGGGAGGCACGCCGATTGATGGTCCATCGGCCGGAATTGCCATGGCTACAGCAATCGCTTCAGCCATTCAAGGACGCCCTGTAGACCACGAGATTGCTATGACAGGCGAGATTAGTATCCATGGCCGCGTTAAACCGATTGGCGGTGTACTGGCGAAGGTGGAGGCGGCTTTCCAGGCTGGGGCGAAGACGGTCATTATACCGGCGGAGAATTGGCAGTCCATTTTTGACAATCTGGATGGCTTGCGGGTGATCCCAGTAGATACGGTTCAGGATGTATTCCGTGAAGTCTTTGGTTGGGAACCGGGAGCGCAACAAGTGGAACAGCAGGTAGTTGCAGAAGAGACGGCATTACCTAAACCGGAGATCTTTCCTCCGGCATCCGCCTCCTTTTTAAGGGCAGAGTCACCTCGTCCAGGGCGAGTTACAGATTCGGGAAGCTGCTAAGCGCTTCCCTTCATTGGTTTTTTATGTGAACATTTGATAGAATAATGAATGACTACAACCTGAGAGCCATTGGAGGTGCGAAAGCGATGGGACCGAGCAAATCGAAAGGTCGTCGTTTTCCTTTACTGCCTTTAAGAGGACTTCTCGTCTACCCGAGTATGGTGCTGCATCTCGATGTGGGCCGGGAGAAATCGGTCAAGGCTTTAGAAAAAGCGATGGTAGAAGAACATTTGATTCTCCTATGTTCCCAAGCCGAGGTAAATATTGAGGAACCTACACGAGAGGATATTTTCCGCATTGGAACCGTAGCTAAGGTAAGACAGATGTTAAAGCTACCCAACGGAACGATCCGAGTACTTGTGGAAGGCTTGGAACGGGCTGAAATTATTGAATATACGGACAACGAAGAATACTACGAGGTGCTGGCGCTAGAACTGCCTGAGGAAGAGAACGCTCATCCCGAGACAGATGCCCTCATGCGTACCGTTCTGAACCAGTTCGAGAATTATATCAATCTGTCCAAAAAAGTAACCCCCGAGACACTCGCTGCCGTATCAGACATTGAAGAACCGGGGCGTCTTGCGGACGTTATTACAAGCCACTTGTCTCTGAAAATCAAGGACAAACAGGAAATTCTGGAGACCATCGACGTTCGGGAACGTCTGGAGAAACTGCTGGACATCCTGAATAATGAGCGTGAAGTGCTGGAGCTTGAACGCAAGATCAGCCAACGTGTGAAGAAACAGATGGAGAAAACCCAGAAAGAATACTATTTGCGTGAGCAGATGAAGGCGATTCAGAAGGAACTCGGTGAAAAAGAGGGCCGTGCGGGCGAAGTGGAAGAACTTCGTAATCAGATGGAAAGTCTGGGCCTGCCGGACAAGGTGAAGGAGAAGGTCGAGAAGGAAATTGATCGACTAGAGAAAATGCCTGCAAGTTCTGCCGAGGGTGGTGTCATCCGCAACTATGTGGATTGGCTACTTGCGTTACCTTGGAGCCAGGTGACGGATGATGATCTGGATATCCAGAAGGCCGAAGATGTGCTAAACGCCGACCATTACGGTCTGGAGAAACCCAAGGAACGTGTATTGGAGTATCTGGCCGTGCAGAAACTTGTCAAAAAACTCAAAGGTCCGATCCTTTGCCTAGTTGGCCCTCCAGGGGTAGGTAAAACTTCTCTGGCCCGTTCAATCGCAAGATCACTCGGTCGGGAATTTGTGCGTATCTCCCTCGGTGGCGTGCGGGATGAAGCAGAGATTCGTGGACACCGCCGTACCTACGTAGGTGCGATGCCTGGACGTATTATTCAGGGGATGAAAACAGCAGGATCACTTAACCCTGTATTTTTGCTGGATGAGATCGACAAAATGGCTTCCGACTTCCGTGGAGACCCTTCGTCTGCATTGCTGGAGGTGTTGGATCCGGAGCAGAACAATACGTTTAGTGATCACTTTGTGGAGTTGCCTTTTGACTTATCTAACGTTATGTTCATAACTACTGCGAACACGGTGCACAACATTCCGCGTCCATTATTGGATCGTATGGAAATGCTGAATATTCCGGGTTACACCGAGCTGGAGAAGTTGCAAATATCCAAAAACTATTTGCTTCCCAAACAGAAGAAGGATCATGGTCTCGAAGAAGACCAACTGGAAGTGCCAGAGGATAGCTTGCTAAAAGTCATTCGTGAGTATACTCGTGAATCGGGTGTGAGAAATCTGGAACAGCAAATGGCATCACTTTGCCGGAAGGCGGCTAAAAATATCGTATCCGGTGTAGAGGGTCAGATTGTGATCTTGCCGGATGATGTTAAGGACTATCTCGGTCCGGGCAAATTCCGCTATGGCATGGCTGAGCTGGAAGATCAGATTGGTACGGTGACCGGGCTTGCATGGACTGAGGTGGGCGGAGACACGCTTGTGATCGAAGTAACCGTGGTGCCGGGAACAGGCAAGCTGACGCTTACGGGTAAGCTCGGAGACGTTATGAAAGAATCTGCTCAGGCAGCTTTCAGTTATACACGTTCGAAAGCAGCACAGCTCGGCATTGCGTCTGATTTCCATGAGAAGAACGACATTCACATCCACGTACCGGAAGGTGCCATCCCTAAAGACGGCCCATCAGCCGGTATTACGATGGCAACAGCCTTGATCTCAGCTCTGACGAATAAACATGTGTCGAAAGACATTGCTATGACAGGTGAAATTACATTACGCGGACGGGTGTTGCCGATTGGCGGCTTGAAAGAAAAGTCACTTGCAGCCCACCGTGCGGGTTACAAAAAAATATTGTTACCTAAGGATAACGAAAGAGATCTGCGCGACATTCCGGATAGCATCAAGGAAGATGTGGAATTTGTGCCCGTAGCTCATATGGATCAGGTGTTGCAGCATGCTCTAGTGGAACAGGCAGGCATTCATCTGTAACCGACACTTATCCGCAAAGATTAAATGGAGAGTAGACCGTTCGGCGGGGGCTTCGGCGTCCGCTTGAACGGTTTTTTTCGTGATAATCTGATGTTTTTCGAGTACAAAAGTTGTTTTTTTGGGTACAGGAGAGGTTTTTTTTGATATGATAGAAGGAATGATGGCATAATACGGGATGAAAATGTGGAAATGTTATGCTTGCAAGACAGGAGTTCAAGAGAGGAAAGATGCAATTTGAAAGTCAATCAATCTGAATTTATAATTAGTGCCGTTCGGCCTGAACAATATCCAGATGACGGTCTGCCGGAGATTGCCCTGGCGGGGCGCTCCAATGTGGGCAAGTCATCACTGATCAACCGTTTGATCAATCGTAAAAATCTGGCGCGTACAAGTTCAACTCCGGGTAAAACCCAGCAACTGAACTATTATAAGATCAATCAGGATCTGTATTTCGTCGATTTTCCGGGTTACGGGTACGCCAAAGTATCCAAAGAGCAACGTTTTGCCTGGGGTAAAATGATGGAAAAGTACTTGCTACAACGGGATGAATTGAAGCTTGTCATGCAGATGGTGGACATGAGACATGAGCCATCCAAGGATGACAAAATGATGAATGAATGGCTACGCCATCATGGTCTGCCGCTGGTCGTTGTGGCTACGAAAATGGACAAGATCCCCAAGACGCGCAGAGCCAAGCACATTAAAGTCATCAAGGAAGCACTGGGTCTTCGATCAGGCGACTTGTTTGTCCCTTTTTCATCCGAGGAAGGTCTGGGCAAGGAAGAACTGTGGGATATTATTACCCGCCACGCCCGCGTAGACAAGTACGCACCAGTTGAAGAAGAGGCGGATCACGAGGCTGGAGAAACTGTTCAAACAGCTGGGGATGACAATTACTAACCTATAATATTTGAAAAACACATCATGTATCCCGCACCTAGATAGTCATGGAATGATTCCATGACTATTTGTTATAAGCAGTCTTGAACAGGTTTGCAGAAATCTCCGTTTTCTCAAATATTCACTATTCGTTCCATATAACGAATAAGGGTGTACATTCGTGAGACACTACAATATATCACAATGCATATGATAATCATCATGTTGATTTCATAAACATTTCATAAAAATGGGCGGGTGATGGACTTGATGTGTGATATAATTAACTATGTCAATCTGAACTGGATAGAGATATACAGTAAGCACTTTGATTGGAAATTTATTAGGCAGGTGAACTTGCAATGCACATCGTTGTTGTTGGTTTGAATTATCGCACGGCGCCTGTAGAGGTCAGAGAACGATTCACATTTGCAGAAAAGGACTTGTCTGAAGCGCTGCAGCAGCTCAAGCTGACCAAGAGTGTATTGGAAGGTGTAATCGTAGCCACTTGTAATCGTACGGAATTGTACGTTGTGGTCGACCGTCTTCACATGTGCGGTTATTTTATTCGAACATTCATGGAGCAATGGTTTAACGTTCCGCGGGAAGAATTTACGCAACACTTATATATATATGAGGATGATCAAGCCATGCGCCATCTGTTCCGGGTCATTTGCGGACTGGATTCGATGGTCATTGGAGAGACTCAGATTCTCGGCCAAGTGAAACAGGCTTTTTTCAAAGCACAGGAAGAGAAAGCTACCGGAACTTGGTTTAACCAATTGTTTAAACAGGCGGTTACCTTGGGCAAGCGGGCACATTCGGAAACTTCCATCGGGGAGAGTGCCGTTTCTGTCAGCTATGCTGCAGTTGAACTGGGCAAGCGGATTTTTGGTATGTTTACAGACAAAAAGGTACTTATTTTGGGTGCCGGCAAAATGAGTGAACTTACCGTAAAACATCTGTATGCCAACGGTGCATCTGAAGTTATCGTGGCCAACCGGACGCTCGCCAGAGCCGAGGAACTTGCCAGCAAATTCCGGGGAACGCCGTGTACGATGGAGCAGGCACTCACGAGACTGGGTGAAGTAGACATCGTCATCAGCTCTACAGGAGCAGAACGTTATATTCTCGATGCAGGTATTGTCCGGGAGAGCATGAAGCGCCGGCAAGCACGTCCGCTGTTCCTGATTGATATTGCCGTACCACGTGATATCGATCCGGCAATTGGCGAAATCTCTAACGTATTTCTCTACGATATTGATGATCTGGAAGGCATTGTGGAGAGCAATCTGGAGATGCGTAAGGTCGAAGCTGCGAAGATTGAGAGAATGATTGAACTGGAGATGGAAGATTATTACCAGTGGCTCAGAACACTCGGCGTTCGCCCAGTTATTCGGGCGTTGCAAGAGAAAGGCGTATCCATTCATGAAGAAACAATGGATAGTCTGTTCAACAAGCTTCCGGAGCTGGATGAGCATCAGCGTAAAGTCATTCGTCGTTTGACCAAAAGCATTGTCAATCAAATGACAACCGATCCGATTAATCGGATTAAGGAAATGGCAGGTACGAAGCAAGGTGATGAAGCACTGCGCATGTTTACGCAGATTTTCGCGCTGGAGGATGCAGTGGAAGTGGCTGCAGAAAAAGTGAATCAGAGCGATGCAACAGCTCTGGGCAAACCAGCGATTCACCTGAACGAAAACCGGCAAGACCCCGTGCCGGCTTATGTCCCGGCAGGCGTATAAGGCAGGTGGGCAACTTGACCCTTGCTGAACAAGTCTATGAAGCTTTAATTTATATGTATGCCCTGAGCCTACTGTTCTATTTCTCGGACTGCATTCGACGCAATGCGGGGGCGAAGCGGACAGGCACAGGGTTTCTTGTTGTTGTTTGGGGACTGCAAGTGACCCATGTTATCATGCGAATGTGGGCTGAAGGTCACTTCCCGATCTATACTACATTTGATTTTTTGTTTATTTTTTCGTTCAGCATTGTGCTGATGTCATTGATTATGACCCGGGTTCAACGCTCAGAGTTTGTTATCCTGCTACTCAATATTGTTGGATTCTCGGTAACGGTTTTGAACCGGCTGTGGTTTACAGCGGGCGAAATCTCGTTGCACAACTGGCAGACGGTTCACGGTTTGTTAATTATGCACATTACACTGGCTAATCTGGGCTTTGCAGCTTTAACGGTTGCTTCGGTCTTTGCGCTGTTGTACCTGTTCTTGCACCATAAGTTGAAAAACAAAAAATGGAATGATACGGTACGGCGTTTACCCAGCTTGGAGGTCATTGGAAAATATATGGATGGTGCCACATTGATTGGTACTCCGCTTCTGGGAGTATCCGTTGTACTGGCTGTATTGTCCATCGTTGCGGAACGACGGTGGCATCTGTTGCTTGATCTGAAGGTGATTGCGACGGGTCTCGCGATTGCCATCTATGTTGGTTATTTCGTAGTCAAGAGAAGAAAGCAATTTTCGATGATGATCATGTCCAGATGGACATTGATTGGATATGCACTTGTCATCATGAGCTTTTTATCCAATGCGTATTCGGCGTTTCATCGCTGGACGGGAGAGTGAAGGATATGGAACACTACACGCCGATTTATGTAAATACTTCAGACAAATCTGTTCTCGTGATCGGTGGAGGACGTGTTGCTGAGCGTAAAGTAAGAGGATTGTTGCAGACTGAGGCCCGAATTACGGTCGTCAGCCCTCTGCTTACGCCCACTCTCGAACAATTGCATCAGGAATCCCGAATCGAATGGATAGCCCGGTCCTACCGCAATGGAGATTTGCGGGGGGCCTTTCTCGTATATGCAGCAACGGACGATCCGAATGTTAATCATTCAGTAGTTCAAGAAGCTGAAGCTGGGGCAATACTGGTGAACGATGCGATGTCTTCCGGTAATAGCAGTTTTATTACGCCGAGTGTGGTTAGACGAGGGCGGTTAAGCATTGCCATCTCGACTGCCGGTGCAGGACCTGCCGCGGCGGCCGAGATTCGTGCTTTGCTTGAACAACAGTTTGGAGATGAATACGAGACGTATCTTGATTTTTTACATCAGATGAGAATGGAGATTAAATCTCGCGGGCTGCCTCCAACTGTAAGAAGTACGCTACTGCGCCGTCTAACGGAAATGGACATTTTGGATACGATACGAACGGGTCAGTTTGAGTGGTGGAGCGAAGAAAAAATCGGGAACTGGATATCCCGTAATCAGGAGGAAATGTAGATATGCGGACAATTAAAGTGGGCAGCAGACAAAGCGCTCTGGCACTAACCCAGACCGGCTATGTGATTCAGGACTTACGCAATATTTGTGAGCGGGAAGATTTAGCTTTTGACTTTGAGGTACATAAGATCGTGACAAAGGGAGATCTCATTCTGGATGTGACTTTGTCCAAAGTGGGTGGTAAAGGTTTGTTTGTTAAAGAGATTGAACAGGCAATGCTTGATCACACCATCGATATGGCCGTGCACAGTATGAAGGACATGCCTTCCGAGCTCCCTGAAGGGCTTGTTAACGGTGCCGTTCCCCGTCGAGCTGATCCTCGGGATGCGTTAGTCTCTCGCGGCGGGCTTACGCTGGATCAATTGCCAGAGGGTGCCCGGGTTGGAACAAGCAGTCTGCGGAGATCAAGTCAGTTGAAGGCGTACCGACCTGATCTTCAGCTGGAATCGATTCGTGGCAATATCGACTCACGTCTGCGGAAGCTCGAAACCGAAGGCCTGGACGCCATTATTTTGGCAGCAGCAGGCTTGTATCGGATGGGCTGGGAGGATCGAATTACCGAATATTTGTCTGAGGAAGCCTGCCTTCCTGCTGTAGGCCAAGGCGCTCTTGGCATTGAGTGCCGTGAGGATGACGAGGAGCTACTCCATTTGCTCACCCTCTATAACGATCCAGCAACAGCTGCGCCGGTCATGGCAGAGCGTCGTTTCTTGAGTGTCTTAAACGGAGGGTGTCAGGTGCCGATCGGCGCACATGCGGTGTGGATGCCAGGAGATGATTCCCTGAACGGTGAAAACAAGTTACAATTAACGGGAATGGTTGGGATGCCGGATGGCAGGATGATTTTGAAAGAAACATTGAGCGGCAAAGATCCGGTTCGCCTGGGAGAAGAAGTGGCTTGGAAGTTAATTGATCGCGGGGCTGAACAGATACTGGCAGAAGTTAGGGGATGAAGGCATGGCGGGGAAAGTCTTTTTGGTAGGTGCGGGTCCTGGGGATGCAAGGCTGATTACGGTAAAAGGTTGGGAAAGCATAGGCAAGGCTGACGCCGTGGTTTATGATCGACTCGCGAGTCCGCGATTGTTGAAACTGATGAAACCCGGTGCCGTCAAAATTTATGTGGGGAAACGACCGGATCGACATACGATGAAACAGGAAGAGATTAACCAGCTACTTGTGGATTTGGCGCTTGAAGGCAAAGTGGTTGTGCGTTTGAAAGGCGGAGATCCGACCATATTCGGACGGGTTGGGGAAGAGGCAGAGTTGCTGCACAAAAACGGCATTCCGTTTGAGATCGTTCCTGGAGTAACCGCAGCAATCAGCGTACCTGCATATGCGGGTATTCCGGTGACGCACCGGGATTATGCTTCCTCCATCTCGATCATTACCGGACATGAAAGCCCGGACAAGCTGGATCGTAGCATTCAATGGGATAAAGTAACCAACGCTACGGGCACACTGGTGTTTATGATGGGGGTTGCCAAGATCGGCTATATTAGCGAACAGCTCATTCGTCATGGCCGTCCGGCCAGCACACCTGTGGCGCTTGTACGTTGGGGAACTCGGGCAGAACAGGATACCATCACGGGTACGCTGGAAGATATCGAAGCCAAAGTCATTGCGGCGAATTTTCAGCCACCAGCTGTCATCGTTGTTGGAGATGTGGTCAACCAGCGGGAGCAATTGAAATGGGCAGAGGTGCTGCCGCTGTTTGGCAAACGAATTCTGGTTACCCGTGCTCGCAGTCAGGCGAGTGAACTGGTGAATCGCATTGAAGAACTCGGTGGTGAACCCTATGAGTTCCCAGTCATTGAGACGGTTATGCCGTCTAGTGAATCCTCCAAACAAAGTGTCAAAGATGCGCTGCATGCGTTAAATACGTTTGATTGGGTCTTTTTCACAAGTGTCAATGGCGTGGAGTTTTTCTTCCGTCATCTGGAAAACGAAGGTAAGGACATTCGCTCGCTTCATCAGGCGAGAATTGCAGCAGTAGGACCATCTACGGCAGAAGCACTGCGCAAGCACGGTATTGCACCCGAAGTTGTCAAAGGGCCTTTTCAGGCAGAAGGCATGCTCGAAGCATTTGAAAGTGAGTTGAAGGCAGGCCAGAACGTGCTGATTCCACACGGTGATCTCGCACGGTCGTGGTTGCCGGAGCAATTGTCAGCACGCGGACTGCACGTTACCGAGGCGATCATCTATGACACCATTCTTGCAGGTGAGGATGATGACGAATTACTTAAGCTTCTTGAAGAGGGCGGTATTCATGCAGTGACCTTTACAAGCTCATCCACCGTGAAAAACTTCATGAAGATGCTGAAACGAATGGGTGTGGAAGATCCGTTGCCGTTGCTGAAGGGAGTAGAGGTTGCTTGTATTGGTCCGGTTACCGCGAAGACTGCGGAGGCTGCTGGACTGGAGGTTACTCTTATGGCGAAAGAAGCGACAATGACTAGCTTGATCGATGTTTTGTGTGAGTGGAAACGTGCTGGCAGTGTCGGTATTGTCAACAATTAAGTTGGACTAGCTTCGGCTGAACATATGAAGCGTGCTGAATTCGAGAAGAACCAGCGCGCTTCCCTTTTTACAAAATGAAATTTTAGGAGGTAAAAGATAGATGGGTTTTCCAATCGTACGTCATCGCCGTTTACGTCAATCGGCAGGTATTCGCAACATGGTAAGAGAGACACACTTGACTGTGGATGATTTTATTCAACCGATCTATGTCACATACGGTGAAAATGTAAAGTCCGAGATTAAATCGATGCCGGGTGTATTCCGTTTCTCGCTGGACCGTCTGCAGGAAGAAGTCACGGAAATCGCAGAGCTTGGTATTCCGGCTGTACTGCTGTTCGGGATTCCGGAAACAAAAGACAGTGTAGGTTCATCCGGTTTTGCAGAGGATGGCATTGTGCAGGAAGCGACGAGATTGATCAAATCCTGGTATCCTGAATTACTGGTGATTGCAGACACTTGTCTATGTGAATTCACCGATCATGGTCACTGCGGCATGGTGCACACTACGGAGATTGATGGACATATCTGCGGTGATGTTCTGAATGACGAGTCCTTGGAACTGCTGGTGAAAACAGCCGTATCGCAAGCGAAGGCAGGCGCAGATATTATTGCACCGTCAAATATGATGGATGGATTTGTACAGGCTATTCGTGCAGGGCTGGATGAGAATGGATTTAATCATATTCCGATTATGTCTTATTCCGTCAAATACGCTTCAGCATTTTATGGCCCATTCCGTGAAGCAGCAGATTCCACACCGCAATTCGGAGACCGGAAATCCTATCAGATGGACCCGGCGAATGCTAGAGAAGCGTTGCGCGAAGCGGAAACGGATGTGCTGGAGGGAGCGGACATGCTGATGGTGAAACCATCACTTTCCTATCTCGATATTATGCGTACCATTAAGGATCAGTTTGATCTTCCGCTCGTTGCTTATAATGTAAGCGGGGAGTATGCAATGGTGAAGGCGGCCGCAATTCAAGGATGGATTGATGAGAAAAAGGTGGCCATGGAAATCTTGCTCAGCATGAAACGTGCCGGGGCAGATATGATTATTACGTATTACGCCAAAGATGCATCAAGATGGCTGGCAGAAAAGTAAACCAATGACTACCAACGAGTAACCATATATGTTCTTTATCTATGCCAATAAAACCTATAGACCTTGCTTTTTTAGAGAGTGGTGCGGCAGACTATATAAGTTGAACAGATCATTTACACTGAAACGGAGAGGACAGAAAAAACCTGTAAAAGCGAAGCTGAAAGCTTTCTGAAAGAAAGCTACTTCGGAAGCATTGACTCAGTCTTTATCACCGGATTTTCCCCTTATGAAAAATAAAATCAAAAAATCTGGGGATAACCGCTACTCTCCAGGTTATTCTGTCATCGGAGTGTCTGTGTAAACATCTTTAGTTCAACTTATCTAGTCATTAAATGCATCAGTCTCTCTGCAAGCGAGGTCGTTACATTAAGGAGGATGTTCATTGACTGCACAACAAGGCAATCGTCGCAATGATGAGCGCTCACGCAGCGCATTTGAGGAAGCCAAGCAGTACATACCTGGAGGAGTGAATAGTCCGGTTCGGGCATTCAAATCTGTCGGACTCACACCGATCTATGCCGAACGCGGTGAGGGCTCCAAAATTTACGATATTGATGGCAATGTGTTCATTGATTACGTAGGTTCATGGGGCCCGCTGATTATGGGACATGCTCATCCTGAAGTTGTGGAAGCACTTCGGGAGACAGCTCTTAAGGGCACAAGTTTCGGTGCACCAACCCTGCTTGAGACAGAGATGGCAAAGCTGGTGTGCGAGCGTGTGCCTTCCATCGATATCGTGCGCATGGTGAATTCCGGTACGGAAGCAACGATGAGTGCCATTCGATTGGCGCGCGGGTCAACGGGACGTAGTAAAATTTTGAAATTTGAAGGTTCCTACCATGGCCATGCCGACAGTTTGCTGATCAAAGCTGGATCAGGGGTAGCCACCCTTGGACTGCCGGACAGTCCTGGAGTGCCCGAAGGTGTGGCCGTGAATACAATTACGGTTCCTTACAATGATTTGCAGTCCGTGCGTCTTGCCTTTGAACGATACGGAGAAGAAATTGCGGGTGTAATCGTGGAGCCAGTTGCTGGCAATATGGGTGTCGTACCTCCAGCTGCCGGTTTTCTGGAAGGATTGCGTAGTGTGACTACGGAGTATGGAAGCCTGCTCATCTTTGATGAGGTGATGACGGGTTTCCGTGTAGGACTTCACTGTGCACAAGGTCGTTTTGGCGTTACACCGGATTTAACGTGTCTGGGTAAAGTTATCGGCGGCGGGCTTCCAGTTGGAGCTTATGGCGGTCGCCGGGATCTGATGGAACAGATTGCGCCGACAGGCCCAATCTATCAGGCTGGTACACTAAGTGGTAATCCGCTGGCTATGGCTGCAGGTTATACGACGCTGAAACTTTTGACACCGGAAGTTTATGATCGTTTGGAGATGTTGTCTGCACGTTTGCAAGCTGGATTCGAGAAAAATGCAGCAGAAGCAGGTGTGGCGGTAACGATTAACCGTGTCGGTTCAATGGTATGCCCATTCTTCAGTGCTGTACCGGTAACGAATTATGATATTGCCAAAGAAAGCAATCTGGATCAGTTCCGCCGTTATTTTGCAGCGATGATTGATCAAGGTGTCAGCGTGGCGCCGTCCCAGTATGAAGGGATGTTCGTGTCCGGTGTGCATACGGAGCAGGATATCGAGGATACCATTGAGGCCAACCGTAAGGCTTTGCAGTCGCTATGAGTATAAAAAGCTGGAAACGTCGCGGTCAATGGCTTGAACTGATGCCAGGCAAGGTGGTGACTGGAAAAGAGGACAGACAAGCTGCTGCTGAACAGTGGCTCCTGTCTGAACTCAAGTTCCCGGAGAAGCTGCTGCATCAGCTCAAGGCAACCCAGGGAGTACAGCTAGCAGGGGACCGGCTTCGGCTGGCCCTTTTTGCTGTGCAACCGCTGGGTGTGGAGCCACGCTGGGCTGATCTGGATGTATTGTATGAGGATGATTTCTGTCTCGTCGTGCACAAACCGGCTGGCATGAAGCTTCATCCGGATGGAGGTCGTGAAGAAAAGGTCGTTACGCTGGATCATGCGGTAGCTTCGTATTATGAGATCAATGGGATCGAGACCAGTGTGCGTCATGTTCATCGTCTGGATGAAGATACGACCGGTCCTGTTTTATATGCCAAAAATGCTTTTGCGCTCGCGAAACTGGATGAAGCGATGCGTCTCAAAGCAATCGATCGTCAGTATGTTGCTATCACAGGCGGACAAGTACCCAGTGATCTCCGCAAGATTGATGCGCCGATTGGTAAGGACAGGCACCACAAGCAACGCAGACGTGTCTCCGAAGGAGGCCAGGATGCAATTACTCATGTGGACATCGTGCATGTATGGGAGAGGGCAACGCTGGTACGTCTGAAGCTGGAAACAGGGCGTACACATCAGATTCGCGTGCATCTCAGCTATGCCGGGTACCCTCTTGTCGGTGACAAACTGTATGGGGGGCGTTCAGACATCATAGGCAGGCAGGCATTGCATGGCGAAGTGCTGAGCTTTAACCATCCTTTAACCGGAGCCTTAATTGAAGTACAAGACCCCTGGCCAGCGGACTTTGAACAATTGGCAGCGAGGGAGAGTCATAGCGTAGAAGGACAGACCTGATCTAATGGGTCTGTTTTTTTGTTTTTGGCTTTCTAAGGTGTTTAAAAAGTGTTGTGACTATATAAGATAGCTATTTTTACACTTTAACGGAGAGGACAGAAAAAACCTGGAAAAGCGAAGCGCTCGCCTTTATCGCCGGATTTTTCCCTTTGGAAAAGGGAATTCAAAAAATCTGGAGATAACAGCGATTGGAAGGTTCTTCTGTCATCGGAGTGGACTGTGTAAACTCTTAGTTCAACATATACAGAACGGGCTTTTTTAACAAAGGTGGCATGCCCACCCTAGTTCAGGCATATAGATGGGTAACGAAGGATTGGACCATGGATCAGTCCCATGAGAAGGATCATGGTGAACATATGCCGAAAGGAGGACGCCACCTTTGTTGAATCAACCATACGGTTTGCGGTTCGATATTTATGAGCGCGTTCATTTGTCTGAGGGAGTGCCTGCCATTGAGGAATTGGAGGAAATTGAACTCTATCCGCGTATTCAGGTGATTGGACAGGACGACCATGCCACCTTGAGGGGGCATCTGCTACTTACAGGAACATACCGGGGGGAGAGCGAGGATTCGGAGGAATTAAAGCATTTTATTCCAGTCGAAATTACCGTGCCATTGAACCGGGTTAGATCCATTGATGATATTTCAATCGAGATTGAAAATTTTGATGTAGACCTGTTATCCAGTCGAAGTCTGAACATTACAGGTGTACTGTCCCTGCGAGGGATTGAAGGTTTCCCGGTCGAGGAGCCACAAGTGTGGTCGGCAGATGAATTCACGGTTGTTCATTCACCCGAGGCTCAGCCTGACAACAGAGAGAACGAATTGAGTCAGACAGAGCAGTCCGAGCTGTTGGAGCTGTCGGAACAAGCCGGTTTGCGTAACGAAGAGCAAGAGCTGGCGAATGCAGCTGAGCTTATTGCATATGGTTCTCCGGAATCTGCTGATTTGTCGCCAAGAAGTGAACAGCAATCAGAGTATGAAGAACTATCGCAAGCCTACTGGAACCAGTCATCTGCCGATCCACTACCATCTGATGTTGCTTCAACGGATGAATCGGATGAAAATAGATTGCCTGATTCAGATGAGGGGATTGTACCATCACAGGCATCACATGAAATGCATGAGGTCCCTTCTCCAATCTCGTCATTCATGGCTGAAACGGCTGACAGACTAGCTTCTTATCCTGAAGCGGAGCCATTGCTTCCGATAGAAGATGAAGCCCCAGCATGGTCTGAACCTTCGGTAAATAGTGTATCCGAAAATTCAGGATTATGGAGTTCAGAGGCTTCTGAGCAGGCGCGTTCTGAAGCAGCATGGAAACCTCTTGAAGAAACTACGCCTGAGGTATGGCACTTTGAAGAAGCGAGGTCAGGTGGTTCGCAAGAAGAGCAGTTCATTTCGAATGCTGTGGCACAGCCGCAGACCGAGAACTGGCAAGATGTATTTGCTGGATCTGAACCGGCTCAGCCCGAAGAAGATCGGCCTTCACTGGAAGTGGCAGAGGAAGCCTCGCTGTTACAGAATGAGGAATTCCTCCCTGAGGCAATAGCTGAGGCGGAAGACAAGCCAGAGCTTAAGGTTGCTTTTGGTAGCAAGAAAGAATCGTCACGAAGAGAAGAAGAAGGCGTGGGCATTTCTTCTCTGTTATCATCCGGCCGGGCCGTCCGTGAAGTTGAGGGTGAACGCAGTGAGGAGGTTTCAGATGGAGTTGTTTCGGAAGAGGATCGTCAGGCAGAAGATGTAGAATGGAAAAATCTGTTCCTGGGTACGATTGTGGATCAGACGCCATTCCGCAAAGTCAAGCTGTGCATCGTACAGCGCGAAGAAACACTCGATGCCATTGCAGACAGATATCAGCTTAGCACCAGGGAGCTTCAGTTATATAATCGATTAACTGAACAGGTTGTTGAAGAAGGACAGATTCTATACATTCCTTAGTCACTAGGTTCAAATATACCGTATCCTATAAAACAGCCCGTAATTCCTCATAGGAATTGCGGGTTGTACCTGTTTTTGAACATTTTGGTTGTCTAATAACCTCGTTCCGCTGTTGTCAGGTTGACTATCACGCACGAGCAAGGTATGATGTGTTTAGGATTTTTTGAATAATGACGTGGATCGGGAGTAGTAGACAGTATGACCTTTCAGAGAGTGGGATCGATGCGCTGTGAGATTCCGCAGGAACCAACTGATCGAAGTCGCCCGGGAGTTGCCTGTTTGAGTACTGGAGGTGGATGTAATACATTCATTAACCTCGGAGGTAGGATAGGCCGGTCGCAGCCGTTATCTGCTTGAAGTGTCACGCCGTCCTATTGAGAGCATGAACCATGATCTCTGTTATCAGCGTGAAACAAAGGTGGTACCGCGAAAGCTAACCTTTCGTCCTTTGATGGATGAAAGGTTTTTTTGTTTTTTTAGCGATGAAGATGACGTAACGGAGGAATGAAACATGTCTGAACAAAAAAAAGCAACAACTGAAATGCCGACGACTTACGATCCGAAGGCGGCAGAAGATAAATGGTACTCCACCTGGACGGAGCGCGGGTATTTCCAAGCGGGTAAACGCAAGGATGCCGAGCCATATACCATTGTAATTCCACCACCGAACGTAACAGGTATGCTTCACATCGGTCATGCACTTGACTTTACCCTGCAGGATATCCTCATTCGTACAAAACGGATGCAGGGTTATGACGCACTTTGGTTGCCAGGTTCCGACCACGCAGGTATTGCGACTCAGACGAAAGTGGAACAGAAGCTGCGTGAAGATGGATTGACGCGTTATGATCTGGGACGTGAGAAGTTTCTGGAGAAAGTCTGGGATTGGAAAGACCAGTACGCTACAACCATTCGTCAGCAATGGGGCAAAATGGGTCTGTCTCTCGACTACTCCCGTGAACGTTTTACGCTGGATGAAGGTCTATCCAAAGCGGTGCGTAAAGTATTTGTGCAGTTATATGAGAAAGGTCTTATTTATCGCGGTAAACGTATCATTAACTGGGATCCGGTGAATCGTACTGCGCTCTCGGATATTGAGGTTGAATATAAGGAAATTCAGGGTCATCTCTATCATCTGCGTTATCCGCTCAAAGACGGGAGTGGTCACATTACTGTGGCAACGACACGTCCGGAAACGATGCTGGGTGATTCTGCTGTTGCCGTTCATCCTAAAGATGAACGTTATGCAGACATGATCGGTAAAACACTCGTATTGCCAATCATCGGTCGTGAGATTCCAGTCATTGCGGATGACTACGTAGACAAAGAGTTCGGTAGCGGTGCAGTGAAAATCACACCTGCGCATGATCCGAATGACTTTGAAGTAGGTTTACGTCATGACTTGCCTCAAATTACCGTTATGGATGAAAGTGGAACAATGAATGCGGAAGCTGGCAAATATCAGGGGCTGGATCGTAGCGAATGCCGCAAACAGATCGTGGCTGATCTGAAAGAACAAGGTGTCCTGATTAATATTGAAGATCATATGCACCAGGTTGGACACAGTGAGCGCACCGGAGCAGTAGTGGAGCCTTACTTGTCCACACAATGGTTCGTAGAGATGAAACCACTCGCGGAGAGAGCAATCAAAAAGCAGCAAAGCGGCGAAGGGGTTAACTTTGTTCCGGATCGTTTTGAGAAAACGTATCTGAACTGGATTGAAAACGTTCGTGACTGGTGTATTTCCCGTCAACTGTGGTGGGGACATCGTATTCCTGCTTGGTACGACGAAGAAACAGGTGAAGTGATTGTATCCGCAGAAGATCCAACAACATTGCCTGAATATGCAGGGCGCAAGTTGAAACAGGATGAGGACGTTCTGGATACGTGGTTTAGCTCGGCACTATGGCCGTTCTCTACATTGGGCTGGCCTGAAAATACAGACGATCTGAAGCGTTATTATCCAACAAATGTACTCGTTACAGGTTATGACATCATTTACTTCTGGGTGGCGCGTATGATCTTCACTGCCCTGGAATTTACGGATGAAATTCCGTTCAAGGATGTACTGATGCATGGTCTTGTACGTGACGCTGATGGACGTAAGATGTCCAAGTCTCTTGGGAACGGTGTAGACCCGCTGGATGTTATCGAGAAGTACGGTGCAGATGCGATGCGTTACATGATCTCGACCAGCAGTACTCCGGGACAGGATTTGCGTTTCCGCTGGGAGCGGGTCGAGCAGGCTCGTAACTTCGCCAACAAAATCTGGAATGCTTCCCGCTTTGCGTTGATGAATCTGGAAGGTTTCACTTATGAAGATCGTGACATCAGCGGTGAGCTTGGAACAGCGGATTATTGGATTTTGCACCGCCTCAACGAAACTTCCCGAGATATTACGCGTCTAATCGATGCGTATGAGTTTGGGGAAACAGGGCGTGTATTGTACAACTTTATCTGGGATGATCTGTGTGACTGGTACATCGAATTCGCCAAGCTGTCATTCTACGGAGAAGATCCGGTTGCGAAAAAGAAAACACAATCGGTGCTGGCCTACGTGCTGGATCAGACCATGCGCCTGATTCATCCGTTCATGCCGTACATCTCGGAAGAGATCTGGCAACATCTGCCTCATGAGGGAGAGACCATTACACTTGCTTCTTGGCCAGTATACGACCCTGCGCTGGAGAATCCGGGAGCTGTTGCGGAGATGAACTTGCTGATGGATACCATTCGCGCTGTTCGGAACATCCGTGCCGAAGTGAATGTGCCGATGAGCAAAAAGATCGAATTAATGGTCAAAGCGAACAGTGAAGAAGCATCTAGTATTATCGAACGCAACAGTCATTACATCAAACGCTTCTGTAATACATCCGAATTCGAGAGCGGATTGGATCTGAGTTCACCAGACAAAGCCATGACAGCGATCATCACGGGAGCGGAATTGTACTTGCCGCTCGCAGGTCTGATTGATATTGAGCAGGAAGTAGCTCGTCTGGAGAAAGAACTTCAGAACCTTGAAGGTGAAGTACTCCGTGTGGAGAAAAAACTGGCGAATGAGGGATTCGTAGCGAAGGCTCCTGCTAAAGTTATCGAGGAAGAACGCGCTAAACAAGCGGATTATTCGGATAAACGGGATAAAGTCATCGCACGAATCAAAGAGCTCAAAGGTTAATATCAAAAAGGGTCGGATGGAACGCTTTTGGCGCCATCCGGCTGCTTTTTTCAATCTTCAATCAAACAGGGAACTGAAGGTGAATCAGATGACGGAATTAAACGGGACAGATAAAGCTACTCCTTTACAGACGTATGACGAGGCCGTGGATTGGATCAATGGCCTTATTCCTTTTGGTATCAGGCCTGGGCTTGAACGTATTGAAAGCCTTATGTCACAGCTTGGCAATCCGCACCAACGGCTCAAATTCATTCATGTCGCGGGAACGAACGGTAAAGGTTCGACTTGCGCTTTTTTGACGTCAGTACTGCTTCAAGCGGGATATGACGTTGGAACGTTTACATCACCTTATATCACCAAGTTTACAAACCGTTTTCAATATAACGGTGAAGACATCCCAGAAGAGACATTGTTAAAGCTGTCGAATCGTTTGCTTCCTCTCGTAAAAGAAATGGCGTCAACACCGCTCGGATCACCGACGATGTTTGAAGTATCGACGGCACTGGCATTGCTATATTATGCGGAAGAGTGTTACCCCGATATTGTAGTATGGGAGACTGGGCTTGGGGGAAGGATGGACGTAACGAATATTGTTACTCCCGTTGTGTCCGTCATCACCAATATCGGTATGGATCATACGGATATCCTTGGAGATACCGTTGAGCAGATTGCACATGAAAAGGCGGGCATCATTAAGCCGGGTGTACCCGTTGTAACCTGTGCCGTACAACCTGAAGCCGTAAAGGTCATTCAGGAGAGAGCGAAGCGATTGCGATCAACGGTGTACTTGGCTGGGGACCAATTTTCATACCAAAGGCTTGAAAGTAGCAAGGATGGACAAACGCTTCAGTTCTCCGGTCCATTCCGTGATCTGAATATTCACATTCGTATGCAAGGTGTATATCAATGTGATAATGCTGTTGCTGCATTAATGTCTCTTGAATTACTAAGACAATATATGGCATTTATGCTGGATGAAGACGATATTAAACTTGGTTTTGAGAATGCCTTCTGGGCGGGAAGATTTGAGAAAGTCAGTGACAATCCACTGATTGTACTCGATGGAGCGCATAATCCTGAAGGGGCAGAATCGCTTGCCAAGAGCATTATCGACGGTTATCCCCAAAAAAAGTTAATTTTGATGATGGGTATGCTGGCGAATAAGCATCACGAAGCATATTTGCAGCATATACTGCCACTAGTGGATACGCTGATCCTGACCGAGCCAGATTTCCGCCGTAAAATGGCTGCAACCGAATTGTTGCAGATTGTCGAACGGGTACGCCCCGCCATTGCGAAGCAGGAACTGGATATCATCGTCGAGCCGAACTGGGCAAAGGCACTTGATCTATTGAAGTCACGGACGGAAGCGGAGGATCTGGGGGTGGTTTCCGGCACGCTTTATCTGATTGCGGACGTGCGGGCGGCCCTTTTGCATCAAACCGATTCTGAAAAAGGTTGGTGAAAGTTTTGTTAAACACATCGGAACATGTTCATTTTATAGGGATTGGCGGTTATGGCATGAGTGCCATCGCCCGGGTTATGCTGGAGATGGGATATACCGTTACCGGATCGGATGTCGCTTCACAGGAGTTGACAGAGAAGTTGGCAGCCAAAGGGGCGAAAATATATATTGGACATACCGCGGAGCATGTGAACGGAGCGGATCTTGTCGTTTATTCTACAGCAGCTCCTGCGGATAATGTGGAACGTGTAGCTGCGGAGCAGCTAAACATACCTATCCTTCATCGCGCTCAAATGCTGGCACGTTTGTTAAACGAGCGCAAAGGCGTGGCCGTTGCTGGTGCGCATGGCAAAACGACAACTTCTTCCATGATCGCACTGGTTATGGAGCAATGTGAAATAGATCCTACCTATATTATAGGTGGAGAAATCATGAATTTGGGAACCAATGCCAAAGCAGGTCAAGGCGAGTGGGTTGTCGCGGAAGCGGACGAGAGCGATGGCTCTTTTTTACAGTACCATCCTTGGCTTGGCATCGTAACGAACATTGAAGCTGACCATCTAGAGAATTATAACAGTGACTTCGAGGAACTAAAGAAAGCTTATGTACAGTTCCTCAGTCAGATTCGTCCAGAGGGCACAGCCATTGTATGCGCTGATGATGAAAATGTGCAGGCTATTTTGCCGCATCTCAAGTCTCGCATTACAACTTACGGCATCGAGCAGGTTGCTGATTACACAGCAACAGATATCGTTCTCGGGGATCGCCGTATCTCGTTCACCATGAATCATCGAGGTACAGCGATGGGAACAGTGGAGTTGTCAGTACCTGGTAAACACAACGTCTACAATGCGATGGCTACGGTTATTACCTGTCTTGAAGCAGGCATTCCGTTTGAGAAGATTACAGCAGCGATCGTGCAATTCCATGGGGCGAAACGCAGATTTCAGGTGTTGGGTGAGGCGCGTGATATGCTCATTATTGACGATTACGCTCACCACCCTACAGAAATTGAAGCTACAATCAGTGCGGCGAAAGCGACAGGTAAACGGATTATTGCTGTATTTCAGCCGCAGCGTTATACACGGACATTTTTCCTGCTGGATGCGTTCAGCCGGGCTTTTGCCGAGGCGGATGAGGTGCTGATTACCGATATCTATTCTCCTGCCGGTGAAAAGCAGATTGAAGGTGTACACTCCGCAAGACTCGTTGAACTGATCGTGCAGAACAGCAATGCATCAGCAAGATACCTGCCGACCAAAGAGGAAGTTGTGGCTGATCTAGAGCCGCGGCTACAACCAGGAGATCTTGTGCTTACGATGGGCGCAGGGGATATTTGGAAAGTGGGCGATATACTCGCCAAAGGTTTGAAATAATTTTGTGATTTCAAAATGATGCAAGTTGAACTTAGGGATCAACAAATTGGGGAACAATCGCTACTATTCTTGTGATTTCTCATCGGAGTATATGTTCCATGGACCTTTTGATCAACGGGTACCACACTTAAAACGTCTGTCTTCTTCATGAAGCCAGGCGTTTTTGGCTTGGGATTCATATGATTAGAAAGTCTGAAGATTTAATCATTCCGTGGAATGTTATCCTCCATCTCAACATATAGATGATATAAATGGGACAAAGGAGAGGGTACGGGTGAGCAACGCCAGAATGACGTTTCGCTTCGGAGATCAGGAGTCGGACAAGCTGGAAAAGCAGGGGATGACGGCATCCAGTACACTGGTCACAATGAACGAAAATTTGCCTAATACAGTACAGTCGTTGCCGAAGCCTGAACCAGACACAAACAACACCTCTGGTTCATCAATGGCAGTAGAGGACATGCCTATGGATTGGGGAGGGACGATTCTGGCAGATGCTTCCCGTTCTGAATCGGATCGTAGGAAACACACGAATTTAATGAACTACCGGAATTCGCATCTGGATGTAGATTCTGATCCTCGTTCAACCGATACAAACGATGTTTCAGATCTAAACACGCCGTATGACGAGTATGATTCGGAAAGAAGTCAAGATCTGGATCAGGGCCATAACTGGATGATCGAATCGGAGAACTATTCGTATAAACGAAATCGTCCTCCCAGAGGCTGGAAGATGATCGGCTCTGTTTCAGGGGCATTGGTAACCGGAGCACTGTTCGGTATGGTTATTTTGTCCTTTTTTAACAAGGAGAACGTGGTGAAACCGGATGAAATGCTACCTGTGAATCAGAGTGTTTCTACTGTGTCAGGTCAGGACGGAGTTGCTGGAACTGCAGGGCAACTTGAAGTATCATCTGCAGGTGGTACATACTATGCCCTGCAATACGGGGTATTCAGTTCCCCGGAACGAGCGGAGCAAGCGAAGCTTGAACTCACCCAAACGGGCTTGGCTGCGAGTTCGGACCCTGAAGATGGCAATCGTGTATATGCCGGCATCTCAGCGGATCGTGAGGAGGCCAAGCTCCTCAGTACCAGACTAAAGTCTCAGGGAGTGGAATTATATGTCAAAGAGATCGTCAATCCGGCGGTGGATCCGGCGATCTTTGGTAATAAGCAGGAGGACGTTGCTCTTTTCTTCAAAAACAGCTCCGCGCTTGTCGATCAGTTATCAACACTCTCGATCCAGCAATTGGGTCAGTCCGTACAAGCAGCCATTTCACCAGAGATGATGGAAGCACTACAGACGCTGCATCAAACGTGGTTGACCGGCATAAAAAGCCTTGCGCCTGGAATGGCGGTAGACGTTCAACCGGTTGTGACCAGCATGGAGAAATCGATGAACAGTGCGATAACAGCCATTGCAGAGTATAATAAAAATCCGGACGCTGTTCACATGTGGGCGGTACAGTCAGATTTGATGGAGTATGTGCTCCAACAGAAAAAGTGGCTTGAGTCTATAAACCAATAAAGCTCCTATTCCCATAACAACGCCTCAAAACTCCTATCCGGCAAGGAACTGGAAATAGTTCCCCCTGCCGGATTTGTGTTTGTATTGACGTACAAAACCCCGTATAATAATGTGGGTGTCAAAAAATGGCGAGGGAAGATTAACCGATGAAAAAAAACTTCGGCGTGTTATTATTGTTTCTGCTGCTTGGCTGGATGGCCGGAGCGTGGATCGCCAAGGCACTGCAGCCTGTTAAAGCTGTAGCCTTTCTAACCAAGGTCACAACGATTCGCTGGTCGCCCCAGGCTGATCTCGATATTTTCAGTTATGACCTTTCATTTCAATTTCAAATGAGCCTCCTGAGTCTGATTGGTATTATTGCGGCTGTGTGGCTGTATCGCAGACTGTAGGAGAATGACGAATGTTGACCAAAAAAATAAACTAGTGACATCTATTATTGTGATTCGGACAGGTGTTGCCGTAGTATAAGGAGCCGTTAATGTCGAATAACACAGAACAGCGCCCGATTATTCTGGCCTCCACATCGCCGCGGCGCAAGGAACTGATCGCGTCACTCCATTTAGCGTTTGAAGTTATACCGAGTTATGCCGATGAGAATACACCATCAGACTGGACCCCAGAACAGACCGTGCAAGAATTGGCTCTTCGCAAGGCGCTTGCTGTGTATCGTGGACTGGAAGGTAGCAGTAAGGATGCCATTATCGTCGGCAGTGATACCGTTGTTGTTCTTGACAATGAGATTCTGGGCAAGCCTGTGGATGAGTCTGATGCTGAGCAGATGTTGTCACGTCTGCAAGGACGGGAACATCGTGTGTTTACGGGTGTCGCTTGTATTGATTCAGCTACCGGACATTCAGTGGTGCATTATCGTCAGACGGATGTAACGATGAAGGAACTGTCTGAAGCTACGATCCGCGCGTACGTGAAGACGGGAGAACCTTCAGACAAAGCAGGGTCATATGCTATTCAAGGCATTGGCGCTTCACTGATCGACCGCATTGAAGGATGCTATTTTAATGTGGTAGGCTTGCCACTATCTCTGCTCAGTGACATGCTGGAGGGATTTGGCGTGTACGTGTTGCCACAAACATAATCAAAACGGATGCTGTGAAAAGAGGGAACGTATGGAGTCGCCTCAATACATGATGCGCGACATCCCCCAGGAAGATCGCCCGAGAGAACGCATGATGGAATATGGGGCGGGCGCCTTGAGTCATACCGAATTGCTTGCTATATTACTTCGAACAGGAACGAGACAGGAATCCGCCATGCATATGGCACAGCGGATACTGAATCAAGCAGGTGGCATCCGTTCGTTGATGGATCTGAGCCTTGAAGAGATGACAGCTATGAAGGGCATTGGACAAGCCAAAGCGGTTCAGCTTAAAGCAGGTATTGAACTGGGCCATCGGATTGCCAAGAGTCGGCTTGCTCCATCGACATCGATCCGTACACCGCGTGATGCTGCGGATATTCTAATGGAACAACTGCGTTATTTGCAGAAAGAACATTTTGTGTGTCTTTTTTTGAATAGCAAAAATCATATCATAGCTCAGGAAACACTCTCCATGGGCAGCCTGAATGCTTCAATTGTACATCCGCGTGAAGTATTTCGTGCCGCCATCAAATGTAGCAGTGCCTCAATTGTGTGCGCACATAACCATCCCAGCGGTGATCCAACGCCTAGTCCGGAAGATATTCAGATAACCAAAAGACTGATTGAAGCCGGCGCAATCGTGGGCATTGACGTTCTGGACCACCTTGTTATTGGTGATGGAACATACGTAAGTTTGAAGGAGAAGGGCTTGGTATAATATAATGGTTGGCGTTGATGTTTTCCTATGAATGATAACGGACGTGTCCGTCAAAGATAGGTTCACTTTACTTTGCAGATTCAGATTCAAAATACTACATGCGAATATTAGCTCCACGGTTTCGTGGGAATGAAAGTTATGCTCTTGTAATGAAACAGGAGCAGTAATATGAGGCAGAAAAGGAGAATACGTCATGTTTGGTGGTTTTACGAAAGATTTGGGTATTGATTTGGGGACAGCGAATACGCTGGTTTATGTACGTGGAAAAGGAATTGTGGTGCGCGAGCCTTCGGTTGTCGCATTGCGTACGGATACAAAAAGTATCGAGGCTGTGGGTGAGTCCGCTAAAAAAATGATTGGACGTACACCTGGCAATATCCGCGCTATTCGTCCAATGAAAGATGGCGTAATTGCTGACTTCGATACTACTGCAACGATGATCAAATACTTTATTCGTCAGGCACAGAAGCAACGCTCTATGTTTCAGCGTCATCCTAACGTGATGGTATGTGTACCATCCGGAATTACGGCCGTGGAACAACGTGCAGTTGAAGATGCGACCAAACAGGCAGGAGCACGTGAGGCTTACACGATCGAAGAACCATTTGCAGCCGCTATTGGTGCAGATCTGCCCGTATGGGAACCGACAGGCAGTATGGTCGTTGATATTGGTGGCGGTACAACTGAAGTGGCAGTCATTTCTCTAGGTGGTATCGTAACCAGCCGTTCGGTGCGTGTAGCAGGTGACGAGATGGATGAATCCGTGATTCAGTACATCAAACGCCAATACAATCTGATGATCGGTGAACGTACATCCGAACAGTTGAAGATGGATATCGGTTCAGCTATGCCGCTGGAACAAGTGGAAACGATGGAAATTCGCGGACGTGATCTGGTAACAGGTCTGCCGAAGACGATTACCATTACTTCTGATGAGATCAGCGAAGCTCTGGCAGACACCGTGAATGCTATTGTTGAAGCGGTAAAAGTAACACTTGAGAAGTGCCCTCCTGAGCTTGCAGCAGACATTATGGATCGGGGAATTGTCCTGACAGGCGGCGGAGCTCTGCTTCGCAATCTGGATAAGCTGCTGGCTGGAGAGACAGGAATGCCTGTCATTGTTGCGGAGAATCCGCTAGATTGCGTAGCGATCGGCACAGGTAAAGCACTGGAAAATATTCATATGTTCAAAAGCAGAAGCAGTTCAGCAGTTCGTTCCAAGCGTTAATGGATTGCTTGCCGTCTGATCCTTGATTGGGCGGCAACACTTCAATGTAGAGTACCCGGATATCCCGGGAGAGCTATAACCCGCTTAACAGGGGAGGATCGATTGATATTCTCGCAGGGACTTCAGGTCTGATATCTCCCCGCCGGGCTGGGCTCGGAAGAGAATAATGGATGTTAGAGGGTGTTGGAACTGTTTAAACTGCTTGGCAACAAAAGACTTTTTGTTTTGCTGGTGGGCCTTGTTACATTTATCGCGCTGATGGGCTTTACGCTTAGTCCGCGAGCCAATTTATCCTGGCCGGAGAAATTCCTCAAGGATTCAGTTGGATTTGTACAATACGTATTTTACAAGCCCGCTTCTTATGTAGCGGGCTTTTTCAAAGATGTAGCGAACATGCGTGCGGTATACGAGGAAAATGAAGAGCTTCGCATCGCGATGGGACACTATACGCGTGACCGATTGAAATACAATGACTTAGAGCAAAAAAACAAGCAACTCGAGCAAGCGCTCAATTTTACAAAAGAACAACAGAATCGATACAACTATGGTTCTCGAATTGCCCAAGTAATAAGTGCCAATTCCGATCCGAACAGTAGAACGATTAACATAGACATCGGGGAGAATGCAGGCATCAAACCAGGTATGGCTGTTACATCACAGGAAGGTTTGGTTGGGGTGATCAGCCATGTCAGTTCGTATACATCAACGGTGAACTTGCTAACTTCAATGGATGCTAATGACCCAACATCGAATGCGATTGCGGCTACGGCTGTAGGCAAAGAGAAAGTGTTTGGTATGATCGAGAGTTATGATCCGAAGAGCGGTATGTTAAAGATGACCAAGATTGCAGAGGATTCCAATATCGCAAAAGGTGATGAAATTATCTCATCTGGTATCATCAACAATTTTCCAAAGTACATGCGTATTGGAGAAGTGAAAAGCGTCGAGAAGAGCGAATACGGTTTAACACAGACGGCTACAATTAAACCCTATGCCAACTTCCTCGATTGGAAAGAACTGATTGTGATCATTCCGCCTGAGGTTAAACAATAATGGTTACGCGCAAACAGGTTCTGTTTCTGTTACTGTTCATTCTGTTCATTGCTGAAGATACGATTCTGCCGCAGATCATTCCTTCAGCCTGGCAAATGCGTATATCAGCCAACCTGGTTTATATCGTTATTTTATTTTTTGCTGTGTATTATCACAGGCATACAGCCCTTGTGCTCGGCATATTATTTGGACTCTTGCATGATGTTGTCTTCTACGGGGAGATGATTGGCCCTTACGGATTCTCCATGGGATTATCTGCTTATATGATGGGACTTATATTTCAAGCACCGCGTGCACCGATGCCCATCATGGTTTCAGTTGTCCTGCTTGGAAGTTTGCTGAATGATACGATGTTATTTTTCTTATACAAGCTCTTCCAGCTCAATCATGTGACCTTTGACTGGGCACTGATTGAATACATGATCCCTAATCTGTTTGTTCACTTTGTGTTTACCCTGATCATTTATGTGCCTCTGCGCAAACAGCTGGAGAAGATCGGCACACCTAAAAGTAAAGCAGATGAAGCTTCCTGATGACATTTATGGAGCGAGAAGCAGGAACTTGGGAACCGGGGCACGAAATGTAATGAGATGGGAGGGACAGGCTTATGACGGTAAAATCGAATCACGTAACGATTAAAGGCATCCGAGACGGCTTGGTTTTCCTGTTGGACGATCAATGTGAATTCGAGGAATTGCTCTATGAGCTCCGCTATAAGCTGGAACACAGCCATCAAAACATTTTGACCGGACCGATTGTTCATGTGGATATCAAGCTTGGAGCCCGAGAAATTACGGAAGATCAGAAAGAAGAGATTCTGGATATATTGAAGCAAAAAGGGAATCTACTGATCCGATCCTTTGACTCGCCTGCACTTGTACAGGAGGTCAAAGGTCCCCCGCCGATTGTGACGATGTGCGGCATGGTACGATCAGGTCAGGTGCTTCATCATGAGGGGAATCTCCTGTTTCTCGGAGATATCAATCCAGGGGGCACGGTGACGTGTACTGGGGATATATATGTTTTGGGTTCACTCAGAGGTATGGCTCATGCCGGAATCAGCGGGGACGAAGAGGCTATTATCGCAGCATCGGTATTTGCGCCAACACAGTTGCGTATTGCCGATGTAATCAGTCGTCCTCCAGATGAATGGGAGAGTCATGAAACCGGAATGGAATTTGCTTATTTGCAGGACAATCAGATGCAGATCGACAAGATGAGCAATATCGTTCGGTTGCGCCGAGATTTTAATGTGTTTAAAGGAGTGTAGCTCATGGGAGAGGCGATCGTGATCACTTCGGGTAAAGGCGGTGTGGGTAAGACGACCACCTCGGCAAACATCGGGACAGCCCTGGCGCTGCTTGGCAAAAAGGTTTGTTTGGTCGATACCGATATCGGCCTTCGTAATCTGGATGTAGTGATGGGACTCGAGAACCGCATTATTTACGATCTGTGCGATGTTGCGGACGGCCGTTGCCGTTTGAATCAGGCTTTGGTAAAAGACAAGCGTTTCGAAGAATTATACATGTTGCCTGCAGCGCAGACGAGAGACAAAAACTCTGTATCGCCAGAACAGGTGAAAGATATCATCCTGGAACTCAAAAAAGATTTTGAATACGTCATTATTGACTGCCCGGCAGGGATTGAGCAGGGATTCAAAAATGCGGTAGCAGGAGCAGATCAGGCCATCGTGGTCACTACACCGGAAAATGCAGCAGTGCGTGATGCGGACCGTGTCATCGGCTTGCTGGAGAGTTCACACATTCAGTCTCCTAAGCTGGTAGTGAACCGGATTCGCAACAATATGGTGAAGTCAGGTGACATGCTTGATATCGACGGTATTTTACAAGTACTTAACATCGACCTGATTGGCATCGTGCCAGATGATGAACTTGTCATCAAGGCTGCCAATTCTGGCGAACCTACAGTGATGAACCCAGATTCACTTGCAGCCATTGCTTATCGCAATATTGCAAGACGAATTTTGGGAGATACCGTGCCATTAATGCAGATGGAGCAGAAGAAGGGCGCATTTTCCCGTTTCAAGAAATTTTTCGGGATGGGTTAAAGGGTATGTAGAGCGTGAAATAAATTTAGTTAAATTGAACTTCAAGTAACAGCCGGGGCAGCGTGTCCGGCTGTTTTTTTGTGTATGCCTCGTTTACTCACTGTCTACTCACTACTCATAGGCTTTTCTTTGGTTTATTACGTGTGATTACGTGCGTCAGCTATTTGGTAAACTGCCGTAGTGACACTCCCACACACAACATTCGTAATTTAAAGCTAAAGCTTATTTTCGGTTCAGTTAGTATGGAGGCTTGTTCATATTCTTTGCTGTTGATTCATAGGATGTAGTAAACAAGCCTCAGCGGGAGGACATGGCATGAATACAAAACGGAGAATCAAACAGAGACGAGAAGAGCGGATACGGCGGCTTATGGATGGGGCAGTGCATGAAGTGTTGCAAGAACAAAAGCCGGTTTTTCGATGGGATCGTGGAAGAGAAAGAGATCAGGGCAGTGAAAGAGAGAGAAATGCAGACATAAGTATAGATGGAAGTAAAGATCAAGGTAGAAATAGCGAGCATGATGAAACGAACCGGCAGAAGCCGTTTGTTTTTGTAGAGGAACCAGCGGAAAGAGACCCGGAATGGTTGTGGAAGAAGGAAAATGGACATTTCGGCCCTACAGGGCGTTCTGGTTTTAATTTGTTTCGATCGTTCCTACGGCGTACGGTAGTCAGTGCAGTACTATTTGCAGGCGTGTGGGGACTGTTTCAATTAAATGCATCATGGACGATAGCACCTAAAACCGTTATTGCTGAAGTACTTCATAACGATATGGATTTTGCTGCGGCTACGGCATGGTATGAACGGAATTTCGGTGGGACACCTTCTTTCCTGCCGGTACTTGGACATACCACTGATGTAGTAAACGGCTCAGGAATCCGGCAGCTTCTCGGTAAACCAATTTCAGGTACGGTCGTTCAGCCATTTGCTTTAAGTATGAAGGGAATTGAGATTGTTCCAGATGCCGCTACTACAGGAGGGCTCGTGCAAGTCGTCAGCTCAGGTGCTGGGCGTGTGCTTGAGGTTCTGGGGGATGCAACCAGCGGGTATACCGTCGTTATCCAGCACGCTGGTAAGGTGACCGCCATATACGGCCGGATGAACGAGAGTGACGTTCAGGTGAATGATTGGGTCGAAGCGGGGAATGTGGTGGGACGCTTAAAGGGTGGAAACACGGATCAGCCAGCTACGCTTTATTTTGCGATAAAAGAAGGAGAAGAGTACGTAGACCCTGCGGAAGTCGTTGCCCTTGATTAGGGTGTGGGGAGTGCGAATCTCGCTTCATCCGTTTTTTGTCATCATCATGATGACCTCCCTGCTAACTGGACATTTTATCGAACTGATCACGCTGTTTGCCATCGTATTTATTCATGAATGCGGACATGCTGCCGCGGCGGCCCTTCTGGGCTGCCGTGTATTGTCTATACAGATGCTTCCCTTTGGGGGAGTGGCTGTTATTGAAGATGGAGGCAAACTGACGGCTTACCGCGAGATTGTCATTGCCTTGGCTGGACCGTTGCAGAACATTCTGATGGTTGGCATAGTACTGCTTCTAAGCCGATTTCAGTTGGGGGACCCACTGTTTCTGGATTATATCATCCAAGCCAACCTGCTCATTGCTTTGTTTAATCTGTTGCCAGTACTGCCTTTGGACGGAGGAAAGATCGTTCAGGCGATTGTCAGCCTGTGGGCTCCTTACTATACTACACTCATGTGGACTTATCGCATCAGTATCCTGTGTAGCGCAGGGGTTATTTTGGTTGCGATTAGCCGGTGGCTTTCTGGCGATTACGGGCTACCGTTGAACCTTTTATTAATAGGCCTTTTTTTATTTTACTCCAATTTTACCGATTATCGGAACGTGCCTTATCGTTTTATACGTTTTCTGATGAACCGGGAAGCTGTTTTTGTACGGTATGCAACTACAGGTGGCTTCGCCCAACCGATAATCTCGTTCCCAGCGAAACCTTTGGACACTATTTTGCGTCTATTAAAAAGGGAACAGTACCATATGGTATACGTGATGAATAAGCAGGGACGTATCCTGGCGGTTTTGCCTGAACAGAGAGTGATTGGCTCGTACTTTCAACAAAATACCGATAAATTGTGAAGCCTACTGATGAACCTGCTCTCAAACGGGGTAATACATTTATGATCGTTATTGCCTATAATATGAAATGGATGTGGATAAATTGAAGGGTCTTCTAGAGGTGAAGCCATGAAACAAATGATTGTACATAATGAACATAACCTCATGCAAATGGCGCTTCTGGAAGAAGGCAAAGCTGTGGAGTTCACGGCAGAGCGTACACGCGAGCGCGGGTTGCTAGGTTCCTTTTTCAAGGGACGGGTAGTGAATGTGTTACCGGGTATGCAGGCTGCCTTTGTGGATATTGGTCAGAGAAAGAATGCGTTTCTGTATGTGGATGATGTGCTCCACCCCCATCTGGAGAAGCAACCTAAAATAAAACCTTCCATCTCGGAGTTGCTGCGTCCGGGTCAGGAATTAATTGTACAGGTTCTGAAGGAACCGGTAGGAAGCAAAGGAGCCCGGGTGACGACTCATTATTCACTTCCGGGCCGCTGGCTTGTCTACATGCCTGTAGCGGGTTATGTGGCTGTTTCCAAAAAGATTGCCCGGGAGGGGGATCGTTCCCGCCTCAAAGGGATGGGAGAGCGGTTGCTTCGGGACGAAGAAGGGCTGATTATTCGTACCGTATCTGCGGAAGAAGCGAATGAGGCGATTCAGACTGATTTGGAGGCATTACGAGCTCAGTGGCTTCTGATTCGAGAAAAAGCAGACAGTTTGCCTTCTCCAAGCTTGTTGCACCAAGACCAAAGCATGATTCAGCGAGTGATTAGAGATGTGTATACTCCTGGTAGTGACGAGGTGATCACTGATAGTGAAGGACAGGCTCGCGTAATACGGACGTTGCTTGAAGAGATCTGTCCAGGGCATGAGCCTCGAGTTCAGGTGTATTCCGGAACGGAATCTATCTTTGATGCTTACGGTGTACAGGAACAGCTGAACAAAGATTTTGCCCGCAAAGTTTGGCTACCCGGAGGTGGGTATATCGTTATTGATCATACCGAAGCGCTGACCGTGATTGATGTGAATACAGGCAAGTATACCGGAGCAGGTGGAGACAGTCTGGAAGAGACGGTAACCGAAACCAACATGCAGGCTGCAGTGGAGATTGCCCGGTTAATGCGACTACGGGACATTGGCGGCATGATTATCGTTGACTTCATCGATATGGAAGAGGCATCGAATCGGCATGATGTAGCGTCTGTGCTGGAGCAGGAGCTACGTAAGGATCGGACCAAAGCTTTTGTAATGGGATGGACGAAACTCGGGTTGCTTGAACTGACTCGCAAAAAAGTAAGAGAAGAAAGTACCTTGCCCTACGTGGAAGCTTGTTCTTCCTGTCATGGCACGGGGAAAAGATATATTTCACCTTTGCATTGATTTTTAATATACTGCGTGATATAATCATCAAGTATGTGTTTAAGCCTATTGGTCTTGCACATGCTGTAACCGCACTGACCAGGTTTAAGAACAGTTCCGCAAGGTACTGTCACCTGAGAACGGGCGAGTCTGAGACATGAGGAGGTGCAAGGCAAATGTACGCAATTATTGAAACAGGCGGCAAACAGTACAAAGTCCAAGAGGGCGATGTTCTGTTCATCGAGAAATTGAATGCGAACGACGGCGAAAGCGTAACGTTCGACCGTGTCCTGGCTGTATCTAACGATCAAGGTTTGACAGCAGGTACACCATTGGTTTCCGGAGCTACTGTAACGGCTAAGGTTGAGAAACATGGCAAAGGTCAAAAGGTTGTTGTATACAAATACAAACCGAAAAAGAACTACCATGTGAAGCAAGGTCACCGTCAACCGTACACTAAAGTAACTATCGAAAAAATCAAAGCGTAAGAAGGTGCGATAAGTGATTATCGTTCAAATCTTTCGTGATGAGGACGGGAACATCGAACGCTTTTCTATCGAAGGGCATGCCAATTTTGCCAAGCGTGGAGAAGATATCGTATGTGCCGGGGTATCTGCTGTTACAGTAGGTACAGTGAACTCGATTGAAGCATTAACTGGTATCGAGATGGATGCCAAGATGAAGAATGGTTTTTTAAGCGGTTCTTTACCGGTGCTGGCAAAAGGGGAAACTTTTTCTCAGGTACAGTTGTTGCTCGAATCCATGGTAGTTATGCTCTCTAATATTGCAGAGTCATACGGGAAGTATATTCAAATACAGCAACACCAATAAGCAAAGAAGGAGGAAAACCAATCATGTTGAAATTAAATCTTCAGTTGTTCGCATCGAAAAAAGGTGTAGGTTCCACGAAGAACGGACGTGACAGTAATGCACAACGTCTGGGTGTTAAACGTGCAGATGGCCAAACTGTAACTGGTGGTAGCATTCTCGTTCGCCAACGCGGAACGAAAATTCACCCAGGAACAAACGTAGGTATCGGTAAAGATGACACTTTGTTCGCGAAAATCGACGGCGTTGTTAAATTCGAACGTTGGGGTCGCGATCGCAAAAAAGTAAGCATCTACCCTGTAAACGTTGCTCCAGTAGCAGCTGCAGTAGAAGCTTAATATCGGCATTCCGCCTAAGGAGCCTTCGGCATTTTTGCCGGAGGTTTTTTGCATTCTACGACTATTCGATAATGAACTGGCAGAAAAGACATGTTATACTTGGTTACGGTGGGTTGAAACCAACCTAGTTTGGTAGAACGGGGAGAAGCCATGAAATCCTGGAAAAGAGTGCCGTGGATTGCGGCATGTTCACTTGTGATTCCTTTGGTTTTCGTTATGTTGTATCCAGCGTCTTTTGCGAGCGTTGTGTGCGCATTTTGGTCCGTCGCAGTGATGTTAGTATCAGGATATGCGATGAAAAAGCAGGCGGAGGCGGAACGCAGAATCATCATTCAATCCATGGAAAAAACAGCAATAGCTTCATTAAATCATCATCGGCATGACTGGATGAACGATCTCCAAGTGTTATATGGATATCTTAGGCTGGGCAAACTTGATAAATCCCTGCAATGTGTGGAAAGAATAAAAGAGCGGGTAACGGAAGAAAGCCGTAAATCTAAATTAGGTATACCTTCTCTCGTCTTTTATTTGCAATCTTTTCGGGCCAGTGGAGCTGCACTGGAATTGCATGTGGAAGTAGAAGAAGAGCTGCAGCTCAGTGCTCTGGTCTCTCCCGAGGATGGCGAGTCGCTTACGGGGGCGATTGCGGATGCAATTCGGGCCTATCAGTATGGCGGTGGCCGGTCGTCTTGGGGAGAGGTACGCAAACTGACCTTGAACTTCGGACAGGATCACGGAGATGTCGTTGTCCGGTTGGACGGAGATCAAACCCCGGATCCAGAAACGCTGCGGCAATTAACAGCTGTACTCAAAGGTAAAAAAGTCAGAACGGAGCAGCTTCCGTCTGGGGATACGTTTGTACAATTCAGAATGCCTTGTGGAATATAGGAAGAAGGGGTAACCAATGTTTGTTGATAAAGCGAAGATTTATGTAAAAGCAGGAGATGGAGGAGACGGTATCGTCTCTTTCCGTCGTGAGAAATATGTACCGGAGGGTGGCCCTGCCGGCGGCGATGGCGGCAGGGGAGCTGATATTATTTTCCGGGTAGATGAAGGTCTGCGGACATTGATGGACTTTCGTTATCAGCGTCACTTCAAAGCCCCACGTGGTGAGAAGGGACGTAACAAAAGCCAGCATGGTGCGAATGCAGAGAACATGATTGTGCGTATCCCGCCGGGCACGACGATCGTGGATGAAGACAGTGGCGAAGTGTTAGCTGATCTAACGCGTCATGGTCAGCAAGTGGTTGTAGCCAAAGGTGGCCGCGGCGGGCGTGGTAACATCCGCTTTGCAACGCCAAGAAACCCGGCACCTGAACTTGCCGAGAACGGTGAGGAAGGCGAAGAGCGTTATATCGTGCTTGAGCTTAAAGTCATGGCGGATGTGGGACTAGTCGGGTTCCCGAGTGTGGGTAAATCTACGTTGCTGTCCGTTGTATCTGCTGCCAAGCCGAAGATTGGGGCATACCACTTCACAACCATTACCCCTAACTTGGGTGTCGTTGATGTGGGTGAGGGCCGCGGTTTTGTTATGGCCGATTTGCCGGGTCTGATTGAAGGGGCACATGAGGGTGTCGGACTGGGACATGAGTTCCTGCGACATGTTGAGCGGACGCGAGTTATTATTCATGTTGTGGATATGTCGGGTTCTGAAGGGCGTGATCCTTTCGAAGACTGGCAGAAAATTAATGATGAGCTGCGACTATACAATCCGGTGCTTGCCGAGAGACCGCAGGTTGTAGCTGCGAACAAAATGGATATGCCGGATTCCGAAGCTAATCTGGAGCAATTTTTGCAACAGGTTCGTGAAGTGAAGCCAGATATTGAAATCATGCCTATTTCGTCGCTGACTCGTCAAGGTATTCAGGAACTGTTGTACCGAGCGGCTGATCTGCTGGATCAGATTCCGGAAGAGCCTGAGGTAGAAGAAGTAGCCGATCTTTCCGAGCGTAAAGTATACAGTTTGGAGAAAAAAGAGGACGAAGGTTTCCGTATTGTGCGTGAGAACGATACATTCATTGTGGAGAGTGTCAAGATTGATCGCATGATGAAACGGATGCAGTTGAATTCACACGAGGCTATTCTGAAGTTGGCGCGTACACTTCGTCACATGGGTGTGGATGATGAACTTCGTAAACGCGGTGCCGTGGAAGGTACGATTGTGCGTATTGGAGATTTTGAGTTTGAATTTGTGGAAAGCAGCAGTTACTACTAAGCCGCTAGGCCAAAAAAATTGTGAACATCATCGGCTGACGATTGCTTAATAAAAATGAGAAACGCAGTGAAGCGGGAAGTTACCGTGAGGCTGCGTTTTTTTTGTTTGTTTTCTGACATGAGAGAGAGAAGTCTGTATAATGTGAGAAACGGTTTTTGAAAAATAGACATGTCACGTATTGCCCTTTTGTGATTCATCCTATATAATGTCCACTATATGAATACATGAGTCTTTGAGGAGAGGACGTTCTGTGAATGAACGCTATTACTTAGTACGGGAAGATATTTTGCCTGAAGCTGTGGTAAAAACGATGCAGGTGAAAGACTTGCTTGCTTCCGGTGATGTTAAAACAGTGCATGAGGCCGTCGAGCAGGTTGGATTAAGCCGAAGTGCCTTTTACAAGTACAAAGATGGAATCCATCTGATCAATCAGCTGGAGCGTGAGCGAATCGTAACGATCTCGATTGACCTGGAGCATCAGTCTGGTATTCTGTCTCGTGTGCTTGGACATTTTGCAGGTTATGGAGCCAACGTGCTTACGATTAATCAGAGTATTCCACTTCAGGGCAGAGCCAATGTTGTCATTTCCGTGGAAACGACGCATCTGCATGGAGAGATTGGAGAAATGCTGGATCGAATGCAAGATATGCCTGGGGTGAAGCGTACACGGATCGTAGGCCAAGGTTAATCGGGCTTAGAGAATATAGGATTAGACAATAGGGGGTAGGTCGTTAGTGAAACCGGTAAAAGTCGGATTGTTGGGCCTGGGCACGGTTGGAACGGGCGTTGTCCGAATTGTGGAAGGGAATCAGGAGGATCTGAGCAGCCAGGTGGGGTCGCCAATTATCATTGAGAAGATTGCAGTGAAGAACACGGAGAAGGATCGTGTTATTCCTATTGACCGGGCGAAGCTAACAGAGAACCCTTGGGATGTCATTCGTCACCCGGACATTGATGTTATCGTTGAAGTGATGGGCGGCATCGATCAGACGAAAGAATATATTCTTGAGGCATTGGAACGTGGGAAACATATCGTAACAGCGAACAAGGATCTTATGGCATTGCACGGTTCAGAGATTCTAGCTAAAGCGCAGGAAAAGCAATGTGATGTGTTTTATGAGGCCAGTGTGGCTGGAGGCATCCCGATCATCCGCACGCTGATTGAAGGTTTCTCTTCGGACCGGATTACGCGGATTATGGGGATTGTGAACGGCACAACGAACTATATTTTGACGAAAATGAGTCAGGAAGGCGCATCCTATGAAGAGGTGCTAGCGGAAGCACAAGCTTTAGGGTACGCGGAAACAGACCCGACCTCAGATGTGGAAGGACTGGATGCTGCTCGTAAAATGGCAATCTTGGGCACCCTCGGTTTCCGTACGAATGTGGAATTGAAGGATGTTACCGTTAAGGGGATCTCCTCCGTCACGCGTGAAGATATAACGTATGCTAAAAGACTGGGATATGAGTTGAAGTTACTTGGCATCGCAGATCGCATCGATGATGAGATTACGATTAGTGTGCAACCAACGATGGTGAGAAAGAACCACCCAATCGCATCGGTAAACGGTGTGTTCAATGCAGTGTATGTACACGGTGAGGCGGTAGGCGAGACGATGTTTTACGGAGCAGGGGCGGGTGAATTGCCAACAGCTACTTCCGTAGTTGCTGACATTGTTGCCGTAACGAAAAACCTCAAGCTTGGTGTAAACGGAGTAAAAGCAATTGTACCTTATAAACAGAAGAGACTGCAGAGTGATGAGCAGATTTTTTCGAAAAATTTTATATTACTGCACGTGGACGACAAAGCAGGGGTGCTGGCGCAGATTACGCAGATTTTTGCCGAATATGAAGTCAGTCTCGCTTCTGTTGTGCAACAGCCGAATGAGCACAATCCAGACGCTGAGATCATTATCGTTACACATAATGCAAGTAAGGCGAGCATGGACAAGGTGCTTAAGCATTTTGAATCACTCAACGTGATTCGCCGCATTAAGAGTGTTTATCGTGTAGAAGGTTAGTTGTTGAGTCATTTTAAAATATAATTAGTTTATATTTTTGTTTTGCAAGCAAATCATCATTTCATGAATCTAGATCATTAAACCCAAAGGAGTTTACCCACAATGAGATATCAAGGATTACTGCAAACTTACAAAGAACACCTTCCAGTCAATGAAAATACGCCACAGCTTACACTTCAGGAAGGAAATACGCCGCTGATTCATGCAGAGAATCTGTCGAAGGAACTCGGATTGAATCTGTATTTCAAATATGAAGGCTTGAATCCTACAGGTTCTTTCAAGGACCGCGGAATGGTTATGGCTGTTGCCAAAGCAATGGAAGAAGGCAGCCGTACGATTATGTGTGCATCTACTGGTAATACATCCGCAGCTGCTGCAGCCTATGCCGCACGTGGTGGGTTGAATTGTATCGTATTGATTCCAAATAACAATATTGCATTGGGTAAACTCGCTCAAGCGATGATCTATGGTGCCAAAGTCATCGCGATCAATGGTAACTTTGACCGTGCCCTTGAGATTGTACGTGAAATTACGGCTAAACACCCGATTACACTCGTAAACTCTGTGAATCCATACCGGATTGAAGGACAGAAGACAGCTGCTTTTGAATTGGTTGAGCAATTGGGAGATGCACCGGACGTTCTGGCTATTCCGGTTGGTAATGCGGGTAATATTTCAGCATACTGGAAAGGATTTAAAGAGTATAAAGAGGCAGGGAAATCGAACACATTGCCGCGTATGGTCGGGTTTGAGGCAGAAGGAGCTATGGCAATTGTTAAGGGAGAACCCATTCTTGAGCCAGAAACTGTAGCTACAGCGATTCGAATCGGTAACCCTGCGAGCTGGAAAACAGCAGTGGCTGCAGCTGAAGAGTCAAATGGTCAGATTAACTATGTTACGGATGACGAGATTTTGGCGGCGTACCGTACCATTGCGGCACGTGAAGGAGTATTTGCTGAGCCGGCTTCTGCTGCATCTGTGGCTGGTGTGTACAAATTGCATAGTGAGGGCTACTTCAAAGGCGGAGAAACGGTTGTATGCGTGTTAACAGGTAACGGCCTGAAAGATCCGAATGTAGCAATTAAAACGGCTGCTGTGGAGCCGCTGGTCGTTGAAGATACAGAAGAGGCAGTTATGGCAGCTATTGCCCAACTGGAACAACAGTCTGTATGAGCTTGCGTGATAAAGTAACCGTAAAAATCCCGGCAAGCACAGCCAATCTGGGTCCAGGGTTTGATACCCTGGGCATGGCCTTGTCTTTGTATGCCTGGCTTGAGATCAAACCGGCATCTGAGACCACATTTCATCTCTATGGAGAACATCTAACGGGCTTGCCTTCGGATAAATCAAATCTGATTTACCAAGTGGCGCAGATGGTATTTGATGAGGCTGGGGTCTCTGTACCTGAGCTTGAAGTTTCGATGTATTCGGATATCCCCCTCACTCGGGGACTTGGAAGCAGCGCTTCGGCAATTGTTGGTGCACTGGCTGGTGCCAATGCATTAATCGGCAGTCCATTATCTAATGATAAATTACTGGATATGGCAACAGCTCTGGAGAAACATCCAGACAACGTTGGTGCATCGTTATATGGGGGTATCATTACAGCAGCTTGGGATGGTCAACGCGTCGACTATCTTCGCATTGAGCCTCACCAGGATTTGCAGGCTTTGGTTATCGTGCCAGACTTCCAGTTGTCTACATCTAAAGCGAGGGATATCGTTCCCAAGCAGTTTGGCATGCCTGATGTCGTACACAATGTGAGTCGTTCTTCGTTGCTCGTTGCTGCATTAGCCAGTGGTAGACTGGATATGATTCAAAAGGCAATGTCCGATCGAATTCATCAGCCGTATCGTGCATCACTGGTACCTGGCATGACGGAGATTTTGGAACATGCTACTGAACATGGTGCGCTGGGTGCTGCGCTAAGCGGAGCTGGGCCAACCGTGCTTACACTAGTAAATCGACATGATACCCGCAAAGTTGAGCTGGAGCAATATTTAATGGGTATTATGGAGCAGGAGGGGATCACGGCCACTGCCTTGTGGCTGGATCCGGATCTGGACGGTGTCCTCATACTGCCGGATCAAGATGAACGTCCTTTTTTGGACAGGATCAAAGGGGAAGTTAACGCATGAAACGAATTGCAGTTTTACCAGAAGGATCAGTCTCACACGAAGCAATCGATTTTCTTTTCGATGGGGAAGCCCTCGATTTGCAGCACTCCAAACTCATTTCGGACATTTTTCGTGCGGTTGATAGCGGGAGTGTGCAGTACAGTGTGATTCCGATTGAAAATACAATTGAAGGCTCCGTTAGTCTGCATATGGACTGGCTTGTCAATGAAGTGGATATCCCGATGCAGGCGGAGTGGGTGTATCCCTCCATCCAGAATGTTATCGGACATGGGAATGAATTTGTCATGGGCGATGGCACATATGATTTTGGTAAAATTACCAAGATTCTATCCCATCCTGTGGCCATCCCGCAGTGTCAGAATTTTATTCGGCAACATTCACCTGATGCAGATCTTGAAGGCGTGAACAGCACAGCTGAAGCGGTGGAGATCGTGAAAAAAAATCCAGGTAAGGGCTGGGTAGCAATCGGCACAAAGCTTGCGGCTCAAAAGCATGGTCTCGATATCATGGCTGAACGTGTGACGGATCATGACAATAACTATACCCGTTTTGTACTAATTGGGCATGAACCTGTCAGCATTCCGCGTGAGCCGGATCATGTAAAGACAAGCTTGCTTGTTACATTGCCTGAGGATGCACCGGGTGCACTCCATCAGGTGTTGTCGGCTTTTGCTTGGAGAAAGCTGAACTTGACCCGTCTTGAATCTCGTCCAACAAAGAAACGTTTGGGCAGTTACTATTTTTACATTGATGTCATTGAAACGGTTGACTCCGTATTGCTCACGGCAGCCATGGCTGAAATTGAGGCATTGAATTGTCAGGTTCGAGTTCTTGGTAGTTATCCATGTTATACATACCCTTCACGGAAATAACCGGTAGCGGTTGGATAATGAATGCAAAGAGATCATTCGGCGTCTATGTCAAATAAGAGAGTTTTTCCGTTATTTTTGTTGTAAAATGGACAGGTTCATTATGTTCCGGGAATAAAGGAAATGCATATTTAATGGAGGTGCAGTTAGTCATGGCAGAACAATGGATCTATTTGGATGGTCAGTATGTAACCAAGGAAAATGCAAAAGTTTCGGTGTATGACCATGGATTCTTGTACGGAGATGGGATCTTCGAAGGTATTCGGATTTACAATGGAAATATTTTCAGATGTAAGGCTCACTTGGATCGCTTGTATGATTCGGCAAAATCCATCAGTTTGAACATTCCGCTGTCCTACGATGAGATGCTTGAAGTGATGGCTGAAACGGTACGCCGCAATGATATGCGTAACGGTTATATTCGTCTGATCGTCTCACGCGGACCAGGGAACCTGGGCCTTGACCCGACGCGTTGCCCTAAAGCTTCCGTGATCATTATTGTAGAACAGCTAGCAATCTATCCGGAAGAAGCGTACCTTACAGGATTGAAGGCCGTCTCCGTATCCCAGCGTCGTAACATCCCGGATGCGTTGAATCCGAAAATTAAATCCCTCAACTATCTGAACAACATCCTTGTCAAATTGCAATCGAACTTTTCGGGTGCAGGTGAGGCTATTATGCTAAACTCGCAAGGCTACGTAACCGAGGGCTCAAGCGATAACATTTTCATTATCAAAAATGGTGTGGTGTACACTCCGCCTTGTTACCTTGGAGCACTCGAAGGCATCACCCGTCAAGCGATTATTGATCTGTGCGGGGAGTTGGGTATTGAGTTAAAAGAAGTGCCTTTCACGCTTCATGATGTGTACATTGCAGACGAAGTATTTTTCACAGGCACGGCTGCGGAGGTTATTGCAGCTTGTGAAGTAGACGGAAGAACGATTGGCTCAGGTGTAGCAGGTCCAGTTACATTGCAATTGCTTGAAGCTTTCCGCCAAATTGTCGACAAAGACGGCTACAAGGTGTGGGAATAAATCACTGCGTCGAATTGAATAAATAACAGGAATTCTCCTTGTCCGATAAAATGTAACATGCCTCGTGTATGTGGGATTTTAGAAGGCGGGAGGATTTTTTTTGTTCAGATGATGTCATTAGCCCGGTTGCTGCATAGGATGTAGTAACGGTATGGGCGAATGTACTGCCCAAGTATGACGTCTAGGAGGTTAGTTCCCTGTGAAAATACACATGGTGAAAAAAGGCGACACCTTATATCTGCTGTCCCAAAAATACAATGTCGCGCTGGACAAATTAATTGCGGCCAACCCGCAGATTGCAGATCCCGACAAGTTGGATATTGGCATGAAGGTCAAAATTCCCACGCAGCCGGTAACACCAAAGCCAGAGGGCGTGCTGCACAGTCACAAGGTAGTACAAGGCGATTCGTTATGGAAACTGTCACAAGCTTGGGGAGTTCCGTTGAAAGACATGATCAATGCGAATCCGCAATTAAAGAATCCAAATGCTCTTCTGGTTGGAGAGACCGTCTATATTCCTTCCATGCATGCACAAGGTAATCAGGCAGCAAACACTCAAATGGGAAATATCGGCGCGCAAGAAAAGTTATCACCTGAAGGGAAAGAGTATACGGGTGTAAAAGAAGAAACGGCACCTGTTGTACCAGCTCCTCCGCCGCAGGCAGTTGAAATGCCAGTACCAGTACCTGTTCCGGCACCAGTGCCTGTTACACCGGCTAAGCCTAATATCAAGCCTGAATTGGAGGCTTTGCCTCAATTACCTGTAATGCCCGAAATGAAGCCTGAGAAGAAACCAGACAAAAAAGAAGAGATGAAGCCTGAAGTTCAAGTCCAACCTGTAAACGAAACAATAAAACCTCAAATGCCTAATCTTTCACCTGAAGTGATGCCTTTGCCTGTGATGCCTAACATCGAACCGGCTGTGAATGTCGAGCCGTCGGTTAAGGCGCCGTGTGGCTGTGGTCAAAAAATGCTCCATGCTCCGATGGAACATCCTTATATGCAGGTGCCTGTACCTGCACAAGAGGTATACGCTGTTCAGCAAAACAACATGTATACGGCAGGGATGGCCAACAACTCTCCTTTCCCTGGTGTTCAGGATGTTGGTGCTTATAATATGGGTAGCATGCCAAATAGCCCATGGATGGGAGCAGAACAGACTTTTAATCATAATAACGTAATGCCAAATATATCTCCTGAGATGACGAATAATGCATTTCCAATTTCGCCAGCAGCTCAAATAAACAGTCCTTTTCCAAGTATTGCAGCTGCAACGAACCAGATGAACAATCAACCGCCATTGATTTCTCCGTACTCCATGCTTCCGTACCCTCCATGCGGATGTGGATCGCATACACATGCTCCTCAATATACTTATCCTGCGTATGGTTATCAGGAACCAGCTTGGGGAATGTATGGTCACCCGAATGGTATGCCGCCTGAAATGTCCACATCTGTTATGCCAAATCATCCGATGGAATATGCTTATCAAAATCCGTATCCGGCTCAAAATATGGTTCCGCCATCTCCGCTTGGTGCTTTTGGAGAGATGTACCCTTCTCAAGCCCATGATGCCAACAGTGGGAAAAAGGGAGGGCGTGACAATGCGAACTTAAGTCAGGCCGCTTTAGAAGAGGTTGATCCGGAATCTGATGCGAAACCGAAATCAACTCCGTCTAAAAATGGAACGGCAAAACGAAGAACAAGTAAAACACTTGCGAAAAGTAAATCAAAGGTATCTGTATCTGGAAAATCTACTAGAGAAAACACGACGTCCACAAATTCACAAAAACCAGCCAAGAAACGTCGTAATCCCTGGATTCAACATTAAGAGCGATCAGAGCGAAACATGAAATAGAATGATGTTTGTTGCGAAAAGGTCAGTTCAACAAATTAGAACTGGCCTTTTCGCTTAAGCAGTTACAACGCGAAAAAGACGATGTGTTTGAAATGATGGAGGTGTCGAAAAAAACAAAATATTGCAGATAACGTTTGAAAGTCCGTTCAAAAATATGTTACAATATGTATGCGCTTTAATTTCAGGTTGAAACTAGCTTTGAATTGAAGTGCACATGCAAAGCTCTGTAGAAATAAAACTATAATTAAAAAACTCTTGCATTAATTTTGGCCATGTGTTACATTATTTAAGTCGCCGCTGAAACACAAGTTGGCTGACATGAACAAGTTTGATCTTTGAAAACTGAACAACGAGTGAGTAAACATTCTGCTTGCAGAATGACGTGAAGGTTTTTGGTACATGCCATCTGGCTGTATGAAAACTGGAACACAAATGAGATTTTTAATCTCGTCAGATTCAAAATGAGCTTATCGCTCTTTTCAATACCCCGATGAGTTACACAGCGTTTAACGACGCTGCGAAATTCATCTTTATTGGAGAGTTTGATCCTGGCTCAGGACGAACGCTGGCGGCATGCCTAATACATGCAAGTCGAGCGGAGTTGATGGAAAGCTTGCTTTCCTGATACTTAGCGGCGGACGGGTGAGTAACACGTAGGCAACCTGCCCTCAAGCTTGGGACAACTACCGGAAACGATAGCTAATACCGAATACTTGTTTTCTTCGC
>NZ_FMVM01000014.1:203321-220285 GCF_900102085.1 Paenibacillus polysaccharolyticus | reverse complement strand
CGCGAGCTGGGTTCAGAACGTCGTGAGACAGTTCGGTCCCTATCTGTCGTGGGCGTAGGAAATTTGAGAGGAGCTGTCCTTAGTACGAGAGGACCGGGATGGACGTACCGCTGGTGTACCAGTTGTTCCGCCAGGAGCACCGCTGGGTAGCTATGTACGGACGGGATAAGCGCTGAAAGCATCTAAGCGTGAAGCCCCCCTCAAGATGAGATTTCCCAGTATGTAAGACCCCTTGAAGACGACGAGGTAGATAGGCTGGGGGTGGAAGTGCAGTAATGCATGGAGCTGACCAGTACTAATCGGTCGAGGGCTTATCCAATATGCAAGTTTTAAATCGCGTGCGTTTCGTTTCGAATCTAGTTTTCAGAGAACAACACTCTGAATGGCGAAATGAAAATCGGTACATCACGGAATGTGTGTATGATTTTCAATTCCAAAATAGATATGGAAGAAGCTATGCTTCGATCCAATCGCGTTTGGTGGCGATGGCGGAGGGGTTCCACACGTACCCATCCCGAACACGACCGTTAAGCCCTCTAGCGCCGATGGTACTTGGACCGCAGGGTCCTGGGAGAGTAGGACGCCGCCAAGCAAGGTAAAGACACACTTGATGAGAATCAGGTGTGTCTTTTTTTTACATACTTATCCTGTTTAATTGTTGAACAGTTCAAGAAATTGGGCTGTTTTTTTGTCTTGTCAGCGTCTAGTTGATAAATAGTAGTCTCCTACAGAATAAAATTAGTACCAAGTACTAAGACTTAGTGCTATAATAGTAAAAAAACATTCGAGGTGATCTCTGCTATGAATCATCAATCTAAAGCAACAATAACAGCAATGGGTACATATGTACCTGATCGGATACTAAGCAATGCAGATTTGGAAAAGATGGTCGATACAAGTGATGAATGGATTGTACAGCGAACAGGCATGAGAGAGCGCCGGATTGCAGGAGAACATGAATTTGTATCAGACCTGGCTACAAAAGCCGTGGAGGATATGGTGCGTCGTTACGAGGTGAAGATCACCGATGTTGATATGATTCTTTTTGCAACAAGTACACCCGAGTATGCTTTCCCAAGTTCGGCTTCACGAGTCCAGGCAAACCTGGGTATTCCCCAGACGGGAGTGCTTGATCTGAACGCGGCTTGCGCGGGCTTCACATACGGTATGCAATTGGCAGATAGTCTGGTGACCAGTGGGATGTATCGTAAGGTACTCGTTATCGGGGCTGAGACGTTATCCAAAATAACAGACTATACCGATCGAACAACGTGCGTGTTGTTTGGAGATGGAGCCGGTGCGTTTCTGGTAGAACGTGCTTCTGACCAGGGTGACTTTAAGTCTGTCATTTCTGGGACACAAGGGGAAGGTGGTATGCACCTATACAAAAGCGGACTTTCTACAGAGATGGATGGTCATCAGTTGAATGCCGAAGGAAATTTGGTGCAGAACGGAAGAGAGGTCTACAAATGGGCAGTCCGCATGGTCCCGGAACAATTAGCTGAGCTTATTACGAGAGCTGAGATGTCACCTGAGCAGATCGATTGGTTTGTTCCGCACAGTGCCAACATGCGCATGATTGAAGCGATGTGTGAACGTGGACCAATTCCGCTCGAACGTACATTAACGAGTATGGAGTACCGGGGGAATACTTCTGCGGCCTCAATTCCACTTGCATTGCAGATTGCGGTGGATGAAGGAAAGCTGAGACATGGGCACAACGTTGCGCTGTTTGGTTTTGGAGGCGGGCTAACGTACTCGGGTCTAGTTGTTCGATGGGGTGTGCCGGATAGGGCGTAAATGTAAATCTACCAAGGTGTCTGATTAATTAGACTTCAGTTCAATTTTAATAGCATTAAAGGAAAAAAAAGGGTAGAACTCAGTAATCTGAGCTCTACCTTCTATTTGCTATTTCCAAATTATTACTCATCAACGTTACTGTTCAAACTCTTCATAACTTTCGTCTTCCCATAATGTATTGAACACACTAAAATCAGTCCATTTACCCGAGAAATAAAAAAACAAATCTAACTTTTCGAAAAATTCATTACCTTCAATTTCCCCCTGATCTACAATGGGTTTGCCTGTCCTGCGTAAAATGGGGTATACCTCTGCATAATCTGCCCCGTCAAACGCGATCATAATAGGTGCATCAAGTACGCTTAATTGTTCATAAGAGTAGGTTATACTCTCGCCGTTCACAATGACTTTCAGATCAACCGGTTCTGTTGCGCTGATTGCCAGATAGGCGGTAGAAATGTTATCCGTACTAACAAGTGCCACGTTATCAGATATAAGACTGCCATGCGCAGAATTTCTATAAACGTACTCACGATTTAACTCTCTTGGAATCAGTTCGTCTTTGGTAGGCTGATGTTTGTAGCCTTTCCCGCCATAAAAATTGTAGATGCGTTGCAGAATAACTGCGGTTTCCGCTAGCGTTACCTTTTGATTCGGATAAAAATTCCCTTTAGCATCGGGTTTCATGATACCTGCTTTAGAGAAGCCGAGCATAGCATATGTTTTTACACCATCAAGATCGGATCCAAGATATACATTTTGTTTTTTTTCTTGAATAAAACCTAACTCTGGAGCCAGTGGTTGATAAGCAAACTTCCATTTGTCATATGTTTCAAAAGAAGAAAATGTTCTTTTCGGGATATCCCTGAACGAGTTTACTTTAGTTATGATTTCTTTTGTGTCCATTTCGTCCAGGCTATAACGGATATCAGGGAATAGTGCATTCAGGGCAATCAACAAATCCCAGCGAGACAAACTCTTAGAAGGTTGATACGTATATGTTTCACCATTGTAGTTTATCTGGTCTGCTGCTGCGATCATACCCGAAGGATTACTCGGAATGCTACCGTACACATCTCTAAAAATGGAATAATAGGTGCTTCCTTCTGGTACGCCTGGAATTTCGATTTTTTTGTCGGGTTCAACACGAAATTCCTTGAATAAGGTATGTATCATTTGGGTTAATTCGGCTTTGGACACCGTTTGGTTTAAACGATCTGCTTCCTGTTCGTAGCTTTGCATGACACCGTGAGAGCCCATGAATTCTACAGCGGGCTTAGCCCACTTATATTTCTTGGCATTAGTAGTTGTGGCAGCACTGGCCGTTGATGTGGCAAAAAGGGAGAAACTGAGCACGGTAATAAGCATCATATGCCATCTTGAATAGTTCATCCAAAACCTCCTGTTAATGTGTGGTTCAAACGATGTATAAGTAGTAAACTTCTTCATACATATTGTAGACGACAAATCAAGATCTGGGCAATTTGAAAATTTAGATCGAAAAACACCCCGATTCACAGAATCGTGAATGGGGTGCATGTTAATGAAGAATGTTCAATAAAGGGAAAGGATCGAAGTATGAGAACTTGTTTTGATTGATAAGAACTTGGCTTGATTTATGAGGACTTATCACCGAATTGGTTATCAGCAACAGAAGTATGAGTGCTCTTGCTCTTAAATCATCAGTCGCCAAGAAGTTAAGGCGTTAACTTGGGTGCTTGGCGATGGTGTGTACCTTGTTCGTAGCTGTAAGCCAGCTTAATCAGTGTACCTTCATCAAAGGCACGGCCCAGGAATTCAATGCCTACAGGCAAGCCATCCGTTGTGAAGCCAGCCGGGACGGTAATAGACGGGAAACCGGAGAATGGGCTTAGACGATTGTTGGCACCAGAGGTTTGCCCTTTGCCAATCACGCCAGCAGCTTGTGTTGATGTAGGATAGATGATTGCATCCAAATGGTTATCCGCCATGACTTTCAGTAAGGAATCACGAGTAATTTGAGTACGCTTCAGGACGATATCTTTGTACTCTGATGTATCTAGCGTATCCCGTGCGTCCCGTGCTTTCATGGATTGTTCCTGGGATTTATCAAATTGACCGGATGCGATGATCTCGGACAGGCTATGATACGGCGCGTTGTCACCTAGAGAATCCAGATAGTCATTCAGCTGGAATTTGAACTCATAGCCACTGAGGCTAGGATATTTATTGATCTCTGCAAAGTTAGGAATGGAGATTGGTACCGCGGTAGCGCCGAGTGATTTCAGTTCTTCAACAGCGGCGTTGATGACGTCGGCAACCGCTTTTTCCTCCGCTTTGGTGCTTGGGATGAGTTCAGGAGCTACACCGATTCGAGCACCCTTCAGTCCGTTCACGTCCAGGAAGTCTGTGTAACTGGAAGGGATTTTGCCTACCGCGTAAGCCGTGGCAACATCTTTTTTATCATAACCAACGGTAGCATCCAGCATGATCGCCGCATCACTTACGGTACGTGCCATCGGCCCACCAACGTCTTGTGTCAGTGCGAGTGGAATAATGCCTTCCCGACTGGAGAGGCCAATGGTTGGACGAATACCGACAAGGCTGTTAAAGCTGGACGGTATGCGGATGGAGCCACCTGTATCGGTGCCCATACCTGCTGCAGCGAAGTTCGCGGCAATGGCCGCACCTGTTCCACCACTCGAACCACCTGGATAATGATCAAGAGCGTAAGGGTTAAGCGTTTGTCCTCCCAGTGAGCTTGATGTTGTGATGCCAAAAGCAAACTCATGCAGGTTGGTTTTGCCCAAAATAATGGCTCCCGCTGCTTTCAGCTTCTTCACCTGCTCTGCATCATGGGCCGGAATAGAATCCTTCAGGCAGATACAGCCAGCCGTGGTGGGCATGTCTTTGGTATCAAAGTTATCCTTCACCAGGATCGGGATACCGTGAAGCGGGCCGCGAGGTCCCTGAGCTGTGCGTTCTTCATCGAGTTGCTCTGCGATTTTAAGCGCATCCGGGTTCAGATTGAGGACAGCATTAATGCTGACACCTTGATCATCGTATTTCGCGATACGATCCAGATAATGTTGCACCAGCTCTTTGGATGTCAGTTTACCTTGCTCCATAGCGGTCTGCATATCCATGATGGTGGCTTCTTCGAGCACAAACGGTTTTATGTAGGTATAAATGCGATCTTTCAAAATAGAGACGTCGCTCGCTGTCAGTACAGCGTTCGGCAGGAAAAGAGAGTCCGTATAGCCTTTCATTAGTCCGGCGGCATTCAGGGCGCCGACGGCACTGGCATACTCGGACTGCTTCGGCACATCCTTGAAGGATGCCGGAGCAGTGTCCAGCTTGAGCCATTGCTGCAAGGCAAGTGCAGCATCTTGGCGTGATATGGTCGCACCGGAGAGCTTGTCCATGGTAAAAGGTACACCTGCAAGTGTTGCGGCTTCTTCCATGGCCTGAACGAAGGTTGCGGCACTGACCGGCGCTTTCCCTGCAAGGGCGGCGACGGTGGAGGTTTGGCTTGGAGGAGTTGCAGCGGCGGCGAAAGCCGAAGGTACAGCAGTTCCTCCCCACGTTGCGGCAACCACGGTTCCCGCGAGTAATAAGGCCCCGCCTTTTTTCAATACAGATCCATGATAAGTCATGCATCCACGCTCCCTTCCTGTGTCTAAGATGATGTGTGTGTTAGCAATCTTTGTATAATGCTTTTGCACATCTTATATTGGTGTTAGGTAATCTTACAAATCTATTATTTATTCAAAAAAACGCATACATATTGGTTTTGTGTGATGATATCTCACGTTTTCTCTTTGTGTCTTGGAAGTGAAAGACTATTTTTTTATTGGAAAGTCAAAGAAAAGATATTATCTAACATGGATATAACACTTGTTAATGCGGTGATAAGTTGAATGTATTGGCAAAAAGAGATGCCCTTGAAACCCTGTTCTGTTGAATATACATTTGTCGAAAACATGATTCTGATTGAGATGATATAATGTAAAGATGGAAATATAGGAAGACAAGGAAGACAGATCCGTTGTCTCCGATATTAGCGTTTGGAAAGAAAGGAAGAGATACGAAGTGAAGACATTGGTACTCGCAGAGAAGCCATCTGTAGCCCGGGAGATTGCAAGAGTGATGGGCGCGCGTGATAAACATAAAAGTTATATGGAAGGTCCGAAATACATTGTAACGTGGGCCTTGGGACATTTGGTGGGGCTCGCTGAACCTGAGGATTATGACAAAAAGTATGCGACGTGGAATCTGGAAGATTTGCCGATTTTGCCAGAGCGAACCAAGCTGAAGGTGCTCCGGGAAACGAATCACCAGTACAAAGCCGTGCAGCAACTGATGAAACGTCAGGATGTGGGTGAGTTGGTTGTTGCAACGGATGCGGCCCGTGAAGGAGAACTGCTTGCAAGATGGATTATGCAGATGGCGCAGTGGAAAAAGCCGTTCAAACGACTGTGGATTTCATCCCAAACGGATAAAGCGATCAAGGACGGATTCGCCTCGCTGAAGCCGGGAAGTCAATTCGACCGTCTCTATGAATCCGCACGCTGCCGTGCTGAAGCAGACTGGATGATTGGTCTTAATGTGACACGTGCGTTAACCGTACGGTTCAATGCCCAATTGTCCGCTGGACGTGTACAGACGCCAACTTTGGGAATGATCATGGATCGGGAAAATGAGATTAACGGTTTCCGTTCGCAGGAATATGAGACGTTAAGCGCGGACTTTGGAGATTTTCAGGCGGTATGGCGTGCAGCTGGCGGGGATTCCAGAATTTTTGACAAACAGGATATGCAGCAATTGAAGGCACGTGTAGAAGGACGTAAAGGCTCGATTGCCCAGGTGAAAAAAAGTGAAAAAGTCGAGCCGCATCCGCTGGCTTATGACCTTACGGAACTGCAAAGGGATGCGAATCATAAACACGGTTTTTCCGCTAAACAGACCTCTAACGTACTCCAGCGTCTGTATGAGCAGCATAAGCTTGTTACTTATCCGCGGACAGATAGCCGTTATCTGACTTCCGACATGACGGGAACGTTAAAAGAACGACTCGAGAGTGTAGCTGTTGGCCCGTATGCATCACTTGCACGCCCTTTACTGCGCAAAAACCTGAATGTCACCAAACGGATTGTTGATGATAGCAAGGTTACCGATCACCATGCCATTATTCCAACCGAGCAGACGGTGCTCTTAAATCAACTTAGTCCAGAGGAACGTAAACTCTACGATCTGATTGTTCGCCGTTTCATCAGTCTGTTCTATCCAGCAGCGAGGTATGATTCAGTAGCTGTTACGGTACAGGTAGGTAAGGATTCCTTCCATGTGAAGGGCACAACGGTCAAGGATAGTGGCTGGCGCGAAGTGTACGGCGGTGATTACACGGATGATAAAGATGATGACCGTTCCAATGATGCAGGTGACCATGAGCGTGCACTGTTGCCAGACTTACAGCAAGGTCAGTCAGTGACACTTGGGCGCTGCCACATCAAGAGTGGACGTACGATGCCACCGAAGAGGTATACGGAAGCAGCGTTGCTCTCCCAGATGGAGAAGCACGGACTGGGCACACCTGCGACACGCGCAGATATCATTGAGAAACTGGTCAGCTCGGATACGATTGATCGTCAAGGGAACAGTCTGCATCCAACGGGCAAAGGCAAACAGCTGATTGAGCTTGCTGCCCCGCAACTGCGAACACCGGAACTGACCGCTCGTTGGGAGGCTGAACTGGAGCGTATAGCACGTGGACAGGGTAAACCAGGCCCGTTCCTGGATGGTATTCGTTCCATGGCAAAGGAACTTGTATCCACCGTGAAAAGCAGTAAAGCCGAGTACAAACCCCATAATGTAACCAACAGCCACTGCCCGGACTGTAATGCCAAGTTGCTAGAGAAAAAGGGGAAACGTGGCAAGTTCCTCGTATGTCCTACGGAGGACTGTGGTTATCGTCGCTCCAATGAGAAGCGGTTGTCGAACCGCCGCTGCGCGCAGTGCCATAAGAAGATGGAGATTAAGGAAGGCAAAGCTGGACTGTATGTACAGTGTCTGCCATGCGGAATCACCGAAACGCTGGATAAAGATAAGCAACACGTGAACAAACGCGAGCAGCAAAAGCTGGTGAAACAATACGCGAAGCAGGAATCCATCGGCTCCAACCTGGGGGATTTGCTCAAGGCGGCTATGGAGAAACAAGGAAAATAGGCATGCGGCAATGACAACATAAGGTGAGAGAATAGGAGTTAAACGATCTCGGACTATTTAATCGGGGCGACCGCATCTCAGGTAGCCTTATGTGAGTTGAAATTTCTATGAGATGAAATGAGAGAAGCCTACTAGTCAGGTGTCATGTTCAAGAAGGCTTGACCACAAATCGATTACGATACTCTTTTGGTGTAAAACCCGTATGTTTTCGGAACACTTTGATGAAGTAACTCTGATCGTGAAAGTTAAGCAACGTATGAATCTCACTCAGGCGATAGTCTGAGAAAACGATCAGATTTTTGGCTTCTTCAATCCGTTGCCTTTGTATAAAAATGCGAAGTGCCTCTCCAGTCTCTTCCTTGAATTTACGGGAAAGATAGGGGGGGCTTATTTGCAGATGCGCGGACAGTACGGACAGACTTAAGTCATCGTATAAGTGATTGAATATATATTCCTGGCATAACAGAATGTCTTTGGAGTTATGAGCCCGATGGACTTTGGCTACACGTTCGGTAAAATCACCAAGGATCTTATGCAGAATCGGATGAATCGAATCAATCCGGGACAGCGTTTCAATGTGCTGAATATAGGTGTCGCTAAGCGTAAGTGCCGACTCCGAATACAATCCGCCATCAATTGCAGCACGGGTTCCGAGCGTAATGGCCGCGATGATCAGATTCTTTTTGCTCCGTAAACTATTCTGTTTCGATAAAGTGCCGTAGACCCCATTCAACTCCATATGCTGCTTCAGATACAAAAGCATCTTATGTTTGTTCCCCAGACGCACCTGATCGAATACCTTTTTCTCCGAGAGGTAGGATTTGTGAAACAATCTACGCTCTCTCTGTTCCAGAAGAGATAGTTCAAGTACACCTTCCGCATGATTATTTATATTTAAGACATGTTTGTTGTCCTCAAGAACTTGATTCCGATCCAATATTTCATGATGTAAAAGATAATGGGCCATAATCGCCACACTCAGCAGTTGATGGAGATCATTGGGTTCAATGAATGTGGTTGAATTCAGTTGTTGATCCCATGCAAACGGAACATGCTCAACATATGACTGTGCATTGGGCCAGAGAACAAGCAGACCTTGTCCTTCAAGAGTATAGACTGGCATCAGGATCATCTTATCCATTTGTATATTGTAATCCATGAGCTGGATTTTCAGATGAACAGGAGTGGACAGAAGCTGGTTCACCAATTCCGGGCTCAAAGTAGGATGACGATCGATACCTCGCTTAAGGTAGAACGCAGGAACCCGGGTGGTATCATATAACGTTTGTAAGATCCATTGAAGTTTGGTTTCGGTTATCGTTGGCACTGAACACTCCATCTCCCTAAAGATCATAATTAATTACTATTAATCGCAAATAAATACCATAAATATAAATGGAAACGCTCTATATTTCAATTAAGATGTTGATGAATGATATGTAGAGCAGGAGGCAGACACAATGTATCTAGTTATTGATATTGGTGGAACTTTTATTAAATACGGAATCATGAGCGAAAGCGGAGAGCTATTGTCGAAGGGAAAACGTGGCGTTGGGCGGAGTGGCTTGCAGGAACTGCAGGATGCGCTTTATGCCATCGTGGATGCACAAGATTTGTCACAGATTCAGGGCATTGCCCTGAGTTGTCCGGGAACAATCGATGTGGAGACAGGAATGGTGTATCACGGCGGTTCTTTTCCATTTTTGCATGAGGTGAATTTAGCCAAACTTCTTGAAGACAGATATGCGATCCATGTGTCCATTGAAAATGATGGGAAGTGCGCAGCGCTTGCCGAACTATGGCTCGGCAGTGTCAAAGATACCAAGGATTCCGTTGTTATGGTGCTGGGCAGCGGCATCGCGGGAGGAATCATCATGGACGGTAAACTGCAACGTGGCAAAAACTTGTCAGCCGGAGAAGTTAGTTATGTGATGAGCCGGATTGACCCGGTAACGAAGGAAGCGGCCTATTTTGGACTGGAGAGCTCGGCTGTAGAGATGGTTAGACAGATTGGTGAGTTAAAAGGGCTGGATGACCCTGCCGATGGTGAGGCCGTGTTTGAATTTATTAATCAGCGAGATGCGGAGGCGTGCGGTGTATTTGATACCTTTTGCACACAGATTGCGGTTCAGATCATGAATCTGCAATACATTCTCGACCCTGAAGTGTTTGCCATTGGAGGAGGCATTAGTGCACAGCCTGTTGTGCTGGAGCGAATCCAATGGGCAATAGATGAACTGAAGCGAATTAACCCATTGCATAAGGCGAGCCCACAGATTACAGCCTGTACGTTTGGAAATGATGCCAACCTGTACGGAGCGTTATATCATTTTCTAAACAGTCACCGGAACAACTAGACTTGCGCCCTGAAGACTAAAATACAGGTGCCTCCTTCGTATAAGAAGCTTCGTTTTCAGGCAACGTAAGCGGAGGAGGTGAGCCTGAGATGCCGCATAACAAACCGGAAAAACGCAATAACCAGCAGAATAAGGACAGCATTCGGGAAGAGAATATCGCAGTGACTCCGGAGAAATCAGCCAAAAGGGTACCGAGCCTGAACGGGATTCCGAAACAGGAATCGTAAAATTCTCGTTTATGTAAAATAGTGCGGTTCTCTGCCCGCGTTGATCATCTGCCTGTCTTGGGATTATAATGGAGACAGGGAGATGTCCCGGGACAGGGGGACCGCTAAACGCATATGCATACCGGACTTATCGTATGGTTTATCTTTATTAATGTTGTCGCATATCTGGTCATGTCTGACGACAAGAGACGTGCACAGCAGCGGCGGGATCGCACGCCTGAACGAACGTTATTTTTGCTAGCCTTTATCGGTGGTGCACTAGGTGTCTGGATTGCGATGTATCGGAAAAGGCATAAAACGAAACATCCCAGCTTTACGATTGGCATTCCGTTGCTCGTGTTTCTGAATGCAGTGATGTATGGTTACTTTTTGCAGTGATGGTTTAGGGATGAATGAGTTTATTATGTAAATTGTTTCTTATCAAGTGGTTCATTTTAACCTGTGAAGGTTTAAGAAGTTACATGGTTCCAGGCTCTGTAAGGGATTTAGATGTCAGACCGAGGCTTGCTTCGGGTTCTACATATATAAGGAAGGGACGGGATTTACATGTTATTTTCCAAAATCTTAGTAGCTTATGATGGGTCAAAAGCTTCAAATAAAGCACTGGATCGTGCAATCGAGTTTGCGAAGGCATCGCCGGGGGCTGTGCTTGATGTCATTCATGCATTTGATTTTCCGCGCGTATTTATTGGGGAAGGTCTGGCGCCATTGCCGCCTTCACTCAACAACGATTACTACAATCTGGCTGTGCAAACGACGGATGAAGCCAAAGAGCGTATTCAGGCTGCCGGTGTTACGGCAAATGTAGATCTGATCCAAGGGGCTGCAGCAGAGGTGTTGCTGGACTATGCCAAAGAAAACGGCTCGGATATCATTATTATTGGTTCCCGAGGTTTAGGCGGAATCCGTGAATTCGTGCTGGGCAGTGTCAGTCACAACGTAGTACAACATGCTCAGATTCCTGTATTGATCGTAAAATGATATTGAAATAAGAGGGAGGATGTACTTGTACTCCATTCCCGTGTGAACAAGCCGGTTGTCTTCGAGAAATTGAAGAGAAGCCGGCTTTCTTTATTTTATTTTGAAGCAACAGGATGGGGTATTTCAAGCGAATTTGGAGTTTATTGTATAACACTGTACTAATTCCCGAACATTAGATTTGTCAATATGTTAAATGTTCGTCTTTAAGTTGACATACGCTGTAGGGGATTGTTAGAATGTTAGATGTGTCGATCAGGTTAAAATAAGGTCGAGTAGGAACGAAAGCTGTATGATTGTGGAACATGGTAAACAAAGATGTAACGAATAGATATTTGCTCGTATAACGCCGGGAATAGGGCCCGGAAGTATCTACCCGGAAACCGTAAATTTCCGGACTACGAGGAGATACGGCTGAGAGTCGCATGGTTGATTGCGGACAGCAAGCCCCTTTTGGCATGCCCAAATGAGGGATACGTATTTCTTGGAGTCCGGTGTCCGGAGAAAATGTAATATTTTCGCGGGTAGCGGACTTTTTAGTTTTTTTACAAAAGGATTTTAAGAAAAATTTGTATAAGTTGAACTACTCATTTACACAGAAACGGAAAGGACAGAAAAAAACTGGAAAAGCGAAGCGATCGCCTTTATCACCGGATTTTCCCTTTAAGTAAAGGGAATCAAAAAAATCTGGGGATAACAGCGATTGGAAGTTTATTCTGGCATTGAAGTGACCGTGTAAATTACCTTTAGTTCAGCTTATATGACAAATGGGTTCTAAAATGCTCAGATGGGAGTGGGATGTATTCATGTCAGTGCAAGTTGCTGTAATTATGGGCAGTAAGTCTGATTGGGAAACGATGAAACATGCGTGCGAGGTGCTGGACGAGCTTGAGATTGGTTATGAAAAAAAGGTCGTCTCCGCACATCGTACACCGGATTTGATGTTTGAATATGCAGAACAGGCGATTGACCGCGGATTCAAGGTCATTATCGCTGGTGCAGGCGGAGCGGCTCATCTTCCAGGTATGGTGGCATCCAAAACGATGCTTCCCGTCATCGGTGTTCCGGTTCAATCCAAAGCATTGAACGGTCTCGATTCCTTGCTGTCCATTGTGCAGATGCCTGGCGGCATCCCGGTAGCCACGGTTGCCATTGGCAAAGCGGGTGCGACAAATGCAGGCTTGCTCGCGGCACAGATCATTGGCGCATTTGACCCGGAGGTGCAGCGCCGCTCCGAAGCTCGCAGAGAACGGATTAAACAAGAAGTACTGGAAAGCAGTGATGAGCTATGAGTAACGAGGCAACCAGACAGGATAAGGGAACAGGGCAGGGACAACCCGTCTTATTACCCGGAGATACAACAATCGGTATTCTTGGCGGCGGGCAGCTTGGACGCATGATGACGCTTGCTGGAACGGCGATGGGGTATCGTTTCGTTACTCTTGATCCAACACCGGATTCACCTTGTGGCCAGATTGCGAAGCAGATTGAAGCTGGATACGACGATGTACAGGCAGCAAGAGAACTCGCGCGGCAATGCGATGTGATCACGTATGAATTCGAGAATGTGGATGCAGAAGTGGCGGCTTTACTTGAGCGTGAGTCATCCGTACCGCAAGGGAGTTCCCTTTTATACACGACCCAGCATCGCTTGCGTGAGAAACGTGCGATTGAAGCGGCTGGTGTCAGAGTTGCCCCGTACCGCGAAATTACCAGTTTGGATACGATGAATGCTGCGGTGAGTGAATTAGGAGTTCCATGTGTGCTGAAAACAGTGACTGGCGGATATGACGGCAAAGGTCAGCGGGTGATTCGTGTCGCAGCGGAAGCTGAAGAGGCTTATCAAGAGCTTGCATCGACAGGAGCAGAGCTGGTGCTGGAGCAATTCATCAAGTTCGAATGCGAGATTTCAGTCATTGTTGCTCGTAGCACGAGCGGAGAGATCAAAACGTTCCCGCCTGCGGAGAACATTCATGTGAATAACATTTTGCATGCTTCCATCGTACCTGCGCGAGTGGCTACAGACATTCAACTGGAAGCACAGAAACTGGCCGCTGCAGTTGCGGAATCCCTGAAAGCTGTCGGATTACTGGCGGTCGAACTGTTTGTAGCCGCTGACGGCAGACTGTATGTGAACGAGCTGGCTCCAAGGCCGCATAATTCCGGACACTACACGATGGAGGCTTGCGCCACATCACAGTTTGAGCAACATATTCGTGCCATCTGCGGATTACCGCTGGGGGATACAACGCTGTTAAGTCCCGTCGTTATGGTCAATGTGCTTGGTGAGCATCTGGAAGGAATCATCGCAAGAACAGGGCAACCTGATGAAGAGGCGATGGAACTCGGTGTTATCCCTAAGCTTCATATATATGGCAAGAGCGAAGCGAAGACAGGACGGAAGATGGGGCATGTGAACCTGCTCTGCCAGGATGTCGAAGAAGGATTGCAATGGATCGAACAAACTAATCTATGGAGGCATACAAATTCATGATTGAACGTTATAGCAGACCCGAAATGAGAGCCATCTGGACAGAAGAGAACAAATTCCAATCGTGGCTGGAAGTTGAAATTTGTGCATGCGAGGCATGGGCTGAGCTTGGAGTTATCCCGAAGGAAGAAGCAGCTTTGCTTCGCCAGAACGCTTCTTTTGACATTGATCGTATCTATGAGATTGAAAAGGAAACACGCCATGACGTTATTGCGTTCACACGTACGGTATCCGAGAGCCTGGGTGCAGAGCGGAAATGGGTTCACTACGGCCTGACTTCCACGGACGTTGTGGATACGGCACTGGGATATGTACTGCGTCAAGCGAACGAAATTTTGGAAAAAGACATCATTAATTTCATCGAAATTTTGCGTGAAAAAGCACTGACATATCAGCATACGCCAATGATGGGACGTACGCATGGTGTACATGCGGAGCCAACAACTTTCGGATTGAAAATGGCGTTGTGGCATGAAGAGATGAAGCGTAACCTGGAGCGTTTCCGCCATGCGGCGGATGGCGTACAGTTTGGTAAAATCTCCGGTGCCGTTGGAACGTATGCCAACATCGATCCATTTGTTGAAGAGTTTGTCTGTGAGAAGCTGGGTACCAAGCCTGCACCAATCTCCACGCAAACGTTGCAACGTGACCGTCATGCGGAGTACATGGCTACGCTGGCACTGATCGCAACTTCTCTGGACAAGTTCGCTACAGAAGTACGTGCACTGCAGAAGAGCGAGTTCCGTGAAGTGGAAGAAGCGTTTGCCAAAGGTCAAAAAGGATCTTCCGCGATGCCGCACAAGCGCAATCCGATCGGCAGTGAAAACATCTCCGGTCTGTCCCGTGTTATCCGCGGACATATGGTATCTGCATACGAGAACGTAACATTGTGGCACGAGCGTGACATCTCGCACTCTTCCGTAGAACGTGTCATTTTGCCGGACGCAACGATGTTGCTGAACTACATGTTGAACCGTTTCGGTAACATTGTGAAGAACCTGACTGTGTTCCCGGAAAACATGAAACGCAACATGGAACGTACCTTCGGCGTACCATTCTCCGGCCGCGTTATGACGAAACTGATCGACAAAGGCTTCAGCCGTGAGCAAGCGTACGATACCGTTCAACCGCGTGCCATGCAGGCATGGGAAGAACAACGTCAATTCCAGGACATCGTGAAGTCCACACCGGAAATTACGGCTGTGCTGAACGACGAGGAAATTGCAGATGCATTTAACCCGTCCTGGCACCTGAAACACGTCGACACCATTTTCAAAAAACTCGGCTTGAACGACTAATATATATTCCAAATAGGCTAAAGAAACGAATGATGGGCTTGCTGAGAACGAAGAGGACAGAAATACCCCACTAAAAGTATAGGTTGATTATGTGTTCACGCTGGAACGGAGAATGCAGAAAAAACCTGTAGAAGCGAAGCGTTCGCCTTTATCACCGAATTTTCCCCTCGTACAATTGGATCAGAAAAATTCGGGGATAACAGCGATCGGAAGGTTCTTCTGCATTTGGAGTGGCCCCGCGTGATGAGGGGAATTGGACGTATAATTTACATCTCCTGAAAGAAGGTGACCCCATGGCACTGTCCACGGCGGCAGATCTTGTTAAAGCACCTTTGTTATACAAAGGGAAAGTACGCGAGCTATACGATCTGGGTGAGCATTTTCTTATTGTGGTAACGGATCGCATCTCGGCATTTGATTATGTGCTCGACCCGGCGGTTCCAGAGAAAGGTAATGTGCTGAATCAACTCAGTAGCTTCTGGTTTGAACTGACAGGTAGCATGATGGAAAACCATGTGGTTCATACCGATGTGAATCAACTGGGTGATTTGGTCACCGAACCTGAATTGCTCAAAAACCGCATCATGGTTACACGCAAAGCAGAGCGCATCGATATCGAATGTGTGGTGCGCGGATACATCACTGGTGGTGGCTGGAGACAGTACGAGACAACCGGAGAAGTGAATGGAATTAAACTGCCGGAAGGCCTGCGCAAAAATGCCAAGCTCGAAGTGCCCATCTTCACACCAGCTGCCAAAAATGACGTTGGTCATGACGAGGACATTCCGATGGAGCGTATGAAAGAGCTTGTTGGAGATGCGCTTGCTATCGAGCTTCAAGAGAAAAGCTTACGCCTCTATGAGTTTGCTCGTGATTACTGCAATCAGCGCGGTATCATTCTGGCAGACTGCAAATTTGAGTTCGGCATCGTGGACGGCAAGGTGATCCTGATCGATGAAATCTTCACCCCGGATGCCTCCCGCTTCTGGGCAAAAGAAAACTATGCTCTCGACATCGAGATCGACAGCATGGATAAAGAGCCTGTCCGTACCTATCTTGCAGGCACCGATTGGGACAAGAACAGCAAGCCCGCCCCGCTTCCGCAAGAGGTGGTGGAAGCGACAACGGCAAGATACGTCGATATTTATAAACGTTTAACGAAATAATAAGTGGATGACGTTTGAGCACGGGCTTCGGGAAAGCTTGAGTAAGAGACGTTTGAGCGTGTGCTCCGGGAAAGTTTGGCTTTCGATCGCTGTTGCCCCCGGAATGTTTGGATTCGTATCCTTTTTTCAAAAGGACACATTCCGGTTGCAAAGGCGAGCACTTCGTTTCTCCAGCTCAAATCTTTCCCTCCGCCAGTGTTCAAACTGGTGGATGAGGTAATTAAGGCGCAGGCTTCACTAGGTATGAAGCCTGCAAAGATTACAAGAATCAAAGGCAAGGTTACTCAAATACTTGAAAACCTGTCCCGCGTTTGCGTGATATGGCTGGTTTTTACCGTTGTCCAGCGAAACGATTGTCCCAAGGCCACCGCTTTTACTACCCGCCAAGCAACGCAAAGGGTTTAGGCCTTTAAAAAATAGCGCCGCAGGATCAAGCGTAGGGG
>NZ_FMVM01000014.1:0-203066 GCF_900102085.1 Paenibacillus polysaccharolyticus | reverse complement strand
AGGCCTTTAAAAAATAGCGCCGCAGGATCAAGCGTAGGGGTGGAATGGTTCACGAAGGAGCGAAGCGTCCGCCTTTGTTCCCGGGTTTTGACCGCGGCGCGGGCCAAAACGAATCAGAAAAACCGGGGAACAACCCGCGGCCGGAGGAACTATCCACACCGAAGCAAGCGTCCCAAGGCTACAGCAACTTTTTTTAACAGCATAAAGCATTTATCCCGTTCATTACTGAGGAGGAACATCAGATCATGATCAAAGCAACCGTATATGTCACTATTAAACAAAGCGTACTCGACCCGCAAGGCGTAGCTGTTCAAGGAGCCCTGCACTCCATGGGATTTAACGAAGTGGAAAGTGTACGGATCGGTAAAGTCATGGAACTGAATCTGGATACAACAGATCGTGTGGAAGCGGAAAAACGATTGAAAGTGATGTGTGAGAAGTTGCTCGCCAACACCGTTGTTGAAGATTACCGCTACGAATTGGAGGGTTAATCTCATGAAATTTGCAGTTCTTGTGTTCCCTGGCTCCAACTGCGACATCGACTGTTACAAGGCGGTAGAAGATGCGATTGGACAAGAGGTTGATTATGTATGGCATACGGCTACGGACTTGTCCGCGTATGATTGCATTCTGGTTCCGGGTGGTTTCTCTTACGGAGACTACCTGCGTTGCGGAGCAATTTCCCGTTTCGCACCCGTAATGAACGAAGTGGCTAAAGCTGCAGAGCAAGGCAAATATGTACTGGGCATCTGTAACGGATTCCAGATTCTGACGGAAGCAGGTCTGCTCCCGGGAGCATTGATCCGCAACACGTCCCTGAAATTCCGTTGCCATGACACGGTGCTGAAAGTGGCTAACGCAGACACACCTTTCACACGCGACTACGCACCAGGCGAAGAGATTGTTATTCCGATTGCTCACGGTGAAGGTAACTATTACTGTGACGAAGAAACACTGGCAAGTTTGCAAGCAAACAATCAGATTGTATTCACATATGGCAACAACCCGAATGGTTCCCTGGGTGATATCGCAGGGGTTTGCAACGAGGCGGGCAACGTAGTGGGCATGATGCCGCATCCAGAGCGTGCAGTGGATTCACTGTTCGGCTCGGAAGACGGCAAACGGATGTTTACATCAATTTTGAAAGCATGGAGGGATCGGCATGACGCAGCAGCTATCCGCTAAGGAGCCAACAGCAGAACAGGTCGCAGAACATAAACTATACGCACAGATGGGCGTGTCTGACAGCGAGTATGAGCTGATCTGTGAGTTCATGGGCCGCAAGCCAAACTACACGGAAATTGGTGTATTCAGCGTTATGTGGTCTGAGCACTGTGCCTACAAAAACTCCAAGCCACTCTTGCGTCGTTTCCCGACAAGTGGTCCACGTGTCCTGATGGGACCGGGTGAAGGTGCCGGAATCGTGGATATCGGTGACAACCAGGCCGTTGTTTTCAAAATTGAAAGCCATAACCACCCTTCCGCGGTAGAACCTTATCAGGGGGCGGCAACAGGTGTAGGCGGCATTATCCGTGATATTTTCTCCATGGGTGCAAGACCAGTAGCGCTTTTGAACTCCCTTCGTTTCGGTAAGCTGGAGAGCGATCGCGTAAAATATCTGTTCGAGCATGTGGTAGCGGGTATTGCGGGATACGGTAACTGTATCGGGATTCCGACCGTTGCAGGTGAAGTGATGTTTGATGAGAGTTATGAAGGCAATCCGCTCGTGAATGCGATGTGTGTGGGTCTGATCGATCATGACAAAATCCAGCGCGGTGTAGCCAAAGGTGTAGGTAACCCGGTTTATTACGTTGGCCCACCAACAGGTCGTGACGGTATTCACGGTGCAACGTTTGCATCCGTTGAGCTGACCGAAGAATCCGAGTCCCAGCGTACAGCGGTCCAAGTCGGTGATCCATTCATGGAGAAGCTGGTTATGGAATCCTGTCTGGAATTGATCGATACGGGCATCGTGCTCGGTATTCAAGATATGGGTGCAGCAGGTCTGACGTGCTCCAGTGCGGAGATGGCAAGTAAAGCAGGTAACGGTCTGGAGCTATATCTGGATCAGGTGCCGCAGCGTGAAGAAGGCATGACACCTTACGAGATGATGCTTTCGGAGTCTCAGGAGCGGATGCTGTTTGTTGTTGAGCCGAAGGATGAGGCGCAGGCGATGGAAATTTTTGAACGTTGGGGTGTCATCTGTGCCAAAGTTGGTAAAGTTACAGACGATGGTCGTCTGAAACTGATCCACCACGGCGAAGTGGTTGGCGATATGCCTGTAACGGCTTTGGTTGACGAGTGCCCGGTATATGACAAGCCATCTTCTGTACCTGCGTATTATGAAGCGAGTGCTTCCATCGACACGCTTCGTTATGACGAAGTGTCGGATCTCGGCGGTGCATTGAAACAAGTGCTGGCTTCCCCGACGGTGGCGAGTAAAAAATGGGTCTATGACCAATATGACTATATGGTGCGTACAAGCACAGCCGTTCGTCCAGGTTCGGATGCAGCAGTGGTGACGATTCGTGGCACGCGCAAAGGTCTTGCGATGACAACGGACTGTAACGGTCGTTACGTTTACCTTGATCCTGAGGTAGGTGGACGTATTGCCGTAAGTGAAGCAGCGCGTAATATCGTATGTTCCGGTGCGGAGCCGCTCGCAATTACGGATAACCTGAACTTCGGTAACCCGGAGAAACCGGATATTTTCTGGCAAATGGAAAAAGCCGTGGACGGTATGGCGGAAGCTTGCCGTGTGCTGGATACACCGGTCATCGGTGGTAACGTGAGTTTGTACAATGAAAACGCCAAAGGCTCCATCTATCCAACGCCAGTGGTCGGTATGGTAGGTCTCGTTCATGATACGGATCATATCACGACACAAGCATTCAAATCCGAAGGTGATGTCATTATCCTCCTCGGTGAAACCAAAGCGGAACTCGGCGGCAGCGAGCTGCAATACGCCGTACACGGCGTGACCGAAGGGCGTCCGCCGGAGCTGGACCTGAACACGGAGAAGGCGTTGCTCAGCACCGTGCTGGAAGCCATCCAATCCGGACTTGTTCGCTCCGCGCATGACTTGTCCGAAGGTGGTCTGGCGGTTGCACTGGCAGAGTCTTGCATCAGCGGTAACGTAGGCGCGCAAGTGAATGTAGAGACTGCACTCCGTGCAGATCATGCACTGTTCAGTGAGAGCCAATCCCGTATTCTGTTGTCGGCTTCTCCAGAGCAAGCGAGTAAACTGGAAGCTTTCGTACGTGAACGCGGAGTGCCAGCAGCTGTGATCGGACGTGTTGAAGGAAGTAACCTGACGATTGAATTGAACGGAACATCAGCCGTGAACGAACCTGTAGGAGGTTTGGCTAAGGTCTGGGAGGATGCGATTCCATGTCTCATGAACTGATGACGGAACCGTTGTGGACAGGCGATTATTATAACGAAGGGTCCGGCAAGGAAGGACTCGATAAATTAAAGGAAGAATGCGGCGTATTCGGGGTGTATCGGCACCCTGATGCGGCTTCCCTTTCTTACTACGGTCTGCATGCCCTGCAGCATCGCGGGGAAGAAAGTGCAGGCATGTGTGTAAGCGACGGCACACAGTTTAACTATCACCGCGGTATGGGACTCGTGAAAGAAGTGTTCACCAAAGATCTGATGCAGACACTCACAGGTGATATTTCGATTGGTCATGTACGTTATTCGACAAGTGGAGATAGCAAATTGACCAATGCACAGCCGCTCGTATTTAAATACCGCGATGGCGACCTAGCCGTTGCAACGAACGGCAACATCGTGAATGCACCAACGATCCGGCGTGAGCTGGAGCAGAGCGGTTCTATTTTTCAGACGACGAGCGACACTGAAGTTATTGCTCACTTGATCGCACGTTCTTCGAAAGGTCTTGTTGAGGCGGCAAAAGATGCATTCCAGCGTATCGTCGGTGGTTATGCCTTTCTGATCATGACAAATGATAAGTTGTTGGTTGCTTCTGACCCGCATGGGCTTCGTCCACTAACGATGGGTAAGCTTGGGGACGCGTACCTGTTTGCGTCTGAAACTTGTGCACTTGAGACGATCGGCGCAGAGTTGATCCGTGACATAGAGCCAGGGGAACTGCTTGTGCTGGATGCAGACGGATTACATGAAGATCGTTTCGATGATCATAAACACCGCAAGGCACTTTGTGCGATGGAATATATTTATTTTGCCCGACCTGATAGTGATATGAACGGTGCTAATCAGCATGCTGCTCGTAAACGCATGGGTAGTCGGATGGCCATTGAGGCGTTTGTGGATGCGGACTTGGTTACGGGGGTACCAGATTCCAGCATCTCGGCGGCGATTGGATACGCTGAACAGACAGGTATTCCATATGAGATGGGTATGATCAAAAATAAATACACTGGACGTACGTTTATCCAGCCAAGCCAGGAACTGCGTGAGCAGGGCGTGAAGATGAAGCTCAGCGCCGTGCGCCGTGTCGTGGAAGGTAAGCGTGTAGTGATGATCGATGACTCGATCGTACGTGGGACAACATCCCGCCGGATTGTGAATATGCTGCGTGACGCAGGGGCAACGGAAGTGCATGTGCGGATTACTTCGCCGCCATTTAAGAATCCGTGCTTCTATGGTATTGATACACCGGATAGCCGTGAGCTTATTGCATCTGCTCTGTCCGTTGAAGAGATTTGCCGTGAGATCAATGCAGACTCTCTCGCATTCCTCAGCCCGGACGGACTGATTGCTTCCATCCAGGGAGATAATCAGGACGACTACAAAGGCGGATTATGCCTGGCATGCTTCGATAATGACTATCCGACGCGTCTTGACTTCGACGGTGAAGAGAAGTTTGGCTGCAGCTGTTAGGAGGCAAGGCTTATGGGAAGAAAAAGCTATAATGAGGGCGATGTTTTTCTGATTCCAATGCATGATGGACGGTTTGCCGTGTGTCAGGTGATATGTGCACTGAGAGACCGCTTCAAAAAGGCATTTTCATTCGGCGTGATGAGCATTCAGCGTGACGAAACTGTAAGTTTGGAAGACGGCGAATTCCTTATCTATTCTTATGGCAAACGTAAGAGCAACGTGATCTTCACGTCACCCAAGTTACTGAAAGATGGAACTTGGAGCATTATTGGTAACATCCCGCTGACTCCGGCGAAAAAAGAATTGCAAGTATTCCAGTGTGCTGGTGCGGTATACAACGGTGACGAATACATTCGAATGGTTCCACCAGAAGAGTACAGTCAGTACATTACAATGGGTGTAGCGGGATTTGAATTGGTACAGATTCATCTATTAGAGATGAGTAGCAATAAATGAGTTGGAATTTTGATTTACACATAAACGGAGAGGACAGAAAAAAACCTGAAGAAGCGAAGCTAAAAGCTTTCTGAAAGAAAGCTACATCGGAAGCATAGGCTGTGCCTTTATCACCGGATTTTCCCTTTAAAAAAAGGGAATCAAAAAATCTGGGGATAACCGCTACTCTCCAGGTTATTCTGTCATCGGAGTGTACGGTGTAAATATTTTCAACTCAATTTATATAAGATACGAAGGGTGTGAGGGTTGTGTCCGAAGCATATAAAAAGGCCGGCGTCGATATCGCGGCAGGAAACGAAGCGGTTGAACGGATGAAAAAACACGTAAAGCGTACCTTTCGTCCGGAAGTGATGACGGATTTGGGTGGATTTGGTGCCCTGTTCGGATTGAACAAAGACAAATATGATGAGCCGGTATTGGTTTCCGGTACAGATGGTGTGGGAACCAAGCTGAAAATTGCTTTTGCCATGGATCGTCATGACACGATTGGTATCGACGCAGTAGCGATGTGTGTCAACGATATCGTTGTACAAGGAGCAGAGCCACTCTTTTTCTTGGACTACCTCGCTTGCGATAAGGTCATCCCGGAGAAGATTGAAGCGATCGTTGCGGGTATTGCGGAAGGCTGTCATCAGTCCGGCTGTGCGCTCATCGGCGGGGAAACAGCTGAGATGCCGGGTATGTACAGTGAAGGTGAGTATGATATCGCAGGTTTCACCGTGGGTATCGTGGACAAAGCAAAAATCATTAATGGCACAACCATCGCACCTGGGGATACGGTCATCGGCCTCGCTTCCAGCGGCGTGCACAGTAATGGATTCTCTCTAGTTCGCAGATTGCTGCTTGAAGAAGCTGGCTTGGATCTGCACTCCGAAGTGACAGAACTGGGTGGCAAACTGGGCGATGCCCTGCTGGAGCCAACGAAAATTTATGTAAAACCATTACTGTCCCTGCTGGAGAATGTCAAAGTTAAAGGGATGGCGCATATTACTGGCGGTGGATTCATCGAAAATATCCCGCGTATGCTGCCAAGCAACGTGAACGTAGATATCAATTATGGTTCATGGCCGATCCTGCCAATCTTTAATCTTTTACAGCAAAAAGGCGATGTATCGAGCCGTGATATGTTCACGACGTTTAACATGGGTATCGGACTTGTCTTGGTTGTGAACGAAGCGGATGCAGCAAAAGCATTGGAGCAACTAAAAGCTTCCGGTGAAGAGGCGTACATCATTGGCCGTGTAACTGAAGGAGATGCGCGAGTAACCTTCACGGGAGCGGATGTTTAATGACGAACTACCGCATTGCTGTATTTGCCTCAGGGACGGGGAGCAACTTTCAGTCTCTGGTTGATGCAGCACGTAATGGTGATTTGGGTGCATCGGTGGAATTACTCGTCTGTGATAAACCTGCTGCACGCGTTGTGCAGCGAGCACAGGATGCAGGAGTAGACTGCCATCTGTTTACGCCCAAAGCGTATGATTCGCGTGAAGCATACGAGGCAGAAATTATTGAAGTGCTTGAATCCAAACAGATTGATCTGGTTGTGCTGGCGGGTTATATGAGACTGCTGACCTCCGTAATGGTTGAGCGTTACGCGGGTCGACTGATCAACATTCATCCATCGCTCCTGCCAGCCTTTGCTGGCAAAGATGCGATTGGACAAGCACTTGATTATGGTGTGAAAGTGACAGGTGTAACCGTTCATTTTGTGGACGGCGGCATGGATACGGGGCCGATTATAGCCCAGCATCCTGTGCCTGTCCAACCAGGGGATACGGCGGAAACGATCAGCAAAGCTATCCATGCTGCCGAACAGCAGTTATACCCTGAAGTGGTGTCCTGGTTCGCGCAAGGCTTGGTTCAATTAAACGGACGCCACGTCACCGTTACCAAACCGGTTTGATATAAGTTGAAATTTTTTTCGCACATGAACGGAGAGAACAGAAATAAGCTGGAGAAGCGGAGCGTTCGCCTGAAAGCTTTCTGAAAGAAAGCTACATCGGAAGCATAAGCTTATTACTTGATTTTTACCATTATAAAATTGTTCAAAAAATCCAGGAATAACAGCGATCAAAAGATTATTCTGTTCTCGCAGTGGCTCAGTGTGGGAATCGTTTATCAACTTATATAACAGAAGTCGATAATTGGTACGCATTTTGTGATATTTCTCGGGAAATAAATCGGCTGTGTTTCGTCAGGAAACGCGAAGCTTATGGGATAATAAAGGAGGAGCATATTGTGAGTATCAAAAGAGCGCTGGTCAGCGTATCGGATAAAACAGGCATCGTGGACTTTTGCCGCGAGCTGTCGCAAATGGGTGTGGAGATTATTTCGACAGGAGGTACAAGTAGCCTGTTGTCGAAGGAAGGCGTACCTGTCATCGGAATTTCGGACGTAACCGGGTTCCCGGAAATTATGGACGGACGTGTCAAAACATTGCATCCGGCAGTTCACAGCGGCTTGCTTGCTGTTCGTGATAACGAAGAGCATACACGCCAAATGCAGGAGCTTGGTTTGGGTTACATCGATCTGGTTGTTGTGAACCTGTATCCTTTCCAGGAAACCATCGCTAAACCGGATGTAGCCTATGAAGATGCGATTGAGAACATCGATATTGGTGGTCCAACGATGCTTCGTTCAGCGGCTAAAAACCATGCTTTTGTTAGCGTTGTTGTTGATGCGGCCGACTACAGTCAAGTGCTGGAGGAAGTGCGCAGCGGCGGAGATACGACGCTGGAAACACGCAAACGGCTTGCGGCAAAAGTGTTCCGCCATACGGCGGCTTACGATGCACTCATCTCCGATTACCTGTCCAACGTTAATGGCGATCCATTACCAGAGCGTCTGACCGTTACTTACGAAAAGCTCCAAGATCTACGATATGGCGAAAATCCGCACCAACAAGCGGCATTCTACCGCAAACCGCTGGCTGCGCAGGATACATTGACTACAGCTGAGCAATTGCATGGTAAAGAGTTGTCTTACAATAACATCAACGATGCCAACGCAGCACTGCAGATTGTCAAAGAATTTGAAGAGCCAGCAGTCGTTGCCGTAAAACATATGAACCCTTGCGGTGTAGGAATTGGCGAAAGCATCTATGAAGCCTACAGTAAAGCTTATGCTGCTGACCCAACATCGATTTTCGGTGGCATTGTGGCAGCAAACCGCATCATCGACAGCGATACGGCGAACAAGCTGAGCGAGATTTTCCTGGAAATCGTACTCGCTCCTGATTTTACCCAAGAAGCACTGGATATCCTGACGAAAAAGAAAAATATTCGTTTGCTCAAAACAGGTGAACTGAACGCAGCTCGCAACCGTGAAAGCCAATTCGTGGTTACATCGATTGACGGTGGTATGATCGTGCAACAATCAGACGTACACTCCATTGAAGCGAGCGAGCTCAACGTGGTTACAGATCGTGCACCTTCCGAAGAAGAAATGAAACAGCTATTGTTTGGCTGGAAAGTCGTTAAACATGTGAAGTCCAACGCGATTGTACTTGCTGCGAACGACATGACGGTAGGTGTAGGTGCAGGGCAAATGAATCGTGTCGGCGCGGCCAAAATTGCAATCGAGCAAGCTGGTGATCAGGCAAAAGGCGCTGTTCTCGCTTCCGACGCATTCTTCCCAATGGGGGATACTCTTGAACTGGCAGCAAAAGCTGGCATTACAGCAGTTATTCAGCCAGGCGGCTCGATCAAAGACGAAGAGTCCATCAAAGTAGCCAACGAATATGGCATCGCTATGGTATTCACAGGCGTGCGTCATTTTAAACACTAGAACAAGTGATAAACAGATTGGAGAGTTATAGGACGAACGGAAGCATTTAAAAAATACTCTCTCATCAAAAAGTGGCAAGTGTTAAAAAGGGGTGTCACCTGTCATGCTGATGACGTATGGGGCACTCCTTTTTTCAGGAAATAGATCAATAAAAATAGATCACTTAATGTTTTTGAAGTGTAGGAACATCACAATCCAGTAAAGCGTGGAGGGAAACAGACGAATGGATATTTTGGTAGTCGGCGGCGGCGGCCGCGAACATGCAATTATCTGGGCACTGGCGAAGAGTCCAAAGGCAGGCAAGATTCATTGTGCGCCCGGGAATGCGGGGATTGCACAGTTGGCAGAGTGTCACCCGATTGCGGTACATGAATTCGATAAACTCAAAGCACTGGCAGTTGAACTAAAAGTAGACCTCGTCGTTATTGGACCAGATGATCCGCTCGCAGACGGCATTGTGGACGCATTTGACTCGACAGGAATCCCGGTCTTCGGCCCACGCCGTAATGCAGCGGAAATCGAAGGCAGCAAAACATTTATGAAGGATCTGCTACACAAATACAATATCCCTACGGCTGCATACGAGAAGTTCGACAACTACGAGCAAGCTCAGACATATTTGGACGGGCAAGCAATCCCGGTTGTTATCAAAGCGGACGGACTCGCTGCAGGTAAAGGGGTTACCGTAGCATACTCTCGTGAAGAGGCGAATCAAGCCCTTCGCAGTATTATGGTTGATAAGGTGTTTGGTGAAGCTGGAGCGAAAGTGATTGTCGAAGAATTCCTCGCCGGACAGGAAATGTCGATTCTGGCCTTTGTTGACGGTGAGACGGTTCGTCCAATGGCTGCTGCGCAGGATCATAAACCTGTGTTCGACAATGATCAGGGGCCAAATACGGGCGGCATGGGTACGTACTCCCCACTTCCACATATTCCAGCCTCCATTATTGAAGAAGCGGTGGAAACCATCATTAAGCCAACAGCGAAAGCAATGGTATCCGAGGGACGTCCATTCCGTGGTGTATTGTTTGCGGGTCTGATGATCTCCCCGGATGGCAAACCCAAAACAATTGAGTTCAACGCTCGTTTTGGAGATCCGGAGACCCAAGTCGTGTTGCCACGTCTGAAAACGGACCTGCTCGACATTTTCTGGGCAACCGTTCATGGTAAGCTGGCTGATCTGGAGATTGAATGGAGCGAAGAAGCCGCTGTATGTGTCGTGCTTGCTTCAGGCGGATATCCCGGCCCTTATGCGAAAGGTGTTGTGATTGAGGGACTGGATCAAGCCCAAGAGGGTGTTGTGTTCCATGCAGGAACAGCGCGTAATGAAGCTGGGGACTGGGTGACAAACGGTGGACGTATTCTCGGTGTTGTAGGCCTAGGTGCTGACATTGCAGAAGCAAGAGCCAAAGCATATGCTCAGGCAGAGCACATTCATTTTGAAGGCAAACATCAACGCTCCGACATTGCTGCCAAAGCTTTGGTGTAACAATTAAGCCAGCCCGTAGGATGGGTACCGCAAGGTATTTGCATCCTGCGGGCTTTTTGCGCGTATTACATATATTATGTGTAAAAAAGACAGCTACAATCCTTAACATAGCCTTGAGAGTGACAATTAGCCGCTATGCCAGTGAGCCTCTGGATCTGTTTGATACCCAAATGAAACGGGTAGTTTTTTAATAAACTGCATTATTCTATAACAGGAGGGCTGTATCAATTCGGAAGAGCCTTTTACATAAAAGCCGGAAATGTAGGTAGTCTGTCTGTAGAAAGATAGGCGATAAATCCATCTCTTAATTACAGGATCACACTGGTTAAAAAGCCAGAGGATAACATACATATAGACTATTCTGTGAACAATAGACTGTAAGCTTGTACCAAACCATGACGTGCAACTGGATGGTTTGGATCAAAACATGATATACTTTTCGGAAACAGGAATCGATACGTTGGGAGGTGGATATCTATTGGGTAGGCGATATTGTAAATTGTCCAAATGGCGAATCTAGGTGGAGTTGATTAAGGAACAATAGACAGCATGAGGGGTAACCCGTTTTGATTGAAGTCGTTTCTACACGTCATTGGCGTTATTGACTTCATCTTGGATTCCTGTTTTAGATTTACAAGGTCATTATGCGACTTATACAGAAGTGATCATGAACTGATTTTTTTATATATTTTTTAATAGTCACTGGCTCTTGGCATCATACATCAAACAGCGCATGAACAGTTAACGGCATGAACGTTAACACATCACGCTGTAACTATCTTGGAGGTGAATCCCTGACTATCGGGGAAGTCTTTGGACATAATTACCATATTAAATATCGCATTACTTATCATCTTGATTGTACTGACTGCATTTTTCGTTGCGTCGGAGTTTGCTGTTGTGAAGATTCGTACATCAAGGGTAGATCAACTGGTTGCCGAAGGCAATAAAAAGGCAGTGCTTGCTAAAAAGGTCGTCTCGGATCTGGATTATTATTTGTCCGCCTGTCAGCTAGGTATTACCGTTACAGCCCTCGGACTCGGGGCATTGGGTAAACCGACCGTGGAGAGATTATTGTATCCGGTGTTCAGCTATTTTGACGTACCTGCCTCGGCCTCGGCGATTGCTTCTTATGCGATAGCTTTTATACTCGTTACGTTTTTGCATGTCGTTGTTGGAGAGATGGCACCCAAAACGTTGGCGATTCAATTTTCCGAAAAGTTGACTTTGTTACTCTCTCCGCCGCTGTACTGGTTTGGTAAAGTCATGTATCCATTCATCTGGGCACTCAATGGTGCATCGCGTGTAATCCTGCGTGGATTCGGTGTGAAACCTGCCGGACATGATCAGGCTTATTCCGAGGATGAGATTAAGATCATTATGAACCAGAGCTATGAAGGCGATGAGAGTAATCAGACCAAGCTTTCCTATTTGGAAAATGTGTTTGTGTTCGATGAACGTGATGCCAAAGACATCATGGTTCCGCGTACCGAACTGATTACACTGAATCAGGATATGACTTATGACGATATTATTCCTATATTGGATGAGCATAACTACTCCAGATATCCCGTCATCGAGGATGGAGATAAAGACCGCATTATCGGTGTCGTGAATGTGAAGAAGATTTTGCCGGACATGGTTGCGACCCGGGCACATCAATTGAGTGAATTCGTGCGTGAGATCCCATTTGTATCGGAAGTGACATCCATTCAGGATGCGATGATCAAAATGCAACAGGAACGTGTGCATATGGCTGTCGTCGTGGATGAGTATGGCGGTACTTCGGGAATCATTACGATGGAGGATATCCTTGAAGAGCTGGTTGGCGAGATCCGGGATGAGTTCGATGCTGATGAAGTAGCGGACATTCAGGAGACCGGGGAAAACCAGTATCTAATTAGTGGCCGTGTGCTGCTGGATGAACTGGAGCGTCAATTCGGAATTATATTCGAAGGTAATGAAGAGATGGATACGGTTGCCGGATGGATTCAGTACCAGAAGGGTGTCGGTGTGGAAAAAGGAGATACCGTTGAACACGGCGACTATGTCTGGACGGTAGTGGATGCCGAAAACTATCACATCAAGCAGGTGCTGCTTGAACGTGTTAACGGTATTGAGGCCCAAGAAGCCGCCAGCGATCTGGCTTAAACATTTCAAAACTTAATGGAGGTGAATCCCTCACCTGAGGGAAATCATTGGACGGAATAATAGCCTTAAACTTATTTTTAGTAGCTGTATTTATCGGTTTGACCGCGTTTTTCGTAGGAGCCGAGTTTGCTATTTTGAAAGTGCGGATGTCCCGTATTGATCAATTGATCTCGGAAGGCAACAAAAAAGCAGTGGTCGCCAAAAAAGTAGCACATAATCTGGATTATTATCTGTCTGCCTGTCAACTGGGTATTACGATTACTGCGCTCGTACTGGGTGCTTTGGGCGAACCGACCGTAGAGAAAATGTTGCATCCGTTATTCCAGAGTCTGGAAGTGCCTGCTGCACTGTCCACCGTACTCTCTTACGCGATTGCATTGGCATTTATCACCTTCTTGCATGTCGTAATCGGCGAGCTTGCACCCAAGACACTTGCCATTCAGTTTGCTGAAAAGATGACGTTGTTGCTTGCAACACCGCTCTACTGGTTCGGTAAAATCATGAACCCGTTCATTTATGCGCTGAATGGTGCAGCACGTTTATTGCTTAGCATTTTCGGTATCAAACCGGCCGGGCATGATACGGTTCACTCCGAAGAGGAATTAAAGCTGATCATGGCGCAAAGTTATGAGAGTGGCGAGATTAACCAGACGGAGCTGGATTACCTCAAAAACATTTTTGCCTTTGATGAGCGTTTGCTTCAGGAGATCATGATTCCCCGAAATAAAATCGTTACGCTGAATAAAGAAATGCCGCTGGAACAGATTATTGAAGTGCTGAATCAGCATGAGTATACGAGGTATCCTGTCATTACAAACGGGGATGCAAACCATTTTGTCGGGTTTATTAATACCAAACAGACGTTAACGAGTGTAGCTGCGGGCAGAACGTTCAGCATGAACACGTTCATGCACCCAATGCCGAGCTTCTCGGAGCGTTCACCGATCAAGGATGTACTCGTTCAGATGCAACATAGCCGCGTGCATATCGCTTCTGTCAAAGACGAAGCTGGCGCAACGATCGGAATGGTGACCATGGAGGATATTCTCGAAGAGATTGTCGGGGATATCAAGGATGAATATGAGCATAAAGATCTGGTTAATCCACCGAAGAAATTAAAATTGGTGTAAGAATCAGAATCAGAAGTAGGCTTCATTTTGGTGAGATACACGTTATGAAAGACAGGTTCCCGTACTTCGGTTCGGGGACCTGTTTTTTTATGTGAAAAGCAGTTCAGAGCGATACGTTTTAACAAAAACAAACGAGTCTATTTAAGGTTCATTGAAGTAATATCTTAATTTTGAAATAAATGCTTGCATATTACTCGGTTATGGATTAATATGAATTTAAAGAATCTTAATTTAAAGATAAATAACGAAGCTAAAGTAAGTTAATCCTCAGAAGCAGTAAATAAAACAACCGTACAACAACCAAGATAATGAGTAATAAACGAAAACTAAGGGAGTGGAGATTATGTTCAGAACTTCAGGCATTCATCATATTACCGCTTTTGTCGACGACGCACAGAAAAATGTAGACTTCTACGCAGGGGTGCTGGGACTTAGACTGGTGAAAAAAACGATCAACTTTGATGCACCGGATGTGTATCACTTGTACTACGGCAATGAGCAAGGCGCGCCAGGTACGATCATTACGTTTTTCCCGCAGCAAAATTCAAGAAGAGGTGTGATTGGCTCAGGTCAGACCGGAGTTACCGTCTATGCGGTACCGATGGGCAGCCTGTCGTTCTGGAAAGAACGTCTTGCATCCTTCGATATTCCATATGAAAATAAAACGAGATTCGGCGAACAATATATTCGTTTCTTCGATAAAGGGGGATTGCTCCTTGAACTGGTTGAGCGCGAAGGCGGCGAGCCGAGCCAGTGGGCATTTAACGGGGTGACACCTGAGCATGCGATCAAAGGTTTTGGCGGTGCGGTATTGTACAGTCACGTGCCTGAAAAAACGATGGATGTGCTTGTCGGCAAGCTTGGCCTGGAACAGGTTGGAGAAGAGAATGGTCTGATCCGTCTGCGGGCGAGCGGTGATCTGGGACAGATCATCGATATTCAATCGACAGGTATCCAGCGCGGTATCGGTGGTGCAGGAACGGTACACCACATTGCATGGCGTGCCAAAGATTACACGGAGCATGAACAAATTCAACAGGACCTGGATCAAACGGGGTATCATCCAACACCCGTAATTGACCGTCAATACTTCAACGCGGTATATTTCCGTGAACCAGGCGGTATTTTGTTCGAGATTGCGACAGATCCTCCAGGCTTTGCACGGGATGAACCGCAAGAGACGATGGGCGAGAAATTGATGCTGCCTGAATGGTACGAACCACAGCGTGAGCAGATCGAACAATTGTTGCCACCAATTCAAGTACGGGAATGGAAAGGGGAGTCTAATTGATGAGTACAGCGACCATGAAACATATCTACAAAGCAGGTGCGCAGGCAGATGCGGCGACAATATTGTTGCTCCACGGTACAGGTGGAACGGAGAATGATCTGATCGGACTGGCAGAGATGATTGCTCCGGGGGCGGCGATTCTTGGAGTGCGAGGTAACGTTTCCGAGAATGGGATGCCACGTTTCTTCCGCCGCCTTGCAGAAGGTGTCTTTGATGAAGAGGATCTGATTGCACGGACAGCAGAGCTGGGAGCCTTTATCGATGCCGCTGCGGTGGAATATGGATTCGACCGTTCCAACGTGTATGCCCTGGGTTATTCCAATGGTGCCAACATTGCCGCAAGTTTGATGTTCCATCAGGCAGATGTATTCAAGGGAGCAATCTTGCACCATCCGATGGTGCCGCTTCGCGGACTGACACTGCCTGATCTGAAAGGACTGCCCGTGTTCATCGGTGCAGGAGAGAATGATCCAATTGTGCCAAGACGTGAAACGGAGGAACTGGCTTCCCTGCTGAGCGGGGCGGGTGCCGATGTGCATATGCATTGGGAACGTCAGGGGCATCAACTGACACGTACCGAGGCAGAAGCCGCGGCAGCATGGTATACAACACAGGTGTAATACAGGTACAGTACTTGTGGATGTATTGCATCACGAGATCTAGCACATATCGACATATATAAGAAGTTCGCAGGCAGCCTGATCGTTGAGATCGGGCTGTTTTTTCATTTTATTAATCTATATAGGATAACAGCGATTGAAGGTTATTCTGTCATCGGAGTGCACCGTGTAAAATCTTTAAGTTAACTTATTTGCCTCACGAAAAATGAGCACATCTGTTATGTAAACGTGCCAAACCGGGTAAGGATTTGAAATAGTGAGAGTCCACGCAGTATGCTTGTTATATAGCTTCGACACTACACGAATATCATGAACTGGAGGGGTTAATGTGGAACGTAACATCAAAGATTTGGTACAGCAGATGACACTGGAAGAAAAAGCGGGAATGTGCTCAGGGCTCGACTTTTGGCATCTGAAAGGGGTGGAGCGTCTCGGCATTCCATCTATTATGGTAACGGATGGTCCTCACGGATTGCGCAAACAGGATACCAGTGCAGATCACTTGGGTCTGACCGCAAGTGTGCCTGCAACCTGTTTCCCGTCTGCGGCAGGGCTGGCGAGTTCGTGGGATACCGAGCTGGCGCGTCAGGTGGGCGTGGCTTTGGGTGAAGAATGTCAGGCCGAAGATGTGGCGGTACTGCTTGGACCGGGTGTAAATATTAAACGTTCTCCCTTGGGCGGACGGAATTTTGAATACTTTTCCGAAGATCCGCTGTTATCTACTCAGATGGCTACCGCTCATATTCAGGGTGTGCAGAGTCAGGGCGTGGGTACGTCTCTCAAACACTTTGCGGTGAATAACCAGGAAGAGCGCCGTATGTCGATTGATGCGGTGGTAGACGAACGGACGCTGCGCGAGATTTATCTGGCCAGCTTCGAAGGCGCAGTGAAGGATGCACAGCCTTGGACGGTCATGTGTTCTTATAATAAAGTAAACGGTACGTATGCGGGTGAAAATGAGTGGCTGCTGACGGACATATTGAAGGATGAATGGGGCCATGAAGGTCTGGTTGTCTCGGACTGGGGTGCAGTGAATGAGCGGGCGGATGCCCTTGTAGCTGGACTGGAGCTGGAGATGCCAGCAAGCGGCGGTATTGGAGAACGTAAGGTGATCGATGCGGTAGAGAGCGGAAAGCTGCCCATGGACAAGCTGGATCTTGCGGTGGAGCGTTTGCTGACCTTAATTTTCAAAGCGGTGGATCATAAGAAAGAAGGCGCTTCGTACGATAAAGATGAACATCATCAGCTTGCACGTAAAGTGGCATCCGAGAGTATGGTTTTGTTGAAAAATGAAGCCGGGCTTCTTCCGCTAAAGCGTGAAGGTAGCGTAGCCATCATAGGTGCTTTTGCGCGTAAACCTCGCTTTCAGGGAGGGGGAAGCTCCCACATTAATCCGACCAAGGTCGATGATATTGTGGAGGAGATGACTCTTGTGGCAGGCGACGGAGTAACCATCTCGTATGCACCAGGGTACCGGATTGAAGAGGACGATGTGGATGAGACACTGTTGCAGCAGGCTGTTCAGGCTACACAAGCGGCAGATACCGCTGTGGTATTTGTTGGATTGCCGGATCGATACGAATCCGAAGGGTATGACCGTGCCCACCTGCGTCTGCCGGACAACCACATTCGTCTGATTGAAGAGGTTGCCAAGGTGCAGTCTCGTGTAGTGGTTGTGCTAAGCAACGGTTCTCCAGTGGAGATGCCTTGGCTGTCGCAGGTCCAAGCTGTGCTTGAAGCTTATCTTGGCGGACAGGCCGTAGGAGGCGCAATCGCCGATCTGCTCTACGGTGAGGTGAACCCGTCCGGTAAACTGGCAGAGACCTTCCCGGCTAAGCTTAGCCACAATCCGTCCTATCTGAACTTCCCTGGTGAGGCAGATCGTGTGGATTACCGAGAGGGGATCTTCGTCGGTTACCGTTATTATGATAAAAAAGAGCTGGACCCGCTATTCCCTTTTGGATACGGCCTCAGTTATACCACGTTTGAGTACAGCGATTTACAAGTAGATCGCACAGCGCTAACGGATCTGGACGAGGTGCAGGCACAAATACGCGTCACCAATACCGGGGAGCGTGCAGGGAAAGAGATCGTACAGTTGTACGTTAGTGATGTTGAGAGTACAGTGATTCGTCCGGATCGGGAGCTGAAAGCTTTTGCGAAGGTGGCACTGGAGGCTGGCGAGTCCAAAATAGTTCACTTCACGCTGAATAAGCGTTCGTTCGCGTATTACAACGTGGATATGAAAGACTGGCATGTCGAGACGGGGGAGTTCGATATACAGCTCGGTAGCTCTTCGCGTGATATTCGTATGCAGACTCGGGTAAGCGTAGAGTCTACTGCGACGTTCATTCCAACGTATACACGCAATAGTACCCTTGGCGATATTCAGCGCGACCCCGAGAATAAAAAGCTGATTGAGCAGGCTTTGCAGCAATTCCAGGAAGCGAGCGGTTTTGGTGGCGGTGACGATTCCGGTGATCATGATCATGTGGACATGATGAACGCGATGATGAAATATATGCCGCTACGTGCCCTTGTGGCTTTTAGCGGTGGAGCGATGACCGAGGATACGATGAATCAGTTACTGGATCAGATGAATAACAAGGATCACGGCATTCGCGGATAAGAGAATTTCATCCCGATTCTGCTTCATGACCTGTGATCTGTGAAGAAGTAATGAGGCTATGCGCGAGGAAAAGGGCGCGAGGCCGTAAGTTTTATATTGTACGTTCAGCCCCTGCAAGGCTGGGAAGGATACCCGATCCGATGATGGATCGGGTGTTCTTTTTTTACAGGGAAAAAGGTATAATTAGTAATTGATAATCATTTTCATTTAGAAGCGTGATGAGAGACGGGATACTGTGGATCAGTGGGGAGGGAAGGTGAAGCAATGGGTCATGATGCTGGATTACATACGCTGGGTTCAAGTGCATATATTCAGACCCGGGATGGCCGGAAGTTGCATTACATGTCGAAGGGTGCTGGAGAAGTGACCGTCGTTTTTGAGTCGGGGATGGGCGTTTCCAGATCTACATGGGGGCTGGTTGTGCCGACGATTGCGGAGCATGCACGTACCGTTGTGTACGACAGGGCGGGAGCGGGACGAAGTGATGTTGATTTTTCTCCACGCACGCTCGCCCGGATTGCAGAAGACCTGAATGAACTGCTAGCGGCGATGGGGCCGGGGCCGATTATTCTGGTGGGGCATAGCTGGGGAGGGCCAATTGTACGTGCAGCGGCCACTAGTAATCTGTCACGTCTGCAAGGTATCATTCTTGTTGACCCGTCGGATGAGCATTGTGAGTTATATTTTTCCCGTATGGCCAAGGTCGGTTTTGCGATAAATGGGGCACTTATTCCCGCTCTGGCTCGTGTGGGCCTGTATCGGTTTCTTGGCATCAAAGACTTTCTTAGTCAGCCTGATGACGTTGTAGCAGATCACCGCCGGGAGGACTTTACGGTACAAGCTGCTCGGACGATGGCTGCGGAGGGAAAGAATTTTTTGCAAGATTTAAAGGGGTTACAGGAGCAACCTCCCAAGCTGGGAGATCTGGAAGTTAGCATAATTTCGGGTACGTTGCCGGGCAAGGGAGAACGTAAAATCAGACCTGCCATTGTTGAAGCTCACCGTCAGACGGTGAGTAAGCTATCCAATGCGAGATGGGTAGAAGCTGCGCGTTCGGGTCATATGGTGATGTTTACAGATCCTGAAGTGATCATCAATGAGATCATGCGGATGATACACGATGCGGAGTAAGAGTAAGAGTAAGAGTAAGAGTAAGAGATAAGAAAGTGGGAAATGTGAAGTATTTGAGTACGGTCGTCATAGTGAGTAGAAGATTGTTCCTTCCGGTGCCGGGCGCAAGGATAGAGCAAAAGTGATACAATAAAAAGAAAAAGCAATGAATGACATTGCTAGACCATATAAGCGGAGTGTGGAGACAGATGAAACCAGAGAATCAAGAAACAACAGGAACGGGAGCCGGAAACGAAGGTGCTAGAAATGTCCATGTAGGCATGGAAGATATCGTACGCGCACATCATGTGCTGCGTGAAGTGATTGTCAGAACGCCGCTACAGCGGGATGCTGTACTGTCGGCTAAATATAACTGTAATGTGTATCTGAAACGGGAAGACCTTCAGGTGGTGCGTTCATTTAAAATTCGAGGGGCTTACAATATGATACGCAGTCTGACCCCTGCCGAAATGGAGAAAGGCATCGTCTGCGCCAGTGCCGGCAACCACGCACAGGGTGTAGCTTTTAGCTGTAATGCACTGGGCATTCACGGCAAAATCTTTATGCCAAGCACAACACCGAACCAGAAAGTGAAACAGGTACGACGTTTTGGCGGCGATAATGTAGAAGTTGTCCTGATCGGTGATACGTATGATGATGCGTATGCGGAAGCGATGCGGGCATGTGACGAGCAGGGCATGACCTTTATCCATCCGTTTGATTCACCGAAGATTATTGCAGGGAACGGTACAGTTGCGATGGAGATCATGGAAAGCCTTGATGAGAATGCAGACTATGTATTTGTCACCATTGGCGGCGGCGGATTAGCGGCTGGGGTAGGAACCTACATGAAAACCGTTAGTCCTGAAACACAAATCATCGGCGTTGAGCCGCTTGGAGCAGCTTCGATGAGTGAAGCAATGTTCCGCAAACAAGTGGTTACGCTGGATGATATCGATAAATTTGTGGATGGGGCAGCGGTGAAACGGGTCGGTGATTTGACTTATGACATCTGTAGCAACATCCTGAATGACATTGTGAAGGTGCCAGAAGGCAAAGCCTGCACAACCATTCTGGAATTATATAACGAAAATGCGATCGTGGTGGAGCCTGCGGGCTCGCTGGCTGTAGCTGCACTGGAGCAATACCGGGAACAGATCGCAGGCAAGACGGTGGTCTGTGTCATCAGCGGCGGTAACAATGATATCGACCGGATGCAGGAGATCAAAGAGCGTTCCCTGATCTACGAAGGTCTGAAATATTATTTCATGGTGAATTTCCCGCAACGTGCGGGAGCGCTACGTGAGTTCCTGGAGGAAGTGCTCGGTCCGAATGACGATATCGCCAGATTTGAATATACGAAAAAACATGACAAGGAAAATGGCCCTGCCTTAGTCGGCATCGAGCTCATGTACAAGGAAGACTACCAGCCACTCATCGAACGTATGAACCGCAAAGGTATCGCCTACACTGAGCTGAACAAAAACTTGAATCTGTTCAACATGTTGATCTGAGAGAGAGGTGTCTTTTTACAAGTGAAACCTACTATAGGGTCAGAGCAACAGAAGACAGTGCCTCAGATCCGACCTGCACGGAAGGAAGATGTGGATCAGATCATCCCGCTGCTGGTGCAGGCGATTGGGGATATCGCTTATGCACTTGCGGGGGAGGCGGACAATGAGCGGGCAATGGACATCTTACGTGAGTTTGTTACACAGGAAAATAACCGGATCAGTTATCAAAATATCACTGTGATGGAGCAGGACGGCCAGATTGCTGGCATGTTGGTAGCGTATGCCGGTGATGATGTGGATCGTCTGGATCAGCCGCTTCTGAATCGTCCCGGACGTGATGGGGATGAGAAATATGCTCTGGTAAAAGAAACCCGCCCTGGGGAGTATTATCTCGATACTCTTTCGGTAAGTGAGCCATTTCAGGGGCAGGGCATCGGCCGTGCACTGATGGCTGCTTTTGAGCAGCAGGGAAGAGAACTCGGGCACACGCAGGTTGCCCTGATCGTGGAGCAGGACAATGGCCGCGCCATGCAGCTCTATGAACGGCAAGGCTATGTTCAAGATGAAGTGATCCTCATCGGTGGACATGAGTATTACCATATGGTCAAAGAGCTCTCAGTTCTATAGATTGGCTGGAATGCATTCGAGCTTCGCACTCAAAAGGAGCCAACGCTTGAGTGATGGATGCTTACGTATGTAAGAGTGAGGGACATCATCTGTATCATGAACCCGTAACAACTATATTTAGTCAGTTAACAGCAGATACGCCAAAAAAGACGAAGCAACGCCGAGGGCGGTGGGTTCGTCTTTTTTTGATAAAGCGGCGGTGGAGCAATATAAGCTGACAGGCTAACGATCTCAGATGACGCTATTTGGTCGATTTCAACTCATTTAAAATTCTAACGATCAGGAGAAACGTTATTTCCCCATTTCAGACGAGAAATCATTAATTTTTGCTCATTTCAGAAGAAATAGCGTCTCTGGTGATCGTTAGATCACTGAACACCTCTAAATCGGCCAAATAAGGTCTGTGGTGATCGTTAGAATTTTTTTCATCCGTACAACCTTCTACGCGACTAGCACAAGGAACGGTGTATGAAAAATGTTGACTATTCCAAGCTTACCATTGCATGCACACATCTATTTAACCTAACTCCCTTGCTCTACCTCCAGCTTATCCAGGCCATTGGCTGATTGTTACCGTTAGATTGATCTAAAACTTTTATATACCGTACTCCGGCAGATATTCATCCCTAGATACGTTCTGTTCCAGCCATTGGTCGACAGCCTCTGTTCTTTCAAACTTGGATTCAGCGACGACATCCATGAACGCATTCAGTTTTTTCAAAAAAGCACTGTCCTCGGAAGTATTCCGCTGTAAGACAGCTTTGTACCCTTTTTGAGCATTTGGCACCATTACGTTGGTGTCGTAATCGAACAGCGGGGTATTATCGAGCCCGTAAAAGGTGTACAAGGTGTATTGATTCATCAACATCTGTACCTGGTTTTTCCGGTTAGACTTAGGAAAATCATTCAGGAACCGCTCTTGATTCAGCGCACGGTTCAGCATATCCTGATATCCGATCATGAGGCCCCCATCTTCAGAGGCGATATTGCTCGTTTCGACTGCCATGATGCGAATGTACTGTTTGATATCTTCATTTACATAAGAAGTATATTTTTCAAATGCGGCATAATTCATGATTGGATAGAGATAACCCTCGATCATCGTAAGACGATAACCGCTGTCTCTGGCCTGTTGCAGCAGTGAGCGGAGACTCGTGTCCTTGGTGCGGGACATCAGCTGGGTGAAGCTGTCATTCCATTTGTATATTTTCTGCATCTGATCCTGAACATTGGGCACAAGCATGCGATCCGTTATGGCCGTTAGCGCTTTGAAGCGGGCATTTTCCAATTGAAGCACCATCAAGGTTGCATGATAAGGAGTCACCTGGCTGATTTTAGACTCCAGATAACGGTCTGCCGCGGGCAGGCTATTTTTTTTATAGAGCATGGTCTGAAAAGATTTGTAGATTGCGGTTGAATTGGCCGATGTTACTTTGCTATCCGTAGCAGGGGCAGCAGAAGCGATGCCAGTGACTGGGGAAACCGCTGTTTGTAACAATAGAGTAATAGCCGTAGCGGTAAGCAGTGTACGCATACCTTTCTTTTTATAAAAATACAAAGATGATGTCATGGATATTAACCTCCTGTAATTTTGGAATGAACAGATAAGGATGAAAAGTAGACTTGATTCACTATTACACACAGATTAAAGCAATTGGCACTAGAAGTGGTTTCGGAATGATGACAAAATCTTCTGTTAATTTTAACCTTTACAGGTGGATGCAAGGCCAATGTTTCTGCGAAAATAATTTTGGGGAATCCGGAAACTTTTTAACGAATCGGAACGTCTTAGTTGTGCATAGGAAAATACAGGAATTATTGAATCGCACAGCTAATCTATAAGAGTGTACTAATTATAGGAGAATGGGGATAGGGTCTATGAGGAAAGCAGGAGGAAATCAAGTCAAAAAAGTGATGTCAGCACTGGCCGTATCAGCCATGCTTATGTCTGCACTGCCAACATCGGTGATGGATGCAGCTGCAAGAATCAGCATTTATATTAACGGTACTGAGGTGCCGGCGGTTCAAGCCCCTGTGATGAAGGCTGGACGTGTACTCGTTCCACTCCGGTCGATTTTTGAAGGAATTGACGCGGAAGTGCAGTTCAACAATAAAACGAAAACCATTACAGCAACCCGTGGGGATCAGGAAGTGAAATTAACACTTGGTTCCAAGGCTGCGTATATCGATGGTCAACTGAATGTGATGGATGTTCCTGCGAGTACGATTAAAGGTAGTACGATGGTACCCATTCGTTTTGTGAGCGAAGCTTTCGGGGAAAAAGTATTCTGGAACTCACGCAGCCAACGTGTTGATATTAAAACAACATCGTCTACACCGGAACCGCCGGTTGATGATACGCAGTTTTCTGCTTGGAATATTTATGGATCCGTATCTGGCAGTAACGGAGATGGCCGTGACCTGACGGTAAGCTTCACACGTGCCAAGTCAGAGAGAACAGTGTCAGCTTACAGGGTGATGCTAGTCAAAAGTGGGGATATCAACAGCTTTAAAGAATCCGTTGCTACAGCCGTATCTCCGGCGAACTACACTTCAATTACACCAAACGGCACCAATCCGAAGCTGACACTTAACGCTCAGACACGCGACGTTAACGGTGATTTGCTGAATAGCAATGAATCCTATCGATTGTATGTACTGACTGTAGGTAACAGCAACAATAACAACCAAAACTATCTAGGCTGGTCTTCACAGGTTCTGAAGCTGAACCAGGTGAAACCTTCTGTTCAAGCTGTGACGGGACTGCGCATTGCCGATGTTAGCGATAATGGCGACGGAAGGGATCTGGAGATCAACTTCACACAGCCAAGCACCAATTCGAATATTACGAGTTACCGTGCATTTGTTGTGAAGGCGAAGGACGCATCCTCATTTAACCAAGCTGCTGCGAGCAAGGTATCCAGCGCGAATTACACGATCATCAATAAAGGGAATTCCAGCACAGTCAAAAGCATACTGAACTCTTCATCGCGGGATACGTCGGGCGAGTTGATCAAAAACGGAACCGCGTATGTTGTATACATTATGTCTGTAAGTGCGAATACAGCAACAGATAGCAAGCTGTCTGCGGCTTCGTCTTCCCTGACGTTGTCCTTGAATTCAACTCCGGCTCCGGTCATTACACAAGTGAGAGACATCTCGGATTATGGAGATGGACGCGATATTCAGGTGAGCTTTAACCGTGTATCGGATGAATCGAAGGTAACGAACTATCGTGTGTTTGTTGTACGCAACTCGGTAGCCAGCAGCTTTAACTTGCCTACAGCAAGTAATCTGTCTTCCAGTTTATATTATACCGTGAACAAAACAGGTAATAACCTCGTGGTTACATTGCCATCGAATATGCGGGATACCAGCGGTTATAACATCACAAACTTGCAGGATTATCGCATCTTTGTCATGGCAGCAGGCACTCAGCAGAACAACTATACCCATGCGTTGTCAGCTTCCTCCAATGTCTTGAGACTGACCTCCAATAGCAATGCAGGTGTGGCAACGAACCTGTCTGTTACAGATATTGCGGATAACGGAAATGGAACTGACATGCGCGTGTCGTTTAGCAGAGCCAGCGATGAGTCCAATGTTTCTCACTATCGAGTATTCGTCGTACCTGCCAATAACGTAGGAAGCTTCAACCTGAACGTTGCCAATGCGTCGAACAATTATACACAAGTGAATAAAACAGGTGGTAATCTGACCGTAACACTTTCGAGTAACTCGGTTGATACCAATGGCTATAGAATTGCGAACTACAACGCTTATCGTGTATTTGTTCTGTCCGTAAATAGTAACGGTAACTGGAGTCAGAACGCACTTTCCTCATCTTCGGCTCAAATTACGCTAACACCGAATGCAACGGTTATCGCACCGACCAGTGTGAGTGCAACCGATGTTGCGGATAACGGGAATGGCAGTGATCTGCGTGTAACATTCAACCGGTCAACGGATGAGAATAATGTGAATCATTATCGTGTGTTTGTTGTGAAAAATACGGCTGTAGGAAGTTTTAATCTGAATACTGCATTGAATAACGGCTTCTACACCTATAGAAGTAAAAGTGGGAGTAATCAGGCTTTCACATTAGCAAGTGATGCTAGAGCAACGGATGGCAGCCTTATTGGTGATAATGTTGATTATCGGGTATTCGTCCTGGCGGTGAATAATAATTCATCTCAATCTAGCGCGCTGTCTTCAGCATCGCCTGTAGTTAAATTAGGTAGTGCTTCTCCTGTAATAGCAGTGGGCAGTGTAAGTGTAGCGGTTAAAAATCAGGGACAACAAGCGGGTAACGCTTCTGATGTAACCGTAAATTTTGCCAAAGCATCGAATGAAACAGGCATTGCCAAATATCGTCTGTTTATTGTCCCGGCTGATCAGGTACCTGGTTTTACGCTAAATACAGCGATGAATATTAATTATTATAATGATTTGGATAAAAGCAGTGCAGGCACTACTTTCGCATTGAGCGATGGATACCGGGATATTAATAACAGATCTATCGAGATCGGGAAAAAGTATAGAGTGTTTATTATGTCTGTATCCGACAGTACAACTCGTTCATCAAGTCTTTCAGTGGCTTCCGACGAATTTAGTATTAGTAACATAGTACAATCTGTTCAAGCAGCCGTTATTACGGGTCTACAGAAATCAAGTACTGTAACTGAAGCAATCTACAAGTTGACTTTCACCAAACCATCTAATGAAGCTGGCATTTCCTCATATCAATTGTATATTGTGAAGGGAAGAGGATCTGTTGATCCGGCTACAGCTACTTCCAGCAGTAACTATTCAGTAGGAGATCCCAAAGCGGTTGAAGTTACTTTGAATACCAATGCTAAAGATACTACAGGGGCTAGTCTTGTGGAAGGAGAAGAGTACACCGTATATATTGTGTCAGTTGCGTCTAATACAACAACCAATAGAAGTACGATCTCTAATCCATCTGAAGCATTTAAGCTCGAAAAAGCTCCAGCAGCTACACAATCAACTCCTCCGCAGTAAACTACGGCACAAAGTTAGCAATAGAATTGTAATGCTTAACTCCCTTTCCCTCCTTGGAAAGGGAGTTTTTTCTTTGCATCCGTTAATGCCGAGGAAAGGGAACCGCTCTCGGTACGACCTATGTCCCTATTTTTCCATATTTAGACAAGCTCAAATAGGTTCCTAAGGCCATTGCTGGTCTTGGATCAAACCATGGATAATAAGAGTCATAGAGCGTGACTAGCTCATGAGCCGAAAGGAAGGATGCAATGTTACCATTTCGTTTGACGGGGCAGCCGGATTCCCGGATGCCGCTATACCTGTACGGTGTGGGCACACAGGAAGAGAAAGGACTGCATCGACCGGAGGGATTTCCAGTATATCAGTTATTTTTGGCACGCGATGGTGGAGGACTGTTTAACATTTCTGGCAAAGGAACGATCATAGTGGGCTCGGGGCAACTGTTTGCTCTGGAGCCGGGCATTGCTCACGAATATACCCCGCATAAAAGAACGTGTGGAGAGCTGGGGTTTATTGGGATCGGCGGCGAATCAGCAGAATCAGTGCTTCGGACGACAGGCATCATGTGCGAAAGACCTCGCACATTAACCGGGTTTGACCTGATTTGGTCACAGATGACGGAACTGTGGAAGGGGTTGGATCAGGGCGGGATGTCGATGTGGCAAATGTCCACTTTGATTTACCAGCTGATTCTGGACTTGGCTCAGGCTATGGCTCCAGTTGGTTATGTTTCACATGTACATGGGAGTTCCGAAGCTGGTCTGGAGGGACTCAACCGGGCAATCGTTTTGATGCAGGCTCATTATCAGGACGATCTGTTATTGAAACATGTGGCCGAGGCAGTTGGTTACTCTGTGCAGCATTTGAATCGTTTATTTCATCAGCATTATGGCGTGACTGGACATCAGTATATGCAACGCTGGCGTTTACAAAAGGGACTGGAGTGGCTTAATGAACATCCTGAGGCTAGTGTGAAGGAAGCTGCGGAGAATGTAGGCATGGAAGTGAATTATTTTATTCGTATGTTCAAGCGTGAATTCGGGGAAACGCCAGGCAAAGGCATGAAACTACGCAATCAGCTCAGACTGGAGCAGGATCACCACCCCCGTCACAAATAAAATACGAATCTGCAATAAAAAAAGAGACCTGACGGTCTCTTGAATGGAATTTCTTATAAAGTAAAAGAACATCTATGTGTACCACGAAACAACCACATTCGACATTGCCTTCTTCAATCACGCCTGCTTTTTTTGCCCGAAAATAGGCCGGATTAAAGCAAGACCAACAATACCAATAACGGCGCTAACCCATGGAGCCATGTAGAACACAGGAAGTTTATCCCGAAGTGGATAACCCACAAAAAGAACAAGTACAACGATCACGATATAAATGATAATGCCTCGAACGTTAACTTTGGGCATGACATGTTTGTCTGTCCCCTGATCGTCTGGACGTTCTGCTAATCGGCGCAGCATCTCTACGAGCGCAATTCCGCCTACAGCGCTAATGATGAGAGAGAACAAGCTGATATGTTCGAAAGCCTCCGTATCGCCGTCTGTTAGGCCGAAGAATAGTCCTGCACATCCTTGAATGAACAGGACAACGGATATGGCTGCCCAGGCAATCATAACATACCATTTTGGTGTCCGTTTCACAGGTTCTGGTGTATCCGATTGATCGTCAGACTGAGCGATGCTGGATTTGATGTTCTTTTTAGAATCTCCAGCAGAACGGGCATGTTGTTTCGGATAAGCTTGATTTTTTTCGAGAGGGACACTTCCGCTACGGTTTTCCCTGCTTGAATCTTTCCCTGTGCTTGCCCCTGATTGCGCATATGTATCTGCTGAGCCTACTCCAAGTTGGGTATAAATATCTTCTTCCAGATCAGAGCCGTACAATTCGCGTGCAGATTTGTTATCTTTCTGTGCTTGTACGATGGCTTTTCCCGCAGCGAGAATCCATTCTTCCTGTGTTTTCTCGTCTGCTGGCGCTTGCCTTGCGATGGTGCTGATCTGGTTATACAATTGTACGTTGTCTGGTGTCATACGGCTCATCTCTGTGATTTGCCGATTTTGTATTTCTTTCAGCTTTTTATAGGAAATCCCCAATGCTTGCTCCCCCTGTCTCACACGTTCTGCTCTTCCATTCCATGAAGACCCTGACGATATTTTAGTATACGGGAAGGGCTCTCGTTTCGCAAAGTCATTCCTTATAAAACAACTGCTTGTGATTTACCCATAGCCCGATACAGGCTAACACAACACAAGTGCATAAGAGCACCAGTTTTCCATGATGCTGAATCCATCCGAGTAGATGTGCCATGAGTTCATTCCTTTCGGTAACAGGCTTCCGGGATAGGCGTGCCTGAGATTTTGGTTTTATTTTCCCCTGTGAAGTTGTGAATATACATGGCTTGCTTGGAAGAAGCAACGATTCTGTGAACCGTGAATAAAGAGCTGCCCAATCCATCACAATAGTAGCATTTCCAAACTGAAATGATGGATAGGAGTGTGGTTAGCATGGATAAACAATCAGATCTCACACGAAAGATGCTGCTCAACAGTAATTCCCGTGGTGCCATGGATGAAGTGGTACCGATGGAAGAGGCAGTGGAGGATACTGAGTTCGGCGAAGAGTTGAATGATGATAACTGGCAGGGAAGAAGCTTCTGGGACAACGAGGGAGCAGGTCAGCAACATGAGTGGAACGGACGTATTGAGACTCATGCGATGTTTCGCAGGAGCTATGAGTAGGATCGTGCAGATATAACGCAAGAATACAGGAATGAATCAGAAATTTTCGGAGCCCTGCTGAATATAGCGAGGCTCTTTTTTTACGGATAATGCTTACGAAAAGAGAACAGCTTTACATGACCTAAGGTGTTCATTTCTCGCGTTGACTTGGGGGTGAGGGAATGATAATATACTAATATCTTCTTAATACTCATTAAACTTATCGGATTAAATACAATTAATTAAAATACGTTGATTATATAACAAGGAACTGCTATATAATTTGAACTCTTCTTTTACACTCTAACGGAGAGGACAGAAAAAACCTGAAAAAGCGAAGCGTTCGCCTTTATCACCGGATTTTCCCCTTTGGAAAAGGGAAACAAAAAATCTGGGGATAACAGCGATTGTAAGGTTATTCTGTCATCGGAGTGGGCTGTGTAAAAACTTTAGTTCAACTTATATAACAAGGTCACCATGAAAGGGGAAATCCGTATGGAACGTCAGATCAGCATTCGTCACGGGGAAGAGGAGTTAACTGCGACCATTCACTACCCGGTTGTCAAAGATATTAAAGAGGAGACACGTCAGCAACGTGTTCCTCTGGCTGTCATCTGCCACGGTTTTGTGGGAAGCCGAATTGGAGTGGATCGGTTGTTCGTGAAGACAGCTCGTGAACTCGCGGAAGACGGATATCTGGTGCTACGTTTTGATTACATCGGTTGCGGAGAAAGCAGTGGGGAGTACGGAGCAGAAGGATTAGAGTCGATGATACTGCAGACTCGTTCTGTGCTGGATTATGCTGTGAACTGCAGTGATGTCGACCCTACACGTGTAACTCTGATCGGACATAGCTTGGGCGGAGCAGTTGCGCTGTTGACTGCTGTACGTGACAAGCGGGTTAAAAATCTTGTCATGTGGTCGGCTGTCGGTTATCCGTTCAACGATATCGTGAAGATTACGGGCAGGGATGTGTATGACGAGGGTGTGAGAGCAGGGGCTTCCGACTATCTTGGCTATAAATTTACGCCTAAATTCTTTGACTCTTTGGCGGAGCATCAACCATTCCAGGAAGCTGTGAAGTTCAGCGGAGATGTGCTGGTTGTGCACGGTACTTCCGATGAAGTCATCCCTGTGGACTATGCGTTCTTGTATCAAAAAGTGTTCTGGATGCGCCAGGAAGGGCGCTGCGACAAGGAAATCATTTTCCAGGGCAATCATACCTTCTCATCTGGTAAAGAGCGCGAACAACTGATTACACGTACGAGAGAATGGCTCGGGGAGCGTCAGAAGATTGAAGAGAACTGGCAACACTGGATGATCTAAGAGATAAAGCCTTACGACATCAATCAAAAGTCACGGGTATTAACTTGGAAAAGCGCTTGCTTCGGGGTAAAATAGAGAGGTAAGCATCCTATCCGTGTCTGGAGGTTGGCAGCGATGACATTACCTGCACTATTCATTGCGCATGGTTCTCCTACGCTGGCGTTGGAGAGCAGTGATTACACTCAATTTTTGAACGAGCTTGGAGACAGGCTGCCGGCTCCAAAGGCCATCGTTGTATTCACCGCACACTGGGACTGTCCCGAGCCTTCGGTGACGATGGATGAGTCCCATCAGACCTTGCATGATTTTTACGGATACCCTTCAGCGTTGTATACCATACAATACCCTGCAGTCGGGCAGACCGATGTCGCGAGCGAGATATGTGCGTTATTTTCCCGTAGTAACTTGCCGCATCGACCTGTTCGTGGGCGTGGACTGGATCATGGCGTATGGGTGCCACTGCTGCATATGTACCCTGAAGCAAGCATTCCAGTGATTGCTGTATCGGTGGATTCGCTACGTTCTCCGCAAGAGCAGTATGATATCGGGCGTATGCTGGAGCAACTCAGGCATGATAACGTGCTTATCATCGGCAGTGGTGGAACCGTGCATAATTTAAGAATGCTGGCACAGGATGATGAGCCACAAGACTGGGCTATCGAGTTTGATGATTGGCTCGGAGAGCGTCTAGAGCAATGGAATACCAGAGAATTGTTTCTGTATGAAAAAAAAGCTCCTCATGCGCGGACGGCCGTTCCGTCTTATGGCATGGAACATCTTGCGCCATTGTTCTACGCAATGGGCACAGCAGATATGTCTCGCACAGCGAAGCGATTATTCCAGTCGTATGCCTGCGGCACGTTAAGTTTGAATTGCTGGCAGTTTGGCGACGGCATATAACTTGGGGCAGATGAGAACAGAAATATCAATTCAGATAGCGAAATGAAGAATACAGTCGTAAGATTATAAATAAGCAAAAAGGTTCCTGCGGTCAGTTGATTGACTGCGTGGAACCTTTTTTTGGGTTTGGGTGTTCAGCGGTGATTATTTGCGAAGTTCGAACAACTCACATTCGGTACGTGAGTGATAGGCCAGTTCACTGACACTGGATTGAACAACAACGGTTCTCTCGTCAAAACGAATGATGATACCTCCAGAGTCAATCTGGTGGTTATCTTTGAATACCCGGATTTTATGTTTTAAGGTCATGGCTTCCTGAAAATCGGCGTCGGTCTCGAGACGGCGCTGCGTCGGCATAGGGATACTCCTTTGTACTGTTAGACTTTATAACCATCATAATATGGGATTCTACTGGTGAGCAAGTGTAGAGACTCGGATGCACAAAGGTTGAAGAATATGGAAGAGGGGGGGGCAATAAGAGCAGATCAGCATAGGTTGTCAGGTTCTGAACAAATGAATGAAAATCATGCAATACAAAGCCCTGCTCCAAGGGGGGAAGCAGGGCTGAGTTTCTTATATTTTTAATGATTAAGCCGTTTTCTTAGTGGGTGTAATGGTTGGTGTGTCTGTTGGCTGAATGGTTCTGTCCTTTTTGAACAATCCGCGAAGGTAAGGAAGTACCCAGTGATCCAGACCAATTTTACCAGCATTTGCACCAGCTACGACGATGAAGATTTCCAATAATACCAGTTGAGCATTCGTGCTTACTGTACCCGAGAAGAGGAACGCGAAGTTCATGACCATCGCCATCAGAGCTGCCAGCGTTGTGAAGCATCCAAGAATGAGTCCCAGACCTACCAGGAATTCACCGAGCGGGATCACGAAGTCGAATAATCCGGCATTTGGAATAGCGAACTTTTCAAGGAACGTTGCCCACCAAGCTTGAACCGCTGGATGATCGCCTGTTGCTTTTTCCAGTGCCCCAGTGAGGAACCCGCCAGCTTGGAATCCGCCGGTCAATTTGCTCCATCCGTGAGTCATCCAGTCATAACCGATATACACCCGAAGTACTGTCAAAATCCACATTGCCACTTTGTTTTCTCTAAGCCATTGATTGAAGCTGAACATATAAACCACTCCTTTTATGGAATCTAGTGTGTGTTGTTTTTGTTTTTCTAAGTGATCACCTTTGATGTCTTTATTGTATATTCCGAATGGTGTTTTGTTTGTGATTAAAATCACAATCTAGTTCAAATTTTAAGTAAGGTTTAAGAAGTTCACATTTAGGACATATTTATTTGCTTATTTCAAGATTCAAAGATAACTTGTGAGATAAGACAAGGCTTAGAAGGCGCAGACAAAACGGAAACGTTGTGATTAAATGGAAAGAAATACGTGAGATGGTTGCCTGCATGAGAGGAATATCACATGACGAGCAGAAGAAAGTCAGCCAAATCGTTCAGGAGGTCCTATATTGAAGTTATTTTCTTGGAACAAAGCTATATCAGCAGCATCAATCTGCCTTCTTACCGTTAGTCTTGTTGCTTGCCAGAATAAAGAGGTAGCCCAAATTCCCCAGCCGGAGCCCACACCTGCACCGGTTCAAGAAGAGAAGCCTGTGGAGGAGCCTGTTCATTCTGGCTTTACAGCTCCTTTCACGGGACTAGCCGTGGAGAAAGCGTCTACGCAGCGGCCACTAGCGGTCATGATCAACAATGCACCTGCCGCCCGTCCCCAATCGGGACTCAGCGCAGCCGATATTATCATTGAGGTGCTTGCCGAAGGTGGGATTACGCGGTTCATTGCTATATTTCAGAGTGAAGGTGGAGCAGAAACCGTCGGCCCAATACGTAGTATTCGTCCATACCTGATCGAGCTTGGTGAAAGTTATGACGGGGTGCTTATTCATGCCGGAGGCAGTCCGGAGGCCTATTCCATTTTACAAAAACAGCAAAAACAGCACATGGATGAGATTTCGAATGGCGGGCCTTACTTCTGGCGTTCCAAAGAACGCAAGGCGCCTCACAATCTATATACATCTGTGGACAAGCTTAGAGAAGGTACGGACAAGAAAGGGTACAGCCATGAATTCCAATCACCAGTGTACAAGTATGACGAGGCAGGAGCGACCTCCACGGGAGAGAGCGTGAAGCAGTTTGAGATCCAGTATTTATTGAATAGTTATAAAGTAACGTATGATTATGATGAAGTTAGCGGACGATATATGAGAATGGTGAACGGGAAGCCAGATGAGGATAAAGATAACGGCAGTCAGTTAGGTGCAGCCAATATCATTGTTGCTGGGGCAGACCATAAGGTGCTCGACGATGTAGGCAGGTTATCCGTAAACGTGGATCATGGCGGTGAAGCGATGCTGTTTCAGAAGGGCAAGATGATTCGCGGGCAATGGGTTAGAAAAGAGGGAGATATTATTCGTTTTGTGAAGGATGGGCGTGAAATGAATCTGGTGCCCGGGAAAACTTACATTAGCATTGTGCCGAACCATCCACAGTTTGCAGATCATGTGAAGCTGGCAGAACAAGAATAAGCCATATACAACGATTGGCACAACGAAATGAATCACTTTTGCAGGCTGAAATGAAAGAGAGCGATGAAAAGGGTTAAGATTGGTGATGATGTGTTGTCGTATCATAGCGCTTTTTATGAAAATTGTGACGGGTCACGCGTCGACTTATGTGGAGTTTTGTAAACGCAGTGTAAAATCGGAGTCTGATTTTGCCATAATTCCAAATAATTAAGATTCATTTCAGGTTAATATGAGAAGAATATAAAAAAGGATCGCAGCTTTTGTACAAACCATGAAACAAATATGATAAGATATCAAAGGTTGTCATTTCATGTTTCATCGGTTATCGGCGCAATTTCTCGAAGAGGGGATAGAGCTATGAAGATTAAGAAGAAGAAGGACATATTTTTTGAAACACTGGAGAATATGGCAGATACGGTTGTTCAAGCGGCAGATTATTTCTCCCAGCATGTTTCCAACCTTCAGGATGTAACTCTTTTTGCTAATGAAATGAAGAAGTACGAGTCGCAATGTGATGACTACGTGCACACGATCATTACAGAACTCAACAAAACATTTATCACGCCGATCGAACGCGATGATATTATGGAACTGACAACAACTCTTGATGACGTATTGGACGGCATTGAAGCTACAGCTTCCCGTTTCTATATGTACAATTTGGTGGACCCGGACGAATATATCGTTCAATTTGCAGAAATTTTGCGTCAATCGGCTTACGAAATTCAGAAGGCGATTCATTTGCTGTCCCAGAAAAAATTGCTGGCGATTCGTGAATATACGATTCGTCTGAATGATTTGGAAAACCAAGGCGACGAAGTATTGCGTAACTGTATCAAGAATCTATTCGCTACGGTGTCCGATCCGATTGAATTGATCAAGCGCAAAGAGATCTACGAACGCCTTGAAACAACAACGGATGATTGCGAGCATGTTGCGAACGTTCTTGAATCCATCATCATGCGTAATTCTTAAGGAGCCAGAGAATAATGGAAACAACGATTTGGGTATTAGGTATAGTCGTCTTCCTTGCACTGGCGTTTGACTTCATCAACGGTTTCCATGACACGGCTAATGCCATTGCCACATCGGTATCCACACGTGCACTGACGCCGCGCCGCGCCATTATTTTGGCGGCCGTGATGAATTTTGTTGGTGCGATGATGTTTACGGGTGTTGCGAAGACGATTGGGGGGAGCGTGACGGACCCCACCAAGCTTGATAACGGGATCGAGGTTGTCATCGTCACCTTGATTGCCGCGATCATCTGGAATTTGGTTACCTGGTGGTTTGGGATTCCTTCATCTTCTTCACACGCGTTAATCGGAGCGCTCGCAGGTGCAGTGCTCGTTGGAGCAGGCTCGGACAAAGTGAAATGGAGTGGATTCATTGATATCGTCGGAGGTTTGCTGTTGTCACCTCTGATTGCCTTTGCCATTGGTTATATCGTCATGACGATTCTTAAATATGTGTTTGCCAAACGCAGTCCGCACAATGTGAATAAAGGCTTCCGTACGGTACAGATCTTCACGGCTGCCCTGCAGGCATTCACTCATGGTACCAACGATGCGCAGAAAGCGATGGGGATTATTACATTTGCACTCGTAGCAGCCAAGGTACAGGATCATCTTGAAGTACCACTGTGGGTTAAAATCTCAGCAGCAACAGCTATGGCCCTGGGGACATCGGTGGGTGGTTGGAAAATCATCAAAACGATGGGGACTAAAATTTTCAAAATCGAACCAATTAACGGCTTTGCTGCCGATTTATCTGCTGCATCCGTTATTTTCACAGCAACATTGTTGCACCTTCCGGTAAGTACGACACACGCAATCACATCCGCGATTCTGGGTGTAGGTTCGGCGAAACGTTTCTCGGCTGTAAAATGGGGACTGGCTGGACGTATCATCATTACGTGGTTCATTACGATTCCAATTACCGGAGCACTTGCAGGTCTGTTGTACTGGATTATTTTCTAAATAGTTGTCAACAGAAGGGCCGGGTATCCATGGATCGGATACAGTAAGTGAAGGACGAACCTGTTCATAACGATGTGAATATCGGGATATGTGGATAAATATACAATGAGTTGAAGAAATGCCTGTGCACGAAGATGTGGACAGGCTGGATATGTGGATAGCCATCCGTGGAATGATAAACCAAAAGAAACCTTCCTGTGGATACAGGGAACTGTGGATAGGGGAAATGAGAGAAGCCAACAGGGTTGGCTTTTTTTGTTTTTCATAGTATACAATGAAATCAGAACTTCGATAAGAGACAAGGACGTGGTCTAATCCATGATTCGTACACTTGCGATTACACGGGATCATCAAGTCACGGTGAATATGCCGCTTGAACAGCTGGATTTAAACGATTATGCCTGGGTATGGGCAGATTTCAACCAGCCTACCGAAGAAGAAAGTCGGCTACTGGATACATATTTTCATTTTCACCCACTTGCCATTGAAGACTGTCTGCATGTATTGCAACGTCCCAAGCTGGATTATTATGAGAATCTGCAGTTTCTTGTGTTACATGCGCTGAATCCAGCCACGCTTGAGGCAGAAGAGGTAGATCTGTTCCTGGGACAGAACTTTTTGGTGTCATTCCATCATGGAAGATTGGAAGAAGTGGACGAAGCCTGGGACAGACTGCTGAAACACGCGCATGAGCGTACCATCTGGGCAAGAGGGCCGGTGGCGGCAGCTTATACAGTGATGGACAAACTGGTCGATCATTATTTTCCATCGCTATTTTCCATCGAGGATGAACTGGCTGAACTGGAAAATCGGGGCGGTCAGGAGTCTGTAGAAGAATTGATGAATCAGGTGTTTGACCTGCGTAGTCGACTCCTGAAGCTTAGACGCACTGTTGTCCCTATGCGGGATCTGCTCTACCGGGTCATTAATTCGCAACATGTACAGCGAACAGGGGAACATACGGCATATTTTACCGATATTTATGACCACCTGCTCAAACTGACGGATATGATCGAAGCCGATCGGGAGATGACGGCAGACTTGCGCGATAGCTATATCTCACTGAATTCGAATCGAATGAATCAGATTATGAAAACACTGACGGTCATTACGACGGTATTTATGCCACTCACTCTAATTGCAGGTATCTACGGCATGAACTTCGCCCATATGCCGGAGCTTCAGTGGAGGTATGGTTACGGTGCTGTGTTATTGCTGATGTTTGTCCTTGGAGGCTGTATGGTGGCCTGGTTTGTGAAGCGCGGCTGGTTTAAATAAACAGGATAACTTGATAATAAAGAGAAAAAGGCCGTCAGGCGAACCTTGCGGAACACGAAATCCGTTGCTCCCAAGGTTGTTTGTTGCCTGACGGCTATTCTCTGTCTATTCTTCTATCCACATGTGCATAAGTGATTCAATCATAGAGACTTGTGCATAACTAAAGTGAAATTTCCATTTCGAAGTTCAGTCTAACGTAAGCACAAAAGAAGCGGATTCCGTATTTTGCCCGTTCACAACGATCGTGAGCGTATGCAGCCCTGCGTAATATTTCCGTGTCGTAATGAGTTTGAATGATTGTTTGGTATTGACGGTACTGCGACCACTGGCATACATCTTGTCCGAGCACTTAAAGCGTTTGGGTGCCTGTTTGCCGTTAGCCTTCATATAACCAATCTCATATTCAAGCCTCAGCATCTGCGGTTCGCCGCTCGTATTCACCACATCGAATGAAAAATGAAGATCCTCTCCCGTAGCAATCTGCTCCCGATCCAGCTTCAGGTTTTCAATATGAACAGCCTCCTGCTTGTGATAGCCGAACAGGCTCAGTGCAACAGGGTGCCCCTTCTTCAGCAGCGAACGACTTGCGTGGCGGATAATCCAGTCGGTATGCGCGTTCTGACCGTACCAAGCTTGAGCTAAGTCGAGAACAAGATCAGGGTGATCCTTGGAAATATCGTTCAGATGATTCGCTACACTTTTTCGTACATAGAGGGATTCATCCTGCCTGAGTGTATGCAGAATCGGAAGCGCGGGCGTCGGATCAACGATCAAATCCCCAAGCTTGGCTCCCCATGGCAAACGAGGGCGACTGCCTTCGCTAGCAAGCCTGCGAATATGCTCGTCACTGCTTTCTGTCCATTCCATCAACTGTTTCAACGTCTTAAGCGGGTAACGCTGGATGAACGGGCGCACCGCAAATTCAGAACTTGAATAAGGTGTGAATACCTTAAGATATTTCATCGATAACTCGTAGTTTTCGGGGGCAAGTCCATTCACTTCAATGAAATCAGGCACAAAAAGGTACTCAACCCCGCGCAACTGTGGAGCTGCCTGTTCAAGGATATGTAAGGCTTGTTCGTAATCGGCGGGCAGAACATGGGTCAAAGATTCCGTAATTCGGCGTATCCTTGCCTTGAACTCCAGCGCTTCCCAGCCTTCAGCGAAAACCAGTTCGCGGAATCGCTGTGTTTGTAAATCTGGATAGAATTGATGCAACTGATTGGCGGTTCGATCAATGAGAGCAGGTGTATATTTATCTTTGAACAGTTCCATGGTCTGCCTCCTTATATGTAGTCTCTAGTATACCCCATTTTCCAGAATAAGAACATAAGTTCTTGCTTTTTAGTTGTTCAAAAAGGTTAAGGCACCCGCCTTCGTAAGGGGAGTGCCTGAATAGAGTTAACTTTTGCGTCTTTTGGGACGCGGTTTGGATGTTGCGTTTTTCCGGCGCGCTGGGGAAGAGGTGCGTTTCCGCTGTGTACCTGTCGTTTTTTTGCGGCGTTTGCGCGGGCGAGGTTTCGAGTATTCTTCATAATCAGCGTCGGCTTCGCTGCTACTGTTTTTATTTTTTCCAAAAGGCAGAATGCCCATCACCAGTTTCATCATCGGGGCCATCTGCTGAATACCGCCGACGACCTTTTGCATTTTGGCCACGCCGCTCATAATGCCGTCAATGCCGCCGAAGCGGTCAATCATGCCTTTTAACTCACCTAAGTTGGCAAGGGAAAAGCCTGAGCTGCCTGAAGAGGCAGGTGTTTGAGCCGGAACGACTGGAGTAACGGGCACGACGTCGCTTCCATAAAGTCCTCCGCTGGGTGCGCCCTGCCCATAGGGCACAAGACCGGAGGCTTCAACCTCGGCGAAGCCCGGGTAAGTCGGATGAACTCCGGGGTACATCGGCTGGATCTGGGCTTCATTGAGAGAGCGTGGCACATTTCCATACGGTGCATAAGCTGAGGTGCGAGCCTGCTGCTGGCCTTGAGGAGCCGGACGTTGTCGTGTTCCTGGCGGGCGATGATAGTAATGCTGTGGCATGAACGATCACGTTCCTTCTATATTAGATTTTTCGGAATTGCGTTCCACCGAGAAATCAATCCTGTAAAAATCATGGTACAACAAGCAGGGTGGAACTCCCTTTTGATATACTGTATGTCATTCGCGGAGAGGCGGCGTAGGCGGGTATCACGGAAAACGGGATATTTGCGGAAATGGGCGCAAGTCATGCCGGCGTTTATAAGATGGTTTTCAGGAAGAAAAATGAATTTCGGACACAAATTTGTAACAATTTACAGGTATAAAATCCTAGATAAATAATCGGAAATGTTCCCCCTAAAGGGGCGATTATCGCAGTTTTTATGCTCGTTGTCCGCCTCTGGAGGACAATAGTATGTTTTGTAAGCGGTAACATGTGTTTTTGTTCTGTAGTGCGTGAAATCGTTAACGCTTGAAATACCAACTCAGGCTAGGTACAATGGATGTACACAGTAACCGCTAGGGGATGATGATAAAATGCAGCTGAAAAAGCTAAATGATAAAAGCATTGAACAACTATTTGAGGCAATCCTGACACTTAAGGATATTGAAGAGTGTTATGTCTTTTTTGATGACCTCTGCACAGTGAACGAGATTCAATCCATGTCCCAGCGGCTGGAAGTAGCACGTATGCTTGGCAAAGGCAACACGTATAACCAGATTGAAGCAGAGACGGGCGCGAGCACGGCTACAATTTCGCGTGTTAAACGTTGTCTGAATTACGGGAACGACGGTTATAAAATGACGCTGGAACGCCTGGGGCGCTAAGTCATGAAGAAGCCGGGTGTACTCATCATTAGTCACGGTTCTCAGGAGAAAACCTGGGTGGAATCCGTCGATGACGCGATTTCCCGGTTGAATCTGCCTGATCCGTTACCCGTTGAAGCTGGATTTCTGGAATTGGTGGATGGGCGTTTAATTCAGGACGGTATTAACCGACTGGAGGCGCAAGGTGTAACCGATTTGTTGGTTGTACCGTTGTTTGTTTCCTCTGGTAGCACCCATGTGGATGAGATCGAATATGCGATTGGGGCGAAGGATGCACCTGAGCGTGAAACCGATCTTGAACCATTTGAGGTGAGGGCGCGGGTACATTTTGGCTATCCAGTAGATAATGATCCTGATATTGCAGTGATGGTATGGGACAAGGTTCGGTCATTATCAGAGCAACCTGAGCAGGAAACGATTCTGCTTGTCGGACATGGCAGTATCCACGATGGATTCCGCCAGCGTTGGGAAGCAGGGATTTCTTCGCTTGCGGAACGAGTGCAGCAAATCAGTGGAGTCGCTCATACAGACTATGCATTGCTTAATCCGGAAAGTGTATATGACAAGGCGAAATACTGGTCCGAAGAGCGTGGCAGTCGCGTCATTGTGGCACCGCTGTTTTTGAGTGCCGGTTATTTTACCCAGCATGTTATTCCAGGTCGACTTAAAGAGTTGGAATATGCATATAGTGGGGAAACGTTGTTGCCTCATCCTTTGCTTGGGCAGTGGCTGGAGCGCCAGATTCAGTTTTTGCTGAAGAAGTGTGATGAGGTTGAAGATTGAAGTCAGTTTAAGATTTAAAGATTGAAGTTATAAATAGAATCTTCTATTTGTGCATAACGTAAAACCACGCTCTAGAGCGTGGTTTTTTTGTGTGAATCCATGATCTAACCATTATCTAAACCAAGCTTTATTCAGATTGTTCGCAAAGTTGTTATCGTTAAATGGTACATTGGCGCTGCCAAAGTCCGTTGTATTCAGGGCATTACGTGCAGCTGGAGTCAGATCATCCCAACCGATTAGCGGCTGAGTTCCCCCAACTACGTTGGTTACACCAAGCTCGTGGTTGAGCGGCCAGGTGCTATTATAGGAGATTTTCGGATGATCGCCCTGCATATTGCTGTTGCTTGGTGCCACTTTGGTGAATTGCCCGTGACCTGAGTAGGCGATCGAGAGTACTTTCGGGTTGGCAACCGCCGGGTTGTCTACCCATACGACGATGCCTTCCCAATCATGCCGATGTCCAAATCCCGGAGATGGGTTGTCTTTAGGGAAGTACCATGCGTACATGATCGCCCAGACGCCATTATGCCAAGCAGAACGTGAATAGACCTGACCCAGGTTGGAGCCGCATCCGCCATTGTGTGATCCGGACGTTGCCAAACCTGCGCTGGTGTTACCTTGTGCATCAACGGCTGGGAAAGGCACGCATCCATGATAGACCTTCAGGAAAGGTTGAAAACGTTTGGCTGTGATTTGCGTGGCTGTTACGGGTGTTACTTCTTGAAAACCGACGACCTGGTCATGATTAATGACGGCTGCTTCCGCAACGGTGCCTATCGGTAAATAGGCGAGGAGGGTAACCATTAGCATCAGTACCAGTTTTTTGGTTTTTTGCATTGTGCAATTCTCCTTTGTAAACGTAGTAGAGTGAGGTCAGTTATGTATGGATGTGTTCTGTATATCCATGGTACTGGAAAAATATTGATTTAGGTTATATTTTTATATTGAGATTTGTAAATTTGCTGTATATTTTTGTCATAATATAATTAGTTGTGGACAGCAGATAGTATGGAGATTAATTCCGGTGCAAGCGGGCAGAATGGAAGATCAGTGGTTTTTTTGCAAAAGAAGATGGAAAGATCGGTTTCAAGATGACTTTGGATGTTTATTAGGGTAGGGAAGTTTTGGTATTAGGATTTATGAAAAAGTCACGGCTGGAATAGGCTAGGACATCTTTACATTTGATGATATGATAGAAGCAATAGCTTTTGGAATGGGACGTCATTCCTCTGGCATAGTTATATATAGTGTTTGGGCAGGATTAACGAAAGTTCATGGTTGTGTTAATTATAATGATGCCCCTTGGTGGACTGATGCAGCGTAAGAAGATGAGGACATTCGGACTCATGGATAATGTGGAATAGGTGGCGTATCAGATGAAAAGAGCTCGATTAATATATAATCCGACTTCAGGCCGGGAAGAAATGAAGAAACGTCTAGCTGATATTTTGCAACGTTTGGATCAAGGCGGTATTGAGGCTTCGTGTCATGCTACAACGGGGGAAGGCGATGCGACCCGGGAAGCGGAACTGGCGATTGAACGCGGATACGACATGATTATTGCTGCTGGCGGAGACGGTACGTTATATGAGGTCATTAATGGTATGGCTGAGCGGGACAATCGCCCTCCACTGGGTGTGTTTCCTCTGGGGACGACCAATGACTTTGCGCGTGCGCTCGGCATTCCGAGACAGTGGGAAGATTATGTGGATCTGGTTATTCAGCAGCAGACGCGCCCTCTGGATCTGGGCAAGGCGAACGATAGGTATTTTATCAACATCGCCGGCGGTGGATCGTTAACCGAATTGACCTATGAAGTACCGAGTCGTTTGAAAACGATGATCGGGCAACTGGCCTATTATATGAAGGGGATTGAGAAAATGGCAAGCCTGTCCCCGCAGGAATTAATCATTCGTGCGAATGGCCAGGAAGAAATTCATGATGAATTCATGCTGTTCCTCATTGCCAATACGAACTCCGTTGGCGGCTTCGAGAAGCTGGCTCCGGGGGCAACCATTGATGATGGGTTGTTCGATGTCATTGGTGTACGCAAGTGTAATCTGGCGGATATGATTCGTCTTGTTACTTTGGCGCTGCGCGGAGAGCATCTGAACGACAAAAAGGTTGTTCATTTCCAGACGGATCACATGGAAGTCAATTCACCAGGTTATGTACAACTGAATCTGGACGGTGAGCTAGGCGGCACGTTGCCTGCGACGTTTACGAATCTAAAGCATCATCTGCAGCTGTTCCATCGGTAAATAAATGTTACAATGAAATAACGTTTCTGAGATTCGTTAGAATTTTGGAACGTTATTTTTGGCGTGAAGAAGGAAATTTTTTATTAAGATTATGAAAATTACGGAACAGATCGAAACAGATGTAAAAAGATCGAAACAGATCGAAACAGATCGAAACAATTTAAAAAGCCTAGGTTACTCAATTCAGATCAGCTCAATTCGAGCGAACTCGATTCAGATCAACACAATCAACAATGCAACACAGTCAACATATTAATTTAACTCACCGTCATTGCAGGCGGTGTACTATATAAGAAAGAAGTGAATGTACGTTGTCTAATACGAACCGCAGCGGTCGTGGAAAAAACCGCCGGAATTCGGCTGCTCCTCAAGGGAAAGGGAATGCTTCAGCTTCTCGTCAGCCAAGTCAATCCATGCAATCAACTCGTCCATCTACAAGTCATTCAGGTAAAGAGGTGCGGCCACGCAGTGCATCTATTTCTGGTGTGCGCTCCAAAGGCAGAACGCGTGAATCCGCACCAATCGAAGGATTGCCCGTTAGCAAAAATGAAGAAACCGTCATTGAGATCATCGGCATGAATCATGACGGCGAGGGTGTAGGCCGTGCGGACGGTTATACACTATTTGTGCAGGGTGCTCTTCCTGGAGAAACTGTGCGCGTGCGTGTCATGAAAACCAAGAAGCAATATGGCTACGCCAAGTTGCTTGAGATTGTCAAAGCCAGTCCAGATCGTGTATCCGCACCATGTCCGATCTACGATCAATGCGGCGGGTGTCAGATTCAGCATATGAGCTACGCTGGCCAACTGGCGTGGAAACGTCAGCTTGTGATCGATAATTTGCAGCGGATCGGTAAGCTGAACGTGATGGTGGAGGATGAGACTCAGGCAAACCATTCGGAACAATCTCCATTCGATGAACAGATAGAAGAACAAACTGTGCAAACCAACGAAAGTAATCGCATTCGTTTGCGGCTTGAAGGTGTCATGAGTGAAGAAGATACAGAACACGCGATTCGTGTACTGCCAACGATGGGAATGGACGAGCCGTGGCGTTACCGGAATAAGGCACAGGTGCCGATTGGTGTAACCGAAGGTGGTTTGGTAGGTGGTTTTTATGCCAAAGGAAGTCACCGAATCATCGATATGGAGACCTGTCTTATTCAGCACGAGCACAATGACGAAGTCGTGGCGAAGGTGAAGGAGATCGGCAGCCACCTCGGCATCAGTGCATACAACGAAGAAACTGGCCGCGGCCTGCTGCGTCATGTCGTAGTAAAAAAAGCGTTCCGTACAGGCGAGATGATGCTCGTTCTGGTGACGAATGGCCGGGATATTCAACATAAAGACGAGTGGATCGGCAGTATCCGCGAAGCGATTCCTCAGGTGGCGAGCATCTGCCAGAACGTGAACAAAAAGCAGACGAACGTTATTTTCGGTGATGAGACCCGTGTTTTGTGGGGCCGAGATGTAATCTATGATTTTATCGGGGATGTGCAATTTGCAATTTCTCCGCGTTCGTTCTATCAGGTCAATCCGGTGCAGACCGAAGTGCTGTATGGAAAAACGGTAGAATACGCTGGACTGAGCGGCAAAGAAACCGTAATCGATGCGTATTGCGGCATCGGAACGATCTCTCTTTTCCTGGCGCAACATGCGGATCAAGTGTATGGGGTAGAGATTGTGCCTGAAGCCATTGAGGATGCGCGTAGCAATGCGATGCTGAACGAGATGAAGAACGTCAAGTTCGAAGTGGGTGCCTCCGAGGACGTCATCCCTCGCTGGAAGGAACAAGGCATCGAAGCTGATGTCATCGTCGTTGATCCCCCGCGCAAAGGCTGCGACCCGCGTCTGCTGGATACTATCCTTGAGATGAAGCCGGAACGTGTGGTATACGTGAGCTGTAATCCGAGTACGCTGGCACGCGATCTGCGCGTGCTGGAAGATGGAGGTTATCACACGGTGGAGGTCACTCCGGTGGATATGTTCCCGCATACGGTGCATGTGGAGTCGGTGGCGATGTTGGTTAGGATTAAAGAATAAGCAGAAGGGTTCGAGAATTTATAAAAGATTCTCGAACCCTTCTGCTTTAATTTCAATTCGATTAATGGGTCGGTGCAAGATCTCTGGAGTCAACTCCCTGAAGGATAAAAATGATTCGAGAATTTGTTTTAATTCGGTGAACACTGAAGTATTATTGTTGTTTTTCAAAGACTCTTCAATGTTGCATTCCTTTTCTATTAACTCGTTCAGTCTTACATTAGGCATTTACCCCTTTTCAGAATGAGAGGTTGAATTTTTTCTCCATGACCAGGCCACCACCGGAATAAGCAGCAGGGACATCAATCCTCCGGCAAGGGAAAGCATGGAGTAGCCAACGCCAGCCATAACCATGCCTGACAAAGCGCCGCCGGACGCGCCAGCCAGCGCAATCAGAACGTCAACCGTGCCTTGTGTCTTCGCGCGAACCTTCGGCGTTGTGGAGTCGATAATGGCTGCCGTTCCGCTAATTAGTCCAAAGTTCCAGCCTAGGCCGAGAAGCGCCAACGCTACAATAAGCAAACCCATGGATTCGCCTGGTGCAAAAGCCGCGGTTAAACCTGCCAGCAGCAGCGTAACGCCTGATGCACAGGACATAAAGGTACGGCCAAGCTTATCCACCAGCACGCCGGTCAGCAGGGAAGGCAAATACATGAATGCGATATGGATGCCAATCACCAGACCTGCATCTCCAAGCCCATGACCATGCTGCTTCATATGAACGGGCGTCATGACCATGATACCCACCATTACGATTTGGGTAAGCACCATAACCGTTGCCCCCACAATGAGTCCTTTTCGGTTATGAGAGCTCTCCGGGCGGCTTGTGTCTACCCTTGCCTGAAGACTTTTGCCGTCTTTCACTTGCGAACCTTTATTCAATCTTTCCTCTTCGTCAATCGCCTTGGCAACGATAAATGGATCAGGATGAAGAAACAGCAGCAGTACCAGGCCCGCTATCAAATATGCAACTGCCGCTAGAATAAAGGGCCCCGACAAAGCAGGAAGACCGATGGAGGTCGCCATGCGGCCAGTCGGCTCTACCAGATTGGGACCTGCCACCGCGCCAATTGTCGTAAACACCAGCGCTGTGCTGATTGCTTTGGCCCGCTGATTCGGCAGCGCCAGGTCCGTACCCGCATATCGGGCTTGCAGATTGGTTGCCGTGCCAGCTCCATAAATCAACAAAGACACAAATAGGAGCGCTATTTGATCCCAGAGCGCGGCAAACACAACGCCAGTTGCTCCAACTCCACCCGCTATAAATCCGGCAGCCAGCCCGACTCTGCGTCCAAATCGCTGTGAAAACCTTCCCACGATCAGCGCCGCCGCCGCAGAGCCTAGCGTAAACAAAGCTGCGGGAAGACCGGAAAGGCTGTCGCTGCCTAGCATGTCCTGCGCAAGCAGCGCTCCAACAGTAAGCCCGGCAGCCAGCCCCGCTCCTCCGAATATTTGTGAGACCACAACAAGCCATAACGTTTTTTTATACAGCTTCTTCTGCTTCTCTGGCGATTTTACATACTCATTTACTCTGTCAGAGCGGCTTTTTTGCCGTTTCGGAGCCATTGATGTGTGATGATTCATATGCATCCCCCTTTTCGGTACCCTTGCCGCTATCTAAATTAACTTTAATCCAATATCTGAATTATAGTGATATACGCAATCACTCTTCAATCCCTCAAAGTTGGGATAGCTATTCCAACCCTTTTAGTGATTCGATCATAGTGATCCGAGACATTTTTCATTGTAGTAGCAGGTTAGCACAATATGGTGAGCATAATAGCTTAAGTCTTTGAGCGTAGTGAGCTCTCGGTTTCTTCGAAGATTTTAATGGAAGATTGTTGTAGGTAGTGCCAAACGAAAGAAACACGATTGCATTAACCGAAGGTGATCTCCCATCAAGCAAAGACAAAATTCCTGAGGGCATCAAAGGGCTTTTTCAAAACTGTTGACAATTGGCATATATGTAATTATATTTAATATATCAATCAATTAGTGCTGTAAATCACTAGTGTAAACGCTCTCCAAGCAAAATTTTACGCAATATAATTCGATTCCGTCGAGGAAGAAAATGGAGAGGTGATGAGGGACTTAGTCCCAGTTTTGTACTAAACCTATCCATTTACGAATGATATTTCTCTTCGTTTTGTAAAGCATTTTCAGCAACGCTTCATTGCTTGGGAAAATGCTTTTTTTCTTTAGGCTTTGCGATGTTGACGATGGTAACCCTCAATTATTTCCGTCGTTGTACTCTTCGCGTCAAGCTGTTTATGTCCTGCATCGTGTCATACTCCGCCTCCAACATGAATTGCAGCATCCCTGCAAACAACTCTGTAAACAACTCTGTAAACAACTCTTTCAGTACAAATTCACCTTGTTTATCGTTATGAACTTATTCACAATCACTCTCACTTGCTCATCACGTATATGATCCTCTTTAATTAGCCTTTTTCTAAAGATTATCTAACGGGGGAAACATGATGTCTAAATCAATAGAATTGATCTTGAAAGACGAAATTTTTGCTGAGCTGGACATCGAGTATCCGGAAGACCACGATACCCGTTTGTTGGACCAAGGGATCGATTCCGTAGGCTTCGTCAAGCTTATTGTTTTAGTGGAATCGAAGTTTAACATCTCGATCCCTGATGAAGATCTGTTATTTGAGAAGTTCTCCACGGCTGGATTAATCCTTAATTATTTGACTGAGAAAACGCTATGATGACGATCATTCAGCGTCTATTTCTGGAGGCCTCTAATCGCCAAGATCATATTATCCTTGAAGATCTAAAGCAGCAATGGACTTACGGAGAGGTGATGACAGAAGCTTACTTGATTGCTTTATATATCCGCAAGAATTTTAAGCTTGAGCCTGGAAGTCATGTTGCATTATACACAAATAATGAGCCCTTGTTCATTTTTGCGGCGCTTGGCATTCAATTCTGCGGTTATGTGTTAGTACCGATTCCTTATTCGGCATCCAATACTGAAATTGAAAATATTTTAAATGCCAGTGACGCCAAATTAGTTATCAGCAAATCTGCACAGCCTGCGCATTTAAATTGTGACATTCCTTGGGTTACCGCTCAGGATGTATCGCAAGAACCCATGCCTTCGTTCGAGTCGATCTCGTTAACCAATCAGTCCGATCCCAATCAATGTGCGATTCTCCTTCCTACATCGGGCACAACCGGAAAATCTAAAATCGTTATGTTATCCCATTGGAATGTATTAACGAATGCGCTCGCACACGGCGGAAAGGTGGGGTATACGAATCAAGATTCGTTTCTGGTAACGATGCCCGTTCATTTCAGTTCTACGATTGTCACGCAATTGATTTCTTGCATGTTATATGGAACCCGAATTAAACTTATCAGCTTGCCCTTGTTGCCGCGCACCGCGTTTAAACTGTTTCAGAATAAGGCGGTCACGGCATTCTCGGCGGTGCCTACGCAATTGATGCACTTTGTTTCCGATTTCCATCAGACAAAGAACTGGGGTGCCTTTGATTCCATTGAATGTATTGTAATTAGCGGCGCGGCGACTCCCGCGAAATTGGTAGACCATCTTCAAACTATATTTCCTCATGCGGACATTATTCAAACCTATGGATTGACCGAAGCTTCTCCGCGGGTGAGCATGATGGAACGGGGAGAGCGCTACTTATCCTGTGGAACACCCATCAATGACGTTTCGATTCGTCTTGTTGACGAAGAAGAGAATGAGGTTGAAGGAGCAGCGATCGGAGAAATTTGGGTCAAGGGCCCGAATGTGATGCTCGGTTATTACAAAAACCCGGAGTTAACGAACGCTACCATTGTTGAGGGGTGGTTAAAGACAGGGGATCTGGGATATTGGAATGAATCAGGGTGTCTTATACTGACAGGTCGAAAGAAGAATATCATTATATCTGGCGGTATCAATATCTATCCGGAAGAAATCGAGGATTTTTTGTACGGCTTGAAAGAAGTGGAGGAGGTCATGGTTGTTGGTGTACACGATGATCTGTTAGGCGAGGTTCCCATCGCATTTCTAAAAGTTTTTAATGAATGCCTGATTGATATAGATGCACTGACACGACATTGCAAATTGCATTTGTCATCGTATAAAGTGCCTAGGCAATGGAGGATTATAGATAACATTCCAAAAACAAAAACAGGAAAACTGGACAGGGCAAGTACGAAGCACTTATTGCTAAATGAGATATACTGATTCGGAATCTTTAAGCCATTTAACCAAATAACCAGGGGTGAATGAAAGGTTGAAAAATTCAACTCAAACGTTAGGCAGAAAATTATTGCCGGTCAGTTATCCGATGATTACAACCTATACGCAACATGCTCATCTCTTGTCCATACTTACCCATTACGAGTGCGCTCACCCATGGATATTCAACAATTATGTCCAATTATTCATTAACAAAGATTATAAACATCATTGGGGAGATTTTTATTTCCCTGTGACTTATGAGCTGCGGCCTTCGGATTCGTGCAAATGGATTACTACCCAAAAGATACATAGAGATACTGTAACAACTAAATGGGACTCTGTTATTCATTTTATTATAGAAAATATTAATGCGAATAACTATGTCCACACCATGGTCAATTATTTCTACGTGCCCCTAAGCGATCGCTACAATAAACTTCAATTGCATCATGACATATTTGTTTACGGCTATGATTTGAATAGAGAGATATTTTATGTTTCCGATTTTTTTAAGAACGGGGTATATAGTCAGGCTGAGATATCATTTAATGATTTCAATCTAGCGTTTGACATGAATCATCTAACAACGAATCATGATTATCTAAGAGAAATGGTTTATCTGTATACATTTAATAATCAATATCAGGATAAATTCAGTGCAGATACCCTAGTGAATTCGATAAGAAATTATTTCACTAACAAAACGCCGGAGTATTGGGAGATGTTCAACTATGGGGGCGACAGGCATAATCTTGACTTCGGCATGCAAATATACACAACTCTATTTAATTATGCGAAAGAGACATCCGAACATAAGGCTATGCTTGATATAAGACCCTTTCATTTACTTTATGATCATAAGAAGATCATGACGCTAAGACTCAAGTACTTGTACGATAATCGGCATTTGATTGAATTAAATCAAGAGCATATCGATGAATTCACAGCCATTGAACTTAAAGCAAAGATCCTGGTGAATCTAGCGATTAAATATAATTTGACAAGGGATACGAGTATTTCCGAAAACTTACAAACGCTGATTACGAATATAGAAAATGAAGAATCCATATTCCTTGAACGATGGCTGAAGAAGGTAGGCAATTAGTAATGTTGCGGGAGCCAATGATGTTAATTGTGGATATCTCTTCTGCACTCGAATAGAATCCTTAACCCGAAGCCCGTGGTGAACAGGGCATATTCATGGAGGGAGTGATGCTGGGATTATAATCGTTGCGATGCAACGTATTGCGTAAGCCAAACCTTTGCTCTTGTCTTAAAGATTCCGTTTGCTGGCAGCCTAATGCCGTCTTAGGTTTCAACGATCCGCATTGCTTCAAGCGCTTTTTCCGGCACAACCACACCACAGTGAGTCCAATCACCTCAAGAATCTCTCCTAGTATTTGACCCGACATCTTGTGAATCATGCATAGAACCATTCCTATTTCGTTTGGGAGCAACGCAACGCTCACCAACCTTACGTATGAACAGTCAGTTTATTTGAAGAATCTTCCGGAAGCCACCATCGTGGACTTGGAACCGGCGATCAGTTTGCATAATGCACTCACTTGAACGATCCATTATCACCAGGGTCAATATATCCATTAAACGGGAGGTACCTATGCAGGAACAAATCATAGCGATGATAAGCGAAGTCAAGGATGACGCCCAGCTGGAGAACAGCTTGAATGGGCATTCCAGCATCATGGAAGACGGGGGGATGGACTCTTTACAGCTAATTACTTTCTTATTGAAGGTGGAGGAGAACTTCGGCATTGAAATCGATTTTGAACAATTCGACTTCGATTGCATGGAATCGGTTACAATCTTCTGCAATTATATCTCGGAGCTGCAGAAGACGGCATCTGTATGAACGATAGAGGCAAGTCCGAGCTCATTATCGGGATGTTTGACGCGGAACGCTTCTGGCGCGACCCTAATCAAGCCAAACTGCCGTCGGTTCACGATCCTGAAATGGAGAATGTCGTGATGGCCATGGATGAGCTGCTCTTCCCTTTTTGCGGGGCGCAGGATAGGCTCATTACCCGTTATCGAATGAACGCTTCTCATAAAGCGTATTTGCATGAGATCGGATTCCAATTTCTGTCCAATTCAACCGATCTTGAGAGTCCTGATGGAGGAAGCGCAGGCAGAACCGCCAATATATTCGACCTGCTCACCTCAACGGATCAAGTGGGTGACATAGATCCAGACTGGCTGAACGGCGCCCGGTTATCGCCCTTTGCGGTCATTCCGGGAGTGGACCGTGCTACTGCGCGTTTCGGGCTGGAACAGGATTGTCCAGCTGTCGAGACGGTTCAGACGGTTAATTCTAAGCTGTATTCAGCCGAATTGAACCGTCGCCTTGGGCTTCAGTGTGACAGCCAGACGGTCTATTCTCACGAAGAGTTGCTATCAAGCGGCTTGGCTCTGCTGAAACAAGGCCCCTTTCTGATCAAAGATGAGTTTGGGGTATCCGGGAAGGGGAATTTGTTAATCGAGTCGGAAGCGATTCTGCAACGGGTTACCTCTTATCTCGCCGATCAGTGCAGAAAGGGAAGAACGGTTCGGTTTATTATTGAGCCGTTTCTCCTCAAAGAGCTGGATTTCTCTTGCCAATTCCACATCGATCCGGACGGTGCGTACCGTCATGTCTCTGTGCAGCAAGTGGTCAATCACAATTTCGCGTACCAAGGCTCCTATACAGCCGATGACAGGCTACTTCATACGTTACACGAAGCAGAGTACTTTGGTGTAATGAAGCTGGTAGCCCGCGAGCTTTATCAGTCGGGTTATCACGGCGACGTATGCGTCGATTCGATGCTACTAAGAGACGGCCGTATCGTTCCGATTGTTGAGGTCAACGCAAGAAAATCAATGAGTCTGATCAAGCATTACGTTGACCGGTATCTCGAGAAGCACGATACGGCCGGCAGTATGACACATGCGACCTTACAGTTTGCAGGGGATGTATCATTTGATCAATTGCTGGAATTGCTGGACCGCGAGGGTGTTCTATATAAGCCTGATCGAGGGTTTGGCATGCTACCGTTAAGCGCGAATACACTCTTTATTAACAAGGTCGTCAGCGAGTGCAAGGGAATCCGGAATAAGCAAGTGAAGGGCAGATTGTATTATTCGCTGATCGAGGGGACAGGGGATAACGAACGATTGTCCGCGAAACTTAAGGAGGTTCTGTTGTCGTTATCCTTCAAGATCGCCCCCTGATGTATTCCGAAGTGCTTGAAACCATGGATGGAGGAAGAGAGTTTATGGGGAAGCGTAAAGTAACGATTCTATGCTCGGGTTTCGGTCTGGGGTTCTATATTCCCGGCCTGTTAGCTGCAAGCGAGTTCGGGAAAAGGGATATCAAGGCGGAAGTGCTCGTGTTCGAAAGCTTTTTGGAGCACGACAAGAGGGAGCATATTGCAGATAGCAGGACGGCTTACCACAGTAATTTCGCACTTGCCAATATTTCGGCTCGCATGCCGATGGATATCCGCAATAGTATAGATTATGCCCAGGTTGAGCTATTGCTGGAGACCTGGAAAGCGGAAGAACGCTACGAATTCATATCGCTATCCGGACACTGGATCTATATTCTGGATTTGTATAGGGAGAAGATGTTGCCGAATCCGATTCATGTAGACCTGCTCTACGTCGATTCAGATCTGGCTCCGTCCTGGAAGAGCCTGAAGAAGTTTCATCCCCGGTATGACGAGCATTATTACAATGCTTGTCTCTATGACACCGATAAGATGGCAATTCGATACGAAATCCCGGTTCTTCCTGGTACGACACTGCCTTTCGAATCAAGGAAGCGGCGGCTTGTTGTTCATGGCGGCGGTTGGGGGATGGGCACTTATCAAAGTACAATTCCAGAGCTTGCCAGTCATAACTATGGGCTTGATATTGTAGCTTACGACTGGAAGGAAGCGAAGCCCGATCCCGATCACCGATATTGGATGAACGATCCGGAATGGTGTTCTTGGGTGAAGAGCGCGAACGGTCTGCACGAATTTCCGCCATACATTGAAATAGCAGGAGAAGATACGAATTCATATACCGCTGAGGCTGATCATCATTGGTTATATGACATCGCTTCTGAGGCGATGGCTATCGTGGCCAAGCCGGGAGCGGGCACATTGATCGACTCGCTTGCCTCCGAAACGCCTCTTATTCTTCTGGAGCCGTTCGGCAGTCATGAGCTTAGCAATCTGGAATTGTGGGAGTCGCTTGGATTTGGAATACGCTACGAGAAGTGGCGAGAGATGGATTTTTCTGTAGATATCCTTAAGGAGATGCATCAAGCGATCAAGAACAGACCCGGTGAACGGACGAATTATGTGGATCACTATTGTTCAAGGGTTGCGTTAACGAAGAGCTAAGATATCAATGGCAGAAGGGGTAATGCGATGAGCTTAAGTAAATTGAGTGTTGCCAAGGATACGGTGAGCTATCCGAGATGGATCGTCTTGCAGCTGCTAGAGGAGTGCAATTTACGATGTAAGATGTGTTATGAATGGGGACTCGAAGGGCCCTACAAAAGCAAAAAAACATTAGCGCAGCTGGACCCGGAGCTGATCAAAAAGATCATTATCGAGTGCAGCCCCGGCAAGCCATATTACGATTTCTTCGGCGGCGAGCCGCTGATGTACCCTTGGCTGAGCGATATTCTCGCCATGATCAATCATTATGGAAGCATAGCGGACTTCCCCACGAACGGCACACTGCTTGAGAAGCATGCCGAGATGTTAGTCGAGACTCCGCCTAATAAGATCTGGGTGTCACTCGACGGCCCTGAGGAAATCAACGACAGGCAGAGGGGCAAAGGCGTATTCAAGAAAGTAATCAAAGGAATCGAGAAGCTCTATGAGCTCCGGCAAAGCAAAGGCAAGCAATTTCCGAAGATGGGTGTATCCTTTATCATTACACCCTTGACCTATATGTACGTCGAGGAATTTTTCTTTAAGCATATGGACTTGTCGATGTTGGACCATATCAGCATGGAAGTGCAGCTCTATGCCACGGAAGAGCAGTATGCCCAATATGTGGAGGTTCTTCGTGAGGAATTCGGCGTGCATGAAGCTCCGTATGCCAAGGGGATGGTCTGGAAAGACAATAGTTCGTTCAGCCAGATCGATATTCCCGAATTGACGAGACAGCTCAATAAAGTTAAAGAGTATTGCTTGAAAAACAGTATTGATGTGATTACCTATCCGAAGACGATAGATGAAGAAAATTTGCATAATTATTTCTCGGGACAATTCCATCAGATGGCGGATAAACGAAAACGCTGCTCCCTTCCATGGACTTATGCGGAGATTACGGCAAGAGGTGATGTTTCGCCCTGCCATGCCTTCTATGATTTGACCTTCGGCAACGTGAACGAAGAGAATTTGCTGGATATCTGGCGCAGTGACAATTACAAAGAGTATCGCGCGTATATGAAAAAAAATATGCTTCCGATTTGTACGGCTTGTTCAAGGTATTATATCTACTGATTCATGTGAATGACCTATTACGTTTAAGAAGGGTGTGTTGATATGAATCCGAAATCTGAGATTAAGCATTCTGCTAAGGATCTGCAAATATTGAAACGTACGATCAAGAATACGGTGGAAACCAAGCGGAACATGGAGAAAATAGCGGGTTACGCGACACCGTTGCCAGAGTCGGTCGGGATTAAACTGACGAACCAATGCAACTTGCGCTGCAAACATTGCTATCAATGGAATGACACCGGCTACCATCACTTCATGACACCGGAGCAGCAACGCGAACAGCTCGACTACGGGCTACTGGAGAAGCTGATCCTTGAGACGGAACCAGCCAAGTCGAGGCTCTATATCTGGGGCGGCGAGCCGCTCGTATACAGCCATTTCGACCGTTTAGCCGATTTGCTTGAAGCCCATCCTCGTGAGACGACGATCTGTACGAACGCGGTGCTGATCGAGCGAAAGCTGGACGCCTTGCTGAGAATCTCCGACAACCTGGAGCTGCTCATTGCGCTTGATGGATTCGAAGAAGAGAATGATGCGCTTCGCGGCAAAGGGGTATTCAGCAAGGCGATCGATGCGATCCGGAAGCTGGTCGAGCTGCGCAAGGAAAACCGGTTCAAGGGCAAAATTACGATCCATACCGTCGTTAACGATGGTATGACTGACAAGCTTTACGATCTGCTGGACTTTCTGGAGGGCGTCGGTGTAGATATGGTCATGGTCTGCTTCCCGTGGTACATCTCGGACGAATGCACGCAGGGAATGGACAATTACTTTGACGAGAAGTTCGACTTCCTTCCGGCGAGCGAGCACAAGGGCGAACGAAGCTGGCACGCCTTTAACTACAAGCTTGATCCGGATCGTATCCCTGCTTTGATGAGCGAGTTGGACCGGGTGAATAATCGGGTCTGGAAAATGCGTTTACGCTACCAGCCGAATCTGGATCATGACCAGATTGAAGATTTCGTGCTCGGCAAAGAGGTGAAGGGCAAAGGTACGATGAACAAGAAGTGCCTGGCTCTCTCGAACCGGATGGACATTACGCCCGACGGAACAATTATCGCATGCAAATTTTTCAAGGAGTTCGAGATCGGCAAATTACATGATACGTCTGTACAGGAATTATGGCATAGCATGACCTACAGAAGGATAAGGGAAATGATGGATGAACGACTGACACCGGCTTGTTCCAAGTGCAGTGTCTTGCATTTGCATGGTGTATAACGATACTAAATTCACATAAATGAGGTGCGCAAGTGAGTATTATCCAGATGGAGGGGTTATCCAAAAGCTTCAAGTATTACGAGAAAGAACTGGGGCTCAAAAAATCGCTCAAAAATTTAGTGAGGCGGAAATCACTGATCAAAGAAGCGGTTAGCGAAATATCCCTTGTAATCGAGCAGGGTGAGATGGTCGGATTTTTAGGCCCGAACGGTTCTGGCAAAACAACTACGCTTAAGATGCTGTCCGGCATCTTGTATCCGACAAGCGGGCAAGCGAAGGTATTGGGCTATGTCCCTTGGGAACGAAAAAAAGAATTCAAGATGCAGTTCTCAATCGTGATGGGACAGAAATCACAGTTGTGGTGGGATTTACCGGCGAACGAATCGTTGTACCTGAACAAATGCATTTATGAGGTCGAGGATAAGCCCTACAACCTTGTTCTTGATGAGCTTACGGAGATGCTTGATGTTAAAGATCTGCTTAATATTCAGGTGCGGAGACTCTCGCTGGGGGAACGGATGAAGATGGAACTTATTGCGTCGCTCATTCACCGGCCCAAGGTGATTTTCCTGGATGAGCCTACAATCGGACTCGATCTGATCTCGCAAAAACGCATTCGGGAGTTTCTGAAGGATTATAACGAGCAGACGAAGGCAACGGTCATTCTGACAAGCCACTACATGGCGGATATTGAGGATCTATGTAAACGAGCGATTATCATCAATCAGGGGAGGATCGTATACGACGGCGATCTTCGGCGTGTGAACGAGCTGTTGCATGCCAAAAAGATTATCAAGCTGCAATTTACGGATGAAGTGCCGAGGCAAGCGCTGAGCGACTATGGCACGATTACTCAACATGACGGCATGAATGCCGTCATGGAAATTGACAAGCATGACCTCCAGCGGCTTTCCAAAATGATACTGGACCGGTTCCCGATCCTCGATTTCACAGTTGAAGATATACCTGTCGAGCGAGGCATCGAAAGCTTATATCAGAAAGATGGGGTCAGACATGAAAGCCTTGCAGAAATATAAAAGGACGTACATCCTTGCGCTTCAGAACGCGATGGAGTACCGGACCGATTTCCTGATGGGCATTATCAGCGGCGGCTTTATCATACTCGTCCAATGCTTTCTCTGGACAGCTGTGTTCCGCAGTTCGCCGCAAGAGATTATTAACGGCTATACGTATTCACAGATCATCATTTATTCCGTGTTGTCCGGCGTCGTCTCCAAGCTGGTTTCTGCCGGCTTCGAGGGGGAGATCGCGAATGACATCAAGACGGGCGGACTAAGCAAATTTATCGCTCAGCCCATTCATTATTTCAGCTATCGGATATGCAATTTCTTTGGTGAGAAAACGGTTCAGACCGGGGTCGTCCTTGTCTTATTCGTCATACTGATGACCGTGTTTACTCAGATTTGGGGGTTTCAGCTTAGAGTGGGGCAGATCGTTATGTTCCTGGTTAGTATTTTGTTTGGAATGCTCATCAACTTCCTGCTTTTTTATTCGATTAGTGCGCTCGCGTTCATCATTACTGAGGTTTGGGGCGTGTATATCGCGTTCAATCAAGGCGTCTATCTGCTCAGCGGCGCCATCTTTCCGCTTAATATATTCGGAGATACGTTTGCCACAATCTCCAGCTATTTACCGTTCCAGTATGTCGTATTCTTCCCGGTTAAGATCATCCTCGGGAGCTTGGAGGTTCATGAGATCGTGAGCGGGCTCCTCTTGCAGGCCGTTTGGGTAACGGTGCTTTTGGTCATTTCCAAGTTGGCTTGGGATTCCGGGATGAAGAAATATGTAGCCGTTGGAGGTTAGATCTGTGAGTATCCGCTTGAGTGAGATTCGGAAGCACGTACGTATGTTTTTTATTTTCGCAAAGAACAGTTTGGTCGGTTATATGGAATACAAAGCGAACTTCTACTCCGGTTTGATCATGGAGACCGTATTTCTGTTTTCCAAGCTGATCTATGTCATCTTCGTTTTCCAGCTGGGGATCGAAATTAATGGAATTTCTCCTGACCAGATGATGATCTTCACCGGGACCTATACGATTATGATCGCAATCTATACCGGATTGTTTATGGATAACTTTTATAGATTTTCCGGCCATATCCGCAACGGAACGCTGGACTTGTATATGACGAAGCCGCTATCACTGCAGTTCATGATTTCATTCCGAAACGTTAACTACGCGTTCCCGATTCCGAACCTGATCGCCGGGATCACGATGATCGTAGTGGCTTGGCGGCGGCTTGGCATCGAGCCAAGTTTCATGCACGTGGCTGGATATATCGGCGTAATCTTGAGTAGCACGATCGTGACCTACTCGGTGCTTCTGCTTCCGCAAATTCTTGCTTTCTGGACAGTGAAGTCCGGTTCGATCTTTGACATAATTGATAAGTGTTGGGATTTCAACAATATGCCAATGTACATATACCCCAAATGGCTACAGAGGATAGGGCTGTATGTCGTGCCTATCTTGTTTATTACCAACATGCCGTCGATTTATTTGATCGACCGCTTGGACTTCTTCCTTGGGATATGGATTTTTGTAGCTCCTGTGATATCGCTTCTGGTCGTCAGGCTGTTCTGGAAGCTGGCTGTCAGACACTATGAGAGTGCCAGCAGTTAGAGAAATGCTAATAACAAATGGTTGAGAGGGTGAAGTGCATGAGCAAGATGGAGTTCAAGAGCTTTTCGCCGCAGACAGAGACTACTGCCAAGAAGCGGCTGCACAACGGGATCGAAATCTATCAAAACAACGAAGGCGAGACCGAGTTCCTCTACAACGAGATTTTCCAGAAGGAGATGTATTTCAAACACGGGATTACGCTCCCGGATCATGGCACGGTCATGGACGTTGGTGCGAATATCGGCATGTTCACCCTGTATGTCAGCAGCAAGAGCAATTGCAGGGTATATGCCTTTGAGCCACTGCCTCCGACGTTTAAGCTCTTGGAGATGAATACGAGCTCGCTGCCTCGCGTAATAACAGTTAACGTCGGACTTTCCAATGAGATCAAGGAAGCGGAGTTTGCCTATTTCCCCACGATGTCCACGGATTCTGTCCAGATCAGATACCGGGAGAACCACGATCAGGATCTCCGATACGGGTTAATCAACCATTACCGGGATCATTTCGACGACCCGCGCATGTTAAACCGGTTTGTGGATCAACTGATGTCGCCGAAGTTTCTGAATGAACAAATCCATCGATGTAAGCTAACTACGATCTCTGAAATGATCCATTATTACGATATGAACGCCATTGATCTGCTCAAAATCGACGTGGAAAAAAGTGAATTTGAGGTGCTGGAAGGAATAGAGCCGGAGGATTGGGGCAAAATCAGGCAAATTGTAATGGAGGTACACGGACTGGACGGAGAACAGATCAGCAGGCTTGAGAACATCTTCCGAACCAACGGCTTCAATGTTGTGATCGATTACTACGAAGACTTGAATATCCCCAATTACTTCAATGTGTACGCGTTGAATCAGATGCATATATCGGCTGGGTGATAGTCATGATACAGCATCTGCATGCAAAGTTGGTATGCTCCAGCTGTAAGGGTGTGCTTGTCCAGTCGGAGGCGTTGCTGCAATGCTGCAACTGCAACGCAGTATATACGATCGATGATCGTTATGTATCGATGCTTGACCAGCGTGAGCAGGTTACTCACCCTTCCGAATGGAACCGGAAAGAGGCTGAAATTCGGGATTATAGCGAGATTTCGGACTCCCTTGCGCTGTCCGGTATAGGCCGATTCGCCACCTTTTTAAACTATGGTTACGTCCCATACGAGAATGAGCAACATGCGGTGATCGAGCCGGGCGATGCATGGAATAGAAACTCAGTCAAGCTGCTGCTTGAGACAGTGGGCAGGACGGAGATTCGGGAGCGGCAGGTGATCGACATCGGATGCGGCAGGGGAGGGAACATAGCAGCTCTGTCTAAATATTTCAAGCCGCTGTCTATTGTCGGTCTCGACATCTGCCCGGCGAATATAGCCTATTGCAATGCCAAATCCCGAGGGGGGAAATCTTTCTATCTCGTCGGCGATGCGGAGAATATACCGTTTGCAGACGAGAGCTTCGATGTGGTGTTAAATATAGAATCCGCACATGCCTATCCGAACCGATCACAATTCTATGAAGAGGTGTACCGGATCATGAGAGTTGGCGGCGTATTTCTGTATACGGAGTTGATGCTGGGAGATCAGGTAGCGCAGAACGTCAGACTGTTAGAGGAAGCAGGCCTGTCTGTAATCCGTAATCAGGATGTGACTTCGAATGTTCTTCTATCATGTGACGAGAGTGCGAAGCAGCGTACTGGCACACAAGGGATTGCGAGCAACGCCAAAGCGAGCACGAGTATTGGAGATATTCATGATTTCATCGCATTGCCCGGCTCGAAGAAATATGAAGAGATGAAGGCTGGAACGAGGCAATACCGGATGATGAACCTTGTTAAGAGGGAATAAAGCCGTAATATCAACAATAATTTTGGGCGTGTCTGAAAACTCTGAAGGCGGCAGATTTTGCTGAATTTTCGTTCCAAGCCAGGAAGTTTTCCGCAGGCGTGCCGGGGCACGTCAAGGGAAAGTGACGTAGCAGGGGGCGAAAAGGCGGTAAAAGATGCACTTCAGTAGGTTTCAAGACACGTCCTAGTATAGGAGAAATATTGTATGGAAGAAATGATTTCCCTGGACACCTTCCAGCCCTTCGACGGCATGACAAAAATGTTTCCACATCATAATTTTCCTTATTTTAATTGCGGCTACAATTTGTGGTTAACGCTAGCCAGATATTTCAAAAAAGATGAGTTGCCGATTTTGAATAATGTCATTAGTATTTATAGATTTAATGAACAAAAAATACAAACAAGAGGATATTTCAAGTTAGAAGTGTTGGATCTTGAGGAGGGAGATCAGATCCTTGAGGCGATGGGGATCTCTATTCGTAAAAAATCTCCTGCACTAGATACGTTACAAGATGAGATCATAAGCTCTATTGCTAGTGGTCATCCGATTTCCATATTTATTGATTTATTTTATCAACGCGGGAGAGACTTTTATTATAACAAAAAACATGGACTGCACCCTGTTTTTGTCTATGGCTTCAATGTTATGAACGAGGAAATATATACGGTTGATGATATTACGGAATATAGACAATATTCTCTGCCATTTTCAGAATTTAAATCGTCATGCATGACTTCGGAACACGTAAAGATGCCAGACTACTTTTGGGAATATGCGCTAGTGCCCCCCGGTAATCATGAGATCTTGGACAATAAGAAGTCAGCAGACACAACCATCAATACATTCGTAGAAAATATGTGTAGGTATCAAAATGAAATAACGGAAAGTTTGAATAATATACTGTTGCTCGCAGAAAATTATGAGCTCATTATAAAAAATGAAACGATTATAGAAACACTGAGCAGTACGATTTATAGAAAATGTGCTGAGAAATACAGGTTAAATACTCTCTATAAGTACAACATGGATCATATCCATGCAAAACATACACTTGACCCGTTATTGGACCAAATTATTCATGACTGGAAGACAGTAAGGATCTATTCGAATAAAGCCATCATGTCCCAAAAGTTCACTGGGGAAATCATAGATAAGTGCATTGGTTTAATTAAAAAAATCTATACGAATGAAGTGCGTTTTCATAATCAATTGTTTTTAATGTTAAAGGCTTTCAGGTAAGGTGAAATCACATCTAATATTGCTAGAAATAAGCCGCATGTACCTTATTAAATAGTTGCCTAGCCCGAAGCTTCTAGCGTTCGGGCCATTGTTATTTTTACTAAAATAATATGTTTAGCGCGAAGTATTGGTTGTGGCTTCTGTTCGTCGGATGGATCAGTTGTCAATAACGTTGTGTCGTTGATTGTTTTCAAGAGTTGCAGTAAGACGGGGTAAAGATATCCCTAATTTTTTGGCTTCTTTCACAACTTCAATTACTGAAAAACCTGCTTTGGTATTGTTGTATTCAATGGAAAGTCTTGCTAAGCTGCCCTTTGCAAAGATAACCTTGTTAAAAAGCATACTGAGAAGTGGTGGTGGAATTTTAGTCAGCAGTAGAGAAATCATATCAATCTTCGCACCTCTTGCTCTAAGTACAGGTGCAATTTCCCTCATATTTTTTCCTACATTGGCGAATGAGTCACGATGATTCAGGAGTGCTGGAAAACTTCCCTGTCTCAACACTTCGGCTTCCATAGCAGCATTCATGGCAAAGTGATTCCATAGCCAATTTTGCATATCCTTTATCCAACTAATTTTAAAATGGGCACTTTCAAATAGTTCCTTGACCATGTTGTTTATTTGTTCCGTCCCTGCCCGTGGTTTTTCAAGAAATATCATTTTAAAAAAGCCGCCTCTAAGCCTATTGTCCGTGATGCCGCCTCCTGCTCCTGGGAAGCCAAAGACAACATTGTTCATAACCAAGGGTGAGATAGCTGATTTCAAATCTTGCCAAATATTGTTGAATATGAGGATAGGGGTGTTTCCTGTAACAGTCGACAGTAATTGTGCTACCTCTGGAAGTTGTTCCGTACTGACACTTACAATAATGAGATCATAATTTGGACGTATCTCCTCATGGAGTTGAACGTTCCAGCTTTCCTTTATGAACTGTTTCCCCCTTCGTGCGTCCCACATTTCAAGCTCAATATAGCCTCCGAAGGTTGCTTTTCTCCCTTTCCTAACATAGAACTCAACGGTATGCCCTGCCTTTTCCAAAGCCCAAGCATATTGGGTGGATATTAAACCTCTACCAAAGAATAAAATTCTCATATTGCCTCCCTAAAAATATATTTTAGCTCTTGTTGATGATCCAACAACGTGTTGTATAATGTTATTGTATGGATTCATTATATGGTCATCAACCATCAGATTTTTAATATCTGTCGTATCATGGGTTGAACAGATTGAACAGAAAATGGAGGGAAATCATGCATAAGCAACCTGAAATCACGGACAAAACAAGGCAGACGTTTGTAAATGTATTCTGCGATTTATATAGCCGGAAACCAATCGAAAAAATATCCATTCAAGAGATCGCTAACCAATCAGGATATAACCGCAGTACATTTTATCAATACTTTACAGATATCTATGACTTGTTGGACTGGGTTGAAGAACGTATTTTGAATTCCATTAACGAGGAAATGGCAGGCAGAGAGTTCTCTACACATACTTTCCAAGATGCACTTCAGTGCTTGGAAAATGCAGAGGACATTGCAATTCTGAAAGCTCTCTTGGGCGACTATGGCTCTGTTCATTTTGTGGAACGGCTAAAAAGGGAAATTCCCTTTGAACGATTGATTGTGGATTTTCCATCCGATGATGCTTTAGCGCCATATATCATTGAGTTTTACATATCAACATTAATATCTATGTTTCGCCTTTGGATACGAAACGGCAAAGATCTATCGTCAGAAGAGTTGGTCGGACTGATTGATAGCTTATTTACAAAGGGGATAACGCCATATCACATGTTTGGATCGGTCAATCCGCGGCGCCAATGAGGAGTATGGACGGGGCTTGTAACGTTTTAATTAAGGCTCTCGAACAAATATAGTGATAGGTGATATCAAAAGGAGCTACTAATATGAACAGATTTAATTGCCCTTGTTGTGGCTATCCCACACTGGAGGAAAGACAAGGTTGGGAGATATGTTGTTTATGTGACTGGGAAGACGATGGGCAAGATGATCCGCATGCAGATGAAGTTTGGGGCGGACCTAATCAAGACTATTCACTTGCTGAGGCCCGTGAGAACTTCAAAAAACACTACATTATGTATAGAGATAAACAAACCATTTTAAAGCAAACGGATAAAGAAGTTCAAACAAAGAAAAGATTAATTCATGCATTTGAAAAGCTTAGAACCGCAGATAATAAATCTACACAACAAATATGGCAGGAAATCGATTCCTTCGAAAAGGAACTGGATGATATTGTTCACGAAAGAGTAGAACGTTACAGCAACAACATAGAGAAGAATCAAGAGATTATAAACCGAATGGGCTCCGATAACCCTGAAACAATCGTAAATGGCTTGTTATCTCTAGCATTAAATGCGGATGATGGAGAGTTCGTACAAGAACTGATGGTGCCATATACTCGGCATAAAAATGAAAATATAAGAGGAATAGCCATTCTTTGTTTTGGCCATATCGCAAGAATACATGGGGCAGTGAATAAACAGTTGATTATTCCACTTATCCATGATGCATTAAGAGATGAGAGTTCATTGGTTAGAGGACATGCTGATTCAGCATTGGATGATATAAATATGTTTTGCAGGTAAGTAACTTGGAAATCGTAGAGAGGGGCGCTGAACCCCTCTTTTTGTTTCTATTATCGCGCTTGTTATATCTATTCTTGAAAAATCATTCTTGTGATATCATTTCTAATCCGTTCCACATTGGTCGTTGATAAATTGTTCAACATGATGATTGTAATCCTATCATCGACATAACGGACGATCTCATTTTTGAAACCAACAATACCGCCGCCATGATAGACTATTCTCCGTTTCTCATCTTCATCTATAAACCAACCATAACCGTACCCAAAGCCATGGGGAGTGAATATTTTTTTGAGGCTGTCCTTTGTGACTAATCTCTCTGTATACAATGACTGGTCCCACTTAAATAGATCTTCTGTTGTAGAATAAAGATTTCCACCACCAATGGGAAAACTCATATCAATATACGCCGCATTAACGATATCATTATCGTATTCATAGCCCTGCGCCCTGTTAGGTATAATTTTCACATGGTTATCGCAGCCTGAATTTTTCATACCCAGGGAAGAAAAGATGTGATTACTTAAAAATTGTTCATAAGTAAGTCCTGTAATCTTTTCTATAATGTATGCCAGTAAAATATAACCTGAATTACTATACTGGAACGTAGAATTTGGAACAAACTCAGGTTGTAAATCCGTGATTAAATGAACTATTTTCTCGGTTGTCGTGGGTTGCTTCATTAATTCTTTAATATTAGGGAGTTGTGTGATATTGGGAATCCCAGATGAATGTGTTAATAAATGATGCAATTGAATCTGATTACCGTATTTATATGAGGGTACGAACTTGGAGACCTGATCCAACACGCTTAATTCACCTTGCTCTTGAAGTATCATGATAGCCATTGCTGTAAACTGTTTAGTTATTGATCCAATCCTGAGCTTTGTCTCAGTTGTATCCTTCACTTGGTGCTCTCGATTGGCATAGTTATATGCACGATTAAACCATATTTTATTATCCTTGGAGATCAATACACTTCCACTGTATTCTTCGTTCTTTTCCAAAGATATAAAGAAATCATGAATTTCGCTTTCTAGAGTTCGCAATGATTCATCCTCCAAGTTCCCAATTTGTATCTTTAATCATATAGGCATTTTTTGGAAAAACAAGTCTTATCGTTTTTTCACCAGTGTGGTAAAATAGAACTAGGAGGTCTGCAGAGACCTCCTTTTTCATTTGCCATTAAAGCCATTAAACTAAGCGATCTTACCTGTGAGATTAATCCCATCTATTGAATTTTGAACTATATCATTTTATCAAAAAGTCGAGCAAAACTCAGGTATTCATTCCTAACCAGTAGTCGATCCGAAGACCGTGGTCGAAGGAAGTTTAGTTACGACCCCTGCCGAACCGGTGCGGGAAGGTTATGTGTTTGGGGGTTGGTACAGCGATGAAGGGTTGACCACCGTGTATGACTTTGCAACTCCGGTGACGGCGAATATGACGCTGCATGTAAAGTGGAAGGCTCTGTTTACGGTCAAGTTCGACGCAGGCATTGACAGGACTCCAGCGCTTCGCAAGATCGTGGTTGAGGGCGATGTGGCTCATGCACCTGACCCCTCTGAACTTCCATCCAATCCCGGAAATATCATTTACGGATGGACTAAGAATTTCTCAACTAAAATTCCTTACGATTTCGAAACACCGGTGACAGGGAACTTCACCTTGATTGCAATGTGGAGTGTTATTTATACGGTGAATTTCGAGACTAATGGTGGCTCAGCAGTGGAGACTCAGATTCTCGGCAGCAAAAATTATCTCAAAGTACCTGAACCTTCGACAAAGCCAGGATTTGTATTCGAAGGATGGTATAGAAATGAAGGTTTAACCGTTCCCTATGATTTTGAACAATTTGTCATAAACGGAAACACTACACGTACCATATACGCAAAGTGGACTAAACTCTAATAAATAGTTTGACGGAAACATGAAAAGTTAAATCAAAAGCCGATTGCTCTGAAACTCAGTGCAGTCGGCTTTTTGAATCATGTAATGATAATCACAGGAGTTTTAAAAATTTCCATTTATATCTGTACACTTGGTTAATATACCTTCACGTCCGTTCCAAGAACGGACTTGTTCTGAACCGAATTACCAGATAAATACACTTTTTTCAGACGGGGTAGATTGCTCAAGGTTTCCACATTGGAAATGGCGTTGTTCTCTAGATGGAGTTCTTCAATGGCTTGCCATTTGCTCATAAATCCAAGTGAAGCCAGGTTGCTGTCTTGCAGGGTGAAAGAACGCAGCGCAGACAGCTTGGAAAAGTAAGGCATCATCTGGTCAATTTCACTGACGGAGTCATTGTTTATACTGAAATAGGGCTCCTCCAGGATTAAATGTTCAAGCACCTTGTTCTCCGCTCCTGCCTTTTGTTTGAAATTCAACCTGCACTCCGAGCATACTAGCGATTTTACCTGCTTCAAACGAAATAAGGCATCACTTTCACTGTACAATGATGAATCATTAATGTTTAGTTTTTGTAAGCGAGATAAACTGTTCAGCGAGCTGAGTTGAGTGATTTCACTGATTTCCCAGAGGGAGAGTTGTTCCAGCTTCGGAAATTTGCCTAGGGCAGCCAGATTTAACTCCCCGCTTCCGCCACGGATTGTTAGATTAGTTGTGGAAGGTGCCTTTAGCCCGGAGAGGAAGGAGCCAGGGATTTCTACCCTTCCTGCATTGGGTAATGTCAGTGCTTCTGCATTCGCGTAATAACCGGACAACGTTAATTCCCGCAATGAGGATAGACTATTTATGGCCTTTGTTGAACTAAGCTTGCTTAAGGAAGCCAGACGCAGTTTGGTAATCGAGGTTTTACCAGCTAACGGTTCCAGACTGGAAAAGTTTAAACTCTCGATGTCCAGCTTCTGTAGAGCAGGCATATTTTGCACAAAGTCGATAGACTTTACGTTGTTTAAATAGGAAAGCTGAAGTTCTTGAAGCTGAGTTAACGCATATAACGGCTGCAAATCTGTGGTTTCACTGTAGTTGATGGATAAGGATGTCAGCCCGGTCATGGACGACAACCATCCCAGTTCATTGACAAACGTGAGTGACAGGGACTTGAGCGGCAGTTTGTTTAACAGGTGAAAATCCGTGATGGACTCATCGACATAGGTAATCGATAAAGAGTTCAGGTTAGGAAATTCCAGCAGTAAGGCTAATTCCTGATTGCTGCGAAGCTGGGTAGTCAGGTGCGTAATTTTTGATTTGTCACCAAAGTAGCCGGAAAAAGAATTAAAGGATTCGTTAAAAGCGCCACCATAGCTTTTCAGTCCAGACATATGAGCAAACGTGGTTTGATCCGTCTGGGCAATTTCATAGGTTCCCGTCAGATCGAGTGCCGTCAGTCCCGTAAAGGCTTCAAAATCTCGCTGATCAATCTCCTGTGTGTTCAATTTCTTGTCCTGAGTAACATAAGTGATCTTCTCAGCCTTTTCATCGCTGAAGGGATCGGAGAAGCTATAGGTAAACTGCCATTGGTTACTATCCAGATAATCTATGCTCAGATAGCGTACACGAGCGAGTTCCTCTTCTGTCGGCAAGGCAGATCCTTTATCAAAGATATCTCGCAAAAAGGAGAGCAGAACCTCGCTTTCCGGCATCTTGCGTACAGGCAGATTGGCTTCTGTCTTCTGAAGCGTGGAACTTGTACTGGAGTAAAGGTAAGCACCGATGGCACCCGATAGGATTAACATCAGAATTAGTAATAGCCTTACGGAGACGTTCGGCTTCGGTGCTGCTTTAGGAGGCGTCCCGTGATAATGATTAATAGTTTGGTCTACATAGTAGACATGATTTTGCTTCAACAAAAGCTCTGTCTCACAGTACGGACACTTTAAAACCTGCCCCTCCTTGTATTCAATTCTTCCGTTGCAATTGGGACAGTTTAACGGAATAAATGCCACGAATGCCTCCCCCTTCATGATGATGATTGTAAGATTTTATTGAACTGATATCTGATTTCATTATAACTTGTTTATTCTATCAAACCTTTTGTATGCCCGAATATCAACTGTGATTCTATCATAAAAGAGGAAATAGAATTTATATTTTTATACGCATATCATGCAGTACGGATTCACCTTCTTTCTCAAAAGGAATTGACGAATAGGTTGTCCAATACATATCATGTGATATATATCGAATGAAATTAATCGAACGTTCCACTTCAGAAGGAGATTACACATGGCACCCAAAAAGAAATTTACTAAAGATCAAATTATTGATGCAGCATTCGAAATTGCAAGAATAGAGGGGGTTGATGCCATTACAATTCGCAGAGTAGCAGAGAAGCTGGGAAGTTCAATTGCCCCAATTTATGTGAATTTCAAGGAGGTTGGCGAACTGCTTGAAGGTGTGTATCAGAAAACCTTTGAGGTGAGCAGACAAATACTGCTGGAGCAAAACTCCGGGCATCCGTTTCAGGATATTGGGGCGGCCAGCATTCGCTTTGCCAGAGCATATCCTGTATTGTTTCGGGATATTGTGATGCAGAAAAATGATCAAGCGAAGCACAGTGAGGAAGAAACGGGAAATCTTATACACATGATGAGAATGGACCCTGATCTGAATGGATTATCGGATGACGAACTGAAGACCATCCTGCTCAAGATGAAGACGTTTCAGGTTGGAATAAGTGTGATGGCTGCGAATGTTTTGCTGCCTGAGGATTATACAGAGGAACAGATGATTCAGCTTATGAATAGTGCGGCTCAAGATGTCATCAGCACAGCGAGGGGGAGAATAGAACAGTCATAAATGGGGGGGGATTATCGTTAACATATTAGCAGGGAGAAGAAAGTTCAGTCTGTTTGTATTCATCGCGGTGGTGTTAGCAAGCGGTTGGATTGGTGTATGGGTAGATACGAAGATGCCTGAACAACCGGAACAAAATTCGTTAGGCATGGGATTGTGGCTGGTATTGCCGGTGCTCACGATGCTCGTGCTACGAATAGTGAATAGGGATTGGAAGGATATTGGAGTGAGGTTCAATTTTAAAAGGAATATGAAATGGTATGCTGCAGCTATTGCGATCTATCCGGGCGTAGCAGTTATCGTTGTTGGTCTTGCATTTCTTATAAATAGCGCCTCTGCTTCTGATATTGAAGTAAGCACACTTCTATCCCTCGTTGGTGTATCCATTTCAGGCAGCTTTATAAAAAACATATTTGAAGAGTTTGCTTGGCGTGGATATTTAACTCCAAAACTGATTGAGCTTAAGTTTAATGACTGGACGCTTTATCTCGTGTCTGGCCTTGTATGGGCTCTATGGCATGCTGCATATTATATGGTCTTCCTTCCGAATGCTTACTTTGAAACAACCACAAGAACGAGCTTTCTCTTCTTAGGCTGTGTGTTGATGGTTGCATGGTCAATCATGTACGTTGAAATATATCGTCTTACGAAATCAGTCTGGCCGTGTGTACTCATGCATGCTGTGGAGGATGGGCTACCTACCTTGCTAATCTCAACAGCGGGAATCATTACACTAACCAAAGCAGGGGAATTTTGGCTCAGTCCAACGACAGGTGTCATTACAACAGTTTTATTCGTTGGATTCGGCTTATGGCTCAGATCGGTCCGAGTCAAGAATGAACAGCAACGAATCCTGTGACCATTAGAAAGACCTAGACAGCACATCGCCTGATTCCGGTGGTATTCAAGACACATCAAAAAGGAGCTGGAAGTGTACTATATTGTACTATCCCTGCTCCTATTTGTGTATAAAATGCTGCTCCTAAGTATTAGCAACGATTCGCTATTCCAGTCCTGACTCTATGTGTAGTAACAGTTCATGTTGCTCAGCCTATCTACCTTTATGCGATAGATGTAACTGGATGTTTAACGTGTACAGGATAGATTTGATCACCATGGGTTTTTACAAAAAGACCTTCATTGGTCAGCGTGCTTTTTAATTCCATATCTTTATTTTCATCCGGTGTAAAATGAAACGTTACTTTCTCGGTATCTGCATCAGCAATTTTATTCACAATATCTCTCATATTGATTTCGTTTAAGCTGACAACATCGAAGAGGTCGATACTGCTGTTTTCTTTCTGATAAATAACGATGACCTTTTCGTTTTCCAAATAATAAATATCATTATTAAACACATTCAAGCAATAAAACATGAATATGCCAGGAGTATGATCGGTTGAAAACCGCTTGGAAACAGGTAGTCTTTGCGATGCAAATTGCTGAATAAGGTGTAAGTCCTCTGCGTCAGTTACATCTAGTTTCCGCAGGTTCGCAGATTCTAATGGGTTAGCCGAACAATGAAAGTCTATTGAAAACAAATGTTCTTCTACAGCTTTGAACCCAAACTTGGGGTAGAAATCAAGAACGGATTCATTGGCAAAAAGGTACATGAGATCGTACTTATTTTTGTATTCCTCCAGAATTTTGTTCATTAGACTTGCAGATAGACCCTTCCCGCGGTAGTCGGGATGTGTCATCACCGTGCCAATTTGGATTGCTTTTTTCTTCTCCCCCTCGATGATCAGTTCAAGGATATTCACGGATGCATTAGCAACAATCTGATCTCCATCTACAAACGAGAAAGGGATGTATCCTTCACCCCAGCAACCATGTTGGTACCAATTTTCAAAATGGATATCAAATGTACTTGCAGCGAGCTCGAAAAAACTGTTTCGAAGTGTATCATTGTTTTTAAAATCTTTTGTAAAGATCAAATTTTGCATGGTATTTTCTCCTCTTGGATATCTAACAAGTTTATTGATACTTAACAGTTATAACTTACCATTCTACTAGATGTTATTCAGCAAAAGAGGTTAAAAACTTTCTTTTAACAACTTCATGTTAATAGTAACAACGAAAAGAATTGCCTATGGCAGTTCTTTTATACTTACTTAGTACTAAAAAAAGGGCTAAAACATGAATCTCCTCCTATTTAATTTGCACAATATACCAGGCTCAAAATGTGGGTTTACACTTCAATAATAGGAGAATTATACCGATAAAACCTATATAACATAAAATTGTTCAGCAGTGTCTAAAAATATGCAAACACTGTTTGATTTCGGTATCAGAGCTTATTTTGTTAATCTTCGGTCAGGGTCAAAATTGAAGAGTGTAGATAATATTTATACAGAGGCGGAAACTATAGATGAGAAAATACCAACAAAAGAAAATTCTTAAAATAATGAGCTCATTGTATGGAGTGATTGATGAGATTCATCAACATTTTATAAATAGAGATCTTTCAACGGTAATTAAACTTTTGATAGACTGCCAAAATGCAGTGGTACAGATCGGAGAGTTTATCGAGAAGTTAGAAGGTGATGATACACAGACGGTTAAACTACTAACAAACTACCACAAAAGTCTGTATGATGTGGCCGTAGTGATCGAAACCACTAATGTAAGATTTACCAGTCAACTTAAACAAGAACTTAACGTGATTGAAGAGAGTATTAACAATGAACTCAAGCCAAACAAAATTGAAGTTGCATTCTTTCCTTATAAGGCATCGATGTGGGATTCTCTTGAATCGATTTGGCTTGCTGCAAAAGAGGATCCAGAATGTGATGCTTACGTCGTTCCAATTCCTTATTTTGATCGACTCCCTGGTGGTGAGTTAGGAAGAGCGCATTATGAAGGCGATCAATTTCCTGAATATGTACCTATCGTAAATTGGAAAGATTATAATATGGAGCAACAACGCCCAGATATTAGCTTCATTCATAATGCCTTTGACAGTGGAAATGTAATTACTACAGTTCATCCAGATTATTATAGTAATAATTTGAATAAATATACTGAATTATTATGTTATTCTCCCTATTTTGTGACATCCAATGAGGTTGAACAACAACTCACTCTCTCAACAGGACTGGTTTATTCTGACAAAATATTTGTGCAGTCTGATCGAGTTCGTGAAGCCTATGTTAATGCCATTCAAGCATACGAAGAAGACCAAAATTGTGTGGGGGGATTCGGAAAACTGGATGAAAAGATCGTGGCATCTGGTTCTCCAAAATTTGATAAAATAATAAACTCCAGATCAGACGATTTTACACTGCCAGATGAATGGAAGAAATTCATTGTTAAATCGGATGGCTCTTGGAAAAAAATTGTGCTCTATAATACCTCGGTAGGTCCCATTCTTAAAGGAAATGAAAAATATATTGCAAAATTGCGGTCTGTATTTGATACTTTCCGCAACCATGATGATGTCGTTCTTTGGTGGCGGCCTCACCCTTTGAGTGAGGCTACTTACAGCTCCATGCGTCCGTTACTCTTTAATGAGTACACACAACTTATCCAAGAGTATAAGTTAGAGGGCTATGGAATTTATGATGATTCTGCAGATTTACATCGGGCCCTGAATCTGAGCTCTGCTTTTTACGGAGATGCTACTTCATTAATGCCAATGTACCAGTGCATGCCCAAACCTCTAATGGTTCAAAATGAAGAATTAAGTAATCATCTTACCATCGGAAGTATATGTGATACAGAGGAATATTTATATTTTCTAACATTGCATATGAATGGCTTCTTTCGATTAGACAAGAACACATGGAATGTGGAGCATATGGGGAATTTTGTGAATGATAACATGCTGGACTGGAGAGTGTATCACTCTATTCATCAGAGTGGAAATAAACTTTATTTCTCTCCGCATTCTGCGGGTGCGATCGCTGTATACGATATAACAGAGTCCGCTTTTGATTATATTGATTTACCTGCACCAAAAGATATAAACTATAACGTTCATAGTAAATTCTCGAAAATGATTGAATGCGAGAGCTCGCTTTACTTTATACCGTTACACTACCCGGGTATTGTAAAGCTCAATATGGAGGATCACAGTACAGAAATCATAGACGATTGGGTAGATTCTGCTAAAGCAATTTGTTTATCTGAACTCGGATATTTTACCAGTGGTGTCTATGACGAAGAGCGGGGCTCATTACTCTTAGCTTTTATGAATGCCGATGCAATCATGGATGTTAACATTCGTACAAAAAATACAAATATCAATATTTTAGGAAATGGGAAATATGGATATTCAGATATCATTTTAATCAATAGTGATTATTGGCTTCTATCTATTGAAAGTTCACTCGTAGTCAAATTCAACATCGATGAGTGTACACGTGTTGAATATAGATTAAATCTCGAAGGGGTAAATTCAGATGGATTTTATCCATTTCAAAAATTAGTTTACCTCAACGAATTCTTATATCTAGTACCCGTAGAGACGGAAAGAATGGTTAAGTTCGACATCGTTAATCAATCATTCTCATACGTAAATGATTTTTGCCCTGAGAGCTTGTCTAAAGATGAGGACATGATATCTGAAAATGCTCATGCTGGATACTATTATGTATCATCAAGAGCTACAGATGATATTTATGTTACAGAAAAAAATAGTAACCGATTTATTCAATTTAACCCAACTACAGGTGCTATGCGTGAAGAAAGCATTACACTTTCAAACGATTCAAGTAAAATGGACAATTTCTCAATGCATCAGCAGGTAAGAGATTTTAAAGATGCGAACAGTTGTGTTTTTTGGGAACATCCTTACTTTGCCACTCTTGAAAATCTACTGCAGATGATTTCTAAGCCTTCACTTGAGTCATGGGTATCCAAACGACTGGAGCAGCAGGCCGAATTCCAACTTGCACATATCGCACATGCTGATGGGAATGCGGGAATTGAAATCTATGAACATTCGAAGAAGGCGGTGCTGGGTTAATGAAATATGATTATTTGATTGTGGGCGCAGGACCATTTGGTGCCGTGTTTGCACACGAGGCTACAAAAAGAAACAAAAAATGTCTGGTAATTGACAAGCGCGATCATGTCGGGGGAAATATTTATACTGAGCAGGTAGAAGGGATTAATGTACACAAATACGGAGCACATATTTTTCATACCAATGACAAAGAAGTATGGGAATATGTCAATCGTTTTGCAACCTTTAACCGGTATACTAACTCGCCCATAGCGAATTATAAAGGTGAGATATACAACTTGCCATTTAATATGAATACCTTCTATCAATTATGGGGAGTTACTGATCCCGCTGAAGCAGCAGAAAGAATAGAATCACAGCGTTTAAACTGTGAAGAGCCAAAAAATCTTGAAGAACAGGCGCTCTCATTGGTTGGACGCGATATTTATGAAAAGCTGATTCAAGGCTATACAGAAAAACAATGGGGACGCAGCTGTAAAGAACTTCCGGCATTTATTATTAAACGGCTCCCCGTTCGCTTCACTTGGGATAACAACTATTTCAACGATCAATATCAAGGGATACCTGTTGGTGGGTATACGCCAATTATTGAAAAGTTGCTTGAAGGTAGCGAAGTTAGATTGAATATAGACTATTTTGAAGACAAAGAAAACTTTGATCATATGGCTACGAAGACTATTTATACAGGGATGCTTGATGAGTTCTATGACTTCAGGTTCGGGGCACTAGAGTATCGTACTTTACAATTTGACTCTGAAGTTCTCGACAAACCGAATTATCAAGGTAATGCCGTTGTGAATTATACAGATCAGGAGACACCATTCACCCGTATCATTGAACATAAGCATTTTGAATTTGGTACGCAGCCCAAAACAGTCGTTACACGTGAATATTCAAAAGAGTATGAACAAGGGGACGAGCCCTATTATCCGGTTAATAATCAGAAAAATAATACGAGCTATTTAAGTTATAAAGAACTCGCAGATCAAGAAACAAACGTCATTTTCGGCGGCAGGCTAGCTGAATATAAATATTATGATATGTGGCAAATTGTAAGAAATGCATTGGACACAGCAAGAAATGAACTGGGAGAGGTGTAGGATAGATTGACCGTGTGCCATAACGATGGCGAAGGACAAGGTAGAAAAGCGGAGGAGGAAAGCTTTGAAGAATTCATTGATGGGTCTAGCAGGGATGAAGATACGGGCAGGTGATGGCCTGCAAGAACTGGGACACCCGGAAATGCTGAGTACTCCTGTATTTTATTTCGCACAGCCTGGAGATCAGATAAGGCTTTTGGATTCAAAATTTAAGTTTAATGTCGCAACCTATGAGCCGGAGATCGAAGATCGCTGGATATACACCTATGATTATGCCCCCGAAGAGAGCTGGACGATTTATCGACAGGATCTAAACGGGGATACTTACAGACAAGATGATTACATTTTTTCAGAGTGTGTTTACTTTCGGATATGCTTGCGGAAAATGGACGGAACAGAATTCAAAAACGATGAGGATATCAATCAAATCCTTTCGTTCGAGAGAGAGCAGCCTTATCTGTATGAAATGAAGCCTTGGTTGAAGAAAGAAGTGGATCGTGTTTCTGAGCGCGTTATGAATCTTCATGAAGAGGGCGAGCTTTCCTTATTACTCTTGACGGATTCGCACTATACAGTGAATGGAACATGGGATGATACGTCTGCAGCTATCCAAAAGCTTCATCAAAAGTTGAATGTTGATGGAATTATTCACTTGGGTGACTTTACAGACGGTATGACCACACGTGAGGTGAGTCGTTATTATGTTGAAAAGATTCTCAGCGATCTAAGGAAGTGTGATGTTCCTGTATGGGCGACACTGGGGAATCATGACACGAACTATTTTAAAAATAACCCAGAGCCCTTTTCTTTGAAAGAGCAGTGCGAACTGTATCTGGGCAGAGATGAACCGCGATATGCTGTTGATTTTGCACACCAACGACTACGTTTTATTTTTCTCGATTCTTTTGATCCGAACGAAGCTCTTCGTTATGGGTACAGTGCGCCATGTATTCAGTGGGTTAAGGAACAATTGGTGAGCATACCAGAGGAATGGCAAGTTATCATCTTTTCTCATGTTGCACCTATGGGGCGTTTACAATACTGGGCAAAAGAAATGCGTGGCGAAGAAGAATTGATGGAGATACTCCATGAACATTCCAGTAAGATTATGGCTTTCATCAACGGTCACAATCATGGTGATTTAATAGATAACACAGAAGGTTTCCCAATTTTATCGATATTGAATTCAAAGTGTGAAGCTTTTACAGAATATAAGTCGCCAGGTTTTGTCACCCCTCATCGGAAATTAGAAGATTCTTCACAAGAAGCATTCGACCTTATGGTTGTCAATACAAGGAAACGGCAGATCCGTTTCGTGAGATTCGGTGCAGGTAACGATAAGATCATCTTAGATGGAAAGGCAGAGTGGCTTTAATGAAAATATGGGGTCATCGTGGGGCCTATTCTTCTGCACCGGAAAATACGCTGGAGGGTTTTAAATTGGCAGCTCAAATGGGGGCCGATGGGGTAGAACTTGATGTTCAGCTCACCAAAGATGGAGAAGTCGTTGTTATTCACGACGAAACCGTGGACCGAACCAGCAATGGTCAAGGATGGGTAAAGGACTTTACATTATCCGAGATCAAGAAGCTTAATTTTAATAAAAGGGGTCTGACTGAACCAATGTTTATGGAAGTTCCTACATTGGCAGAAGTGTTAGAATTGTTGAAGTCAACAGGATTAACCATAAATATTGAGTTAAAAACAGGAATTATTTACTATGACGGAATTGAATCTATCGCATTAAAAGTCGTTGAACAATATGGAATGTCTGACCGGATTGTGTGGTCATCATTCAACCATTACTCTATTCAGAAAATCAAACGATTGGAGTCATCTTCACGAACCGCATTGTTATGTGGTGGAGGAATTTTAGTCACAGGTGAGCAATGCGAAAAGGTTGGAGCAGAAGCAATACATCCAAGTGTGCATATGTTACGTTACCCTTCTCTGGTGGAAGATTGCAACAAGAGGGGGATACTTATCCGTCCGTGGACAGTAACGAATGATGAGGAGCTGAAGCTCGCAGAAAGTTTTGGGGTAGATTCAGTAATGGTTAATCAAATTGACTGGGCAAAGGATGTTTTGGCCTATGGAAAATGAGATGAAACTTAATCCTATGAAAAAAGGCCCACTTACTCCAGAGGATTTAAGAGCCGTTCAACGTATACAGATAGAAATGTTAGTAGAAGTAGATAGAATATGCCGTATGCACGATATTAATTATGCTATGATTGGCGGCACGATGCTTGGTGCTATCCGCCATAAAGGATATATCCCCTGGGACGATGACGCAGATATTGGTCTGCTTCGAGAAGAATATGAAAAGTTTCGTCAAGTGTGTGAAACGGATTTAGATCATAGCCGGTTTTATTTTCAAGATATGCGGGCAACTCCTGGTTATCGCTGGGGATATGGAAAGATTAGAAGGAAAGATACCTACTTCCTCAGGGAAGGACAGGCCCACATGCCTTATGAATCCGGGATTTTTATTGATATTTTCCCCTTCGACAACGTGCCTGACGGGAAAATTGCCGAGAAGTTTCACAACTTTCACTGCACCGTTATACGGAAAATCTTATGGTCGGAAGTAGGTAAAAAAACAGACCGTAACCCAGTCTTAAGAGGTGTGTACTCTCTGCTAAGCAGAATTCCACTTCAAGTAGTCTCCAATCATCTACAGCATTTTACGGATAGAGGGAATCGAAAAAAAAGCAAGCGTGTACGGACAATTACGTTTCCCGCTCCTGATAAATATAGCGAAGGCATGAAAGAATGGTTCGAGCAAACTGCTGAGTATCCATTCGAAAGCTTTAAACTCTTGGGGCATCGTAATTCTGATGCATATTTAAGACATAAATTTGGTGATTACATGGAGCTTCCTCCTGAGAGTAAACGAAAGTCGCATCCAGTTTCATCTTATAAGCTTCTTTAAAAAATGTAATATTTATCGTTTTGGCCACTCTATTATTAAATTAATTAAAAGGTAGTGTTTTCTATGTTAAGCAGCAAATTAAGAGAATACTATGAAAACTCTCCATGGAAAGATTCCGTTTTCAGTTGGTATCCTTTTGAAGAAGGAATTACCTATGAAATGGTCATGGATCCAACGGATTTATCAGTGGAAGCTTTGGCAGCTTATAAACAAAAATTGGGTGCGGATGGTCGTCTCCTCCTGGTATATGAGAATCCTTTTGCATTACGGTATTGGGCAGGTAAACGGTCGGCAGATACAGGAATGCCCTACGATACGTTATTTGGGCGAGGAGATCATCCGCTCCCGAGTAAGGCAGAGCTACAAACTCGTTTGAAGCTGGCTGGTTTTGAAGGCCAAAAGTGGTATTATCCATTAACTGACCACTATTTTACACGGGAAGTATACTCAGAAAATTACCTTCCAGATGAATTTTTGAATCAACGATTCGTTCCGTATGTAGGACAAGATATATCTTTACAATTTGATGAGCGTCCACTCTATCGAGAGGTCATTCGAGGTGGAGCATTTGAATTTATGTGTGGAGCATATTTTGTTGAGGCTCGGGTGCACAAGGAGGCCCCTCCTTGTACAGTGGATTATGCCGCAGTCACAATTTACCGTGAACCTGCTAAACGTTTTGCTACAACGGTTCGTGATGACGGTACAGTGTATAAGACGGCTCTTCACCCTAAGGGCAAAGCAAGTTTACAGAGAACCTTGCTTAACCACGAAGAACTGCTGAGTCTGGGTGTAAATGCAATCCAGATGAAGTTAGTCAATGGTACATTGGTCATGCCACGTTTGAACTTGCCTACACTATGGGATTATTGGGCCAAAAAACTCTCAGACGGAGTTTTTGATGTGGAAGAGATGATCTCACAGTTTGATCGTATTCAAGAAGCGATCATGAAGGCTGCAAAGAATGGAAAGTGCTATTGGGAGCTAGTTCCGGCAAATTGTTTTTATGACGAACGCAATGATGAGCTGCTTTTTATTGATCAGGAATACTTTTGGGAAGATGTTGTACCTGAGGTAGCCTTGACAAGGGCAGTTTTGTCACTCAACTATTCTCCGGCGTTTAGTGCAGATCCACGCAGGGATACCTGGCTTGAAATTTTGAAAACACGTTACGGAATTACAGAACGGTTTGATTGGTTATCAGAACAGGCTGAGTTACAGACATATACAGAAGTATTTGGTGACGGGACACTTCAACTTGACCGTGAGACGGAGCAGACCGAGAAGAGTATTGTGAAACAATCTCAAATCATCCACCGATATTACAGATTCCTACCTGTTATAGCCAAATTAGAGAGTATGGGGATGGAACGTCCAGCAATCTATGGGCTTGGTGCCCGGGGGATCGTTTTAAAAAAACTCTTGGATGATAGCGGATTAGCCGTGCAAACGATTTTAGATCAAAGTCTCTGTAATGTTGAAAGTCTTGAGAATAATCAAAGTCTCGGCAAAAGTGATGTTTTAATTGTAAGCCTTTATGAAGGTGAGACAGTAAAAAGTGAACTGGAACAAAAATTAACTATACCTATATTCACGCTGGGAGAATTAATTGGTGAACAAACTAAATGACTTACAAGTTATCGAACTGGATATCCTTAAAGAGTTTGCACGAGTTGCCAAACGTGAGGGTTTAACTTGGTTTTCTATGTTTGGCACACTACTTGGTGCGGTACGCCATGATGGATTTATTCCATGGGATGACGATGTTGATATTGCACTGCCGCGTAGAGAATATGAACGTTTAAGACTTTCCCAGCACTGGTTTAGTGAACCTTATTTTCTACAAACACCACAAAACGATCCAGCAGCTGCTTCTCACTTCATAAGGCTGCGGCGAAGTGATACAGCTGTCCTTGTAAACTTTCCTAATGGATACACACGTGGTGGCCATATGGGAGCCTATATCGACATCCTTCCACTTGATGATATGCCAAATGGTAGGGTTGCCAGAGATGTTCAGGATACTGTTCTTCAGATGCAAAAGCAAATGTATGCTTCGGCTGCACTTGATGAATGTGAGGGTGCTGAAATCTCTGAAGGAAAAGAATATTTTTGTTATGGTTCCGGAGGCATTTCAGGTCAATATGATGTTCTTGCAGAGCGTTATGAGCGTTTTTGCTCCAAATATTCTAACCAGCTATACTACGCACTGCCTGTTCTCGGTGGAGAATATGGTAGAAGAGTTTATGATAAAAAGTGGTTTTCTGAGAGTGTAGAAATGGATTTTGAGGACTTGAAAATTCCTGTACCTGTAGGTTACAAGGAAACCTTGATTACATCTTATCCTGGAGGATTATATGAGCCGGATTTGAAAGATCGCACCTCTAAAATGGGGAAGTCTACTGTTATAGATCTAGGACGTCCGTACAAAGATTATGTTCGTCGTTATACTGACATGTTGAATGGTATCGAAGATAAGAAGGTTTTTATTTTTGGCGCGGGCGATAGTCTTCGAATTTGGATGGAACGTTACAGTGAAGATCTGAATGTTGTTTGTGCATTTGACAATAGGAAGGATGCATGGGGGAGTTACGCATACGGTGTACCAATACATTCTCCAATCGAACTTCCTGGATTACTCGATGAGAATTCACGGCTTATTATCGCGAGTGTCTATCACCAAGAAATAGCCCAACAACTTGAGGAAATGCGGATACAGGAATACTTTGTTTTCATTGATGGCTTAAAATATAGTTCTTGCTAGTAGAGTTTAGCATTAATGTATGAACATTAGAATTGGAGGATTAAAAGTTGCTAGCATCAGAGACTAATAAACACTGGGACGTTGGGTATATCTCCGGCTCCTTTGATATGTTCCATATCGGGCATCTAAACTTAATCCGCCAAGCGAAGAGAAGGTGTAACAAGCTAATTGTCGGTGTGCTTACAGATGAGTTGGTATCCAGAAGTAAAAATAAATGGCCGACTATACCACTTCATGATCGAATGGAAATCATTGCAGCGCTTAAATATGTGGACGAGGTTGACGTTACAACTGAATTACTGCTTCATAAGCGTAATGCATTAGAAAAGTATGGATTCGATGCGATGTTTAGCGGTGATGATCATATCTCTGATGGTTGGGCTTTTGATGAAGAGGAACTTAGAACGTTAGGTGTTGATCTAGTTTTCTTTCCTTACACTAAAAAAGTATCTAGCAGCCACTTGCAGGAGATTACGCTCCCACCCAGAGCGGATCATGCTGGTAAAGCGAAAAAGATTGGTGATGGAATCCAATTTCTATTCCCCTATGATAAGGTAAATAAAAATGAGCGAATTATCATCTACGGTATTGGCAAAGTTGGTGAACAATATTACCGCCAATTGTCTGAACTGAACTTCTGCGAAATTGTTGCTTTTGCAGATACTTATGCCAAGCCTGGGGATTGTTTTGAGGGACAACGTTGTTTGACAGCTGAGGAGGTATGTTCTATGGAACAACAATATGATCGCATTGTGATCGCTTCTACAACTTATCATTCACAGATTGTATCACGTTTACGTTCATTAGGAATTGAGCCGGGGAGAATTGTATGAAAAAAGTGATAACGTACGGAACTTTTGATCTATTTCATGAAGGTCACCGCAGGTTACTTGAGCGTGCCAAAGCTCTTGGTGACTATCTCATCGTTGGTGTGACGACTGAACAATATGATATCCAGCGTGGGAAAATGAATGTTGTTGATTCTTTAATGCGTCGTATAGACAATGTGAGAAGTTGTGGTTATGCCGATGAAATCATTGTCGAGGATCATGAAAGTCAGAAGATTGGGGACGTTCAAAAGTTCAACATTGATACTTTTGTTGTCGGCTCAGATTGGCGTGGCACATTCGATTATTTAAATGAATATTGTGAAGTCATATATCTCGAAAGAACGAAGGATGTTTCTAGCACAGAACTTCGTATCGAAAGACATAGAAATATCCGACTCGGCATTGTGGGTAGCGGCCGTATCGCAGAGAGAACAATGTCTGAAGTGAAGTTTGTAAGTGGTATTACTGCTACATCTGTATTTAATCCTCGTTTAAGTAGTGCGAAAGTTTTTGCGCAGCGATTTGATCTGGCTACAGCATTTGATCATTATGAGAACTTTCTAAATGAAGTGGATGGGGTTTATATTGCTTCACCACACGAAACTCATTATGAATATACACGTCAGGCTTTGCTGGCAGGCAAGCATGTTCTTTGTGAAAAACCAATGGTGTTGAGGGAAAATGAAGCTCGTGAGTTGTATGATCTGGCACAACGGACAGGCCTTGTTCTGATGGAAGCGATCAAGACTGCATATGCTCCCAGCTTTTTGAATCTCTTGGCTATCGCTAAAAGTGGACGAATCGGGAAAATTTATGACGTTGAAGCAACATTTACAAAGCTTGTACCGAATGATCCTGGGGCTAGGGAGTATATTCCCACCGTGGGGGGGAGCTTTACGGAACTGGCCAGCTACAATCTTTTGCCGATTTTAAAGTTGTTGGGAACCAAATTTAATGATCTGCGGTTTGATTGTTTTAAAGGTCATAATGGTGTAGATATTTATACAAAAGCGTATTTCCGCTTTGATGATGCGATTGCTACAGTGAAGACAGGTATAGGTGTTAAAAGTGAGGGGCAGTTATTAGTTTCTGGTACGAAAGGCTACATTCAAGTGAAATCACCTTGGTGGCTAACAAAAACATTTGAGGTTTGTTATGAGAACTATGAGCATAATGAAAGTTTCTCTGCACCGTTTCCCGGGTTTGGGATGCGTTTTGAACTTGCTGACTTTGTTCGTAATATAAGTGAAATGTCGAGACGTAACTATAAACTCACTGCTGAGGAGTCCATAACGATGGCGAGCATTATGGAAAAGTTTTTGCATGTGACGAGGTAAGAAACCTGATTAATCTTAGTGTTGAATCAAAAAAAATATTTAAAGGAGTCAATAACATATGCAGAGTAAAGTAAGTATGATTATGCCTTGTTACAATAAAGTGAAGTATATAGGAGAAATGTTCGATTCAATTCTAGCGCAGGAATGGGATAATATTGAGCTTATCCTGGTAAACGATGGGTCAACGGATGGTACACGTGATGTAATTGCTGAGTATGAGCTCAAGTTCCGAGAGCGAGGATTCGAGGTTGTTATAGAGGATCAGAAAAATGCTGGAGTATGTGCTGCTGCGAAAGCAGGGCTAAGTCTGGCAACAGGCGATTATGTCTGCATGGTTGATAGTGACGATGAGCTTGATCCAAAATACGTTTCTTTGATGGCGGGTTGGCTTGATGAAAATGCTGACTATGATTACTGTATTTGTGGTGGTGTCCACTACACCGGGAGCGGTATAGACAAAAAGTTTGAACCCTTAAATCTAAACAAAATAAATGATGAGGAATCCTACTACACTGAGCGATATCTTCTCACAGATGTTCGTCCAACTGTATGGATATATTTATTGAGAATGGAATATTTAAGAAAATGTAATATAATCGAAAATTACTTCGTGAACACGAAGGGTTCGCATGAACCAGGTTATGTAATACCTCTCACCATAAATAATGGAAAATATAAATATTTCCCTTTACCTCTTTATCATTTTAACGCAGCTGATTTAGGACACTCGCGTTATGATACTTTTGAACCGCAGAAACAGTTCTATGATGATTATTATGAATTGTGCAAAATTGCAATAGATCGTTTACCAGATGATATAGCTGACTATGAAAGAAAAGAAAAATTATTGAATACAGCTTTGATTTCAAGAGATATAAACATACATCGTTGCGCCAAAAATCTAGCAAATGGTAATCAGTACTTGAATCAATCTTTAGAGAGCTTTATTAAAAGTGTAAATGACAGTGGGCTTATACCCTATAAATTAACAACAAAAATTATTGAAGACTTCGGCTTCCAAGTGGTAAGTCGTTTTGTTAGTAATTATTTAATTAATTACGTTTCTGAAAGAACGGATGTTCTATCTTCTATTCGAAACAATCAAGGCCGATTAGTAGGATACGGGGCTGGAAGAGTTGCAAAGCGTATATTACCAGATTTCATGAGTTATGATTTAATCCCGGATGAGATATGGGATATAAAAGCAGGTCTGGGTGAACTGTTCTATGAGGTCCCTTTAAAACAACCGGATTTTGATTCGCTCACGGAACAAGATACGATTATTATGTTGATGTACAGTAATAAAGAAGTTGAAAGTAGATTAGATCAAACAAACGTAAAGGTAGTTTATTTTCAAGATGTTCTCGATGAGTTAGTTCTCGAACGCTTTTCAGAGCAATTAGTTAAACAGAATTGAAAATTATCAGAGGGGCGGACAAAATGCATTCAAGGGTAAGTATGATTGTTCCATGTTACAATAAAGTCAAATATATCTCTGATATGCTAGATTCGGTTATTAAACAGGAATGGGATAATATAGAAGTTGTTTTGGTTAATGATGGGAGTTCCGATGGGACTAGAGAAATAATGAGTAATTATACGGAAAAGCTAGAATCTCGCGGTTATACGGTTGTCATTCTGGATCAGGAAAATCAAGGAGTAGCATCAGCAATTAAAAATGGTTTAGAACATATTTCTGGTGAATTCGTCTGTTTTCCAGATTGTGACGATATATTACACACGGAGTATGTCTCAGCCATGGTCAGCGCACTCAAATCTTTCCCGAATACGAATTGTGTAGTTTGTGATGTTGTGGGAAATGGGCGAGTATCATGGTCTCCTTCGAAAAATGAACGATCAGAAGTTACGTTACTCCAAAATGATCAACATATATTATTAAAAAAATTTATCTTAGCTTCATTCTTTCAATCAGCTTGTGTAATGATGATGCGTACATCACTTCTTAGCAAGTTAGGGATTGCTCAAAATTTTATAACTAATGTAAAAACGACTCAAGAACAGCAGATCTGGCTACCAATCTTAACTTCAGAGACGACTATTGTTCATGTTAACAGGAAACTATACACCTATGTTGAGCGTGAAATGTCAATTGAAACCTCGGTAAAGGACATACAAGCCATTTATCAATATGCGGAAGATCGATATGAATTAAGTCGGGATATTTTAACGAATTATGTTAGTTCAGCAGAAAATCTAAACTTATTCTTAAAATTATCTAGTATAGTTAAATACCATATGATTTTGGCTCGAATAAATAAATACGGATTAGATGAACACAAACCTAAAAATATTGAAGAGTATATCGAGCTTGTGAATAGCGGAGGGCTCATACCATTTAAGTTAACCACACAAATCGTAGATGAGTTCGGTTTCGGTATGGTATCCTCCGCAGTTAACTATTATTTGACCGAATATACACCTGAGAAAAGAAAAGAAGTGTTGTTTAATCGAGGAAAGCAGAATCGTCTGATAGCATATGGCGCTGGTAGAATAGCAGAGAGATTATTACCAATATTTATTAAGTTGAACTTAGTTCCAGATGAAGTATGGGATACAAAGGCATGTCCAGGTGATCATTTCCATGAGATACCTCTAATGAAACCTACTTTTGAGTCACTCACCAAAAAAGATACAATTATCCTATTTATTTATGATAAAAAAGAGGTTGAACAAACTCTGCATAAAACGGACGCAAACGTATTTTATTATCAAGATCTACTGATTGAAAGTTTTTTGGAAGCTCAATTAAATGTAAATTAACTATCGCTTTATTTCCACACGTATATTAATAACGATCTTACTATTTTGAGTTGTTTTTCGAGAAGGGAGTAGACTCATGCAGCCCAAAGTAAGTATGGTCATTTCATGCTATAACAAGGTGAAGTATATCTCTGACATGCTTGATTCCGTCGTGAACCAGAAGTGGGATAACATTGAGGTTATCCTAATTAATGATGGCAGTTCTGATGGAACTAGAGATGTGATTAGTCGATATGCGGAAAAATTAACATCCCGAGGTTATCAAGTTATAATTGTTGATCAAGAGAATCAGGGAGTGGCAGCGGCAGTTAGGAATGGTTTAAAACTGGTGACGGGTGAGTTTGTCTGTATGCCTGATTGTGACGATTTATTACATGAGGAATACGTCTCATCAATGGTTAATGCATTGGATCAATTCCCTGATGTAAACTGCGTGGTTTGTGATGAGGTAAGGAACCGATGGGATGCCGGATTTGCTCCCAATATAAACAATTCAGAGATGACTCTTGTATCAAATCATGATCAAAATTTATTAACCAAATATTTGATGAAGAAACTTACAACTTCTGTAGCAGTAATTCTGTTTAGAGCATCATTAATTACCAAATTACGGTTGATAGATCACTTTATAATTCAATTGAGCAACACTCAAGAAGAGCAATTATGGCTTCCAATTTTGGCTTCTGAGAGTTCCATCATATACTTACGGAAAACATTATATACTTATATTGTACGTAAGGACTCAATCATAACATCACAGACAGATATGAAAACAATTTATCAATATGCCGAAACTAGATGTCAATTGTCACAAAATATGTTGAGATCTTGTATAGACTCATCCGAAAAAATCGATTTTTATAGTAAGATTATTTCCTTAAATAAATATGAGTTAATATTAAGACGAATAAGACGTAATCTCCATTTGAAGAGTTATGAAAAATACAATATTGACCAATATGTAAAGGCAGTAAATGATAGCGATCTATTACCTTCTAAATTAAACGAGAAGTTTGTTGAAAAGGTTGGATTTTCTGTGGCTTTCTATGCGGTCAGCAATTATCTGATGAGTTACTCTCCTGGAAAGAAAGATACACTCACAGTCATTCATAAAGCAAAAGGTCGCTTGATCGCATATGGTGCGGGTTTTGTGGCTAAAAGTACACTAGAGGATTTTATCAAATGTAGTATTATTCCTAATGAGGTATGGGATATAAAAGCAAAACAAGACGACCATCTATTTGGTATACGCCTTGTGAAACCTGATTTTGACTCGCTCACGAAGGATGATACAGCTATTATATTCATGTATGGAAATAAAGATGTAGAATTCAAGCTGCGTGAAACCGAATGCAACGTATTTTATTTTCAAGATGTGATAAATGATTTAAGTGCTAAATATTTTCCAGAACTAATTGTGAGTAGTGATGAATAATAATAAAAATCACTTGAAACTATCAAATCAAGAAAGTGTGATTATATGAAATTCATCATTTTTGGTGCGGGATTACTTGGGAAATCCTATTATACACTGTTAAAAGATAAATACGATATTAATTGCTTTGCCGACAGCAATTCCAAAAAGCATGGAACAAAACTTTTTGATTTACCTATTATCCAACCTGGTGAAATTATCGAAAAAGGTCTGAATGTAATAATAGCCAGTAATTCTCATCTTGAAATTGCACAGCAGCTTTACGCGATGGGGATCAAGGAGTTTTATATTCCAAATAAGTACGGAACTGCTGATCTGACACGAGTAGATTTGAGTGAATATGGGACGATAAGGGAGAAGCCTAACAAAATCTGTGTTATCGGTCATTACAATGCAGGGGCTGTTTCGAATGCACTAAGTAGTAATCCATATGATGATATTGAAGTAGTGCTTGTAAAAGATTCGAAGAGAGACAAGGAATATTATTACCATTATCTTTCAAGTAGCCTTATCATCACACATAGCGGTGAACGGTGTGGTAATAAAAAATCAATAGAGTTATGGCATGGGTTCACAATAAAAACCATTTTTTACATGAATAAAGAAGAAAATGATAGAAACTTGTCTGATAGCAGGAATGAAATTTTTCAAGAAAAGTCTGCGATTTGTTCCATGTCCCATTTATATAGTATTTTCGTGGGATACTGTTTGAAGCTCGATTTTGAAAAGTTCGTTATTACGGGTTATCCACGCAATGATATGATTTTTAAATCAGATGGAAAAAGAACATTAGAAAAGTTAATGGGACCTATAAAACAACGTAAAATTCTATTTTATGCTCCCACACATAGAGATTCATTTTTAACCAGTAATGGTAATAATGCAGCTCTAATTAGTGATATGGACGGATATAACGAGAAGACATTTAATGATTTCTTAAGTAAAAATGATATCCTTTTTCTATATAAAAAGCATACTGTTCAGCTTACTCGGCCTATGTTTGATGATTCAGATCATATCAAAGAAATTACAGACGAAATGCTGCATATGAACGACATGGATCTCTACGAAATCCTAAATGGTGTGGATGGTCTGATCTCAGATTATTCATCAATTATAATAGATTTTCTGCTCACAGATAAACCTATCATCCTGACTCCGTTAGACCTTGAGGATTATAGTCAAACAAGAGGCTTAATGATGGAGCCTTACGATGCCTGGATGCCTGGAGAGATAGCCTTAGAGTACAGTCAGTTTGAGCAGGCAGTGATTGATTCGTTGTATGGTGAAGATAAGTTTAAGAAAGACAGAGAGCGTCTGAAGCGCATAACGCATAAGTATGCTGACGGTAATTCATCACAACGAGTACTTGCTCTTGCACGTGAGTTGTTAGAGCTTGAGGACACAAATGTACGGGGGAACTATTAAAAAATGAAAAAAATAAAAGTGCTACAGTTGCCAATTGCGAAAACCAGAGCTGGAATCACTCATTATTCAATGAGAAACTGGGATTACATTGATAAAACCAGATTTCAATTTGATTTTGTAACTTTTAGCAAATCCATTGATTTTGAAGATGAACTGACGAAAGATGGCTGTAAGGTGCACTACGTATCTTGTTATGCAGAAGAGAATCGAGAGCAATTTATAACAGAGTTAAGAGATATTTTATCTGAGGGTTATGATGCGATACATTTGCACACAGGACATTGGAAAAATTTTCTGGTAGAAGAGATTGCAATTGAAATGAGAATCCCCATTATTATTGTGCATGCACATAACAATATGGTTGGTATCGATGATCCAGAACTCAGACAGCAGGCTATTGATCTACATGAGCAACAGAAAAAAATGTTTATGCCCTATCATGCTACTCATTTCCTGGCCTGTGCGAAGTCAGCTGCCGATTGGCTCTACGGCCCACAAATCCCCAAAGAGAACATTCGTATACTTAAAAATGCAATTAATATAGATAAATTTTCATATAATCCAGGAGTCAGGGAAGAATATAGAGAAAGACTCGGCTTAAAGGATTCTTTTGTAATTGGACACGTTGGAAGATTTGCTTATCAGAAAAATCATGAAATGTTAATTGAGATTTTCGCAAAAGTCAGCAAAGAAATATCTAACGCGAAGTTAATGTTAATTGGAGAAGGAGAAGGGCTTGAGTCTATACAAAGTACTGTGTCCGCTCTTGGACTGCAAGACAGAGTTCTATTTCTTGGACGTCAATCAGATATCGAGGTTCCTAAACTGATGCAGGCCATGGATACTTTCTGTTTGCCATCAAGGTTTGGTGGTCTGGATCTTGTATTAGTAGAAGCACAAACTTCAGGACTGAAGTGTCTAGTGAGTGATATTATGCCGGAAGAAGCGAAAATCACAGATCATATTCAATATTTACCATTGGATGTTGAAATTTGGAATGACGCTATCATTGAATTATCTGAAGGTTATAATCGGGTGGATTGTAAAGACATTGTAGCCAATGCAGGCTACTCACTCACAAATCAAATTCATGAGCTTGAAAAAATCTATTCTGGTCAAGTTTGAATTTAGAGAATAGTGAGAAGTGTGTGTGCTTTGTCGATTGAAACTACACAGAATGATAATATGACTCGAGGAGAATTGCCTTGTCAAAATATAGATGTATAATTTGGGGAACTGGGATCGATTATGATACACATATCAATTTAATTAAATATCAGGAGTTAATTGGAGATATTGAAATTGTTGGTGTTACTTCAAATCAAGCAATTTATCAAAAGGTGGATCAAATTCCTTTCATATCGAAACAAGATTTAAGAAACATTGAGTTTGATCTACTTATTGTAGCTAGTCGGAAGTTTTTTTTAGAGATTCAGAAGGAAGCTGTATCACTTGGGATGGATCATGAGAATGTTGTAAACATTAAAATTTTCTCGTTACCTAATTTCAATATCGATAAATATATGCATATACAAAAATCTAAAATCAGCATTTTTTCGAACAATTGTTGGGGGGGGCTTAACCTATAATCGATTAGGGATGGAGAGTCATTCACCCTTTATAAATATGTTCCAGAGTGAGACAGATTATTTGAAAATATTAAGTGATCCCCAAAGATATCTAAATTACGAATTGGAGTTAGACAAATTTGTGTATTCAGATCTTTTGAAGGCAGAATACCCCGTATGTTATTTAAACGATGTGCGTTTACAATTTAATCACGATACGTCACTTGAAGATGCTATTGAAAAATGGAATAGGCGTAGGAAAAAAATTAACTGGGATAATTTATTTATTATGATGCATACAGAGAATGCGAATATCGCAGATCAATTTGTGGAGTTACCTTACAAAAATAAGGTTTGTTTTGTTCCTTTTGAAACATCTAAGGAATCTTTATTAACCATCCATTATAAAAACATGGATGAACTAAAAGAAGTTCCTTTCTGGAAAGTTGTAAATGGTTTAGCGACAGGGAATTATAAATTTTACGATCCTTTAGAATTATTGTTAGGAAATAAAAATGAGAAAAGAATTTGAGAGTATCTCTTCTAGACTAAAGAGAAAATTCTGTTCACAAGGCTGTCGAGAAAGTGTCGGCAGCCTTCTTCATGCGGTTCTCCACAAATTTGCTACCAGATGGAATTGAAATCAAGAACTATTCATGGGTAAGTGTAGCCATTGTGTATTGGTGTGTTATATTGAGGGAGCAACCATTCATTCATTACCATTACATAACAGGTGGGATGTAAGATGTTCTTTTTTGTTACATTACTCGTGTGTTTCATTGTATTCATGTTGCTGACGTCGTTCTTCAACAGGAAACATAAAGTGCTGATCTCGTTCGCCAGTGCTCTTGCGGTGAGCATGCTACTTCAGGTGTTGGAGCAATTTTATCTGAGCAGTATTTTGGTGGCAGCGTTTCTGGTGTATTTTATTATTGGAAATATCAGCACGTTCAAAAGTAACCAGTTGAAGCTGAGCTTGGCGATATTATTCAGTACATCAATTGTAACGCTCGTACTTTCTTTTACATATTTTAATCAAAAGACAGCTCCACCAGATGCCGAGATTCTTAGAGTCATGTTTATCTATTATCCGTTGCTTGTTATATTCACCGCGTGTTATGCCTATATGCTTCTTAACCTGTTTAATTTTAAAATATTGCAGGCGACCAATCCGCTCCTGTATATCTTGAATAAAGTTCGTGCCTGGCGGCGGATGATGCATATGTTCTGGAGTATTTCACGCAAAGGTTTGGCTCATTTGATTCAGCAAGATCATGCCAAACTGCCATATGTTATTGCTGAGGTACTGGATAACATGGGTGGTGTATTTGTGAAATTTGCCCAAGTGTTATCGACCAAAAAGGATATGTTACCTGCAAACTACATCCAAGCTTTCTCCAGTTTACATGATCAGGTGAAACCGCTAAGCCCACAGGAACTGAAAGCGATTATCGACACCAAAATCGGCAATATGGATGAAACATATGAATCCTTTGGCATGGAGCCCATCGCAGCGGCTTCGATTGGACAAGTTCATCTGGCGAAGCTGAAATTGGCGGGGGAGAAGGTTGTTGTCAAAATTTTAAGACCTGATGTGAAGCAGAAAATGACGGTCGATTTGGATATTTTAATCCAGTTTGTATCATGGCTATCCGAGCGCTCTGTCAAAATCAAAAGACTTGGATTAATTCAGCTTGCTGAAGGGTTCAAACAGAATTTGATCGAGGAAACGGATTTTGATATCGAAGCCTTGAATACGAATCTGATTCGCAAAGCATTCGAAGAACACAACATTCGTATCCGTGTCCCCGAAATCTATTCGGAGTATTCGACAAAACAGATTTTAACTATGGAATATATCGAAGGAACCAGCTTCACGAAAGCGGTGACAAGCGATGTTTCGGAGAGGGTGATGCACGCATTTTTGGATCAGATTCTAGTGATAGGTATCTTTCATGCAGACCCGCACCCCGGAAATCTGATGCTGACCGTTGATGGAGAGGTTGCGCTGATCGACTTTGGTTCAGTGGGCTACTTAACAGATGAAGAACGAGGTGGGATGTTAAGCTTCCTGATGGGATACAGCAGTCGAGATACGAAAGAGATGGCGGATGGTTTGACACGAGTGTGTGAGGATGGGCATTTGCTGGATGAAAAGTTGATTGAACAGCGTCTGAGCCGACTTTTGTCCGAAGCGTCTTTCTCACCAGACCCGACAAGTGTCATGATGAAACGAATGATGTCCATGATCACGGAGATGGGGATGTCATTAAAACCTACGATTGCCGGAGCATTCAGAGCCATCATTACGTTGGATGGCACGCTCTCATCTGTAGATGATACGTACTCTTTATCCGCAACCAGTCAATCTTTCGCAACTCATATGGATAAAGGACAAGTAGTCAAAGAGCGTTTAACAAAGGTCAAAGAGCAGATTACGGACTACATTCCGAAGTTATTGGAACTGCCTATTCTGAAGGACAATAAAATTATGATTGCCCGTGAGGAAAATCATTCACTGCATGATTTTATGGGCACTCTGACAGTGGGGATATTCACGGTAATCTGTATGGTCGTCATGCTTGCTAGCTTTGTGGTGCAGGGGGAAGCGATGCGATTTTTACTTGCTCCGTTATCTATATCTGGTTTTGGCGTAGGCATGATCATATTGATCATGGCTGTAATTAAACAGTTGAAACCGAAGGTGTAGGAGGATGGAGGATGAGACAGAATGGAGGCTATAGCATGTCCGTATCGATAGATAAGGCAAGGGATTTTGTATATGCTAACGGTGTGCTCTGGGAGCAAGCGTTATTTAGTTATCTTTTTGATGCCGGCTCGGTTGAACGACTGTATCAGTGCCTGCTTTGTTACAAAAATGCGGACGGCGGGTGGGGGCATGGTTTGGAACATGATATTAAATGTCCGGACTCGCATCCTCTTGCGCTGGAGTTTCTGCTGACCATGGGACGGGATATGAACCTGCCGCTGACAGAAGTATTGACGGGTACAGTGGATTGGGTTGAACGCAATCGATATGAAGATGGCTCTTTGAAGAATCCTGATTCCTTACATAAGTATCCCCATGCTTCATGGTGGAGTGGTGGCGGGCAGTCCACACCCGATTCAATTACAGGTAATTTGATTAAACAGGGGATTTGCTCCGCTTCCCTAGCTGCATTGACATCGAAATGGGCGAAGTCTAACCTCACGCTAGAGCACATTCAGGCCAATGATTGGTTGTTTATGGCGTACCACGCCCATGACTACTATCTCAATCTGGAAGATACGCCTGAGAATAGACCTTTTATAGAAGTAACAATCGACAATATTCTGAAATGTGCTCAAAGCGCAACGGAGAAAAATCAGTTCACTCTTTTCCAATTTGCTAATTCACCTGACACCAGAGTTGCTCAAGTCATGCCCAAGGATTTACTGAATAAGTTGTTAAATGATCTAGAAAACTCACAACGGGAAGATGGTGGCTGGAGTGATGAGCATGACTTGAAGCATTGGCAGGCGTATAATACGATTTTTACGTTATCGGTGCTGCGCAATTACGGAAGGTTGTAGTTCGCTTTAATCAGACCTCAAGCTTTTGAATTGGGGTCTTTTTGCTTTATTTTTTTCATCGGAAAAGCAGTTAGGCCGTAACTCTATGGAAAATGAAGACGTCATATTATAGAGGAATAAACGCCTAGCAGTAGATTGTCTACAAAGGGGGATTGAAGCCATGCGGAAACCTATTCCGAGATCCAGACTGCGACTAATGTTGGGGAAAACATATTATACTTGGCGAAGGTATGCGAGATGGCTGGTTGACGGTACTTCATTTGCAAAAACCTTCTCAGCTAAAAATCTTCCACATGTTGTATTTCATCATGAAACACCCACCCTTCGAAAGCTGAAGGACGTGGATATGTGGCTACAGCATAACAAAGAAATCAATCTGTCGATCGCGATCGGGCGACTCAATGGACTTATCCTTCAACCGGGTGAAACGATGTCCTACTGGAAGCTGATCGGCAAAACGACAGCGCGCAAAGGTTATGTTCCGGGCATGATATTATTTTATGGTGGCTTCAAACCAGGGGTTGGCGGAGGACTCTGTCAGCTCTCAAACCTTATTTACTGGATAACACTGCACACACCGCTTACTGTTGTTGAGCGACATCGACATAGTTATGATGTTTTCCCGGACTCAAACCGCACCCAACCGTTTGGCAGCGGGGCAACGTGTGCGTATAACTACCTGGATCTGATGATCTCCAATCCTACGTCAATATCCTACCAGCTTCATCTGGAGTTGAAAGATCATGTGCTGAGAGGAGAATGGCGTGAGGAAGAGAAAGTCTTATATTCTTATGAAATCTACGAGAAACAGCACCGCATTGAACAACAGCATTGGGGAGGATATGTCAGGAGTAATGTGTTACATCGGCGTATTTTTAATCCAGAGGGAGAATGGATTGATGATGAATTCATCACTGAGAATAATGCTCTTATGATGTACTCTCCATTACTAACGGAATCCGCAAAAAGTAATTAGCAGTATATTGCTCGTGACGAAGAGGGTAGTGTAATAGTCCTTTTAACTTGTAATTTGACCGGATTCTAATCCGTTATACATCACCAGCAGGTGATTCATCTTGGAAGACCTGCTGGTTGTACCTCAATTAGATTATGCATTAACTTCGCATGAACCCATTAATCTACAGCAAAATGTACCACAGCACTGTACAACATTTTGTTCCGAACGGGATCAAACGTAACTTGATGTTGAACCTGCTTCACACGTAAAAGGAGGGCTTTGTTCACGCCCATTCGTTCATCGATCGCTCGTTCCAGTTCCTGAAAGTCATAAGCTTGAAGGCATTCGACCTTGTCCTTCATGATATCTAATGAAATTTCCATATGTGATGTAGACCTCCACTTTATATGAATGTTAATAATGAGCTACCCGAGTTTCATTGTAGTTGAGCCTCTGGGGATCAGCAAGTGAAAATCAGTTAAACCGAATGTGATTATTTTATTTTAGATAAATTCATTTTGGGAGGAATGGTTCCGAGAAGTCTTGCGATTTTCGTAATTTGCCCTCGATGATGAAATTCATGGGTTGTGCAATGGGTGAAAAGCCATAATTCACTTAATTCAGCGGTTTCACTCATCCAACTGGCTTGAATGTCTGCGTCCCAATTGTCTTTGAAATGATGAAGAAATTCATCTACCAGTAAATCTGTCTTCTCGAATAATGCACGCATTTCCTTTACATCTCTGATGAATTCTGGTTTTAACTTGGGAATGGTTCGTCCAAGACCGCGAACGCCTAACCATATGCGATAACAATCCGAGACATGAACATGCAGGTTGCGGATGGATTCCCCACCTAATGCATCAATCGTTTGCGAGTAAGCTGCAGGGGACATCGTCTCACACATTTGGAAGAGGGATTCTCTTGTTCGTTTAATCATTTCATATTGATTCGTTAGTATATTCATTTTCATTAATCTCCTTTATAAGCGAATAACGATTCGCTTTTTTAATTAAAGACTAAACGTATCTACAATATCTTTATTGTATATTAATGTCAAATATTTTCAAGTTTACAGGAGAAGTATGCTTCGTTCAGGGGTGTGATATAATTGAGCTACAACTGATTCGCTATTTCGGGATAAATAATTTCCCTAGTATGTATAGAGAGGTTTTGGATATGACGAAAGACAATTTTTGGCGTGAATTGCCACGACCATTTTTTATATTGGCGCCGATGGAGGACGTGACGGATGTTGTATTTCGGCATGTGGTCAGTGAGGCGGGCAGACCGGATGTGTTTTTTACCGAGTTTGCGAATACGGAAAGTTATTGTCACCCAGAGGGCAACAAAAGTGTGCGCGGGCGGTTAACGTTTACCGAAGATGAGCAGCCGATCGTGGCGCATATTTGGGGAGACAAGCCGGAGTTTTTCCGTGAGATGAGCATTGGCATGGCAAAGGAAGGTTTCAAAGGCATCGATATTAATATGGGCTGTCCTGTAGCGAATGTAGCGGAGAATGGCAAAGGGAGCGGCTTGATCTGCCGACCAGCTCTTGCTGCAGAGATTATCCAGGCGGCAAAAGCCGGAGGCTTGCCGGTCAGCGTCAAAACAAGACTTGGTTTCACCGAGGTCGATGAATGGCGCGACTGGTTAACTCATATTTTGCAGCAAGACATCGTGAATCTGTCCATTCACCTGCGCACAAGAGAGGAAATGAGCAAGGTGGATGCCCACTGGGAGTTGATTCCCGAGATCAAAAAACTGCGGGATGAGATCGCACCGAATACACTGCTAACCATTAATGGGGATATTCTCGACCGTGAAGCTGGACTGAAACTGGCAGAGCAATACGGCGTGGACGGCATAATGATTGGACGGGGCATATTCCAAAATCCGTTTGCATTTGAGAAGGAGCCGCGTGAGCACACGACGGAAGAGTTCCTTCATCTGCTTCGGCTGCATCTGGATCTGCATGATCAATACTCGGAGCTGGAACCTCGTTCGTTCAGTCCCTTGGCACGTTTTTTCAAAATTTACGTTCGTGGATTCCGCGGTGCAAGTGAGCTGAGAGGTAACTTGATGAACGCCAAAACAACCGCTAAAGTACGTGAGTTGCTCGATGAGTTTGTAAGGAAGGAACAGGTAGAGAAGGCTGAGGTAGAGGGAAACAGCATGTAATGCCTGGATGAATGGATATTTGATTCTGAATTGCTCAAGTGGAACAGTCGCTTGGGCTTTTTAGATTTTCCGGACGGCTGGAATCTCGTTAAACCCTTACAATCCACGCAGTTTATGTCCATTTAAAATAAAAAGACGTTACTTGAATTCTTAGTCAATCACATTGACCAGAGATTCCAGTACACGCCTCATAGGTACACGAAATGTTATTAAAGACTGGCGCCAAACCAGCGAATCACTGAGCTAAAACTAACGGAATGGCTATGACGAAGCCAGCATGTATCCTGCTCCCCGAATCGTAATAATTCTCTCCGGATGGAGAGGGTCATCCTCTATCTTTTTGCGTAAATTACTGATGTGTACAGCGACCGTTCTCGTATCCTCCAGACTTTCCATGCCCCAGACAAGATTGAATAACGTATCGACCGAGATCACCCGATTCACATTCTGTGCCATATAGGACAGGAGACTGAATTCTTTTTTGGATAAAAAAATGGTTTTACTACCTATGTTGACGGACTGAGCATAGAAATCCAGTTGCAACCCTGGTAACTCCAGCAGTTGTTCCCGCCTGCTTGACGATACTCTGCGAAGATGAGCCTTGATTTTTGCCATGAGTACGCCTGGACTGAACGGCTTGGTCACATAATCGTCGCCGCCATCCGTTAATGCACTGATCTTCACCTCATCTTCCTCATGGCTGCTCAGAAACAAGATCGGCGCATCAGTGTAGCCTCTTGCGTTCCTGCACCAGTCAATGCCGTTTTCATTGGCTAGCATCACATCCAGTACAATCAAATCAGGATTAAACGATGTAAGCAGCTGCATGGCTTCTGTCCCGGTATGACTATAAGTGCAATTAAAACCTTCACGTTCGCAATACGCCTGAACAATCTCACATATATGGGGATCATCATCGACGATCATAATTTTGTACGAGTCCTTCATGTGGTCACCTTCCTGCTATTGAATAGAGCGGCAGCGATATATAAAATATCGATCCCGTCTCGCCGTCGCTGTCTGCATGAACGCTTCCCCCATGTGCCTGAACAATTTCCCTGCAAATCGCGAGTCCGAGTCCACTGCCCTCCACTTTCATGTCCGTGCTTGGCCGATCATATCGGTAATTGCGATCAAAGATTTGCTCGAGTTGATCCGGGGGAATACCCATGCCAGAGTCTTGTACACTAATGAGCACATTAGAGGGATCTTCTGTCTCATCCACGGCTAGAGCAAGACGTATGATTCCACCAGTGGAGGTGAACTTCATCGCGTTGGATACGAGATTAAACAAAGCCTGCTCTAATCTTTGCTCATCAATCTCAATGTGCGGAAAGTCAGCCCGTTGATCTTCCCCTCTGCCGATGTCCAGTGTGAAATCCAATCCTGCGTCAAGCACAACCAGCTCATATTGTTCAAAAAAACGATGTAAGAAGTCGGCTGCATGAACCGGCTCCATGTGGTATTCCACTTGTCCTGTCTCCAGATGAGACAAGAAGGACAACTCCCCGATCATATGATTAATCCGTATCGTGTTATCACGAATATACTTTAGGTACTGTTCATTGCGTTCTGGCTTCACCATGTCTTTTACCGCCTCGACATAACCAAGCATGCTGGACAGCGGCAGACGCAAATCATGTGTAATGTAGGCAAGTAGCTTCTTTCTTCCATGCTCTGAGCGGAGTAACTGCTCATACGACTTACGCAGGTCTTCGTGAGCCGCAGATAATGCATGTGTACGTTCCTTCACCAGTTGCTCCAGATTGGTATTCATATCGGTAAGCCTGTCATTCGCTTCCTGAAGCTCATGGGCAATCCGCACCTCGTTTGTTGCTGCCCTTGTAAATCTGGAAGAAAGCAGAATCAGCTGTGCAATCGTGAATATCAACAGACCTGCCGGAGAAGTATTTCCGATTGGCGACCACTCATTGAAGTATAAGAAGTCGTTAATCACCGTAACCAAAGCAACCACGGATACGAGCAGGAAAATCAGAGCTCCCTCCATATGCTGCATAGCCGCTTTGGCTAGTCCAACCATCAGATATGCCATATGAAGAACAACGACCGCACCAATCAACATTAACATTTTGGTATAGATCAGTGCAGGGGTTATGACAACAACCAGGCAGAGTAATCCCGTTACGATTCGGCTGCCAAGACGGAACCATCGTGAGACATAATTCGGGAAAATACATTCATAATACTTGGTAATGACATACCCACCAAGACAAAGAGTCAGATATTCCATTTTAAATTGCAATTCCCACGGGAAATCAGGAAAAAATTGTGTAAACATCAGCTCGCCATTCAGCATGGATCGGATGCCAAACAACAAGGTAAACAGACCAAAGTATAACGGTGCTCTGTCCTGACGGCGGAGCAAGAACAACATCAGATTATACAAGCCAATGACGAGCAGACTTGCTGTTACAAACATGTCTGTGGCAACCTTCAGTTTAGTCTGGACCGTTAATACGTTACTGCCACCTAGTTCTATTTCTTTGGTAATACCGCCACGATTATGATAGAAATTGGATACTTGCATCACGAGTTCTACCGTATCGCTCTCGGGCTGGAAGAACACCAGTTTTGTTGCCAATTGCGGTGTCATGTTACTTTTGTCCTGACCAACCCTACCTGCTTCTGCAAGCAGTTCTCCATTCACCCATAGTTTATAAGCATGGAAAATGGTAGGTAACCGCAGCGCAAGTCGCTCATTTCTGTCCTGCTCGCTAAGCTTAATAAGCAGACGAAAAGTGGCAAAGCCTTCTCCTGTCAGTTCTTGACCATCCAATCGGTAGCCTAGCCATGATCCAGGTATATTGATATATCGGTCAGACTGTCCACCCATTTCCATAAGACTTCGTATATCCTCAGGTGAAAGCAACTGATGCCAGTAGAATGTCCATTCTCCCTCTAACTGTACAGGATTTGTACGAATACGACCCTGAGTTAAATCGAGTATGCCTTGTTCGCTTTTAACGGGAGGGGAATCTGGTGCAGACATCACGGCGTAGCTTATGACCAAACCGATAACAACGACAAAAATGATGTGAAGCAAGATCGTACGAGAACTGACTCGCAGAATATCCCTGAACATGAAGTTGACCCCAATCTACAAAATTCGCTATAAATATCTGAATATCTTCATGATAGCATCAACAAAAGAAAATGTGTGATTCATGGAGATAAAAACTTCAAGAAAGACCCAGATGACTTCAAAGGTGAACTATTCTTTTGTGCTGTAGCTATTAGAGGGGCGTATCGTTGTGCTGTGCTATACTTTATGTAAATGTTCTGTTGAAGCTTTTCTGAGAATAGGAGGAACTATGTCCTGGAGTAAATTAAAACAACAATTAGAGAGTTTTCTTAGCCCCGCACTGGCCGGCACAGTAGCGTACCGGGCAACCAGTTACCGCTATTCACCGGATAAATCAGGGAGTGGTTATCTGACCGTGGATCAGAAGAATATCCTTAATATGGCGGATACGACGACACCCATACGGTGGTATCAGACCGATCAGGAGATCAAGAATGATCCCAATATCGTAATTCCTGTAAGTATGGAAGAGATTGAAGCCATTCGTAAAGAAACGAAAGGGGCTGTACCGGAAGAACGACTTGAGATCATGGTGCGAGGTAGAAAAAGCACATCTCATGCTAAGGAACTGTTAGCGGCTCAAGCCGCATTGAGCAAATCGAATTTTACGTCGGTAGCAACAACGTTTCTGGCCACTTCAATCGAGGACAATCTGGAGAGCAATGACATTCTGCTCAATATTTTGGCGCTGATCGACAGACGGGTGGGCAAAAAGCGGATTCTGAACATGTCGGATTCGATTAAAATGAAGCATTCTGCCGTGCAGTATTTTTACGAACTGCGCCGCAGGACAGTGTGAGATTTGAATCTCTTAAAAATATTATATAAATTCTTTATCTATGAAATATTTGGAGTATGAAGTAAAATTGAGAGTACTAAAGTTAATTATCTTAGGGATAACTTTTCTTAGAAATAAAAAAGGTAGGAACAAAAAAATGATAGAGAAATGTCAGGTGTTTACTCCTTCACAGAATGTTATTGAGCTTTTAGATGCTGCCGGTTATAAACGAGATCTATACGGTAAAAAAATTATTGAAAATGCTTGTGGAGATGGCAATATTCTAGTTGAGATAGTAAGGAGATATATCGAGGATTCACTGAATAACAATATAAATTTAGATAAGATAAAAGAAGGGTTGGAAGTTGATATACATGGCGCAGAGATTGATGAACAACATTATTTTAAATGTTTAGCAAATCTCGATGAAATGGCTTCTTCCTTTGGTATTCTAAATGTTAATTGGAAAATCTTGAATTTGGACTTTTTAAAGCAAAATTTTGATGGGCAATTTGATTATGTAATTGGGAATCCTCCCTATATCAATTATCGGGAACTTAATGATGAAACAAGGGCTTATCTAAGAGAGAATTTCACTTCATGCAAATTTGGGAAATTCGACTACTTCTATGCGTTTGTTGAAGCGAGCTTTAAGAGTATAAGTTCAACTGGGAAATTAGCTTATTTAATACCTAATAGTCTTTTTAAGAACGTATTTGCTCAAGAGTTGAGAGGGATAATATTACCACATTTGGTTAGAATAATAGATTATACTTCTCATAAATTGTTTTCCCAAGCACTAACTTCATCTGCAATTATCGTGTGCGACAAAAAAATAAGTTCTAAGAATTTTGAATATAAAGATATAAAAAAAGGTAGTACTACAGTAATTCAGAAAGAAACATTGGATAAGAAATGGATATTTGAAAATTATAATTTTGAATCTGAACCTAAAAGAAGATTCGGGGACTATTTTTCAGCAGCTATAAGCGTTGCTACGTTGTTTAATAAGGCATATATATTGAAAGAATTTAAGGAAGAAGAAAATCATGTGTGTGTAGGTAGATTTAGAATTGAAAATGATTTAATAAGGCGCGGCATTAGTCCTAGATCGTTAAATTCTAAGAAATCTGAACTCATTATTTTTCCGTATAAATATGTTAATAGTAAATTAGTAAGATACTCTAACGAGGATTTTAACAAGAGTTTTCCTGAGGCAACTAAATACCTATGTAATTTCTCGGAAGAATTAAGAAACAGAAAATCTGATAAAAATACGAAGTGGTTTGAATATGGGCGTTCCCAGGCTCTAGCCCATTTAAATCAACCTAAATTGCTTTTATCAACCGTTGTAACTAAAGAAGTAAAAGTGTATGAGCTAACCAAAGATTGTATTCCTTATTCAGGAATTTATATTGTTCCCAAAAAGGAGTTAACTTTAATACAAGCTAAAGAAATTTTAGAGAGTAAGGCTTTCAATGAATATGTTAGAGCTATTGGAATTAATGCAAATGGTAACTCATTGCGTATTACTGCTGTAGATATAAATAATTATCGGTTCTAAGGGAGGATTAGCATGGAAGAGCTCAAATACATTATCGAAGATAGTACGATTGCTGAGTTACTGGGAGAACAAAACTTCACTAACAAAGAGTCTGCAGTTTTGGAATTAGTGAAAAATGCTTTTGATGCTGGAGCTACTAGATTAGATATTATTTTCAAAGATAACGAATTAATTATAAGAGATGATGGAAAAGGAATGAATTATAAGGGCTTCAAACGGGATTGGATGCATATAGGTAAGAGTAATAAAAAATATGTTCTCAAAGATAGGAATAGGAAAAGTAGAGTTCTTGCAGGATCAAAGGGGGTAGGGAGATTTGCTTTGTCGCGTTTAGGAACAACTGTGCAATTACAATCGCAAGAGAGAAAATTTCTTAATAAATCTATATTTTGGAGCACTGATTGGAGTAAAAGTATTATAGAGGAAAGGGAGTTTCTTAGATTTTATGGAACTTATATAAAGATAAGTGGCTTAAGAGACAAATGGAATAAAGTTAGTATCGATAAGTTGTTGAAATACTTGTCTAGAACTTATAATGACAATCTAATGAGTATATACATTACTTTTGAAGGAGTTGTGAAATATGTTAACAGATATTTTGATGTTCCGATAATTGGACATAATTGTAGTAGTAAAATTAATATAAAGTTTAATTCCAATAAATGTGAATTGACATGTGAAGTTGATTCAGACGAGTTTAAAGATGAAGCAAGGGAATACTGTGATACTGATTTACATACGTATAAAAAAAATATTGATTGCATAAAGGAATTAGAAAGTAATAAGGAACTTGATTTAACGAGAGGAGAACTAGAAGAAGTTCTTAAAACTCTTGGGAATTTTAAAGCTGAATTTTATTTTAGCTTAAAGGAGTCTTCTTCTAACGATGTAGAGAAGTTTTTATACAAAAAAAGAGTATTAACTGATAGATATGAGAGCGGGATAGTTTTATATAGAAATTCATTTAGTATATCATCTTATGATGGAACTAAGGATTGGTTAGGTTTAGGAAAAAGGTCTAGGAAATCTCCTGCTGCAGCCTCACACCCTACGGGGGCTTGGAGAGTAAGGGAAAATCAATTGGCTGGCAAAGTGGAAATTGACAAAAGAGCGAATTTTATGTTGAAAGATTTATCAAATAGGCAGGGCTTAGATGAGAATATATATTATAGTGTATTTATTGAAATTATAGAATTAGGCATTGCTAGATTTGAAAGAAACAGACAATCAATTATACGTAAAATAAATAAAAAAAATAATGAAATTAAGCAAGAGAAAAAAGTCGTAGATTCTGTTATAAAAAATCCTTCATTAATAAGAAATTTATCTAAACAAGAAACTAACAAATTTATTTCTGAAATTATAGATTATAAAAAAGAAAATATTCAATATAAAAAAGAAATTCATACTACTGAAGAGCGTTATAAATATGATATTAGAATACTGAATGTTTTGGCTACTTCTGGTTTAAAGGCAACAGCCATTGCACATGAAATGCATAACGATAGAAATAGCATTGGAGAAAATTATAATAAAATAATTAAAGCTTTGAAAAAATATGAGATATGGGATTTTGTGAATGAAAAAGAACGAACTAAATATGCCTATGCGAATATACCAGCATTACTTGATAAAAATAAAAGAATAAATTCTAAATTAGTTTCTTTTATGGAAACTATGTTAGCAGAAGTAGAAAAAAGTAATTTTTTTGCTGGAAATCATAACATACTAGGTTTGCTTGAGGATAGAAAGACAGTATGGGAAAGAGACTATACTTGGCTAGAAATAGAATTGAATGTATTACCAGAGATTAGTTATATACTCCCAGAAGATAGTGTAAAAGTTATATTTGATAATTTAATATTAAATAGTTTACAACATAATGACGATAGTAATCGTTTATCAGTTCACATTGATGTTGAGCTCATCGATGGTCTTTTGGAGTTTTCATATAAAGATGATGGTAAAGGACTTGATTCCAAATATGTGGATGAACCTTTTAGAATTCTTGAAGTTCATGAGACTTCTAGAATAAACGGTCACGGACTGGGTATGTGGATAGTTAATAATACAGTTACAATGTCAGGTGGGAGAATTTTGGAGATCAGAGGAAACGAAGGTTTCAATATTAAATTTAATTTAGGAGGAGAATTTAATGGATAGTATAAAAATTATATATATAGATGACGATCCAGATGAGAGTATCTCTGAATATCTACAGGAGAAATATGAACACCAAGATTTCATTAAGTATTATGAGGAAGTACCCTTTAAAAGTGAGGAAGGATATGACAATCTTCTAAGTAATCCATTGATTACAGAAGCAAACATTATTTTAATTGATTCAAAGTTATTTGAAAACGGTAGTGTCGTAACGGGTAAGTTTTCTGGCGAAGAATTTAAAGTAATACTAAAGAAAATGTTTCCGTTTATAGAAGTTTTAGTTATAAGTCAGAATGAACCTAATGAGGATTATGGTACCCTTCAAAAATATAGAAGTAATCCTGATGAGACGGGGATAGAATATTATGCAAGAAATTTAAAGGGACATTTAGATGATTTGGTTGAGAATATTACAATTTATAGGAATATAGCCAATAAGTTAAGTCAGAACGATGGTATTGATAGATTTTTGATTGAGAAAATAACAGAGTCTTTAAATGGGGTCTCGCAATATGATGAATTAACCACAGAAGATATAGATCAGCTTATTTTAGCTTTTAAAGAACTGCAGAGGGAGCTAGGAGAATGATAAGAGATTATAGAAATACCATGTATTGCTCAGAACTGCGGAATGTGTCCACTAAAAAGAATGATTTAGAAGTGATAATAAAAAAAAATAATCCTAAAACAAAAATTATTTACAATAAGGTTCAGGAAGGAGGAAGTCAATATAAAAGAGCTTTCATGATGATTTATAACTTTAAATGCGCCTATTGTGGAAATTCTATAGAAAATACAAATATAACTATGTTTGAAGTCGATCATTACATATGTGAGTCATCATTTAAATCTAAAGAAATAGCGGGGAAAATGACGAACCTAATTCTGGCTTGCTATGATTGTAATCGATCTAAAAGTAGCTTCTTTATTACTGAAGAATACAGGGAAATCTTGAACCCAGACTCTCAACATATAACAAATGTGTTTAATAGAGATGACTCTTACTATATAAAGATTTCTGATGAATATAGAGATGATGAATTTGTATATTCATTTTATGAAAAGTTGAAATTTTCATATCAATCTAGGAGATTGGACTATTTATTATTAAATATACAAGGACTGTGTAGAAAAATGGAGGGTATGAATAATAATCAGCTTAGTAACATTCTCAGGAAATTACAACACAAAAGAAATCTGGCAAGTTTAAAATTAACAGCAGGAGAGGGCTCTCACACAGAAGCTCAACTAACATGAGGAATATTTAGGTATTTAGTATTTATAAATTTATTTTTAATCACAATCCAATTTTGATTTTATTACATTTGAAAATTTCTAGATTTTTTCTTGCTATAGCTTGAAGCTATAACCAGTCATACATTTTTGGTATCTCTTCTAACCCCGCTCCGCGTGATATGATAATCATATACAACGAGGAGGTTATTTACATGACTGACAAGTTCCAGATCGTAGGCAGTTTATTGCGGCCGGAAGAGCTGCTGACATATAAAACACAGATTGAACACCGGGATGATATCCAGTATCCATTCTATGAAAACTTTCAAGGATACCAGCAATGTGAGACGAAAGCGATTGAACAAGTGATCCAAAAAGAGATTGAGAACGACTTGTCCGTTATCACGGACGGCGAATTTTCCAAATCGATGTGGCATCTCGACTTTGTGTGGGGATTCGGCGGAGTGGAGCGGTATATTGCGGATCATGGGTACTTTTTCCGGGATGTGGACGGCACTTCTAAATATGAAACACGTAAAGATATCGGGCTGCGTATTACGGGGCAACTGAGCGGCAAGAATCATCATTTCATTCAACTGTTCAAACAGTTGCAAGACCAAGCGGGTGACCAGCAGACCAAACTCTGCATTCCATCGCCGTCCCATACTTTCGGTGAATTATCGTGGTCGGACAACATTGGGGGTAAGGATGCCGTATACCAGAATACACAGGAGCTGAAAGCCGGCTTGGTAAGTGCTTATAAGGAATTTGTGCAGGAGTTTGCAACTGCGGGTGGTAAAATTCTGCAAATGGATGACTGTCTCTGGGAGCTGTTTGCCGATGACAATCCGAACTCGCCTTTTACCGGAGAGCATATTAATCAAGAGGAAGTACAGGGTCTCGCCACGGAGTTTATCGATATCAACAATACGGTCATCGACTTCGGTCATAGTCTGGGTCTGAAAATGTGGACACATAACTGCCGCGGCAACTATGACTCCCGTAACATGGGCGGCGGATCGTATGTGAAGATTGCGAATCTGTTCCTGAAGCAATTGAAGTATGATCGTTTCTTCCTGGAGTGGGATGATGATCGTGCGGGTTCCATCGAAGCGCTGGAAGTGTTCAAAGACAGACCGGATACAGAAATTGTACTGGGTCTGCTGTCCTCCAAAACAAGTACGCTCGATGATGAGGAGCGCGTGGTTCGTCTGCTGGACGAAGCCTCCAAGATCATTGACAAAGATAGGCTGCTGTTGTCTCACCAATGTGGTTTTGCCTCCTGTGATGGCGGGAACGAACTGAGCGAAGCCCAGCAGTGGGCGAAGATTCATCAGGGCCAGCAAATTGCGAAGCAATACTGGGGCAACTAATTCTATAACATATAGATATTTTTATAGGGCGATCTTTTCCGAGCAGGATTCGGGAGAGGTCGCTTTTTTATTTTGCCTGATTCGTTGCCGTGTGATCGTTATGTCTGTTTTGTGATTCTTCTCACTTTCCTGACCCGACATCTGCTCTACACTTAATGGCATGTAGATAGGGGGAGAATGGATGACGATGCCACAGATCAAGGCGCAAATGCAGCAGTTAAGGCCGCAGATGAAGCCACGTGATTATACCCAATATCCGTTCATCGTGATCTGGGAAGTGACCCGGGCATGTGCACTCAAATGTGTACATTGTCGGGCAGAGGCCCAGTATCGGGCTGATCCACGTCAACTGACCACCGAACAGGGAAAAAGGCTGATAGATGATATCGCTGCTATGCAGGAACAACCGTTATTTGTTTTCACGGGGGGTGACCCGCTAATGCGGCCTGATCTGTTTGAACTGGCGGAGTATGCGATTCGGGAGAAGGGGTTACCCGTGTCCATGACGCCTAGCGCCACGCCGAAGGTCACTGAAGCGGCAATTATGCAGGCGAAGGAAGTCGGTTTATCCCGCTGGGCGTTTAGTCTGGATGGGTCAACGGCCGAGATTCATGATCATTTTCGCGGAACCAGAGGTTCTTATGATATGACGATGAGGGGCATTCGATTTTTGCAGGAAGCAGCCATTCCGATTCAAATCAACACGACCGTTTCCCGTTATAACCTCCGCGATCTGGAGGCCATCAGCCGTAAGGTGAAAGAGATGGGCGTTGTGCTGTGGAGTCTGTTTTTCCTCATTCCGACAGGCAGAGCTCAGGAGAAAGATATGATCACAGCGGAAGAGCATGAACAGGTCATGAAGTGGATGGTGCAGCTTGCTCATGAGATGCCTTACGGCGTGAAGTCAACGGAGGCGCCTCACTACAGACGGGTAATGATACAGCAACGGACAGCAGGAGCAGAACAGGCCTCAGAGCAGAACTCCAAGCAAGGCTTAGAACTTCAATCCGAGCAGAGCGCAGGAAATCATGCAGATCTTGCCAAGGGTCTCGCCAAACGCAAAGATATGCTGGGACGTGCACCGCAAGGGGTCAATGATGGGGACGGGTTTGTGTTTATCAGTCACACGGGGGACATCTATCCTAGCGGTTTCTTGCCCGTGGTGTGCGGTAATGTGAAGAATGAGTCGCTAATTGAGGTGTACCGGAATTCACCGGTGATGCAGACCTTGCGGGATAAGTCGAAATTGAACGGAAAATGTGCAGTCTGCGAGTACAAAACGATGTGTGGCGGCTCCAGAGCAAGAGCGTATGCAATGACGGGAGATTACATGGCCAGTGATCCTTCCTGTGCCTATATCCCGGCGGCGCTGCGTTAAAGTTTATATGGCGGGAAGTGTAGCATGGATAATCAACGCACGAAACAAGTTGTTATTGCTGGCGGTGGGATTACCGGATTGAGCGCAGCTTATTATATTGAACAGTTTTGCAGAGTGAATGATGTTGCAGCAGAACTTATTATTGTTGAAAAAAATGATCGATTCGGTGGACATGTGCACACCGGTAAAAGGGATGGATTCGTGATCGAACGGGGGCCCGATTCTTTTCTCGCACGCAAAACATCCATCATTGAGCTTATGCAGGAGCTCGGTATGGGTGAAGAACTCGTTGGTACGCGTCCAGGGGTGTCGCATAGCTATATCGCCTATCGGAATAAACTGCATCCGATCCCGGATGGCTTTATGCTCGGTGTGCCTACGAAGTGGAAACCCTTCGTAACAACTCGTTTATTGTCCCTTCGGGGCAAGGTGCGAGCAGCGGCAGATCTTGTTTTGCCGCGGAGGTCGAGCAGGGAGGATGAGTCCCTTGGGCAACTGCTACGCAGACGCCTTGGCGATGAAGTACTGGAGCAGATCGCCGAGCCGCTCTTGGCAGGCATATATGCTGGCAATGCGGACGGACTGAGTGTACAAGCAACGTTCCCAATGCTACAGGAAACGGAGCAAAAACACCGTAGCCTGATCGTGGGCATGCTGGGTGTGAGAAAAAGCCGCGCCCCGAAGCAAACAGTCAAGCCTACGGCTCAAACCAAAACGGAGTCTACGTCACAACCTACAACTAAATCGGCAATCCGTCCAGATTCAAAACCCGTATCACAACCAGCGGGCACGGCCACTCGAAGCATGTTTTTGAGTGCACGGGGCGGACTGGAAGGTGTGGTAACGCAACTTGAACAGACGCTTTCTTCCACAGCGCATTTGATCAGGAACACGGCAATTTCCCGTGTGTCGAAAGCAGAACAAGAGCAAGGAAAAGACACTATACGTTATACGGTTCAGTTTAACAATGGAACGACGCTTGCGGCGGATGCGGTAGTGATTGCGACTCCAGCGTATGCAGCAGCGGATATGCTTGCACATGAGCATGAGGCGATTGCAGAACACCTGCGTGCGATCCCGTATGCTTCGGTGATGAACGTCGTACTTGCTTATCGCGAGCAGGATGTGGGTGTTTCCCTGAATGCATCCGGCTTTGTTGTACCGCGCAAGGAAGAACGCAAAATTACAGCCTGCACCTGGACATCATCTAAGTGGGAGCATACAGCGCCGAAAGGTAACATTCTTTTGCGAGCATATGTGGGGAAATACGGCCGTGACCCGATGAGTCATCAGCTTACCGATGAAGAAATCATTGCTGAAGTACGCCGCGAATTACAAGAGACCATGGGGATCTCCGCAGAGCCTGTTTTTACAGAGATCAACCGATTACCGTTATCCATGCCCCAATATCAAGTCGGGCATCTAAAACGAATCGCAGAGGTTGAGAAGTTACTGGAAGATGTTATGCCTGGAGTGTACGTTGGTGGCGGAGGTTACCGCGGAATTGGCGTTCCGGATTGTATCTCTCAGGGCAAGGCTATGGCGGAGAAAGTCATTGGCACGTTGATTGGGAATTAGATAAACATAAAGAAGCGGCAGCCTGTCCCGAAATTCAATCGGGGGAAGCTGCCGCTTTTTTTATTGGCAGGGCGCTGAATTTACTTACGCTGTAACGATCGGCTCAAGGAATATATTCACACGATCCGGGGATTTGGATCACGCTATTTCGCAGTAGCCTGCTGCGCCAGCCATTCTTTTTTTAATATCGCATATTGATACGTGTTCTCGTATTTCGGCGTGCCGTCTTCATTTTTGACAAAAGAAATAAATTCAAGAAACAGCCCTTCCCTGCGCATGCCGAGTTTCTCACATAGCTTCTGAGACCGGAAGTTATCGTCTTCCACGTAAGCGTAAATTCTCCGAATTCCCTGCTCCATAAAGAGGTATTCCATGAAGGCACGAGCACTCTCACTGGCGTATCCTTTTCCCTCAAACCTCCCGTTAAAATTCCAGCCGACACTATACGTATCTGGGTCTGATTTTGAGTCTGAATTCGATTTCGAGTCCGAGTCCGAATCTGAGTCTGGATCATGGCCTTCTGTCATCCCAAACAGCTCTCCAATGATTTCATTGCTGTCTTTTAGACAAACGGCGATATGGGAGTCGTCCTTGCTTCGTTTCTCTACCTCAGCGACTGCTTCCTCAAGTGTCGACATCTGATGATCCATAAAGCAGTTCACTCGTGGATTCGCGGTATATTCGAGCAATCCGGCAGCATCCGTTGCGGCAAAATTACGTAAAATCAATCGATCCGTTACAATGTTTTGCATATATGATTCCTCCAATGATGACGGAAATAGATCATGCATATCTAATTCATATTCCGTATTTCGTATTTTGTTGTGTGTGTGTGTGATGGCATCGTACATATTCAACTCTTCTGTCATCTTTATCCTTTTTTCGGTGCCAAGTCTCTCGGCTTAACTAAAGCAGGCGCAGTTTTTGTTTTTAACGTCGTGTTGAGTCCCTTTGTCTCGTTTATCTCCTTGATCTCATTGACCTCACTGTTCTCAATAATCTCATTTGTTTGATTCGTTTTATCCGCTTTGGAGAACAGATTCATTAATTTGTCCTTGTAGATGTATCCGAATATAAATCCAACGACAGCAATAACCGATATGATGATGGCAATGGTATATTGTTGCATATGAAGGTTGGAACCTACCACGGCCGAAGCGATAATCCAGGGCAAACGTCCAATCAGCAGAATAGTGAAGAAGCGTAAAGAGCTGATGGATGTCAGCGCAGCGACAAAGACGAGCATGTCTTTGGGCAACCCGGGAACGAGGAAAAAGATAAACAAAAAGGCAGCAAATTTTCGCTCATCATGCATGAATGACATCCATTTCATATTTTGCTTCCGTAGCAGGCGCGATACAAAGTCACGACCGATAAAACGGGTAAAATAGAATGCGATCGCTGATCCTATGATCAGACCGACCGTAGTATAGAAGGAACCGAGTGCAGTACCGTAGATATATCCACCGGCAATCTGTACGACCTCTCCGGGAATAGGCGCAACGACGATCTGTAGAATTTGAAATAAAATAAACATGATTGGGCCCCAGTGTCCCGTTGAATGAATATAAGCTCTGAAATTATCCATCGACGACATGATTTTAATGATAGCTGGTGCATAATAGATCAGCAGAGCTGTGGATACGACAGCGATCAGACCCAGCAGTACTTTCATCACGATACGTTTTGAAGTTTGCGGCATAGCTGAAGACTCCTTTTTTAATTACTTTGACTATTAACAGTATAAATCGAAATCATGAAGAGATACCTACTTAACTTCTTAAGAATTCTTAAGGCGATCCTGATCCGCTGGCTCTGTCAAAACACGCAGACTATACTGGAATGAACGGAGGGATTTCGAATGAACAACAACAAGCAGATTTTAATTGCAGATGATAATAGTGAGATTCGTGAGATCGTGAAGATTTTACTAGAAAGTGAAAGCTACGAAGTCATCGAAGCCGTCGACGGCCAAGATGCGGTAGATAAAGTAACGGAAGAAACAGATCTTATTATTCTGGATATGATGATGCCCAATAAGTCTGGACTGAAGGCATGTCTGGAGATTCGTGAAAAAACGAGTGCGCCGATTCTGTTCCTGACAGCAAAAACACAGGATTCGGATAAACAACTTGCCTTTTCGTCGGGGAGCGATGACTTTTTGTCCAAGCCATTCTCGTATACCGAACTGGTGGCAAGGGTCAAAGCGCTGCTTCGCCGATATTATGTCTACCGGGGCAAAGAGAAGATCGAAGAGGCTGAGAACATTGCGGTGAAGGATCTGACCATTCACAAAGATGCCAAATCGGTGTATATCGGTGAGAAAGAAATCTCGCTCACGGATATTGAGTATCAGATTCTGTTGCTCTTGGCGTCCAAACGAAGAAAGGTTTTCTCAGCCGAAAATATCTATGAGAGCGTGTGGCAGCAGCCTTATTTTTATACTTGTAATAACACGGTAATGGTTCATATTCGTAATCTGAGAAACAAGCTGGAAGACGACCCGCAGCATCCTAAATATGTGCAGACCGTTTGGGGGAAGGGGTACAAAATTGAATAAAGTGCTCATCGGGAAAAAATTGAAGATCAAGCTGGTGCTTGCCATTATTCTCTCTCTGTTTATTGCGGTAGGTACCTTTATCGTGTTACAGGTGGTTGGGGAGACAGCGCTGGAGAGTTATCTCAGTAAATCAACGTTTAGCGAAAACAGGCAACAGGATGCGCTCGAACGATTCCAGGCCATGGTGAGCAGTGAGCACTTGTCCACACAGGATCATCAGAGGCTCTCGGAATGGATTCGCGGGGAACGGTATCTGGAGCTGTTTATGTTTGAACAGGATAAATTGATATATGCGTCCAACATACAAGCGGATTCTGCGATTAATGAAGAACTGTTAACTCAGTTCTTGCCTTCCCGTACACCGATTACAACCGTGCAGTTTACAGATAAAACAGTGCAGATCTATCTGGTTGGTTTCTATGAATATCAATACTATAATCTGCTTTTGATTTTGACGGTATTCGCAGCTTTGATTACGTTTATTGTTGCTTTCTTGCTCATGATCAATCGGAAAATATCCTATATTGGCAAGCTTGAGCGGGAGATCAAAATACTGGAAGGCGGCAATCTGGATTATAAGATTACGGTGTCTGGTAAAGACGAGCTGTCATCGCTGGCATGGAGTATCGACGAGATGCGAAAATCTTTTGTGGAACGGCTCGGTAGCGAGGAGAGGGTGAGAAGTGCGAATCGAGAGTTGATTACGGCGATTTCTCATGATTTGCGCACACCGCTCACGATTCTGCTTGGATACATGGACATCATTGAATTGGGTAAATACAAGACACAGGAGGATCTGCACCAGTATATTCACAATAGCCGAGAGAAGGCGTATCAGATCAAGATTCTATCAGATAAGCTGTTTGAGTACTTCACGGTCTCTTCTGCATCAGAGGAAGTGGATGTGGAATCCGAAATCTATGATGGGCGGGAGTTGCTTGATCAGCTTCTGGATGAGCAACTGGCCTTAATGGAAAATTTCGATGTTGAGTTGAAGCAGAAATACGGGGAACAGGCCTTTTTGATCGAGTTGAATCTTGTAGCGATCCGTCGTGTGTTTGATAATATTTTCTCGAATATAAAGAAATATGCGGATCGTTCTCATCCAGTGGATATCGATTTATCTATCGAGCAACACACTTTAATCATGACCGTTCGGAACCGGATTAAACCTGTGGACAAAACGAAGGACAGTAACGAGATCGGACTCGTCAGTTGCCAGAAAATCATCGAACAGCATAACGGAACATTGAAGATATCTGAGCAAGAGGAAACATTTATCCTACAGATCGAACTGCCCGTTATTCTCAGTAAATGAGATCGGAAGTCGTATGGTTTCAAGACACGCCCTAGGCAAAAATAATACATTTTTGCTTATTCGATGTAACTTCCAAGTGTTGGGAAGAGTTATATAAGAGAGTAGCAAAAGGGGAAAAAGTGTAAATGAAAATGAAGTGAAAGTAAGGGCCACAATGTGATTGAGGGGAGAGGCTTCATGAAGAACAATCATATTCCACTGAGTAAAACTCGGATTTTAGAAGAACTGGACTCGCTTGGTTATTCGAACCGAATGAAAGAGATTGCGCGGCTGGGACGGCATCATCTGGCTGTGGGCGCAAAAGATTACGCTACGCTTCTGATTGAGCTACTGGACAGCGGGACAGCGTACGAGGCACATCTGGCGTTAACCGGAGCTGGCGCGGTAAAGGATGCACAAGCTGTTATACATGCGTTAAATCATCCCAAGGCTGGGGTCAGGGGCCGGGCAGCCCGGATGCTCGCAGAGGTGGTCACTGATCCGGGTTATGACATTGAAACCGAGATCGTTTCGATGTCGCACCATTGTCGTCAGCAACTGTTGCGGAGCATTGTGAAGTATACCAGACAGGACTGGGCAGAACGGCTGTTGCCGGTCGTATTGGAACGTTGGGGCGCAGATGACGCTATTTTCCTGCTATCCATGTGTGGTGAAGCAACGGTTCGCACACGATTGCCACAGCTTGGATATGCAATTGATAATTGGCGAACCATAACAACCCGGAACTCGGACCTGGTCGCTGCTTACTTAGAAAATGCCTTGAATCAAGTATCGGAGAGCGACAGGTCCAGTGTGTGGTATGAGATGGGCACGGCGGTAGAGAAGCTGAGTATATTGAGACCAGCAGCAGTCCTGGAATATGCATTGTCTTATGGTCCAAAAGAACAGATTCATCCTGTGATTAAGAATCAACTGGGTATCCTGATTCGGACCGGCCCTGAGCAAGTATTTGAACTGCTCGCGAGGCAGGAGACAAGGGCATATCTGCTGAATAACGGAGTTCCGGCGGGTGTGTTGAAAAAGAGAAGATACTTCACCACTGCACAATGGACTGGACTGGTGACTATGCTTGCCGAAGCACCTTTTCAAGTGGCAAAGGTGCTGGATACGCTCGCGCCTTCAAGCCGTGAAGCGTTATTTGATGCAGCTTACCCGGTGCAGGAGCGAACGAATCGAATGTTCCCTATGGCCCTGCTCGATGTACTGCCGCATCAGTTACGCGACAAAGAAGCGGTTCGCATGCTTACCCTGCGAGAAGTCCGGGAAGACTGGGGCAGAACGTTCGAAATGACAACACGTCGTCTGATTGCACAAGTTAGAGAGACGCTGGAGCAGGCTGTTCAGGTATCGAACGCGGATGAGCGTGCTATGGCTTATTCCCGGCTGATTCAAAGCACGGCTCTGTCCCGTAGTGGGATGGAGGACACGTTACGGTTCCTGACGAGAGTGAAAAACGATCAGGACCCGGTACGTTTTATGGTAATGGCAGAACTATCGAGATGTCCGGTCACGTTGTTTAAGGAAGAGCATGTGCCACATCTGACGATCCTGGTGGACAGTGTCATTGAGGCCAGAGATACTTCGTATGGAACCAGAACGGGAGTCGAGCAATTGGCTTTTGACATGCTGCTGGAGCATGCAAGTGAACCTGGGCGTCCCTTGTTCCAATTTGCGCTTAGAGCGATCAAGCGCATGGCGATGCGTGATGGGCAGTTTATGTTATTTTCCAGAGAGTGGAACAGTCTGCCGCAGGCCGCACTCGAAACCTTATTTGATGAGATCTATGCTATAGGTGTAGAAGCGAACAAGCGGGAGAGTGACTACGTCGTTCTACAGATGGCTAGTGCATTTGGCAAAGCGATTGATCGACTGCCCAAACTGCACGACCTGCTCGAGGAATTGGTGAAGAGTAAAAAGTCAGCGGCTCAAGCCGTCAGGTACTGGCTCGCTCCCTGCAAGACCAGGGATAAACGGGTTAGGGAACTGCTGGACCTTGATCCGACATTCATCTCATTTTATGAAGTGTTTGAGCATTTACACCGGAAGCGTCAGGAGTGGCTCGATCCGTTTATCTCTGGTAAAGTCCTCAAAGGCAAGCACTTAACAGGGAAAACCATCTATCTGGTTCCAGCTTATCATGGCTTTTATCGCTGGTTGCCTCGTCAGCAACAAGTGCTGGCTTCGCTACTTGACCGCGTGGCACAAGACAACAAGCGAAACTTCTATGAGCGTGCAAATGCGATGCGGAGTTTGGCGGGCATGCCGGATTATCGTTCGAATCCATTGCTAGAGAAGCTACTAACTGATCCGGAAGTACATATCGTGGAGGCTGCCCTGCATGCTTTTTCGTTAACGGAGGAACCGGAAGACGCCCTACCTGTGTTGTTAAATAATCTGGATGGAGATCGTGCACGAGTAGCGATGTACTCCATTCCGAGGTGCGCACGCAGGGTGAGCCCGGTGTTGCTCACGTCTATGCTTTCGAGCCTGTTGGACCGGGAAAAACTCAAGATTACGGTGCGGAAAGAAGCGGTTCGGTTGCTGGGAACTTATAAAAGTAGTGAAAGTGTGACCTTACTCATCCGTGAATTTGAGAAGCCGAAGCGGCACAAGGATGTCATTATTGCCATTGGTCATGCGGCCAGGCAATGTCTGGACGACGAGCGAAGCTGGGCGATGATGAGTATCATGGCGTCCTCTTCGGATCGGGACATTGCGCGCAGTTTGCTGAATCAACGACCGGATGCCCTTCCGGTGGAAACGCGACTGCGATATTTACAGTGGATTACCGAAATTGCGGGGCATGATGACCCGATTGTATCGATGGAAGCCTTTCATGCGATGTCACGTTGGGGACATGTAAGTGCAGAGGTCATTTCACAATGTGCTGGCAAAGCACTAATCGATCTACAGGATGGTACGCGCTGGAAAGCCGCGATTCTTGCCTTGGTCACGGTTAGCAGGGACGGGAAAGTGAATGATAAGGTCGTACAAGTCATCCGGCAGTTGGCTGAAGTGGAGGCCCAGGACGACTGGAACGCAGGTAGAGAGCGGGATTTACCGCATCGTCAACGTTTGCTGGAGTTAATTGATCAGCTTGTCTCGGGTTCTATATCGGTGAGAAGGCGACTTGCTCCATTATATGCATCCATTATCAGGACTCTTCAGCATCATGAATCGCTGAAGCTCACGGCGATTCGTCTGCACCTGGCTGCAATGGATTGGAGCCAGCCGGATCAGGCGGTCGAAGGGTTACACCCTGTTATTGATATCGTTAATGCGCATCCGTATGTACTTGAATCGGTCGATCGGCAGATTAAGCGTACGGTGCTTGATGGGAAAGGATATTGGAAACCGGAGCAGCTACTCCACATCGTAGATGTGTTGAGAACGCGGACGGATATTGCTTCTTCCTGGATTGGACTATCTTTGCTCAAGGTCGCTGGTGAGGATTTACTATGGAATCAGGATTGCCGCAATCGCTTAAGAGCTTACCGACAGCATGAACAAGAAGCGGTTCGTCTGCTGGCGTTGGACAGTTGGACAATACTTGAATAACATCATAGTTTTCACTACAATCGAGTAGAATAAGTGCGCTGCACCACTATATGCTAATGAACCGGGGGAGAATGAGGATGACCATGAACTCCATTGAAAATGAAAAAGATCTGTCACCGGAACAACGTGATGAATTGTTCAAGGCATTAAAGACCCGTTTTGAAAAGAATATGAGTCGTCATTCCGATCTGGAATGGGCTAACGTAGAGGCTAAACTGGAAGCAAACCCGGACAAACTATGGTCACTGCACGAGATGGAGAAGACGGGCGGCGAACCGGATGTTGTGGAATTAGACAGTAAGACAGGCGAATATATCTTTGTAGACTGTTCACCAGAGAGTCCCAAGGGTCGCCGTAGTGTATGTTATGATCAGGCTGCGCTGGATGCACGTAAAGAGAACAAACCTAAGCATAGCGCTGTTCAAATGTGCATCGAGATGGGCATTGAGCTTTTGGATGAGACCCATTATCGTGAACTACAGCAACTGGGGAGCTTTGATCTGAAAACATCCAGCTGGGTGGTGACACCTGAACATATTAGACAGCGGGGGGGAGCTATTTTTTGCGACCGCCGTTACGATACCGTGTTTATGTACCATAACGGGGCAGAGTCCTATTACGCCGCAAGAGGTTTCCGTGGTTTGTTAAAGGTGTAAATGAAATATAGATTGGATTATGTTAGATGAAATGGGCAGTCCCAACAGGGATAGAGAGGAACAATTCGGCAGGTTGCGAATTGTTCCTTTTTTGGTTTTAATTAAGCCTAGTTAAGTTAAGTGAGTTAAGCTATATCTCCTTTGTCATTTGGCTCCTCAATATGCACCATAACCCGAACCAGATAATCCTCCGCATGTTGCAGCACAATCTCATCCTGCATGTAATCCTCGTAAGCATCACCCTTAATGACATACTGTTTCTTCTCTATATGATCAAAGATTTGCGGAAAAAACCTCTCGGTATCTCCATAGTCGGCTCTGGCATAAGAAACAAGATAATATCCCTCCGGCATATACGCCTGTTCATGATGCTCTGTTGTCATATAGCTATACATATGGGAGATCATATCTCCATCCTTGCGTAGCAGATCCGCTTTAGGAATGATAACGCCGCCGGGATAACCGAGCGGGGCATGTTCCTTGTTCAAACGTACTCGAAAATCCTCCCAAAGTTCCTCAGGGAACTCCTTTTTGGATGAGTAGATACGGCGGCTCAGCAGCAAGGGGGTTTCAGGTTGCCAGATGACATGCATTTGGCTGGTGTCGAGGTGCATGGATTGCTCTATATTTTCCGCACGTTGAATAATCATTTGCTTGGCCTGAGTCAGTTTGGCAATCTGCAACTGTAGATTCTCCTCCTGTTTGCGCAAAAGTTGAAGAGTCGTTTCTGGAGAACGCTCACCGAGATGTTGCTGAATTTCCTCCAGGGACATGCCAAGCTCTTTGAAAATATGAATAACGCCGATTGTTTCAAACTGGCTATGGCTGTAATAGCGATAACCGTTATCCGCCACATAGGCAGGCTTGAACAGACCAATGCGGTCGTAGTAAATGAGGGTTTTGCGCGAAACCTCGGACAGCTTGGAAAAAGCGCTAATGGACAACATTTCATTGGAATGCATAAGTACCTCCAGGTCGAAAATAATGGATTGACTGTATAGTTACTATACAGTTTATAATACAGCTGTTCTGACCGCCGATCTACCTTTAGATCGCAGATCAGGGTGTTTATTTTAGATGAGGAGAATGCTTATGGTCAGGAAATTACTGCAAAGTGTACGCGAATATAAAAAGGATACGTGGCTGACGCCCTTGTTTTTGCTAGGTGAAGTGGCCATGGAAGTCATTATCCCGCTGTTTATGGCTGAATTGATCGATCAGGGGATCACGGGGGGCCAGATGAATCAGGTAACCAAGTACGGCTTGATTCTGGTGTTGTTTGCCCTGGTGTCTCTGGTCTTTGGGGCGCTGGCGGGTAAACATTCTGCAATCGCAATGTCGGGATTTGGCAAAAACTTGCGTTACGACCTGTTCCGTCATGTGCAGCAGCTGTCGTACTCCAATATGGATAAATTCTCGACCTCAGGGATCGTCACCAGGCTGACTACGGATATTACGCATGTTCAAAATGCATTTCTGATGATTATCCGGATTGCCTTCCGCAGCCCGGTCATGATGATTTTTGCAACGATTATGACGTATCGTATCAGCCCGTCCATCGCGACATGGTTCGTGATTGTTATACCCGTGCTGGCAATTGGCATGATGATTATCATGAAGTATTCTTTTCCGATATTTGAGCGTGCCTTTGACAGTTACGATGATCTCAATAAAGTTGTGCAGGAAAACGTACGCGGTATCCGGGTTGTGAAATCCTATGTGCGAGAAGAGCGTGAGGTATCCAAGTTTCAGGTCGTATCCCAGCGAATATTTGCACAGATGGCTAAGGCAGAACGCATTCTGTCGTATGAACTTCCACTGATGCAAGTTGTGATGTATGCCGTGATGCTGATGATCTCATGGATTGGAGCCAAACTGGTTGTGGGCGGTAACATGACTACCGGGGAGCTTACGAGTGTATTCGCGTATTCCATGCAAATCCTGATGAGTTTGATGACGCTGGGTATTGTTGTCATTATGGTTGCCATTGCTCGGGCTTCGGCGGGAAGGATTAATGACCTGTTAAGTGAACAGCCGGACATTACCAGTCCGGAGTCACCCGTTACAGAGCTACACAACGGGGAGATCGAATTCCGCAATGTGTCCTTCCGTTACTCAGGCAAAGCCGAGAATTATGCCCTGTCTGGCATCAATCTGCAAATTTCTTCGGGACAGACGATTGGTATTATTGGAGCTGCGGGCAGTGCAAAATCTACCTTGGTACAGTTGATTCCACGTCTATATGATGCCAGTGAGGGTGAAGTGCTTGTCAGTGGTGTCAATGTGAAGGAGTACGATCTAAGTTTGCTTCGCAGCCAGGTCGCGATGGTATTGCAAAAAAACGTCCTGTTTGAAGGCACGATTAAGGAGAATCTGCGTTGGGGCAATGAACATGCTACCGATGAAGAGTTGATCGAAGCGTGCAAAGCAGCGCAGGCACATGAGTTTATTTCCACGTTTCCGGATGGATATGACACTCATTTGGCACAAGGCGGTACGAACGTTTCGGGAGGTCAGAAGCAGAGACTGTGTATTGCCAGAGCTTTGCTCAAAAAACCGAAGATTCTGATTCTGGATGACTCTACCAGCGCGGTAGATACACGGACCGACGCATTAATTCGCAACATTTTCAAAGAAAGCATACCGGATATAACCAAAATTATCATTGCCCAGCGTATTGCATCTGTGGAAGATGCCGATCAGATTGTCGTGCTGGATGAAGGCAAGATGGTAGATATCGGAACCCATGAGGAACTGCTGGGTCGAAATACAATTTATCAAGAGGCTTATTATACACAGACGAAAGGCGGTGAAGCACTGGATGGATAACATTCAATATGGCCGGACGATAAAACGTCTGCTAACCTACTTTAAATATTACAAATTCAGAACGACATTAGCGCTGATCCTGGTGCTGGTGAGTTCTGCCGTCTCTGTTGCTTCAGCGGCCTTTCTGCGATTGCTGATCGACGACTTTATTACGCCGCTACTTGGAAATCAAAATCCAGTATTTGATGCCTTGTTACAGGCTTTAATCATTCTGGCTGTGATCTATGCTGCTGGAGTCATCAGTACATTTGTCTCGAAACGGCTGATGATTACCGTCTCACAGCAGATTATGAAGAGGATTCGTGACCGCTTATTCGATCACATGCAGAAGTTGCCGATTAAATATTTTGACCGTAAAGCCCACGGAGATATTATGAGTCATTACACGAACGATGTGGATACGCTGAACATGATGCTGACGGATGGATTGCCCCAGCTGTTGTCCACTGCCGTGACAGTGGTGGTCGTTCTCGGTACGATGTTGTTTCTTGATGTGCCTTTAACGATCGTGGTTGTGCTAGGTGCACTCGCGATGCTTTGGGTTACCAAAACCGTCGGTACCAAGGCAACCGAGCATTTTTTTCAGCAACAGGAGTCTATCGGGGTTGTGGATGGATATATCGAGGAGATCATTCATGGGCAAAAGGTAGTGCAAGTGTTTGGTCGCGAGCAAAAAGCGATGGAACAATTCGCTCATCTGAATGATAAATTGTTTGACGACTCGGCGACAGCTAACAAATATTCGAATATTCTCATGCCAATCAATGAGAATCTGTCGACATTAATCTACGTGCTTGTGGCTATTGCGGGCGGAGCTATGTCCATATCGGGCTGGAACGCCGGTCTGAGTCTGGGGATTATTGCAGCTTTTTTGAGTTTATCCCGTAATTTCACAATGCCGATTGCCGAAATCTCCTCGCAGGTCAGCATGTTTGTCGTAGCTGTTGCAGGGGCTCAGCGGATATTTAACATGATGGATGAACAGCTTGAAGCAGATGAAGGCCGTGTGACCTTGGAGAAAAACAAGGATCAGGCCGGATGGGTCTGGAAACTGGAGGACGGAACAAGCGTTGTTCTGAAAGGCAAAGTGGAGTTTAAGGATGTCAGTTTTACGTATGACGGAAAGAAACAAGTGCTCCAGAATATTACGTTATATGCCAAGCCTGGACAGAAGCTTGCGTTCGTGGGTGCAACGGGTGCAGGCAAGACTACTGTAGCCAACCTGCTCAATCGTTTCTACGATATAACTGAAGGTGAGATCATCTATGATGGCATCAACATTCAGCGTATTCGCAAAGCAGATTTGCGGCGTTCCTTGGGAATTGTACTGCAGGATACCCATCTGTTCTCGGGTACGGTCGCTGAGAATATTCGCTACGGAAGGCTGGAGGCCAGTGACGATGAGGTCATTCAGGCGGCGAAGCTGTCGTATGCGGCGAGTTTTATTGAACGTCTGCCTGACGGGTATGAGACCCGGCTGGATGGTAACGGCAATGGACTGTCACAGGGACAGAGCCAGTTGCTAGCGATTGCCAGAGCAGCGATTGCGAGTCCGCCGGTCATGATTCTGGATGAAGCCACTTCATCTATCGATACACGTACCGAAGCGCTGGTTCAGAAGGGGATGGATAATCTGATGCAGGGCAGAACGGTATTTGTCATTGCCCACCGTTTGTCTACCGTGCGGAATTCCGATGCCATTATGGTGCTGGAGCATGGTAAGATCAAGGAACGTGGCGACCATGAACAGCTGTTAGCAGCGAAAGGTACGTATTATCAATTGTATACTGGAGCTTTTGAGTGGGATTAATGGGACTGATCCAGAGAGTGCTCGTAAAACAGCTAAATGGTAAGATAGAAAAAAGCGAAATATAAGATAGACAAGACCAAAAGAGCCGTGCATATTGCATGGCTCTTTTTTGTCGGACAGATACTTGCTGAAGGAAGAAGCAGATATGCGTTTAGGACGGATATTCTGAAGTTTGCTCAAGAACGATGTGGTGTACAGCAACTACATCAAACTACAGGTTCAGTCTGCTTTTTAAAATACTGTTCAATGATCAATTCAAGCACAGGTTCCGGTACGGCACGCTGTAGCTGGGCCAGATCACCAAATTCCATGCGATACGGCTGCTCGGTGCTGCTCGGAATCCAGTAGGGAAGTGGTTTACCGGTGGAGTCCAAGCCGTTGGGATCACCTGTCGCAATGAAGTTCGAGAGATAGTTACACATCTGGCGTGCCAGATCATAATGTTTACCCGTGAAAGGACGCCAGCATTTGGCGAGTGTTTCAAAAAAGAACCACAGATCGACCGAATGGAACGTGCCTGGTTGATCCCAGCCCGGAATGTCTGCGTCGAAATTATAATAATAGAGCGGTGTTTCCGACGGATGACCGCTATTAGAACGGATTACAAGCTGAATCGCATGTTCAATCATGCGCACAGAAGCCAGCTGTAAGGCATGATCCAGATCGCCAGTATCGGCTTCACATCGCTCTAAAAAGACAGGAGCATCCTCGCCAAATAGCTCTGTAGCCAGCTGTTTCAGTTCCTCCACACTGTTTACCGCAGGCCGGGTCCAGAACTCGGAGGACGTATGCCCAAGCATGACAGGAACAAGTTCACGCTTATGTTGCATGAAACGAGTGAACGGATCACCTATACAGAACTGATCATCAATGACCGTTCCCCAGAAGCTTCGATATTCCAGAATTTTATCCCGTAGTGTGACGGCATCCAGCTGTCTGGCTTCATCCAGAGAAGATACACCAAGGAAACGAAAAAATTCAACGCCTTTCTGCTCGGCATCTCGCAGCGTACTGCGAACAGCGGGTACAGGAACGTTTGGATATAACTCTGTTGCAATACCGCTCATGATGACAGCTCGCTGAAATAGGCCTTTATTTTGCGGAGAGGTCATCTGACTAAGAACACTGCCACCGCCAGCAGACTGTCCCCCAATTGTAATTTGATCCGGGTCACCGCCGAACGCGGCAATATTACGCTTCACCCAGGCTGTTCCTGCCTGCTGATCCAGATGTCCAAAATTCGCCGGTGCGTGAGGTGACTCCGCACTGATTTCTGGATGGCACAGGAAACCAAATGCATTCAAGCGGTAATTGATGGTCACGACCACAATGCCTCTGCGCGCAATGCGTTCACCGTCAAATTCCATCTCGGCCGTGTGACCGACTTGGAGCCCCCCACCAAAGTACCAGACAAAGACCGGTAGTTTCTCATCGGTTCGTTTGGCAGGTGTCCACACATTTAGATACAGACAGTCCTCATTCATCGGCAGATCAGGATCAACCGCCCATTCTCGCGTATAGATGTTATTATCATCAATGACGGTTGGTGCCTGCATGGAGGTCGGTGCAAAATCAAAGGCTTGCAGCACACCATCCCAATCGGAAGCAGGCTGTGGCGCACGCCAGCGATTCCGGCCTACAGGGGGCGCGGCGAACGGAATACCTTTAAAGCTTGTAATACGTGGATCTGCGGCAGGCAGTCCCTGAACTTGACCATTTTCGACCGTAACAGTTCTAAGCACACAACATTCTCCTCTCTGAATTGAACATCGTTCATGTATGTCGATCCAAGATGTTTGGTTGCGCTTACAAATCTGCTGGGCAATATGCCCTCTGTTTCTATCATAAGCAACTTGAAGCGTTGTTTCCAGCATCGAAATTAAACCAATAACCCCTCATAATGATATATAATGACTGGGATCACGAAAGGAGTTGCTGACGTGGACACATTATGGCGAGACGGGGGCAGGGCGAACCAGATTTTTTTTATCAGCGGCGGACACAAACCTGTAAACCTTCATCAGTGGGGACCAGGTGTACGTGACGTCTATGCGCTACACTACATCATTCGAGGGCAGGGTACACTGGAAACCGGAGGCCAGCATTATCGGCTGGGTGCCGGAGAGAGCTTTATTATTTTTCCGCAAAAAGAAATCTATTACTACCCCGACCCGGCGGACCCGTGGGAGTACGTATGGATTGAGTTCGACGGACGAGACGCAGGGCGGATCGTAGATTTGACACAACTATCGGTTAAGCACCCTGTACTGCCAGCCGCACCGGAAACGATGGAGATGTGGTTTCATTTGGCCTGGAATGCAGGTGCATCACCAAGTGAAGTATTAAGAGCGGATGCACGTTTGCAGCTGTTACTGTCCTATTACATTGAATTTTTTCCGAGCGAGAAGCAGACAGAAACCAGAGATGAGGTATGGATGGCGAAAACTTATATCGAGCAAAACTACTGGCAATCATCCTTGACGGTAGCAGAGATTGTACAGGCTGTAAATCTGGAGCGAAGTTACCTGTTCCGCAAGTTCAAGGAAGCTACAGGTGAATCGGTGTCAACGTACATAACGGCATGTCGTATCCGGCGTGCCTGCGAGCTCCTTGAGTCATCTCAATTGTCCATTCAATCCATAGCATATTCGGTAGGATATAATGATCCGCTTTATTTTTCTAGGGTATTCAAAAAGGCAACATCATACACGCCATCTGCTTATATGATGCTGCACCAGAAAAAAATAACTAGTAATACATTTACAGGTGACGTTTAGCGAAAAAGTGCACAGTTCCCGGACTCACGAAAGTAACGAATGAGCTTCTCAATCGGCTCCCGCCCGCAATTCAGCTTCACCCCAAGACAGTCGATGCAGACAAATTGCCGGGCTGTTAATGAGACTAATTTCAGATAGATGCCGACATCGTCGGAAGTGAGCGGAACCTGACAGTTGGTGCACAGCCGGCTTTGTGCCATTTATTTCACCAGTTTGGCTCGCACGACAAGACAATCATGGGCCGCTACGACGGGAGCATAACGCTCGCGGAATACACCGAGTTCCTTGTGCTCCCAGCAGTCATAGAGAGACAGGGAGTAGCCTGATGCGTAAGGCAGTCCCATATCCCAAAATTGCAGGGATAGTTCGCGCTGGCTGTCGCTCAGATTGAAGAAACCAATCGCCAGATCACCATCCGTAAGCACCTTCACGAGCATGAATACATCATCGGTATGGAACCATTGCGGCTCAGGTTTGATGCGGTAAGCTCCGCGTGCCTCTGCGTCCTGATTAATGGCAAGCAGATCGGGGTTCAGCAAAATGTCCTTGGTGACCTGATTGGCCTTGCGTACATCACATCCAATCATAAGCGGTGAACCCATCATCGACCAGAGGGAGAAATGGGTTTTGTATTCAATATCGTTGCAGCCGCCAATGCTGCCGATAAAGTCATTGTTGCTTCCGCCGTACATGCCCACGATGAGCATATCCATGTCATTGTGGCAGAAGGAGCCGGTATAGCTTTGTTTTCCGAGCTGTGAAAGGGCCAGTTCTTTGACCGAGTTCCAATTGTCGCGAATATCTCCGGTGGAGCGGTACATATGCGCCCCTGATTCACGAATCCATTCATAGACATTGTCCTCTCCCCAGTTGCAAGCGGAGAAAAGAATATTGCGACCGCAGTTTTTGAGCGCAAGACTCATGCGTTTGTATAACAATTCGCCAGAGATATGGCGCGGCTTGAAGCAGTAGTCATATTTTAAATAATCCACGCCCCACTCGGCGAATAATGCCGCATCCTGAAATTCATGCTCGAAGCTGCCTGGATACCCGGCACAAGTATGTGTTCCGACACAGGAGTACATGCCAAACTTCAAACCTTTGTCGTGAATATAATCTGCAAGCGCCTTCATTCCACTCGGGAATTTGGCAGGGTCTACGACCAGATTGCCGTCCGCATCTCGCTCCTTCAAGCTCCAGCAATCGTCAATGACAATGTACTCGTACCCGGCGTCACGATATCCTTCCGTTACAAACACATCGGCAACATCCCGAATCAATTGCTCATTGATGTCCCACGTAAACGTATTCCATGAATTCCAGCCCAGCGCAGGGGCAAATCCCATCATTGCATTGGTGTTAATACTCATGATCTGACTCGCTTCCTTCCTTGTCCTGATTCCTAAATTTTTTGAAAACAACCTAATGCCATCTTCTCCATGTTACAAATAGGGGGATTAATTATCATGTATAACTATCTGAACTTAACGGATTAAGGGCATTTCAACCATAGTCTGACGTTGCTTGGACATGGACAAATGTTGTTTAGGTTAAAAGGAGTAATCTGGGAATAATTGTGTTGTACTAATTAAAACATCAAATCACCATGTTATAATAAGGACATAAAGAGCTTATAATGCAGAAGGAGCCGTGCGCGAACACGACTCTCCATGCAATAGCCGCTTTTTAGGGCGGTGGGCTTTTAAGCAGAGGTACGAATCATTGGTAAACCGCATCCTTAGCTCAGGGGCGGTCTACTTGTCTTTATTGGACAGTATTGCTGTAATCAGCAAACCAAAGGTAAGCATCAGCATCAAGAATTCAAATACTGTCACAAGGCATCACCTCCCTTCCGGGAGATTAGCCGACCGACCATATAGCCCTTTCCATTGCCATGCGCCTGAAATGGCGTGTTTTTTGCTGTTTTACAGGGCTATGTCCTGTACAAAACCACTAACATTAAACCTCCTTCTGGCGAAGCTTTTTTTTATCGTTTATACTTGTAAAGCCAATTTACTTGAGGAGTTGTCTAACGAATCATGAATAAAAAAGAAGTCGCGCACATTCGCAAACAATTCAAGCTGGATCATGACCTGCTGAACATTTACGACATCCTGAATGTCTATATTACGAAAGAAACCAATGAAGTTTATCACTGGGAACGCCATCCGTTTGAACTGGTGGATCGGGAGAAGCAAGAGTTATACATGGGTAATTTCAAAAAATTGCTGACAGGTGAACTGGATCAGAAACTGTTCGAACTGAAGTTCCAAGAAGAAGCGGAGGAGCCAGCACAGGTGATGCTTCACCAGGCACTCGTCACAGGTGACCCGGATGAGTGGCAGGATCTGATGCTGTTGCTTGTCGATCGTATGATGGCTGATGCCAAGTATGAACGGGATATGGTGGTTACGTTTATTAAAGGGCAGTATTATCTGCCAACGAAGGCGAGAAATGAGGCAACGGAGGAAAGCGAGAAAAATGAGGTCTTTGCTCACCCCTTCATCCTGTGTAGTGTGAATTCCACGGAGAAACAGCGGAAGACGCTGCTCTTCGATTATGTAGAGCGGGAATTCAAGTACAACATCATCGTTGATCCGATCATCAAATTAAGCACGCCGGAACAGGGTTTCCTATATCCAAGCGTTACGGACAACTATTCCGACGTAAATCGTGTGCTGTACTGCACGGGCAAATCCAATTTCCCGGACCCTCATTTTGTTGAAAATGTGCTGAATGGGGAACGTTCGGTGACGGCCTTGGAGGAGCGCGCAATATTCGAGGATATCGTCAAAGAGATCACGGGTGAGCAGATGGATGCCACAACCCTGGCTCATGTATATGAAGAGATCAACCGGGTTATTGAAGTGAACGAGGAATCCCATGAGGAAGAGCCACCGAAGTTGGATTACAAAGACGTGGAACGTCTGCTTACAGCCAGCGGCGTAGAAGAACTGACCACCGAGAAGGTGGAACGTGCATTCGAAACAATCGTCGACAACAAAAACTATGAACTGAAGGCGAACAGCGTGATGCCGAAGTACACTTCCAAATCAATCAAGATTGATACCAAGGTGGCGACCATCTCGATCAGTCCGCAGGACCTCAAATATGTGAGACAAGTCAACTATCAGGGAAGACGCTGTATTATGATTGAAGTGGATGAAGATGCGGTGATTGAGGGATTCACGCTGGCTACGGAGAATCTGTAAATAAACTTCAGCTTAAACATTCAAAAAGCCCAAGCTTGCGGTCATTCCGCCAGGCTTGGGCTTTGTTGTCTTAAGGTCTGTTTGTCTCTGTCTCAGCTAAGACTGACGTAACAACAGCTGAATATCGGCTGCTGGGCGGGAGCCAAGCTCCTCGTGAAGCGATTCCTCGAGTAATTGGTATTGCCACTGGGCTTCAGTCCGCCGACCCAGCGAAAGATAGATCACGATTTTTTCACGGTGAATATCCTCCCGAATCGAATCGATCTGCAGAATTCGATCCAAATAATGCAGTGTACGCAGGGGTTGCTTTTGCTGGATATGATATTGAGCAGCCGTTTCCATCATTGTGATGAAGTCCCTCTCGAGCTGTCTTGACCATGCAAGTGCCCATTCATAATGCCGTCCTTTCAAAAGCTCACCACGATACAAGGTGTCTATTCTTTCGAACATCTCAGGTGAATAGGTTGAAGTTTGACGGATCTGGCGAAATAACGCTTCAAACTCATACAGATCACAATCGATGGAATCCCGGTCAATCCGAATCCCGTTGCGATCCTTCTGGATAAGGGGAACATCGCTGTTATCTCCAACCGCACGCCGGACGTAGTAAAGTGTTGAGTTGATATTAGTCCAGGCTTTCTGCGGACTGAGATCCTTCCATAACGTATCAGCCAGTACATCACGGCTAGTCGATTTCGCACATAAAAGAAATGCGAGTAACTCCTCTGTTTTCGGCGTTCGTAGCTTCACAGGGATGTCCACATTCGCTCCATCAAGCACGGTGAATTCGCCAAACATCCGCACAGTCAGACGTGGGGATGGGGATACCGGCTCCGATGAGATAGCTGTGTCCCGGAGAAGTTGCTGCAAGCGCTGAATCGTACGACTTACACGCTCGGCTGTCACAGGTTTGATGATATAGTCGATGACTTCTTTTTCAAAAGCCTGTACGGCATATTCCTCATATCCTGTCACCAGCACGATCGGCAGGGAGGGGTGATGCTTGCGCAATTCGCCGATCAGTTGCATCCCTGAGATTCGTGGCATGGTAATATCCAGGAAAGCAGCATCAAAACTGTGATTTGCTGCATATTCGCAAGCTTTCTCGGGATCATGGAATACTTCGCATACCTCAATGGTTCCACTTTCAGTCAAAATCCGTTTTAGTCGTTTGAGCGATAGATCCTCATCGTCTACGATGATTACTTTTATCATGTAATGTACCCCCCGTTACCCTTCATACTCTGGTGTTGAATGGGAAGATCGAGCGTAATACGGGTTCCTTCACCATCATGACTTTCCATCCGAAAATCCCTGTTATACAGCAGTTTGAGTCTGCTGGATATATTCCATAAACCGACACCTGTGCTACCATCGGCGACCTGGCGGAGCTCTTTCATTTTCTGTTTCGTCATACCTATGCCGTTGTCTTCAATGGTAAATCTGGTTTCCGTTTCGCTGAGATTGCGAATAGATAGCATCACACGGCCGCCGCCAACACGGGACATTAGACCGTGCCGAATAGCATTTTCGATCAAGGGCTGCAGAATCAGCGGCGGAATCTGCATAGTTCGATCCACATCAGCATCTACATCAATAATGACTTCGAGTCTTGATCCGAAGCGTGCCTGTTCAATGGCTACATAGGCCTCGATCATACCCAGTTCGTTCTCCAGGCTGGTTTTGGAATCCAGATGTTTGAAGTGAACACTGCCCCGCAAATAACTGGATAATTGTAAAATCAATCGTTCTGCCTCATCTGGCGCATCCACACATAATTCGGCAATGGCATTCAAGGCGTTATACAGAAAATGCGGGTTAATCTGGGACCGCAAAAAGGAAATTTCGGCATTGCGTGCAGCCTGAACAGATGTTTTCATCCGGGTTAGACCACCGATCCGTGCAAGCAATTCCTCCGACTCAAAAGGCTTGGATACAAAATCGTTGGCACCTTTCTCCAGCGCAAGCTTTAATTGATGAGCTTTATTGCCTGCGGTTAGCATGAGCACAGGGAGTTCGGAAGGGGAGAAGCGCTCCCGAATCCGATCAAGCAATTCATAACCTGATATGCCTGGCATCATGATATCGGCAATCACCAGATGCACGGCAGGAAGTTTGTCCAGCAGCATCATTACCGATTGGGAACGGGATGTAACGGCATAACTGTACCCTTCCAGCTTCAGCATACTCACGATCGTTTGCAGATTGGCTGCATCATCGTCAACCACGAGAATCCACTCATTCCGTACCCCTTGCATAATGACAGGTTCTTCATATCTCAGTGCTCGATTTCCCGAAACCGTAGGCGCCATGCTGAAAGGCGTCACGTTGGCACGTTTCTCTTTTTTACCTTCAGCCAGTGGGAACGTCAAAATAAATGTGGCGCCTTGACCCAGCGTTGATTCGGCGTGAATGGTTCCTCCGTGCATCTCAACAAGTTTGCGTGTGATGCTTAGACCAAGACCCGTGCCTCCGGCAGCCATTGGCCCCGCGTCTGCTTCCTGTTCGAAAGGCAGGAAGATATGTTCCAACTTGTGGGGGCTGATGCCGCGTCCGGTATCGGTAATGCGCAGTGTTGCTTTTCCCTGGACGAGTGTAGCGCTTATCCGGACAGAACCCTGTTCCGTGAATTTGATGGCATTACCGATCAGGTTGTGCAGAATCTGAACAAGACGATTCCCGTCTGCATAAATTGCCGGGAAATAGGCTGGGATGTCGTTGATCAGTTCCACCTTTTTGGTACCCAGCAGGAAGGAGTGCATGCGCAACACAGATTCGACATACGAGGACAGGTCTGTAGCTGAACGATGCAGTGAGATGTCCCCATGCTTCATTTTGGAATAGTCCAGCAGCTCATCCACTAGGTACGTCAAACGTCTTCCACTGCCCGTCACAATCGCCAGATTATGTGCTTGTTCATCGGTGAGCGGGCCTTCCGAACCCTTGAGCAGACTTTCACTAATATTAACGATGGCATTGAGCGGTGTTTTGAGCTCATGTGACGTGTTGGATAGAAAATCATCCTTAACCTGATCGAGCAGGAGAAGCTGATCCTTCAGAGAGCGAACCGTAAGGTAGGCTTCGAAGAGCCGCAAGACGGCTAGAAACAACATCAGGATACTGAACAATACGATACATACCTGCCCGATATTAACGTTTTCTTTGAGTGAGATCGAGAACAGGTTGATGTCCAGACAGTACAGCGTGATACAGAGCATGGCTGCGTACCATAGAAAGCTTGATAACCGTTCTCCCTTCTCGCTGAGCACAAACCGCAAAGCACATTGCACCAGAAGCCATAGCAGAATCAACGTGTATAGTCCGATAACATAAGGTGCGGTTAACACGTAGACGGAGATAGGAAAGAGTACGAGCAAACTGACATATGCGCCAAAAATAAATAGGGTTACAGAGGTAACTACCCCCGAGAACATGCCTGTCCTGAAACGGTAGAAATAAAAGATCAACAAGCCGAGACAGGCAACGGAGCAAAAATCTTTTAATTTATATAACGTACTAAATGAAAGATCTGTGCTTGCTGCTGCCAATACTCGTTCACTGATCATGCCATTGTAGAGGGCGTACAGTAGGCATACCAGGCCGAGCAGTAGCAGAGAGTCATCCCGGTTTCGATATAGCGCAGATCCCAAATAACTGATGAGAAAAATGATGGATATGGTAGCCAGTACAGCCATAGTTGCCAGTTCAATGGCCGTGCGGTTCTGATGGCTTTTTAGCATGGCAGCCTGTTCTCCAAAAAAAAGCGGGCCCGAGATGCCTGCATTCGGATAGTCATAGTTGGCGACTCGAACCAGTATTTCAATATCACCGCCATGATACGGGAAAAATGCGATTTGTGGTGAATTGCCTGCCTGGTATCCTGCATTTTTTTCCACGGCTTGTCCGTCTTCCATCAGTTTGGTGCCATTGACGTAAATTTCGCTGGCAAAGCGAATGTTGCTTTTCTTGATGGCAAGAGTGCCTTCAACGGGTGTATTTTTTAGGACAAGCCGGTATGTAGCAAAACCGTAGGACGGTAATCGTTGATCCCCTATCTGAACGGGTCCCCAAGTACCAGGAACCTCTGCATAAGCATCAGGAGACGCCGGTGATCCTTGTTGTTTTTGATCCGCGATATGAGCTGAAGCCGGCAGTAGCTTCTTCCAATAAAATTCCCATTCACCGTCCAGCCTGATGCGATTCTCAAGCTTCGGGTTCCAGGTGGATAGATCCAGAATGCCCTGACGTGCATGGAGCGCGGCGGCTTGCGGTTCTCTAGCCGTGGATAGAACCAGTAGCGTAACAGCAAGTATCAATGTGAGAACAACACCTGAAATTCGTATGAACACGTTTTGCTGCTCCTTTGGGAGATTACCAATCATCTCTAGTATTCTATCGGCATTGTAGCGGATATCCCCAGGGGGTGCAATTGAATTTCGACAATATTCTTTGTTTATTTTTTGTTTATTGTAATCCTGTATAATTCGGGTGCGTGATATGTCGAAAGAACTGAATAAAAGCACCAAAAGACCTATCTTTACGCAACTATGGACTTATGGAGTGGAGAGCATGGAGAAAAAAATCACAACATGTTGTTTGCGGAACTTAATGGTCGTTGTAACTGTCTTGCTGCTTATGGTTGTGAGTGTGAGCGGGTATAGAGAACCTTCGATTGCTCATGCGGAAGGTAGCGGACAAGCCAAGACAGTTTCAGGAGCCGAAAAGGTCTATTCATCGGCGGCCCAAGCGGTTTTCTATCTGAAAGCGTATCGAAAGGACGGTACACTAAAAACCGTAGGCAGTGGTTTCCTGATTGGAAACGGGAAGGCGCTCACGGCAGCACATGTTGTGAAGGACGCGGTTGCGTATGAGGCGGTGTTCGAAGATGGCTCTGTGCAGAAACTTCTGGTTCTTGGTGCTGACGAAGATACCGATGTGGCGCTACTGTCTGTAAAAGATATTGCAAAACGTCCGGTACTTGCTTTGTCTGATGACAAACCTTCCGCAAGACATGGGGAGCGGTCGTTTGCGATTGGTTATCCGCTCAAGGATGGCAAGATCATCACAGAGGGCATCGTTAATGCTCCAACGGCTGAGGTGAATGATGTGATGCGCTTGCTGACTTCAGCACAAGTATCACCAGGCATGTCAGGGGGCCCATTGCTCAACGAAGAGGGACGTATCATCGGATTAATCTCCGGCTCATTTCGCACCATGAATGGCATTCATATTTGTGTGACGGTAGAAGATATACGCAAGCTTTTGGAGTAATCGAATACATAACGGGGAAAAGGGGAATTTCTGCATGTTCAAAAAGTTAGGAATCTGCTTGCTAGCCGTACTGCTTACGCTAACATCGGTTAGTTGGCCACAGATGGGCACGGTTTTCGCAGCAGCAGGCTACCAGGATATTTGGATACCAAACGGTGGCGGAAAAATCATAAATCAGAAAGATATGTCCTCCTGGAACAACAAGATTAAAAATTCGGATGCGAACAGCTTTGGTATCTTTGCTGGGGGCGCGCCGGGAACATCGTATGAGAAGGGGCTTGTGAAAGCGCTGAGTGCAGATCATGTAAGAATGGCTAGTCTCGGTGTCTTTAATCTCAAATTATCGGTAGCTTCCAATCCTACGCTGAAACGATTGGCTGAAGGAGGGCAGGCTAGAATGCTGTTTAGAATTGGAGCTATTGATTCCTTTTTGGGAGCGAATGCGGTCTCAATAACAGTCAATGGAGCATCACAGTTTAACAGTGTAAACCATGTTTCAGTAAATTCGCCCTGGGTTGCCTTCGGCCCTAACGATACGATTGAAATTAGTATTGCATTTATTGAAGGTGCCAGCGACATCGAGCTTTATTTCGCGGACATCACACCGCCTACATATAGTGGCAACACATTCACACATAACGGTTCGGTTCGGTTCAATGCCGATCCGGCTGTGCAGAAGAATGAATTGTTCCTGAAGCAGGGAAGTTTCATGAATCTGGCGCTGAATTTTAGTGAGCCTGTATTCCCTTGGGACGCAGAGAATGCTTCGGAACGAGTTGATGGCAAATTCAGCTTCATGCGAACCGAACTGTTCAGCAATCCGGGTGGAGACGGATTTGAACCTTCTACTTACTATCTGACAAGTGCAGACGGTAAGTACGGCAATTTTGCGGGTGGCTGGCTGGATAAGAACACCGATGCACGTTCTACTTTTAATTTCCGTTATCAGGCTGCGCTGAACGATAGTACGGGTAATATTCCAATTGACCCGAAACGTCTCAGTGCACCATCGGAGGCAGATCGCCCAACCTTTCTGGAACGAATGAATGCGGCTGGTTTCGTCGATGGGGCGGGCAATCCGGTTGCATCCTTTAACGGAATCGGGACGATTCCCTTTGCGGACAACGCACAGCCCGGCGGTACATTCCGTACCATTATCGACGCACGTGTACCCCAGTACTCTGCATCCCGCAATGGCGTGCAGCCAGAGATACTGACAGGACTAGTTCTGAACAAGGGCGATGTCGTTGATTTTACGGTGTATCTCAACGAGCAGGTCATCAGTGCATTTAAACCGACCGAGGATACCAGACTCAAGTTTGCTAACGGATTGACAGCAGCCTATGTCAGTGGTCAGAACACCAATACATGGACATTCCGCATGACTGTGCCAGATGGAAAAAGTATTGAAACATCGCTGCTGGAGACCGCTGCACTGGAGCATGCCAGCAATCCTGGAGACGGGAAGGCACTAACCGATTACGCTGGTAACGTGCTCGTTGAACCGGTCAAGAAGATCGCTTGGGCGGATCTGTCTGTGGACAATACGGCACCTGAAGTGAATTTTGTTTACGAAAACCAGGATGGAGAAGTTATTCCCGAAGGTCAGTACGTGGGGGATGGTTCATTTACCATTCAGGCGTTTGACCCGGATCTGAACGGTCAGCCGAGCAAAGGTTTGTTCCGTCCAGGCAGTGGTTCTGGATTGGTGTACTACATGCTGAATCAGAGCCAGGCCGATCCTTTTGCAGGGAAAAATGATCACTTTGCAGCCGTGAAACGATACTCGCTCGCACAGAAGCAGCCATCGGACGAACTGTACTCTTCAGGATATGAAGGCGTAACACTGTCAGCGGGCCAGAACGGTACCAAAGTGGAGCTACCAAATAACGGCACACCCCTGAACGGGAACTGGTACTTGCATACATGGACGGCGGACATGACTTGGGATTCGGCCCGTCAGCGGATGCAATATGACAAAGGGAGCACAGAACGTGCAGCCTATCTTGCCCAGCATCCCGATGCAACACCTTCGGAGCTGGAGGAATATTATCGCTCAAATATACTGCCAAACCTTTCGGATTACGGCAATGTTGCGCAATGGCCGCTGTCTGATTACATGCAGGATGATTCCAACTGGTCTTATCATGTAGGTCTTCTCAAGATCGACAACGATGATCCGAATGTCGAGATCAGCAATGTGGTAGACAACCATTCGGACAATGTGAAGATCACCGTGAAGGCGGTCGACCCGACATCTTCTATTAAGAATGATAAGGTTCAATACCAGTTTGTGGCGGTAGGCAAAAATGTGGCTGATTCCGGCTGGCAGGACGCCGCATTGAATGCGGCAGGCGAAGCTGAAATATCAACCCTGAAAGACCCGGCGATTACCAAAGGCGGTCGTTATGAGCTGCATGTCAAAGCACAAGATGTCGCGGGCCATTCGGCAACGGCTGAACCCAAGGCGGTGGATGTGCTCGTCATTTCTACCAAATTCAAAGCTTACCCAGGTACGTATGCGATCAATGATGGACCGGACTTTACGGTCGCGGGTGTTCCAATTGACACCATTGAATACCAATACACACAAAGCTCCGAGCGCCCTGCGGGCAACAGCAAATGGACAACTTTTGAAAACGCACCGAAAGAAACGAAACTGGGCGATGTAGCTGCCGACAAGTACAGCTTCCCTGCCAACCATACGCTGAATGGCACATGGTACGCCCATGTACGAATCAAACAGCAGGATACAGGACGGTATTACTACTATTATCAGGAATACAAGTTTGATCATTTGCCTCCGAATGTAAAATTTGGTTCTGAAGGTTACTTGTATCCGATGCCGGAGCAATCCGTGCAGATCGATGTATCCGATACACTGGTTGACTTCGCCGGGGTGGCTACGAAGAACATTCGTTACCAGTGGATCAAGGTAATTGAGGGACAAGAAGAGAAGGAACCGGACCCGGATGGGAAAGGATGGAGCACATCTCCTGCCGATCGCCTTATTACCCTTCAGGTAGATAACAAAAAGGACAGCGGAAACTATCGCCTGTATGTACACGCTAGCGATAGTCTGGGGAACAGCAAAACGTTCCATACCACTGGTGTATTCTCCGTCTTTTATTTGAGCAGTGAGCCGCCTGTGGGCAGCGCACGTTTGATTCGGACCGAAGGTCCGGGGGATGACGGATATACAGCGATTATGGAATTAACCGTAGATGTGCCAGCACAGGAAGGGTATTTCTACTCGGTTTCCACGAATGGAGGAGACAACTGGAGTACTTGGCTACCTTATACGAACTATGTGGGTGTTCCGGTAGACACCGAAGATCCTGGACAGTTGAAATCCAAGGTTCGTGTGAAATTCAAAGGATTCTATGACAACATCAGTGAAATCGTAACACCTGAAATCCAGATTCAGAACGCACCGGCTTATGCGCTTGCTTCCCTGGAGCAGATTATGCCTGTTCGCGGCGGAGAGAAAGTTCAGGATGGCGGGCAAAACGAAGGCCAGGACATCGTATTTGATCTGGTGGATGGCAAGACCGTGAAGCCAACGGGCAGTAACCCGGAAATGCCGGAGACGCTGGAGGCGAACAAACGTTTCAAGATTTACCGGAACGGAAGTTATTCTTTTACCGTCAAGGATGGCAGCAGTACGGCAACCGTATTTATCGTCGTTTCCAACTTTGATGATACGCCGCCAGTGGTGAATGTGAAGTATTCCACCATTGCTGCGACGAATGGAACGGTTAAAGTGAGTCTGAAATCCAGTGAACCGATTCGGATCACCAATCTGCCGACATCGTACAAAAACTTCAAAGAAAACGGCGAATTTACATTTGAGTACGAAGATGCGGTTGGTTTCACTGGAAGTATAACCGCTACAGTGACCAATATTGATACAACACCGCCAGAAGCGGATATTACGCTACATTACAATCATCCAGATCTCAAAGCGCTAATCCGTTATGGCAGCGGTACGGCTGTGGTGGACAGTGCAGGGGACGGTTATAACGCGAGCGGGGAATTTACTCATTTTGCAGTCCCGACAACAAGCAATGTGATTGCATCAAATCTGATCGTAGCTCAGGTATTGCCGAAGGCAGGACAGGTTCCGGACTATCAGATAGTTTCGAACAGTGCGGGCACCAATCAATCCTCGATTGTGATGACTTCGGGCAGCAAAGCACGTTTCACATTGGCGGATGCCGCCGGGAACAGCGCGAAGATTGAATCTGAAGCGATCTCAACACTGGTCGGTTCTATCCCTGCTGTAGATGAAGTGACGATGGTTCGGGTGGATAACGACGGACAAGTCATCGATGGTAGCAAGCTTGTGCAGATTGGGGATCAGGCTTATTCCAAAGGTAAGGTACGTGTAGGTCTGGCGATGCCAGCATCGGCAATTGAGGGCAATGTTATCTATGCTGGAGCAACACCGGTAACAAGTTTTAGCGCCGAGTACGCAACCAATGGCGAACATTCCATCTTGCTCTCAGATCTGCTTGGTAACAAGAGAGAGGTTAAATTCACGATCGAGGGTCTGGATAATACGGCGCCAACGATTCGATTGAATAAAGCCTCCACAACGCTGTTGCAAAATAAACCAGGCTTTGACCTGGCAGCGGATCTGGGTGGTTGGGTCGTGAGTGACAATCTATCTTCCGCAGAGAACATTCAGGTGACGGCTGCAGAATACGTACTGGAGGGTGGGAAATACGTAGACAAACCGCTGAACCTGACGGTTACGGGAAAACACACCCTGCGTTACACCGCCAAGGATCAGCTCGGTAACGTAAGTTACGCCCTGCAAACGGTATTTGTTCGTTCAAGTGACGGCATGTTTGTGACAGCGAACGGGTTGCCACTGTCGGATACTGAATCGGAAACTGCGATCGTAAATACGGGAGTTATTACGTTTAATGTGAGTAACTTCCGCACAGTTGGCTCCGTGGGCGGAACCAAGCTGGAGAATGAACTTGGCACTTACGACGTGTATTATTTCCCGGGACTGGTGCGGGAAGGACAGCTGAAGTACATCGCGACCAAAGTAACATACAAGGATCTGGTCAGCAAAGACTTCAAAGTAACACTGCCCAAAGCGGGATGGTACACCATCGTAGTTCAAAATTCAGAGCGCGAACGCGTCTACTCCACACTGCTCGTTAACCGGGCCAATTAGAGAAACGGAAGGGGTTCACCCATGCGACGGAAGAATATCATACGGATGATTGCGGCGATGATGGCTGCAGTAATGCTGATCAGCATGTTGCCGCTCCATATTGCTGCCGCTGCGGTTTCTGCTGCGGGAACAACATCGATCAAGAACGGATTCATTAAAGTAACTGTGGATAACGCAAGCGGCCGCTTCAGTATTCGTACGGAAGACGGACAACCTATCCGTAAAAAAGACAACGGAGTAGACATGATCTTTGGTGGAGATAATCCGGAGACTTCATTTACAACGTTTAAGATTAACGGAGTTGATTTGATCTTCGGTAATCCCTATAAAATGGCACCGAACTGGACCTCGGAGGTAACCCCTCCGAAGGTTGTTACAGGAAATGATGGTACACAAAGTGTCGTTACCGTGTGGACCGTTCAAGGAATTCGGATCAGCCAGATTATTACCTTGTTACTGAAAGAAGACAAGGATCAGGGCGGTAACGCACGCGTCCAGTACGTTGTGGAAAATACAACGAATGCCAAAGTGGAAATTGGCTCTCGGGTATTGCTCGACACATCGGTTGGAGGCAATGACGGACCCGCTTTTCAGATTGGGCAGAACTACTCGGTTCCGCTGACGGTAGAGCGCAAGCTGGTACATGAGCCCGAGAAGCTTGGGTATAACAAAAACGTGGACGAGCAGACCTATAACCTGCACAAACTGCCAGCCTACTGGGTTATGCGGGACAAGCTGGAACCGGGCAATCCGTCTGCAACGAACGTGATTGCCTACGGTTTCAACAACTTGTTTGAGGGTGGCATCAACATTGTCGACGAGATGATCGTTGGACATTGGGCTAACCTCGCCGGCACAAAATGGGATTATGAACCCGACGAGAATTTGGATTATACCCAGGATACGAATAAATATGGCACAGCTGATACAGCTGTAGCTTATTATTGGGAACCTGATGCGGTACAAGCGGGCGGTCAGCATACGTATGAGCTTGTATACGGATTGGGCGAGATTGTATCACCGGAGAAAGTGTTCGACGTGCGATTCCTTGATCCAACACAGAAGCTGGAGACCAACGAGGATGAGACAGGTTACGTGCGTGACGGTGTGTTTGAAGTCAACACCGAGATCGAGAATCTGGAAATGTTCAGCATGAACCATAGCCAGATTGATGTTACGTTGACCCTGGAGAACGGTTTGAACTTTGTGGACGAGGATGGCAAGGAACTGAACACACGAAGCCAGAAGCTCACGTTCCGCAAAGACGTTCCACCGGAGCAAGCTGCGCAAGGTGTGGAATATATTCCATATAAACCGGGCGAAGTAGTTGCAGCCAAGTGGCGGGTCAAGGGTACAGGCAAAGCCTGGCCTTCAACACGCCAATACATGGTGACGGTGAGTAGCCCGGAAACGGAGAAAAAGCTGGAGACAACGATCAGTGAGAGCAAACAGCTCCCTGAATCGGAGATTCGTGCGATCTATGAATCGTCACGAGCCGGTTTTATTTTCCTGCCACCCGTTGGCGAGCTTCGCAAAACGCTGGTGTACGCTTTGTCACCGGAGGAAACGTTCAGTAAGGATGAGAAGTACATCACGCTGAATGTGTCCAACATTGCGGCATACAATGTCGGTAACGCAGCGACATCAACCGCAGCTAATTTTGATATGTATCTTGTCAATGTGAAGAACGGGGATCGTTACAAGGTTCCAGTGACTCGCTCCGTGACAACCCAACCGCTCGGAAATGGATTTGCTGGAGATATCAAGCTGGTCTATCGCGGTGGTGAAAAGGTGAATCCAGATGGTACAACACTGGAAGTACTCCATGATTCCGTTCTCCCGCTTGGGGAGTACACTGTACAGCTCGATTACAAGGACAAAACGATTCCCGAGCTGGCGGAAGCACTCAGCTTCACAACAAGTCAGACGTTTGCTGTAACGGACAACGAAGAGAATCGGGTTCGTCAGGCAGGTATTCTCGCTGTATATAAAACCAAACTGGATTTGAGTGCAGGTGCGCGTGACAAAGCAGCTTTTGCAGATGTGCTGCCATGGACATATGGCAATCTGACGGATGCACAGTTCAAAACCAGACTTGATCAGGACAGAGCAAGGTTTGTGGCAGCGAAACAGGAGATGGTCGCTGCTTCACGCAAACTTGACCCTGCACTGGATATTGCTGGAGCATTGGATGCATCAGGAACACCCGTATATGCAGTGGAAACGTTTGAGGATGAGAAAGCGTTCGAAACGTTCAAAGATGGACTGGACGAAGATGCAGAGCAGGAAGTTGTGCTCGAAGTGCGCGGTAAAATCGTGCAGTCCGGTACGGGGGCGAGCGCCCAATACACCGTTCAATCGGATACCGAACCGGCAATTCTGAACCAAAGTGTTGCCTACAAGGGTAAAGATCTGACGATCTCCACCGGGAAATTCCCGCTTGCTGATCGGCTGAGAGGGAGTACGGACACGCCGTTCTTGCAGGCGCTCTTCGTAGGCGGAGACGGTACGTTAAGTGTCGCGAACAGCGGTTTTGTCTTTCATTCCGGTGAATGGACCGTCGATTTCTATAACGGATTCGACAAGTCGCTTGGAACCGAATCGAAATTGAGCGAAGAAGAGCAAGCATGGGAAGAGGGGCGTAACCCGGAAGACCCGACGTTGAACGGTACGTTGACGTGGGCGAACGGTATGATCGGTGATGCGCTCAATCCTTATCGCACACTGCTTGTATCGTATGTATATTTTAATAAACATACGTTGTTCACCACGCCATCCTTCTCGCTGAACGGGTTTGGCTTGAAGCTGAATGATTTCATATTGAGACAGGATGGCGTTTCTTTTGGCGGTGCGATAAAAATGTTTATCGTCGATGGTGAAGTGAAGAACGTCATGTTCAACAAATCGGGGTTTGTAGGGATCGAATCCGCATTGAAGTTCCAACTGGATAACAGCATTGGTTTGTTCAAGCCAGGCTCGGAAGACAGCATCAAAGGCGGCATTGATGTTACGCATTATAAAGACCCGAATAAATACGGTGTGATGAACTCCTACGGGGTTAACTTTGAAGCCAAGCTGGAGAACTTGTTCTCGATCAGTGCAGAGCTTGCTTTCAAGCGTGTTCCAGATGGACGGATTATTCCTGACGTCATTGCGTTTGGATCAGACCTTCCTGATCCGGGAATTCGTATTAATCCGGCTACGAAAATCTCAAGTTTGCGCGGAGCGGTTCGTGAACTTGCGATGACCATCGCTGGCGGGACAGAGCGTTTGCCGCTCACCCTTGAAGCAGGCATCGACATGGAGATTGGTCAGAAACCTGCCGTTTTCTCGGGTAGCGTGGACCTGACCTTGAAAGCAACAGGTTTCAAAGTAGTCGGCAAACTGGGTTTTGGCGAAGGCAGCAAAGTGATTCCAATGTTGACTGAAGCGCTGATCCAGACACAGTGGGTGAGTCCGATGTTTATTCGTGCCCGTGCGCAGATTGATGTCGGCGGCTGGGATGTAATTGTGGGTAGTGCCAGTCTGTTTATCGGTGAGAATCTGGAAAAGGGCCGCGTTGATTTTGAAGGCATGGTCAGCTCCAAAATACAGGTGCCGCGTTCGGTGCCGGTTGTCGGCGGCATGGGCTTTGGTGTCCGGGCGGGAGCCAACAACGACCAGTTGTGGGCAGGCATCTCGCTGTTGTTCCTGACGCTGGGCATCAAGTATTATTGGGGCGGCGGGATATCGTTTATGACGGATGGCTCAGCCTTGGACAACGAAGCACTCGCACATCTGGCGATTAACGACCCAGAGCAGGGGCCACGTCTGTTACAGATCGGTACCGGCATTAAAACGCTGGCAACCTCATGGGAAAATGAAGAGCCTGAGCGTTACGAAATTCGATACACTGCCATTGAAGATGGCATCGATATGATTGAAGACAGCTCCCAGAACCTCGGTATTGGCGGCATCCGTACGTCCAATGGAGGCAAGACTCATGTGATCCCGATGAACGGAGTGACAGGGGATGCTTTGCTGGAAGTGGAGTATTTTACAACGACCAGACCAACGCTGAACCTTAAACGGGCTGACGGAAGTACGTACAACATCGTATTTGGTGAAGCAACTGACAAGAATGCAACCGCATTTGAACAGATCATTAAAGCTCCAAAAGAAGGTGATCTCAAGGGGGACGGCACAACCGTAACCAAGAAGGAAGAACAACAAAGCACGGACGTGCGCCGCGTTTATATTGCGATTCCGCAAGAGGATGCAAAAACAGGCAGTTGGACACTAACCTCCAGTCAATCTGTTAAATCCAAACTGATGAATATTCCGGTACTCCCCGAACTGAGTTCCACGGCTCTGGAAGTGAATGTGCAAGATGCGGATCAATTCACAGCACGCTGGACGGTGGACAATGCTTCAGCAGGGGATACTGTGGACCTGTATCTATCCTCTGACCGTCTGCAAGCCGCAGTGACACCGGATGAGAAGGTTGATCCAGGCATCATGATCGCCAAAGGCATTGAAATCGAGAGTGCTGACATTGATGCAGATGGTCGTGCCTCTGGTGAGATGACCTTTGACGTGAAGAATATCGCTTATTTGGGTGGAGCCGATCTTCGTGGTTTGCTGCAACAAGGTAAATATTATTTGCGAACTGAGCTTAAGACGGATATGGCGTTCTCTGTCCTGTCGTCTGAAGAGGCCTATACGCTTGTCGATCCACTGGCTCCAGTGGCCGTGCCATCTGTAGAAACCAGAAGCATTGGTAACGGCATGTTCGAGCTTGCTTTCCCGGCAATGTCTAAAACTGCTGCGGAAGAAGCCGACGAGTTCACGTATATCGTGACTGCATCGGATGAACAAGGACAATTGTATGATCCGTTTGGTGAGGAAGGGTACAATGAATCCGATTTGAAAGCTTCGCTGAAGGATGGCAAATATTATGTGACTGTCGGTGGCTGGAATGCACTGGGTACCCCTAAACTGGGACCGGATGGCAAGGTGCTCCGCAATGCAGACGGTACCATTGTGATGGATGATGACGCGAATAAGACGGAAGATAAGAGCGCTCGTCATTCCGGACTGGAGCCAGGTAAAACGTATCGCATGGGCGTTACGGTTGCGCGTAAACCTGCCTCGGATGACAAAGGCAACCTGCGTCTGTCCACCACGACGTACAGTGATGGAAAACTTTTGCCTGTTCCGACAGGACCGGTACTCTCGCTGAACAATAAACAAGTGGTGAATAACAAAGTAGAAGTAGTGACCGGTTCAAATGAAGTAACAGTGAGCGCGGCTTCGAATCAACCTAACGTGGTTGTAGAGGCTTCTACAGATGATGGCGTGCTGGGAACGTACAACCTGAGCACGACGGACAAGATGAAATTTAACTTTGCAGTGGATGGCGTGTATGCCGTTCAGCTCAAGGCGAGAAACACCAGTACAGGGGACATATCGGTAACGATGCTATATATCACCGTGGATACCACAGCTCCAATGATCTATCTGGATTCACCTTTACAGGGGGAACGTGCACAAGGCAGCATAGCGATCGTGCAAGGGACGACTATGACCGATGCCGAGATTATTGTAACAGATGCGGATAGTGACAAAACATTGGCACAGTTTAAGCCTGACGAAAATGGAGATTTCAAACATGAAGTTCCATTGGACAGCAGTCGTTTGAAAACCCGTTTGCGGATCAAAACGGAGGATGCTGCTGGCAATGTCAACTCAGCCGTCGTTGAGGTGTTGAACGGAGATTTCAAACTGCCACGCAGATTGAAAATGGTGATGCCTGAAGGACTTGTTGCAGGCGGAGAGCAAGCACCGGTCCAGACCTATGTGGAGTACATAGATGGCACACGCGAGCTTGTAGACAGCAGCAAAATGACATATAGCATCATTAACGGGGACGCGAATGCATCCTTGGAACAGGGTGGAATGATCACCGGTAAACGTGTCGGGGCTTCACTGATCCAGGCAGATTATAACTGGCAGGGTACCGAACTGAGCACCATGGATGTGGTCTCTGTCGAGGCACCGAAGACGGGAACGGCACCACCGGATTACATGGATACGATTAAAGCATCAACGATTGGCACAGGCAAAAAAGGAGAGACACGTGTGGCGATCAGCGCAGCCGGACACAAAGGAAACATGGCTGGCAGTGAACTGGCGTACCGTATCTTTACGAGTCAAACACAGGCGATACTGCCTACGTTTGAGCAGGATATCAGCGGATGGAGCACATTGCCTGCTGATAAAATCATTAAAGCCAAACCAGGTGAATGGGTGGTCATCGCCAAACGTACGGTCAAAGAACCTAAGCTTGTCACGGCAGCTTCCGCAGCTGTGAAAGTCAATGAACGGATCTCGGCGGATGCAGATGTAACGCCAACAGGGAACCATAAACCACCTGCATCCAATATACCTTCAGGCCCATTAACAGTGGGTGGTATTGTGATTGACAGTAAAGCCGCAGGCCGTGACCTCAAGGCTCCACTGGAACTGAATGGGGTGAAGCAAGAAGGCCTGTTACTGGTGGATGTTACACCGGGAGCTAACGGTCCAACGGTTATCGCTCATCCGGTAAGGGAGGCTTTATTGGAAGCTGCGAAGCAAGATCAGCGAATTCGTCTGCATGTAACGGGTCAGATGGAGAAGCTGCGTTTTGATCTCGATGCCGACCTTATTAAACAGCTCGCTGCCAAAAACATTTCGATGGATCTGGAGAGCGATTGGGGGAGCTATCGACTGAACTGGAAATCACTCGATATGCAGGCACTGGAAGCATCGTTCCCTGGACAGAAGGGCGAGGATATCAAAGTTAGTATGAATGTCGGTAAGCCTGAAGCGATTTACGAACAACAAGCTGCCAAACTGGCGAAGGATGGTCGCATCGTTCCGAGAGGAACGCCTGTAGCCTTTGATATGATCGCAAGTGATGGAAGCAAAACCGTTGAAATTAACAAACTTTTGAGTATGACAACGAAAGAACTGAATTTGCCTCAAGGTGAGGATGGGCGTTCGGTTTCCACAGTTGTTGTACTTGAAGCGGACGGCAGTCTGCGTCATGTACCGACGCGTTTTGAAGTCAGAGAAGGACGTATGATCGCGATGGCAAACAGTATGACTAACAGTGTGTATCTGCCTGTTCATTATGAAACGTCGTTCCGTGATATGAAAAATCACTGGGCAGCTGAGGCTGTAAAAGATCTGGCATCACGTCTTGTTTTAAACGGGGTATCCGCTACAAACTTCGAGCCTGCACGCAGCATGACACGTGCCGAACTTGCAGCACTGATGGTAAGAGCATTGGGTCTGAAGCCGGGTACGGATGCAGCTCAGGGTGCAGTTGCTCCATTCACAGACGTACATGCGAAGGACTGGTATAACGATGTCGTGACAACGGCGACAACCTATGGCCTGATGACAGGATATAGTGGTAACCGGTTTGGGCCGCAGGATGTGATGACACGCGAGCAAGTGATGGTGATGCTGATTCGTGCCTATGAAATGGCAGGACATACAGCACCGGCAGCAAGCAGTGCTGTCAGCGCACTTGAAGGGTACACCGATGGTTCCAGCTTGTCTGGATGGGCCAAAGACAGTGCTGCGCAAGCAGTGAAGCTTGGACTCATTCAAGGCAAGTCGGCAACGAAGCTTGAGCCGAAGGCTCCGGTAACACGTGCCGAGATGGCTACCCTGGTCCGCAGATTGCTTGTAGAACTGGATTTGCTGTAAGTAATGGCGGCAACAAGAAACAGCAACAATACAGCAGTGCAACAGTCATAAGAACAAATTCAAAAATCCCGGAAGTCTGCAATGACTTTCGGGATTTTTTTATGTAGTTTAGACCCAGCCTGTAAATGCCAAAATAGATGCTTTGGCTGATTGGGCTTCCATGTGAGTACCTGTGCGCCAAGCCTTCGGCGACTCACCCATTAATCTGGCGAAGCAACGGTTGAAGCTGGAAATGGACCTGAACCCGACTTGCTCAGAGATCGAGAGCACCGAGGCATCGGTACTTTTTAATCGTTTGCAAGCCTCTTCTACGCGTGTACTGTTTAGAAAATCAAGAGGGGTCGTACCCATAATCTCATGGAACTTGCGGCGAAAATGGGTGGTGCTTAGATGACACAGTTCTGCAAGCTCATCAATCGTCACCGGCATCATGTAATTCCTCGTGATAAATTCCAGGGCAGGGGATATAACCAGATCAGGCTGACGGCTCTGCCTTTCCGTTTCCCGCATCTGTTCTAGTTCCAGCTTCTGCTCTCGGCTAAGCCCGTTCTCATCGCTCGCATGAATTCGTAGCAACTCAATATACAGCGACATTAATAATCCATACGCACTCTCTCGATAGAATGGGGTTTGCCGCTGGATTTCCTCTACAATCGATGTGGCCAGCATATACACCTTCGGATATTGATCTTTATGTAACACACAACGACCTGCTTGAATAGCTCGGAGATTGGGCTCCATGTTACTCTGCGGTGTTTTTAATGAATGCTGGAACAGTTCCTCTGGCGAAAAAAAGAGATAGGCCCACCTGCTTGCCGTATTAGGTGAACTGTATGTCGTATGGGGCAGGTAACGAGGTAGGAATGTAACATCTCCGGCTCGAAAAGGAACGTTTTCTCCCTTGATCTCCATTACACCTCCATCGGAGTAACAGATGCCAATCTCCATATGATTATGGAAGTGTAGGTGCTCACTCTTCATATCAGAGATTTTCCAGCGTTCCCCGCTGAGTAGCAGAACAGGAAAGTCTATGGGCAGGCTGTAATGGCGGTATTCAATGACAGGTTTTTTCGGTTTGGGCATGTCCGGCTGCTCCTATTCGTCGGATTATAAATGATCGAAATTGCGCAGTTTTGTTACGAATATGCTTAGATGCAAACTATTTTACTGCGTACAATGAAATAAGTAAAGCGTTTACATCACAAGACGGTCACTTCTTAAACTCAATTTGAGGAGTGTGCGCAGGAGAGGGGAATTTCAATGCTGCAAGTGAAATACGACCGTGAACAAATTTTAAACGTTATTCAGAACGTAACGAGAAAAACACTGGATATGGATTTGACTTGGGATTGGCCCTGCGGCGTAGCCTATTACGGAGTAGCGAGAGCTTACCAAACGACAGGTGATCCGGAGATTTTGGACAGGCTGGTGAAGTGGGCGGATGAATATATAGAGCTAGGCTTGCCAAGCTGGACGGTGAATACATGTGCAATGGGACATGTATTGATCACGTTATACGAAGAGACAGGCGATCAGAAGTATTGGGATACCGTCATGAGTAAAGTGGATTATTTGCAAAATCATGCGCTCCGCTTTGGCGATCGGGTGTTACAGCACACGGTATCAACAGCGAATGATTTTCCTGAACAGGCCTGGGCAGATACGCTGTTTATGGCGGCTTTTTTCCTGCTCCGAGTGGGTAGCAAGCTGAAGGACGAAGCGATGATTCAGGATGCGCTGAATCAGTATTACTGGCATATCAAATACCTGCAAGATCCAAGCACCGGCCTGTGGTATCACGGTTATAACAACGTGAACAAGGATCACATGTCCGGCTTTTACTGGGGACGAGCGAATGCATGGGGAGCTTATACGATGTCACAGGTCAAACCGCAACTCAAAGAGTGGTACTTGTATCCGCAATGTATGGACGTTGAATGTTCCTTGCGTGATCAGCTTGCGGCTATCAAGTTGCTGCAGACGGAAGATGGCTTATGGCGTACCGTGCTGGATGATGCGGAATCTTATGAGGAAGTTTCCGCATCATGCGGTATTGCAGCGGCTATGATTAATAACGGCAACCCATTGCATACGAAATATGTACAAAAGGCCCTTAGCGGTATTTTGCACCATATCAGCGAGGATGGACGTGTACTCGGGGTCTCCGGCGGAACAGCTGTGATGAAGGATCGCGATGGGTACCGCAACATTCCGAAAGACTGGATTCAAGGATGGGGTCAGGGACTGGCACTGGCATTTCTGTCGGATATGTTACGACAAGGAGAGTGAACATGTTGCCGAAATCAACCAAAGGCTCTTTCACGTTACCAGGAGAATCCGGTTATGAAGCACTGACGCTGGAGCTGGCTGAGCGGTGGGGAGCCGATGTGATCAGAGATAGTGACGGGACAAAGTTGTCGGGTGAGATCATTCAGGCCGGATACGGCATTTATTCGACGATCTGTATCATTCGGGATCATAATGAGTGGGCATCAAGGAATAAGGATAAGCTCCAGCAATGTTTTCTTATTACTCAGCCGAAGGTAGCCGTTCAGGATTATATCTCCATCTATCTGATGGAGGACTTTTTTGCCGAACAATTCAAGGTGAACGATTCGAAGGAAGCGTTGAAGTATTGGCAGGTGTACGACCGGACGACCGGACAGGAAGTACCGAGAACACAGTGGAATTACGAAAGAGAATCCGGCAACGTAGTCATTACTGGCATCACCCCTTGGCATAAATACACGGTAAGTTTCATGGTCTATCGTATCTGGGAAGAAATATCTATGTATAATCACACAACCAACAACTGGGACAAAGAACACCTGATGCAGATCGACCCCATCTATGCAGACACGCAAACGTATCTATTGGATTGGATGGAAAAATGGTGCCTTGCTCACCCCGAAACAACGGTTGTTCGATTCACGTCGCTCTTTTATAATTTTGCCTGGATTTGGGGCAGTGATGAGCGCAACCGCCATCTGTTCTCGGATTGGGGCTCTTACGATTTCACGGTTAGTTCAAGAGGGCTTGATTTATTTGCGGAAAAATATGGCTATGCACTCACCGCAGAAGATTTTGTGAATGGCGGAAAGTACCAGGTCAGCCATATGCCTGCGGGGCAGCGCAAGCTGGACTGGATGGCATTTATCAATGATTTTGTCATTGATTTTGGCAGAAAATTGATTGATATCGTGCATCAGCATGGCAAGCTGGCTTATGTATTTTACGATGACAGCTGGGTAGGCATGGAGCCTTACAACGACCGCTTTGAAGAGTTTGGCTTCGATGGCATGATCAAATGTGTGTTCTCTGGCTATGAGGCCAGAATGTGTTCGGGCGTCAAGGCTGAAACACATGAAATTCGCCTGCATCCCTATCTGTTCCCCGTTGGGTTAGGTGGATTACCTACCTTTAAGGAGGGTGGGAACCCAACGCTTGATGCCAAAAATTACTGGATCAACATTCGGCGCGCGTTATTGCGCGAGAAAATCGACCGGATTGGCCTGGGCGGATACCTGCATTTGGTAGAGACTTATCCTGATTTTGTGGAATATATCGAGAAGGTCGCAGACGAGTTCAGGGAGATCAAAGCATTGCACCAGGCAGGCAAACCTGCGCAGCTTCAAACGCGTGTGGCTGTGCTTCATAGCTGGGGCCGATTGAGATCCTGGACGTTGTCGGGACATTTTCATGAGACTTACATGCATGACTTGATTCATGTGAATGAGGCGTTAGCCGGGTTGCCGGTTGATGTACGCTTTATCGATTTTGAAGATATTCGCCAAGGCGTGCTGAACGAGGTGGATGTCGTCATTAATGCTGGAAGAGCCGGTTCTGCATGGAGCGGTGGCGAGCACTGGAATGACACGACGTGTGTGGATCAGCTCACCCGTTGGGTGCACGAAGGAGGCACATTTATTGGCATCAACCAGCCGTCGGCTGTGGAAGGTTATGATACCTTTTTCCGAATGGCTCATGTGCTTGGGGTGGATGAGGATACAGGTGCGCGTGTAGTGCATGGAAAATGGGCCTATGACGTGCAGGATCGGCATGAGCTTGTGCCAGAAGGTGCAACAGTGAAAGGCAAGCCGCAACGTTATCTGACCGATGGAACGGCCGAGGTGGTGCTGGAAACGGAAGGGAACATTGCACTGTCTGTACATGCGTTTGGCAAAGGAAAGGGAATCTATCTGTCTTCGTTCGAATTCAACTGGGCGAATGCCAGACTGCTGCTGAATCTGATCCGCTTTGCAGGTAATGAGCAACACAATACCAAGTATATTACGGATAATGTGTATACCGAGTGTGCGTATTATCCCGAGAGCGGCAAGCTGGTTGTAATCAACAACAGTGATCAGGCGCAGACGACGACGATTGACACGGAACAGGGGATGCAGAGGTTTGATATCGCACCATTTGATACAATGATTACCCAGATTGGAGCGCAGGCTTCGGTATAATATCAGCTACTTTCCATATTGTACTGTTATCGAATCGACCTTGGAAATGATTAGTTCCCACACAAAAAAGCTCATGACCTGTAGCACATACGCTATAAGTCTTGGGCTTTTTGTGGCACAAACAAATTTATTATGATGCCATACGTTACATGTATGGACATACGGCCTGATGTGCTAGACTAATGAAAAGTTATGTCAAAACTTGAAGCTATGTATAGCGCGAGTTGATTTTAATTACTATGAGACTAAACGGATTCAGTTTACACTTTAACGGAGAGGACAGAAAAAAACTGAAAAAGCGAAGCGGTCGCCTTTATCACCGGATTTTTCCATTGAAAGAGAGAATTGAAAAAAATCTGGGGATAACAGCGATTAGAAGGATTTTCTGTCATCGGAGTGTCCGTGTAAACTTAATCCTTCCAAAGGAGCTGCTCACATGAATGTAAACGAGGTTATGCAAGAGCTTGAGGCTCTGGGCAAAGAACGTACAAAAAAGATCTATATATCCAACGGTGCGCATGAACCCTTGTTTGGAGTTGCGACAGGGGCGATGAAACCGATGGCGAAGCAGATCAAGAAAAATCAGCCGCTTGCTGAGCAATTGTATGCAACAGGCAACTATGATGCCATGTACTTTGCAGGTGTGATTGCTGACCCGAAAGTGATGACCCACGCCGATTTTGATCGCTGGATGGATGCGGCGTATTTCTATATGGTGTCCGATTATATCGTTGCTGTAACTTTAGCGGAGACGGATATTGCCCAGGAGGTTGCAGACACCTGGATTGCGAGCAGAGAAGAGTTGCGAATGTCCGGCGGATGGAGTTGTTACTGCTGGCTTTTGGGCAGCCGCAAGGATACCGAGTTTGAGGAAAGTAAACTTAGACAGATGCTTGAGCAGGTAGAACAAACGATTCACAGCGCGCCTGAACGGGCCAAAATAGCCATGAATCTATTTATCTATACGGTCGCCATGTCTTACGTTCCGTTGCATGAGCTAGCGGTGGAAACGGCCAAAAGGGTTGGCCCACTTGAAGTGGGTCTGGACAAGCCGAAAAGCAAGCAGATCAGTGCTTCCGACAATATTCAAAAGGCACTGGACCGCAATCAGCTTGGTTTTAAACGCAAATATGTAAGATGTTAGTCCGAAACGTGTATTCCATTATCACCATGGCTCGTTATAATGGTGGTAATGGATGACACGGGTGGGGGAGACAACAACGACATGAAACGCAAGTTAAAGTGTAAGCGTATTCAGTTACTGGATGATTGGAGTCTTAGAACGAAGTTATACATAATGTTTATTTTTTGTGTGCTGGTTCCTGTGGTGGCAACTAATGCCGTGTTTTATCAAAGCATCAAAGGACAGATTGAAGCCAAAGAACAGAGCCGGATCAACGAAATGCAGCAACGGATTCGCTTTAATCTTCGGAACAGCTTGGATAACAGCCTGTACGTATCCAATTTTTTATATACGGATGCTACGCTGAATCGGTTTATGGAGTCCAAATACAACAATCAGGAAGACTATTATTTTGCATATTATGATATGCTGAGCGGCAACAATCTGGTTCGGTATTATTACAGTTATCAGCAAGTGAATCAGGTGACGTTTTATGTAGATAACGATACGTTTGTAAATGGCGGTAACTTTATCAAGCTGAATGATGAGATTCGAAAAAGTGAATGGTATCAGGCGCTCATGAACACAGATGATCAGATGATGATTTATTCCTATTTTGACAAGCAGCAAGCAGAGATGTCGCAAACTCAAGGTGGCCGTAAGGTTAGTCTGATACGCAAACTCAATTATTTCGGGAAACAACAGGTGGAAAAAGTATTGAAGGTAGATCTCGACTACGCCTTCATTAACAAATCGTTCAAAAATGAGGGAGCGGGCGGCAAAATCTATATCGTTTCGAATGACCGGATTATTTTCTCCAATGATGCCCAGATGAATCAGGCAAGGAAGCCGTTCCATCTCATGTCCGCCATGGGGAAGGATGAAGGGCAATCCACAGAATTGATTCCTGTCGTATCGGAAAATTGGCAGATTATTGTGCGTGGAGAGAAGCTGGATTTTCTGACGGAGATCGTGGATTCCAGATTCAATCTGCTTCTGCTGATTATTGTTAATCTGCTGGTACCAACACTACTTATCTGGCTTATTTCCAGATCCCTTGTTCACAGGGTAGGCCGAATTGCAACGCATTTGGATCAAGTTAAACAGGAAAAATTTGAAGTGATTGTAGAACCTGCGGGCAAGGATGAGATCGGTAGCTTAACCCATAGTTACAATACGATGGTCATCAAAATCAGGAATCTGATCGAGATCGTATTTAAAGGGCAGGTCGAACGGCAGGCGCTTGAACTTTCCAAGAAACAGGCTGAATTAAAGGCGCTACAGAGTCAGGTCAATCCACACTTTATGTTTAATACACTAGAAACCATTCGCATGCGGAGTCTGATCAAGGATGAACATGAGACCTCTGATATCATTCAGAAGCTGGCGTTGCTGCTCAGGCAAACGATTAATTGGGGCAATGATCTCGTAAGCATTCAAGATGAGATTCGTTTTGTCGAAAGTTATCTGGTGATCCAGCAATATCGGTTTGGCGAGAAGTTACAGTTCGTTATTGACGTTACCGATGCTGAGATATTGGAGATGAAGATTCCGAAGCTGACCGTGTTAACGTTTGTCGAAAACGCTTGTATCCATGGTATTGAAGGTGGCTTGAATGATGGAGTCGTGGAAGTCAGATTCCAGAAGTATAACGAGCAACTACATATTGTGATCCAAGATACTGGAGTTGGCATGGAGAAGGACAAACTGGAACTCATTCGAACGATGTTGCTTGATCCGAGTCTGGAACGGCTTAGCGAACTGAGCAGCATTGGAGTGATGAATGCATATATTCGGCTTCGAATGTATTTCGATGAACGTGTGCAAGTAAGCATTGACAGTGAAAGGTACAAGGGGACTACGATTCGCATACAAATTCCGCTTGTACAAGCATCTCAGGGATAAGGAGCGAGAATATGATCAACGTGCTGATTGTGGACGATGAGCCATTTATTCGCCAAGGACTGATTTTGCTGATCGATTGGAATTCACTTGGGTTTCAAGTTTGTGGTCAGGCCTCTAATGGGGTACAGGCACTCGAATGTATCCGAACAATGCGGCCCGACCTCGTCATATCCGACATTAAAATGCCGGAAATGGATGGCATGCAACTCGCGAAAATCATCTACGAACAATACGGCGGCGAGATGAAGATGGTGTTACTTAGCGGTTTCTATGAGTTTGAGTACGCCAAACAAGCGATCAAATATCAGGTGAACGATTATATACTTAAACCGATTGTGAAGGAGGAGTTGTTGCAAGTGCTGGAGGCCTTCCGCAAGGCTTTCATGGAAAGAACGGAAGAAAAGCGGCATCAGGAAAAACAGGAACATATCGTTATGACTCAACAGGTGCAATCGATTTTGCTTGGAACGGCAGATGAAGATACACTCGCCAGTATCCAGGTCTCATATGGGGATGTAATGACGAAGTTGCGATGCTTGATGATTGAAACGGAATCGGAGCGAGAACAACAGCAGAACGATGGGAGTCTGCTCGTGGAAGCCCATATCAATCAGAATCATGCAGGCTATGTCCTGAAATCTTTTACAGGTGAGAAAAACCGAGTGCTGCATATTGTGACCGACCTGTTGCTGAAGCGTGAGGCATTATCACTGGAACAATACGTCACAAGGCTGTATACAGAGCTAAGTCAGATACAGGGTGCATCCATAGCCATCTATGTCGGCAAGGAAGTGCACAGGCTGGAGGAACTGCACGAGTCCTATTATTCTTGCGGTAAGATTAAAAGTTTACGTTTCTTTAGTGCGTACGGGCCGATTTATTATTTTGAACATATGGACACAAGTGTATTCACCAATCAACCAGCCGGACGGGAGAAACAGCTCTTTGACGGACTGATTCAAGCGATCGAGGAGCAACAGACTGAAGATATACGCGGTCATGCGCAGGCCATTTTTCAATTTTTTCTGGAGCAGCGCATTGAGCCGGGCATCGTGGGCATTCATCTTCATTATTTGGCGTACACGTTGCTTGGATTGGTGAACAGGGACGATACGGATCTGAATTCAGATGAGGAATGGATGCAGTCCACATTTCTGCAGACGAACTATGCCATGCTGTCCATGGAAGAGAATATCGAGAATCTCTGCGACTTTTCATACACATGTGCGGAGAAGCTGAAAGAGCGTCAGAAGTGGAATGCAATGGGTGTACTGGCGCGAGTCGAGGCTTACATTCATGAGCACTATATGGAAAATGTCAGCTTGAAGCTGCTTGGAGAGCATTTTTTCATGAATAGCGCCTATCTGGGCCAGATTTTCAAAAAGCATTATGGCGTGAGTTTCAGTGATTACCTGAATCAGATTCGTATTGACGAGGCCATTCGATTGTTACGCAGAACGGATTATAGAGTCTATGAGATTGCAACGAAGGTCGGGTATCGGGACTCCGATTATTTCATTAACCGGTTTGAGAAAATCAGGGGAGAGACGCCTGCCCAGTATCGAAAAAGGGCACAAACGATGCATAACTCGGATTCATCATCCTGCGCGCCTTGAGGGGGAGTAGGATTTTTTGTATATCTGGAATTATTGGGATGAGGTCTATAATTTGTCCCGTTGAGGAGTGCAAGTAACAATGATAATTTTAAATCAACCTTTGGAAAGCGCTTTCTAAAGAGTGTCTCTCAACATACTTCGCTGGAGGGGTCATGATGAAAAAGGATGTCAGAAAAAGATTAAGGCAACTCGTTCTACTCACGTTGATGTTTACGGTTGTGCTCGCCGGTTGTACGCCGGGGTCATCCAAAACGGAAGAGAAGACGGCAGACGGCAAAGAACTGAAGCAGTTTTCCGCATTTTTTGCTGTACCAGGCAAGCTCGCACCTGATGATAACCGCGTAATGAAGGCTATTGAGGAAAAGACAGGCGTGCGTGTCACGATGGATTGGCTCACAGGTCAGACCGCCAAAGAACGAATTGGAGTAATGATTGCAGGCGGAGAGTATCCGGATTTTATTGATGGCAGTGATGGTACACAGCAATTAGTATCTGCCGGTGCGCTTGTGCCACTCGAAGACTACATCGACAAATATCCGAATATCAAAAACTATCTCGGTGACAATTGGAAGAAAATGAAGAATTCAACGGATGGTCATATCTACTTCATTCCGCAATTCGGAAATTTACAGGGTGAGTCCATGAAAGTATCCCATGATGGTGAAGCGTTCTGGATTCAAAAAGCGGTGCTGGAGTGGGCGAACTATCCAACAATCAAAACGCTGGATCAATATTTCGATTTGATTGAAAAGTACAAAGCAGCAAATCCAACGATTAATGGTCAGCCAACGATTGGTTTTGAGATCATCTCTTACGACTGGCGTTACTTCGCACTGGAGAACCCGCCGTTGTTCCTGGCAGGCTACCCGAACGAAGGTGCCGCTATTATCGACAAGGCTACGTTAACAGCGAAAAACTACAATACGATTCCGGAAGCCAAGGCTTATTTTAAAAAGATCAATGAGGTCTACAACAAAGGGCTCGTCGACAATGAAACGTTCACAGCCAACTACGATCAGTACATTTCCAAAATTTCAACGGGACGCGTACTGGGAATGGTCGACCAGGGATGGCAGTTCCTCGACGCAGAGGCTTCTCTGGTCAAACAAAAGCTGTATGAAAGAACGTATGTACCACTGTCCATTACGTTGTCCGAAGATGTAAAAGGACGTTATCAGCATAAGCCGATTCTGAACGTCAACGGCGGACTAGCGATCACGAAGAGCTGTAAAGATGTTGAAGGAGCGCTTCAATACATTAATGATCTGCTTGATCCGGAGACGGAAGTTCTGAGAACGTGGGGACAGAAAGATGTAGATTATCAGGTGGATGACAAAGGCGTATTCTCCCGTAACGAGGAGCAACGTGCCAATTTGAAAGATCCGGACTGGGTACTCGCCAACACTGGAAGCCCGCTGGTATATTTCCCTCACCATGAAGGCATGACAGCAGACGGTAAAAACGCGATGGACCCGAAAGAACAGCCTGAAGAATACCTTGCTACATTGAATGACATTGATAAAAAAGTGCTCAAGGCTTACGGATACACTAAATTCACGGATTTTCTGGAACCAGCAGAAGAGAATGAACCATGGTTCCCGATCTACACGTTCAATTTTGAACCGAATAAACCAGAAACGATTGCCAGACAGAAGATGGACGATGTGAAACGCAAATGGTTGCCTAAAGTGATCATGACCTCACCAGCAGAGTTCGATCAGGCGTGGGAAGAATATCAATCCACACTGAAAGAAAGTGCAGATATCAAAGCCTATGAGGATGCACTGACCGAAGAGGTGCGCAGACGTGTAGAGCTGTGGGGTTAAACAGGTGAAACAGATGCAAGTAGTAAGACAGATTATACGATAAGAAGCAAGATAAGCAATACGATAAGCCTTACGAAAAGTACTGCGGTAAGAGAAATATGACAAATAGCATGATAAGTGGTGTGAAGAGTAATACGACTAGTAAGAAATCAATATCAGTAATCAATAGCTAGGTTTAAGGCAGAGAGGCTATGGGATATCCTGTAGCCTTTCTTAATCCACACATAAACGTGTAACCATTGGACAGGAATGGATTCGAAATCATCCGAATCCCGGTTCGGATGATATAGATAAAACTCGTAATCAAGGAGAGAGAAAAGCATGGCTAAAAAGGAGCTACAGTCCTCGGTCAACACCAGTCATATCCCTTCGGGAAAGAGCTGGATCGGGTATAACTTGTCCAGAATGAAAAGTCAGCGCCAATTGATGTGGATGTCATTCCCCTTCATTGCGTTTATTGCTATTTTTGCGTATGGGCCTTTATGGGGCTGGCTCATGGCTTTTCAAAACTATAGACCAGGCCTTGGTTTTATGGAGCAGGATTGGGCAGGACTGGATCATTTCCGAACGTTATTTACAGACCCGACTTTCTTGCGTGTCATTCGCAATACACTGGCGATGAGTCTGATCAGTCTGTTTCTTGGATTTGTCGGTTCAATTGGTCTGGCACTCTTGCTTAACGAACTACGGCTGGTTTTATTTAAACGTGTCGTGCAGACCGTTTCTTATCTTCCGCACTTTCTATCGTGGATCATCGTGACAGGCATTGTTGCGAATGTATTGTCGACGGAAAACGGGATTGTGAATGTGCTGATGACCAAGCTGGGGCTGATTGATGCGCCGATTAATTTCTTTGCCGAACCCAAATACTTCTGGGGCATCGTTGGTCTGTCGAGCATGTGGAAAGAGATTGGATGGGGCACGATTATCTATCTCGCATCCATGGCTTCCATTAATCCAAGTCTGTATGAGGCAGCATCCATTGATGGAGCCGGTCGTTTCCGTAAAATGTGGAATGTCACACTTCCGAGTATCAAACCAACCATCATTATCCTGCTGATTATCAACGTCGGTAACGTACTGAATGCAGGCTTTGAGATTCAATATTTGCTGGGGAACGGACTGGTGCAGGATGTATCCGAGACGATTGATATCTTTGTTCTAAAATACGGGATTAATCTTGGAAACTACTCACTTGCCACCGCGGCAGGAATCTTCAAAAGTGTGGTCAGTCTAGTGCTCATCTTTATCGCCAACGGGATTGCCAAATCTCTTGGTGAAGAGCGGTTGATATGATAAGGGGGCAGCGCTGTGAATCGAATTAGCGGAAAACGAAGCCTGGGTGACTCAATTTTCTCTATCACCAATGGCATATTTATGTTGCTTGTTATGGTTGTTACGTTATATCCTTTTTTAAACACCATTGCCGTATCTTTCAATAACGGTCTGGATACGATTCGCGGGGGAATCTATCTCTGGCCGAGAGAGTGGACGCTGCAAAACTATGTTTCTGTGTTCCAAAATCCACATCTGACCCAAGCGGCATTTATTTCAGTTGCCAGAACGGTCATTGGAACCGTGGTACAGCTCTTCTGTACAGCCATGCTGGCTTATGTACTGAGCCGTAAGGAATACATGTTCAACAAGTTTGTAACGACACTCTTTGTGATTACGATGTATTTCAGCGGCGGCTTGATTCCTGGATACATGCTGATCAAACAAGTGGGGCTACTGAACAGCTTCTGGGTTTACATTATTCCCGGACTCATCGGGGTATTCAACATGATTGTCATCCGTACCTATATTCAGGGGTTATCCGAAGGGCTGATTGAATCGGCGAAAATGGATGGTGCAGGAGATTTCCGCATCTTTATGCGCATTGTGCTTCCGCTCTCTAAGCCGGTGCTGGCTACGGTGGCTCTCTTTATTGCTGTAGGTCAGTGGAACTCCTGGTTTGACTCCATGCTCTATACGGCAGGTAACCGCAATTTGACCACCTTGCAATATGAACTGATGAAGCTGTTATCTTCGGCAACGTCACAAGGGGGAACGGTCAATGTGGATCAATACAAAAATGTGACGAATATGGTCACCCCCGTATCCATTCGGGCAGCCATCACCATTGTGACAGCCATGCCTATTGTCGTGCTTTATCCATTCTTGCAAAAATATTTTGTCACTGGACTCACCATTGGAGGGGTAAAAGAATGAACAATGTTAATCAAGGCGAGCAATGCACGTTTAACAATCCGATCATGCCAGGATTTTATCCAGATCCGTCTGTCTGCCGGGTAGGGGAAGATTTTTATCTGGTCACATCCACGTTTGCCTATTTTCCTGGCGTTCCGATCTTTCACAGCCGTGATCTGGTTCATTGGAAACAGATCGGCAATGTGCTGGATCGTGAGTCTCAGCTTAATCTGGAGGGCGCAGGGCATTCGCAGGGGATCTTTGCACCGACGCTTCGGCATCATGATGGACTCTTTTATATGATCACAACGAATGTATCTCATGGTGGGAACTTTGTTGTAACCGCTACCGATCCAGCTGGGCCATGGTCTGATCCTTATTTTATTGAAGGTGCGGAAGGTATCGATCCAACCATATTCTTCGATGAAGACGGCAAAGCATACTATTTAGGTACACGGCCTTGCTCGGAAGGCGTCCGTTACAACGGAAACTGGGAAGTATGGCTTCGTGAACTGGATTTGGGTAGCATGAAGCTGGTCGGAGACAGCTATGTTCTGTGGCGTGGGGCGATGGTAGATGTGATTTGGCCGGAAGGACCGCATCTGTACAAAATGGGTGAGTATTATTACCTGATGATTGCCGAAGGTGGCACAGGTCTGAACCATGCGGTTACGATTGCACGTAGCAACAGTCTGACCGAAGGTTACGTCGGCAATCCGAATAATCCGATTATTACGCATCGTCATATGGGCAAGCATTATCCGGTTATTAATGTTGGACATGCTGACCTGGTACAGGCACCTAACGGTCAATGGTTCATGGTGATGCTGGCTTCCAGACCATATGGTGGGGCTTTCAGTAATCTTGGTCGTGAGACATTCATTGCTTCAGTGGAATGGGAAGATGGCTGGCCTGTCGTCAAACAAGGGCTGGGCAAACTGGAGGAGCAGGGGGTATTGAATCTGCCAGCAGTACCTGTGGAACCAGATCTGCGCTGTGAAAATTTTGACAATGATGAATTGGGCCTGCAGTGGATGTTCCTGCGTAATCCTCAGGAGAACCTGTACTCGTTGACTGAACGCAAAGGTTACCTGCGCTTGAAGCTGAAACCGCAAACATTGAAGGAACTTGAGAATTCCAGCTTTGTCTGTGTACGGCAGCGGCATATGGATTATGTTGCAGCGACTGCGATGGAATTTGTGCCGCAACATGAATATGAGACGGCGGGTCTGGTGGTTATCCAGAATGACCAGTATCACGTGCGAATCGAACGTGCATGTGAAGGTGAGCAGCAGGTGCTGCGGGTAATGACGTGGCTTGGTGGTGAGGAATCACAGGTTGGCCAAGTTGTGCTGGATGGAGAAACTCCGCGTGTTTACATTAAAATGGTGGCGCTAGGACAACAACTCAGCTTCTACTACAGTACAGATGGAAGTAAGTATCATCTGGTTGCAGGACAAGTGAATACGACCAGCTTAAGCACGGAAGTGGCTGGTGGTTTTGTTGGGTGCTGTATCGGCATGTTTAGTAGCAGTAATGGTAAGTCTTCTGATCAGGTTGCCGACTTTGACTGGTTCGAATACGGTTCGTACAATTAAACTCTCATTGAAGGAGAGATTGTATAATGAAAGCTGCAAAAACCATCCTGTCGAGTATATTAGCGATAGGAGTCATGACAACTTTGTCTGGGGTCTCTCAAGTATCAGCTGATCAGGGTAGTAAGATGACATCATTAACTTCTGTAAAATCTGCATCGGTAGAACCCGATTTGTATCAAGAAGTTCCCAAATTCCAAAAAACGTTAAGTAAGAACAAAGTGATCTGGAATGGGAAAAATATTGAATTAATCGCAAACATCGTAGCGGAAGAAAACGTCCCTGCATCAGAATCCAAAGTAATTCGTTCTATTGTCATTTCTAAAGGAAAGATGAAACAGACAATAAAAGCCGATGATTTGGGAGAAAAATGGCATGAAATAATACGTATTGTTGATTCAAATTCAGGTAATTGGGTGGCTGTGCAGGCAGCAAAAAGTGCCGGTAATGCTGTCATTCTTGTGAACCTGAAGACAGGTGAATCCACGAATTTACATGATCGCCTTGCAGAGGAAGGTAAGAAAGGCGTAGAGAGTATCCCTTCACTTAACTGGTCACCTGTGGAGGATAAGCTCGCGATTTCATACGGGAATACAGAGAAGAGTTCACTAGCCATATACGATGCGAAGAAAGGTACTTTTGAGTATATACCGCGTACAACAAACTATATCAGTACAGGGGTTATCCTTTGGCACAAAAACGGGAAATCGTTTGATTACATTAGTGAGTACCCTTCCGATCAAATGAGTCTTTTTAGATATAATACAGCAGCCAAAAAGGTTAAACCGATCAAAAAAATGACTCGAAAAGAATTTCAACAGTTTATGAAGCTGGACCAACAGGTCCAGGATTAATTAAGAAAATAAAATGGTTTAGGCGGCCTTAATCCTTTAATGAATGGGGAGTAAGGCCGTTTAATGCTTTCTGTAAGCGTTCGTAACTGCATAAACCATGCATTCCTTCATGTCTTCTGAAGCCTTTTCATGAATTTGTATTCAAGTCGTGCTCAGTAGGGATTGCAGAGGACTGTCCAATGATTAATGCTACGCATTCCCGCAGGTATTGACCCGGTTTACATCCAAAATTTCGTTCACATCATGTGCTTCAAATTGATCAAGCAGAGCGTCCAAGCCATACTCCAGCTTGTGTTCAAGCTCCTCCAGATAAATGGGAAGGATCGCATAGAAGTGCACAGTTTGCCCACCCCCCATGTCCAGTGTGAGGAAATCCTCTTCAACCTCAAGTGGAGGCAACACGATTAAGGCGCACATATCTGTATTGTTGGAAAATGGCGTTGCCGGGTCGCCATTGGGTACTGTATGACCCCAACTCAGCCAGGTATCATAGTCATGTGGCAGTCGAGCCATCGTTTTCAACCATCGGATCGGCCAGTAATTATCGGATTCTTCTAATAGAGGCCAATCCGGAGGTAAACATATCATCAGTTCTGCATACTCATAGTCCTCTGCATCTTCAGGCGTATTCATTGGCAAGGCACTCATACCTGTGGTATACAACGTATAATAATTACGTTCAGGTGTTGGACGAATGATATGGACATCGATATGAACTCTATCGGACACCAGCTCATGGAACACAGAGTCGGCTTCACCAAGATATGTATCCGCGTGTTTCTCAATCCGCTGCAGCCATTCGGTTGTTGCATAAGAAGTAGATTGCCACTCGCGATCCAAATCTTTATGACGAATAATAGGAACGCCAGAAGGCGAATATTCAGATGAATTAGACATGTTTACTGCTCCTTTGCACCAAATAATGTATTCGCTTTTTCATCATATCATATCGTGTGAATGGAAGCCCTCACTTCGTTCTATGGTATGATAGGGTCAGGTTGATGAGTTCGATTGAAGGAGCAAAAGGGTATGAATCAGAACGTACAACAGTTCAAAGCCGATTTCTTCAAAGCACTGGCACATCCGTTGCGAATTCGCATTCTGGAACTGCTGAGTGAAGGAGATAAAAGCGTCAATGAACTGCAAAGCATTCTTGGAACGGAAGGATCTGCGGTATCCCAGCAACTGGCTGTGTTGCGTAGCAAAAATGTAGTACAGGGCATGAAAGAAGGTACTACAGTCACCTACTCCCTTCGTGATCCGCTGATTAAGGAACTGCTTGCCGTTGCCAAGCAGATTTTTGATAACCATCTAGTCGATGCGATTTCAATGCTTGAGGATATGCGTAAAGACAGCTGACACAGGAAACAAGAGCAACCGGAAGTTTGAACGGGAGCTCTTGTTTTGATGTTTGCAAGATCAGGTAGCGGAAGCACGAATTTTATAGGACTGTGATATTTGCGATTGACAGAGCATATATCAAGGAGTAGTGTTCACTTTATATTCAAATATTCAAATATATGAAGAAAAGAAGGTCATGGAGCATGAGAGGCATCGGGAGATATGCGGGGTATCGAATAGCTGATTTTCGCAAGGATCTGATATCGGGGCTGATTGTAGGTATTATTGCGATTCCTCTGGGTATGGCTTTTGCCATCGCCTCTGGAGTCAAGCCGGAATATGGATTGTATACCACCATTATTGCAGGTATTTTGATTTCACTGCTGGGCGGTTCCAAATTTCAGATCGGTGGGCCGACAGGGGCATTTATTCCAATTCTTTTTGCTATAGTCATGCAGTATGGTTATGAAAATTTGCTTATTGCTGGCATGATGGCTGGACTGATGCTCATTGTTATGGGGATATTCAAACTCGGAGCATTAATTAAATTCATTCCAAGACCCGTGACGATTGGCTTTACAGCAGGCATCGCTGTTTTGATTTTTAGTGGACAGATCGTTAATGTGCTGGGACTTACGGGTGTCACGAAACATGAGGATTTCTACTCCAATATGAAAGAGATCGGGATGCACATCGGGACGATTAATATATACAGTTTGCTGACAGCGGGGGTGTGCCTGGCTGTTCTTCTGCTTGTGCCGAAGTTTGCACCCAAAGTGCCTGCTTCCCTGCTGGGTCTGATATGCTCGACCGTTGTTGCAGCCGTCTTCTTCAAAGATCAGGTGGCTACGATTGGCTCATCTTTCGGTACTATTCCTGGAACCTTACCTGGATTCCACTTGCCGGAGATCACATGGGAGCGTATCGTGAATCTGCTGCAACCTGCTTTTGTCATTGCTATGCTCGGTGGTATTGAATCGCTGTTGTCCGCCGTTGTCGCTGATGGTATGACGGGCAGCCGCCATAACAGCAACCGGGAACTGATCGGGCAGGGAGTTGCCAACCTTGTCACACCATTGTTCGGTGGAATCCCGGCGACAGGAGCCATTGCTCGTACAGCAACAAATATTAAATCGGGTGCAGTGTCTCCATTGTCAGGTGTCATTCATGGTGTTGTGGTTCTGCTTGTTTTGGTTCTGTTTGCACCGTATGCATCCCATATTCCGCTTGCCAGCATGGCGCCGGTTCTGATGTTGGTAGCCTGGAATATGAGTGAACGAAAATCCTTTGCTTATGTACTGCGAACCAGAACGGGGGATTCGCTTGTACTGCTTTTGACCTTTCTTCTTACTGTATTCACGAGCCTTACGACTGCGGTGGAGGTGGGGTTGATTCTGGCAGTCATTCTATTTGTGAAACGAATGAGCGAGATGCTGAAAGTGGCCAAGGTACTGCCTGATCCGGATCATAAACATGAGAAGGTCATGGCTCACATGGTACGGGAGGGACATGATTGTCCACAGATCAGCCTGTACACGATCGAAGGGCCATTATTTTTTGGTGCAGCGGATATGTTTGAAAAATCGGTTATGGATTCACTTCCGGAGCGTCCAGGTATGCTCTTATTGCGCATGGGGAAAGTTCCATTTATAGATACAACAGGAGAGGCTAACCTGGCTAGTTTAATCAAGCATTTTGAACGTTCTGGTGGGATCGTACTGGTGTCGGGACTTCAGGAGCAACCGCTGGAAATGCTGAAACGAACAGGTTTGTTGGAACGGTTAGATTCGGCACATCGGTTTGAACATACGGGAGAAGCTATAACCTATGCATTAAGGCATCTGAACCAAGAGAAGTGTAAGGGATGCAAACATTTGGCGTTTCGTGAGTGTGCGGCTTTGTCTGGTTGTGGGTTGGAGTCTAGGCCTGAGCAGCAGCAAAAGTGGAAAGTTGTGACCGCTAAAGCCGCTCCTTAATAAATGTTCCAATAAATACCTTTATGATATATATTAAGTATATTAATGATATATCAGACAGGAAGGAACTTGACTATGTTTAATCATGCAACGGCTTTACGTTCGGTGCTCAGTCCGGCATATCTGGAGTGGGCATTACAAGCACATTATGATATCGGAACGTGGCAGGAATGCAGGTTTTGGCTGCGAGGTTTGAATGATACTTACCGCTTATGCACAAGCACAGGAACTTATATATTGCGTATATATCGTACCGAGGTGGCGGAAGCAGATGTTCGTTATGAACTGAGTGTTCTGACTGCACTAAAAGAAGGTCTCAGTTCAAGTGCGCATACAGAGGTGGGAGACTTTATCCCAACGAAAGATCAGACCGGGTATACAATGCTTGATGCGGCTGAAGGAAAGCGGGCAGCTGTGATCTTTCACTATATTGAAGGGACAGAAAATAATCTGGAAGATGAGGGTTCCTGCTACGCTTTTGGCCGGTCTGCTGCTGAACTGCACCAAGCTATGGATGGGATTAAGTTGGAACAGGAGCGAGAACTTGCTTCAGCATCAGTAACGGAGTTGGAGTCAGTACATGCAAGGTTTAAGCTGGATACGAAATTTCTCATCGATGAGCCACTGGAGCGAATCATTCGTTACATTGGAGAAAGTCATAAGGAAACAGCATTTTTGCAAACGTTTACCACCGTGTTAAAAGAAAAGATTTCTACCATCTCCAGTTCAGGTCTGGACTACGGCTTATGTCATGGAGATATGCATGGAAACAACAATGTGTTTGAGCAGCAAGAACACTTCATCCATTATGATTTCGAATGGGCTGCTATGGGATGGCGTGCGTATGATCTGGCTCAAGTGAAAATTCGGAAACGGCAGTCGGGTGATGCGGAGAAGAAGCAGCAGTTATGGGATGCGTTGATGAAAGGATATCGATCCGTTCGGAGCTTTACAGATGCAGATGAACAGGCGGTCGACTTGTTAATTATCGCTCGCAGGTTCTGGGTGATGGGTCTGGATGTGGCCTTTATTGATAGTGATATGGGCGCGCTGGATTATGGCGAAGATTGGTTGAATGACTTTATTGAGGAGTTTCGTGATACAGGTATTGTATAGGGGACTAATTCATATGAAATAAAAAGTAACTGTTCTTAAAAAACGATTATGCAGGTTTACTCGCATAATCGTTTTTTATTTACTTGTTGGTGCTTAATATGATCAATTAATATAGCAATATTCAATTTTGCGCTACCGATATCAACTATGATTGCGTGGAAGAGGCAGCAGTCGTGGCTGCAGCAGCGGCTGCTGCCGACATGGCGGCTTGCTGAGCGACGATAATGTTGGTAATCGTTGTAGACATGGAAGATGTAAGGATCTCATTCTGTAAACTCTCCACATGTTGAAGTGCAGTCAATGCAGATGAGAACAGCAGCAACTCCTGTTTGTTTATAGACCACGCCCCAAAACCATTTTGAGTTCTTAACCAATCATATGTCTCAATAACCTGATCTACCAGCAAGTCGATCTCTGCTGGCAATAGCGCAAAGAGTGCGAGTGAAGGCAGTGTGTACGTTTTATCCATGCGAAGATTCCTTGAACGGAAAGCCTCGCTTAAAGCCAGCAAACGTTCACTGACCTGAGATCCGCCATCCCCGATAACGAGAATTTGTGTTAAGGTCTGCACGCTGTTTTTCGCGGAAAAATGAGGTTTTAACTCCCGATAGAGCTGCTCCATATGCGCGACAGCAGTGTCCACATCCAGATTCGACAGGGCTAACATCGCTGTGAAAATATAGTCATCATGTCCTGTGAGGAAGGGATGCTCTTTTTTCATACGGTCATAGAATGCTTTGGCACGTTCCACGGTATGCTGATATTGATCAGGCGGCACTTGAGCAGCGATCTGATAGGCAGCCATCACCAGGTAATCGGAGTTGCGGAACTTGATTTGTTTCATCAAGTCATGGACTTGAATCGTATGTTGCAGTCTAGTAAGTTGATCCGTTGTCAGAGAAAGCATAGCTGCAAAATGAAAGGAAGAAGGGCCCCTAAATGCAGAGAAACGTTTGGTGTGCTGCTTCATCAAGTCGTTGCTTTGTTGAATGGCTTCTGGATCTATACTTGTATTCTCCACTACATATAGCAACGCCGCCAAACGGCGCATGATGGGGTTCTGCCATTTGAATGGTTTCTTGAGCATCAGGGTGTTAGAAACGAATAATTCGGCTTTTTCCAGCAGTTTTGGTTGCATGTGCAACCCTCCTAATAATTAGTAATGTTTATTTCAACATAAGGAATAATAAATGAATCAGTGCAATGCATCCCATTGGATAGATCAACGTTCTGGAGAACCTATTTTTAAATTCGTTCTGAGGATGCTTTTCGAAAAAGAAGTGTAACACGGTATGTATGATAAAAAAAACATCTAGTACCCAGAATGTTATGGTCTGATAGGAGCTGAAAAGAAGTGAGAAGATGATCGTATACAGTGGAAGATGAATCCATGTGAAATATGTATATGCTTTTTCTGCTTCCATATCTTTGAATACGATAAACAATTTCCATTCGGATCGTCGGATCGCATCCATTTCATGCAGTAGAAACAGGGAAAGGTTAAACAGAAATAAGATCAATAACAAGCTTGGCATCATTATCCTCCTCATTTAATTTTCATGGATCGGTTGGGAAAGTCATTAAAAATCATACGTGATTCACACTGGAAAAGTTCCGGTAACATGTACATAGGCGCTACTCATATCACAAAGAAATAATTGAAGATTTGAGCAATTTTTGACATATGTACCTGTAGGTGCTTACTTCCTCATAATCCATATTGTATTTCTGCTTCACATCTCGTACAATTTGATGAAGTAATTCTGCATTGCGTTAATGTGAGCGGATTGAAATGGAATGATAATTGGAAGCTGTTTATGAGAAAAGGGGAGAATCACTTGGAATCAAAGGAACTATCGAGAGGGCTGAAACCCCGCCATGTTGAGCTGATTGCGCTGGGCGGTACGATTGGTGTGGGGTTGTTCATGGGATCGGCAAGCACGATCAAATGGGCAGGTCCGTCCGTATTACTGGCCTATTTACTGGCCGGGATTATTATCTTTTTTGTTATGCGTATTATGGGTGAGATGTTGATTCAGGAGCCGGTGACCGGTTCGTTTGCAACATTTGCTCACAAATATATTGGTCCGCTTGCCGGGTTCCTCACAGCCTGGAGCTATTGGTTCCTATGGGTTACGGTGGGCATGGCGGAAGTTACGGCAATCGGGATTTATGTGGGGTACTGGTTCCCGGATATTCCACAATGGATTCCTGCGCTCATCGGGGTATTCATTATTGCGGCTGCCAATCTGGCAGCAGTTAAGTTCTATGGCGAATTCGAGTTCTGGTTTGCGATGATCAAGGTAACCGCAATTGTGGCTATGATTGTTATCGGAACAGGTCTTATTTTCTTCGGATGGGGTAATGGAGGACAACCGATCGGTTTGTCTAATCTGATTAGTCATGGAGGCTTCTTCCCGGGAGGCATCAAAGGATTCCTGTTTGCACTATGTATCGTAACAGCTGCTTATCAGGGCGTTGAAATGGTCGGAATTACGGCCGGAGAAGCAGAAAATCCGAAACATACACTTCGCAAAGCGATCAAAAATATTGTGTGGCGTATTCTCATTTTCTACGTAGGTGCGATATTTGTGATCGTTACGTTGTATCCGTGGAACGAGGTAGGAGAGACCGGAAGTCCATTCGTGCTCACCTTTGCCAAAGTCGGCATTGTTGCAGCGGCAGGAATTATTAACTTCGTGGTGCTGACAGCAGCGATGTCGGGATGTAACAGCGGGATCTACAGCGCAGGACGGATGTTATACACACTGGCAGAGAACGGACAAGCACCGGCTTTTTTCAAAAAGCTGTCCAAAGGCGGGGTTCCCCGCAACAGTATCGTAGTGACCATCTCTCTTCTTCTGATCGGGGTTGTACTTAACTATCTGATGCCGGATTCGAAGCTGTTCCTGTACATTTACAGCGCAAGCGTATTGCCAGGAATGGTGCCTTGGTTTGCACTGGCGTTCAGTCAGTTCAGATTCAGAAAGCGTTGGGGGCAGGACCTTGCCGAGCATAACTTCAAGTCGAAATGGTTCCCCATCAGCAATTACATTATTATTGTGTATCTTATTCTGGTCATTATCGGTATGGCCTTTAACCCGGATACACGTCTGCCGCTGATTGTGGGTGCAACGTTTATGGCGATTGTAGTGGTTGGTTATTACGTATTTGGCATCGGCGGGCGTCAGTCCAAAGCTAACGATTCCAAATAAAAGGCAACAATGATGACGCACTTCTTGAACATACCCTGTGACTCGCAAAGAGTCCGTATGTTGAAGGAGTGCTTTTTTCAGTTTAAATACCGGGCAACTCGGTTACAAAGGAAAGAGTGAACCTTTACACAGATGAAATTCACAACACATATATTTGAACCGAGGAGGAACCAAACATGGCTACGCAAAATCAGCATTCGATTCAAGATCCAACGACACAATATCCGAAGGCAACGAAAGAGTGGAAGCAACAGCAGGATGAGCCGGGATTGCAGCGTGAGATGACTCCTGTTCCAGATTGCGGTGAAAAAACGTATAAAGGAAGCGGGCGTCTCACTGGTCGTAAAGCGGTCGTTACCGGTGCAGATAGCGGGATTGGCCGAGCGGTGGCAATCGCCTATGCACGTGAAGGTGCGGACGTTGTACTTTCCTATCTGCCGGAAGAGGAAGCAGATGCCAAGGAAGTGGTGCAACTGATTGAGGAAGCTGGCCGAAGAGCTATTGCCATTCCAGGCGATTTGAAGGATGAGAAATACTGTGAACAGTTGATTGAAACGGCAGTCAAAGAACTCGGTGGCCTTGATATTCTTGCTAATGTGGCGGGGAAGCAGCAGTTTGTCGAGCAGATTGCAGACCTGACGACAGAACAATTCGATGCAACGTTTAAAACGAATGTATATTCCATGTTCTGGCTCAATAAAGCAGCAATTAAACATATGAAAGCAGGCGGTTCGATTATCAACACATCGTCGATTCAGGCGTATAAACCGTCTCCAATTTTGCTGGATTATGCAACAACAAAAGCTTCGATCAATACGTTCAGCAAAGCGCTCGCACAGCAGGTAGGGAGCAAAGGTATTCGGGTGAATGTTGTCGCGCCAGGTCCAGTTTGGACACCGCTACAGATTGTTGGTGGACAACCTGTAGAGAAACTGGCTGAATTCGGAAACAACACACCGCTAGGCCGGGCAGGACAGCCTGCCGAGATGGCTCCAGCATACGTATTCCTGGCGAGTCAGGAATCCAGTTATGTAAGCGGAGAGACATTGAATGCCAATGGTGGTACGGTTAGTCCGTAATCGATTCATTCACGGGATTATGAATAGAGGTTTTCTATTGGCAGCCACATCACTTGTTTCAATTGTTACGTTATATTGTCATTAAAAAGGGAGAAAGCAGTCGTTCAGCTGCTTTCTCCCTTTTGCATGTCCCGAGGTAAACTCCAGACATTAATGATATTCATGAAGCAATGAATGCGTATTATTTCTGTTCTGACTTCGTTTCCAATAATACATAGCTACCCAAGGTGGCAAGCTGCGCGTTATCCAGCAGGGCTTCATTTACGGCAGTCAATGCTTCACCTGCTGCTGTCATCAGTTCATCGGAGTCAACCGGTGAGGCAAAACGAAGAATGACAGAGGTCTCGCCTTTTTTCAGATGTGTTTCGGCCTTGCTTTTGTATTCACTAATGGAATCGACTTCAAGGTCGTTCTGCACATAATAATCGTTGGCGTCACTTTCGCCTTTGAACAACCCGAGTTCGGAATCGAGCCAGTAGTCCTTGTCTGCTACCGTCTTCTGACTTGCAGCCGTCTCATCATTGGCATTGTACAAGAAATAAGGAATACCAGAGTTCGTCAGGTTATTGGTTGCATCCACATTTAACCACTCGTTTCCGATTTTCACCTTGTTCCATGCATGCGGTACACCGCTAGAGGTTCCTGTAACCACAATGCTCTCCAAGCCGGACAGATCCGAAAGCAGCTTGTATACCGAAGCATAACTTGCACATACACCTACTCCTTTAACAAGAATACCGTATGTGGTGAATGAATCGTTAAACTGTGCATCCACGTGCTTAAAGTTATTTTGCTCTGCATTTTCAAGCGCAGCATCATCATATTTCGCATTATCATTCAAATAATCGTAGATGGCTTTGCGTTTCTCATCATCGCTCATGCCTTGTTTGATGATTGAAGCAACGACATCTTTGCCTTTGGCAATAATCTCATTTTGTTTCTTCTGGATATCTGCGGCCGTTTCGTTGTAATGAATTGAAAGGGTCAGTGTGCCATAGTTATATTCGAAGCCTTCTACCCCAAGAATCAGTGGATTCTGGTACATGACTTTCAAGACAACATCCGAGAGTGTTGTGAAATTCTGAGCTTCAGGAAAAGCTTTCAGGGAGATACTGTCCTGAGCGGCAATCATATTTTTAGCCAGAACTTCTTCCAGCGCAGAATCTGCATTCATAAAATCATTACCAGTAGCTGGCTCGGGCACGATCTCCTGATTACCTTGTTCTACATTTTGCTCGGTATTGGACTTCTGCTCGTCGACAAGGTTTTGCTGGGATTCTGTGTCTGGAACTGCACCTGTATCTATCTCTGGAGAAGATGTCACTTTCGAAGAATCGCTTCCAGATTCGCTTGCCGTTTGATCGGTAGCTTCTTCGCTGGTAGTTTCATTGTTGTTAATAATCGTTGGTACATCCGGTGCAGGTACATAAGGTGTATTATTTTTAGGCTCAACGAATCCATTACTGGAGTCTGCCACACGTTGCTGTGTAAGCTTATCTAGATCTTCCTGAGTGACATTCTCTACGCGGACGTAATTTTTAAGTGCTGTTCCTTTGACGTGAAAAGGAATGACGGTTTCATTGAAAGGTGAAATTTCAACATTCGCCGTATCATAAACAAGCGTTTCACGTGCCAAGGAGCCGTCATTGTACTCTACCGTTATTTTCTGTGGCAGGTCGTTAACGCTTTTCAATTTGTCTCGATAAAAATCTTCTTTTAGTGCGGATGGTAACTGGGAGGCTAGTGGGGCTGTGGCGATTCCGTTACTAAAGTTCGATTCTTTGCCTTCCCCGAGCGCAGTAACATAATATTCTCCCTGAATACCGGAATTCTGATGTGTTGTAACAATGTCATTATAAATACCGAGGCCGCCTCTGCCGTCTTTCATAAAATCATTAAAGGTCGTCTCGGTTATGGTTGCAATAACCAAAGGTGTACTTTCGCTATAGGCGTTCTCGGCACCTTGAAGAGCAAGATTATTAGGATCGAAAATTCGATTTCGGTCGATACGTTTATAAATTTTATATTGGGTGGCACCTTCAACTTTGTCCCATGCAAGCGTTAACCGTCTGTCTTTGTCGATAACATACCTCAATTTAGGTACGGGCAACTCCGATTTCACTGTAAATGGGATGATAAGTGGTTGATCAAGCAACGTGGGTTTCTCGGCATCCGGATCATAGTTGAGGCGAAGATAATAGATTGGAGCTCCGCCCCAACCGCTACTTCCTTTGGTTTTCATTGCTTCAGAGCTTAACACGCCCCAGCTCAAGGGTTTAATCGATACGCTGCCATCATTAATTTCTGGAAGAGCATATACCTTACTTGCTTTTAGTGCTTTAATATCGGTATGTACGGAGATAACATCGTCTGAAGATAAGTTTAATTTTCTAAGATCACTTCTGAACTTAAACGTAAATTCTTCATCCTGCGCCACATTATACATAGGCATAATTGTTTTTTCCGAGGCTGTGCCATACTTTTCTTTCAAACTTAAAATGCTGGAGCCTTGCTTGGGTTCGGTTGATTTGTTATCCGTGGGGCTACTTTCCTGATTATTACTCTGGCAACCAGCCAGAAGCAGGGTGAGGGCGAACATTATAAAAAATAGTCGTTTCATGGTACACCGCTTTCTACTTATTCTGGGTATAACTTATTTTCAATCCTCTTACAATGCGAACCTCCTATTAATTTCCTAATACTTTTGATAGTTTATGGTCATATCTACTTATTGTCAAGGTAGGTGTAGGGGGGGGCATAGGTAGAAAAGTACAACTTTTTTATACAGTCAAATCTATAGGTTAGGCATAGAAAAACAAATGGAAACATGCAGATAAATCTCAACAATTGAGCAGTGGAGGAGAAAATAGAAATAGCCTTTCTTCATATATAAGAGAGGCTTGTTTTAGCTTTAGTAGAAATCACTCCACATGCTAAAGAACGTTCTATGTATAATTCTTAACCCGGTACCAATACGAATAGGCGTCGGTATATTCCAATTTTGCATATAGTCGCCGTGCCGCTGCATTGCCCTCGACCACTTGCAGATAACTTGAAGTAGCACCATGGCTTTTTCCCCAATGCAACAAATGCAAAATCATCTGCTCTGCCAGACTGCGGTTACGGTAGTCCGGATCTGTAATGATGTCATGCAGTCCAATGAATCCACGTTCAACCACACCTAGCCCACAGGCCACTATACAGCCGTCAACAGACAGTGTGATGAATCCCGTCATTGCGCGGACATTGAATAACATCTGTGTCATGGTTGTCCGAAACTCTTCACTGACCGCATTTAAACGGCAAAAATGATCTAACCATTCCTTCGTTAACTGCTCATTGATGTGTGCCTCCAAATGTTCAGGAACTTTCAGATCCTTCAGATCTCGAAGTTGTACAAGCGTTTTATCTACAACGACATAACCTTTATCTTGTAAAAGTTGATCCAATTCTTCGGGTTGAACGAACGGTGTCATTTTGAAAATGGTATTTAATTGGTTCGAGCTGTAGATATTCTCACATGCCTTGATCTTTTCATGCACATCCAGAGTAGAAGGGTAGAGCGGTTGAACGGAGTTGGCGCGTTTGGAATATCCTTCGGCAAAACGTAGCACCCAACCGTCATACAATGAGGTTGATAAAGGTTGCCAGTGGTTGAGCGTTAATTCTTCAATCAGACGAAGTTTGTTTTCTGTTGCATACATGTGGCTTATCCTCCTCACATAGGATATAGACGATATAATATCGAATTAAATAATAATACATGATAATGTATAAAAATTCAATATAGATTGTTCGGATGTTATTCCTCTGAATGGTATAATCGATAAAGAGATCAATTTGTGGAATGGAGTACAAATAAACATGATTAACATAGAGATTCAGGGACACATGATTACATGTCATATCGAATTCGGTAAACGAAAAAAAGCCTCGATTACCATGGAACTGCCCTACATGGTCACCATTAAGGCTCCGAATGGCACGAGTGAGGAAGTGATCCGGCAACTGGTTATGCATCATGGAACTGAGATTGTACAAAAATCAGCTCGCATGCAGCAAGTCCTGGATGGTCCCCAAGCTAAGGAATATGAGAATGAGGGTAAGGGGGCATTTTTGCTCTTTGGCAAAGCCCATGCCTTGCATCAATTAATTCCGGTGGAGGGGTTAACAGAAGAAGAACTGCGTGCGAATTTGAAAAAGTTTTATTTTGCAGAATGCAAACGCATGATTGGGCAGCGAATTATACGTTATCAGCAGGAACTGAAGGTGAAGCCGAAGTCTATTGATATCGTAGATTCTCCTACGAAATGGGGGAGCTGTAGCTGGGACAAAAAGTTGACGTTTAATTACCGCCTTGCCATGGCGCCACCAGAGGTCATTGATTACGTTATCATCCATGAGCTGTGCCATATTCATCATATGAATCATGATCGCTCGTTCTGGCGGCGGGTAGGTAGTATTATGCCGGATTACAAGGACAAAGAAGATTATCTGATGCGTAATGGAAGGGCCATGACGTTGTAGAGTCCAATTAATTTGAAACAAAACAGGCTGAGGTTGCTGTCATTAGACATAAAGTACTCCTAATCCACATAAAATATTATCAAACATTCAACATTAATGTGGTTGTAAGTTCTACAGATGTTTAATAAAATGAAAGTAAGAAAAAATAAGAGTAGCCACGCCAATGGCTACTCCTGCACAGCATTTTGTGGTGTGATCACCTCAGAGTGGTGCATATATGACCGAAGTGACCCGCAACCTGGCGAGCAACCTGTGGCGGGTCACTTCTTTCTACGATCAATATAAGTTAACAATGCAAGAATGAACATTGCGAACACGAGTACGTCGTTGAAAGTGAAGTTCATATGATCACCTCCTTTCTCAGGAGATGATCAATACCCACCACAAATTGGCTGTACAATTTAAATTATACCAGTATAAAGGCACTCAGACGAGCGTCTTTTTTTGTTAGAATCTTTTCAACTTCAGCAGAAGAATATAGTCTGATGTAGTACAATAGAGCCAATATTACTCGCCGCGAACGACACTGAAACATACGTGGTGGAAGGAGCACAAGATGGATCAAAACGGACAGCACTCGGAACTAGTGAATGAATATATTGCTGTATTTCCAGCGGATGTGCAACTAAAATTACAGAGGTTACGGCAGATCATTCAGGAAGCGGCTCCGCTCGCTGAAGAAAAGATTAGTTACAAAATGCCTACATATGCGCAGCACGGGAATCTGGTTCATTTTGCCGCATACACAAAACATATCGGGTTCTATCCTGCACCCAGCGGTATTCTGGCATTCAAGGAACAACTCTCCAGGTTTAAGGGCGCGAAGGGTTCCGTTCAGTTCCCACTTGATGAGCCATTGCCGGAGGAACTAATTCGCCAGATTGTTGAATTCAGAGTGGAGGAGAATGTAGAGAGGAGTCAGAAATGAAAAAATGCCTAATTGTACTTGATGTCCAGCGAGGACTTACCATTCAACGAGATGTATCGGCAACCGTATCAAAGATCGAATCGGTCATGGCCACTTTTGAGAGGAAGAATTGGCCCATTGTTTTTACTAAACATGTGGATGAGCAGGATGAAGAATCCTCACTCTACCGTGGGAAAGCAGATTATCTGGAGATTGTTGTGGATACGAAGCAACATCTGGTTTTGGAAAAGAACAAGCCGAGTGCTTTCAGTAATAGCAAATTGGAAAAATGGCTATGCGATCAGCAGGTTGAGCACGTATTCATTGTGGGCTTTAACATGGAGTATTGTTGTCTTTTTACAGCAATTACTGCTGAACATGAGGGATTTAAAGTAACGCTGATTGAAGATGCATCCGGTACGGTGAATACAGAAGAGACGTATGAAATGGAGGGACTGGATATACCTGATTTTATTGGTTCGATTCTCAATTGGTCGGGTTGCATAGAAGTTTTATATACAGATGAATTTAGTGAAGTGTACTCCCAAGGAGTTGAAAAGTAGTATTTCTCTATAATATGGATGCCACTTCATTTCTGGTTAACAAAACATAAAAAAATCCGTATGAAGACTCATCCGGATTTTTTTATGTTTCTTGCTGATCTCTCACTGTTTCTACTCAAAATAATAGGTAACATCGGAGTTGCTGGCCGCAGGGATCAGATACATAAAGTAGGGACTCACCTGTAGGTAGATGTTCAGATCAGACACACCGAGACTGCGAACCGTTAGATTGAAACGGCCATCTGCACCCACTGTTACGGTTTCCGTACGAATATGTTTTTCTTCTGGTGACGGTCCATGAATCTGAAAGGAGAACGTTTGACCCGCATAGGCCGTAAGTGTTCCTCGTACGTTCAAGGTGCGCTCCGCTGTATATTCGAATTGTACATGACGATCATCAAGAATTACCTCATTACCGGTCTCCGGTTCCTGAGGCTGTGTTCCGGGATCTTGGGGCTGCGTTCCAGGATTCTCTGGATCGGTCACAGGTTCCTCTGCGGACGGGCTAATCGTGAAAAATTGAGTTTGATAACCGATGTCTGCGTTGGAACCATCTTTTTTCTTCAATCCGGTAATTCGAACGGTAAACGTATCTCCATCCTTCAATGCGTTTAAGTTATCTGGACGGAAGATGATAGCATAGCTATATCCATATCCATCGGTATTGACGTTGAAAAACGCTTTGGCAGGATCACTGCTGGCAGGAGCTTTCCCACCGAAATTCCAGGTTTTCTGATCTGACGTTCGTGTAAGTTCTACCTGAACCTCCGAAGTTGAAGGTTTTGCAAAAACATCCGGGTTCAACTGTGCAGACCAGGCCTGCGATACATTGAAAGCTTCAATCGGAAAAGCGCCTTTGTTTGGATACAGGTTGTAATTGTAGCGCAGCTTTCCTGCCCGACTGGTATCCATCACCTGCATGGTGCTAAAATGACTTGCATAATTTTTGTTGTCCCGGGATGCGATTCCGAAGCCAACTTTTTTCAACTGCGGACTCAGAATCCAGCGACGGTGACCTAGTGCGCCAATGTTACTTGCGTCGGAGTCGTCCATATACGCTTCCACACTTTTAACAGCCAGATTGCCGGCAGCGCCATAGGAAGCATATAAATTGGAACTGGAGGCTGATTTGGCACCCAAGTCAAAAAAATCTTTTGGCATATCGGCAGGTCGAGCCGGAAAATGGCTTAGAGGACCTGTAGAGACAAGAACTGCACCGTGTTGAGCCTGAACGTTAAGCGAAGCATCCAGCACAAGATCGCCTTCCAGTCCCGAAAGGTAACGATAGAAGTTGGCCGCATTTAGTGCCTGTTGCAGAGAAGATTCACTTAATACGCCAGCAAAATAAGGTGCTGTGGTGGAAGGGGTTTGGATATATGTAGCGGGTTGATCCTTGTTCGACATCCATTGCGTCCATTTTTGATTAATTTCTTGCTGACTTCGCTCAGGCAACAAGCTGTCGACGGGGGCAGCTAAGGTCTGCTGTGCACCGAGTAGTACGAACATTAGACCAGCTAGAGGAAGCGTAAGCAGAGTGCGAATAACCTTTTTCCGAATAAACATCTTCTAATCTCCTTCTACTTCTAAAATGTAAATAATATACTTTCATTGTGTTTTATCGACAGTAGAGGATGTATTAGTTAGTTGATTCTAATAAAATGAACCTTTTGTACCATTGGATGAAGTTATGCGTAAATGAACAGTTGATTCCATGAAAAAAGCACCTCTCGAAACGTACAAGCCGGATAACGATCTCCCATGCTTGCTTGTTCGTAAGGTGCTGTTGAAGTTTAACCCGAACCCGAAGTCTAATGCTGGTTTAACGATGCTCTTATTAACGTTCTTAATTCTCAGTGTATTCGTTAATAGCCATTTTCCCTTCCTCTACACGAATGAAGTAGGAGTAATCTTCTCTTACATTCAAGTAAAGGTTGAGGTGTTTGGTGTTTTGTTCATTTACCTTGACCGTCAGTTTGAAGCTTCCGTCTGCATCCAGCGTTATGTTTTCGGTCTGAATAGGCAGTACTTCTGGCGCCGGTCCGTTGATATCAATTGGAATGGTGTGACCGGCATAGGCTTTAAACGTACCTCGCAAAGTCAAGGTGTGATCCACCGTATATTCGGCCTGAACTGTACCATCCGGGAGGTTTCCTTGTTTCTCATTGTCGCCTGTTGCGGTGACTTGTTCAGGTCTACCCCAAGGCTGAAATCCTTTTCCCTTCAAGTTCCTCAGAAATACAACAGCTTCTGCGCGTGTAAATAATTCCTTGCCGGCATAACCTTCGACAGTAGTGGATGTTTTACCAGAGGAGTATCCCATGTTCAGCAAATACTGAATATTGTCCTCATCTTTAACATAGTTTCTACCGCCAAGACTGGCGACAATAATAGCAACCTCTGTTCTATTCAGCGCATGATTGCGTAGCTTAGGGTTTCGAATGCTCGCCTCTAGAGGTAGATTGAGTCTGGATGCATAGGTATAGTAACGATCACTCCAGTTCGCACCCGGAGCATCGGTCTTATCCATATACCGCAGGTATTTGGAGTTGGCATACATATTAAACAGCATGGAAAGAAACTCAGCTTCGCTCACCTGATCATTGGGTCTGAACGTGTCATTATCCCCGCTAACCATGTTTTGCTGTACGGCCCACAGAATATCATTCTTGGCCCAATGATTCTGAATGTCAGTATATGAAGGCATTTTCTTTATCGTAACCGAGACGACCGTTTCTTTCCCTCCAAAACGGATATGTAGCTCGGCTTTCCCAGCCTTTGTTCCAGTGATTTGACCATTACGGATCACCAATTTATTCGACGATGTCGTATAGGTCAGGTTGGAATATGGGGTGTAGGAAGTGCCATCTCCAAGAATAGCCGTGACCAAAGGGATATCTGCAGCTTCTCCAACTCGTAAGGTAACATCAGACTTTACAGGTGTAATCTTGGTTAAAGTCGGATCCTGCCTTCCGTCCACATGAAAGAAACGTGTAGTATAGGAGATTTCAGCGGGAGAACCGTCTTTCTTTTGCAAACCTGTAATATGTACTTGGAAGGTATCACTGTTTTTCAACAACTGCACATCGTCAGGACGAAAAATAATAGCGCTGTTATCGCCGAAATTGGATGTCTCTACATTAAAATAGGCCTGCTCAAACCAGCGTTTGTTTGAGGGGTCTACATTGTAGTATTCGAAAGGGAAAGGGAATTCCGTGTTCTCTTGCTGGTTAAACGTCCATTTCCGCTGATCAGAGGTTCGGATCATTTCGACGTGAACCTTTTCCAATTCAGGTTTTGCGAACACGTCATTATTTAATTGAACGGACCAGGGCTGCAGGGCACCGAAGGCTTCGATCGGGAAGGCACCTTGATTGGGAAACAGGCTGTAGTTATAAGGTATAACCTGAGTTCTGCTTTGATCAAAAACCTGCATGGCACTATAATAATGAGTTTGTTCTTCCTCTTGATGGGCAGCCAGTCCAAATCCGATTCGTTGTAACTTCGGGCTTAAAATCCAGCGGCGATGACCTACCCGATCAATATTGGATGCATGCGAGTCATTCATGTAGCCCTTGATGCTTCCAGCCAGTACATTGAATTTGTCATTGCTGGTGACATGCAGGTTAGATGAGGAAGCTGAGGTGTAGCCTTTATCAAAAAAATCCTTCGGCATATCTGCCGGTTGTTCAGGGGAATGGCTAAGTTGCCCTTCGGTGGAGACAACAACAGCTCCGTGCTGGGCTTGCATATTCAAAGCCGGATCGAGTACCAGGTCTCCAGACATGCCTGCGATAAAGCGATAGAAGTTGGCAGCATTCAGACCTTGCTCCAGATATCTCTCATTGAGCAGTCCGGCAGAATAAGGGAAAACGGTGGAAGGTGTTTCGGTAAACATAGAGAGCGTTTGATCAACCCTCATCCACTCATTCCACTTTTGGTCGATTTCTTGCTGACTACGCTCGGGAAGCAAGCTATCGATCTGTTCTGCATGAGCGGTCTGCGTTCCGCCCAGAAGCAATAACAGGCCAGCGAGTGAAAGTGTAAACAGGGAACTGATTTTCATTTTTGTACCCATCATAAACCTTTAAAACTCCTCTCATCTTCAGTACACACCCAAAGGGATACGCAAATGTAACTTTATATATATGTTATCGTCTGTTTCGTTGATTTTGCTTAGGGTGAATCCAGAATGAAAGGATTAAAAAAGAACACAGGCTACCCTTAGACACGGGATAACGTATGTTCTTCTTTTATAACTTTCATCTTCAATTCCTTCAGTCCAGATTCAGATCGAAATCCGGCTGGCACATATAATCAATGGGATATAGGTCATCTCGTGCTGATATCAATGCGCGGAAGTGAAGATACAGATTGTTCGGTTGCTCCACAACGCCACCTGCTCGAAAAGGGACAAGCTCAGCCACAACGAAGACATCTTCTGCATTCGTACAGCGGAAAATAACATTGTTCGGATTAATAACCTCTTCCATATAACTGTAGGTCATCACATGAAAGGACTGGCCGCGCCAGTTCGTCTGAATGACCCGGTACGATTGGGTTCGAATCAGATCGATGTAACGTTCCAGTGGGAAGGTATGCTCAAACTGTGTAATATAACCTTTTTGATCCACATCGATCGTAAATTCAACATCGTAGCTTTCGTGAAACTCTTCCTGATATGTACCTTTCATAATCTTCATCATATCAAAGTGTGATCCAAATTCCGGATCGGTCACATAGGGAATAGAAATCAGTCCAGAATCAACATACTGTGAAATTTGACTTGTCGTGGATGGGGGCTGGTTATGCTTGGTTGGTCTCAGATCAATGGAACCGATCATACTTCCGGGAAAACCTGGGCTGCAGCTTATTCGCATAGTCATCTCCTTCGAGTTGTATTCTTGTATTTAAGACGTAGATGCAGGAGGAAAGTTTCATCATCGTATAGAGAATGTGGATACATAGAAAATCAATTTTGATCTTTTTTAGTCCAAGCATCGTTATCTAGATTGAGGGGGTGAGGGGACGTTGACAGATGAAGAGTTGATTCGAGAGATTCAAGAAGGAAGCCGAGCTGCGATGGAAGTGCTGGTTAAACGTCACTATAAATCGGTGTTCGCATATATCTATCGCAAAACAGGAGAATATCATACGGCTTATGATCTGACTCAGGAGGTTTTCATTAAGATGATGAAATCTCTGAAAAGCTATCAGAATACAGGGAAGTTCGAGCATTGGCTTCTAAAAATTGCAGTAAACCATTGTCTGGACTATTTCCGTGGACGGGAGTATAAGCAACAGCATAGGGAGACGGAACTAACGGAAGAAGCGTTCCCTTCCAGTGAACATCATAACGTCTGGGACATTTTCCAAAAAAGAAACCAGAACGAACAAGTCAGACAAGCCGTGCTAAGTTTGCCGGAGCATCAGCGGGATGCTGTTATTTTGAATTATTACAACGGATTGAAGATTCGTGAAGTTGCTGAAGCAACGGGAACCAGTGAATCAACGGCTAAGTCACGGATACGTTTAGGAATTTCGAAGCTGAAAGAGATGATTACAGGGGGTGATCGGCATGAAACACCAACATACAAACGGAACAAATAAAGCTCACTTCGAAACAGAGATTGATATAGATGATTATAGTGAAATTGCCTCACAACTAAATCAGTATCCGGTTGAATTCCCCTCGGAAGCAGAGATCAACAGAACCATTCTTGAGCTGAGTGCATATATGCCTGAACCCGAAGGTGCTAAGCAGAACTGGGCTTCCAGAAGCTTGACCCAGGAATTGTTCCAGGTGGTCAGAGGGGAAATGGTCATTTTTCATAAATCCTATTGGTTAGCATGTGCGGTGCTTCTGCTACTTGGATTCTGGCTAGGGCGTCAACATTCCATGGATTCAACCTTAATTGTACTTTTCTTAGTGCCCATACCCTTTGTACTCGGATTGCTCGAGGTGTTCAAAGGCCGGGATTTGGGACTGATGGAGATGGAACTGACTTGTAAAATGACCGCACAACAGCTAATGCTCGCACGATTGATCGTTGTACTCTCGGGTAATATCGTTTTTGTATTTTTACTAATGTTACTGGTGTCTAACGAAACAGGAGACTTGTTGACATGGAAGTCTGCTGGACTGCTGTATACACAGTTGCTCATCTCAGCGGGGACAAGTTTGTGGCTTGCGATGCGTGTAAGAGGTGGAACCGCCGTCAGCCTTTTTTTGATTTTTTGGTTTGCGTTAGTACAGTTTGTGCTTACTCTTAAGGAAGTTAAGGCATTCATAGAGACCATTCAACCCTCATGGCTAGCCGTTATTGCTTTCGTTGGGGCGGGACTGTTGATCCGTCAAACCTATCAGATGGTGAGGAAGTATACATCACAGACAGAAAGAGGGTATTCCTTTGATACTGACCATAGATAATGTGTCCAAAAAGTACAAAGATAAATGGGTGGTTGAATCATTCTCGCTGGAATTGTCCAATCAAGGAGTCTATGGTTTGCTTGGGCCGAATGGAGCTGGAAAAACAACGTTGCTGCGAATGCTTGTGGATATCTCCGAGCCTACATCGGGACGGATTAAGTTGGATGGAAAACCGATTCAACATATGGGTGAGCAATATCGAAGTATACTCGGATACATGCCGCAACGCTTGGGATTTTACAACCGGTTTAGTGCGTCTAAATTTCTAATGTATATGTGCTCCTTGAAAGGACTGAGCGGAAGTCAGGCCAAAGTTCGTGTGCAGGAAACGTTAGCGTTGGTCGGCTTGGAAAACAAGGCGCGGGATAAAATCGGTACGTTCTCTGGAGGCATGAAACAGCGATTAGGCATCGCTCAAGCCTTGCTGAATGATCCACAGATTCTCATTTTGGATGAGCCTACAGTTGGCCTCGATCCCAAGGAGCGGATTCGATTCCGGAATATGATCGGCGAGCTCGGAAGGGAGCGTCTTGTTCTGCTGTCTACGCACATCATCTCGGATTTGGAGTTTTCATGTAAAAGGTTGATTCTGATGAATGAAGGCAAGCTGATACTGCATGATACACCGAAAGCAATTATGACGAGTATGCAAGATAGGGTGTGGAAAGCACCCATATTGGAATCACAGCTTACAGAACTGAATAGAAGATTCAAACTAAGCAGCCTCTCCTATTCACCAGAAGGTATAACCGCCCGGATCTTGTCCAAAGAAAAACCGATCCCGGAAGCTGTGCCCGAATCACCCAGACTCGAAGATGTATACATGCACTTTTTTGGGGAGGAGGCTGAATCATGATTCAGTTAATCCGGTATGAATTCGTTAAAATCATGATGCGTAAAAGTATCGCTTTAACCTTCGCTATCTTCCTTATGTTTCTAGTCGCTTATTCGTTTGTCCAACATGTTGGCTTATCTGATGCTTCCGAGGATTACAGGCCGTATGAAGGTCCCATAACACAGGAAAAAGCAAACCTAGCCAGAGATCATATGCAGATTATAGGTTTGAACAATGAGTATATTTACCCGAATGGTGTTTTCTATGACATCTTAAATTTCTCGCCAGAAACGAAAAATAACTATACAAGTTATGATGAGAATGGTCAGATCCGAACGCGAACCGTAGATGTAACCGACATTCACTACAATAAACCTTGGGGCTATTTACTTGAATATATCGATCAGTTTGGTACCGTGTTTATGATCATCTTTATTCTGCTGGGACTGGCTCCGGTATTTGCGAATGAATATGCACTGGGTACCGCATCCTTGCTACGCAGCAGCAAACGGGGCAAAAGCAAACTTGTAACGGCCAAATTATTAGCTTCTATGATCTACATTGTGGTGTGTGTTATTGTGTTTGCCGGCGTGAATTTGCAAGTGTATTGGTTGCGATTCGGTCATTTGGCTGGCGCGGATACACCCATTCAAAGTGTAGCAATGTATTTTGACACATTTTATTACGAATTCTCACCTTACCGATTTACGGCACTTCAATACTATATCGTTCAGTTATTGACTCATGCAGCTGGCAGCCTTGTGTTTGGGTGTATCGTATTACTGGTATCGGTTCTCAGTTCTACACCGTTTATTGCTGTTTCGGTGAGCGCTGCGATCGTAGGCCTTCCTTACCTGGCATATGATGTGTTAAATCTGAACTCTGGATGGATGAGGTGGCTGGAAAGTTTTCAATTAAGCACGATGATCAGAGTGACAAGACTTTTCAAATACGATGTTCATTATTCAGTATTGGGGCTAAACCTGTCTTATTTTACGTTATACATGGCTGTAATAAGCCTTTTTACCATTGGTGTTGTTGTGTTTACCTATCGCACCTTCCGCCTGCGTGAAGTATTCTCTTGAACATTTCTGATTCCCTCCTGAGATCATCAAGATTGTCCCGAGTCATTTGTGCAGTCCTCTATAATCGTGCTACTCTTTCAATAGGGTGAAGTTAAAGTTACGATGAAATATTAACGACGTATAACATAAATTAGGGGGCTCGACATGTTATCCACTAAAGTCATTGAACATTGCCGCGTAAAAGGCTGGTGGCATGAAGACGTGCCGGCTGAGTACGAGAAAGCACTGAATAAGTTGGACATTGATCTGAACTCGGATTTTGCACAATTCTACCTTCATGCAGAGGATGGACCAACATTCTATAATCGGCATCAGGAGCTCTACCAGATCTGCTGGGTGATCGAGAATACCGTATACCTGCAGGATATGCATATATCGCAACTTACACTGGGGCTACCAGAGGCATATATTCCGCTGGACAGCTTTGAAGGGGAAGGTGGATTTTTCTATAATCGCCAGACCGGCGAGGTTGTGCTGGTTGAACTGGGGGAGTCCATCGAACGTTTCCTGGATGGAGAGAGCAAGCCGCAATGGGCGGATTTCAATGCCTTTCTGGAGTGGTATTTCGGTTTGGCGGAAGTGACCACACTGTAACAGTAAAAGGGTACTCCCGCGGCTATGAAGGCCAAGGCAGTACCCTTTTGCATGTTCCAACTTGATGAACGATATTTTACTTAGAGCTGGTGAATGGACCTTCTACGTTGTTCTTCCCGTAAGGGAAAAACTCATCGACGAGATCTTGAGGTGAGATCGATACGAAGACATGATCCAGTTCGGTCTTTTTCGCAAAATCTATAATGTCACCCGGATAATACCTTGGATCAATCAGATACACATCCGAGACAACCGTCGAGAGAAAAGAAATCATAGGTACGGCGAGGGAGTCCTTGATAAACATGACCTTGAGTCCGTTTGGATTGTCTTTATTCGTCACATGTACGATTCCCTGATTGCCATACAGATACGTAAAGTATTTGTCCGCCGTCAGGTCGTAGGGAGCACCCTTCACATTCAGGGGATATGTCGTAAGCAACGCGTCCTCAAATCGACCATTTAAGGTAGCTTCCGTCTCACCTGTTTTAAAATAAAAAGAATAGTTGGTTTTGAATTTAGGATAAATCAGGTCAAAATCATCATCGCCGGCGTACAATTTCCCGGTTTTGCGGCCTTGTGAGCCGATAAAGAAATCCTTATAAGGGATTACATTGTAGTTATTCATGTCTGTAAAATAATGCTCGGGATCGAGCGGCTTATGGTACAGCCCGTCCAGATGTTGAACCAGCTGGCCGAAGGCCCAGAAGGCCGTTTTGATTTTCCAGTGATGATCGGTTGTGAAAAACAAATCCTTCGCCGGTATGCCGCTCTCCAATAATCCTTCGCGCAGATCCAACGTGTCGACTCCGCTCTGCTTCAGATGATCCAGAAAACCATCGGCCGTTTCGTTATTGTAGTTATAAGGGATGCCTTCCGGGAATGTTGTATAGCCACGTACATATTTGTCAGGTGTCATGACATACGTAAGCTTGGTTTTTGACCCCAATTGTGCACCTAGCTCGGCAACCCGATCAGAAAGTTCTTTCGTATCCGTTGGCCCCGTGGCGAAATACGTATAGTGAAGCTTACCCTCCGTATCTTTGACGACCTCGAAGTTGTTCTCTTCGTTCTTCCACATGAGTGACTGCAAGTATCCGTAGGCTTCCACGAATCCAAACTTTTCAAGAACGTGCTCATTAATATCTGCATCCAGTTCGTTGATGATACCTTTGGCATTGGAGAAGCGGTAGTCCGCTGACGCCAGTGTTTTTTTCAAGGGCTCGAAAGAATGAATCATATTCAAGATCGAGAACGTGGCGAGCGCAAGAATGAAGAGGAAGGCGGTCATTCTCTTTTTGGCAAAAAAGTTATGCATATGAAATCCTTCTCTCAGAAATTAAAATATATGAACGGGTTGTATGTTCCTTTGACCAAATAGGATACACATACAAGGAACAGAGCAATAATGGTCACAGGGTAAAGCAGTTCAAGCGGTTTACCGAAGCGTACACCATCCACCATCCATTTGTTCATCCGTAAGGCAAGTGGTGTGGAGAACAGAATGCCTAGAATGAAGAAAAGGGCATATTCCTTCATGAACATCCAGGTCGTATCACTCCAGAACCCGTTACCATACAGTCCGAACATATTGCCAAGGTAGTTGCCAGCCTGTAACAAGTCCGGTGAACGGAAAATCACCCATCCAATAACTACGATAAACATGGCATAGAAATGTCGGAGCGGAGCATACCGTGTGCTCTTATCCAGGTTGAATATTTTCTCCAGTGCAATGAACGCGAAGTTGATTAAACCCCAGATCACAAATGTCCATTCTGCCCCGTGCCAGATGCCCGTCAGACCCCAGACAATCAGCAGATTGCGGATCATTTTATCCTTGTTGCTAACGCGTGATCCTCCCAGCGGGAAGTAGACATATTCCTTGAACCAGGTGCCGAGCGAGATGTGCCAGCGGCGCCAAAATTCGGTGATGGAGCGTGAGATATACGGATACCGGAAGTTTTCTTCAAACTTGAAACCAAACATAAGCGCGAGTCCAATCGCCATATCCGAATAACCCGAGAAGTCGAAATAAATCTGCAATGTATAGGCAATCGCTCCCAGCCAAGCCAGACTTGAAGCGATATCGCCTGTTCCGCCCATGCTGAATGCATGATCGGCCACAATGGCCATGCTGTTAGATAACAGCACTTTTTTACTCAAACCCACAATAAACCGGCAACAGCCGACCGCGAACTTGTCCCAGCTTTCCTTCCGATGCATCATCTGATCCGCAATCATGTTGTAACGCAGAATGGGCCCAGCTACAAGCTGAGGGAAGAAGGAAATATAGAGGGCGACATAAAACGGATTTTTCTGCACATTTCCATGTCCGCGGTACACGTCAATGACGTAGGAGATCGCATGGAAGGTGAAAAAGGAAATGCCGAGCGGCAACGCAATATGCGGAATGCTGAAGCCAAAGCCTGTACTTTCATTGACAATGCGCAGGGCAAACGCCAGGTATTTATAAACAAACAGCATACCCAGATTGGCAACTAGCATCACGGTGATAACGGTATAAGCGGCAGTGCGCCGATCCCGGTACTTGTCCACGAGCAGTGCGAAAACGTAATTCAGTGCGATGGAGACCAGCATAACCAGCACAAAGCGTGGTTCACCCCATGCGTAGAAGAACAGGCTTGCCACAAGCAACAACATATTTTTCAGCGTCACAGAAAACCGCAATATATAATACAGCCCGAGCACAAGCGGCAAGAAATAAAATAAGAAGACTACACTGGAAAAGAGCACTGCCTTTCCTCCTTGATGATGTTAATGATGAAATAAAAAAGCTACATTTTAAATATCCGCTTGGACCTGCGATGATTCATCGAACGTGGTTTCCCCGCTTGTGAGCCGTGCTGAAGTTTGCGCCACAGCCAATATGGAATAACCACCGCGAGTCCAATCAGAAGAAGGCCGATTCGGATCATCCATTCCATCCATGGTTGTAACCATACGGTGGAAGGTTCAAGGACTTTGGGAACCTGATCAGGTGAGGGGATGAAACGAGGCGTTCCATCCGCTTCCTTCATCTGCATCGCCGTGGAACGATCAAGTTTAACGGTATAATCGAGATTCCACTTTTGATCCACCAGCGCTCGAATAGTCACCGAATCGGTTATTGCGGCGTCCGTTCCAATGGTTAGTAGGCCACCCGTTGTGATTGTTACACCCTGTACAGGATGAGCAAGCTGGAAATTCACTTCTACTTCTGGCGTTTCCAAAGCTTTCGATGCTGTCGCCTGCAGGCCACTAACGATATACGTTGCAACCGATTCACCGGCCACCGGTTTCACGACTCGTTCATCACCTTTGATCATTACAGAAGATAATTGGTTTTCTGCAACAGCTTCTTTCCTAGGTACCAGTTTGATATTTCCAACGCGGTAATTCAGCTGTGCGTTCTCAGTCGTGGTCATTGTGATTCCCCAGCTCAGCATTTTCTCTGGTGTGACACGGCCAACCGTAGCTGCATGATTTCGAACCATGAGGCTGGAAAAGGGAACACGAACCTCCCCCTCAAACCCGGGCTCCAGTCTTATCAACCCATCTACGGGATGAACCAGCTTCGGTTCTTTGGTTGCTTTGGGAATGAGGATGACATTGCGTTGATCCGCTACCGTTAGTGCCGATTGATCCTTTCGTGTAATGACAACGTTTAGTGGCAGCGTCTGATCGGAATCACTGCGAATCGAGAACCTTAATTCGCTGTAGCCTGACCAGTCCCTGTTTTGCAGCTCATACACATAGGCGGAGTAATAGCCCTTTTGTAGTTCCTGTGTCGAGGTGTTAATCTGTAAGCTGCCGTTACGATTCAGCTTGGACTGCACTTTGGCTCCATTATTCCATACCTTTATAGAACTCTCGCTCCACTGCATCTGATCCGGCTGAGCCGAAGCAGTAGCAGTGATGAGGTATAAGCTTGATAAACCTGTGAGGATTGCGACAAGCAGCCATTGCTGCCATTTCGTACTCATGCGTTCTGTGCCTCCATGTTATAAATAGGCCATCTCGTCGAGTTCATCACTCGAGATGAAGCTTTTATTCTGTACTGGGCGTTTTGGTTTGTCTGCCTCGGTATACGCCACATTCCATTGTTTCAGAAGAGCTTCCAGTTCAGGCATTTGTCCATTTCGGGCAATGTCTTGAATATTTCTGATCCGGTACAGAATGCCATGTTTGCTTCGCATCGACTTTACCCACATACAGTCAAGAACGAGTCCCTCGGCAAGCGGCAAACGAAGCTCATAGACCATTTCCTGCCGTGATATGTTCAAAAGCAAAAATTCATAGTTAAAGTCCATCAGCATAACGGTTCCATATTCGGGTGTGTCCAGTTCATGGTTCAGCGGAATGCGTGCCAGCTTGCGGTTGGACATGAGGCCCACTTGTCCGCGTTTTACAAAATTCAGACGGATGTCCTCAAATGTACTGATATCTTTATCCAGCTTCTGCGGAAGCGTAGGCTCGCGGTCATACACAATATGTAACAACTGACGCTGATCCTGTTCTGTAATCTCGTGCACTTTAAATGCATACTTCCACTTATTACCGTATGAAGTTACGTGAGTTACCTTGGCTGTAAACTCGCTTGAATAATGATCCGTTACCAGACGTACAGCAAATTCGGCTTCGCTCGGGATGTATCTCGGTGTATCCAGTACGATGGCGATCCCGCCTTCCGAAATATCATGCGTAACCGTGGACAGCGTTTCACCTTCAGTCGTTAGTGTACAGTCCACAGCAGCCAGAATACGCTCATAGTTGCGGAACACTTTACGTCCGCTGAGGAAAAAGATCGACATCATAATGTTGTAGAAATTAATCAACAGCCAGTATAGAACAACGAGAAATCCAATGGTGCCCTGACTAAATGTCCAGTGAATGCAGTTGACGATGCCGATTATAGAGAGCACAGCCAAGATCAGATGCGGAATGATCTGTTTGAGCTGGTAGCTACGATCGTTATGAGCACCGTCTTTACGAGTCACTGCAAATTTATTCATGGTGATGCCCAGTGTTTCCAGAATGACCGCAGGTAGCAGTGATGGAAAAAGAATAGTTTCGTATACATTCGTCCATTTCGTAGTTCGAATATTACCTGACAACATACGCAGACACATATTCGTTAATAGATACATCGGTAGCCAGAACACGAGAATTTCCAAAATGGTACACTTCACCACGAGCACACCGAACACAGCAAACAGAATGGGTGACATGATATACAGCACTCGTTTAAGACCGGAATACCAATAGGTTATAGAAGAGATATAATTCAGTCTTTGGGCAAACGTAAGTCCGCGCTTGAACAAAATATTCATTTTTCTTCCCGTTTGAATACATCCGCGTGCCCAGCGTTGGCGTTGTTTGATCAGGCTTTTCAGATCACCGGGAGCAAGTCCGGAAGCAAGTACTTTATTGGTGGCAAAACAGCGATACCCTTTGCTCTGCATTTCAATGCCAGTGGCAAAATCCTCTGTAATGGAACCAGTATAGAAACCACCCACATCTTCGAGTGCCTGCCTCGAAAGTACCGTGTTGGTTCCGCCGTAGATAACGGAGTTGGACTTGTTCCGCCCGACCTGCACATCGCGATAGAAGTAGTCCTGTTCATTCGGAATTCGAGCTTCGGAATACAGATTATATTGAAACTGATCGGGATTATAGAAGCTTTGCGGAGTTTGAACGAAGCCGATCTTTTCTCCTGTCAGAAAATAAGGCACGCAGGACGTCAGAAAATCATGCTTCGGAATCATATCGGCATCAAACGTGGCGATTAGAGGGGAGGAAGTATGTTTCATGGCGTTGTTCAAGTTTCCAGCTTTGGCGTGGATGTGCTCTGTCCGGGTCAGATAGTTAATCCCCATATGATCAGCCAGTTCTCGCATCTCGGGACGATTGGAGTCGTCACACAGGTAGATATGTACTTTGGAGCGGTCCGGGTAATCCATATTGAGACAGCCGTTAATCGTTTTGAAAAGCAAGGATGCAGGTTCGTTATATGTAGCTATAAAAACATCAACGTCAGGATACAATGACTCATCAACGACAGGAAGTTCAGGATATTCAAGCCGGGTCATGTTATAAAAATGCACAGCGAGTTCAAACATACCAATGAGTTCGACAATCAGGAGGGCAAGACCGGCGGTCACGGCAAGCGGGCCATGGCCGAAAGGAATGGTGAAGAAGGTACGCCATATGACGTAAATACAAGACATGATCACCGTTGCGGTAACCAGCATTTTTTTGCGTGTGCTTAAACGATTCAAGGTGCATACCTCTCTCTATAATTGGTGAAAGTAATCAACGTTCATCAAGTCTAACCATATGTCTATCGTACAATAGCGTTCTGAACGAATTCTGAACAAAAGAAATGAATGAAATTGTGTATTAATCCATTATATGTGATGGAAACGACATGTTTTGGTGTTTAAATACAGTCTGGTAATGACGAAATATGTCGAATCATGAAGATTATTGTATTTATTTCATGCGAAATTAGCAACATTTTTATTTTAAGTCCATAATGTGGAAATTGTTACGTTAGTGGAATGATTACATAAAAAAGACGAGCCTATGGGCTCGCCTTTTTTGGTTGATCTTTTGCAGATACCGTAATCTCACTGTAGCACTTCCATGCTACCCGAGATTTATTAATCGGATATGTTGCGGGTGTAATATTCAATGATATCCTTACGACGAATGATTCCAAGAAAGACCCGATCTATATCCACCACGGGCACAAAGTTTTGGTCTGCCGCAAGAGTCAGCATATCCTCCATCTCTGCTTCGATGTACACGCACTCATTATAGACACGATGGCTAATCTCATCGACCTGCACTTGGTCCATATTATCAAATGTTAATCCAGGCGTATTACGCATTTTCCATAACAGATCACCTTCGGACAGAGTAGCAACATATTTTCCATCCGGATCAATTACGGGAATGGCGGTGTAGTGGTGCGATTCCAACTGCTCAATAGCATCTTTCATGGAAGCGGTAGACTCGATATAGGCCACTTCGGCTTTTGGGAGTAAAAAATAGCTGATTTCCATCATCGGGCTCCTTTTCAGCCTTTTGCATCGCAAAAAAGCTTTAGTATGTAATTCACTATTCTTATTTAAACATATTATGTGAGCTTAAGGCTATTTTTAATGACAAATTCATCAGATTTGTCACATTGTTTAATCGGCGCAGGAAATTTATAGTATAGAGTAGAGGTGATGTGACATGAAATCGAAACGTAAATTATTATATGGACTCTTGCCGATTCTATTTGCAGGCGGTATTGGAATGTATCTTTATATGCAGAATAGCAAACCGGAGGAACCGAAACCGCAGACAACGGTGAATCAGTACATAGAGCATTTACAAAAGAAAGAGTTCGGCCAGCTGTATTCGTTGATGTCACCTGCTTCGTTGACCGAGGCAGGCATGTCCAAGGAACAGTTTATTGAGAAATACAATGCAATCTACTCGGGTATGCAGGTCTCTGCTGTTAAAGCTGAGCTGACAGCAGCGAATACGACAGGAACGGAAGCTGACTCTGGCGCTCAAACAACAGGGACTGAAAGTGGAACCGAGACTAAGGTTGAATCACAAGCAACAACGGACAAAGAGGGGACGAATCAGGCAGAACAATCCGCTAGTAACCCTGATCTCTACCAGACCGATTATGATCTACACCTGACCACCTTTTTAGGTGAAGTCAACGAGACACATACGCTTAATTTAGTTCGACAGGAGCTGGAGGACGGGAGCAAAGTCTGGCAGATTAACTGGAAGCCGTCCCTGATCCTCAGTGACATGGTGAAAGGTAGCAAAGTTCGGGTGAAGACGTTATTCCCGAATCGAGGGGATATTGTAGATCGTGACGGGTTGCCGCTTGCAACCCAGGGCACAATGAATGAGTGGGGCATCGTACCCGAGAAGCTCGGAGAGAACCCGGATCAGATGATTGCACGCATCGCGAAACATTACAAGGTGTCCGTAGAAGCCATTCAGAAGACACTTGGTCAGACATGGGTGAAACCGGAATTTTTTGTGCCAATGGGCTCGACAGAGGAATTTGATGTACCTTCTTCTCTTAGCGGAGTTGCTCTGCAAAGTAAGGAAATTCGGTATTACCCGCTTGGTGAAGCAGCGGCACATCTGATCGGATATGTGCGTAAGGCCACGAAGGAAGACCTGGACAAAGATACCGAAGGGTATTACCGTGCGGAAGATTGGATCGGCAAAGCTGGACTGGAACAGTCTATGGAGAAGCAGCTACGCGGAGAGCGTGGCGGTTTAATTGAAATTACGGATGAAGCGGGCAACACGCGTTCCGAATTGATCCGCAAAGATGCAGTCGACGGTAAGGATGTGCAACTAACCATCAGCTCCGCACAGCAGCAAAGATTGTATCAGACGCTGGCGGGTGGCGGCGATGCCGGAGCGATGGTGATGATGAATCCGAAGGACGGAAATATGCTTGCTATGGTGAGTGCGCCTTCCTACAATCCGAATAAAATGGTTACCGGTCTGACGCAGGCCGAGTGGGATGCCTATTCGGCGAACGAGAAGCTTCCTTTTATCAACCGAGTAACGACACGATATGCTCCCGGCTCAACCTTCAAGGCGATTACTGCGGCTGCGGGGTTGATGGAGAAGGTGACCACACCGGACAAAACCCATGAAATTTTTGGTTTGCAATGGCGGAAGAATGATAGCTGGGGCGGATATTACGTCAAGCGGGTGAAAAGCCTGAGTCCCGTAAATATGGTGGATGCCCTCGTATACTCCGACAATATTTATTTTGCAATGGAAGCGACGGAGATGGGGAGTGCCAAGTTTATCGAGGGCATTCAAAAGTTCGGGTTTGGTGACAATTTCGGGCTGGATGAACTCTATTTGAAACCTAGTCAGTATGCAAATGAGGCGCACAGGGATCTTTCTTCCGAGGTGCTGCTAGCCGACACTTCGTATGGTCAAGGTGAGATGTTAATGTCACCGATTCATCTTGCTACTGCGTTTACGCCGTTTGTGAATGAAGGCAAGCTGGTGAAACCTGTATTGATTGTTGGAAAAGAGACCCCTGATCCTGAGGTGATTATCACACCGGATGTAGCCAATACCGTTACTGACGCACTGAAACAGGTGGTGTCTCGTCAAGGCGGAACGGCACATGCCCTCAGCTCGATTGCTGGCGGTCTTGCAGGCAAGACAGGAACGGCCGAACTGAAAGCGAAGAAGGGTGAGCAAGGTCAGGAGAACGGATTTTTCGTTACCTTTGATACCGAATCACCGTCGTTCCTGTTGGCAGCCGTAATCGAAGAGGTGAACGGGCGCGGTGGCAGCCATTATGTGGTGGATCGCTTGAAACCATTCTTGGAGAAACTTCAGCTTGAGCCGTGACTATGAAATCTGGCAACGATAAGAAATAACCAAAAAACGCGTTCTTGGCTTGAACCATACAGGTCGCCAAGACGCGTTTTTCATTTTACTTTATATACTAAAATTTCATAATGGATTTCAGATCATTTTCTGGCTGTAATCATGAATCGCGCCGAGTTGGTGCGAATCCCTTTCTCGTCGCGGTGATCCTGAACAAATTGTTCAAAGATATCCAGGTCGGACGCGAGTTCTCCAAATTGAGGAACGATAGGTGTGTGTGTCAGCAGGAACAAGAGATCCTCAGGTGTAGCGTAATACTCGGTTACATTATATTCACGGACCTCGATGTGCTGGAAACCTGCATGTTGCAGCTCTTGTTTGTATTTTTCCAAGAGTGTTCCGGGCTCTATGCCGAGATGTTGTCCACGTCCAAATGCTTGCTTTACATTCAATTTATCGTGCTCGCTGACCTGCTGGGTCAGGAATACGCCATCCTCTGCGAGAACGTTGTACACTTCTGACGCGGAGAATGCGGAATGTCTGCAAGAAACGATATTGAAGAATGACTTTGGAAACTGTAAGTTGTCCGCATCCATCTGAGTGAATCGCACATTGGAGCATTTTTTAGTTCGCTTTAAATTTCGCTGAGCTGTCTCGATCATTCCATGAGCCAAATCGATGCCGACAAGCAGATGAGCATGTTCAGCAATGGCGAGCACGGCTTCGCCTCCACCTGTGCCGATGTCCAGCAGCAGATCGGATGTTTGTGTGCAACGAGTCACCTCATCATAGAAGTCCCAGTCGGTGGGTTCAGAGATCACCTTCATCGTGCTGAAATCCCATCCATTTTGTTGACCGACACGTTCATAAAATGTGTTGTAATCCCACTGTTTTTTCATATTAATTCTTCCTCCAGTATGTGATGTGTTATTTAGGATTTGTTGTTTTCAATCATCGTTCATCTACACATCGAACAGGCTCAAAAGGACAGAGCTACCCCTTGGTAGCTGGTACGCGTTTTGATCCAGCCCGACATTTAATTACTTCGAACGATTGGAAACAACATCCCTTTCACCTCACATGTTGGAATAGCCCCATTATACATAATTGACAGCGCATACGCGAGGTGATATTTTGGGGTGGAATCTATTCTAGGAATCCGAGGTGATCAATGGTGGCTGTTCGTGCTAATCAGATTTTTGTCAACTTGCCAGTCCAGGATTTGAAGAGATCGGTTGATTTCTTTACGAAAGTAGGGTTTGAATTCAATGCCCAGTTTACGGACGATAAGGCTACCTGTATGATTGTCGGAGAAAATATCTTTGCCATGCTTCTGGTGGAGGAACGTTTCCAATCCTTTATCACGAAAACAATCGCGAACGCGGCTGAGACAACAGAAGTGATCGTTGCTTTATCTGTTGCTTCCCGTGAAGAAGTGGATGCGATTGTACAAGCTGCCCTTGATGCCGGAGCGAAGCAATATAACGAACCTCAAGATCATGGATTCATGTATGGACGGAGTTTTCAAGACCTGGACAACCATCTATGGGAAGTCTCTTATATCAATTTGAGCGCGTTCCCTTCGAACCAGCCCGAATAGATCAGCATGAATTGTGCCCTCTAACTATCGCTGAATGGATAAATAAACGAAACTAAATAGATCCGCATCAGATGGACTTGCGGAATATACATGAAGGCCTTCCTTGAAAACAGGAAGGTCTTTTTTTAGTCTACAAAATAAATGATCAGCATGAATCCCTCTTACATATCTTATTTTTTGGTCAGGAATATATGGTGCATTTTACCTTTTTGCTATATGATAAATGTCGATTCACCCCGAGATTAGGCAACACATATTCTGGAGTGATATCAAGTAACAGAACGACAACAGAAAAACAAAAGATAACATATATCTAAATTTACATACGTTTAGGCTGGAGGGATCAGGATGTATTGTCACATATGCGGCACGAAAAATAGTTCTGGGGAAGACCACTGTCAGAAGTGTGGAACCCGATTGAAACAAGATAGCTCCACAGAGGAGCAAATCTGGTCGGAGCCATCAGGACTGGAGCCACGTAATGCATCTGCAACCGGAACGGTGAGCAAGCGCAAGAGCAGTCCATTTGTATGGATTATCCCACTGCTACTTGCAGCAATTATGGGGGCGTTGTTAGCGTATTATTATAATCAAGAGAATCTGATTAACGCTCATGTGAAGACACTGCATCTTGAGGCAGAGAAGGCTGCACTGGACGGGAAATATTCAGAAGCTCTGGATTTGCTGGACAAAGCTCTCGCTCAAAGACCGAATGTAGGAGCACTCGTTCAGGATCGTAAAATTACAGAGCAAGCGAACAACTTACTAAAACAAATGGACGAAGCCGCGAATCTGCTCAAAACAGGTAAGCTGTCGGAAGCGGACAAAATGATTCAAACCGCGGCTAAAACATTAAACGAACGCCAAGAGCCGGTGTTTGATAAGGTAAGGTCAGCGTTGAACAATCGAAAGGTGACCCTGGCTGTTTTGAAAGTGAAAAAGGAAATTGATCAGTTAACAACCGTCGAGGCACTCGCTGAAAAACTCAAAACGATCTCCAAGCTGAACGGTAAGGAAGCCGAAGTTGTGAAAAAGCAGATTACCGATAAGCTGGCAGGTATCAGTTATAAGCAGGCGGAGCAGCAAGTGAAGAAGCGTGATTTTACAGCAGCACTGCAAACCGTGGACAACGGATTATCTTATGCGCCTGAGGATCAGAAGCTGACCAAATACCGGGATGAAGTGTTGCGTGAGAAGAAAGCTTTTGAGCAGGCAGAGGAAGAACGGATTCGACTTGCAGAACAGCAAGCAGCTGAAGAAGAACTTCGCAATCGTACAGGGGCTGTATACGTAACGGATCTGTCTGCTAAGCTGGATGAGTATGGAGACTTGTATATCAGCGGGTCGGTGTTTAATCAGGGAACACGCCCTATATCATCCGTGGCGCTTATCGTTAGCATTAATGCCTCCAACGGCGATTACATCGGTGAGACAGATGTTTATGTATACCCAGCTATATTGGATGTAGGCGAAGAAGGATATTTTGAAACCTACTATTATGGGGTATATGAAGCCGCGAATGTGACAGTTACGAATGCATCATGGTATGTGGAGTAGGAGGACGACAAAATGAGCAAACGTGTATGGGGAACGATCATTTCCAGTGCAATAATTATTGGTGCTGGTGCTGGAGGCGTATTCTGGATTCACCAGCATACAGCAGATGAGATGGCGCTAGCTCCCAAACTGGCTGTGGCTTCCTCGAAACAGGTGGATCAACCCAAAGTAAAAACAACATCTAAAACCACAGAAAAGAAAACGCGTAAACAGATTATTGAAGATAGTCAGCGAAAAGTAGTTACGATTGAAAGTAGCGATGGTCTGGGCTCAGGCTTCTTATATAATAACAAGGGCGATGTCATCACTAATGCGCATGTCGTCGAGGGTTCCAAAGAAGTGACGATTCGCACCTTGGATCATCAGGAATATCGGGGTACAGTGATTGGTTTTGGCGAAGAGACGGATGTTGCTGTTGTCAGAGTCCCTGATCTTGTGAAAATGGAACCTCTGCCTATTGCGTCAGCTAAAGCGGAGGTTGGTGATGAAATTCTGGCACTCGGTAGTCCGCTTGGTTTTGAGAATACGGTGACTACCGGTATTATTAGCGGACTTGACCGCAGCTTTGAAATCCCGCCTTATATTTATACCAACTTGTATCAGATATCTGCTCCGATTACTAACGGTAACAGCGGCGGTCCGCTGATTAACGCGGAAACGGGAGAAGTGCTGGGTATTAATTCGACGGTGGTTAAACAGGAAGGTGGACTAGGGTTCAGCATTCCTATCACCAGTGTGTTGAAGCAGGTGCAACAATGGTCAGAGCGCTCACCTGATACCAAAGGGGCACAAACGGTAAGGGACTCATCTTCGCAGACGTCGTCCGCTGCTTTATCTGAAGCGGAAGCACTGGTTGCTGATTTTTACAACTACCTGAACATGAGTGATTATGTATCTGCCTATGCGTTGCTCGGAAGTGATTGGCAGAAGGGCACAAGTTACGCTAAATTTCGTGAAGGCTATACGTATACGAGCTATGTTAGTGTGGAGAAAATTTCGTCTGCGAGTACGAGTAAGGAAGAGATGGAAGTGAGCGGTGTGATCGCTGCCGAGGAGCGCAAGGATGGGGAATACGTAACGACTCAATATAACGTGACATATCAGGTCGGATACGAGAATGGCCAATTAAAGATATTACATGGACAGGGTAAAAAGAAGAAATAAATGGATTCGTGAATAAAAGGAGGGCTTGCCACATGGCGGGTTCTCCTTTTTATATTGCGGATTAAACATATATTTGCTAGAATACAGAACGAATGTTCAGTATATAAGAATGGAGTGAAGTGAGTGAGTTTAAATAAAAAGCAGCTCCAGTCCGAGCAGACCAAGAAAAAACTTGCGGATGCATCCAAAGCCCTTTTTGTACAAAAAGGATATAAAGCAACGTCTATTGAGGACATCGTCGCGGCGACTGGAAGTAGCAAGGGAAATATATATTATCATTTCAAAAGCAAAGAAGGGCTCTTCCTCTATCTCATTGATGAATGGGATCGGGAGTGGGAAGCAAGCTGGAAATCAAAAGTTCATCTGTATCACACTTCCACCGAGAAAATCTATGGCCTGGCGGAACAGCTTATTATGGATGATATCAACCATCCTTTAACAAAAGCGGCTGATGAGTTCTTCACTGGAGAGAAAAAAGAGAATGATATTGAAGAACGAATCGCAGTATTGTTTGAGCGGCACATCCAATTCAATAAGCAGCTGATTCAAGAAGGAATAGACAGCGGGGAGTTCAATGATCAGAATGTAGAGCATCTTGCGTTGATTTTGGAAAGTACCATTATAGGGCTTAGTCAAATGTCGCGTAAGCTGGAACCGGGCGAGGCTCTTGCGTTGTATCGTCAGGCCGCCAGTGTATTTCTTCACGGGATTGCCAAGGATAAACAGCATAATTAGACAACGATGGAGGATGGAATCATGGCTTTACTGACACGTAACAGGGGCGCGTTGCTGCTGTTGATGTTGAATATTTTTCTCGTATTTATGGGCATTGGTCTGGTTGTGCCGATCATGCCTGCTTACATGAACTTGCTTCATATTACGGGCTTTACGATGGGACTTCTGTTCGCGGCGTTCTCTTTCACACAGTTTTTGTTCTCTCCAGCAGCAGGTCGTTGGTCAGACCAGTGGGGACGCAAAAAGATTATCGTATTCGGGATGCTGATCTTTGCGGTATCAGAATTTATGTTCGGTGCGGTGAATGCGCCTTATCTGCTCTTCGCAGCCCGAATGTTGGGCGGTATTGGCGCGGCGTTGATCTTTCCTGCGGTTATGGCCTATACGGCTGATATCACAACGGAAGAAGAGCGCGGTAAAGGCATGGGGCTTATTAATGCGGCGATCACAACAGGTTTTATCATCGGGCCAGGAATCGGCGGTTATATTGCCGAGTTCGGAATACGGGTTCCTTTTTATGCGGCAGGGGTTGCGGGTTTGCTGGCTGCAATCATTACACTGATTATCTTGCCTGAATCCGAGCGTAGCGCGAGTGAGCAGACTACACCTGAAACTAGCGGGGCAAAAGTAAAAGCACCAGGTATGGTATCTCAGCTTATCAACTCTTACCGGGAACCTTACTTTTTCAGTCTAATCATCGTATTTGTCATGGCTTTTGGTTTGGCTAACTACGAGACGGTATTCTCCCTGTTTGTGGATCACAAGTTTGGTTTCACGACCAAAGATATTGCGTTTATCATTACATTTGGTTCCATTGCTGGAGCAGTTGTGCAAGTATCCCTGATTGGCTGGTTGCTGAACACATTTGGGGAAAAGAAGGTTATTACGGTATGTTTGCTGTTTGTCTCCGTGTTTGTATTACTAACCTTATTCGTTCACACGTACTGGTTAATCGTTGTTGTAACGTTTATCGTCTTCTTGGGAATGGATATTTTACGCCCTGCAATCAGTACGCAGATGTCCAAGCTCGCTGAAGAACAACAGGGGTTTGTGGCTGGGCTGAATTCCGCGTATACAAGTCTGGGCAACATCGCTGGACCCATCGTAGCTGGAGCGTTGTTTGATGTGAATATTAACTATCCGTATGTATCGGCTGCGGCGGTGCTTGGCATCTGTTTCTTATTATCCTTACGTGTGCTAAGAAGTGTTAAATCGGTACAAGAGCCAAAGGTTCAAGTGTAATTCTTCTAAATATAAAACGTGAACACTTCAAGTTTGGTATAATAAGAAATGCTGGAAGTGAACCACATGGGCTGAGTTACATTGGAACATTACCGAGGAAGATCATTTTTAGACATAGACAGGATTAATGGAGTGATAACATGAGCAAAGCAAAAGGTAAGGGCGGCACAGGCCGCGGAACGGGCAAAAAAGGTTGGAATCGCTGGCAAGCCAGTGCCAACCGAGCGAAGAGTGCTCCTAAGCCTTATAAAAGCAAGGGAACCAAGAATAAGGAAAGCGCTGAGTCTGCTACGGATAAGTCCAACTAAATGGACAGGGGAAGAGGCGGAGTGGAACCAAGTGCGTAGTTTTTCAGAGAAACAGCAGTTTTTGGATGTGGTATTCATATCTGAAGAACTGTTGTTTTTTTTTATGAAGGCATAAGGGAAGGGGGATTAATGGATCAGACATTTAAGAAAGTTCTAAATATATAGAGAGGTAAATATTAAGGTGCACTGCTTTGTTTAGTTCTTAAGGTAAGGATCTGGTATCATAAGGCAATGTGACTTTAAAAACAAAGTGTTTTTATATTGAATAAACAACACCTCAAAATTTAATCCTAAATATGGAAAATTAAATTTAATAAATAATGCTTTACATGTGGTGGCGATACATGGTATATTCTTATTCCGGCCAAGAAAACACAGCTTATACGGTGCGGCAAGCAAATGAAAACAAGCTTCGAAAGAAACTTAAAAAAAGAACTTGCAAAGTTGGTTCGGACATGATATTATATAAGAGTTGCTGAAACGAACTGGTTTCGGTAGCGAGAA
>NZ_FMVM01000020.1 GCF_900102085.1 Paenibacillus polysaccharolyticus | reverse complement strand
TTGAATATTTTCATTCTTCGTTAATGGAGTGATATATTATTGTTATGTGAACTCTTGTCATGTTTGATCAACATTTAGTTTTCTAAAAACGTTATTTTTCACCTAATAACTTAATCAGTGAATTGTAATTTTCTTATGTTTGAAAAAGTATAAAACACTAAAAAAACTAATAGAGTTATGTAACCACAAAATTGCATCAGTATTGTCGACCCCAAGTGATCAACAACTATGCCAGCAGTAAAGCCAGCAATGGGAACAGAAACTCCCTCAAGCATTGTATTTAGACTAAATACTCGACCGAGTTGATTATGAGGTACAACGGCCTGCCAATAAGTGTATATACTTCTGTTATTAATTTGAGAGGAGAACATCAATATTCCAAACGATATTCCTACAAGAAATATATTATGTGTCCAACCAACTAGGACCATGGAGATGCCCATTATAAGAGTACTGAAAAGTATTAAATAACCAGTACTTATTTTTCTCATAAAATACGGAAGCAACATACCTGCTATAAATGCTCCTATCCCATCTGCTGTAAATACATATGCAATTTGGTGAGTGCTATATTGCAATGTATCTTTTAGATGAAAGATTAGCATTGCAAACATAGCGACATATCCAACATTCAAAAAGAAATTAAGGATTGTAATTTCAAAGATGGATCTATTCTTGAAAATTATCAAAAATCCTTCTGCAGTATCTCTCCAAAATTTTCTTTTATTCTCTTTATCCTGTAACTCATTTTCTTTGGAATCATTATTCTTTATTTCGCTACCGTTACTTGAAGTAGTAATAAAATTACAAAGAGTGAATATAATTAGAAATGTGAGAGCATCAAGCCATAAAGTATTAATTGGATCAAAAGCAGCAAGCACCAAACCAGCCAATAGAGGACCAAAAGTTTTACTTATTGATCTACTTATTGAAAATTTCCCGGAGGCCGAAGGTAATAAAGATTTCTCTACTATTAACGGAATCAAAGAATTAATAGCTGTTCTATAGAGGAAGTTAAGAGCTATTAATATGAATCCAACAACTAATATTGGGTAAATGCTTTTTACTCCTAAATAATGAAGAATAGGTATTGTTGAAACAATAATAGTTTGTAGTACCGATGTTACCTGAATTATTTTCTTGGGGTTTCCTCTATCGACCAGTGTCCCAGCTATCAAACCAGATAAGATTAGTCCTGCTTGTTCAACAGCAAAAGATATTCCCATCATCACAGAGGAACCTGTTAAGTAAAGAACGTATAGAGGGATTGCTAGTTGATAAATATAGTCACCAATCCTAGATAATAAGTCCCCTATAAGTAGATAATAATAGGAGGCCGTGATTTTTTTTCTTTTTGTAAAATACTTCAAATTTTCTGCCTTATTATTACTATTAATCAATATTATACACCTCTATATATTTTATTTAAGTTAATGGAATTAATTTCATTTTGATAAAATATACACCTTTAGTTACATATAAATGAATAGGTTTTTAGACCTAATTAATAATTCGTATACACGCAATTTATATGAATTCTGTCTAATTTTATTTTTATCACACCATACACTAATTTTCAGTGTTAGTTATCTATATAGTTATAGAAAAAGTATAATATAATAGCTTATAAGACATAATTGACCAGTTACTCTTCAATATGATAGATTTAAATCACCTATTTTATGAAAATTAATTTTTCATGTTTGATGTGTTTGAATGTATTAAAGTAAAAATGGGGGAAGAAGATGAAACGGATTCTGTCAGGTATTAAACCAAGTGGTGAATTGAATATAGGTGGTTATGGAGGGGCACTACATCAATTTGTAAGTATGCAACATGATTACGAGTGTTTTTTCTTTGTTCCTGATCTTCATGCTGTAACCGTCGCACAGGATCCAAAAGAATTATATCAACGTTCTATGGATGTTGCTGCTTACTACATAGCTGCTGGAATCGATCCTAGAAAAGCTACTATATTTATTCAATCACAGGTACCAGCTCATGCTGAATTAGGATGGATCATGGAGACTCAAGTTTATTTTGGTGAACTTAGAAGAATGACCCAGTTTAAGGAGAAATCTGATGGGAAAGATTCAGTCAGTTCAGCACTACTTACTTATCCAGCTTTAATGGCTGCGGATATCCTTCTATATCAAGCTACCCATGTTCCTGTCGGCGATGATCAAAAACAGCATCTTGAGATGACCAGAGATTTAGCAGATAGAATTAACCATAAATTCGGTAAAATTTTAACTATTCCAGAACCTGTAATTCAAAAAAGTGGATCTCGTATAATGGGTCTGGACGATCCAGCGATTAAAATGAGTAAAAGTAATCCTAATACTAATAGTTATGTGCTCCTCAATGACACTCCAGATGTAATTCGGAGAAAGTTTTCTAGAGCTGTAACTGATTCCGAAATGAGTGTAAGATATGATTGGGGAACTAAACCTGCGGTCAGCAATCTAATTGAGATATATTCAGTTTTTTCCGGGGAAACGATTGAGACTGTTGAAAAACGTTTTGAAGGACAGGGGTATGGAACTTTTAAAAATGAATTAGCAGAAATAGTAATTGAAAAATTAGTTCCAATTCAGGAAAGATACAAAGAAATAATTGCTTCTCAAGAACTAGTCGATATTTTGAAAGATGGTGCAGTAAAAGCGGCGGGAATTGCTAATGAAACTATTAAAAAGCTTAAGAATGCTATGGGATTTGTCACCTTTTAATCTTAATAATATTAATTGTTAGATACTCGGGTGACATCAAAACTGTGACTACACCCGTAGAAGCTTATGTGTCGTTATCTTCGGACAGGGGTTCGACTCCCCTCGCCTCCATTAGTAGTATCAGTGAGATCGCCTTTAAGGCGGTCTTTTATTCTTTCAGAAGGAATGGTTTCTCTGACGAAAAAAATGACTCCTGATAAATACAGAAGCCATCTAAGTCACTTGATGAAATTTTGCGTTAATTTATTCTACACCGTAAATATCAGCGAGTTCAAAGTATTGAGTTGTTGCTTGAGAAACGTTACCTGCTTGCATATATTCTACAAGATTATCGAACGAGTTCCAATCATAGGAGTTTACGTTGGTTTTAATTGAATTCATGCCACGTATGATACTTTCCAAGTCCTCTACAGACATCACACCGCCTTCATCGAGATAGATTTTTGCGTAGCGTAAAACAAATCTGCCATATTTCTGTTCGGATTCACTTAGCTCAGCTACTCCAGGCCGATCAGGCTCGCTCATATCTTGATCCCCATCCAAGGCTATGTATGCTTCTCTCAGTTCATTGATCTGTTTGGTCCTCATCAACTCCGTAACCTCATCAAAGCGATCTCTGTATTCTCCTTCATAGGTTATCAATGTTCCATGATTTAATTGAGAAAGTAACTGTGCCTGTTCATCACTCATGGTTCCGTACTGATCATATTCTGATAAGTAATGCTCAATGTTCGATTTCTCTTGTTCGAGATATGTATTGTTACCACAAGCTACTAAAATCACTGACATTCCAATACATGCCCATAATAGTTTCAAACGCTTCATATAGACTCTCCTTTTGTTTTTAAGATCTGTTAGTCGTTATCTCTTCATGAACTTGAAAAAAATACCCTCCTCCATATTGAGATATGAGGAAAATAAACCGATTTTTATTAACTGTGGCTTCCGTGTTTTGAGCATTGTTAACGGGCATGATCAGTTTTGAATAGAGTTCATCCTGTTCACTTTTTAATAATGTGGGTATAGAATAGTTTATTTGGATTGTTATCAGGTTCGATAAAGTTTTTTGCCAATCACGATCATAATCTGGGTATATTTATATACCAACTGTATCTATCTTGTTCGTATCCTTCTGTAATTCTCCTATAATAGCTGCTGTGTTCCATTCAAGATCGCATTTGAAAATATCAAAATCTTGATTAACCGAATTTATCTTCACCTGGTCAATAGGATAATCTAAGCCAATCTCCTTTGCCGCAGCATTGAAACGTTGAGCAAATTTCTTCAGGAGTTTGATCAAAAACGGTTTGATCTGCAAATCTTGGCGTAGTGTTACAGATCCCATATACTCCTGCACAAAAAATGACTATAAAAACTCCCATAAGTAAAAATCTTCTCATTGCTTTCCATCTTTTTTCTTTACTGAGTATGCTCCTAAGGTTAGGCATGTTATTGAAGCGATTAGTCCGATTAAAAAACAGAGTATGTACATGATTATAAGTTCCCTTTCAAGTCAACCTGTGAGAGGAGATGGTTTGCTTTTCAATTGTGATATGAGTCATTCCTTTATTCATTTATTTCCTCTAGTATACTATGCTTTGATCTAAACTACTTCCAATTTTTCAATACCATTTAACTCTCCCCACATCACTAGCAAAAAAACGATAAAAATGGTTGAGCCTCATCTATACACAGGCATATAATATACAATTGTATAAAATCCGATAGGATGGTTGATATCTCAATAATTGATGATGCTTGATGTTGTCGGATTAGAACTAAAGGAGGGTCAAAGTGAACGAAAATACCGAGATAGGAGCGAAAGTAGAAGCTGAAAAAGATGTAAGAGTCACTTTCAATGAGCACCTGAGATTTCGTATCAAAACATTTATCCTACGCAAGCCCAAAACACTTGCCTTTAAAATTCCCTTTGCGTACTTTGTTATTATTCTGCTAACAGTAGCGTTTAGTGCGCTGGTGTTGAACCGTATTTCGGAGAACGATGCACAGCAGAAGATTAACGAAGCGTCTCTGCAGACGATTACGTCGATCCAGACTAACGTGAATCTGATGATCGAGAATGTGAACAATTATTCGAAAATGATTTTCTCCGATCCGAACCTGCAGAACCTGCTAAGGCAAGGCAATGTATATTCTAATTTGCAGATGCAATCCAAGGTTAGTTCCTATTTGACCAACCTTATGCAAGCGGTTCCAATTATTGATTCGGTCTACATTTACGACAACTCGGGACACCGTTTTTCGGTGGGTACGCAGCAGTGGCCGGCTTTTCTCGAAGCGAATGTGAAGGATGCACCGTGGTATGAGCAAGCTCTGGATTACAAAGGGCGTTACCTGCTCAGGCTGAATGGCGGTGAAGGCAACGAAAAGGAAGCCGGAGTCGGAGCGGTGGCAGAGAACATGAACAACACTGTATACACACAGGCAGATGTAAAAGAAAATAAACGTCAAAACGCTCCTAATCATGAATTTGCTAGCCAAGTGACAAGCAAGAACTCAAACAATAATGATCAAGGCAATGAGCAACTCAATAGAGAAATCCATGAAAACGAAAACACTAGCAACAAGGACAGCGAAAATATCAATAATACAACCCATAGTCATTATGTCGGCAGGCCCCCGGCCAACGGTAGAAGTTTAGAAATGGAGACGGAGAAGGACACGGGACAGGGGAAGGAAACAGAGCAGGGGAAAGAAAAAGAAAAACAAAAAGAGAAAGAGAAAGAGAAAGAGAAACAAAAAGAGAAAGTGGTCTCTTTTATTCGTCTAATGCGTGACCTGGATGATACTTCTCCACTCGGCTTTCTGGTCATGAACATCAAAGAGAAGTCCATTGCGCAGGCTTACGCCAACCTGCCGGCATCTGATTCATTTCAGGTAGCCATTCTGGACGAGCATCTCCAGATTATCGCATCGAATGCCACTACCAATACGGCAACAAGTACCATGACAAATGCTGTAAAGGATGCTGCTTCTACAGCTTCTTCAACATCTCTGGCATACACAATCTCATCAAAATCTACCGCACATACCGCAACTCCAACAGCTATAGCATCCGAAGAGGCAAATCCATCTGATGCATCCTCGTCCACGGCTCAGAAACAAGCAAGTATGCAAGAGATTCTAAAGACGAATCAAGCGAAGTTAAAACAGGCGTTTCAGGAACAGCCTTCAGGCGTTCTGACTCTACATTCCGGTGGGCAGGATTACGCAGTGACCTATCGCTCAGCAGGTGAAGATCAGTGGAAATACATCAGCATGAGTCCGTATCGTGCAACAGATACCCGCAATACATCTCTGGTTCTGCTTGCTTTCATGCTGCTGGCGGTGAATGGGTCTGTTTTTTTTATCAGTTCTTTTATTATCTCTCGCAGCGTCATCAAGCCGATTCATAAGTTACTCCGATCCATGCAAAAAGCACCCAGTGGCAACTTCCGCAAAGTTAAAGTGGAGCTGAACAGTTACGAATTCGAACAGCTGTACAGTGGCTACAATCAGATGATTGAGCAGATCGAGCAGATGCTGAGTCGAATTATTCAGGAGCAGCAGACGATCCGCCGAGCGGAGCTAAACACGCTCCAGGCACAGATCAAACCGCATTTTCTGTACAACACACTCGACTCCATTACTTCTCTGGCGATGTCCGGTATGAACGACAAAGTGTGCGAGATGCTGGAGGCACTCGGAAGTTATTATCGGCTGAGTGTGAGCAAAGGCAATGAGGTCATCACATTACGCGAAGAGGTTGAGATTGTACGTCACTATCTAACCATCCAGCAGGTGCGTTATCCGGGTGTGTTTGAGGTGCGGTACGATATCGACCCAGACTGTGAGCAGGTGATGATTCCCAAGCTCGTGCTCCAACCCCTGGTGGAAAATTCACTCTATCATGGCATTCGCGCCAAAGGTAGCTCAGGCATTATACGTATTCAGGCTCGTCAATCGGAAAATGGCGTTACTCTAACACTTACGGACGACGGTGCGGGTATGTCCGAGGAACAAGTGCAGCAGATTCAGCGCACAGAAAAGCACAACTTCATCCGATCTGTGCATGATCAGTCAGAGTCTAACTCCAATGTGAATGCCAGCTTTGGTCTGTGGGGAACGATGGAGCGGCTGCGTATATTTTATGATCGTGAAGATGTGTTGAATCTGAAGAGTGTGCCTGAAAAAGGAACCACTATAACCATTACGATCCCGAAGGGAGACGTTGGATCATGGAACCATTAAAAGTACTGCTCGTGGATGACGAGTATCTCATCCGAAATCTACTACGCATGCGCATCGATTGGCAGGAACAAGGCATGCAGATCGTTGGCGAAGCCTGTGATGCGGCAGAAGCCTTAGAGCAGGTGGAGTTGCTACACCCGGACATTGTATTTACGGATATTTATATGCCCAAGATGGACGGCATTGAGCTGAGCGGTCTCATTTTGAAACGTTACCCGAACATCAAAATTGTAGTGGTGACGGGGCATGATGAATTCGAATATGCACGTCAGAGTGTGAAGCTGGGCATATCCGATTTTATTTTGAAACCGATTCGTTCTACTGAATTATTACAGGTTACCGCCAAGCTGCGAGAGGCTATCGAGCAGGAGAGAGGAAGGGAATATGAGCTGACCAAGCTGCGGAAGGAGATGAAGCGCAGTCTGCCGTACCTCAAGGAACGTTTTGTGAATCAGTGGCTACAAGGGATGTTGAATGAGGAAGAGGTGCGGGAACAGTTGCATTTCTACGGCATTCCAATCGCTGCGGACCACCCGCAGTCTCGAGTAGCCATCATCGAGATACAGGCCGCGTCACCTTCACAAGCAGAGACTTCTACAGAGGAAGTTCAGATCTTGATGCGTATGGATGGTTTGAAGCACGTACAGGCCTATTACCAGCAAGATATATACAAAATCATTGTCATGGACACACACAATCGTATTGTCATCCTTGCGACCCACCCTGATGCCAAGCCAACCGAGCAGGCCGAGCAGCTTCTGGGGGAACTGCGATGTCTGCTTAAAGTTGACGGTTCCGAGGCAGACGTAACGATCGGGATTGGACAGCTGTACTCCGGGTGGGAGAGTGTCTGTATCGCTTACCGTGAAGCATGTCGTGCTCTGGATTACCAGACGTTTGTGGGGAAAAACCAGGTCATCTTCTTTGAGGATCTCGTGATCGCAGGTGCTAAACAAAGCCAGCCGTATCGCTCGGATAAAGGGCTTCTAGAGCAGTTACAATTCTGCATTAGCGTTGGTGCGGAAGAGGAGGCGGTGTCTTTACTAAGACAGATCCTTGCTGCCCCATTCTTCAATACAGCACAATTCCGCATGGCGGCTATGGATGTAATTACCGAATGCCAGCGTGTGGTCATGGAGCAGCAACTTGAGGATGAGCAGGTATTCAACCAGGAAGCTGTTGCCGTGATACTGATGTCAGAGCATTTACCTGATCTGAGAAGGATGCTGGAGCAACATGTCCGGGCCATATCGGGTGTAATTAAAGCTAAACGCCAAGCTAAGGAAGTCAATTTAATCGATCAGGTCAAGGCGTACTTGGAAGAGCAGATGAGCAATGCAGAGGTAGGGCTGTCGAGTACAGCCGCAGCTTTTTATGTTAGTCCAGGCCACTTGGGACGTTTGATGAAAAAAGAAACCGGGCAGACGTTTGTTGAATATTTAACGCAGCTTCGCATGAAAAAGGCCGAATCATTGCTGAAGCAGACCGATTTGAAAGGGTATGAGATCGGGGAGCAGGTAGGCATCCCGGACCCTCAATATTTCAGCGTGTTATTCAAAAAACAGTTCGGCCGCTCCATGAACGAATACCGGAACGTCCGAAATTAACCCTGTATATTTTAAAATGGTCGCGCTTTCAATAATGTTCGAATATTACAAGTCGATGCCTGTTTTCTAAATGGAGCACAGTGCGAACCAATACTAAAATATGGGTATAGTCAGATCGAATTTTACACAAAGCGACGATCGAAAGGTTATTCTGCCTTCGGAGTCTATGTGTAAATATCTAAGTTCTACTATGGATAGAACCACAAAAAGATCAGGGAGGTCATATGATGAAAGCGCTATCAAAGAAATCTTTAAGTCTATTTCTGGCTGTGGGACTTGCGGGAAGTCTGGCGGCATGTTCGTCCGATTCATCCGGCGGAGCGCAGGGGGATAGCAATGGCAAGATCAAGCTGACGCTGTGGGATCAATCGGTTGGTACAACTGACCCGTCGGCCAAACTGCTACCTGAGATTGTGGAGAAATGGAACAGCGAGCATCCCGACATCCAGGTTGAACGTACTGGCACAACAGGCGAACAATATAAAACGAAAGTAAAAACATCCATTGCAGCTGGTGAGTCACCGGACCTGTTCTACGGAATGGGCGGGGGGAGCTTCATGCAGCCCTATATTAAATCCGGTAATGTACTGGAGATTACAAGTTATCTGACGGACGATATCAAGGAACGTATGGGTCCCGGGATGGCAGAAGCGATCAATATGGATGGCAAAATCTATACGCTCCCTGTGTACACACACATCGCCAACCTTTACGTGAATACGGAACTATTCGAGCAGGCAGGTGCCAAAATCCCGACTACATATACCGAGCTGCTGGATGCGGTCACCAAACTAAAAGCGGCAGGAATTACCCCGGCAGTGATTGGTGAGAAAGACCGCTGGCCGGGCATGTACTGGTATGACATGATCGCAATGCGCCAAGCGGGGAATGCAGCGGTGATCGAGGCATTCAAGGATCCGTCAAAGTGGGATTCACCGGACTTTGTCGCGGCCGCTACCAAGATGCAGCAGCTGGCACAGGCTGGAGCATTCAATAGCAGTATGTTCAGTATGAGTTATGACGAGATGCTTGGTGCGTTTAATGCGGGTAAAGGAGCAATGATGTTCCAAGCCAACTGGGTGAATGCAGGTATTGAAGACCCGTCTGCCTCGGCAGTCAAAGGCAAAGTGAAGGTGATTCCGTTCCCGGTATTTGAGGATGGCAAAGGCACCAGCACTGAAATCTTCGGCGGAGCCGTCGACGGTTTCTATATCAGCCAGACGACCAAACATCCGAAGGAAGCTACGGAATTCCTCATGTATCTGAGCGAGCAACTAGGCACACAAGGTTTCCTGGCGGGAGCGGGACTGCCAAGCTGGAAAACCGATTCACTCGACACCTCCAACTTGTCTTCTCTCGATCTGTCTGCGGCGGATATTATGAAAACGGCTACCTCGTTTATCGCCTGGTGGGATAACATTCTGCCAGCCGAGTCTGCGGAAGCACACAAAAATCTGATCGCGCAGCTGCTGGCTGGTGACGTGACGCCAGAGGAGTTCTGCAAACAGATGGCGCAGCTGAAACCAACGGAGCTAAGTCTGTAGGCTAAACAGGCAAGCAAGTATAGGCTTATGTTGCATGCGCACTCTTTCGAAGTTTGAAAGCATATACACTTCTAAACTAATTCTCTCTGCCACCTTCTATATAAATTGAACTATTCCTTTACACTTGAACGGAGAGTACAGAAAAAAACTGGAAAGCGAAGCGTTCGCCTTTATCACCGGATTTTCCCTTTAGAAAAGGGAGTCGAAAAAATCTGGGGATAACAGCGATTGTAAGGTTATTCTGTCATCGGAGTGGATTGTGTAAAATCATTGGTTCAACTTATATAACCATCAAAATAATGCCCAAACGAGGCGTGATCCGGGATTTCCGGTCACGCCTTTGAGAGGAGAAGAGTCATGAACTCTGTATTTTCCAATAAAGGTACGATTGCCGTTTTTGTATTACCTACACTGATTCTGTTCTGCGGCATTGTGCTGATTCCGATCTTTGTCTCCAGTTATTACAGTCTGCTTGATTGGAATGGCGTGGGGAAAGGCGCGTTTATCGGTCTGGACAACTATGTGGAGATGTTCAAGGATACCCGAGTGATTAACTCGATCAAAAATTCCCTGCTATTTGCAGGTGCCTCTGTATTCATTCAGTTGCCAATCTCACTGGTGCTGGCATTGATTCTGGCCTCTAACATAAAAGGCGAGGGCTTTTACCGAACCGTATATTTTATTCCAGTACTGATCTCCACGGTCGTCATCGCCCAGTTATGGTCGAAAATTTATAATGCCGATTACGGTCTGCTCAACGTGATGCTGCAAAACATTGGTCTATCCAGCTGGGCGCAGGATTGGCTGGGTCAGAAGGAGACGGCTCTGACGGCCTCCTTCATTCCAACGCTCTGGCAGTACATGGGATATCATATGTTGCTGATGTATGCTGGGGCAAAATCCGTTTCCCAGGATGTCTTAGAGGCGGCACGAATCGATGGTGCTTCCCGGATGCGTGTGGCATGGTCCATTATGATCCCGCTGATGAAGCCGATTCTGAAGGTGTGTCTTGTATTTTCGGTAATTGGGGCGTTTAAGGTGTTTGACCTGATCTATGTGCTGACAGGCGGCGGGCCATTTTACAGTACAGAGGTGCCGAGCACGCTGATGTACGCTACGATTTTTGACACGTTCCGGTACGGATACGGCAGTGCCATTTCTGTTTTTATCATCGTGGAGTGTCTGGTGTGTACCATCTTTATTAATTCGTTGTTCAAGACAGAGTAGAGGGAGGGAAGACGTATGAGTACGGTTAACAATATCATGTTGCAAAAAAAGTCCCAGCCTCGGCGCTCCCTCACCGGAGCTATCGGCAAAGTGTTAATGCAGGCGTTTCTGATCCTGATCGCCGTCATTCAGATCTATCCACTGATCTGGCTGGCCCTGTTTTCCCTGAAGGATAACAGTGAAATTTTCAGCGGTGACGTGGCAGGGCTACCCAAAGCCTTTCTGTGGAGTAACTATACCAAGGCGCTGTCTGATGGGCATGTCCTGAACTATTTTATGAATAGCGTGCTGGTCACGGCGGTCTCCATTATTCTGGTGCTGATTCTGTCCTCGATGACGGGATACGCGATTACAAGAATGAACTGGAAGCTCAGTGGGCTGACGATGACGTTGATTCTGCTCGGGATGATGGTGCCGATTCATGCGGCGCTCCTGCCGTTATTTATTATTTTGAAAAACCTGAGTCTGCTCAACAGTTACTGGGCCTTGATCATTCCTTATGTAGCCTTCGGCATTCCGATGGCGGTCTTCATCCTGGGCAGCTTTTTCAAAGGCATCCCGAGAGAGATGGAGGAGTCTGCCGTTATCGACGGATGCGGGATTTACCGCACGTTTTTCTCCATTATTTTGCCTCTCGTAACTCCGGCGATCTCCACGGTAGCGATATTTACATTTTTATCGTGCTGGAATGAGCTGATGTTTGCGGTCACGTTTATTAACAATACGGCGTATCAAACGCTGACGGTGGGCATGATGTCCATGGTTGGAACGTACATTACGCAGTGGGGCATCATTGGCGCGGGTCTAATGATTACGACCGTACCGACGGTTGTGATCTATCTGCTCCTGAACAAACAGGTGCAGAAGAGTATGATTGCTGGTGCGATTAAAGGTTAGCTTTTGCTAGTGTCAAAAAATCTGGGGATAACAGCGATTGGAGGGTTGTTCTGTCATTGGAGTGCTTGTGTAAACATATCAAGTTCAACTTATATGGACTAGACCCCAGCTTCCAGCCGTGGAATAATAAGGGGGAGTTGAACTGAGCAGTCAGAGAGGGGAATGTGGTTACATGATGGCGCAGTTAGTTGAGCAGGTATCTGTACAGGAAAAGGTTGTAGCTTTTACGTTTGATGATGGCCCGCATCCGGTGTATACCCATCAAGTGCTGGACATTTTCCGCTGTGCAGGCGGGCATGCAACGTTTTTCATGATCGGCAAGGAGATGGAGGCATACCCGGACATTGCGGCACAGGTGCATCGTGAAGGCCATGAGATTGCCAATCATACATACACTCATCCGAACCTGACCGAGCTTAAGCTGGATGAGGCCGGGGAAGAATTGCGGCAAGCAGAACGCCTTGTTCAAGAAGTCACGGGCAATGCTGCCCGCAGCTTCCGTCCGCCTTATTTTGGCGTGAATGAGGATATTCTGGCTCTGGCTGCTGAGCGTGGCTACCGGACGATTGGTGCGGTGAACGGTGGTGCACAGGATTGGGACAATCCCGGGGTTGAACACATTTTGGACCATACTCGTTCCGTGGTAAAACCCGGCAGTGTATTGATCTTCCATGACGGATACGGGGAACGTTCCCAGACCGTAGAGGCGGTGCGTTTGCTGGTGGAAGAACTGACGGCGGAGGGATATCGCATGGTCACGGTGAGTGAATTGTTAAGAATGGCCGAGTGACATGCTGCTGTAAGCTGTAAAACAAATTGTCATAAAATAGAGCAGACCCATCATTTTATAGATTGATGGGTCTTTTTGTTAGAGAGTATTTTGAAAAAGGAATATAAGGTTGATTTGTAGAAATTTTAGATATAACTTTAGAACAACATAGAATGTAGTGAGGATATTATGAATCAGGAAAAAATCATGATTATCATTAAAGGTAAAGAAGAGACAGAGCAGGTTGCAGATTTTGAGGTAGGTCCTTCTGTAGTAAGAATAACGTTTAAAACTTCAGATAAAATTTATACATATAAAATTCAAGACGTACTCATTTTACAAGAGCCAGATGTAGTGCAGGTGGAGAACGATTCTATAATCTATCACGACAGTATTCCGTTCAATAATGTTAAACAAGTCTTGGATTTTGGTATTAAAATTCGAGTGGTATTTGAAAATGGAAGTATGCGTACCTATGACAAAGATCGAATTCGGCTGGAGCAGAGTGTTTCAGGTCGGCCGGAAGCCAAAGCTGTTTTAGAATACTGGCGTGAAATATCGAAATACGTAAAAAATAAAAGCGAGGATGAAGAAGAGGAGCAAGAAAATGAGAATCACAAGGATAAAGAGTCATTCCTGTCCAAAGAATTCGCCAAAATGAATTATGTTGATCCGAATAGTGTTTTAGGACAGATTATTCAAAAAAATCCGATTAAGCAGGAGAGCAGATTTACGAATAATCCTATTTTTCCATTCAATTTTAATCTAAGTCAGAAGACGGCTCTTGATCATGCTTTAACAAGCAACATTAGCATTATTGAGGGTCCACCGGGTACAGGAAAAACACAAACGATCTTAAATATCATCGCTAATTTGGCAATAATGCAAGACAAAAAAGTGGCAGTGGTATCCGGTAATAATGCAGCGGTTCTAAACGTGCAGGAGAAGCTGGAACGTAAAGGATATCAATTTTTTGTAGCTAGTCTGGGGAATCAAGAGAATAAAAGGAAATTTTTTGCGAATTTGCCGAAGTTGGACATGAGCGATTGGGAGACGGATATCTCGGAGGTCGCTTGTATGGATAGGATTAAAGAGCTTGATGATCAGATACAGCGTTTGATGGAACGTGATAGAGAAAAAGCACAGTGCAAGCAGAAGCTTTCAGCGTATCTACTTGAACAGGAGCATTTTGAAAATTATTTTGCTCGACAAGATGTCTCTCTTATGGAGAAGCTGTCATTCTACAAACAAACACCTAATAAAATTTTGGAGTTTATGAAGGACAGTTTTTTGGCCGCAGAGATTAAGAAAAGCTACAAGTTGTTTTATCCATTTAAGTTATTTTTCAAGCACGGTTTTACAGATTTTAAAAGGTTGAGAAAACAAGGTATTGAGGTCATATTAAATTATCAAAGGCAATTTTATGTTCTGAGGATAGCAGAGCTTTCAAGCCAAATTCAGAAGATCGAGGAAGAACTGGAATCGCACCATTATCAGAACCTGCTGGATGAACATCAGCATTGCTCAGAGACTCTCTTTAGACTTAAATTACATAAGAAATATCATCATAGAGCTGTCATCCAGTGTGACGAAAAATCGTATACTCGATTAGACATTTTTAGAGAGTTTATTGAGTGTTACCCGGTTGTACTCAGTACGACACATTCATTGAGAAACTGTGTACCACCTAACTATATGTTTGATTATTGTATTATAGATGAGTCTTCCCAAGTGGATTTACTATCCGGAGCCCTTGCTTTGTCCTGTTGTAAACATGCCATCATTGTAGGAGATACAAAGCAGTTGCCACATATCGTTGATTTTAAAATTAAAGAGAAGCTCAAAAAAGATCCATATCTTAACATGGATAAAGCATATGATTATTTTGATCATAATGTATTATCATCCCTGCTGGCCTTATATGGAGATGAGATTCCGAGCGTTATGCTCAGAGAACATTATCGTTGTCATCCCGCAATTATCGAATTTTGTAACAGGAAATATTACGATGGGGATTTGATTACGTATACAGATACCCAAATGTCTGATTCTCCGCTGCTGATTTATAGGACAGTATTGGGAAATCATATGAGAGAGTTGACGCACGGAAAGAAGGGGAAGTTTAATTCAAGAGAACTTGAAGTTATTGAGCAGGAAGTTCTTCAGGGTATGTCAGAAATTGATAGTGTTTACCCGGATATTGGCTTCGCCACACCTTATCGCAAGCAATTGGAAAAGGCATTGGAGCATTTTACAGTGGATATTGAGAGTGACACCATTCACAAATACCAAGGTAGAGAAAAGAAGATCATGATTATGTCAACCGTTCTTGACCAGACAAAGTTGGGTAATATGGGGATGAATTTTGTTAATAATCCTAGTTTGATTAATGTTGCTGTATCACGTGCCCAACATCAATTTATTCTTGTGACTGATCACTCAGCATTTCGTAAATACGGTAATGAAGTGGGAGATCTTATGCGTTATATGGAATATAGTACGCTGGATGACAATGTTGTGGATAGTGAAATAGTATCCATTTTTGATCTATTATATAGGGAATATTCAGATAAGCTAAGAGATTTTCGAGATCGTGCTCGCTGGTATAACAATTCAAGACATAAAAGCGAAAATTTAATGGAGGCGCGACTGTCTCAAATACTGGAGAGGCCTGATTTTAAAGGATTCTCTTTATCAAGTCAGGTATACTTAATGAACCTTTTCACTGATCTTGATAGATTAAGCGAAGAGGAACGAAAGTTTGTTAAGAATCGTTCTTCTGTTGATTTCGTAATTCATTATAACCTTGATCAATCATTTGCAATGGCAATAGAGGTTGATGGATTTGAATTCCATGAGAATAATCCGGAGCAGATAAAAAGGGATAAGTTGAAAGAATCTATATTCAAAAAATTTGGGTATACTCTGAAAAGATTTAAGACAAATGAAAGTGGAGAAGAAGAGAAGATCATCACCTCTTTGAATGATCTTATGGATTCAAACTAAAGTTTTTTCTACTTTATCTGAATATGAGCTGGATAAACCATTTTCTGTCCTTTTGCCTCAACCTCTAATCTACTCTATAATAGTAGGCTAAACTAGACTGCGTCAGGAGGAAGTTATGGATTTTATCAAAAAACAGTTAACGGAACTCGGCATGACTGAGCCTTCCCTTGGATACTTTTCCAGTGTAATTATGATTATCTTTATTGCACTGATCTCGATGATTGCCAATTATATTGCCAAACGACTTGTACTTAAGGCCGTGCATCGGATTGTGAGCCATAACCGGTTCAAATGGGGGCATATCGTTGTCCAGAAAAAGCTGTTCCAGCGATTATCACACCTTGTACCGGCTATTATCATCTATTATACGGCTTACATTTTCCCGGGTTATCAGGCTTTGATTGAAAAAGCGGCCATGACCTACATGATTGTTATCATGATTACGGTGCTGAATGCATTGCTGAACGTGTTCGATGATATCTATCGTACCTATGAAGTGTCTAAAATCCGCCCGATCAAGAGTTATATTCAGGTGGCTAAAATAGTACTGTTTATCATTGGCGGTATCATTGTGATCTCCAGTCTGGTCGGACAGAATCCGTTAATCATCCTCAGTGGACTGGGGGCTTTATCAGCAGTATTGATGCTCATCTTCAAAGATTCCATTCTGGGTCTGGTCGCGGGTGTGCAACTGTCATCCAATGATATGGTGCGAGTAGGCGACTGGATTGAGATGCCGAAATATAATGCGGATGGCGACGTGATCGACATTACATTGAATACGGTGAAAGTCATGAACTTTGATAAGACGATTACCATGATTCCGAGTTATGCGCTGATCTCTGACTCATTCCGAAACTGGAGAGGCATGCAGGTTTCCGGCGGCAGACGGATTAAGCGGAGCATTTTTATCGATATTAGCAGTATCCGTTTTTGTGACGAAGAGATGGTGGCTGAATTCGAAAAAATCCACTATCTCACCGATTATGTCACGTCGAAATTAAAAGAAATCGAAGCGTACAACGTAGAGCATCAGGTAAATCGGGAAAGCAACGTAAATGGCAGACAACTCACTAACATCGGTGTATTCCGTGAGTATATTCATCAATATTTGCGACATCATCCGAAGATTAATAAGGATATGACGATGATTGTGAGACAGCTTGCTCCGGAGGATCGCGGATTACCTCTCGAAATTTATGCGTTCAGCAATGACACCAACTGGGCTGTGTATGAGAATGTGCAGGCAGATATCTTTGACCATATCTTTGCAGTTGCATCAACGTTCGGGCTGCGTGCCTTCCAGAATCCAACAGGGCATGACATTGTACAGCTCAAGGAAAATAAAGAATACGTGCGAGAATATTAATGGGGTATCCTATCCATCAAGCACTTTTTGGGAGTGACTCTCCAATTCTTGCATAGTTTCATGATGTAGCTATACAAATAGCTCCAGTGAGTAGCGCTAGTATAGTTACACTACGTAGTTCAGAAGATATTTAGAATAGCCATTAACCTCTCCGGTTGATGGCTTTTTGTCTGTGATATAATAGGGCATATTTTAAGCACATAGAATGAGGCGAGTATGGGAAGATGATGAGGAATGGTAACGTTTCTCCTGAAAATCGCTATTGCTTCAATATACAGGTAAAGAATAACTGACTTCATAGAATTCGAGATACAGTACACGTACAGATAGGGGGGGATGTTGATGGAGAGGATAATAGATTGGAATGCTTATATCGAGCAGTGGAGTCGAGCAACTGCACATTTACAGTCTATTCAGTCATATCATGTGAAGGGTAATCCAGCCCCTAATTTGTCCGAGCTCAAGCTTGAGGCAAGCACAGGTTTTTTCTTTATTCTTACGCGTGGAGAGATCGAGATCAGGATGTCCGATAAAATATATCGATGTCGCGCACCGTACATTTTCCACGGAGGAGCCGATAACAACATGAGTTTTGTAGTACCCAATGACAATCAGGAATGGGATGGTTATTTGGTTTTATATACAGCAGCAGCTGCATCGTCGGAGGATCAGGGGAACCTAGCTCTGTTTTACGGGTTTACACCAAACGCAATGCTGCCAATTCAGGAAAAATGTGAAGCGATGGGAGCTCTGTTGAAAAGCAGTGAGTCGTTAGAACGGCTGCAAGCCCAATCCATCTTTTTATCGATGGTGTACGGGGTTTTGAGCCAAAAACTGCAGACATTGGCGCAACCAGAGCATACTAAAATCAACATCGTGACCGACGCTATCAAATATATTAAAGCGAACTATATGGAGTCCATTACAGCGGAGAAACTGGCGGGCAGATATGATTGCAGCACGAGTTATTTATCGCGTTTATTCCGCAATCAGATTGGACTAGGGCCAATCGAATATCTGATTCATGAGCGTATTCACCGTGCCAAACAGCTGCTTCTGAAGTCGGATGCACGAATCCAGGACGTTGCCAGCAAGGTGGGTTATGCAGATGTATATTATTTCAGTCGATTGTTTAAAAAACACACTGGTCGTTCCCCACTTCAGTTCCGCGCAGAATATCAACAAGCAGCTCAGGTTCAGAATAATCCATTACATGGGTTGGAATCGTCCATTGTCTCCCCTCCTTTTGATTCCCATAATGAGAATGAGTCTTATTATCAATTGAGTGAGGAAGGGGATACATCCATGTTTCGATTTTCAAGGCCTGCTTTTGGAGCCATGATGGTATTATGTACATCGTTGATTCTTAGTGCATGTCAGGCAAGCAATTCCACAGGAGGGGCCGCGGCAGCTCAAGAGCCTGCAAGCCAAACAGCAACGGCGACCAAATCAAACAGTGCTGCTGCGGAAACGAGAGTTTATAAACACTTAAAAGGCGAAACAGCCATCCCTGTGCATCCACAGCGTGTTGTCAGTTTCTTTCATCTTGGCGAGCTGATCGCACTTGGCGTGAAACCGGTGGGCACAACGACATATGTTCTGGACAACCCGCATATTAGCGACAAAACAGGCATTACCGATATCGGCATACCGCCAGATGCGGAGAAGATTCTGTCCCTGCAACCAGACTTGATTGTAACAACACCTGCATTAGCCGAGATTGTGGAGGGTGGGTATGATGCACTGAGCAAGATTGCCCCGACCATTGTGATCGAGCAGAATAATGAACCCATCAAAGACATAGAGATGTTTGGGGATATTCTCGGTAAACAGGAAGAAGCAAAGCAGTGGAATGAGAAGTTTACAGCCAAAATCGCAGAATACAAAGCAAAAATCAGCCCTTATGTTCGTGCGGATGAAACGTTCTCTATACTAAACGTACGTCCAGATGCCCTTTTTGTATACGGAGATACCAATATGGGTGGCAATATTATTTATAAGTATCTTGGATTGAAGCCGGCAGCCAAGGTAGAGTCCGATGTCATTCATGGCGAAACGTGGGAGGTATCTAGCGAGGTGATTCCCGAGTTTATCGGTGACCGTCTGTTCCTGGCTGTGAATAAGGGGGCGGAGGACAAGCTCAAGGATGTACAGAAACTGGTCGATGCCTCACCAGCGGGGAAATCAGGCCATGTGTACTCTATTGATTTTGACCAGTTCCTTCCGAGTGACCCTATTGCGGTAGAGAAACAACTGGACATCATTACAGATCTAATTATAGGAGATGGCAAATAGAACGGGAGTTGCCTGAATTGATTCAAGCCGGCGTGAAGGGGTAGAATAACGAGAGAATGCTTTATATTTCCAGTGCTGTTCAGGAAAGATCATACCACCTTTTACAAAGGAGAGTTCTCGAATGAATCATATCCCGGAATACACGTTGAATGATGGCTTGAAAGTGCCTGCAATTGGATTTGGTACGTACAGTTTGAAAGGGGAAGCAGGGGTTCAGTCCATTGCGTCTGCGTTGGATGCAGGGTATCGCTTGATTGATACGGCTTATAACTATGAAAATGAAGCTACCGTTGGTAGAGCAATCAAACAAAGCTCCATTGCGAGAGAGGAACTGCTCATTACCTCCAAACTGCCGGGCAGATATCATGCCTATGACAAAGCGTTGGTCGCAATTCAGGAATCGCTGTACAGAGCCGATCTGGATTATTATGACCTATACTTGATCCACTGGCCTAATCCGAAGAAAGACATGTATGTGGAGGCGTGGCAAGCTTTAATCGAAGCGAGAAAACGCGGATATATCCGCTCCATCGGTGTCAGCAACTTCCTGCCTGAACACAATGAACGGCTGATTCAGGAGACGGGCGTCGCACCAAGTCTGAATCAGATCGAGCTACATCCGTTCTTCGATCAAGCGAAGCAACGGGAGCAGGATGCGAAGCATGGCATTGTGAACGAATCCTGGAGTCCCATCGGACGTGGGAACGATGCTTTACAGGACATTTTGAAGGACGAGAATATTGTTCCCATTGCAGAAACGCATGGCAAAACGCCTACACAGATTATATTGCGCTGGCATATTCAGCTTGGCTCTATTCCGATTCCTAAGGCAGGCTCCTTGCAGCATCAGCAGGAGAACATTAATATTTTTGATTTTGAGTTGAACAAAGAGGAGATGCAGGTCATCGCTACGTTTAATCGTCCGAATGGAAGGTTATGGAATCAAGACCCGAGCGAGTATGAGGAATTTTGAGAGACTACCGAGATTACTGAGCATTTGAAATAGAACGCATAGAAAAAGAGTGCCCTCGTCCATAAGGACAAGCGGCACTCTTTTACATATGGAACGATGTATCGGCTAGCATTTAACCAGATTCTCGGACTCGTCTATACGCGGACATCATTTGGGCTGTACCGCTTTATGACAAGCCTGCTCAGCCAGATGCCTTATACGCGCGGAATACGGAACGTCAGAATTTCATATGGCTTGATATCAAAAGCGATACGCGCGTTTTCCACAAGGCAATCTGCTTCGATGTTCTCCAGCAAATCACATGCGTACGCTGTGACGCCTGTTCCCTCAGGCAATTGCAGGGAGGCACGGCTGCGGCGGCCATGGGCTTCATAGACACGGATGACCATGTCATCATTGTCCTCGGCTTTTTTGATAACCTCCAGCACGACATTCTCCTGATCTACAGAAGCAAGCGACCATGTATCCGGCAATGTTCCGGTTTGTGAACCTATCTCCAGACCAACCAATGGACGGTTAAGATCATAAGCTGCCTGAATGACACGTCCCTCACGGAAATCACCCTGATGTGGATACAGGGAGTAGGTGAACACATGCTGCTCTTTGTCGGCATTCTCGTTCGGATAGGTTGCACTCTTGATCAGGGATAGACGCATCACCGAATTGTGAATGTCATATCCGTATTTACAGTCATTTAGCAGGGCAACGCCGTAGCCGCTCTCCGCCAGATCAGCCCACTTCTGACCACATACCTCAAAACGAGCCTGATCCCAGCTTGTATTGCGGTGTGTTGCGCGTTCTACGTTACCGTACTGGATCTCATAGACGGCTTTTTCACTCCAAATATCAAGTGGGAAGGCTGCTTTCAGCAACAAATGTTCTTGTTTCCAGTCTACGAAGGTACGGAAGTCGATCCGCCGTGTATGTGCGTAGAAAATGATAGTTTGCTCAACGACAGAGTCCAGGAATTGTCTTTTCACTTGAAGCACGGAACGTACCGGGCCGCTTTCTACCCATTCCATCGACTGCAGGTCATTGATCTCCCACATATGCTGTTCATAATAATCGTCAATGTTCCATGCCTCGTACTCCGCAGGACGATCCTCGAATACTTGCAGTACATTGCCACGCTCGCCGGATTGAAGCAGTTCACGCCCCTCCAGCTTGTCCCACACGGATACAAATTCAGCACTTTCATTCAGGCGAATATCATACCAAGGGGTCTCGATGGATTGCTGTTCGGATTGCCACTGGGCAACCGATACACCTGCACTGCCAAGATCAGCGGCGGCATCCGGCGTGATGCGGAACGTTTTGTATCCTGATGCAGGCACATTCTCGGCAAGGAACACCAATCCGCCTTCTGGTGTGTACTGACTTGGTACAGGATGATCTCCATCGTGTACGGTTACTTTTTTCGCAAAAGCGGGCAGTTCCACCACATCTGTCCTTGCAAAGCCGGTACTGTTAAAGACAACAATGGCTTCGCCGTCTGACGTAATCTGGCTTACAATGCCGTTCAAGGCGCTGCTCTTCAGTTCGTCCGTGACACGCAACACCTCTTCATATTGCTCCTGCGAATCGATGTATACCTGCTCAATGGAGCTGCCTGGCAAAATATCATGGAACTGGTTCAGCATCGTCAGCTTCCAAGCGTGTTCCAATGTGTCGGTTGGATAGACGGCTTGGGCATCCGCCTGACGTTGAATCATAGAGAACAGCTCGGCATCGGACAGTGCAAATTCGCTGTGACGGTTATACTTTTTATTACGTGCCATAGACGTGTACGTACCGCGGTGATATTCCAGATATAGCTCGCCCGACCAGCGCGGAACCGAACGTACGCCGTCTAAATTCTGCTCTAACTTTTCAAAAAATTCGCGCACAAATGTACGTTTCACCGTGGGTACGCCGGGGAGTCCTTTTTCAAGCCGTCTGCCGTGCTCTAGCATTTCCTCGGTTGGTCCACCGCCGCCGTCTCCGAATCCGAAGCATTGCAATACATCGGTGTTGATGGTTTTGTTCTGGTATCGTTGCCATGTGCCTTTCACTTGTGAAGCGTTAAAACGTCCGTTGTATGTGGTCTCGAAACGGTGCTTTCCGAATTCCGGGTGGGGAATGTAGTCTTTGGCCGTGATGAAATGTGTCAGAACCTCAGAACCGTCAATGCCTCTCCAATACATCGTATCGTTTGGAATCTGGTTGGTATCATTCCAGGCAATTTTGGTCGTCATAAAATAATCGATCCCGCTCTTGCGCATAATCTGCGGCATCGCTGCGCTATAACCGAATACATCGGGCAGCCAGAGCACACGGTTCTCTACGCCGAATTCTTCCTTGAAGAAACGTTTGCCATAGATAATCTGACGGATCATCGATTCACCCGAGATCAGGTTACAATCGGCCTCCAGCCACATCGAACCTTCTGCTTCCCAGCGGCCTTCGGCCACTTTTTCTTTGATTTTCTCATATAAAGACGGGAAGTCGGCTTTCAAATATGCATAGAGCTGAGGCTGGGAGGACATGAAGGTGTACTCCGGAAATTTATCCATCAGATAAAGCACACTCGCGAAGCTACGGATAACCTTCTCACGTGTCTGATCCAGCGTCCACAGCCATGCTACGTCAATATGAGTGTGACCAATGCAGTGAACGGTCGGGATATGATCACTGTCGGGGCGAGTTTCTCCATAGATATGGTTTTGCAGATACTCACCTGCTTTCAGTACGGATGCGTGAAAAGCTGTGCTGTTCTCTTGGCGTAAATCAAGCAGATTTACAGCTTCGTTCAGCTGTTCGATCAACTTCAGACGCTCCAGATCATCCTCGCGTAGCAGGTCTGCCGCATCCAGTGCAGCCTTCAGGTCATAATACAAATTCGAGACAGGCTCATGATGCTCGGCAATATATACGTTCAGGAAAACATCGGCTGCGGACGTGCTACAGTAGGCATACAGCGCCAGCTCAAACTCTTCCCCTTTGACAGCAGCAGGCGCCAGGTCAATTTCAGTATGATTTACATCCAGACCGCAGATGAGCTCTCCGTTCAGGAACGCCAGAAATTGTGGATTATCGTAGTTCCAAATATCTGTGGCACCGGTAACGATGGCGCAGACGACCTTTTTTCCTTCCAGCTGGTCGGGAATGCGAATGCGGGTTTTGAAGCAGCTGTGTACATCTTTGCCGCCCCAGCCATCACCTTTGCGGAACACGTTCCATGAAGAAGGGTCTTCATGCACGAGATCCCAGGTATGGTATCCGCTCTCTTTATGATAAAGCTCAGGTATATACGTTTTTGAAGTTAATCGCGCACTTTCCAAGTGTTTCACAATCGTATGGATTCGAGTAGACAAGGAATTCAATTTCATATGTGTTTCCCACCTTGGTATTTAGTAAGTACAGGCTGTAAGGGTTACTTCAACAACAATAGAAGCTTACTCGTTGAAAACGCTGACATTTTAACTTTATCATATCAAACGAAAAATGCTAGAAACTACGTAATGTATGCTGGAAATGCCGTTTTTTTATTGCATTTCATGCTAAAATAGACGTATGAATGATTAGGGCGTGTCTTGAAATCTACTGAAGTGCATCTTTTATCCCCTTTTCGCCCCCTGCTACGTCACTTCCCCTTGACGTGCCCCGGCACGCCTGCGGGAAACTTCCTTGCTTGGAACGAAAATTCGGCAAAATCTGCTTTCTTCAGCGTTTTCAGACACGCCCTAGGGAAGGAGCATGTCCATGACATCATCGGTTTTGACATATGAGAAGGGATATGCGATCCATGTGAACCAGCCAGGGGATTCGCTTTATTATTACCTGGATTACGACGAGCGTTCGCATGACCTCAATATGGAATTTCAGCATTTTCATGATTTTTATGAAATTTGCATTCTGCTGGATCGGACCGCTGCACATATTATTGAAGGCAGTTTATACGAGATGCAGCCCTATGATATTGTGTTGCTTCGGCCTGCTTTGCTTCATAAAACCCAATATCCAAAGGGTGTGCCACCCAAAAGGTTAATGATTAATTTTGCTATGCCTCGCAGTTTACCTGGACTTGAGAACGGTTACAGCGAGCTGTTTACGATATTTAATGCGCAGGTTCCCATTTTCCGCTTCTCGGAAGAACGGCGTAAGGAAATTCTTGCGCCTCTTAACGATATTTTTGCGATATCACAGCAGTTATCTCCTATTCAATCGGTAGCTATTCATCATAAGTTTGTCGAGTTTCTATGTGGTCTTCATCGCTATGCGGCGGAGAATAGTTATGTTCGCGAGGAAAAAGGATCATCCATGACTCAGCGGATGTATGCCATTGCTTCCTATATTCACAGTCACTATCAGCAGGAGATGTCGCTGGATGAGGTGTCCAGACGCTTTTATGTCAGTGCACATCATCTATCGCGCCAGTTCAACAAAGTCACAGGCTTCACGTTTACGGAATATGTGCAGATGACCCGAATTCGAAATGCCCAACAAATGTTACTACATTCGAGTGAGAAAATTACGGATATTGCTGCCCAATGTGGCTTCACCAGCTTTTCGCAGTTCAATCGCATTTTTAATAAGCAGAATGGAATGTCGCCAAGTGCGTATCGGCGTAGCAGACCAGCACAGGATGAACGTCAGATGGTACTTGTAGGAGGAGGGAAAAACGTAATAACCTAAGCGAGATGAAGAGAGGAATTGAATACAGAGTATCGTCTGAATTATGTGGAAGATTCGAATGAGGGGAAATTGATTAGCGTAAAAAAGGAAGAGTCAGCAAAGAGGTTATGATGCTGGCTCTTTGTTATGGAATGAAAAAGTTATACATAATCTTAGTTTTATTTCACACATCAAAATTTACAATATATTCCATCTTATGTTTGGACAAAGGAGGACATGAAGGATAGTATGATGTTTATAAAAAAAATGGAGGTTTCGTAATGTTAAAGAAATTAAAAGGTTTCATTGGTCTAACTGCGTTCATCCTGTTAGTCTCATCTTTTTTTGGATCGAGTGTAATGGCTGCAACAGTGGGTGAACCGTTATTAGCTGCTGAGCAAGGGTGGCACAGAATAGATGATAAGGATAGTAGAATTGTCTATAGTGGTAACCAGTGGACGACAACGACAGGACCTCAATTCTATGGGAATTCGTTGCATTATCTGCCGAATAATCCAACGAACTCTTCTCAAACTGTAAAATTCTCATTTTATGGTACACAGTTAAGAATCATTAGTACCCTTTATCAAGACTACACATCAAATCTATTAATCACCATCGACGGTGTTGATTATGCTCCCGTTTCTGTAACTGGACCATCAGTTCAAATCAATCAAGCTCTTGTGTTTGAAGTAGCTGACCTCGTTTCAAAAGAACATACTGTACAAATAAAATCTACGGATACTAAAAGGTGGGTTCTAGACGCCATTGATATTGATGATACCGGTTATTTAATCAATCCTAATCTTGCTTCTCCGATCTTAAAAGCAGAACCGGTTGTTTCTAAGATTGATCTCAGCTGGAATACCGTTAATGGGGCAACTTCATATAATGTTAAAAGATCCCTTTCGGCTGATGGGCCCTACGAAACAATTGCTACAGTAAATTCAACTAACTATTCAGATTCTAACGTTACAGAGGGAACTACATATTATTATAAAATAACGGCCGTAAATAGTGTTGGAGAAGGGGCATCTTCCAATGAGGTTTCTGCCTCCCTTTTAATCATTCGAGAAAGAGCACTATTAACAATCACGTTGAACACGGGATTAGAGAAGGAATTTGATCTATCTATGCCCCAAGTAAATGCTTTTATTAATTGGTATGAAACAAAAGCTTCGGGTAATGGCCCCGTAATGTTTGCAGTCGATAAAGGCAAAAATAATATCGGGCCGTTTAAGAGTAGAAAAGACTATATCATTTTCGATAGAATCCTTACGTTTGAGGTTAATGAATATGTACCGACTACCACAGAATAAATAACAATAATAAAGAGCAGCAGAACTGAAAATAGTTTCTGCTGCTTTTTATCTTGAAAATGCTAAATAGCTAAATGAAGCAGTTATCCTACTAAAATAGTAGTCATCGGTTAAAGTTCATTCTAAGACGTTGCAGCGAGCGTTAAAATTCCGTCATTCATTCGGTATACCTTATCGCAGTAGGCAAGCATACGCTCATCATGCGTGACCATAATGGCCGCTTTTTGGCGTGCTTTCACCTCTTGTGCCATGAGACTGACCACTTCATGGGCTCGCTTGGTATCCAGACTTGCGGTGGGTTCGTCCGCCAGAATCAGGTTAGGATCATTCATTAAAGCACGAGCGATGGCTGTCCGCTGTTTTTCGCCGCCTGACAATTCCTCTGGGAATTTCCGCAACTTCTGTCCGAGTCCTAGCTCTTCCAATAGCTTCATGGCAAATTGTTGATCCTCCTTACTGACGGTTCCGGACATTCGTTTTACGACAAGGAGCTGATCAAGAACATGCAGATAAGGAACTAGATTAGATGATTGCATGATAAAACCGATTTCTTTGAGCCGTATCGTGGACAACTGTTTCTCCGTAAGCGTCGAGATCAGATTTCCATTTAGTCTGACTTCTCCCTCAGATGCTTTAAGCATCGCCCCAGCGATCGACAGAAATGTACTTTTACCAGATCCGGATGGTCCAACGACAGCAGCAAATTCTCCTGGCTCTACGGATAAGGACACATGGTCAAGAGCCTTCATCTGATTACTTCCTTCACCGTAAACCATAGTGACTTCATTCATCTGCAGACCTGTAGTCATTATTCAACCCTCCCGAGCGCTTTAAGCGGATCAATCTTGGTAATTTTGCGAACAGACACCAACGAGCTTAACATTGCAATCACGAGCAGAATGATGGAATAGGTCACAACAAGACTAGTCTCCAGCTTGAATGGCATACCTTTAGGCATAATCGCAGCAGTTCCATAAGTCAGCAAAATACCGACCAGAATACTTGTTACCGACAGCACAAATACTTGCGATACGATCGTTTTACTCAGAAATTTATTGCTGGCACCTATGGCTTTCATAATGCCGAATTGATTCGTCTTTTGCATCGTGATGACATAAAAGAATACACCCAGTACAAAGGCAGATATAGCGAGCAAAAAGGCCAGCATCATCAGAATCGTGCCGTTCTCTTCTTTGTATCCGGGCATGCCTTGTACTGCTTCGCCCCGAGTAACGGTATCCGTACCAGACAACTTGTTATTGATTTCAGTTGCATCTATATTCTCGCCTTGCAGCATGATGGCATTCACAGGTTCAGCCAAGCCTTTATCGGAACCTGGAGCAGCAAAGGCAATCTTCCGCCATTGATCGATCGGTGTAAATACGGATGCAACGTGGTTATACGTCTCATTCTCCACAAAACCGATAATGGTTAGGGATTCGGTCGTACCATCTAATTGAAACGTATCTCCGAGTTTGAAGCCCTCATCTTTAAGGGAAGTATTCACCACTACACTAGTAGGATTATCCGAAGATAGAGGTTTACCTTCGACTACCTTCGGTTCTAGAAAACTTCCTGGAAGAATGCCTATAATCGCAATATCGACCTTATCTTCATTCTTTGAACTTTCACCCTTCATTGCTGTCGCCATCGTGCTACCCATGGGTGCGGCAGCTTCAATATTAGGCAGCTTTTCAGCCTCCGGCACCCGTTGACCAGACAATAAAGACTTGCTCATGGAAGACTGGGAGCCTTCTTCAAAAATGACATAGTCCGCTTTCATATTCTTAAAGGTAGATGCAGCTAGCGTGGATAACCCATTGCCTAGACCGGATAAAATAAATACCAGCCAAGCGATCAATACAAAAATGATGATAATCATTAGAAATTTCAATTTACTGTGCATTAATTCTTTTACAGCTAAAAACACTCTCTCAACCCCTTTTATGACACTTGTGTCAAATTTGAAGTGTCGCGACACACGTTCTCATTTATTAAACAATATAATTGACACTTGTGTCAAATTAGTCCCAAGAAGAAAACTCATCTCTTGGCTCCTCCAATCCACGTTTGAAAAAGTAGTCTACCCCAATCAGCTGTAGGCAAATTCATCGTGTTAGGTGTATTGAACAAGTTAAAAAAGACACCAATAAGTACAGGTAGAGGGATATCTTGGCGGAGAGATTTATCCTGTTGAGCGCGTTCAAACAAACGTGATAATTGAAGTTTGAGTGTCTGATGCGCTTCTTCAATAAATTCAAGATCTCTTGCTGCTGCAGGAGAGTTGGAGGTATTAATTTTATTCGCATCCCCTAGAAGCTGATGGAGCGCAGCTTCTTCAACGTAAATAAGTAGCAGTTCTTCAAGCGCTTCTAATGGGTCGGACTCATCAACGGCTGATGCATGTTCCAATACATTAGCGATGACTCTTTTCATGCAAGCAGCCACAATCTCCTCTTTATTGGCGTAATACTGATAGATGGTACTCCGAGCTCCGGAGAGATGCTGCGAAAGCAGCTTGAGGTGGAAACCGTCGTACCCATGCTCAAGCACCAATTTTTTGGTCATATCCAGCAGCTCTGTTTCCGTAAACGATTGCTTTCTTCCCATGAACAATCTCTTCTTTCGTCTGATTTAAAACTAAAACGTGTCTTGTGATCGTAAAATGGTGCAGCGACTGCAACACAATCTACTGAATATACTCAGTTTAGCATAAGATACCTGAATGCCGAATATAGACCATTGAAAATGACAGGGAATCCATCTTTATTCGTTGTCTCTAAAGGCATTACCGCTTTAACGATTCTTTTCGCCCCACTCGCACAGCTGTTCCAGCACGGGTAATATTGTCTGTGCTTTCGATGTCAGTGAATATTCTACTTTGGGCGGGATCTGCGGGAACTCCTTACGCGTAACTAATCCATCGGCCTCGAGTTCCTTGAGCTGTGCACTTAAAACTTTGTACGTGATCGCTCCAATCTGCCGCTGCATTTCATTGAAACGAACCGGTTGCTTGGCGGCGAGCAAATATAAAATAATCATCTTCCACTTACCACCGATGACAGACATGGTGTAGCCAAAAGGTGTATCTTGAATAGCTATATTCTCGCCGTCAAAGTCGGATATGCCCATGTTTACACTATCCTTTCAGATAGTACCTATCATTATTGTGCGTACTATCCTAATCTTTTTGCCCAGTCTATACTAGCCTTAATTTAAAGTAAAGGGGCTAGTTACATGACCACAATTCAAACGTACAATCATGATCTCTGGGATCACGGGATCTCTCAAGGCTACTGCGTCAACAATACGCTGCACATTTCTGGACAATTTTCTCACAACGCAGAAGGTAGCTTTGTTGGTGAGGGGGATATTCAGGCACAAGTATTACAGACATTAGAGAACTTGGATACCGTATTAGCACAGTTTGATGTAACCAGGTCTAATCTTGCATATGTTGAAATTTACTTGACTCAGGCGCAGAAGCACGGGGAAATCGCCATCGAAATGTTTAAAGAGTATATTGGTGAGCATCGACCGGCAGGCAGTCTGATTGGGGTAAATTATCTGGCATTCCCTGAACAATGGGTGGAGATTCGAGGCGTTGCCCATGTTGGTTCATAAAAATGGGTGACAGAGGAATCGTAGCTGTTCTTTTCATTAGAGGTGTATGGATATAAAAAATAACAAGGCAAACCTTCGAATGAAGTAGGTTTGCCTTATTTTATCTATATGATGTTTCATCTGTATCATTGCCGCTTCAGGTGTATATACTATGTGTATACGGAAGGGCGGGGGGCGTGATATAATGAATCCAAAATCTCTGAATCAAGGAGGGTTTTCGATGTCGACTACTGTGCAGAAATGGGGAAATAGTTTAGGGATTCGAATTCCAAGCCATATTGCCGAAAAAATCGAGGTTTACCAAGGAACGGAAGTTGATTTAATTGTAAGTGATGATAACACACTTATCGTGGTACCTCAGAAGAAAAAGCCGACCTTGGAAGAATTGCTGGCACAGTGCAAACCAGAAAATCGCCATGATGAAATTGATTTTGGCAGAGAAGGAAAAGAATTAATCTAAATGAGTGCTGAACGAGGAGATCTGGTCTGGATCAATTTTAATCCACAAACCGGGCATGAACAGGCAGGCAGAAGGCCTGCTATTGTGCTGTCACCAGCAGCATTTAATGAAGCAACAGGATTTGTCTCGGTTTGTCCTATAACGCATACGGTAAGAGGCTGGGGGTTTGAAGTATTGCTACCAGAAGGGTCATACTTTGATGGGGTTATTTTAACAGATCAAATTAAGAATCTGGACTGGAAAGCTAGTCAAATCGATATCGTTGCTAAGGCCTCCGATGAAGTCGTCAGAGAATGTCTGGATAAAATTCGCACGTTTTTGTAGTCATTTGAGTTATACATAGATTATATTCAGAAAAAGCAAACCCGCTAATCAACGGGTTTGCTTTTTCTAACTTACTTTGACTGTATAAGTGTACATGAAAATAGTACTCTCTTTACACCAAATCTTTCGGTGCAAGCTCAATGGCGGAACGGATGGCAGCCAGCATGCTTTTATCATCAGCGATGTTTTTGCCAGCGATATCAAAGGCTGTGCCGTGGTCCACGGATGTACGGATGATGCCGCCTTTCAGTCCAACTGTGATATTCACGCCTTCCTCAATGCCCATCACCTTGATTGGGGCATGACCTTGGTCGTGGTAGCAGGCTACAACGATGTCGAAGTCGCCGCGGCCTGCGCGGAAGAAGAGTGTGTCCGCTGGCAGTGGACCAACGACGTTAATGCCTTCCTGCTGCGCACGCTCAATGCCGGGCTGCAACTTCTCTTCTTCTTCCCCGTTGCCGAACAGGCCGTTCTCTCCGGCATGAGGGTTAATCCCGCATACCGCGACGCGGGGATTGTCAAAGCCTGCTTTTTTCAACGTATCATGAGCCAGCTTCACAACCGTGTAGGTTCTTTCCGGGTTAATGCTCGCAATAGCATCAATCAGACCCATATGAGTGGTCAAGTGAATGACGCGCAAGTTAGGCGTAGTGAGCATCATGGAGAAGTCCTCGGTGTCCGTCAGGTCTGCCAAAATCTCCGTATGGCCTGGATACAGATGACCTCCCAGATGCAGTGCTTCTTTGTTTAACGGTGCTGTGCAGATCGAGTGAATCTGTTTCTTTTTCGCCAAATCAATGGCCTTCGCAAGAAACTGAAATGCCGCATCTCCCGCGACAGCTGACACTTTTCCGTACTCCAGATCAGCTGGAACAAGGTTCAGATCAATGACATCGACAGTACCCAATTCATAATTTGCTTCTTCTGGTTCCTGAATAGAATTCACTTTCAAGTTGGAGCCGATCACGGGTAGCACACGCTCCAAAATCTTTGCATCACCGATCACAAGTGGGTTGCACTGATCATACACCTCTTGATGTGCCAATGCTTTCATAATAATCTCCGGTCCAATGCCTGCGGCATCGCCCATCGTAATACCTACTGTGGGTTTCATACGAGAATGCCCCCTTTTAATTTTTGAATTGCTCGGATAAAGACGTCCGGTTTGCCAAATCCGCCGGCTTTGGTAATCACATATAAATCTTCAATACCCATAAATCTGGAGATTGGCACGCCGATTTCAAGCTCGTCCAACAGTTCGAATCCGCTAATATTCCATTTCAGACAAATCTGTTTGGCGGTATCACCGCCTGTCATGGATACTCCTTTGAAAAGTCCCTCTTCGAGCAGTTTGGCGCATATTTCGCCTATCGCACGTACGATTTCGTTGCTGACTTGTGTGTGATTCAATCCGCGATTCTCACCTGTTGCCCGTGCCAGCTCAATATCGATGGATTCGGCAGTGGAATAGAGCACGACATCTTCTCCCTCCAACGCTTTGGTTCTGACCTCATCGTAGACACGTTCCATCTCCGCAGTACGATCTGCTTCTGCCGATACGGCTTTGAACGAATGAAATGATACGGACGCGATCCGAGACTGACGGAGCAAACGATACAACTGCTCACGAGAGTTTTTATTCACACTGCCCACGACGGTTAAGATGGGGCCGGTATTCTCCGGGATGGTGAGTGCGGCGGATTTGGATTCTAGCTCATAGTGAGCCGGGAGATAGTTCGCAATCCCTGCTGAACCCGCCCAAGCAAATGTATACGGCATGTCCCGTGTCATCTGCAAAATCTGCTCCAAATGTGCTTCCCCCGTGGAATCCACCAGTACATACGGGATGTCGTTTTGTTTGAACTGCTCCAGTTTGGCATGTAATTGCTTTTGTCCGGCTTCCAGATCACCAACTGTGATCTCGCCCACGCGGTATTTCGTCTGCTGTTTGAGCAGATCCGGCAGGTAAGAGATCGTTACGGGTGTTTTTGGATCAAGAGCAATTTCTGTCTCCGCAAGTGGCACGCCGTTTAGGTAATGAATGCCCTCCCGAATGGTACGATTATTTTTCGGATATCCCGGGGCGATCATCATAAAATCAGGTTGTACAACGTCATATACTGCATCGATCTCGATACCGATATTGCCTCGCATGGTGGAATCCATCTTTTTGAAAAGCGTATCGAACCCGTTCTCCGTCAGCAACTTGGCTGCATGATACACGCGATTATAAGCTTCCTCTGCTGCAATAGAACGGCTATCCGTATCAAAAACAACGGTATCATAAGAGGCCAGAGAGGCCTCGTCCATATTAAATAGAACACTCGTCTTCAGGCCATGCCGGGCTAGCTGCACCCCGCTGTCATTGGCACCGGTCAGATCATCTGCAATAATGGCCAGTTTCATGCAGTCATCCCTCCTTTAGTTTTCGTTTGTTACATTAACCATATAAATTGAACCAAAGGTGTTTACACGGATCACTCCGATGACAGAATAACCTTCCAATCGCTGTTATCCCCAGATTTCTTGAATTCCTTTTCCAAAGGGGGAAATCCGGTGATAAAGGCGAAGCTTATGCTTCCGATGTAGCTTTCTTTCAGAAAGCTTTTGGCTTCGCTTCTCCAGGTTTTTTCTGTCCTCTCCGTTAATGTGTAAATAGATAGTTCAATTTATATGGTAAAAAACTCAAAAAAAGTTACTCAGTATTAATGCCCATTATTTATGTGGTCGGTCGTTCATTATATTTGGCGACCCCGCCTGATTTCTCCAGCCGTTTGGAGAGGAAACCGATAAAGATCGGCAACAAAATTGCCGTGGTCACAACACTTGCCGCAATCTGCACCGTAGCAATCTCCGCAATAGGGCCAAAGGATGCGTTGGCAGCTACGATGGCAGCGGGTGTACCTACCGCATTACCCGCTGTGGAGCCTTCAGATGCGCCAACAATGGGATTCCAGCCGATGGCTTTGAAGAGCAAGTATCCAACCCCACCTGTAAGAAGCACAGTCAGCACGCCGAGCAGAATTCCACCAAGTCCACCTTGGATAATAGAGGAGAAGTTGATGCCCATACCAAGCGCAAAGGCAAAAAACGGAACGAGCTTGTCACTGCCTTTGTGCAGCCATTCAGCCATATTACGATCCAGATTACCAATAATGACACCAACGATCAGTGGAAGCAATACCGCAACAAAGGACATCGGAGAGAACATACCGTTCGCAAAGCCCATCGCACCAAAGATCGAGAGCGCTACCATCGTTAGAAATGGACCGTCACTAAGTGCGAGGAACGGGTAGGCTGCTTTATCATCTTCTTTGCCATATTGACCTGCAAGTGCAATGTAGAGGCCACCGTTGGAATTCGTCATAGCTGCAATAATGGCAAGCGGAGCAAGTCCTAGAAATAAGCCGTTTGAGTCAGCGAGTAGAATAGCGATGAAACCAAGACCAGCACCGATTACCCACTTGAACGTAAGCAGGGTCAAACCTTTGCCGACAGAGGAACCAGCTGTTTTAAATGTGATCTGTGTACCTGCAATTAACAGGAATAATGCAATGAGTGTGCTCGCACTGTTTACAAAAAGAGCTTCTGTAAATCCGCCGATGCGTAGAGCATTCGGGAAAAATGTATTGATCGTTGCACCTAGCAACAGGGGAACAACCATCATACCGCCAGGGATGCGATCGAGCGTAGCTTTAATATTCATAGTCGTAGCTCCTTATGAAGTAATCGTTTTCTTAAGCGCTTGCAGAGACTATGTTAGCTTAAGTTGTTTAAATTAGCAACAATAAATTATTGTAAATTTAAAGTAAGTTCAAAGTTGTTTAAAAATGCAACACAATCATCATGCGTAGTCCAATATCCATTAAACGAGCATAAGGAGTGCTGCTTTTGAAAAAGAAACCCGCAAAAAAAGCCCATAAAAAAGACGTAAACTTAAAGTTAATCTTTAAGTTTACGCCATAATGTGGCTCGGTTAATCCCCAGACGCTCAGCGGCTTTGGATTGATTATTATTTTCTTCCTGTAGCACTCGCTTAATGACTTCCTGCTCAATTTCTTTTAATGTACCACCAAGCTTCATTGCACTTACATTTGCCGCAGACTGTTGATGAAGTAGACGGTTTAAAGTGCCCCTCGTAATGACATAATCCGGTTCATTCAGCGCAGCTTGTTTGATCAGATGTTTCAGCTGATTGACGTTCATCTGTGCGGCCTGATCCCGAATTATCTGTAGTGCATCCTCCTTGATTCGTACAGCGGTAGTGCCGTATTTGTGATAATACCCCGTCAGGAAGTGCTGCATCAACGGTTCAAGATCCTCCGTACGTTCGGCCAGGCTTGGCATCATGAGTGTGTTCAGCTTCAGCCGGAGTGTCCAATTCGGATCAGGCACTTGCTCACTTAGAATAAACAGACCGATGTTGTTTTGGAGACAGGTCTCGATGAAGGTAAGCAGCTCAGGATCGTTCAGGCGTGATTCGATCTGATTCAGCTCGACCGTTTTCACCTTGGTTAACGGGATTTTGTGCAAATGACCTGAAGGAACCTGAGAGAGAGCAATTTGCAACAAAAGTCCACCGCCAGCATGTATCTGATGCATATGTTTGACCAGAAAGGATTTACCAGAGTCGGCTTCGCCCAATAAGTATATCGCTTCATTATGCGAATAGAGTGCGCGGATATTCTTTAATACAGCCTGCATGGCAGGTGATTCGGCAACGATGGGCTCCATCGAGGAATCGGTGAACGTGGTGATGCCGAATTGTGCAAATGCGTAAGGTTCTCCTTTTTCCAGCAGATACACCTTGTAGCTCTTGTTATCCAGCTTGGTTTCATAAGCCTGCACCGTCAATTGATAATCGTCTACCATAAACACGTTCTGAATTTTGGATTGATGGAACTCCAGACTTGTGTTCATTAGATACAAGTGATTTTCGGTGAGTGGATTATGATCAAAATCAGCCCAGTTTTCAAAAACTACTTCGTCCTGTTCGTCCAAAATCAGCAGATTCCGATGCTCTTGGGTCACGAGATCATGGAGTATGATGGAGACCGTCTGATTTTTGCTCAAATATCGGTAGACTAGCTGTGCATCCTCCATGGCTCTGAGAATGGATTCGGTGCCCGATTGAATCAATAAACCTTCCAGACCGTAGGCCTTTGCGGTATTCACGGTGATAACGTCACCCACAATCTGCTGGTACCCAGAGGCCTTCAACTCCAGTAGTAACCTGGCGACCTCTTCGGAGCTATGTATGGTGTAAACTTTGAGCGGCAGATCCATCAGGTCGATTATGGACTGTGCGCCAGATGTAATGTTGGAGAATCCAACGATAGCCGTGTGTCCGTTAAACTGGCTTGCCAGTGTGAGAGAACGAATCATGTCATAGCCAGATAGCTGCACATCGATGACAGGAACGGCCACCGCCTGTTTAATAAGTTGCGCGGTTCCACCACGGCTAATAATAATTTCTGCACCGTTTTTTTCGGCTTGAATGGCTAGCTCTACCCCTTTTGCCAAGTCACCCACATCGGTCTGGATGGATAGCTCAGGATAGCGCGGGATGCATTCTTCTATAATAGGAATCATCGATTCATAAGGAGCGATGAAATGAACTCGTGTACGCATAGTTTTCCTGCCTTTTATAAAATCATTGATCCCTTTATTATAGCTAATTTGAAGAAGAAAGGCATCTTTGAAGAGGAGTGAAGCGAGGTATGAAGAACGATGTGACGAACTGCACTGAATCAAAACAACATGTATTTCAAAATTAAAGCATTGGGGAAGGGATTTGCTAAGTGCATAGTTAGAGCGCGTTTGCGACATCAAAGCTAATTTATATAAAGGAGTCGAGACATATGCCCAATATACATAAAGCCGCTGATCCAGACCATATTATCCAGTGTGTGGTGGAGCGATTCCCTTGCAGAGTGCTGTGGAGCGAAGGCCGTCCGTGCCTGGAGTATCAGCGGCAAGAGGATGTGGCAGAGATTACAGAATACGTGCGGACTGCGTATGGTGTGGAGCTGCTGGATGTCTTTTTTACAGCGGTGGAGAGCCTGCCTGAGGAGATGTAGCCAGAGCTTAGAATCATTTTAATGAAACGTATGCGGTGTTATTCATGTATTATATTCATATGAACATACCCGAAGGAGGAACAAATGGTGGGAATCTTATCGAGGTTTAGAGACGTGATGAAGGCCAATGTGAATCATATGTTGAACCGGGCAGGCGACCCGGAGAAAACGGTGAACGAGTACATGCGGAGCCTGAGCAGTGACCTGGGACAGGTGAAAGCCGAGACAGCCGCGGTACTGTCGGATGAAAATCGGGCCAAGCGGTCACTGGATGAGTGCCAGGCTGAGGTGAACAAGTTGCAACGTTATGCGGAGAAATCAGCGGAGTCAGGTGATGTGGACAAGGCACGCAGCTTTTTGGAGAAAAAAGTGAAGCTGGCTGACAAACGCAATGAATTGCAAGCGGCATACGACCGGGCCTCCGCCAAAGCGCAGATGATGAAACACATGAACGACAAACTTGTTGCAGATTTGGGGACATTGGAGGCAAGACATGCAGAGCTGAAAGGCCGAATGGCTGATGCGAAGGCAAAGCAGCAGTTGAATGAACAAAATGCATCTGCGAGCCGTGCTGAATCTGCGTTTAAAGCGATGGAAGATCAAGCGAATCAGGCATTAAATGAAGCCGAAGCACTTGCCGAGCTTCGCGCAGGCGCACAGGAAGATGATCTGGATGAACTGATTGCACAGCTGGAGCGGGATATGAACGCGGATGCGGGTAATAGGGAGAGAGAGAATCCAAGTCCAAGTGCGGACGAGGAACTGGCAGCGATCCAGGAGAAACTAGGGAAGTAAGACATCCGATTTAGACACGGAGGTGAACAGATGCCGGTATTAGAGTATAAATGTCCGAATTGCGGCAGCGGCATGATTTTTGATAGTGTGTCCGGTGCATTATCTTGTCCGAGCTGCGGGCGGCAGGACAACATTGAACAGCTCCCTGATCCCTTGAAGAAGCAGGTGTTTACGGAGGGGGAAGTGAAGGAATATCACTGTAACAGCTGCGGAGCAGATATCGTGACCGAACCGGAGACAAGTGCAACGACATGCAGTTTCTGCGGTGCGGCGGTGGTGCTAAGTGATCGGCTGACGGGCAATTTGGCCCCGGCGATGGTGATTCCTTTTTCCATCAACAAAGATCAAGCGAAACAGGCGTTCAAAAAATGGTGCAGAAACGGTCTGCTCACGCCCGGTGGCTTCATGACCGCTGATCGCATCCAGAGCGTTACCGGCATATACGTGCCGTTCTGGCTTTATGATTTACATAACCGAATTGAGGTCCATGCTCAGGGTACCAAGGTACGATCCTATACGCAGGGTGACTACCATTATACGGAGACGCAGCATTTTGATATTTATCGTAAAATTCGGTTGGAATACGTGAATCTGCCCATCGACGCATCGGAAAAAATGAACGACGAGCTGATGGATAAGCTGGAGCCGTTTCCCTACAATGAGCTGAAATTGTTCAAAACCCCGTATCTGGCGGGATATATTGCGGAAAAATACAGTTATTCCGAAGATGAGCTTTTCCCACGGGCCAAGGATAAGACGAGATCCTACATTGATTCTTACATCGCCTCTACCGTATCGGGATATACAAGCGTGAGCTACACCAATAAACATATCGATACCACGCTCAAAAATGCAGACTATGTCCTGTTACCCGTATGGATGGTCAACTATGATTACAACCACAAACAGTACACCTTTGCCATGAATGGACAGACGGGTAAAGTGGTTGGCAAACCGCCGATCAGTAAAGCTAAGGTGGCTGGATGGTTTACGGGGGTTTCCGCCGTTTCGCTGTTATCGCTGAAGCTGGTGTCGTGGATGATGGGAGGCGGATTCCTGTGAGCCAAAAAAGACCCTTAGTTGCGATAGCTGCGCTAATTTTACTCCTAGTGACCATGCTCGCTCCGATCTTTCCGATATCATCAGCATCCGCAGCGGAAAATAAAAACCTCATCTATGATGAGGCTAACCTGTTAAGTGAACAGGATCGAAATGAATTAAATGCACTGGCGAATCAGTATTCGGCGGAGCGTCAGACGGACTTGATCATTTACACGACTAACAACGAGGAACAGAAGGAAGATAAGCTTCTGACTCAGGAATTCTACGATAACCGTGCACCAGGGTATGATAAACCTCATGGGAACACCGTTATGCTGACATTGGATATGTACAATCGGAAGGTTTATGTGGCGGGTTTTTATAAAGGTGAAGAATACGTCGACAACGACCGAACCGCTAGAATTACAGACAAAATTTACTCGGATTTATCAGAAGGCAATTATCGGATCGCTTTTGAAAAGTTTCTGAACCTGTCTTACGAATATCTGGATCTCAAGCCTGGAGTGAACCCGGATAATATTTTATTCAAAACATGGTTTCAGCTTGCCGCATCTGTAGCGATTGGTGGTATTGTCGTTGGTGTCATGACCTATCGTTCGGGCGGACGTGTGACGGTGAACCGCGCTACTTATGAGGATTCGGATAACTCTCATGTGATTGATCGTCAGGATCGATATATTCGCACAACGGTCACGAAGACCAAAATTGAGAAAAACAATAACAACAGCGGAGGCGGCGGTGGTGGAGGTACGACCGCAGGTGGACATTCGCACAGTGGTAGTAGCCGATCGTTCTAACCGCAATAACCAGACATATCGTCAACATTTATTGAATGATGGCACAACGTAGATGAAGCTTGATAGGGTTACTATAGAAGGGACGGGATCGAACATGGGATTTTTTAGAAATCAGTTCTCCAACGTAGTGGAATGGGAAGAATTCAGAGATGATATGATCTTCTGGAAGTGGAACAACCGAGAGATTAAAAAGGGCAGTAAGCTGATTATCCGCTCGGGACAGGATGCAATTTTCCTGAATAACGGTAAGGTGGAAGGGATTTTTGAGGACGAAGGTTCGTTTAATATCGACTCGGAGATTATTCCGTTTCTGTCCACGCTAAAAGGATTCAAGTTCGGATTCAACAGCGGTATGCGGGTTGAGGTTTTGTTTGTAAATACAAAGGAGTTCACCGTCCGCTGGGGTACGCAAAGTCCGGTACTGATTCCGACACCACAGCTTCCGGGCGGTATGCCGATTCGGGCGAACGGAACGTTTAACTTTAAGGTGAGTGACTATGTCACCCTGATCGATAAAATCGCAGGCATTAAACAGAGTTACCTGGTGGAGGATGTCAAAATCCGCATCACGTCTGTGCTGGATCAGCTACTGATGAAGTGGATTAGCCGTGAGGGCAAGGACATGTTCAATCTACAAGCGAATGCATCGGATATTGCACGCGGTATTCAAGAGGATCTGGATATGCAGATGATGGATATCGGGATTGGCATAACCGGCTTCCAGGTGATGAGCTTTAACTATCCGCAGGAAATTCAGGATATGATCACCAAAACGGCCTCCCACGAGATGATCGGCAATCTGCAAAAGTACCAGCAGGTGAGTATGACCGACGGGATCTCTTCCGGTAAAGTACAGGGCGGCGGTGCAGCTTCCGATATGGCAGGTATGATGATGGGTATGAACATGGCGAATGAAATGCTGAAAAACATGAACCAGAACAATCAGAACTCCAATCATCAAAATTCAAATAACCAAGGGAATAACCAAAGCGACCAGAATCAAAGTCAACAGCAGAATAATAATGCGGGTACGCCTTCGTCTTCTGGTGGGGATGGCAAAAAGCCAAACTTCTGTCCGAACTGTGGTGCCAAAAATGAAGGAGCCAACTTCTGTCCGAACTGCGGACAAAAGCTGGCCTGATCGCTTGCCAAATCCGGATTCCCGATGTAACGGGATACTTAAGATTCAAATTCAACTTAAGCTTATCTAATATATGCTAAGTATAACTTCGAATAAAAGGTTAGTTCAACAGGAGATCATATCCGTAGAGCTAACCTTTTATTGATTTTAATTTTATAGAAGCAAGACGTTTGAAGGCGAAGTAAACCCGCTTGATTTTTCATAAAAACAAAGTGTTGACAACCAAAACAAAATCAATTATCTTTATATTAAGATATTTAATTTGAATGAAAGTGACAGCAACGCTAAAGAAAGAATATACTCAAATAAATATCTTCAAATGATTGAACAGGAGGAGAGATCCAGATGATGATTCCAACATTGACGCGAATTAATGAACTCGCGAGAAAAGCCAAAGCAGGTGGATTGACGGAGATGGAACAGGCTGAACAGACTCGCCTTCGCCAGGAATATTTGCAGACTTTCCGTGGTTCAGTCAACGACATTTTGCTGAATGCCACCATCTACGATCCAAACGGCGATGACGTGACTCCAGATAAATTAAAACAAGAGCAAGCTTCCAGACAGAATCCATAGATTTTGTTGCAGAAGCAGAGGGGCACTAAACGTTCCCTGATCGGGAGTTCACGATAAACTGTGCTACTCGTACGGATGTTAGTCTCAATCCGGAACTAGTAGCACAGACCATATATCTTAATTTAAAGATAATATAATTCCACTATAAATAAGCATACAAACCAAGGAGGAAATAATCATGAATATTCAAACGACAGGCATCCACCACATTACCGCTTTTGCTGCAGATCCGCAGGCTAACGTTGATTTTTACGCCGGAGTTCTGGGACTTCGTCTGGTGAAAAAAACAGTGAACTTCGACGCACCGGATGTATACCATCTGTACTTCGGAGATGAGCACGGCAGTCCAGGAACCATTATTACCTTCTTCCCGGCGGCTGGTTCACCACGAGGCCAGATTGGCGGCGGTCAAGTCGGCATCACTTCATATGTCATTCCACCGGGTTCTATGGACTTCTGGCAAAATCGTCTGGAAGGTTTTAATATCGAATTAACTCGCACTAACCGCTTTGATGAGGAATTGCTGCAATTCGAAGATAGCGAAGGCTTGCGTCTGGAGCTTGTTGAGCGGGAAGAAGGAGTGGCAAACACTTGGGTGCAGGAAGGTATTCCTGCTGAATATGCAATCAAAGGGTTTGGTGGAGCCGTACTGTTCAGTGTGAATCCACAGCGTACGATGGATGCGCTTGAGCGTATTCTCGGATTTGTGAAGGTGGGCGAAAATGAAGAATATGCCCGTTTCCGTTCCATCGGAGACATTGGCAACATCGTGGATGTGCCTGTTACCCGCGTACCGCTTGGTATGGGCGGCGCGGGAACAGTACACCATATCGCATGGCGTGCAGTCGATGATGCACAGCACGCGCAGTGGAGCGAAGCTGTACGTGAATACGGGTACCAGCCAACCCCAGTCCGGGATCGCCAATATTTCAACGCGATTTACTTCAGAGAAGCTGGCGGAATTTTGTTCGAAATTGCGACTGATCCTCCAGGCTTTGCCAAAGACGAACCCGCCGAAGCACTTGGACAGAAACTGATGCTGCCAGAGTGGTTTGAGCAATACCGGACTCAGATCGAGGATAATCTGCAGCCGATTCAAGTTAGAACACTTATTCCGCCACAGCTGTAACAGAGTGAGGTAGAGAGATAAAGGATATTGGAAGGTTGTTCTGTCCTCCAAGTTTGCGTGTGAACACCTTTTTTTCAACGAATATGAAACTAAACCAAAAGGAGCATTGAGGGATGATGGAGAAAAAGGTCACCTGGCTGGAGCTGTTCTATGATTTGCTTTTCGTCGCGGCAGTCTCCAAAGCAGGCCATGTCTTGTTACATGCCGAGCACGGCGTCATTACATGGGAATATTTATTAAAGTTCGTGTTAATCTTCATCCCGGTATGGTGGGCGTGGGTAGGCCAGACCTTGTTCATCAACCGTTATGGTCAGGATATTCTGAGCCATCGGATTTTCCTCATCCTTCAACTGCTGTCGGTTCTCATTATGACGGCAAGTCTGTCCACTCATTTTGACGAACACTATCTATCCTTTTTCGTAGGTTATATTGGTTCCAGAGCATTTACCGCGATTCAGTACCTGACGATCCACAAATCGAAAAGCGAGCATCAGCAGCAGGCCGCCCGTTTCCTGGGCCTCTCGTTCATCATTGGCATCGTGATCTCATCGGGTTCCCTGTTCTTTGATTCATGGGTGCGTTACGTAATTTTGTATGCCGGGATTGCCGTGGATATTATTTTGCCACTACTCGGCCGTAAAAATCTGGTGAAGGTGCCTGTGCAGACCCATCATCTGCTGGAACGTTTCGCTCTTTTTACGCTCATTCTGCTCGGTGAATCCGTTGTCAGCATTATCGCGGTATTGTCGGCCGATCAATGGGATTTGAAATCAATCTTGTTTGCCGTCTTTACGTCCCTGTTTGTCATCGCCATGTGGTGGCAGTACTTCGATAACGTGGAGAAAAAAGTGAGCAAAGAGATGCAAACCGCCGGGCAGGCAATTATCTACGGGCATCTATTTATCTACATCTCCCTGAGTATGATCGCTGCATCGATCCAACTGCTGTACCAGAACCTGCTGAGTTATGAGTTTATGCTTGCGTTTGTATTTGGCTCGGTGTTGTTGTATTTCCTATCGACTACTCTTGTGTTTCATCGCTACAGACATCCGCATCTCCGTCTCCGTCCGACTCATATGGTGGTCATGGTGGGGCTGTTAGTGGCCTTTGTGGTGGTGGATCTAATCTACCGCGTTCCCGGATATGTGATTATGGGTGAGGATATGCTGTTCCTTCTGGTATATGCGAAGCTGACGACTTGACCTGTGTTTATATAAAAAAGAAGCAAGAGCCACGGACGACTTTGTTCGTGGCTTTCATTTTTGCTATAAGAGCATAAATATTTCTCATATATTTTCATGTAGGCAATCTGTTAAGATGGGACTAGGTACAAGTAAATCAGCCATATCCATGAAGTTAGTTCTATTTTTAAATGAGCTTAGTCGGGGAAAGAGCGATATTAAGGTTATTTTGCCATCGTAGTAATGGGGGTACGATCTAATCTTGTTTATAAATAGCCGTTTCACACAGATATGGAGATGACATTTCAGGAGGGAAATCATTTGAGTACAAATCTAATTGGTGTTCCATTGGAAGGGTTTGCAGAGTTCAGCCGTACAGTGGCTGCCGAAGGAGCAGTTTTACTTAAAAATGAAGGACAGGTACTTCCACTTAGTCGTTCCGAAAACGTTTCAGTTTTTGGCCGGATTCAAGTAAATTATTATCGTAGCGGCACAGGTTCAGGCGGGAGTGTTCATGTCGCGTATACCACGAATCTGCTGGATGGATTGCGTAGCAAAAAGAACATTACAGTCAACGAGGAATTAGCAGCCGTTTATGAGAAATGGATCGAGGAAAATCCGTTTGACGATGGCGGCAAAGTATGGGCGGCCGAGCCGTGGAATCAGAAGGAAATGCCACTCACGGACGAACTGGTTGCACAGGCTAGAAGTAAATCCAGTAAAGCCATTGTGGTCATTGGACGTACCGCAGGGGAAGATCAGGATAATGCAGATGCACCCGGAAGTTATCGTCTGACCGACGATGAGAAGGCGATGCTGAAGCATGTGACGAACCATTTTGAACATACAATTGTAGTACTTAATGTCTCCAATATTATGGATATGAGCTGGCTGAACGAAACGGTTCTACATCCGATTCAAGGTATGATCTACTCCTGGCACGGGGGCATGGAAGGCGGTAACGCGATCGCGGACGTATTGGCTGGAGACGTGACACCAAGCGGTAAACTGACGGATACGATTGCATATTCCATCGAAGATTACCCTTCTACAAGCAACTACGGAAATGAGTTCAAGAACCTGTATCAGGAAGATATTTATGTGGGGTATCGTTTTTTCGAAACGTTTCGACCTGAAAAAGTGCAATTTGAGTTCGGTTATGGCTTGTCTTACACCACTTTTGCCACACAAATCGAGGAAGCTCGCACGGTGACCGAGAACGGTGAGACATTGATCGAGGTTCGTGTGAACGTGACCAACTCCGGTACAACCTATGCAGGTAAAGAGGTCGTTCAGGTGTATTATGAAGCACCGCAAGGGGAACTGGGACAACCGGTGAAAGCACTTGCCGCTTTTGGCAAAACAGGACTATTGCAGCCCGGCGATTCCGAGCTGTTAACGATTCGTTTCCCGGTAAATCGCATGGCTTCGTATGATGATGCTGGTGTAACGGGATATGCTTCCGCATACGTGCTTGAAGCTGGAACGTACCGTCTACATGTGGGTACGAGTGTGAAGCAGGTAGAGCATGTTGGCGTGGATGGCCAAGATGGCTTCGTTGTGGACACGGTTCAACTGGTGGAGCAATTGCAGGAAGCGATGGCGCCAACGGAAGATTTTACACGGTTGAAACCGGGCATTCGCAAGGCAGATGGATCATATGAGCTGACTTATGTAGATGTGCCAAAGCGCAAAGTGTCTATCGCGGATCGCATCAAGCAGAACTTGCCACAAACGTTGGAGCAAACGGGAAATCAGGGTTACAAGCTGAGTGACGTGAAGGCGGGTAAAGTGAGTCTGGAGGCCTTTGTAGCTCAACTGAGCGATCAGGATCTGGCAGCAATTGTACGCGGCGAAGGCATGAGCAGTCCGCTGGTTACTTCGGGAACGGCATCGGCTTTTGGCGGTGTGAGTGACAGCCTGTTTAACTATGGCATTCCTGTTGCCTGTACGGCAGATGGTCCGTCCGGTATCCGTATGGATAGTGGGGAAAAAGCAACACAAGTATCTATAGGAACGCTGCTAGCGGCAACGTGGAATGCAGACTTGGTAGAAGAACTGTATGTGATGGAAGGACAAGAGCTGCTTCGCAATCAGGTGGACACCTTACTCGGACCTGGACTCAATATCCGCCGCAGTCCGCTGAATGGTCGTAACTTCGAGTACTTCTCGGAAGATCCGCTGATTTCTGGTGTATTTGCCGCAGCTTGTACGAAAGGTATTATGAAGGGCGGATCTAACGCCACACTGAAACACTTTGCCTGCAACAACCAGGAGAAACACCGTAGCAAAGTCGATGCTGTTGTATCCGAACGTGCGTTACGCGAAATTTATCTGAAAGGGTTCGAGATTGCGGTAAAAGAGGGTGGAGCGAACTCCATCATGACCTCTTACAATCCGATTAACGGACACTGGGCTGCATCCAACTACGATCTGAACACAACGATTCTGCGTGGAGAGTGGAACTTCGACGGCATTGTGATGACCGACTGGTGGGCCATTATGAACGATGTGGTAGAAGGTGGAGAAGCCGATCGCAAGTTCACGAACTGGATGGTTCGCGCTCAGAACGACCTGTACATGGTTGTGCCAAACTATGGCGCAGAGATCAACGGCTGGGATGATAATACAATGGAATCGCTCGAAAATGGAACTTTGACCCGCGGCGAGCTGCAACGCTCCGCGATCAACATCTGCAAATTCATCATGAACGCGCCGGTATCCTCACGCAAACATGAGATAGTAGAGAACGTGGCCGCGTTCCAGGCGAATGCGTCTCTGACTGAGGCAAACGCCCGGTCGCTGGCTGACAATGCACAGGTAAAACCTGCGGTAACTGAGCCTGTATATATGAAAGTGGATGAAGCAGGCCAGTACCGGATTATTGTGCAGATCATGTCACCTGAGCCTGAACTGGCGCAAAGTGCATGTAATGTGTTGCTGAATGGTCAGCTTGCTACGACGATTCAAACGAACGGTACAGAAGGCAAATGGATCAGACAAAAGCTGGTGAAAGTGCAGCTGGAGGCCGGGCTGTATGAACTCAAGCTCGACTTTACCAAACCAGGTCTGCAGATCGATTGGATCGAATTCAAGCAGGTGTAGGTTGGGTTTTAACGGGTATGCTTGCGATATAAAAGGTGACATGTAAATGGATTGGCACTTGCATCCATTCGGGTCTCTTTCTAAGTAGAAAGTGTAATAGTGTGGTGCTAGAACCATTACTGGGATGATAACAAAGGACACTGCCTGCAGTGTCCTTTTGTTGTCACCGGAGGAGCAGACTGTTATGATCGAGTTACGGGATCGTGGTCAAACAGAATAATGGGGTCAGGGGTGTGGCAAACGATGAAAAGATACAATTATTTAAGTCCGATTCTGCTGATTGTCGTTGCATTAATTGTGCGAGGTCTGGTTACTAACGTGTGTATGCTGTTTGGACTGTCGCAAGAGGTGTCCAGTAATATTGCGATGCTTGCCATGATTATTGTGGCTTTGATTATGTTCAACCGAATGACAAAAGCCCGGCGTAACAAGTAAAACGGTGTGGTCTCCGATGGGACAAGTAGGTAGAAAAAAGCAATTTTGAAAGCCCTTTATTTCTTTGTTAAAGGGTTAGGAATAGGTAAGAAAGACGCTAGCACAGGATACAAAGACGATGTAGAGATTCTTCTGCTTCGTCTTTTTTGCGTCATGTCTCAAAAATTTTTCGCCCATCAAAGGGTTGCATGGTAGACCGTGAATTCTATAAAGTTGTGGTTTTAGGGTTCACCTTCGGGTATTGACGTTCAATACCTAACGTTTTAGACTGAAGCTATAATTTAATAACAAATAAAATAACAAAAATAACAAATAGTGATGGTAGTCAAAGCAATAAGAGTCATGGAGGCAGTGAAAGAAGTAAAAGGCAGGGGGCTCACTCATGATCATGATGGCAGAGAAACAATATGTTTTTCGAGAAGGACAGCTTTTTCAGAGTAGTCATGCATCCACAATTGCTGTTTTTCCAGGTGGGGTGGTTATTGCAGCTTGGTTCGCAGGTTCGTATGAAAAATCCAGCGACACCGCTATCTGGATGGCTATTCAGGAGCAAGATGGCTTGTGGTCAGCGCCGCGCAAAGTAGCGGATGAAGAAGGCATTGCCCATTGGAACCCGGTGCTGTATGCACATGGGTGCTCACTTGTCCTCTTTTACAAGGTGGGACACGAAATTACAGACTGGCATACGCGCATCATGTGCTCGGAGGATGGTGGTCAGACATGGACGGAGGCTCGTGAGTTGGTTCCCGGTGATGTGGGTGGCCGTGGTCCGGTGCGCAATAAACCTGTACGGCTAACGGATGGAACCATTTTGGCTCCGGCTTCTATTGAGCGAATGGACACGGAGAATCTGGGCAAGCAGGTGTGGGAAGCTTTTGTTGATATTTCAACCGATGAGGGCAAGACATGGAGGAAAAGTGAACCCGTGCCGATGAATTTGTCTGTTTATGTGGGGGCGGATCATTGGATTGCAAAAGGTCTGATTCAGCCTACTTTATGGACTTCAAGTGCTAATGATGCACATATGCTGCTTCGCAGTACGGAGGAGAAGATTTTCCGCAGTGACTCGGTGGATGGAGGCAGGACATGGTGTGAAGCTTACCCGACAGAACTGCCAAACAACAATAGCGGAATCGATGTCACGCGCCTGGAGAGTGGCTTGCTTGCGCTTGTTTACAATCCCGTGAGCGGATATGCGACAGAGAGTCCCCGGACACCACTGGTGGTTACTTTTTCGAATGACAATGGTGCGAGCTGGGGAGATGAATGGGTGCTTGAAGATGAGCCGGGAGAGTATTCATATCCTGCCATCGTATCTCAGGGGCAGAACCTGTACATCTCGTATACGTGGAAAAGAGACCGGGTTGCGTTCTGGAAACTGAACGTTCACACATCGGAATAAAGCAAGGACCGCAGAAACGCTGATCATGCGTTTAATCGGTCCTTTCTGTCGTGATTACTTGTGAGGAGGTGTTCCTATGAATATGCAAGTCATTAAGAGACAACCGACTTTGGAAGTCATTGCGGTAGACGCAGTAGATGCCCAAGCGGCTGAGCAGGGGGGAGCCGATCGGATCGAGCTGGTATCGGCTATGAACGAAGGTGGTCTTACGCCCAGTTATGGGCAGATTGAACAGGTTGTATCCAAGGTGTCGATTCCAGTGTATGTCATGATAAGGCCACATAGCCGCTCGTTCTGCTATAGCGCTGATGATCTTCGGGCGATGATTCAAGACATACGTGTGGCGAGGGAGCTTGGTGCCGCAGGCATCGTGATTGGAGCTCTCACCGATGAGGGAGAAGTAGATCGCTCCTTTTTACAAACTTGTCTGTTAAGCGCTCAGGGGATGGGAGTTACGTTTCATCGCGCCATCGATTCGAGTGCACATGTGGTGAGAGCACTGGAGAGCATTGGTAGCGTCAATGGAGGGAACGAGGGTAAGGGCAGGTATGAGTATGAGAGGGAGATGAAAAACAAGAGTGAGAGTGTTAGTGAAAGTAAGAACAGGAGCAGTAGCGAGAATAACAGCAAGAACAAGAGTGAGTGTGAGAGCAAGAGCAAGAGTGCAAGCGTTAGTAAGAGCGAGGAGAGTGTCGTTGAGCGTGTACTTACCTCGGGAGGGAAACTTACAGCACCTGAGGGTTTGCTCGAACTACAGCAGTTGCAGGAGATAGGACAGAGGTTGAACATATCGATTATGGCGGGGTCGGGTGTCACGATTGATGGGATTCCAACCATTGTGAGCCGAACGGGGATTACCGAAATTCATATGGGATCGGGTGTGCGGCACAGAGGGAGTTTTGATCATCCTGTAGATGCTCAGCTTGTCGCTCAGGCCAAAGCGGCATTGATTCATGCAGTACAAGAGTTGCAGTAATGGTATCCATTGTGTGGGTGCTGTTAGAAACAGCCGACATAGCGGTAGTTAAAGAAGCGGATGAGCAGCTAGAACAAAAAGCAATAAAAGCAAAATGCACTTTTCATATAAGGGAGTGTGAGCCATGAATTCAAAGCTTTTACCAGCACCAGCGGATTGGATTAAAACAGCGGCACAGGTCAGCCCATCCGAGCACCAAATGAGATGGCAGGAGATGGAGTTTTATGCTTTTATCCATTTTACCGTGAACACATTTACAGATCGGGAGTGGGGGACGGGTGAGGAAGACCCGGCAATCTTTAACCCTACTGAACTACATGCAGGGCAATGGGTGGAGGCATGTAAAGATGCAGGCATGAAAGGGCTGATTTTGACATGCAAGCACCATGACGGATTCTGTCTATGGCCCAGCCGTTATACAGATCATACAGTCGCAGCAAGTCCATGGCGGAATGGCTCTGGTGACCTGGTTCGAGAAGTTGCCGATGCTTGTCGTGACGCCGGGTTGAAATTTGGGGTGTATCTCTCACCCTGGGATCGCCATGAAGCATGTTATGGAGATTCGGAGCGGTATAACGCCTTTTTTCTTCATCAACTGCGCGAACTGCTGACGAACTACGGTGACATCTTCTGTGTCTGGTTTGATGGAGCTTGTGGCGAAGGGCCCAATGGGAAAAGGCAGGTCTATGACTGGCACGCCTATTATGCGCTCATTCGTGAGCTTCAGCCAGAAGCGGTTATTTCGGTCTGTGGCCCAGATGTGCGCTGGTGTGGCAACGAGGCGGGACATACGCGGGAATCGGAATGGAGCGTTGTGCCGGCGCATATGCAGGATAATGAGAAGATTCAGGAGCAGTCACAGCAGGTGGATGATGGAGCGTTTGCGAGGAAAATCAATACACAGGACCGTGATCTGGGGAGTCGGAGCGTTATCCGTGATTATGCTGATCAGCTGGTGTGGTATCCTGCCGAGGTGAATACTTCGATACGTCCAGGCTGGTTCTATCATGCGAGTGAAGATGATCAGGTCAAAACGCTGGAGGAACTGCTGTCCGTTTATTACGGGGCCGTGGGCGGCAACGCCTGTTTTTTGCTTAACCTGCCCCCAGACAAGCGTGGTCTGATTCATGAAAATGATGTTCAGCGACTGTGGGAGTTAGGTTCAGCGCTGCGTACCACGTTCAGTGAAGACTTGGCGCAAGGCGCACGGGCGAAGGCTTCGGAGACGATGGACGAAGCACATGATGCTTCACAAGTGCTAAATCCGTATGGAGAGCGCAAACCAAAAGCTTATTGGTGCCCACGCGAAGGAACAGAGCAGGCGTGGATTGAATTGATTTTGCCGGAAGAAAAGACCTTCGACCGTGTGATGCTGATGGAGCACATCCAATCGGGGCAACGGATCGAACGATTCACGCTGGAAGTATGCGGTGAGGATGGTCGGTGGCAGGATATCTATGCCGGAACGGTGGTTGGGTATAAGCGGATTTGCTGTTTTCCAAAAGTGACTGCACGCCGGGTTCGAGTAACCATTCAGGAGTCCAGATGGTTCCCGACGTTATCTAGATTCAGTTTATTTTACAGTGAACGGGAGGACGTGTGAGATGGCGGTACTGACGGCTCGGGGGTCTCAATTTATGCTGGATGGAGAACCTTTTCAAATTCTGTCGGGTGCGATTCATTATTTTCGAGTGGTGCCCGAGTATTGGGAAGATCGGCTGCTGAAGCTGAAGGCCTGCGGGTTTAACACGGTGGAGACCTACGTGCCATGGAACATGCATGAGCCACAGCCGGGGATGTATTGTTTCGAAGGCATGGCGGACGTGGAGAAATTTATTCGACTTGCGGGGAGCTTGGGGCTGCATGTGATCGTTCGTCCAAGTCCTTACATCTGTGCGGAGTGGGAATTTGGCGGATTGCCTTCCTGGCTGCTTGCGGATGACCATCTGCGGCTTCGTTGCAATGATTCGGTGTTTCTGGCGCATGTGGATCGGTATTACGATGTACTTTTACCCACATTAAAACCTCTTTTGAGCACCTCTGGCGGCCCCGTTATTGCATTGCAGATTGAAAATGAATATGGCAGCTTCGGGAACGATGCGAGTTATCTGCAATATTTGCGAGATGGCATGGTGAGGCGGGGCATGGATGTGCTCCTGTTCACCTCGGATGGGCCAACCGATCATATGCTGCAGGCTGGTTCCGTGCCAGGACACTTGGCAACAGTGAATTTTGGATCGGGGACAGAGTGGGCGTTCGCTAAGCTGCGTGAATATCAGGTAGAGGAACCTCTTATGTGTATGGAGTTTTGGAATGGCTGGTTCGATCACTGGGGCGAATCTCATCACACTCGGGAAGCAGAAGATGTAGCTAAAGTGCTGGAGGAAATGTTAGAAGCAGGCGCCTCGGTGAATTTCTACATGTTCCATGGCGGTACGAATTTTGCATTTTATAATGGAGCGAACTGTCAGCAAAAGGATCAATACGAACCAACCATTACGAGTTACGACTATGACTCTTTGCTTAGTGAATCGGGAGAACTCACAGCGAAATTTTATGCGGTGAGGGAGGTTCTCTCGCGGTATAGCGGTTCTAAAAAAGATGATCGTAGCTCTGAACCGAGAAATATGGTTTTACCGGAACCTATAGGAACGGCTGCTTACGGTAGGGTCGAGATGGCGCAGCGAGCTAGCTTGATGCAACAACTGGACGCACTGGCTATTCCAGTGCACCGTACAAATCCGGAGCCGATGGAGAAGCTGGGGCAGGATTATGGGTTTATCAGCTACCAGACACGGATATCCGGGCCAAGAGAACGACAGGAATTCGTTGTTCAGGAGGTTCGTGATCGGGCAATGGTGTTTGTAGATGGCCTTTTACAGGGAGTACTGGAACGTGGGAATCCCACGGCGACAACGATATCCTTTGAAGTACCCGCGGAAGGCACGGAGTTGCTCATTCTCGTTGAGAATATGGGGCGAATCAATTATGGTCCGTACCTGAGAGATCCGAAGGGAATTACGGAGGGTGTGCGGCATGGATTTCAGTTTTTATACGATTGGACGATTCATTGTTTGCCGATGACCGATCTTTCGGGTTTATCTTTCGCTGTGCTGTCTGAGCTTGAGAGTAGCGTAAGAACAGTAACAGAGGAGCCATTTTTTTATCGAGGAAGTCTTCATATTGAAGATGTGTTGGATATAAAGGATACTTTTCTTCGTCTGGACGGCTGGACAAAAGGGGTTGCATTTGTAAACGGATTCAATCTGGGGCGCTACTGGAATAAAGGCCCGCAACAGACGTTGTATGTCCCTGCGCCTCTTCTCCGTCTAGGGGAGAACGAGATCATCATATTTGAGCTTCATGGGACGGCAGATGCCGCTGTCATGTTCGTGGATCAGCCGGATTTGGGCTAGAAAAGGAAAATCGGTGAGCCATGCGATTATTGGCAATTGCTCTATGGACTGGAACAAGGTATACGTTGGGTATGGACACCCATCACAGGAGAGGGAGAGGATGAGGAAGATGAAAGTTGGACTCAGCACATACAGTTTGCAGCAAGCGTTGGATCGTAAGGAGCTAACTGTGCCGGATGCCGTTCGGTGGATTGCGGAGCAGGGCGGGCAGCATGTGGAGATTGTACCGATGGGCTTCAGTTTGATTGATAATCCAGTGTTAATTGAGGAAATCAAAGCTACGGCTCGGGAGGTTGGTATCGACATCTCGAATTATGCCATTGGAGCAAACTTTGCGGTTCAGGAGAATGTCGAGACGTTGGAAGAAGAAATTCAAAGCGTTATGCGCCACGTGGATGTCGCCGCTGCCCTGGGTGTGAAGCTGATGCGCCACGATGTGGCTTTCCGGCCTGCACCGGAGGGGACTGTAGCACAGTTTGAAGCCGACCTGCCCGTACTCGTCAAAGCCTGTCAGCGAATTGCCGACTATGCCGCAGGCTTTGGCATTACAACAAGTGTGGAGAACCACGGATATTATGTGCAATCGAGCGAGCGGATTCAGCGGCTGTTACATGAGACGGGTCGGGAAAATTTCAAAACGACACTGGACATCGGCAATTTCCTCTGTGTGGATGAAGATCCGGTGAGTGCGGTGAAAAATAACATTTCTTACGCGTCCATCGTTCACGCTAAAGACTTCTACTGGCGTCCTTCCACCCGGAATCCCGGCGAAGGCTGGTTCCAGACTTCCCATGGCAATTATCTGCGTGGTGCTATCGTGGGCCATGGTGATATCGACATGCCTGAAGTGTTCCGTGTGATGAAGCAGTCCGGTTACGACGGGTATATCTCGGTTGAATTCGAAGGCATGGAGGATTGCCGAACCGCCTCGCGCATTGCAATGGATAACGTGCGCCGTTTGTGGGATGAGGCGTGAAACCGTGTCGGTATGTGTCTTGCTATTATGGGATCGCTATGCTATCCCGTGTCGATTGGTCTAGTGCTGTGAGATGCAGTGTAGGGAGTCTTCTATACAGGAGGTTTAGTAAAAAAGTAGGCTGTATGAAAGAAGACGTCGTTATCAGTTCTCTCTCAGATGAAATACATTGAAATGTGATCAGTATGAATGATTCAAGGTCGTACAACTTTTTATAAAAGATGGCTCTGCCGAGCTGAACGGTATTCATTTTCATTTTTAAATTCTGGAGGGGTAGTGAAATGTCCAAATTAAAAGTTGCCGTTATCGGCGCCGGTTCAATATCCGATTGCCACCTGCAAGCGTATGCCAGTAATCCGGAAGTAGAGATTTATGCGATCTGTGATCTGAACGAAACCCGTGCAACCGATGTGGCGAAGCAGTATGGAGCAACCCATGTGTTTACGGACTATAAAGATCTGCTCGCTCTACCGGAAATCGATTCGGTTAGCATCTGTACCTGGAATGACTCGCACGCGGAGATCAGTATTGCTGCGCTTGATGCGGGCAAAAACGTGCTCTGCGAGAAACCCCTCTGCCAGACGGTGGAGGAAGCACTTGAGGTAGAAAAAGCCGTTCATCGCAGTGGTAAGTTGCTACAAGTCGGCTTTGTTCGCCGCTATAGTGACAATGCTCAGATTCTTAAAAAGTTCATCGACGAAGGTGAGCTCGGCGAAATCTATTATGCCAAAGCTTCCAGTCTGCGCCGTCTTGGCAACCCTGGTGGCTGGTTTGCGGATAAAAGTCGCTCCGGCGGCGGCCCGTTAATTGATATCGGCGTACATGTCATCGACATTTGCTGGTATCTGATGGGTAGACCGAAGGTGAAATCCGTTTCCGCTAACGTCTCCAATCGTCTCGGCAACCGGGCTAACATTCGCAATCTTTCGTTTTATAAGGCCGCCGATTACGATGCGGAACAGAACACCGTGGAAGATATGGCGAATGCATTGATCCGTTTTGAAAATGGGGCAAGCCTGCTGGTCGATGTCAGCTTCACTCTGCATGCAAAGGCTGATGAAACAGCAGTTAAGCTGTATGGCGACAAAGGCGGAGCCGAGCTGGAGCCCGAGATTTCAATTGTTGGCGACAAGTTCGATACCATTCTGAACATGACACCGCAGGTCGATTTCAAATCCTTTGACTTCATGGGCTCATTCCGTAATGAAATCAACCACTTTATCGATAGCACGCAGGGCCGAAAAGAAACCCTCAGCCCCGTCGAGGACGGTGTAGAAGTCATGAAAATGCTATGCGCTATCTACGAATCGGCGCGCGAGGGCAAGGAGATCACGTTGTAAAAAATCCATTTACACGTGAACGGAGTGCTCAAGTGTAAATCTGTCAGTGATCTTAAGTCATTTGTTCTACCTAAAACGGAGGAATAAGTAACCCGACGTATCCAAGTTACCCCATCGACGAGGTGAAACCGTCATTGCCCGTTGTATCAGCATTTATTTACACGAAAACGGAGAGGTCAGAAATAAGCCGAAGAAGCGAAGCGTGCGCCTTTATCCCCGGATTTCCCCAACAGGGAAATAGTTCAAAGAAATCCGGGGGTAACAGCGCTCGGAGGATTGTTCTGACCGCGGAGTGGTCTAGTGTAAATTCACCAGTGATCTTAAGTCATTTGCTCTACCCAAAACGGAGGGATAAGTAACCCGACGTATCCAAGTTACCCGATCGACGAGGTGAAACTGTCTTTGGCGTTGTAAAAACATCCATTTACACGTGAAACGGAGAGTGCAGAACCAATCTGGAGAAGCGAAGCGCTCGCCTTTACCACCGGATTTCCCCATCAGGGAAATAATTCATAGAAATCTGGGGGTAACAGCGATCGAAAGATGGTACTGCAATCGGAGTGGCCTAGTGTAAATTTAATCTTTTTTTACAGCGCGAGAAATTTCAACTAAAGGAGATGCTTTATTTTGACTCAAACCAATTCCCCCCTGCCAGAGCAGGAAGAGCAGATCGTTGAAGCAGGCGTACACAACTTTAGCAAAGAAGACGAATGGGTAAAGCCGGATGATCCACTGCTACTAGAGCGGCTGGAGTGGTTCAAAGATCAGAAGCTCGGTTTGATGATGCACTGGGGGCCATACTCACAGCTCGGCTTGGTGGAATCATGGGCGCTGAGTGATGAGGATGGCGACTGGTCGAGGGATGATGTGGACTGGACGGACGACATGGAGGACTTCAAACGTGAATATTTTGACCTGAACAAAACCTTCAATCCGATCCGGTTCCAGCCCGAGGAATGGGCACAGATGGCCGCCGACAACGGCTTCAAATACTTCTTGTTTACGACCAAGCACCATGACGGTTTCTGCATGTGGGATACCAAAACAACCGATTACCGGATTACGGGCAAAGATACGCCGTTTCACACGCACAAATATGCCGATATCTGCCGTACGCTATTCGACGCGTTCCGAGCGAAGGGACTTGGCATCTCGGCGTACTTTTCCAAAGCAGACTGGCACACCCCTTATTACTGGGCACCGGGCATGGAGCGTGGACGGCATATGTGGCGCGGGCCTTCCTATGATCCGCACAAGTATCCCTGGATGTGGGAAAAGTTCGTGGAGTTCACTCATGAGCAGATCATGGAATTGCTGACGAATTACGGACGGATCGAGTGTTTGTGGCTTGATGCAGGCTGGGTACGTGAAGGCCGCCACGGTCAGGATATTCGGCTTGGCGAAGTGGTCGAGCGGGCGAGAAAGAGCACGCAGCCTTGGCTTCTGTCCGCAGATCGCACTGTAGGCGGGCCGTATGAAAACATCGTCACCCCGGAGCAGACGATCCCCGAGCATCCGATGAATATCCCGTGGGAGAGCTGTATTACCGTCGGGCACTCCTTTGCTTTTGGCTTCGACGATCAGTATAAATCTGGACGGCAACTTGCACATATTTTGCTTGAGGTGGTATCCAAAGGCGGGAATCTGGCACTGAATGTCGGGCCGCAGCCGGACGGACGTCTACCTAAAGGGGCGATTCGAGGCATCCAGGGGCTCGGCGAATGGTTGAACACACACGGCGAAGGCATCTATAGCACCCGTATTTGCGCACCGTTTTACACGAAGGATTGGGCATTTACACAGAAAGAAGACGTACACACCGTCTATGCCTTCCGCATGTATCGCAACGAGAGCGAGACCCCGGAAGAGCGCCTGATCATTCCTTATGTGGAAAAGGTGGAGCGTATTGAACTCATCGGTACGAATGACGTACTTTCGTTTCAGCAGACCGAAGAAGGGCTGCTCGTGGAGTTGCCACGATCCGCTACAAGCAACCAAGCACCGATCACTCATACATTTAGATTGATCACCAAATCATAAAAATGCATGTCAATTCCGGGGGAGATATCAGGGCCTCCGGAATTTTATTTTTGTACATATAAACTTACAGAACCCCAAAGAACAGGGCTTTAAACACTTGCTGCACAAGGGTTTTTAGAATAAAGAGAGGTCGGAGAAAATTGCAAATTGATCAAAAAGACCCCGGCAAGGTAATATCAATTCAAGAAAGCGCTACCTGATATGATTGTTAACATTGATTGGATTCAAGGCAACAAATGAGCATCGAAAATGAACGTTTAAGAGATGTGAATGTAATGTATTATTACACTTGAGGCTGAGAAGGAGTGACGCAAATGAGTCGAGGTACAGATAGCATACCTGCGAACATGGAGCTGCAGCAATTACGTCAGACAGCGCCCAAGAAGCAGCATCCGTTTATCAAAAGCTTCAAAAAGCACTGGGAGCTGTACCTGCTTGTGCTGCCTCCTGTGTTGTATCTATTGATCTTCAAATACATCCCGATGGTTGGTGTGCAGATCGCCTTTAAAGATTTCAGCGTAGTCAAAGGCATCTGGGGTAGCCCATGGGTGGGGCTCAAACATTTTGAAGCCTTCTTCAATTCCCCGAACTTCTGGCTACTGATCAAGAACACCATTGGCATCAGTTTCTATTCCCTGATTGCCGGCTTCCCTATACCGATCTTGCTCGCCTTGGCGCTGAACGAGATTCGAACGGGTTATTTTAAAAAGACCGTACAGATGGTCACGTATGCACCGCATTTTATCTCCACCGTTGTCATGGTATCCATCATCATTCTAATGCTCTCGCCGCATGTAGGCGTCGTAGACAAGTTATTTACCTGGTTGGGTTTCCCGATGACCAACTTTATGGGGATTCCCGAATATTTCAAATCAATCTATGTCTGGTCCGGGGTATGGCAGGGCATGGGGTACTCCTCGATTATCTACATCGCGGCCTTGGCGGGAGTTGATCCATCCCTGTACGAAGCGGCCAAGATGGATGGCGCCTCAAGGTTGCGTAAAATCTGGCACATCGACCTTCCCACCCTTGTTCCGGTCACCGTAATCATGTTGATTCTAAGTCTGGGCAGCATTATGGGCGTAGGTTTCGAGAAAATTTATCTTATGCAAAATCCGCTGAATACAAGTGCTTCGGAGGTCATCTCCACGTACGTGTACAAGGTCGGTCTGATCGGAGCGAATTTCAGCTTCTCCGCGGCTGTCGGATTCTTTAACTCCATCATCAACCTGATTCTGCTGGTCATCGTCAATAGCATTTCACGCAAAGTATCCGAGAACAGCTTGTGGTAAAGGAGGAGCATGTCCATGTTTAATCTGATCAATCGGAACCGAATCAAAGATCCCATTGGCGACCGTATTTTCATGACCATCAACTATATCTTTCTGATTGCCATTCTGTTAACGGTGTTCTACCCGCTCTTGTACATTGTCAGTTCCTCATTCAGCTCGTCACGTGCCGTAACATCCGGCCAGGTGTGGCTGTTCCCGGTTGATTTCAACATCAAGGCATACATCTCCATTTTCAAAAGCCAGCAGCTCATGCTCGGGTTTTACAACACGATCATCTACACCGTGGTTGGTACGTTCATCAATGTGGCTCTGACGGTTATGCTAGCCTACCCTCTCTCCCGTAAGTCGTTCTATGGACGGGGAGCGATCATCATCTTCATGATGATTACGATGTTTTTTGACGGGGGTCTGATTCCGACCTACCTGCTGATGAAAGACCTGCATCTGCTGGATACCCGCTGGGCGATGTGGCTGCCCGGAGCGCTTGCCGTGTTCCAGGTCATCGTTGCTCGTACCTTCTTTCAGTCGTCGATCCCCGAGGAACTTGGTGAAGCTGCCGAGATGGACGGGTGCCGGGATATTCGCTATTTGATCAGCGTGGTGCTGCCGCTCTCCAAACCGATTTTGGCGGTCATGACCCTGATGTACGCTGTAGGTCACTGGAATGCCTACTTTGATGCACTCATCTACCTGCGTTCCGAGAAACTGTTCCCGCTGCAATATGTACTTCGCAACTTGTTAATTCTGAATGCGGCTGACCCGGCCATGCTTGCGAATACAAGCCAGCAGATGCGAGATCAAGGGTTTGAGCAGGTGCTGAAATATGCGCTGATTGTGGTCGCAAGTATTCCGATTCTGATTATGTATCCTTTTGTGCAAAAACACTTCGTCAAAGGGGTTATGGTCGGTTCACTTAAAGGATAGATGGTAGCCGGTTTATGAAAGGAGGTGGGGGCACACGCCGGCTATATCAACCCAACAGCTTAACTAAAGGTTTGTCGTTATGAATAAAAAGGAGGAGTCAGCTTGAGAAAATCCTGGATTTCAATTTTGTGTCTGATCTTAGCTTCGATAACGATATTATCTGCATGCAGTTCATCTGAAAAAGCGGGTACAGGTAGCGAGGGGAGCGGCGAGAGCGGCGGCCCGGTGACGATGACTTTTTTTGCCCCACAAGGTAAAGCACCGATGGAAGACAATGAATTCACCAAGTTTATCGAAAAAAAGTTCAACGTGACCTTGAAATGGGATCTGGCCCCGACAGACGCTTTGCAGGATCGCAGACAATTGCTGCTAGCCAGTGGGGATTATCCTGAAGTATTCCTGCACGGCAAATTCACCACCTCGGATCTTCAAACCTATGGTAAACAAGGCGTGTTCCTCCCGCTTCAAGACCTGATCAAGCAATACGGCCCGAACCTCACCAAAGTGATGGAAGAGAAGCCTTATTTCAAGGATGCCATAACGGCACCGGACGGTAACATCTATGCATTGCCTATTTTTAATGAATGTTACCACTGTACGTATGCGCAGAAGTATTGGATCAACCAAGAGTGGCTGGATAAGGTGGGACTGAAAATGCCAACGACGACGGATGAACTGTATACCGTTCTGAAGGCGTTCAAAACCCAAGACCCGAACGGCAACGGCAAAGCCGATGAGATTCCGCTCACAGGTGCACCAAACAAATATGTGTGGAACGGCAACATCGATGCCTATCTGATGAACAGCTTCATATACAACGATAACGATAAATACCTGATCGTGAACGATGGCAAGGTGAGTTTTGCCGCCAACCAGGAGGGATGGAAGAAAGGGCTGGAGTACATGCACAAGCTGTACGCGGATGGCCTGATCGACCCGGCTTCCTTCACACAGAATGACCAGGCGATTGGTCAACTGGGGAACAAAGAAGGAGATGAAGTGGTTGGTTCCATTACAACGGCACTGGTGAGCTATCTGGTGAATACGTATGACAAAAAAATTACCCGTCACCAGCACTGGGAGATTGTGCCCCCACTCAAAGGACCGGATGGTGTGCAGACGACTGGAGCAACGCAAAGTGTAGGTGAGTTTGAATTTGCCATCACCAACAAAGCGACCGAAGCACAACAGATCGCAGCGATCAAAATTGTAGATTACATGTTCAGTGAAGAGGGTGCACTCTATGCAGAGTACGGCCCAACGGAAGGAAAGGGCTGGAAGAAAGCAGGCCCGGATGAGAAAAACATCAACGGCGAACCTGCCAAATACAGCTATTACAACCTGCCTGAACGAGATCCTAACGTGGTTGTGAACGAGAGCTGGTCACAGATTGGTGCGCATGATTTGTCCAATACGTTCCGTAATCTGTTTGCAGAGGGTCAAGATCCACTGTCTGCTGAAGGATACGGTACAAGGCTTGCTCAAGCGACGAAAGTATATGCTCCATACGCTCCGAAAGAAGTATACCCTGCCAACGTATTTATTCGTCCAGAAGATACCGAGACAGCAGCTCAACTGACCACCGCGATCAAAGATTATGTGCAGACGAATATGGCTCAGTTCATCATCGGCAGTAAGAGCATTGATAAGGACTGGGACTCATACGTGAAAGGTTTCGATGGGCTTGGATTAAGCAATTATCTGGATATTTATCAGCGTGCAATTGAGAAAAAGTGATGCAAAAGGACTGTCCCGCCTGTCACCCGTGACCGGGGCAGTCTTCTCCTATGACAACCCCACGTCATTCGATATAATGAACGCATAATTATGAAAATTTTGTGAACAGAGGCAAGGTGCAAGTGGTTTGTCGTCATGCAACATGAAATGGATTGGTGGGGGGCGCGGAGATGAACAACAATTGGTTCAGACGTTTGCTGTTATCGTATTTGCCTATTTTTTTTATTGTGACGACGATTTTATTTTTTATTTTCTTTCAGGTATTTAATGAGCAGAACCGGAGAGAAGCGCTCAAGGCTAATGAATTTTTGGCTTCACAGGTGACACAGTATCTGGATAATTCCTTGCGTTCCATCGATTTCAAGGTACTGCGCGAGATTTTGACCAACTCGAATCTGAAAAATTATTTCTCGGTATCTGGCAGCGAGGATGTCTATGCCGGCATTCAGGCCGTTAAGGTCATCGATGAATTGAAGATAGAATATCCGCTGATCGACTCGGTCTACCTGGTCAGGTACAGCGATAACACCGTTTTTAGCAATGGCAAGGCTGTTCCGATTAACGAATTCCCCGATGCAGCCTTTATCGCAGACAGCCGGACGAAGGATGAGCAGAAGTGGGTCGGCGCACGATCATTCAAGGCGTTTCCTTCCCAATCGGCGGAGCAGGTCATTACGATTGTGCGAAATGTTGGGAACGGCAGAGGTCTTGTAGTGACCAACGTGGAGTTGAATACGCTGCAAAAGTCCATTATGCAGATGTACGACCCTGAATTTACGTTTGTGAACATCTACAACCGATCCGGGGGAAGTCTGTGGCATGGTGGTACGCCTGATGCTGAGATGCTTGCTTCCAAGCCAGCTTCCGCTTCAGGAGAGGTTTTCTCTGAATTCACATCCAGCTATAGTGGCTGGAAGGTGCAGACGGGGCTAAATAACGGGAAAATCATCAAGTTTACGTTGCAATTTTATAATATCTGGTTTATTTTCGCGGTCGCTGTTGTACTGATCGGAGTTGTATGGGTCGTTTATGTGACGCGCAGAAACTATAAACCGATCCAGCAGATTGTTACCCTGATTCAGACGGTCTCCTCACAGAAACCGTCTGCACTGAACTATGGCAAGGAGAATGAATTCCGTTTCATTCATACCACGCTGGAGCGCATGATCGACCAGACGAAGCAATATCAGGAGGAGCATGAAGAGAATCTGATTTTGCAAAAGAAGGTCTTCTTTCAGGAACTGCTGGAAGGTACGCGGGATTACACATGTCATAAGTTATCTGCGGAGATGAGCAAGTTCAAGCTACCGGAATTAGAGCATCGCTGGGCGGTGATGGTGGTGGAGATGGATCGATATGACGTGTTTGTGGATGAGTATCATCAGCAGGATCAAGCTCTCCTGAAATTTGTGCTGTCGAGCATTTTGCAGGAAAGTGCAAGGCAAGAAGGAACCGAGGTATGGGCAGAGTGGGTTTCGAGTCAAAGGTTGTATGCCATCCTGTGGCTACCTGAGGCCGAACAATCTGAAGAGACAGAGCGACGCTTGCTCAGTGGTTATCTGGATCAGGTGGGTCAGTATTTGAATTTTACCGTAACCATTGGTGTGGGCCGGGTTGCTGTGGATATTCGCGGGCTTCGAGCTTCGCTTAAAGAGGCTGTGCATGCCCTGGAGTACAAGGCGGTTCTGGGCACCAATCAGATCATACCGTGCGGAGATGTACCGAGTTCGACGAATGACGTGTATGAGTTTCTTAAGACCATCTCCTTGCTCGTGCAGGCAATGCGGCTATCAGACGATGTTTGGGAACAGCATTTTGAACGGCTGTTTAAGCAGATTCGTCAGTCTGTTCTGTCTCGTCAGGAGATTATGAACACGGTTCAGCTGTTGTTCCAGCATTATAATCGTGAGTTTGCCGAGCTTCCGCGTGAATATCAGGAGTCATGGGCAGCGATATTTACGCCATTGTTACCACGGCTAGAAGGTTGGGAGACGCTGGATGATCTGCGCGAGCTGTGCCTGGAAGGGTTCCGTGAGTTGGCGAAGCAGATGGAGACACTGCAATGCTCTCGCAAACATCGGTCACATATTCTGGAGATTCGCAAATATATCGAAGAGCATTACAACAATCCCGATCTGTCGCTGAATTACCTTAGCGATCTGTTCGATATCAATCCGAAGTATCTGAGCAAGCTTTTCAAAGATGAGATCGGGGAGAAATTCGTGGATCTGCTCATCAGTCACCGGATCGAAAAAGCAAAACAGCTCATGCAACAGACGGACAAAGCCATTCAGGAGATCAGTGAGGAAGTGGGATATACCAATTACAATTCCTTCAATCGTGCTTTTAAAAATGTGGTCGGCATGGCTCCAAGTGACTATCGCAAGGCGATGTAAGCTCCACGTATGACCAACTCACAGGCAGGAGGAGAATGTGCACATGCAAACGCAAATGGGCTACAAAGATGCATCACTTCCCATTCAGGAGCGGGTACGGGATCTGCTCGAACGAATGACTACCGCAGAGAAGATTGGGCAGTTGATCCAACCTATGGGGTGGAAAACGTACAAGAAAGCGGCAGACGGTACGGTACAGGTAACCGAAGAGTTCGAGGCGGACATGGCGCAGGGTGGTGTCGGCTCGTTGTATGGTGTACTCAGGGCTGATCCATGGACAGGAGTTACTTTGGATACAGGACTGACACCGCGGCAAGGAGCAGTAGCCACAAATGTGATTCAGCAATATGCCATAGAACATTCCCGGTTAGGCATTCCGATTCTGTTCGGAGAAGAATGTTCCCACGGGCATATGGCCATTGGTGCAACGGTCTTTCCTGTGCCTTTAACGGTAGGGAGCACATGGAATACCGATCTATATCGCAGGATGTGCGAGGCGATCGCTGTGGAAACCCGGAGTCAGGGCGGCGCAGCTACGTATTCTCCAGTGCTGGATGTTGTGCGTGACCCGAGATGGGGACGGACGGAGGAATGTTTTGCCGAAGACGCTTATCTGATCGGGCAGTTTGCCGTAGAAGCCATCTATGGATTGCAGGGAGAGCGTCTTAATTCAGACCGGACGGTGATAGCGACACTTAAACATTTTGCAGCGTACGGCAGTTCAGAGGGAGGACGCAACGCGGCGCCAGTGCATATGGGAATGCGTGAGTTGCACGAAATCGACTTGCTGCCGTTCAAACAAGCGGTGGAAGCCGGAGCCTGCTCGGTCATGACGGCCTATAACGAGATCGATGGTGTGCCGTGTACATCCAGTACGTATCTGCTTCATGATCTTTTGCGGGAAGAGTGGGGTTTTGACGGATTTGTCATTACCGATTTTGGGGCGATCCAGATGCTAGTGAACGGACACAATACGGCAGAGAATGGAGAGCAAGCCGTGGCCCAGTCCCTGCTGGCAGGTGTAGATATGGAGATGTCTGGATTCATGTATCGCAAACATCTGGCACAAGCGCTTGAACAGGGTTTACTGGAAGAGGCAGAACTAAATTTGGCGGTGCGACGGGTATTGGAGATGAAATTCAGGCTTGGTTTGTTTGAGCAGCCGTATGTTGATCCTGATTTTGCAGAAAAGGTTATCGGGTGTGACGAGCATGTTGGGCTTGCACGGGAGGTGGCACAAGAGGGAATCGTCCTGTTGAAAAATGAAGGACATGTGCTTCCGCTTGCTACTCAGGGAGCCAAACTGGCTGTGATCGGGCCGAACGCCAACCATATCTATAACCAGCTTGGAGATTATACCTCACCGCAGCCGAGAGAGCAGATTGTGACGGTGCTGGATGGTATTACGCGCAAACTCGGTGGGACCGATTCTGCTCAGGTGCTGTATGCACCCGGATGTCGGATCAAGGGGGATTCGAGAGAAGGCTTTGCGCAGGCGCTGACATGTGCAGAGCAGGCCGATGTCATCGTTATGGTGATGGGTGGATCGAGTGCGCGTGATTTCGGCGAAGGTACAATTGATCTGCGAACAGGGGCATCCGTGGTAACCGACGATCCGTGGAATGACATGGAGTGCGGGGAAGGCATAGACCGTTCTTCGTTGAACCTGATGGGTGTGCAGCTGGAACTGGTGCAAGAAATACATAAGCTGGGGAAACCAGTCGTTGTGGTGTATATTAACGGGCGCCCTATTGCCGAACCGTGGATCGACGAGCACATTCCAGCCATTCTGGAAGCATGGTATCCGGGGCAGGAAGGGGGCAATGCCATCGCCGATGTACTGTTTGGGGATGTGAATCCATCGGGGCGACTGACCGTATCCATTCCCAAACATGAAGGTCAGCTTCCCGTGTACTATCATGCGAAACGGACGCGTGGCAAACGGTATTTGGAGATGGATCTAACGCCGCAATATGCTTTCGGACATGGGCTTAGTTACACGGACTTCAAGTACGACAATGTTCGAGTGACACCGGAAGTGATTGGCCCGGACGAGGAGGCACAGGTGCAGGTCGAAGTGACGAATGTGGGTGCTGTGGCAGGCAAAGAGGTCGTACAACTGTACATTAGCGATGTGACGGCTTCCGTTACCCGGGCTGAAATTGCCCTGAAAGGTTTCAGCAAAATCCATCTGGCACCAGGAGAGACTCAAACCGTAACGTTTTCTGTACAAAAGGAACATCTCGCACTGATCGACTCCCGTCTCCAGTCTGTGGTGGAACCGGGTGAATTCAAGCTGATGGTTGGACGCAGCTCTGCGGACTGGACGGCTTGCAGTCTGCATGTACAACAGGTGGAGGTGAAGGTATGATCCGAATGCAGAGGTTTATCGAAGACTTGAAGCAGAAGCAGTGGCTGGAAGTCGTTGAGCTTCCCGAGTGGCAGATGCAGCGAGCACGATATATTCGGCCGGGAGAATACGAGTATGAGCAAGAATATGCACATGAGCAGGGATATGCGTATGGTCAGGAGCGCGCATCTGAACAGGAAGGGCACGAGGAGATCCAGCATTCCCTGAATCCGTTGAACAGCACACACGGAACGACGTATTTTCTGAGCAAAAGAGTGCAGATTCCTGAGACGTGGCAGGGTGAGGCTATCGGATTCATTTTTGAAGCGGGTGGGGAAGGGTTGATGAAGGTCAACGGTGTTCCGTATCACGGTCTGGATCGTAATCATACCTTCGTACCTCTCCCAAGAGAACGTGTGGGAATCTCGCCACAGCTGGAGATCGAGCTGTATGACCCCATCCCTGAACCGCATGATCCCTTGAATCGGCAAGCGGTAATTCAGCCCCCGATTCAGGGGATACGAGCGGCGCTGGTGCATGTGAATCAACCGTTGCAGAGCCTGATGTACAGCATAATGGTACTTTCAGAATCGCTGCAGGCTTTACCGGAGAAGGATTTGAAACGCACAACACTGGTTCGGTCTGTCCATCAGGTGATGGATGAGATGTACCATGATTCGGGACGCTGGCAGGATGGTGTATGGCTACATGAGCTGGAGCAGAGAATCGTCCAGACCGTGGAGCGGGAAGACCCGGAGCAGCATCGAAGCGGGTTTATGCATCTGGTTGGACAGTCTCATATTGATGTGGCTTGGCTCTGGCCTGTGCGGGAAACCGTGCGCAAATCGAGCCGAACGTTCTCTACGATGTGTACGCTTATGGACACATACCCGGATTTTGTGTACTCCCAGAGCCAGCCTCAACTATATGCTTTTGTTAAGGAGCATTATCCTGAGCTGTATGAACGGGTGAAGGCACGAATTGCCGAAGGGCGCTGGGAACTGGTCGGTGGCATGTGGGTGGAGCCGGATCTGAATATCCCAAGTGGTGAGTCCCTGGTGCGGCAGATTTTGTACGGACAGCAGTTCTATCAGTCGGAGTTTGGCAAACGTTCGAGCATTGAATGGCTGCCGGATACGTTTGGATATTGTGCTTCACTGCCTCAGATTCTGAGGCTTGCCGACATTCCTTATTTTATGACGACCAAACTAAACTGGAATGATACGAATGTGTTTCCGTATGATCTGTTCGACTGGGTGGGGATTGACGGTACCTCCGTGCTGTCTTACCTGAATCATGGTGTAAACGAACATACGCGTCCCAAAGATGTGCATGAACACTGGCAGTCTTACAAGCAAAAAGACGTTCATGCAGAGCAGATGTTGCTTTATGGACACGGCGATGGTGGCGGCGGTGTGACGAACGAAATGGTGGAGTTTGCGGAGCGTTCTCACCTGATGGCAGGGCAGCCGATCAGTCAATTCAGCACGGCGGGCGCCTTTTTTGAAGGCATTGCAGCGAGTAAGCCAACACTACCGAAGTGGCATGGTGATCTATATCTGGAGCTGCATCGCGGCACATATACAACCCATGCACGGAATAAACGCAGCAACCGTAAGGCCGAGGTACTCTATCGCGAAGCAGAAATCTGGAGCCAGTGGGATCAGAATCGCGTCCGGATGTTGGATCGCAAGGAAGTGCTTGATGAAGGCTGGAAGCTGATCATGTTGAATCAGTTCCATGATATTATTCCGGGTACGTCGATTCCCGAAGTGTATGTAACTTCTGCTGAGGAGTATACGAAGGTGTTTGCGCTTGGTGATGACGTGTTACAGGGGTCACTCGATGTGCTCACGGATAACATTGCAACGAATGAAGTATCAGGTAAGCCGTACGTTGTATTCAACAGTCTTGGCTGGGAGCGGAGTGAAGTGATCTGTATCGCAGGGGATACAGATTGGGAGGGCTTGGCGGCGTATGATCGCTATGGAAATCGTTTGATTAGCGAGGTAGAGCGGGAAGAGCAAGAAAATAGGGTTAGATTGCATGTTCTTGTTCCTTCGATTCCTGCCTTTGGGTATATCACCATATGGTTGCGCGAGACAAAAGAAGAAGTAGAACGATATTCAAAAGAAGAAATAGCGGTAACTGTAGAACAGGGAGCGGATAGCGCATTAGGAGCAACAGGTGAGAGCGACATTCCAGTAGGGAAAAAAACAACAAATGCAGATCTAGAAGTGAGTTCAGCGATCCAAAAGACAGCTAAGCTTGAGCAGATACCTGCTTGTTGGGAAACCGAGTTCTATTTGCTCGAATTCAACGACTTGGGTGAGATCACAAGATGGTATGACAAGACGGTAGAGCGTGAATGGTTGAGGCCGGGCGATCGAGCAAATGAGTGGCAGTTTTTCCACGACAAACCGACGTACTGGGATGCATGGGATATAGACCCAAGATTTGAATCTCAGCGGGCGAGTGCTGTGCAGCTGATCTCCAGAGAGATTGTTCAGCGCGGCCCTGTGCAGGATGTACTGCGTTTCCGCTGGAAGCTGAATGAATCCGAGATTAGCCAGGATGTAATTTTGTTTCATCATCAACGGCGCGTTGATTTTAAAACTCGGGTAGACTGGAATGAAAGTCACAAGCTGCTCAAGGTGGCGTTCCCGGCAGATTTGGTGGCGGCTAAAGCAACCTATGAGATTCCGTTTGGTGCCTTGGAACGGGCAACGCATAACAATACGAGTTGGGAACGGGCGCAGTTCGAGGTGTGCGGGCATCGTTGGGCTGATCTTTCGGAGGGCAATAGCGGCTTTAGTTTGCTGAATGACTGCAAGTATGGCTACGACATTAAGGATCGCACGATTCGTCTTTCACTGTTGCGAGCGCCAAAATGGCCGGATGTACATGCCGATCAAGGACAGCATGAATTCACATATTCCGTACTGCCACATGCAGGTGACTGGCGCCAGGCTAATGTCGTGCAACGTGCGATGGAACTGAATCATCCGGTTCAAGTGATTGCACCTACACCACATAGAGGCACAAAACCCTCGGAACACAGCTGGGTTCAGTTCCATAGTGAACATGTCATTTTGGATACGATCAAGGTGTCGGAGGACGGAGCAGGAACGGTACTGCGTTTCTATGAATCGAGTGGGGGCCGGGAAACGGTACAGGTGCAGTGGAATGAACAAAACGTGAGTGCTTCAATCATTAATCTGCTGGAAGATGAGCTTGTCCCGCTCACTTGCGAGGGTGGAGTGTTTAAACTGACGTTTAAACCCTATGAAATCAAATCGGTAAAGCTTGTGCCATCAAGTTGATACGATATAAGTTGAACTATTCATTTACACTATAACGGAGAGGACAGAAAAAACCTGAAAAAGCGAAACGCTCGCCTTTATCACCGGATTTTCCCCTTTGGAAAAGGGAATCAAAAAAATCTGGGGATAACAGCGATTGGAAGGTTATTCTGTCATCGGAGTGTTCCGTGTAAAAAACCTTTAGTTCAACTTATATAGCTTGATTTTTGAATTCACGGATGCACGATGGATTGAAACGTCAAAGAGCGGCATAACTCATCTAATCTCATGGGAGGTACGACATGAAATTAACCAATAAGATCGGTGTAATCGTAGACAGTTTTGGCGTAGGCGTGCGGGAAGGGCTGTTGAAAGCCAAGGATGCAGGTGCAGAAGGCGTACAGATCTACGCGGTGAAGGGGGAGATGGACCCGGAAAATCTGTCGCTAGCGGCTCGTAAAGAGCTTCGTAGTTATATAGATGGTCTCGGTCTTGAGATCTCAGCATTGGTTGGTGATCTGGGCGGTCACGGATTTCAGGTCAAGGAAGACAATGCATGGAAAGTAGAAAAGTCTAAACGAATTGTTGATCTTGCTCTCGATCTGGGCACAAATATTGTGACCACACATATCGGTATTGTTCCACATGATCCTTCTTCCGAAGTATACGAAACACTGCACGCTGCCTGTGAAGAACTGGGACAGTACGCCAAAAGTGTCGGAGCCTACTTTGCGATCGAGACAGGGCCGGAAACGGCTGCTGATCTGAAAAGTTTCTTGGATACCCTCTCCACGAACGGGGTGTCGGTCAATTTTGACCCGGCAAACATGGTGATGGTGACAGGAGATGATCCGGTACAGGGTGTGAAGCTACTCAAGGATTATATCGTGCATACACATGTGAAGGATGGCTTGCGTCTGAAAGAGGTCGATCCACGGGACGTGTACGGTGCTGTGGGTTATGCTCCGATGGATCATGAGAAAATTGCCGAAATGGTAGCTTCCGGCGCCTTTTTCCGCGAAGTGCCACTGGGCGAGGGAGCTGTTGATTTTAATGCTTATTTTGCCGTGCTGCAGGAGATTGGTTATACAGGGTATCTAACCATTGAGCGCGAAGTGGGGGACCAACCGGAAGTGGATATTCGCAAAGCTGTGCAGTTCATCAAACAATATCGATAGGAGTGGAGCAGATGAAGGTAGGTCTGAGCACGTACAGTTTGTTGAATGATCTGAATTCAGGAGCCATGACAGTGCTGGATGTAATCGACTGGATTGCAGCGAACGGCGGCGAGCACATGGAGATGGTTCCCTACGGATACACGGTGGAGGATAATCATGAACTGGCGGATGCGATTCGGGAGCGCGCCGAAGCAGCTGGGATTGAACTGTCCAACTATTCTATGCCAGCCGACTTTGTGCAGGAGACGGAAGAGGCTTTTGAAGAAGAGATGGCCCGGGTCAAAAGACATGTGGATGTCGCACACCGGATGGGTGTCAGGCATCTGCGCCACGACGTTACTTCATTCAGGCTACCCAAGGAGAGCACGACCATTGCCTGGTTTGAACAGCATCTGCCTTTGATGGTCAGGGGAAGCCAGGTCATTGCCGATTATGCTGCACAGTACGGGATAATTACAACGATTGAGAATCATGGATTCAGTGTGCAGGCTAGTGATCGGGTTCAGCGAGTATTGCATGCCGTAGATCGGCCGAATTTCAAAACAACGCTGGATATCGGAAATTTCATGTGTGTAGATGAAAACCCGATTATCGGTGTGATGAAAAATCTGCCGTACGCTTCGCTCATTCATTTCAAAGACTTCTACTTCCGTCCGTATGACGAGCATCCGGGGGAAGGGGAGTGGTTTACCACAACTTATGGTAACTTCCTGCGCGGTGCGATCGTGGGTCAAGGTGATATCCCCATCCGTAAAATCGTCAAGCTGATCAAAGATTCCGGTTACGATGGCAACATAACGGTGGAGTTCGAAGGCATGGAGGAATGCAAAGCCGCTTCCAAAATCGCCATGGATAATCTGCGTCGTTTCTGGGATGAAGCATAGAGGGAATATTAATAGTGATTTGGTATAGGGCCGCGTTTTCGTGGCTCTTTTTGTCATATACAGCATACGAACTAGGAGATCATTTTGTAGTGCCATAAAGAGGAATAAGTGACGATAATCACAAGTATGCTATACTGAATGTACGCAGCCTGAAAATAACTGGCTATGGATAGGAGAGATCGTGAATCTATGCAGGTATTTGAGGACTGGAACCAAAAGGTAAAGAAGACGTTCAACGCAACGAATCCCGAAGTGGTATTGACGGTAACTGAGGCGGGCAGCCTGCTAGGGCTGAGTAAAGACCAGATGAAGTTATACGTGGATAAAAACAAACTCACCAAAGTACCTATTATGAGAAGTGTGCATCGATATCTTTTGTTAAAAAGTGAAATCGATCGCATTGTGCAGGCACAATAAATAAGTAGGAAAAAGGCAAGCAGTCTTAGTTGACCGGGGTAATAACTGAATAGAACATTTATAGCCATTTTACCGGGCATTACTCGGGAGAGTGGCTTTTTTCTTGAATAGAGAGGGGGAGTCAGGCATGCTCGGCAGGTTATCATCAGGTTTATATCGGTATGTAAACTGGAAATGGGTTGTCGTTGCGACCATTGTCTTTGGGTGTTTTATCGCATTCGTTCTGCCTTGGCAGGCAGAAAAGTCAAAGGAGGCAACAGGCGGCGGAGAATCGCCAGATTCGTCGTTTCTATACAGCGCCGATGATTTGTATCGGATGGCTGGACACTATGGAGAGAGCGGGCGAAGCGCTTATATTCAGGCCAGGTTTACATTTGATATGATCTGGCCGCTAGTGTATCTGTTCCTGCTCGTCGCTTTGATATCCATGTTGTATCGAGTACTTCCTGCCACAAGCCGCTGGAGGTGGATAAATCTGCTGCCCTTTATGGGCTGGGGGATGGATATGCTGGAAAACCTGGGGGCATCTCTGGTCATGTTCCGGTATCCCGAGCGAACATCTGTGATTGCTGAACTGACTCCTGTATTTACGTTGTTAAAATGGTGTGTAATCTACGCCAGTTTTGCCGTTCTTGTACCGGGGATGGTGATCATGGTTGTGCATTACCTTCGCAAGCGTAAGGTTTAAATGGTGAAGTTGAATGAAGTAGAGAATGGGAGAAGAAGATTTTGGGAAATATAGCTCAGTAACGGTCACCGTGTAGAGTGGAAATTTGTGCTTGTCAAAGGACAATTCGCTCCTATATACTCATGTCGCAAGTGACCTGACCCATATATACTACACAAATCCAAGGAGATGAACAATCCATGGCAATTAACTTGAATGTATACCTTGTTACCAATGGTAACGGGCGTGAAGCTGTCGAGTTCTACAAAGAGGCATTTGGTGCGGAAGTACTCGCAATGCAGACGTTTGGGGAAGGCCCATCCAGCCCGGATCATCCGATTCCACCAGAAGCCAAAGACTGGATTATGCATGCGTCTCTGCAAATCGGCAGTTCGGTGTTGATGTTATCGGATACGCTGCCTGGTATGCCTCACACCGTTGGAGATAACATCACGGTGACGGTCAATACGGACACGGCAGAGCAAGCGAAGGACATTTTCAGTAAGCTTGAAGTAGGCGGTAAAGTGAATATGCCAATTCAGGAAACGTTCTGGAGCCCGGCTTACGGTAATGTTACTGATAAATTTGGTGTGCAGTTCCAAATCAGTGCAACTCCTGGACAAGCATAGGGACAGCTACAGTCTGGGCTTATGTGCTAAATATCAAGCATTAAACTATAAAACACGTAATAACTAAATAACTATCTGGAAAAAACCTCCATTCGCTACATCAGGTAGCGTGGAGGTTTTTTTGTGTACTTTTTTGTGAAAGAAAACTAATCTTCCTTCTGAATCTTGGACGGGTTGTTGATTTTATAGGGTACCGGATTGCGGGTTAATTTCTTTTTGATGATTTTAGCTTCAAAGGTTAGCACATCGCCAACTTCTAATTCCTGTTTCTTCATCGTTGCACTGTGACTGGACCAAGCCTCTCCGACCTCGATGACATCAGGCTCCGTAATGGTTACAGACTCATAAATGATAACTTCATCGTCATTGTCCGAGAAATGGTTGGGTACTGTCGTAAACTCCTTAACCACCCCGCTCATCTTCACTTTGCCTTCGGGCAGATCGATTTTAACGGCTTTTGTTTTCGGTGCAGCTTTGGTTTTGGGTTTGGTTTCTGAAGTCGCATCGGCATTGCTGCCTGCCTGAGGCCCAATGTATTCCTCCACCAATCCGTCAGGATCACCTTTGAGCTCGGAGAAGGAATCTGGCCCATCCATGTCATCCTCCGGATTAACCAGCTCGGCTGACGAGTCGTCCTGGGCAGATGTTTCAGCGGAATCAGGGGCTTGTGCAGTGTAGCCCTGTTCCGTTCCCGTCTCTGCCCCCGCTCCGCTTAATCCTCTGGTGCTGTAACCCGAAGCCTGCATTTCTTTGAGATAGGATGGGTGAATGCAGTGTTTTTGCCCGTTATCCAGCTCAATTACAGCCGTCATGTGATCCACAAAACCTAGAATGGTGCAGGGCAGATTCAGTCCGTTCCCTTTATAATAAAATGTTTTGAGTTTGGTCGCTTTCGCCGAAATTAGACCCCATTCCTGACACTTGGCAATTAACTCAGGCTCGTTGTCCAGTGCATAATATTCCGGTGGTTCAATTGTAAAAGCGTATGTCATATTGGATTTCCGCCTTTCAGTTGCTCTTATGTTCATCGTTTCCAAATTACCATCAGTGTAACACAATTATGTACCCGAAAGATGCAGATTCTGAAAGCTTGTGTGCAGGGGCTGTGCTATAATTTGAACAAAATATGAGATAAAAATATGATCATTGAAGTATTCAGGAAAAGCCTGTTTAGTCGTTCGACTTATATAGCTTCGAATCGCTTGATTCATACGTAGAGAAAGGATGACTTTATGTGGAGAAAAAGGTGAATCATCAGGCACTTTGGCTCGGAGTCGGTGTGGCCCTTGGTGCAAGCTTTGGTACAGCTACGGGGCAGATTGGACTGGGCATCGCTTTTGGTGCTGCTCTTGGCGTGGTGATCGGTTCCGTGGTCAGTAAACGTACAGGCGCCGATTCACATGAGATGTTAAGCGAGCATGTGCTGGAATTGCATAAACTGGAGGATTGGCAAGAGGCGCTCCAACGTTCGCAAGAGCATCCGGTGCTTTTGCTGAAACATAGCACAACTTGTCCCGTTAGTGCGCGAGCATATAGAGAGTTCATGGCTTTTGTCGGCACCAATGCATCCGATCCGAAACAGACGATGGAATATCGTATGGTGAAAGTTATCGAGAACCGTCCGTTATCCCGTCACATCTCCGAAGAGACCGAGGTTCGCCATGAATCGCCGCAGGTACTCCTACTCGATCAGGGGAAGGTTATTGAACACACTTCACATGGACACATCACCAAAAAACGGCTGACACAGTGGGCGCAGAATCCGTTCGGGTAGGGAGGGCTCTGGATCTAATTCTTGATTTCCTTTTTGTTGTAAAACCTTGAGATCTAAAATGTTTTCCCCGCTGGCATTAAGGGCAGGACTACTCGCAGTTCTTAAAAAAAAGATGACCTATTCAATGTAATCTTTAATCCTACATTGATATGTATTTACGTCAGACCCGTTCTTTCAGCTGATCGCTGAGAAGAACGGGTCTTTTTTACGCTTTTTTTACAGCCAGAGCGGCGTTTCTTTACCCCCTTTTTACAGCGATTCGTATTACGATTTTACTTGTAGCAAGCGAGAGGAACGGTAGAGAAGAGAGGATGAAGGACGCATGGTGAATGATGCAACGATGATTGGACTGATCGTACTGTTGTTTGCTTTGTTTTGGGGCTTTGTAAAATTTTGTGAGAAGGCCTGAGGGCAGAAAGGAAGGGCGAAAAGATGATTTTCATCGGCGTGATTGTCATGGCTCTGATTGTCTATCTCGGGTACGTGCTGGTGAAGCCAGAGAAATTCTAACGTAACTGTTCAGATCATGTGCCTGAAGCTGAAGATAAAGAGTAGGTTAGTCGGAAACACCAAGGTTGGAATTAGGGAGGATATGCAGATATGGGTATCGGTGTAGTGCAGGTAGCGGTTACGCTACTCATCATATTGTTACTGGTGAAGCCGGCGGGCAGTTATTTGGTGAGGGTATTTGACAGGCAACGAACGGGACTTGATCGTGTGTTTGGAGGACCGGAGCGATTATTGTATCGGCTGATGGGTGTACGGGAAGATGAAACGATGGGGTGGAAAAAATATCTGTCTGCCGTGCTCATCTCCAATGCGGTCATGCTGATCCTGATGTTTCTGGTGTTACGGCTGCAAAAGTTCCTGCCTCTCAATCCGGATGGGATCGATAATATGCCAGCAGCGCAGGCATTTAACACAGCCGCATCGTTTATGACCAATACCAACTGGCAGTCCTATACGGGAGAGAATGCTCTGTCGTATCTGTCACAACTGCTCGCAGTAACGTTCCCGATGTTCACCTCGGCGGCAACGGGATTCGCGGTGGCGATTGCCTTTATTCGCGGATTAGTAGGCCGCCGGGATGATCTGGGTAACTTTTATGTCGACCTGGTTCGGTCGATTACTCGTATTTTTTTACCGCTCAGCTTCATTGTGGCTTTGTTCCTTGTATTTCAAGGGGTGCCGCAGACGCTGGCCGGTGCGGTGAACGCAACCACGCTGGAGAGTGCACAGCAGACCATTACGCGCGGATTAGTGGCTTCGCTCGAGTCGATTAAACACATTGGAACCAACGGCGGGGGCTGGTTCGGCACCAATGCCGCGCATCCGTTTGAGAATCCAACGGCGCTGAGCAATCTGGTGCATATCGTTTGTATGATGTTGCTGCCGACAGCGCTGGTGTATGCATTTGGCTTGATGGTGAATAACCGGAAGCAGGGCTGGACGTTGTTTGCTGCAATGGGAGTTCTGTTCCTAGTGATGCTGACGACGGTATTTATTTCCGAGTATCGCGGAGTGCCTGCGCTGGATGCGAATGGACTACAAACCAACATGGAAGGTAAGGAGGTCAGGTTTGGGATTCCCGAATCGGCTTTGTTCACGGCTGTAACTACAGCAGCAACAACGGGGTCGGTGAACAACATGCATGAGTCACTTACTCCGCTTGGGGGATTGGTTTCTCTTGCTCAGATGATGCTAAACAATGTATTTGGCGGCAAGGGTGTAGGTTTGTTGAATGGTCTGCTGTATGTGATCATTGCGGTCTTTATCTGCGGGTTAATGGTCGGCCGGACACCGGAGTTCCTGGGCAAAAAGATTGAAGGCAAAGAGATTAAGTTGGCTTGTATCGCGCTGCTGATTCATCCGTTGATTATTCTCGTGCCAACCGCACTCGCTTTAATAAGGCCGGAGGCCGTGGCTTCCATTTCCAATGGCGGTACACATGGGCTAACCGAGGTGTTGTACGCTTTTGCCTCAGGAGCGGCCAATAATGGATCGGCTTTTGCCGGACTGAACGCCAACACGGACTTTTACAATATCGCTATAGGGATTGTGATGTTGCTCGGAAGATATATCTCGATGATTGCCATGCTGGCGATAGCAGGTTCACTTGCCGTGAAACGGGTTGTCCCGGTTACCACAGGAACGCTACGGACGCATACACCGCTATTTGCAGGCATTCTGGTCATGATGATTGTGGTCGTAGGCGCGCTGACATTCTTCCCTTCGCTGGCTCTAGGTCCTATTGCGGAGCATTTGGCGATGGTGCGATGAGCGGCAGGTGAATGATACGAGGTGGTGATGGCTGAAGAAGTGGCAGGTGAATAAGCCAGCGGAGCGACAGCGACACAGCCAATAATTATGGAAGCACGGCAAAGGATTGAAGTAAGCACGTATAGTATGGAGGTGGCATTCACAATGAATGCAGTGGAACAAAACAGAGAACAAATTCATCAACGCATCAACCACGTTCAGCATCATCCCGGGTCGAAACGATCTTTAAATAAATCCATGTTGCTCCAGGCCATGCGAGATGCATTCAAAAAACTGAATCCGATGGTCATGATCAAAAATCCAGTCATGTTTATCGTGGAAGTCGGCACATTCATTACGTTGCTATTATGTATTGATCCCAATCTATTTACCGCTTCGGATGCAGGGCGAGGATACAATGTGGCTGTATTTTTTATTCTGCTCTTCACGTTGCTATTTGCCAATTTTGCCGAGGCGCTAGCGGAAGGGCGGGGCAAAGCACAGGCGGATACCCTGCGTAAGACAAAATCGGATACGATGGCCAATCTATTGCAGAAGGATGGAACTGTGAAACAGGTCGCTTCGACCGAGTTGAAAAAAGGGGACCTCGTCCGTGTGGAAGCCGGGCAACTCATTCCAACGGACGGTGAGATTACCCAAGGTTTGGCCTCTATCGATGAATCGGCTATTACAGGGGAGTCCGCCCCGGTGATCAAGGAAGCCGGCGGCGATTTCTCTTCAGTCACCGGAGGTACACGGGTGACCTCTGATTACATCATCATGCGAGTTCAGACCGATCCCGGCGAATCGTTTCTGGATCGAATGATCTCTCTCGTGGAAGGCGCACAGCGTCAGAAAACGCCAAACGAGATTGCCCTGACTACCCTTCTTGCCGTATTAACGCTAATCTTCCTGATCGTCATTGTGACGATGGTCCCTATGGCAAATTATCTCGGCATCCGGCTCGATCTGGCTACCTTAATTGCTCTGCTTGTGTGCCTGATTCCAACTACGATCGGCGGTCTGCTGTCTGCCATCGGGATTGCTGGCATGGATCGGGTGACACAGTTTAACGTGCTAGCGATGTCGGGGAAAGCGGTGGAAGCGGCTGGCGATATCGATACGTTGATTCTGGACAAAACAGGCACGATCACATACGGCAACCGGATGGCTTCTGAATTTATTCCGGTTCAGGGTGTAACTGTACCCGAGATGACACGGGCGGCGCTTCAAGCTTCAGTGCGAGATGAAACACCAGAAGGTCGTTCTGTCGTCGAACTTGCAAGTAAGCAGGGGCAGAGCTGGGAGGAAAGCAACCACACCAATGCCGATCGTATCGAGTTTACTGCGGAAACACGCATGTCTGGTCTGAATCTGAGTGATGGAACCAAAATCCGCAAAGGCGCAGTAGATGCAATCAAGCGGTATGTGACCTCCGAAGGCGGACGTGTACCCGGTGATCTGGACGAAATAGCGACGCGGATTGCAAAGGCCGGGGGGACACCACTGGCGGTAGCGATCCATAACCGAATCTATGGCGTGATTTATTTGAAAGACACCGTGAAACGCGGTCTCAAGGAGAAATTTGCCGAGATGCGTGCCATGGGTATCAAGACAATCATGTGCACCGGCGATAACCCACTGACGGCAGCGACGATCGCACTGGAGGCGGGTGTGGATGATTTTATAGCGGAAGCGAAGCCTGAGGACAAGATTGCGGCGATCAAAAAAGAACAGCAGGAGGGCAAACTTGTCGCCATGACAGGCGACGGCACCAATGATGCTCCTGCTCTGGCGCAGGCCGATGTGGGCCTGGCGATGAATTCTGGAACGATGGCGGCCAAAGAAGCGGCCAACATGATTGACCTGGACTCTGACCCGACCAAGCTGTTGTCGGTAGTCTCTATAGGCAAGCAACTGCTGATTACGCGTGGCGCACTGACCACCTTTTCCATATCCAACGATATCGCTAAGTATTTTGCCATCATCCCAGCGATGTTCATTCTCGCCATGCCACAGCTTCAGGCACTGAACATTATGAATCTCTCTTCACCGCAATCTGCAATTCTGTCCGCACTGATCTTTAATGCGATTATTATTCCGTTGCTCATTCCGATTGCGATGAAAGGTGTGAAATATCGTCCGATGTCTGCCGAAAGGTTGCTGAGCCGCAATGTGTTCCTCTATGGTGTTGGCGGTGTGATTGTACCGTTTATCGGCATCAAGCTGATTGACTTGGTTTTGTCAGGTTTGATGTAAATGTCACTGCAGCTGTGAAGTACAGGCGTGATGTAACTCATGGTGAAGATGACGTGGTTGTCCCCCTTTTAATGAATACATTAAATTCATTCAGGAAGTGATTTGTATGAAGATGTTTATACCCGCATTGCGGTTGTCTGTTGTGCTCATGCTAGTCTGTGGTCTGCTCTATCCGCTCGTCACAACGGGGGTGGCCCAGTTGCTGTTTCCTTCACAGGCAAACGGCAGTCTCATCATTCAAGATGGGAAAATCATCGGTTCATCCCTGTTAGCGCAGGAAGTGAAATCACCGGGATTGTTCCAGCCTCGCGCTTCAAATGCGAAATATGATCCGACCGCATCGGCAGGGTCTAATCGAGCGGTGGCATCTCCAGAATACATTGCAGAGATGAACCAAAAGCTGGCTACACTCCGCCAGGAAAATCCTACTCTGCCGCAACAGATCCCTGCCGATCTGGTTACGGGTTCCGGTTCAGGGCTTGACCCGGACCTGTCTCCTGAAGCGGCTATGGCCCAAATTCCGCGGATTAGTCAAGCGACAGGACTTAGTAAGCAGAAGTTGACTCAGCTTATTGAGGATCATACACAAGGCCGCCAGTTAGGTATATTCGGTGAACCGCGTGTCAATGTGAATGAGCTGAATCTGGCACTGATCGCAGAAGAGAAGTGAGAAAGAGAAATGTGCGGACAGATTTATCATAGAGCTATTTGATGATGTGCGGCTAAAGGTCAATGCCTTCTTCCAATCTGGAAGGGGCTTTCTCCATTTTATTACGGATAGGGAATAGTACTACTACATCATATGTTCGGAAGTAAATTCTGAGGGAATGAGGACAGTGGCATGGAGGACAGCTTCAAACGTAAATCGCCGGAAGAGATGCTGCGCATGATTTCGAAGCTGCAAGAGGGCACGTTTAAAATCTACATTGGCCCGGTCAGCGGTTCAGGTAAAACATATCATATGCTCAGAGACGGCAATCAGTTGCGCGAGCAGGGCGTAGATGTTGTCATATGTGCAGTCTCCACGATGAGAAGGCCGGAAACCGTAGAACAGCTTGGTGAGCTTGAGCGCGTGCCCAGCATTCACTGGATTCGAAGCAGTGACGGAGCGGAGATGAAAGACTTGAATCTGGATGCATTGCTAGTTCGCAATCCGGAGGTTGTCCTGGTCGACGGGTTGGCACATCGAAACCGGGAGGGGGCGAGGCATGCGACCAGACTGGAGGATATCCGTTTTCTATTGCACCGCAATATCAGTGTCATAACTACCGTGAATGTGTATGAACTAGAGGGGTATACCGAACTCGCCAGACAGCTCACGGGAATTAACGTGTCACATACTGTACCGGCAGACACACTGGAACTGGCGGATGAAGTGAAGCTGATCGACGTTACGCCAGAGACCATTTTGAGTCGTCTTGCGGAAGGTCATCTGCAAGGTCACGGAAGTGCGGATGTTTTCCGCCATGGTAATCTCGGAATTTTACGTGAGCTGGCATTGAAAATTGTTGCTGAAGGGGTTAACGAGTCTTTACGTGAACATCGCAAGGAAATGGGTCTTCCGCCCGCAACAGGCATTATGGAACGTATTCTTGTCTCCGCGCAGTACCACTGGAACGGTTCGATCTACATTCAGCGCGGACAGCAGATTGCCCGTCGATTGAATGGGAGCTTGCATGTCGTTGTCTTCCGTCCCATGAAACAGCCACTAACGAGGGAAGCGACGGTTTTTCGCCGCAACATGATGAAACTGGTGGAGAAAATCGGCGGCCACATGCAGGAGCTTCCGGTCATACATCACCGCTACATCCCGGCCACATTGGTACAGTATGCGATCAAACGGCAGATTACCCGGATTGTTATGGGGCATTCGCGGCGTACACGATGGCAGGAATTATGGCAAGGCTCCCTCATTAACTCGCTGCTTCGCAAACTGCAAGGGATAGATTTACTACTTGTTGCGGATCGGTCAGCACGAGAGGGCGAACGGGTAGTGCCGGCAAAAGTAAGTGATACGGAGCAGAAAACCTATCGCAGACTCAGTGAGCAGGAGATGAAGGAACAGATTGGACTGATTCGGCGTGGGACATTTAAAATCTATATTGGAGCTGCTCCGGGGGTGGGCAAAACCTACATGATGCTTCGGGAAGGCAATGATCTGTTGCGCAAAGGCATCCATGTGCAAATTGGATTGCTGGAAACCCATGGACGAGCGGACACGGTGGAACAAATCGGCTCCTTGCCCATCATCCCGCGGGCGCAGAGTATATATCAAGGCGCATGCTTAGAGGAAATGGATACGGAAGCGATATTACAATTGCATCCCGAGGTGGTGCTTGTGGATGAGCTTGCGCATACCAATGTGCCTGGAAATGCTCGGAAAAAGCGTTACGAGGATGTGCTGCGACTGCTGGACGCGGGCATATCCGTCATTACAACCGTGAACGTACAGCATCTTGAAAGCTTAAATGATGCCGTTGAGCATATTACGGGGGTTCGGGTGCGAGAGACGGTACCTGATAAGATCATTCAATTGGCGGACGAGGTGCAGCTAATTGATGTCGCTCCCGAGGCCTTGCGGCAGCGCATGCGAGAGGGTAAAATCTATGCAACTGCCAAGGTAGAGCAGGCGCTTGCGAATTTTTTTAAAATAGGTAATCTAATTGCTCTGCGTGAACTGGCTCTACGCGAACTTGCAGATGATGTGGATGAGCGGCTTGAATCGCAGCGAGCGGCACGTACGTTACGGGGCCCATGGCGTCGTGAGGAGTCGGTTTTTGTGTGTGTCAGTAGCGACCGTCACGCCGAACGGTTAATTCGTAGAGGTTTTCGCATGGCTTATCGGCTGAAGGCATCCTGGCATGTCCATCATGTACACATCGGCACAGGCATGGCAATGACTCCAGAAGTGAAGGAGCACCTGGCAGGATTGGAGCAACTCACTGTGCGGCTAGGAGGGCATTTTCATATCCATCAAAGTGCAAAGTTGCGGGAAGTACCAGGTATTTTGGATGCAAAGGCTACGGAAGCGAAGGCGACACAACTGGTAGTTGGGCAGGCAAAACGGGTATGGTGGCTGAATGGTCATCGTGGCTCGGGATCGGTGGTGAACCAGCTTGTTCGTCTGTCGAGACATCGTGATGTATTGATCGTAGCGGATGATGATTATAAATAAAGCGGGTGGAATTGAATTTGTCTGAACATCAGGAAGAGGGCAAAGATCAGGAAAGCTTACAGGGGATCTCTCGTTGGAAAAGGGTTCCCGCCTATATATGGGTAACACTTACCATCATCCTGTTAACCGTACTGCTTCATATCATCGGGATGAGTGATGACTTGGTCAACGTTGCATTGGTGTACCTGTTTCCTATACTGATTAGTGCTGTATATTGGGGAATGGGGCCAGCAGTATATGCAGCGACCCTTAGTGTTGTCATGTTTGATTTCTTTTTTGTTCCACCTTATCTCAGTTTTACGATAGAGGATTTGCGATATCTGATTTCGTTTGGGGTGTATTTGGCTGTCGCCGTCATGACGGCAAGTCTCGCCGGACGTTTACGGCAACAGCTGGATCGGGTTAAATCTCGTGAAGCCACAACGAATGCCCTGTATGATCTTAGTCGACAGATCACTGCAATTACTAATCTGGATACCTTGTTGGATAACATGACGAGCCAGATATCCCTTATGCTCGGAAGTCCAGCCGCCATATATCTGCCGGATCAGCAGGGTGAACTGAAGCTTTGGACGAAACAGAGACCTGCGTCTGAGATCGGGACAGAGAAGAATGCCTGGGGAAGCCGTTCTTCGGAGCTGGCTATCGCGGATTGGGTCTACAAACAGGGACAGACCGCAGGCAAAGGATCGCCCAAGCTGGGTGAATCGGCGGGGCTGTATGTTCCGCTGCAAACAGAGAACCACATTCACGGTGTACTTGCTGTATACATGACTACTAGTGAGCCGGAGAAGCAACAGGAACAGGGCCAGCTGCTGGAAGCCTGCGGCAGTCTTGCGGCAGGTGCAATCGCCCGGGTGAAGCTGGCTGAGGAAGCGCGCCTTGCTCAAGTTACCGCTGAATCAGAGCGCATCCGAACTGCGCTGCTGGATTCGGTATCCCATGAGCTACGTACGCCGTTAACTGCCATTATCGGTTCAGCCACAGGGCTGATAGAGAATGACAGTCTTTTTACACCCGAGGATCGCCTGGAATTGACTGGTAACATCCGTGACGGCGCGTTGCGTATGAATCGTCTCGTAACCAACTTGCTTGGCATGGTGCGGCTGGAGAGCGGTATGCTACAACTTAATCGCAAATGGTGTGATGTAGGGGATATGATTAGCGTTGTTTTGGCAAAAGTCAGAGAATTCAGTCCTCATCGTGAAGTTACGGTACAACTGCCGGAAGAACCGGTTTTTTTTGACGGAGATGAGGTGCTGCTTGAGCAGGTACTTGTGAATATCGTCAGCAATGCATTCAAATATTCACCCGACGAGAGCATGGTGATCATAAGGGTGAAGAATGAACCGAGACAGCGTTGTGTGACCTTCATCGTAGATGATCAGGGTGTTGGGATTGAGGAACCGGAGCGTACTCGCGTGTTTGATAAGTTCTATCGCTCACCCTCCACGCAGCATATTACGGGAACCGGGCTGGGACTTGCCATCTGCAAAGGTATTGTGGAGGTTCACGGAGGTACAATCCATGCTGAGGGCAATCCGGATGGAGGAACAAGAATACGTATAGAGTTGCCTGTGGGAAGGGATGAAATGCCATTTTCCTATACAGGGCAAGGAGAGGTTGGAGATTAGATGAATGCCGCATTAGGGGCTCGCATTCTGGTGATTGATGATGAACCGCAGATTCGCAAACTGCTAAAAGTGACTCTTCAGGCTCACCAATATGATCATTATGAGTGTGCTGATGGAGAGGAGGGTATTACGCAGGCAAGTGTGGTGCATCCCGATTTGATCATTCTTGATCTAGGTTTGCCAGGCATATCTGGCATGGACGTGCTTCACCGAATAAGGGAATGGTCACAGGTGCCAATTATTGTGCTGACAGCAAAAGATCAGGAGGCTGATAAGATTGCCGCACTGGATGCAGGTGCAGATGATTATGTGACGAAACCGTTTGGCATGGGTGAACTGGTTGCCCGGATTCGAGTGGCGCTGCGACATGTGGCCAAAACAACCGATGAACCGATTTTACGTTTTGGCTCCTTGGTGATTGATTTGGCTTTAAGACAGGTTGAGCTGGACGGAGAACAGGTCAAATTAACGCCAACCGAATATGAGATGCTGAAGGTGCTTGCCTCGAATGCAGGCAAAATTATTACCCAGCGCCAGCTTTTACAGCAAGTATGGGGTGCGCATCATCATGAGTCGGACAGCCATTATTTGCGAGTTTATGTGGGTCATTTGCGTAAAAAGCTAAAGGAAGATCCCACCCGGCCATCCTATATTCAGACGGAACCAGGGATCGGATATCGTTTTCTACTGCCTGCGGAGTAATCTGAAAATAAGTGAAAAAAAGCACCGCCCCTTCGATTTCGAAAGGCACGGTGCTACTTTTGTATATCTTAGTTATGCATCTGGTTATACATTCTGTTTACATATCTTCATTTGTACGTCTAAACGTTTAGATTATGAAAATTTAGGCAGCCAGTCGCCATGAGCTTCAATCAAATCGTCGCACATCGCCACGATGTCGTCCATGGACAGCTCAGCAGCTGTATGCGGATCGAGCATAGCCGCGTGATAGATATGCTCTTTTTTGCCTGTCATAGCCGCTTCGATGGTGAGCAACTGGGTGTTGATATTGGTACGGTTCAGCGCTGCCAGTTGTGGCGGCAGGTCACCAATATATGTTGGGTTGATGCCCGAACCATCGACCAGACAAGGAACCTCTACACAAGCTTCGCGTGGCAAGTTGGTGATGAGTCCGTTGTTGATAACGTTGCCGCCAATTTTGTAAGGACGGTCTGTCTCCATCGCTTCCATAATATGCGAAGCATATTCATGGCTGCGGGTATGGTGAATATTTTCACTCGCAAACAGCTTCTCTCGCATTTCCTTCCATTCTGCAATCTGGTTCACACAGCGACGCGGATACTCATCGAGTGGAATGTTGAAGCGTTCGATCAGTTCCGGATAGTTGCGTTTGATAAAATACGGATGATATTCCGCACTGTGCTCAGAAGACTCGGTAACATAATAACCGAAGCGATGCATCAGTTCATAACGTACCATGTCATCATGTGTCTCCTGCTGTTTCTGTCTGGCAAGACGTTTGATCTCAGGATATAGATCGACACCATCCTTTGTTACTTCCAGGAGCCATGCCATGTGGTTAATCCCGGCGATTTTGGCAACGACACCCGTCTGGTCAATCCCCAGCGTATCGAACAGATGAGGTACGCAAACTTGTACACTGTGACACAGACCGATCGTTTTAATTCCGCCATGCACGTTCATGACATTAGTGAGCACAGCCATTGGGTTCGTATAGTTGAGGAACCAGGCATCCGGGCACACTTCCTGCATATCCTTGGCGAAGTCCAGCATCACCGGAATGGTACGCAAGTTACGGAAGATTCCGCCAATGCCGAGCGTATCGGCAATCGTTTGACGCAGGCCGTATTTCTTCGGAATCTCAAAATCGGTAATCGTACACGGGTCATATCCGCCCACCTGAATGGCATTGATGACATATTTAGCTCCGCGGAGCGCTTCCTTGCGATCATGGTATGTTTTAACGGAACAGCGGCTTCCTAGCGACTGAGCCAAACTTTTTAACAAACGCTCCGAGTCACTTAGACGTTCAGCATCAATATCAAACAAGGCCAGTTCAAAGTCCTGCAAGGCCTCCGTCATCATCACATCACCCAATACATTTTTGACAAAAACGGTGCTGCCTGCACCGAGAAACGTAATTTTGTTCATTTCAACTTCATCCTTCCCGAAAAATGTTGTACCCCAACTATAGGCCGAACAGGCTCATATCACTATGGCTCAAACCCTCTCAAATATGGCATAATCCCATTTTTGTTTTCGTTTTCAGCAAGATTTCCTCTCTTCTACCTGTTATAATTTGTTGTGTGTACTGGTAAGGGAATATGTGAGCTCATATTAAGATATCTTTAACCTCATCGTCGAAAGGAGGGGAAACATGAGTCGGAAAGTTGAAATGAATGTGGTCTCTGCCGGCTGGACGCAGATGGAACTGGTCTTGTTATTTTATGGATGGGAGGCATGTGATCCTGCCCACTATTGGGGGCCGGGGGTGCGTGATTCCTATATCGTGCATTACGTACATGAGGGTTATGGTACGGTATATATGGGAGATCAGGAATATCCTCTGGGCGAGGGCCAAGGATTTCTCATTTTACCCGACACGGTCATTCATTATGAGGCCGATGCTGAGGAGCCTTGGACATATTCATGGTTTGGCTTCAGAGGTGTACAGGCGAAGGCTTTTATGCAACGTGCACAGTTAAGCGAGGAGCACCCGGTGTTTACTGCTCATGATAAGAATATGATGGCAGCGCTGTATGACGAGATGCTTCAGGCCGGAACGAGCTCCGTTGCAGGAGGGGATGTGTTACATCAAAGTCTGTTATACCGACTTATGGCGGCATTAATCGCATCCTCACCGATCAAAGAAGAAGAAAATCCGCTCCTTTCGACGAAAGAGACTTATATTCGGCAGGCTGTGCAGTTTATGGAGAACCGGTATAGCCAGCGTACTTCTATTCTGGATATCGCACATGCGGTAGGACTGGATCGAACGTATTTATCGGGGTTGTTCAAAGAGCGATATGGCAAGTCGCTGCAAGCCTTTTTCTTAGAGTATCGCATGAATCGTGCAGCGGAGTTGCTTCGTAACCCGATGCTGTCTGTGAGTGAAGTAGCCCACTCCGTTGGATACACCGACCCGCTGCTTTTTTCCAAAATGTTCAAACGTGTGACGGGGGTATCACCCAAGGGCTCGCGAGTGCGAGATTAGCCGCATTCATGATTTTAAATTTTGAAAGAAAAGTTTTGAACATTATTCCGTATGCCGCTATACTGATACAGAAGTGTAACAGATACCAACTTTTAGTGAATTGAATATGTGGAACTTGGTGCTCTACCCGCTGGGGTAGAAGCTTAAAAGGGAAGTCCGGTGTGATGCCGGCGCGGTCCCGCCACTGTAACAGAGGAGTCAGGCAGCATATCCACTGGTCTTACGAAGACCGGGAAGGAGCTGCTATGGCAATGATACTGGAGCCAGGAGACCTGCCAGGTTGGACAAACACAGCAGTACCCTACGGGAGATAGGAAGGTGTTTAAAGAGCATGATTTTTTCTGAAAATCTGTTTATTTAAGGCGTCCTTATCCCGTGAAACGGAAAAGGGCGCTTTTTTGGCTTGAATTGGCTTGTATTGAATGGAATGAGAATGAAGGCGTACACGCGCATTAAACCGGGAAGGGCGTTTTATTATTGGGCAGATATATCGTTAAACGGTTATTACAACTGGTCGCCGTTCTGTTTGGAATCACCTTCCTGACATTTCTATTAACGTATCTGTCTCCTGGAGATCCCGCCAGACTGATGCTGATGTCTACCGGAGTCACACCTTCGGATGAACTGGTCAGACAGGTGAGGTCAGAGCTTGGGCTGGACAAGCCATTTCTGGTTCGGTATGGCACATGGCTGGGACAAGTAGTCACTGGAGACTTTGGCACGTCGTATAAATATGACCGTCCGGTGCTGGATGTGTTAATGGCCCGCCTTCCAGCAACGCTCAAGTTAACCGGGAGCGCAATGCTTCTGGTGATTTTGATTTCCTTTCCGCTCGGAGTTCTTTCGGCTGTACGCCGGAATCAAGGGCTGGATTATGTGATTCGCCTGTTTTCGTTTGCCGGTCTATCCATGCCGAGCTTTTGGCTGGGGATGTTGCTGATGCTGGTATTTGGTGTGCAGCTGAAGCTGCTGCCGGTCATGGGTAGTTCCGGCTGGAACAGCCTGATCCTGCCTGCTGCGACACTCGCGATTCCATTGATTGCCCAATACAGCCGGCAGATTCGTGCAGTTATGCTGGAGGAGACAAGCCAGAATTACGTAGTGGGTGCAAGAGCAAGAGGTGTGAAGGAATCAATGATTATTTGGCGACATATTTTGCCCAATTCACTGTTGCCAATTGTGACCTTGCTAGGCATGACAACAGGAGCACTACTTGGCGGAGCAGCAATTGTGGAGAGTTTATTCGTATGGCCGGGAGTAGGACAGATGGCGGTGGATGCCATTTTCACCCGCGATTACCCCCTGATACAGGGTTATGTAATCTGGATGGCAGTCATCTATGTCACCCTGAATCTGATCGTGGATCTCTGGACACATCTTCGCGATCCGCGCATTCAACTGGATGTGGATGTGTAGATAGTGATGAAGATTCGAGCATATCTGACACAACGTCGTCTATTTATTTTCTTGCTATCCCTGACCACAGGCTGGATCGTTCTGGCTCTGATTGCGCCGCTTCTGGCGCCTCATGATCCACTTGCTACGAATTTTGCGAAAGTGTTGCAGCCATCCAGCCCCGAATATCCACTCGGTACGGATCAGCTTGGGCGATGTGTCCTGTCTCGACTTTTATATGGAGCACGCACCTCTCTGTTGCTTACATTTATGATGATCGGTATTGTTTTCAGCTTAGGCGTAGCGGTTGGTGTCGTCGCAGGTTTTCTGCGAGGGCTGGTGGATACGCTGCTGATGCGGCTGTGCGATACGTTGATGGCATTTCCGGGTTTGATTTTTGCTATTGCCGTAGTAGGCATGTTAGGGCCGGGGTTATTTAACACGGTGGTCGCACTGTCAGTTGTCTGGTGGGCAAAGTATGCACGGATGGCCCGAAGCCTGGTCATTTCTCTTCAGCAAAAGGAGTTCGTCACTGCCGCCGCGTTCAGCGGTGCGCGTAAAATCCAGATCATTAGCAGAACGATTCTGCCGAATATGTTGCCACCCTTGATCGTCATGGCGATGATGGACGTGGGCGGCATGATGTTGTCGATTTCGGGTTTGTCCTTTCTCGGACTTGGTGCACAGCCGCCTGATCCCGAGTGGGGAGCGATGTTGAATGAAGGCAGAAGATATCTGCAGACAGCGCCTTGGCTGTTAATCTATCCGGGGCTCGCGATATTTGGCACGGTTATCATTTTTAATTTGCTGGGGGACAGTCTGCGAGATGTGCTTGATCCCAAGAAAAATACAGTGTAACTGAGGGGAATGGGGAAGTATGGGTAAGTTTCAAAAAACATGGCTACTGGCTATCATATCAATGATGACTATTCTGTTGCTCGCGGCCTGTGGTAACGACAAAAATTCAACACCTTCATCATCCGATGCTACGGGGAAAAAGGCAGGAGTGAATGCGAGTGGTGCGGGTGGTGAGGACAAGAAATCACATCTGAATGTGGCCTTGTTCTGGCTGGGGAGTAGCCTTGATCCTGCGGAGGAATGGAACGGCTGGACGCTGACGCGCGCGGCTATTGGGGAGACGTTGATTCAGTTTGATGAGCAGATGAAGATCGTCCCTAAACTTGCCGATAAGTGGGATCGGATCGATGATACAACCTGGCATTTTCATATTCGGGCCGGGGTAACGTTCCATAATGGCAATCCCGTGACTGCGGATGCGGTAAAAAAATCAATCGAACGCTCCATCTCGCTGAATGAGAGAGGTCAATCCACACTGCCAATTGCGTCAATGACTGCCAAGGGGCAGGATCTGACGATCAAAACAACACAGCCAGATGCCTCACTGCTAGGCAATATTGCAGAGCCGCTGTTTATTATCGTGGATACGAGTGCAGACACATCAAAATTCAAGAGTGAGCCCATCGCTACCGGGCCGTTCATGGTTACAGGATATACGCCCGACCAGGAGATTCAGGTGAAAAAGTACGATAAATACTGGGGTGGCGCGGCTGATCTGGATACGATGACACTGAAATACATCAAGGATGATAATACACGGGCGCTGGCACTGCAATCAGGGGAAATTGATGTAGCGAGTAATGTGGGACGCAGCCAGATGCCTCTTTTTCAGGATAAAACACAATATACGATTGATGAAATTCCGAGCCTCCGTACGCAGTTTGTGTGGTTTAACACGACCCATTCACTGCTAAGCGATGTAAAGGTTCGCCGTGCCATATCTTACGGAATTGACCGCGAAATGTACGCGAATACGCTGGTGGGTGGACAAGCAGCCAAAGGTCCGTTTACCTCTGCATTGCCTTTTGGGTACGACAAAATTACCGGATATGATTACGAACCCGCGAAGGCAACACAATTGCTGGATGAGGCTGGATATCAGGATGCTGATGGAGATGGCATTCGTGAAAAGGAAGGGAAGAAGCTATCGTTACAACTCATCCTTAACTCAGCTTATGAATCCGATTCCGTTGTGGCTGCTGCGATGCAATCCCAGCTTAAAGAAATTGGGGTTGGGCTGGAGCTCACCTCATATGAGGATCTCACCGACCATCAGAAGAGCGGGAATTATGATCTGGCTCTGACAAGTATTAACACAGGCATCACGGGCGATCCGCAGTATATTCTCGACTTTTATTTCAAAACAGGTGCGGAGTGGAATGTTGGCGGATACAGCAATCCGAAGCTGGACGAGCTGATTGAACGTCTTCACTCGGAGTTTGATGTGGAGAAACGGTATGCCCTTGCGGCAGAAGCGCAGCAGATCATCCTGGATGATGCCGCGTATATGTTTTTGACATACACGCCGATTAATATCGTCAGCAAAAGTAATGTCAAGGGTGCAACGATGTACCCGATCGACTTCTATCTGCTAGACCGCAACATTAAGGTCGAGTAGTCATGACGTCCTTGCGTGGGGGAACGACATCTTTGCTTGTTGAGATGAAGAATCTGTCTGTAAGTTACAAGGAAGGAGTGCCTTCCTTACGGGATGTATCCTTTTCGATGAAGCCAGGAGAAATCATTGGCATTGTGGGGGAAAGCGGCAGCGGGAAGTCGACCCTGATCCGGGCTGTGCTGGGCCTACTGCCTGTAGGCGGACGATACACCGGAGGAGAGATTGTCTTTCGGGAGAGGGTGTTGCTGCGTGACTCGCAACAAGATTGGCAAGGGATGCGTGGCAAGCGAATCGCGATGGTATTTCAGGATAGCGGTTCGTATCTGAATCCGATTCGTCGTATTGGAAGTCAGTATGTGGAGACCATTCGTGCCCACTTGCCCATGTCTCGCAAAGAGGCTTGGAGATTGGCCGTTCACACACTGGCCCGTATGGGACTGGATGATCCTGAGCGAGTCATGCATGTCTATGCTTCCCAGCTTAGCGGGGGGATGAAGCAACGAACCGCGATTGCGATGGCGGCTACGTTGGAGCCGGAACTGTTGCTGGCGGATGAGCCGACGAGTGCGCTGGATGTTACGACTCAAAACGAAGTGATGAGCCAACTGAGCAGGCTCTGTGCGGACAAGGGAACGGGCATGATGCTCGTGACGCACAATATGGCGGTTGCGGCCCATATGGCTGACCGGATCGGTGTGATGGTAGACGGCAGGTTGGTGGAACTGGGAGATACACTGCGTGTCATATCGAATCCCACTCATGAGTATACTCGCAAGCTGCTTCAAGCTGTACCTGAGCTGGAGGGGGAATGCACATGACGAATGACAGATCACCCATTCTAAAACTGAGTAACGTATGTAAAACGTATGAGTTGAAAGGGCAGCAGGCTGTTCAGGCTTTACAAAGCGTAGATCTTGCGTTATATCCCGGGGAGTGTCTGGGCATTGTTGGGCAGAGTGGAAGCGGCAAAAGCTCTCTTGCCAAATGTGTAACTCAGTTGGAACAGGTGACTTCAGGAGAGATTTGGTACCATGGGCAGGAGATTACCCGTTTGAAAGGTGAAAGGTTGCGCCAGATGCGCAAGCAGATTCAGATGGTTTTTCAGGAGCCTGCGGCGATTTTCAACCCACGCATGAAGGTGGGCATGTTTATCGGTGAGCCTCTGTTGAATTATAAAATGATGAAACGGCAGGCGGCTGCTCAGGAAACACGTAGATTGCTGGAGCGCGTTGGATTGTCTGCTATGGATGCGGATAAGTATCCACATGAATTAAGCGGCGGGCAACAACAGCGAGCTGTCATTGCTCGTTCGATTGGTTTACGGCCCGAGATCATTTTGTTTGACGAAGCTACCTCTGCTTTGGATGTTTCCATTCAGCAACAGGTTTTGGATCTGCTTATGGAACTACGTAGGGAGACGGGAGTTTCCTCCATATTCATATCACATGATCTTGCTGTGGTGCAGCAAGTGAGTGACCGTATTGCAGTCATGCATCAAGGGAGAGTAGTGGAGGTTGTGGACAGTGCCAAGCTGACCAGTTCGGCGAATCATCCGTATACCCGAAGTCTGATGTCCTCCGCTCTGTCGCTGAGAGAGCTGAAGGGTGAAATGCAGAAGCGGGAGCGTATAGAGGTTTTGGCCGGGAGTAGATAAATTAGAAAGACAAGCATGGTTATTCATAAAGTTATAAAAGAACAGGGTGATCTGTAGTGAATTCTTGTGATGAATGAATTCACTACAGATCACCCTTTTAATATTCTCATCTATACGGAGATAAGCTGTTCTGACTGGCAGAGTAATTTTGTAATCCGAATATTTGAACGTAATCATTGATCCTTGACCCTTTACTTAATCCTCAATGAGGCACCTGGGACTGAAAGTCATTTCGACTAGACTGGTCTGCATAATAGAAGAGAATATCGCCATCCTTCAACGGCCATCTACTGCTGTCGTTAGCGCTGTTATTGAATGCAGGTGGTTGGTTGAAACCCTCCAACTGCCACTGATTCATAAGTGGAGCATGGATATATTGCAGATGCGGTGCCTGTGTATTGCCGTTACGTAGACTCTCGATATTAAAGTTGACGACGATGTACCCATTTTTCAAAAAGATATCAGATTGTTCATCTAGCTTATTCTGTCTGGCAAGTGGTTCAAGATTTGTGCCTTTGGGAACAGCGTACACATCTGCCGGCAGACTGTATTCCCCGTACCACCGCTGGATTGCAGCATTGGCCCTGTCAACGTTAACGCTGGAAGGGATATTGGTTTTAGGACCAATCAGTGTACGAATCGGCGCCGTCAGAATCATCCAGTCATAACGGCCTGTCCAGGTTTTTTGGTGTGAAGTCTGGTTGGCGACTTTGATCATATGTTCTGCTAATTTGAGACGATTGCGTTCGTCTGGTGAAAATTCATACGTATATTGGTAACGTGCCGCATCGCTCAATTCGGTGCCGGGTACATTACGCAGTCGTGAGTTCAACACAACAAATCGTTTCTCCATATCCTGCGCTGAACCAATTCGAATAAGACGTTCCTGCCCCCGATGGTAGTATAGATCAACCTCCTGACGGGAAGAGTTATCCTTGTTTATAAAAGAGAATGTGGGTGTTATTCGAATACCATCCTGTTTTCCAAACATATTACCCTTCGTCTTGAGATCAAACTTGAAGTGATAGCCTGTTTTCACAGCAACGTTCCGAAATCCTTGGACCGGATGACTGCCAGGCCGAATCGGCAATACGAATGGAGCAAGGTTTCCTCGGGGATCACCATCGATGCCGCGTAATCCGCTCCAGTAGCTATGACCTGTAGGTTCCGGACTACCTGGTCGTTTGCGGAATACACTCTCCCAGTTATAGTCGGATACATCAGTCACATGAAAGTCATACAGCCTGCCGATTACATCTACAGGTATCTTATCGCTTGCAACATGATGAGTTAGATCGGTGTTGGCATCGGGTTGCTCTGTGAAGTTTGCCGATGAATTCTCGGCGATGTTCCGAAATTCGATGGTATATTTCCCCTCGTCCACCCATACTGGCAGATAGAATGTTGTATCCATTTGGTTCACCGGAATGTTGACCCATGTGTGGCTTGGGATGAACTGTGTTCGATCTGCTGTGTAGACGTCAAACGGGAATAACACCTGTTTGATACGAAAATATTTGGCATAGTCCCGGTTGCCATATCCAGGATAGATGGATGCATCTAGGTGCTGTCCGGATGTAGGGATACGCACAATGAAGGGGCGCTCCAAAATCAGTGCAGCACGGGTAGGGTCAGGTGTTGTTTTCTGATTATGCGGCTGATCGTCGGACACCCATGCGTAGTTTACGACGGGAGTGTGCACCGTAACAGTGTTTATCCCATGAATCGGAAGTATCTTGTTGGCTCCGCCGTTCACGTTACCCGGTAGTAGATCATAATAGATTTGGCCAGAACTTTCCGTATTGGCTTTGTTTCGCAGGGAACTGCTGATCCTGTGGTTGGGAGTGTACAAGACATCCCGTCCAATTGTTGTTGGTGAAGGAATGTTGTTCGGCAGTGGCCCATCCTTGGTAGTTTCGTTATCATTCATGATCACTGCATTGTTGAACTTCACCAAATCATTTTTTACGGTGCTTTGTGGTGTGTTAGTTTCCGCCATTCCCTTTAATAGGGCTGTGTCATCTGGTACATCCGGGGGTGCATTCAAGCCACCTGTTAGTTTGGATGGAGTATAGGAGATGGATGACGTTTGTCCTGGCCTCACATGACGTTCAACGGCAGAGTCATTGCTGGATTCAAGTGTCGGTGGAACATAACCGGCAGGATTCATCGTAATGGTTTCGCCGGGCAGTGCATAATTTTTCATCGTTGCTTTGGCGAGCTTGTACACTTCAAGATTGCTAATCATCCAGTAGGAATAGTCTCGTGTAATTTGAAAGTTGTATGGTTTAGGAACGGTATCATTTTTAGGTATAGGTGTGCCATCCCTACATCCGTCGTCATTACAGACCTGCGGTCCAGGTACGGTCCATTCTCTATCATAGGAGATGGTGATATTACAATCATATATCACTTTGCCGCTCATTTTGGTCCAGGCTTGCTTGAATAGATAATTGTCCGCGAAGGCGTTAGTGTAAAGAGACTCGGAAGTAGGAATTCCTTTCAATACATTGAATGTTTTATTACCTCTGTTATCTGACTTTATTATACCTGTAGCGTTGGGATCAAGGTCACTCATATTCATCGTTGTACCTGGAGATGGTGATCCAATCGTAGGTGTACAGCCACCACCGCCTCCGCTATCTCCACCGCCGGTATTCCCGCCTCCGTCGTCACCACCACCACCGGTTCCCTGTTCAACACCAATGGTTGTGCGGGTTGTTAATTGGAATCCGTCTTTTTCCCATAAAACCGTGATGGATGTAGTGCCTCTGCTAACCGCTTGTACCATCCCGGAGTTACTTACCGTTGCAACCGAGGGATTGGAGGACTCCCACGTGGTCGTTCCTCCGCTGCCTGTGTTTACATTGGTTTCTGCACCAAAGTTACCATCCCCTGTTTTGGTTTTAACCATCGCATTGAGCTGTTTGGTTTGATTTAACCGAATTTGCCCTCCAGGAGAGAGGTTGATTTCTTTGGTGGTTTCGGCGACAGCCCGCCAATATATATCGGTATTAAATACATAGTCTGCAGAGTATTTGGGTGGATTATATGGCCTATATTCTATTGGTTCAATTACTCCTCCGATTTGAGTGGTGAATTTAACCTTTTTACCAGTAAAGGAATCTACACTTACTAAAATAGGCCTTCCAGGACGATAATGAGCTATATTATCCATGTAGATTGGCTTTAAAGAAAGCTCGGTGAGCTCATTGCTGGGATGTTGATTACCCAAACTGTCTTTATACAAAGAAGGTTGATAACTAGGATCTTCTAAAGAAAGGTCAACACACACCAGGGATGAAACGGGTTTGTTAGTAGATCTGTTATTAGATAATTGTTGACCATTACATTCTCCCTCGACCATCCATTTTAAACTATCCAATTGGTAAATAAACACTCCGATATTTGTTGTGCCTGTTCCCTCTACAGGAGTCAATTTCTTCTGTGATTTGGCGGGTATTGAAGGCTCAAAGTACGTGGCCTCCAATATAGGTTTAGTACCTGGACCCCCACCTGCAAAAACAAAATGAAAAGGGTAGAATAGAATGCAGACCGTTATCAAAGAGATGAGAAACCTTCTAAAGATTGAATTGCTATGTATATCCAATAATAATCATCCTTTTAGATTTAATTTGGCACTATGTAAAAAGTGGTGCCATCTTTGAGAGTAAGATGGACCTCTGGATTTAACGTTTTGTCAAAGTGTAATAAGCCCTCTCCCCAATAGATTGGATTTTTTACATTGAAAATACCTTTAGAGCTAAGCAGATTGTTCATATGTGGTACCGCGTATTCTCTAAATGCTTTGCTATTAGGTGAGGTTAATGGATTTATCGTTGGGGAATTAAAAAGACTTCCAGCTTGTAAACGACTCATAGAGTCAATGATGTTGAAATCATATTCCGTGAAAGAGTAATATGCGCCACGAAGAAGTTTATCCTTTTCGTCAACAAATACTGGGTAATAGATACTTCGTTCGGTTTCTTTCACATAGGGATTAATTACAACCCAATTCTTTAGCTTGGCTGAAGCATATTTAGTTACAGTATTCAATTCTTTATTACGAATTTTTGAGAAGTCATCCGTTACCTTGCTATAGTCATATGAGTCTGGATATCTGTTTTCAGGGAAAACTTGATACCTCGGTGCAATCACACTCAGATTGGTGCCTGTCAATCCCACCTGCCGTAGCTCATTCAGCCCTTGAAGATCGGCAGGTTTGGTTTTGGCCACGGACGCGTAACGACTGAGCAACACGGCGACTTCTGCCCGGGTTGTGGTGCGGTTCACGCCAAATGTTTTATCATTCGCAACGCTCATCAGCCCGGTTCCAAGGGCAACAGCGACAGCATTTTTTTGCGAGTCTGCCAGCTTGCCTGTAAAATATTCCTTCGCAGGAATGACGGTGTTTGTCACATCCGAGAGAGCCTGTCCATAGTCTGAATCCACTACACTCAACCCCTGTGTCAACCAGTCCGCCATCTCGCCCCGTTCAAGTGTAGCTTGAGCATCCAGTTTGCCCTTATAACTGGAAGGACGGATAAATCCTTTGGCAATCGCCGTAGCGACACCATTTTTAGCCCACTCCGGTACATCTGTAAAATGATTCAGCTCAGCAGTCGGCGATTCCGGCTGATCATTCAAACGTGCTAAAATACTGGCCATTTCAGCTTTGGTGACGGGTGAACCTGGTTTAAACGTTCCGTCGGCATATCCCTTGAAATAACCTTTCTCTACTGCGGAATAAATTGCTGAGGATGCCCAGTGAGATGCGGGTACATCTTTAAATGAGCTGACGGCTTGCGCTGCTTCGACTGTACTAGTGCCGCCCATCCCCGCAAAACTTGCATATCCCCCTACGAATAAAGCTAGTGCTGCTAAACTGGAAATCATCTGTTTTCTCATGAATCTAACTCCTCTCCATTGCTATAGGTTGGCGCTGGTATGTACTTACTAGGATGATAACTGCTAAATTTGTAGTAATAATCAATATTCTACCATGTATATCCTCTCAAAACACAAAAAAGGGCCACGAATCCGCAGATTCATAGCCTTATGCTTTAAGGTCTCTCGAAATATGTAATTCATTTCAGTTATTGCTCAATACATAGAGAATACTCCATTTTCCAACATTTGAAAACCCCATGTACATAAAAATAAATTCAAGCAATCGGTGTTCCATTCGGTAACGGATGATCTGGGGAGAGCAGGATGACATCACCTTCGCTGGGAACACCGCCCAGTACAAGTACCTCGGACACGAAACCGGCAATCCGCCGAGGTGGGAAATTCACGACAGCAACGACCTGTTTGCCAATCATCAGCTCGGGCGTGTAACGGTGGGTGATCTGGGCACTGGAATTTTTTAAACCGAGTGGCCCGAAATCTATTCTCATCTTAATCGCAGGAACACGAGCCTTCAGAAAAGGTTCAGCCTCCACCACGGTACCTACCCGAATATCATGTTGCATGAACTCTTCAAAAGTAGCCATAAATAAACTCCTCTCAACGAAACGATGTCATATAGTATAGATGATATATCCATCCCCGAAAACAAAAAATCCAGATTACGCTGTATCGTAACCTGGATTAATCCCTGAAAAACTCCTGTTATCCTATATGCAACTTTGATTAAGACCTGTTCCAGTTTTCTCCCGTGAGATATTTCTCGGTAAGAATGGACAGCATCTGAATCCCTACTTCATTATGCCCGCCCTCAGGGATGATGATATCCGCATACTTTTTGGACGGTTCGATAAACGCATCATGCATCGGTTTTACCGTTTCGAGATATTGTTTGTACACGGATTGAATCGAGCGTCCACGCTCTTCCATGTCCCGTAGTACTCTGCGCAGAATGCGTACATCGGAGTCGGTATCTACAAATACCTTGATATCCAGCAGTGTACGAAGATGCTCATCAATCAACACATGTAACCCTTCGACAATGATGATGTGGTTCGGCGCAAGCTCAATCGTTTCGCCTGCAGCGCGGTTATCTATGGTGAAGTCATACACGGGAGCATACGCTGGCTGGCCCTTTTTCAACAGGGTAAGATGCTCAATCAACAGATCGTTATCAAAAGCAAACGGGTGATCGTAATTCGTCAGTCTGCGTTGCTCAGGTGTGAGGTCTGACTGGTCTTTGTAATAATTGTCTTGGGATATGAATGTAACTTTGGCTGATCCCAGACGTTCAATAACGGAGCGAGCTACCGTTGTTTTGCCGGAGCCGGTTCCTCCGGCGATACCAATAATGAGCATGGTTGTTCCATAAACCTCCCTAAAGTGGCAGCATGATCAATCGATAAAGAGTGCCCAAAATGTTTTATTTTTAAGCGCGATCTGCATGTCTGTCTGCGAATACACAATTCCTTCATTGTATCACAGCTCGCGAACTTTTTCATCTTAAGGAACAGACCATGTTTTGCCTTCAAAGGATGAAGCTCATTTTCAGATGTATCATTCTAACGTTGCGTAGAGTTTGATTTATGACCTGGCATTTTCCAAGGAAGAATCAGCTTTTGGCCGATCAGGTGGGTAAGCAGACTAAGCACAATAAACCCAAGCACACTTCCTGAAGTATTGGCGATCAGATCATTAATATCGGTTGAGCGGCCGTTGCCTACCGCAATTCGAATCACGAGTTGCAATAGTTCAATAGTTAAACTTACCGTTAAGCCTGTCTTCGCCACTTTTTTTATGGAGTTGACCGAAGGTCTCCAAAGAGGAAGCAGGAAGCCTAACGGCATAAACAGCAGGATGTTCAAAAGAAAGCTTGGCGCATCCGCAGTCAGCAATGGAACCCACTGAATGTTTGAATACCAGGGTGTTTGGTTGGCATACATCCCGATGTTCACATCAATGGGGAAAAATACAAAATGCATCATGCCCAGCATATATATCACAAATGTCAGCATCAACATATACTGTTTGCCTGTATATCTGGCTTTGCTCACCCTGGCATGAATCACCAGAGTGAGCAGGATCAGAATAAACAGTGGCACAAGAACTACAAAGGATGAAATGGTAAACTGAATGGACATGCGATAACCCCTCTGCAAGGAAATGAAATTGAGCTATGGCAGCTGGATTTTCATTTCCATTCCTTTAATGAATTGATCGTCTTTAACCTCTTCGGCAAAATCATCTTTCACCTTAAAAGGCTTCACAATCAGGTATTTCACATCCTTGGCTGTAGTAGCATAGATGTTTTCCCAGTTCAACTGGTTTGCTTGATACGCACCTTCACCGCTCAATGCAGTCAATTGTCGGCCTTGATCATCATAGACAGCGAATCTGATTTCACGTAGCTGTTTCTCTTCTTTTTTACTTAACGTTTCTTCCCCTTTTAACGCGATCGAAGCAGTTAGACGAGTCGTAATAGGGGTGACCTCGGCTTTGTTCACAGTGACCGTGTACAGATCATTTTCTATCGTGCTATTCGGCTGAACGTTATGAGTGTCCGTTGTAGATTTAGTGAACGGAACGGTCAATTCGAACTCATGATCCATACCTTGCAACTTCAACTTCACTTTAGCTTCGAACTGATCCGGGATGGCGCCTGTGTGATCTGCAGGAATAACCTGTTCAAAAAGCAACGTATCAGGCTCGTTCGCTCCGGCTGAACTATAGAACAGACCGCTATCTGGACGAGAACCGTTCACATCGAAAAATACATTTTCAACGCCACTGCTCAGCTTTACGATATCTTTGCCATTGTCGTACATGCCCTGATTGAGATTAGGTGCAGTAACATGAACGAGAAACGCTGCACGTGTGCCGTCATAGACCGTTTCTAATACTTTGAATTTCACATCCTGATAAGTGAAAGAGCTGTTCACTGGTGTAGTCAAACCTTCGTTGCCTGCTGTTCTCAGACCCATATCAGCTTCAATCGAGCTGAAGAGACTGCCTATCAGTGGAATATTGCGCAACGAGTCAGCCATTGCTGGAGAGACAAAACCGGATGCAAATACGGTTAATCCCAGCACACCTGCTGCGACAGCGACTCCTGCGGTACGGCGTAGTCCTTTATGAACACGTCTTGATGGATGAGCCTGAAACGACTCTATATTCATTTGGCTAGCTGATTCCGGAAGGGAATCCAGTGTGGCATCAATGCGGTTACGTACGATTTTAGACATGGCAGGACGCTCCTTTGCTTGTTCTTTTAATTTTTGATCGAGATTAAACGAGTTCGACATGTAATTTTACCTCCCGAAAGTTTTTGAATTTTTGATATAGCTCTTTCCTTGCCCGGCTCAGCCTCATCTTCACGGCGCTTTCGGACAGGCCCAGTGTATCGGCGACTTGACGCAGGCTCATATCTTCAAAGTAGTGCAGTACAATCACAATGCGTTTGGCTTCTTCCAGCTGATCGACTGCTTCTCGCATATCCACCTCATCGTATGGACTGGATTGTGCCTGATGTTCTGCGGGTACTTCTGCGTAAGAAGTGGAGAGAGAGCGGCGGGATAACAAGGTATTGCATTCATTGATGAGAATACGGAACATCCAGGTTTTGAAATACTGTGATTCCCGAAGGGTATGCATGGATTTGTAGGCTTTCAGGATCGTCTCCTGAATCGCGTCCGCGGCATCCTCTTCTTTGCGCAGCATGGATATGGCGGTATTGTATAGGGAATTTTCGATCTCTCGGATCAGCCTGATGAAAGCTTCACGATCTCCCTGGATAGCCTGTGTGATGAGATCGGGTGAATCCATAGTTAACAGCTCCTTTCGTAACGGGTTTATATCGTGTTAGAGATACATCTCTTGGCCGGTTTTACATAGATTAGACTGCCGGGTGGGGCAGATGGTCACATTTATTTTTGAATAAAAAAGTTCTAGTTGGTTAGACGTTTAGGAGCAACAGATGCCCTTCATGCGTAGCAAAATGCCAAAGTACAGGTTACATAGGAAGCAGGCTCATTTTCACCTGATATTAACCAATTGACTTTTCGAAGGATGTGCCTATAATAAAAGTATATTGTTAACACGGACTGTTACTGGGAAACCAGGCATGACCGAATTCGATTGCTTTCGTGTAATCGCTTTCGGTCTTTTTTTATTTCTAACGGGGGGTGAGAACATTGAAGGTTATCAAAAAAGTGAATAATAACGTGGCCATTGCGATTAATGAGCATAACGAAGAGGTATTCGTGGTGGGCAAAGGTGTAGGGTTTCTCAAAACCCCATATGAGCTGACCGAGACGGATCTGGTGGAGAAAATCTTCGTGGCCCCGAAGAACATCCGGATGTATGACCTGCTAAACAGCATTCCGATTGAGGATATTTATCTCGCGGAGGAAGTGATGAAGCTGGGCAGTGAGATTTTGAACAAAACCTTTAACCCGAATCTGCTTCTCACCCTGTCCGACCATATCAGCTTTGCCCTTTCCCGAACCAGAGAAGGCATCAATATTAAAAATCCGCTGGAATGGGAAGTACGGACACTGTATCCGAGTGAGACCCGGGTAGGGGAAGCTGCACTGAAGCTGATTGAGGAGAAAACGAATTTGGCTCTGCCGTCAGCCGAGATTACCCTGCTTGCTCTGCATTTTGTGAATGCACAGGTAGGTTCTGGCGAGATGAGTGATACAACCAAGGTAACTACCGTGACGGGAGAGATCCTTTCCGTAATCAAATACGCACTCAAGATTGATTTTCAAGAGGACTCCATTCATTTCATGCGGTTCGCTACACATATAAGATACTTCATCATGCGGCAGATGAGCGGCAAGTCGCTGAAAGATGAGAATGAGTCCCTGTATACGATGGTGAAGGAAAAGTTCCCGAAGGAACTCGCTTGTGTGGAGAAGATTGCTGATTTCCTGAAAACAAACTATGGCTGGACATGTTCCGATGATGAGAAATTGTATCTGATCCTGCACATCCAGCGATTAACCACTAACGAACCAGCAGAATAACAGCTACTCTCCAGGTTCTTCTGTCATCGAAGTGTCTGTGTAAACCATTCTTGTTTGTCTAGTATTACAACTGAATACTCATTAATGGACTGTTACTGATTCGATCAGGCATGACCAAGCGAAGGGAATGACGATTCCCCGGCTTGGTCATTTTTCATATATATCTAATTATCCATCATGAAGCAGAGGAGAACAGGATTATGAATAATAAAGACTTGGCTAAAAACGTGCTTGAGCTCGTTGGCGGCGAGCAAAATATATCCGGACTTACACACTGTGCTACCCGTTTGCGTTTTGTATTGAAAGACGATGGTAAGGCCAATTTGAAGGAACTGAATCAGCTGGAAGGTGTGCTTAAAGCGCAGAACTCCGGGGGGCAGGTTCAGATCATCATTGGAGCGAAAGTAGATGCTGTTTACAATGAAGTCAAAAATTTAACCTCAAATCGACTTGAAAATTCCGAGGAATCCGCAGCAAGCAGTAGATCGAAGCAAAAACGCAATCCGTTCAATGCGGTTCTTGAAACGATTGCCGGTATTTTTACGCCGATCCTGCCAGCACTGGTTGGTTGCGGCATGATCAAATGTTTTGCCACGGTAATGGCTGCACTCGGCTGGTTGGAAGGGTCTGGATTCATGGTCATTATCAATATGATCGGTGACTTGATCTTTTATTTCTTGCCGTTCTTCCTTGCTGTCAGCGCAGCACATAAGTTCAAAACAAATCCCTATCTGGCAGTAGCGCTTGCCGCTGGACTGATGCATCCGACGATTTTGAATGCGGCAGCTAAAATAGCTGAGACAGGTGTGAGCACTGTTGATTTTCTGGGCATGCCGATCCTGTTAATGAAGTACTCATCTTCGGTTATTCCTATTATTCTGGCTGTTTGGATTATGAGTTACTTGTATCCACTCGTCAATCGAGTGATTCCTAAGTTTTTGCAAGTGTTGCTTACGCCAATGATCGTGCTGTTTATTATGGTTCCCCTTGAACTTATCGTGTTTGGCCCTGTGGGTTCACATATTGGTGACTGGCTGACGAACGGTATTAACTCACTCTTCTCTACCGCGGGTGTTCTGGCAGGAGCGATTCTCGGTTTCTTTAAACCGATTATGGTTATGTTTGGTATGCACTATGCCATCATGCCGATTCAGATTCAACAGGTGGCTACACTGGGTGCAACGGTGCTGATTCCTACAGCACTGGCAGCGAATCTGGCGCAAGCTGGCGCGGCCTTTGGTGTATTTGTCCTAACGAAAAACAAAACGATGAAATCTGCTGCGGGATCTAGTGGCATCACGGCGTTATTCGGAATTACGGAGCCAGCAATCTATGGTGTAACGTTGAAATATAAACGCCCTTTCTTCGCAGCTTGTTTGGCTGGTGGTATCGTTGGTGGATTTTACAGTCTGGTTCATACCACGGCTAATGCAATTGCACTTCCAGGTTTATTGGCGCTAGGCACGTACACAGCAGATCGTTACATCTATGTCATCATCGGGTGTATTGCTTCAGTGGTATTAGCCTTTGTATTTACCCTGATTGGGGGCATTAAGGAAGATACAGACGGAAGCCCGTCGCAGAAAACTTCTGGCACAGTCAACACCGATCAATCGAATGCAGTGGCAAGCACAGTACAATCAGAAAAGTCTATTTTGAACGACACTTCTTCTTCAAATATGCTGATCGTAAGTCCGATGACGGGTGAGATTAAACCGATCTCCGAAGTCGAGGATCAAGCTTTTGCACAAGAATTGATGGGAAAAGGGATTGCGATCGTGCCAACGGAAGGCAAGGTATATGCCCCGTTTGACGGAGTGGTTGAAGCTCTTTATCGCACGAAACATGCTATTGGCTTAAAGGCAAATAACGGCGTAGAGATTCTGATCCATATCGGGGTAGACACCGTCAGCCTGAAAGGCAAATATTTTAACGCACACATCAAACAGGGAGAGACTATCCAAGCAGGAGATTTGTTGGTGGAGTTTGATCCAGACGGCATTAGATCAGCAGGTTATAACACGATTACATCGATTGTTGTTACTAACATGCAACAATATGGAGATGTGCTCACGACAGCGAGCAGTGGCCCGATCCGGGAGAGCGAAGCTTTAATTAAACTTATTCCTTAATTGAGGTTTGTCCGAACTGAATGCATTACTAATTACACAAGTTGAACAGTTCTTTTACACATTAACGAAGAGGACAGAAAAAACCTGGAAAAGCGAAGCGGTCGCCTTTATCACCGGATTCTTCCATTCGGGAAAGGAAATCAAAAAAATCTGGGGATAACAGCGATTTAAAGGTTATTCTGTCATCGGAGTGGACTGTGTAAAATCTTTGATTCAACTTAAATAAAAATACAGGAGGAAATTACAATGACGAATATGAGCAAATCCCATTTTTCAAAAGACTTTTTGTGGGGCGGTGCACTGTCTGCTTGTCAGGCAGAGGGTGCTTATGATGTGGACGGCAAGAGCCTGACCATTCCCGAGGTCATGAAGTTTAACGAGAAGAACGACCGCAAGGTAACCAAACAGATTCGGGTAAACTGGGAGATGATTGAGGAAGCTCGAAACGACCCGAATGCGGCGAACTATCCGAAACGGCGGGGGATTGATTTTTATCATCGATTCCGTGAGGATATTGCTTTGTTTGCCGAGATGGGCTTCAAAGTGTTCCGTTATTCGATTGCGTGGGCGAGAGTGTTTCCGGGCGGGGATGATGCTACTCCAAACGAGAAGGCATTGCAGTTCTACGATCAGGTCATTGATGAATGTTTGAAGTATGGTATGGAGCCGTTGATTACTATTAGCCATTTTGATACTCCGATTGTACTGATGGACAAGTTCGGTGGCTGGTACAACCGCAAGCTCGTGGATCTATATGTGAAGTATTGCGAAGTGCTGTTCAATCGCTACAAAGGAAAAGTGAAATACTGGGTTACGTTTAACGAGATTAATATGAGTGTCAAAGCATCGGCTAAAACGCTCGGTATCATTGATTATGACGCGCCTAATTATGAGGAAATGCTCTTTCAGGGTCTGCACCACCAGTTTGTGGCTGCTTCCAGAGCAACCAGACTGGCACATGAGATTGATCCGAGTAATAAGATTGGCAGCATGGTGGCCTATTTCACCACGTATCCGTACACGTGCAAGCCGGAGGACGCGTTACAGATGCAGCAGGATGATCAGATGAAAAATCAGTTTTATCTGGATGTGCTCAACAAGGGGGAGTACCCTTATTACAGCAAGACGTATTTTAAAAATAAAGGCATTCATCTCCACATTGAGGATGGAGACCTGGAAGGAATTCGGTCACATACGGCTGACTTTGTAGGCATGTCGTATTACAACTCCATGATCTCCAGCAGCGATACCGAGCAGCTTGAATTAACAGCGGGTAATGTGCACAGCGTGTACAAAAATCCGCATCTACCCGCAAACGAGTGGGGATGGCAGATTGATCCGATCGGCCTGCGTTATACATTGAATCTGGTCTATGACCGGTATCAAAAACCTGTGTTTATTCTGGAAAACAGTTCCGGTTTTTATGACACACTGAATGAAGATGGCACGGTGAATGATCCCTATCGGATTGATTTTTTAAGCAAACATATCGAACAGATGGGACTGGCCATCGCGGATGGCGTCGAGGTACTTGGGTATACGATGTGGGGTCCGATTGATATGATCAGTTCAGGTACATCGGAGATGAGTAAGCGCTACGGATTTATCTATGTGGATCAGGACGACTACGGTAAAGGTACGCTAAAAAGGATTCGCAAAGACTCGTTCTATTGGTATCAGAACGTAATCCGTACCAATGGGGCAGAACTGTAACCGCATCGCACCTGTATCTATAGTGAAGGTTAATTCCTAGTAGTTTCCAAAAGGCTTAAGACTAGAAACAGTAATAAAACAGCATGTACCCATCAGATCATGACGGATACGTGCTGTTTGTGTTGTGTAAATTGTTGCAACATTCATTTATATAAAAGCTCATGGGGGAGCTGAGGTATCTTACAGACCAAGCAATTCTTTGACACTTTCGGCTACGGCTTTGCTGGATTGCGGGTTTTGTCCCGTAACCACACGTCCATCTGTTGTCACATAGGAAGTGTAAGGAGAGGATTTAACGTACTCGGAAGCACGTTCCCGAAGTGCATCTTCGAGCAGGAATGGAACATATTTCGTTTGTTGTGCCAGTTCTTCTTCCTCGTTGGTGAAGCCGGACACTTTTTTATCGTTAATCAGAAGCAAGCCATTGGACAGCTTCACATTAAGCAGGGCAGTAACCCCGTGGCACACGCCGGATACTACGCCACCTTTTTCATAAATATCACGTGATAGCGCTTGAAGTTCGGCATTGTCCGGGAAATCCCACATTGTACCGTGTCCACCCGTAAAGTAGATGGCATCGTAGTCGCTTGCGCTTACTTCGCTCGGTTTCAATGTATTTTTCAATTTGTTCATGAAGGATTCGTTCTCGAAATAAGCTTTGGTGCTGGCATCCAGAGAGTCGCCCAGACTTTTCGGATCAAGTGGCACGTTGCCGCCGTTCGGGCTAACCAGATCAATCTGCACATTATCGTTATGGTCGAACTCTTCAATGAAGTGAGTGGCTTCACTGAGCCACAGACCTGTAGGTTCATCTTTGGTTGCATATTTATCGACATTGGTCAAAACAACTAATATTTTTTTCATCGTGAAAACCTCCTGTACATGCTTGTGATTTAAATTGTGTAAAATATAATCGTTAACAACTTCATGCAGACAATATATCATACTCATTTGTTAAAGTAAACTAAAACGATGAAATTCGTATAGTTCGTTTATTATATCTATTTTGTCTAGGCGTGGTATACTTATTATATTGTCCAATTTGAAGCAATTGACGCAGCATGAAGGAGGTACCCCCTTGAAACGTTTGGAAAATTCACAAAAACTACTAACCAAAATCATTCCGGTTCTGCGTGCAAAGTCCATCAGTTCCCTGCGCATGGATGACATCGCGAAACATATGGATATCAGCAAGGCAACCCTATACAAATATTTCTCATCCAAAGAGGAAATTATCCAGAACGTTCTGAACGTATATATTGAGGAGATTCATGATTCCCGGGCAACAATGGACGATGATACGATCTCGTACGAGCGTAGATTTCAGATCGCCTATGAGCATGCGATGACCCATGTGTTATATCTCCCCGAGTTCTTTTGGAACGAGGTGAAGAAGCTTTACCCGGAATTATACGAAGGCATTGCTTCTGCTCTGCAGCATCATAGTGAACAGTTGTGTTCCTTTTTTGAAAAGGGAATGGCACAAGGTACCTTTAATCGCATTAGTCCGGTGCTGTACATGATTCAAGATGAGGCGGTGATCCGCACAATTGCTGAGCCGTCGTTTTCCATCATGCATGATATGACCATCCGTCAGGGTTTGTTTGACTTTTACATCCTAAAGAAACATCAGTTACTCAGCCCGTCACGGATTGAAAATCTGGATGATCAGCCGGTAAAAGCCTACATTAACGAACTGATTCAACAGTTATCACGGACGATGTAAAGAGCGGAGTGGAGAGGTTATTGGAGGGTCAGCCCTGGATATAACAACGGGAAGTATATATTTTATTTAAAATTTAAAATAAATAGATTTAAAGTCCTAGGTCTTCTGATATAATCATGTCGAAAGATGTCAATTATGACCAGATGTCTTCTACATATTTTGGGAGGTCTACCCTATGAAAAAGTCAACAAAGCTTCTCTCTTCAACAGCCATTGCTACAATTGCAGCAGTATCGGTTGTCACTTCTGCTTCAGCAGCAAGTGCGACTGTGGCAAATTCCGTTTCTTCATTGTCTGGTATTAACATCTCCTCTATGGATATTGAAACGGCCTTGATGATGGTGCAGCAGGAGCGCACCAGATTGCTGGATGCTCAATTGCAAACACAAATTCAAGAGGTACAGAACCGCAATCAACAGATTGCTGATCTCAATGCAGAATTGCAAGTGGCTCAGCAAAACGGAGATCAAGCCGCTGTGCAAACATTGAAAGGCCAGATTGATGCCCTCAGCAATTCGCAACAAATGGATATGCTTCGTCTGCAGTCCATGTCTAACAAGCGGAATGAAGCTTTTGATCTCATGACTAATTTCATTAAAAAAATGCAAGACTCCAGATCCTCTATCATCGGTAACATGCGCTAGAACTGGGATCCCAATACAAGGTTTAGAATGGTACTTTCATCAAGAAGCACAACGTTACAAAAGCAAAAAGAGCAAAGCCGGAATCCACATTCCTAAACTTCGCTCTTTTTTTATTTTACTCAGCCAGCTTAACCAGACCAGTCCCGGCGACGCGTGAACAAGTCCTTCAGCTCATCGGTCGACAGTTCGGTAATCCAGTTCTCCGAACTCGTGATGATGTTGTCACTAAGTTGTTGCTTGCTCTCCAGCATCTCGTCGATGCGTTCCTCGAGCGTACCGAGAGAGATAAACTTGTGCACCTGCACGTCCTTGGTTTGTCCCATCCGATAGGCCCGGTCTGTTGCCTGGTTCTCCACTGCGGGGTTCCACCAGCGGTCAAAGTGGAAGACATGATTGGCTGCCGTCAGATTCAGACCAACACCGCCAGCCTTAATCGACAGAATGAAGACCGAAGGTTGCTTGTCCGCAGGCAGTGTGCGAGATTGGAAATCCTCAATCATGCGATCCCGTGCTGTTTTCGATGTGCCACCATGTAGGTAGAGTACAGGTTCTTGCAGCTCCTGCCGCAGCACTTGCTGTAACATCTGCCCCATACCGATATATTGTGTAAAAATCAGGCATCGCTCCCCCTCGTCACGCAGCTCACGAACAAGCTCCATCAGCCGTTCCAGCTTGGCCGAGCGGCTGATCAGCATCGCCATGTCCTGCGGACTGTACACGTCATAGGTTGATGTTGCCGGATCATCCGCAGGCAGCTCTTCAGGCAACGTTTCCTTGGTGAGCAACAGCGGGTGGTCACACAATTGCTTCAATTGGGTTAACGCGGAGAGAATCGCACCTTTGCGCTTGATGCCCTCCAGCTCTTTCATTTTATCCATCAGGGCTTGCACCGATTGGTCATATAATGCACTCTGTTCACCTGTGAGGTGAATATATGTTTTCATCTCATTTTTGTCCGGCAGATCGAGCTGGATATTCGGATCTTTTTTCTTACGGCGAAGCATAAAAGGTTTCACCAGTTGTTGCAGATCCTGCATGCGCTGCTCATCCTTATCCTTTTCAATCGCACTGATGAAGCGGGTTTGAAATGCCCGGGCACTGCCCAGATAACCCGGATTAATGAAATCATAGATCGACCACAGTTCGGATAACCGATTCTCGATCGGCGTACCTGTAAGCGCAATGCGATGTTTCGCCGGGAAGCTGCGTACAGCCAGGGACTGTTTCGTCTGGGCATTCTTGATATTCTGTGCTTCATCGAGGCAGATAGCAGACCACGTGTAGGTTTCCAGCAGTTCCTGATCCAGCGTCGCCGTGGCGTAGGAAGTAATGATAATATCCGACTGTTCGGCTTGCTCCCGGAATTCTTCTCCGTTTAACCGGCGTGCCCCGTAATGCAGACTGACACGGATGGAAGGAGCAAAACGGCTGATTTCCTTCTGCCAGTTCCCGAGTACGGATGTTGGACAAATCAGAAGGGCAGGTGCTTGTCCAGGTAGTCTTGGCTCATGATCTTTAATGTGCAACAAATACGTAATGAACTGAATCGTTTTCCCAAGACCCATATCATCAGCAAGACAAGCGCCTAAGCCGAATCTGCGCAGAAAACCAAGCCAAGCAAAACCTTCCTTCTGGTAGGAACGTAGCTCTGCGTGAAGTCCCTCCGGAACGGGCAGGGAAGGGGCTCCGCCTTGTCCGCCTCCGAGCTGAGCGATGACCCGGTTCAGATGATCATTTAACTCCACCTCAAGCCTGATACTCTCGCTGGTCTGAGATGGGTCTGGTTCCTGTTCGCCCTCGGCCTGTTGACCTTCCTTCCATTTCTGCTTGGCATATTCCCGCTGCTCATTGTGAAGCAGATGCAGATGCAGAATATCCTGGAAAGAGAGTCCTTCCTCCCGATCTACACCACCCATCGCTCTGCGAATTTGCTCCAGCAGATCGGGGTCGAGCGGAACCCATTCGCCGCGGAATCGGACGAGTCGTTCATTACGGGCGACGAGATCTGCAAATTCTTCTTCACTAAGATCACTATCCCCAATGGCGATGCGCCAGTCAAAATGAATGATGGAGTCCAATCCAAAGAACGATTGGCCACGCTCACTGCCTTCCTCCGGTTTTACTTTGGCTCGCAGCTTCGGTTTTTTCTTCCGGGCGGCTTCCCACCAGCCCGGCAATAGAACTTGCCATCCCGCGGCTAGCAAGCGACCGCTCTCTTGGGTCAGAAACTGCCAGGCTTGCTGATCATCCAGCGGATCGCTCAGAATATCTCGTCTGCCGCTGATGGAACTGCCAAGACGCGGCAGTTGCGCACGCAGCTGATCCAGCCAGCCAGCCGAGCGATCCAGAACAAATGGCGTCCAAGCTTCGGGCCATTCGCCCTCCAGTCGTCCGCGTGAATCAAGCATGACGGGCACGAGAACGGCAGCATCCAGCTTGTTCTGCAATACCAAACGCAGTCGCCAGGAGAAGTCGTCCTCGTCCGGCTCCTGCAATTGCAGCATCGGGCGGAAGGGTGCAGCATCGGCTTTCCAACCGATGGACACCAGCCACGACCGAGCATCAAGGCCGCCTGTTCGCGGAAGCACTCCGCGCTCGGGGAAGAGCTGCGGGAACTCCCGCCGCAGGTCGGTGGCTGCTTCTTCGGAGCTATACCAGCGCTGGAACACAGCGGCGGAGTAAGCTGCGCCAAGTCCTTCAGCGAAACTTTCATCCGTCTGCTGCATGGCTTGGTGAAGTGCAGCCAGATCCTGCTTTTTCAGACTATCCGAGTCCCACGTCCATTGCAGTTGTCCGGCACGATAAGCCTCAAAGCTGGGTACATGCTTGCGATGATCAATAGACGAGGACAGTATCGGGGCTAGTCGGATCAGGTACTCAGCCTGTTCATCCCACTTCCACTCAATATGAATCAGAGTCTTCATCTCTGCAAAAAATGGGAGAACCTCTTCCGCAGGCAACACCACAAGCTCAATCTCTTCAATCTGCCGGATTTCAAGCTCCGTGCCGTAAAAGGAAGGAGCATGCCATGCGAATAGACGTTGTTTCAACGACTGGCCTGACACAAAGTGATGTGTATTCAGCGCACCGTAAAATAGCGCATCGCCATAGCCGGTCAACGCCACGTGTACCTCAATCGTTTCTGTGTAGGGGTGAATTAGACTCATGGAATCAGCTTACCTTTCCGAAGCTCCTCCTGCAGGGCGCGCAATCGGCTGTTGCGAACAGCCAGTGCAGTAATGAACTGCTCCCACGGCTCCTCTCGCTTCATTTTTTTATATATTTTGGACAGTCGTTTCAGAAGCTTTACTGCGGCTTTGTAACCATCCCTGTTCTTGTGTGCAATATAACGCTCCACCGCCTGATGATAGAACGGCAAAAGCAACTCAGGGGCGTCCTTCTCAATGGGTTGCAATACAGCTACTCGGAATTCGAGAGGTTCAGTGCCTGTGCTCAGCTGAAAATCAATCCACCTGCGCCACTGCCCCCGAGAATGCATGGCATCCTCATAAGCAGGCCTGGAGTGGGGAAGCATGCTGACCAGCGTGTCCCACATCCGGTGCTCTGCATCCGGGACATGCTGGATTGCAGTATCCCACAATCGCATATAGTCCTGTAAAGGAGCATTGCGGCGACCCGCCAGCAGGGGCCCGAGCTGTACCAGCCATTCGGACAGACGTGTCCATTCAGCTGCATCGGTCAGTGTATGGAGAAAGTACAACAGATGTTCCGGCGGAATGCCATAGGCTGAGCTGCCATGGACAAGTTTCTGCCAAGCTGATGAATCCTGTTCCAGATGGTAGTACATCCAGCTCTGTGCCAGAACAAGCGGTAAGGGTAAAGATCCTTTTCTGACGTTCTTCTCTCCGCCGGGGGCAGCTCCTTCTGGCGAAATGATCTTTGCTTCTGCTTCGTTCAGTAGATGAAGTTCTGACTCCAACATCGCCTGTTTACCTTGAAGCCAGGGCACAATCCAGTTCAGCCACAGCTTGGAGTAAACGGGTGAGAAGAACATCATATTAGCTGTCTCCGGCAACATCTCTGTCCGCAAATAAGCCGAAGTTTCTTCGAGCCTTGCCCAGACTTGTTCAAATGCCGTGCCCTTCAATCCGGACAAGTCCAGCGACTGGAGCAGAAGGGTCTCAATTCCTTTTTGGAGAGAGTCTACCGCCAGCTGGGCAGGGTAACTTAAATACACAGGAGTATGCGTAATCGAGTTGCGCGCGGGTGGTATACAGTATCGCATGAGGTAAAGCTGAACATGCAGCTCAAACAGCTGATCCATCGCCACTGACATCTTGGGTTTGATCGCGTATAGTTCATCTGCAGCTTCCTGAATGTAGCCCGTCGTTGCCGTTCCTGTCCCGAGTCGCTTAAGGGTCGCTCGAAATAGTTCATGCCATTCAACAATGTCCATTCCAGCGAGTTCGGTTGCCCGCTCCTTAATTGTGCTATACTGGGGTCCATCCGAGGAGATATTGTCTTGGACAGCCTCCTCTTGTTCCGTAACATCGCTGAAGCTATAAGCTCTCGCAGATGTCGAACCTGCCGGTTTGCTGGTTTGTTTCAAGGCAGTACTTGCATGTGCATTGACCAGTGCAGGAACGGGGCGTCCTTGCTGTTCAGCATAACTCATCAATATAGCAGCCATATGTTTGCATGGAGAGTTAACCGGGCAGGTACAATAACTGGTGGACAAGTCCTGCATACGGAGCACAACCTCGTATGATTCTGATCCTTGTACCTCGGCGGTAATAGCCTGAGCATCGTTGAAATTTATAGATATAACACGTTTCTGTTTATAATATTGGAATCCACGCATGATCGTCAGGTTGTTAAAAAGATCTGCAACTTCACGAATCAGTGCTTGCCACTGCGTGTCATCCATGATCTGATCCTTAGGTATGTTCATCATTCCATCTCCTGGGGTATACATGGTTAACTAATGATGACGTCTTCGACGTCAAGGCCTAGAGTTTCAATGCTTCTATCATATCAGTTCTGGAGATGCTCGTGCAGACGTCATCCGAATCTACTGCACGAATACTCCATATTGTGTATGCTTATCTTATAACGTATGTATTCATTTCAGGAGCAGTACTGGCTGCGCGGCAGCCATATGAAGACTATATTCAACAACAGGAGCGAGCATAGAGATGAAAATCCTTACATTAAATGTCCATGCTTGGGCAGAAGAAAACCAACGAACCAAGATCAGTCAGCTGGCTGATTTTATCAATACACATCAATTTGATATCATATCGATGCAAGAAGTGAACCAGCCGATTCAAGAAACGGCTCTGACCCAAGAGGAATTGCAGACGTATACAGCAACCGAAGCGGATGTGACGATCAAAAAGGATAACTACGCTCATGTCCTGCTACAGCAACTAACCGAGACGTATTACTGGACCTGGATTCCAACACATATCGGGTTTCGTACATACGATGAGGGGCTGGCGATTCTAAGCCGGACACCCATTACTTGTTCATTCGGCAAATACGTGTCCCACATGCGGGATTATAACAACTATCGAACACGCAAAATCGTCGGGATTGAGACTACCCTGGAAGGTGAGTCCACATCCACATGGTTTGTGAACGGACATTATAACTGGTGGGATGATGCACAGGAACCTTTTAAGGGGCAATGGGATTTGACCGAGCGTGTGCTTGCACCTTATATGCATCAACCGTTGTATCTGATGGGGGACTTCAACAATGTCGCGGAGATTCGTGGACAAGGCTACGATTACATGATGGAACATGGCTGGAATGATCTGTATACGACAGCCGAACAAAAAGACGACGGGGCTACTGTGGTTAAAGCGATTGCCGGCTGGGCGAACAATGAACAACCGCTAAGAATTGATTATATTTTCTCGAATCGTCCTGTTCAGGCGCAGACCTCCAACGTTGTGTTAAATGGTAAAAAGGGACCTGTCGTATCCGATCATTTCGGTGTTGCGGTAGAGATATAAGGATCTTCCGAGTTTATGCTTTTGCACGTACATTCTCTTTCTCGTGTACGCCTGAATGCTATATTCGATCATGTAGATAGAAAGCCTCCGCTCATATCCCGAACAGGGAATGACTGCGGAGGCTCTTGGTGTGTCGTAATAGGGCTATTTTTTATGTAATTCGTGGTGGCTAGGGTTGACTTACTCAAGTTTACTCAAGCGTAAGCATCTGCTGTACAAACTTTTTTAGATTTGCACTGGTCTCACTCAGTTGTTCAATACTTTGCATGAATTCAGTCACAAGCTTGGCTTGATCTCCAGTTGCTGTCGTAATCTGGCCAATCTCTTGCTCCATATATTTCATGGAATGCTGCACACTGCCCAGAGAGGTCTCTATATCCGACGCAGCTTGTTTCGTATGATCGGAGAGTTTGCGGACTTCACTAGCTACGATGCCGAATCCGGCGCCTTGCTCACCGACACGAGCGGCCTCGATCATTGCGTTTAATCCAAGCAGATTGGTTTGCTCGGAGACTTCACGAATCACGTTAGTGACTTTTGTGACGTTAATCGAATTTTCGGATGCCTTTTGAGAATTTCGCAAAATTTCCTCCGAGGTTGTTGACAGCTGCTCCGAATGAGCTGCAATTTGCTGAATGCCACCAACAAGGGAGTTAATTGTTGTTTCGCTTTCGCTAATCAGCTTTTCCAGTGTAAGGTGATTATCAAGTGCATAGTTGACCCCCAGGATGCCGACTACTTGTCCGTTTTCTTTTACAGGGATGAGGATGGAATCGAACGGCCTTCCCTGAAGATCACCAGGCATGCGCACAACGGTGCGGGAGTCCTTATTGCTCAGCATTTTGAAATGCTTGTAGTCATCATGTAGTTCGTCGCCGGCTTTTACACCAATATCTAGACTTTGGGCTTCGGAGAAATATAATACCTTTTCATGATCATTGATCGATATGGAGATATCGTCACGGAACATTTGACGTACAAAAGGCATCGTATTGACCAGAGATTCAAGCGTATTCAATATAAATCTGTCCTTTCCAAATTAGTATGGGTTGTTATTAAACTACCTAGTATATATCGGCTGCGTCTCGAATTTCTTTTAACCATGATTGTCACATGTACCATATATTTCTTGATTTTGGTAAGCAAAGCGAGGATTTGCGAGTACAGTGTAAGCGTAAACAAAAATCTGTAGCCACCATGAGCTGTGTCAGTTATACTAGGATTATTAATTGATACGAAGGGTAAAAGAAACTCTGTCGCTTGCTCATAAAGGGGTATCCTCATTGAGGTTAAGCGCTATATCTATATCATGAAAATAAGTGAACAACGTCCTGTAAACAAGCATGGGCTTTTATAAGATTGAGAAGTACTTCAACATGAGAGGAATGTGGCATTCAATGACAACGTATTTCAGTGAACCGCAGAGCATGTATTATCGATTCGGAGAAAATCAGGAGCAGGTATTGAAGGTGCTTGCCGAGAGATATATTGGTGCCAATGCACAGGCTGATTTTGTATACCGTGCGTTTCAGCAATCCGGCATTTTGCAAAATGATAAAGGGCTCTATGATCTGAATCTTGGTAAACGCTTTCCAGACGCGCCGAAAGATCATATCTCCTACGCCGCAGCGCTGGTATGGGGGGATGAGAATCGCAATCTCGATGTGCTGGTACGTTGCTATGGACCGGTACGTTTTTATTTTAACAACGAGTTGATCTACCGTTCTACGGTCATTGATGAGATAACGCCAGATGCCACGGTGAAGCTTGGAATCGACATCGAGCCCGGCTGGAATACCGTGTGGCTGGAGATGAAAAACACCCCTGCCGGATTCGGATGCCAGTTCGGTTCCGATGAAGGCAAAGTACGTATTCTGAATGTACTTGCTCCTTTTCAAGAGCGTTCGGGGCAAGCGGGATGGGTCTTCTCTGAACCAGTTACATCCGCACAAGCCCAGCCAAACCTGCTCGCGAGTCAAGGAGAGAGTAATCTAAAATGGTTGCCAGAGACCCAGTGGTCTGCTTCTGATCAGAATAAATCGGCTTTGGAACGAATCTATGGACTGCTTCCAGGCAGACACGCTTATGCATGGACGAATCTGAACAATCGTGATACCTCTGGACGTCCGGTTCGATTATCTGGACAATCCTCTGGTCCAATACAGATCTGGCTCGGGGACAAGTCAGTTGCAACAATAAAAAACGCAGGATCGTTTGAAGTGGAGGTTGAAGCTACATTTGGCCGAAATGATCTTCTGGTAAGAAGTGAATGTCAAGCCGGTGCTGGCTCATGGGGATTTGACCTGAAAGCTTCTGTCGGTACAGAGTCTCTTCAGTTGGAGCTTCCGCAACGAGTGCAGGGAGCATTGGAAGAATGTTGGTTCTATGCAGGTCCATTTGAATCTGGAGCCGAGCCAGAACTTGCAGATTTGATGCGTTTGGATCGTGTGTACCGGACTAATGCAGGACAACAAGGCACAGGAACTAGCGGCGTTTCGCAAGCAGGGCGGACGTACTGGCGTTTGGATCGGCCGGATACGTTCATCCGACCTTATTATGAAAATGCGATGCTGAGCAATAAATGGACCGTGGGTAGTGTAACCAACTATGGACGTTGGGATTACCCGCTGGGTGTCACCGTCTATGGCCTGCTCCAGGCAGGACGATATATGCAAAGAACAGATATTACCCGTTATGCCGCAGAACATGTACAGTCATGCACTCAGATGTATGAGTATTCTCTATGGGATCGTGAGCAGTACGGTTTCCCTTCTATTAATCAGCAGTTAATTATGTTGAAAATGTTGGATAACTGTGGTTCCTTCGGCTCAGCGATGTTGGAATCATATACGGAATGCAAGGAACCAACCTTCCTTCCCATTGCTGAACGAATCGCGGACTTTATGCTTAACCGTTTGGAGCGTCAAGCGGATGGGGCGTTCTATCGGACATGTGCTGGGGAATATGCCGAGAATACGATGTGGGCAGATGACCTTTACATGAGTACACCATTCCTTGTGCGGTATGCTCGTGTGACAGGGAAATCCGAAGCACTCGATGAAGCGGCCAAACAGTTTTCATTGTATCGCAAATATTTGTTTATGCCTGAATACAAGATCATGTCTCATGTATATGATTTCAAATATAAACAGGCGACTCAGATTCCTTGGGGGCGTGGTAACGGGTGGACTCTTTTCTCCCTGACAGAAGTACTGGAGGCATTGCCTGAAGACCACGCGGAGCGTCCCGCTTTAATCGAGTTTTTCAACGAGCTATGCGAGGGTTATGCAGCACTGCAAAGTGAGAGCGGGCTCTGGCATCAAGTATTGAATCATTCGGAAACGTATCTGGAAGCCTCCTGTACAGCTATGTTTGCGTATGGTTTCGCACGCGGTGTGCGTTTCGGCTGGTTTAAAGATCCTTCGGCATACGTTACGGCAGCTCAGCGGGCTTGGAAGGGACTAGTGAGCAACGCCATTGACCGTCAAGGGAACGTTCACGGCGTATGTAGCGGATCAAGATATGCATTCACAGCTGAATACTACGATCAAGATTTGCGGACGGTTACCAATGACAACCATGGGATCGGGATCATGATGCTGGCTGGAACAGAGGTAGCCAAAATGGAGAAACATTTATCGGAGCGCACGGCGAAGTCTACAGCGTCTACTGTACATTCCGGATAGAACGAGGTTGTATCAGCTTCCCACCTGCTTCATTTTTTAGGTTTGTTCATCATGAAGAGATAAGCGCCACCGGGAATGTGGTTTCCGGTGGTTTTTCTTTCCTGTGAACCCCTTACTTTTTTGACAGGATAGCTTACTTTTGTTTATGTCATGTACAGAGACAGGCGATTACAATATTTTTGTAAGCGATTTCATATAAGCAAAAGGGGAGGAAATTCATTCATGATCATCACCAAAAAGTGGGTAACCCTGTTCTGCCTGTCCCTGTTATTATTCGCTACAGCCTGTTCTGGAGGAACCTCAAGCACACCGGCATCTTCCGGTGATTCAGGCCAAGGCGGTACTTCTGACAAAATTGAACTGCGCATGACCTGGTGGGGGTCACAGACCAGACATGATCTGACAACAAAAGTGATCAAACTGTTTGAAGAGAAACATCCAGGCATTACGATTAAAGCTGAATATTCGGGCTGGGATGGATATTTTGACAAACTTACGACTCAGGTTGCCGGTTCGAACGCTCCGGATATCATCCAGATGGACTACGCGTTTCTGACGGACTTTGCACGGCGCGGTGCTTTGCTTGACCTGACGCCATATGCAGATAAAGAGCTGCGAATCAAAGACCACGACAAGAGCATGATTACAGCCGGATCGATCGACGATAAACTATATGCCATCACCCTTGGGGTGAATGCGCCAGGTGTCATTTATGACGCAACATTATTCCAGCAACTGGGCATTGAAGAGCCGAAGGAAAGCTGGACATGGGACGACTTCTCAGCGATAGCAGCCAAGATTGCTGCAGCGAAGGGAGACGGATTCTACGGTTCGGCTGACATTTCCGGTGCTACGAATATGTTTGAGGTATTTGTACGCCAGTCCGGTAAAGGGTTGTTTGAGGATGGCACCATGACAGCAACAAGTGACCAATTGAAAGAGTGGTTTGAGATGTGGGCTGCATTGCGTGAGAACAGAGGAGCTACATCCGCTGAAGTCGCTGCTTCCACAACCAATGCACTCGAAACCAGACCGATTTCTTTGGGTACAGCGGCTATGGACTTTGCGTGGTCCAACCAACTGCTTACGTTCCAACAAGTGAACAAAAACCAGGATCATAAGCTTGGCATTCAAGTGTTGCCACATGGTGTGAACGAACAACGGATCGGTGAGTATCTGAAGCCAGGCCAGTTCCTGTCCGGTTATGCGAAATCCAAGCATCCAAAAGAAGTAGCTATGTTCATAGACTTTATGGTGAATGACCCTGAAGCGACAGCGATTCTTGGATCAGAGCGCGGTGTGCCAGTCAATGCGAGCATCCGTGAGCAGATGCAGCCGAAGCTGTCAGATGCAGAGAAAGTCATTTTCCAATTCATTGATACGGTATCCAAACATTCCAGTGAAATTAGCCCGCCATACCCGCAAGGTTTTGCTGAAGTGGACACGAGTTTCAAAAGTGCAAGCGAACAGATCGCTTTTGGTCAAGGTAGTATGACAGACATCATTGCCCAGTTTATTGAGGGCGCCAAAGCAACGCTTGGATCAAGCCAGTAAAGAGAATAGAACTTGTAGCTATAGACGAGTTTTACCTGTATCTGTATTTGTAGATATGTCTACAAATATATATCTACAAATACACCTGGCGGAAACCGTTCCGATGAATTCAAATACTGCGGGGAGGTTGCGAAAATGACGACATCACAGGTCAGTCAAGCCAGAATCGAGAAAGTAGCCGCCCGGCGCATGAAACGTCGATACGCCCATAATGGAGCCGCTCTGCTCTTTCTCGCTCCTTGGCTTGTCGGATTAGTATTTCTGACCCTGGGTCCCATGCTTGCTTCGTTATACATTTCCTTTACCGATTATAGTATTCTTGCCGCTCCGAACTGGGTCGGTCTGAATAACTACGTCACCATGTTTACGTCTGACAAGTTGTTCACCAAGTCCCTTCAGGTGACATTTACCTACGTTGCTGTCTCCGTTCCACTCAAACTGATTTTTGCCTTATTTGTCGCGATGCTGCTCAACAAAGGCATTCGCGGACTTGGCATATACCGCACCGTGTATTACATCCCTACATTGTTGGGAGGAAGCGTAGCTATCGCAATGTTGTGGCGCAAAATGCTGGGTGGTGACGGATTGCTCAACAGCGTACTGGCGTTGGTAGGCATTAAAGCACCTGACTGGGTGGCTAATCCGAAGTACGCACTGTATTCCATTGTTCTGTTGTCTGTATGGCAGTTCGGTTCATCCATGATCATCTTCCTGGCAGGACTCAAACAGATTCCACCGGAGTATGATGAAGCTTCTGCGGTAGATGGTGCGGGTCCGATGCGGAGATTTTTCTATATCACGTTGCCGATCCTGTCACCTGTCATCTTCTTTAACTTAGTTATGCAGCTGATTACGTCCTTTCAATCGTTCACACAGGCCTTCATTATCAGTAACGGCAGCGGGGGTCCGGTAAATTCCACATTGATGTACTCTCTCTATCTGTACAAAAAAGGGTTCTCCTTCTTCCAGATGGGTTATGCTTCTGCCATGGCGTGGGTGCTGGTAATCCTGATCGGCGTATTTACATTGCTCGTATTCCGCAGCAGCAAGTTGTGGGTACACTATGAGGATGGTGGAAAATCATGATTGGACAACGTAACTCCGTAGCATGGATTGTCACCAAACATGTACTGATTTCAGGTATTGCCCTTGTGATGCTCTATCCTGTTCTATGGATGCTGGGCAGCTCGTTCAAGCCGGGGCACATGATTTTTACAGAAACTTGGTTCTGGCCAAAGGAATGGAATTGGCAAAATTACATGACGGGCTGGTCCGGCGCTCAGGGGAATGCCTTTTCCAAATTTCTGACCAACTCCATCGTTCTGTCGCTTGGAGCCGTGCTGGGCAATGTGATCTCCTGTTCGATGGCGGCCTATGCCTTCGCCCGGCTAAACTTCCGCTTCAAAGCGATCTGCTTCGGGCTAATGCTGATGACGATTATGCTACCGCACCACGTTACGCTAATCCCGCAGTATATTCTCTTTAATCAGTTGGAGTGGGTGAATACGTACTTGCCACTTGTTGTACCAAAATGGTTGGCAACTGACGCGTTTTTCATCTTCCTTATGGTACAGTTTTTCCGGGGATTGCCGCGAGAACTGGATGAAGCAGCGACGATCGACGGTTGTGGCCCGGTAAGAATCTATACCAAAATCATTATCCCGCTCGCTTTTCCGGCACTGGTAACGACGATGATCTTTACGTTTTTGTGGACATGGGATGATTTCTTCAGTCAATTGATCTACCTGAGCGATGTGAGCAAGTACACCGTTCCGCTGGGACTACGCCTGTTCCTGGATTCGAGCTCACAGTCCGATTGGGGTCCGATGTTTGCCATGTCTGTTTTATCCCTTGTGCCATGTTTTATCGTATTTATCGTGTGTCAGAAGTACTTCGTGGAAGGAATCGCGACCTCTGGGCTCAAAGGGTAATTCCAAGACGAAACGAGTTGATTCCGAGTGCGAAAAACAAGATGGTCTGCCTACATTCTTCAAAAGTTGCAACAAAGCAAGCTCTCCACATTGATGGTGACTTGCTTTATTGCGTTTAACTTGCTGCTTGTCTCCATTATTGTATGGCTGGCTTACCAATCCTTCTCTGCGGTCACATTTACCGAAATCAGCAAAGCACGTCTTGCTCTTTTGAATGAGAGCACCAGGCGGGGCTTTGATTTTATTACTGGGGTAACGGGCACGTCCTATGGGCTCGCAAGCAACAGGGAGTTGTCTAACTTGCTGGATACATCCAATACGGGCAGGTTGGCACAAATTCATCAGCGGAGAGAGGTTTCAAAAATTCTGGATCATACCATGGTGGTGAGTGATGGGATTACCTCAATTGAGCTGTATACGGATGCTTTTAATGAAGTAACAGTTACCATGGCTGACCGTATTTTTCCTGTAGATGCTATATCGAATGATTCATGGTTTGCCGCACTGGAGAAGGCGGACGCAGCTTGGGTTCCGTTACGTGAGAATGAATCGGGACAATCCTTGGTTGGATATGCACAGCGGATCTATGATAGTCGAGGCGGGACGGTCGCTTATGTGCTCATTCGTCTAAGCAGAGCAGATATCGTACGCAGGTTTGCCGATGTTCCAATGGTGCTTGATGGCAAAGTGCTACTGGTGGATACCGCCGGCAATGTGGTGATGCAGATAGGGAAGGCTGATCCGTCAGGGGGAAGTACAGGTCAGTCCGATCAAGAAGATCAATCACGTCCCGAAGAAAAGCAGACCATAGCTCAAGGAACGGTGGACGGGACTGACTCATCATCTTCTATTATAGATAGTGCCTGGATTCAGGAGCATGCGCGGCCTGGAGAAGATGGATTCGAAGTGGTATCAGGTCAACCGGGTGGAGCAGAGTTGGTGCTGTACTCCAGACCTGCTATGCTTCAGTGGCGTCTTGTGCAGACGATTCCTGTCTATACCTTGTTATCCCCGGTGCGCCAAGCAGGCTGGCAGATTCTCGGCATCGCTGTGCTTGGATTGTTATGCTCGGCTGTGCTTGCTTATTTGTTTGTACGGCAGATTATTCGACCTCTGCGCCAACTGATCAAACGAATGAGACAACTCGAAAAAGGGGACTTCGATACGCGTGTAAAACTGTCGTTTACAGAGGAGTACGCCCATCTGGCTTATGGTTTTAACCATATGGCTTCACAGCTTACGATGCTGATGGAGCAGGTCAAAGAAGAGAGTCGAGCGAAACGGGAAGCACAAACCAGCTTGCTTGAGGCTCAGATCAAACCTCATTTCTTATACAATACGCTGGATATGATTCACTGGCGTGCGCTTGATTATGAAGCCAAGGACATCAGTCGTATGATTGTGCAATTGAGCAAGCTGCTGCGGATCGGGCTGAGTGGGGGCAGATTGTTTATCCGTGTAAGGGATGAATTAGAGCATGCCCGTTGTTACGTCAGCATTCAATCTGAACGCTTACCGTTCTCGATTCAATATGAGGAGCGGATCGACCCACGTATACGTGGATGTCATATCCCCAAGATCATCTTGCAACCCTTTATTGAAAATGCTGTGATGCATGGGCATCCATTGGAAGGAACATTGCGTATCCAAGTATGTATTGCCCCGGCGGAAGGGGCTGTTGCTGACATCACCATTCGAATCACGGATAATGGACAAGGTTTGCCGGAGGATTGGAACATGGAGGATGCACGAGGTATCGGTGTTCGTAATGTACATCAACGCATTCAGTTGTATTGTGGACAAAGGTATGGCGTGCAACTACGGAATGGAAGTTCAGGCGGTGTCGAGGTGGAGATTACACTACCGCGCATTGAGACCGAAGAGCATTTAAATCTGTGGCTGGGCGGTGAAAAATGATGAAAACCATTATGCTTGTCGATGACGACCCGCATATTATTAAAGCGCTGACCGAGCATATTAACTGGCCCTCTTTGGGCCTGAGTATTGCTGGTACAGCTGCGAGTGGAGTGGATGCACTTGAGCTGTTCCAGCGCGTGCGTCCGGATCTTGTCATGACCGACGTGTACTTGCCGGGCATGACTGGACTTGAAGTCACGCAGGAGTTGCGGCGTGACTATCCCCACTTGCCGATTATCATCCTTAGTGGATATGACGAGTTCGAAAACGCCAGAGCGGCTATGCGCTGGGGCGTGAATCACTTTTTGCTAAAGCCAGCGGAGGTGGAAGAGATTGAGTCAGTGCTACGGGAAGTGTTGCTGGAACAAGATGTGCGAGAGCGGCGAGAGCGGCTGGAGCGGACGTATAAACAAGAAGCGGGAAGAGTGCTCCCTTACTTACGCAAACAGTTTCTTCATGAATTGCTGACCACACGTTATCGAGCGGACGAATTGCCCGAGGCACGGATGGATTATATCGGGTTTCAAATCTATGATAAGGTTCGTGCAGTCAGTTTGCAGTTGAATCGTCCAGGTTTTATGACACGTATGAAAGAGCGAGACTGGCAACTGTTACGTTATGGAGCGGCGGATATCATCCAAGAGACAGTGAAGCAACAGACTGCTGAGATGGCGAATTGCCAAGTGGAGGTTGTGGATTATTCGGATCAGGTATTTGTACTCGTTATGCTTGGAGACAAGGATTATTTTGAGGACTTGCAGACTCTCGTAGGTCGGATGATTGATCAGATCTTTACGTATCTGAAAATTGAAGTTAGCGCCGGCATTGGTCGGGTGAAAGAGCATCCCTGCGAGGTCATCGATTCTTATCTGGAGAGCAGGGAAGCGGTAGAACGAGCGGAGTTTCAGGGTGGGAACCGCATTTATCATGTGGAGACATCGGAAGAGGTGGAGCGAAGCGCGACAGATTATTCATTGTTGCTTCATCAATGGGATGAGGCGTGGGCCGATCTGCGGATTAATCAGGCGGAGGAGGTCTGGTTTCAATTATTCCAATCGCTACAAGAGGGAAACTGTGCAAGCATTCAGGATGCCCAGGTGGTAGCGGTTAGTTTATTTGATACGATGATGCATAGCTGGAAAAAGCAACAGCCGATGCTGACACCTCCACTCACGATGAGTGACTTCCTGCGTGAAATACAGTCTAAATATGCTTTGCATGATCTGATAAACTGGATGGATGGCGTCATTAAGGGATGGCTGGAGCAGATCCGCAAGGAGATGGGCGAGAAGAAAAGTAACAAACTTATCGCTCAAGTGAAACAATACGTTGAGGAACATTACGCAGAGGAGATCAGTTTCGAGGCCATCGCGAAAGGTCTTTTTGTGCATCCCAAGTATTTAAGCCAGCTATTCAAAAGGGTAACCGGAGAGAATTTCGTCAGCTACCTGAACGGATACCGTATCCAGCGGGCAATGGAGCTTTTACAGTCGGGACATTATATGGTGTACGAAGTTAGTGAGATGACGGGGTTCCGCAATGCGACGTATTTTAGTCAGGTGTTCAAGATGTTGACAGGGAAAAGCCCGTCAGAGATTGGTTGAGTGGATTAGTTGTCAGTCTGGCAAGTTGAAGATTCGGGATTCTAAGTCAGATCGAGTGAGGTTGGCGCACCGAACGGAGCAGTATATAGAAGAGAATATGACAAGGTGAGTGTGGAATGTAGCCTAAACAGAGTTGATGATGTTGTTAATGTTAAGCGTGAAAGGTGTGAAAGAGGCGAGATGATCATTGATGATCAGGAGTACCTATTCAAAGGAAAGCGATATACCATTCGTTCAGCCGTGGAAAAGGATGCCGATACGTTGTGCTCACTTCGTGTGCAGCTAGACGGTGAGACGGATAATATGGATCGTGAAGCGGGCGAAGCCTACATTGATGCTTCGGGGTTCCAAGAGTTGATTTGTATGGATACCGCAAAACGTAACAATCTGTTTCTGGTTGCTGTGGCATCAGGTGACATTGTCGGGTACTGCAGGTGTGCTGGATCTGAGTTGAAGCGTTTTTCGCATCAGGCCGAGTTTGGGGTATGTGTTGCCCGTTCCTTCTGGGGAAATGGTATAGGAAGAGAGTTACTGAAATCGTCCTTACATTGGGCGGATGAACAAGGGATCGAAAAGGTAACGTTAAAGGTACTTTCAACGAATGATAAAGCGATACGATTATATAAGACAAGCGGTTTTGAGATTGAAGGAGTCCTCAAGCGAGATCGACGGCATGCGGATGGACAGTATTACGATACCGTGATGATGGCCAGATTTGCCCATGGAACGAGATAGCATATGAAATTAGGGGGCTTTGTTTAGTGGCTAGAATACACGCATCAAAGGTTACCCTAGATAGTTTTATCCCTAATGCTAGATGGAAGCGTTGTATGATTAATACAAGCTAACTGAGAACAACCATTTAAAAAATAAGAGTTGGTCTAGTATCACAGGATTCCTTGGATAGATTTAAATGATGAGTATTCTATAAGGTGTATTTCATGTGTAGCTGAAACGAGTAGGGTAAGTAAAGGGATGTAGTGTGTGAGGGCAGTTTCAATTATCATTATAGAAGCATGCTGATGTTATATGGTTTTGATCTAAAGTCGATTTATTAATGGGATATTTTACAAGTTGCCAAAGGGTTGCATGTTATGATATATTCTAAATCCGGCCAAGAAAACACAGTTTACACGGTGCGGCAAGCAAATGAAAACAAGCTTCAAAAGAAACTTGAAAAAAAGAGCTTGCAAAGTTGGTTTGGAAGTGATATGATATAAAAGTTGCTGAAGCGAATGAGTGACGGTGACTGAATATGTTTGATCTTTGAAAACTGAACAACGAGTGAGTAAACATTCTGCTCGCAGAATGACGTGAAGGTTTTTGGTACATGCCATCTGGCTGTATGAAAACTGGAACACAAATGAGATTTTTAATCTCGTCAGATTCAAAATGAGC
>NZ_FMVM01000013.1 GCF_900102085.1 Paenibacillus polysaccharolyticus | reverse complement strand
CGAAGAAAACAAGTATTCGGTATTAGCTACCGTTTCCGGTAGTTGTCCCAAGCTTGAGGGCAGGTTGCCTACGTGTTACTCACCCGTCCGCCGCTAACTATCCGAGAAGCAAGCTTCTCTTCAAGTCCGCTCGACTTGCATGTATTAGGCATGCCGCCAGCGTTCGTCCTGAGCCAGGATCAAACTCTCCAATAAAGATGAATTTCGTCAGCGTCGTTAAACGCTGTGAAACTCATCGGGGTATTGAAAAGAGCGATAAGCTCATTTTGAATCTGACGATTCATTGTGAATCAAAAGTTACTATCCATTTGTTCAGTTTTCAAGGAACTTGTTCACCTTATCTTGCGACAACTTACGTCAACCAGACAGGAAATTTATCATATCATGTTAACTGAGTTTCTGTCAACAATCTTTTTCGTCAATCTTCAAAGCTACTCGACTACCTTCTGTTTGAAGCGACAAGAAATAATATATCACGCTGTCATGCTTTTAGCAAGTACTTTATTCAACTTCTATCATATTGAAAATAAGATCGATCTTAAAGCCTGGAGAGAGCGATCGAAATGAAGCGAGTTTTAGCTTTGCTTAGCCAAACAAGAGAGGTGATAGCTCGGAAAAGATCAAATTTGAAGTAAGTGATCCAAAAACTTTATAATAAGGTATCTTTAAATAAAAGGGAGTACTCCAAGGTTGTTAACATTTCCAACTAAGCAGTAGCACGCTCACATTTACACGTGCCCTTCCTACAACTTATCTGAGATCCGCTTCTGGATTTTTGAATATTGATTTATTTCGATTTTGCTTTAGCCTAAGATTTTGATTTCTAGATTAAATCCATGACGTGAGGTGAAAACACTTGAAACAGTGGTTAAAAATGATGCGTAAAGGTTACGGCAAAAAGCTCGTTTCTATTCATGCCTGGAATGCCTGGATCGTTGTGATACTTGCTATTACTGGTCTCATATTAATTGGTGGCTTCTGGCGTGAAACTCTGGGTATCGGACGTGTTTGGTTAAAATGGTTACATATCGCCGTGGGCATCGCCATGCTTTTGCCTGTCGTGTATTACTTATTTTTGGCCAGCAAACATTGGAAGCAACTCCGCAATAAACCATGGCAAAAAGCAAATACCATAATCGTTCTTGCACTTCTGATCGGTTGGCTATTATCTGGCATCGTTTTATGGCAGTTCAAGCTGGCCGGCCCACGGTGGTCCAATGCCGCGCTTCTGATTCACGATTTGCTCACATGGGTTGGTTTACCTTACATCATCTACCACTCCATCACACGTACACGTTGGTTAAAAGACCCAGCACGCCGTACGATCCAAACGAATGAACCATCGACACAGAAGATAAGTGTAAATAATCCTGCCGATTCCAACGCTAACAAAGAGGAATTGGACACACGCAACACACCAGCAGCCACTTCTATTCTCGATGCAGACAAAGACTCTGGTAGAAATAACGTCCCAAACATGGAGAAACCGCAACCGGTATATACCCGTCGAGCCTTCATCCGTTCTGCTGTGGGCATAGGACTCGCCGTTACTCTTGGACCTACATTTGTATCATGGGTTGGTAAAAATCTCAAGTTTGATAACAGCATAGACAGCATGCTTGAGACTGACCCCAATCGGATGGTTCCACTTCCGCAACCTTTATCTTCTTCATCTCCTCCAATTGGCGGGGGTGCCGAGGGACATTTTCGTGTATATACGGTAACCCCCATTCCATCATTCTCTAATGCAAACTGGTCATTTCGGGTAGATGGTCTTGTAGAACGTGCTCAGATCTGGAATTGGGAACAGTTCGTCAAGCTTGCACGCACCGTGCAAGTCAGTGATTTCCACTGCGTTACTGGCTGGTCCGTGTACAAGAATACATGGGAAGGCATTCCTCTGAAGCATTTTCTGGAGAACGCCGGTATAAAGCCTGGAGCGCACAGCGTCAAATTTTATTCCGGAGACGGGGTATATACCGATGCGATTACACTAGAGCAGGCACAAATGGATGATATTATGATTGCGGTCATGCATGATGGCAAACCTATCCCTGCGGACCTTGGTGGACCTGTACGACTCGTTATTCCGCAGATGTACGCCTACAAATCGGTCAAGTGGTTGAACCGTATTGAAGTCATCGACAGCGAGCATATCGGGTATTGGGAAGAACGGGGATACGACAAAGATGCATGGTTATCCGGTGCTTCTCAGCGTTTTCCAAATATAACGGGTTCATAGCAGATCTCCAGCGTATACAAAAGAAGCCTCCTGACACGACATTTGCGTGTTTTTGGAGGCCTCTTTCTTTACAAGCTACTTGTATCACGTACCTAATTAATGCCTATGACACGTGCTGACGCAAAGCTGTAGATATTAACGTTCTACGGATTCAGCAGGCGTACCAATTCGTCCTCATCTTCGATAGTCGGTATACCGAGATCACGAGCCTTCGTTAATTTACTGCCTGCCTTCTCTCCGGCAATCACAAGGTCTGTTTTTTTGGATACACTGCCTGTGACCTTCGCACCAAGCGCTTCGAGTCTCTGCGTTGCTTCTTCACGCGTCAATTGATGCAGTGTTCCTGTAAGCACGACCGTTTTACCACTAAAGAAAGAATCCTCCACCACAACCGCTGGCGCTTCTGGTGCCTGTGCTTTCACACCCAGATTCAGCATTTTCTCAATAGCAGCCTGTGTGAACGGATCAGCAAAGAAATTCACAATGCTCTCCGCAACAATCCCACCTACATCGGGGAGTTCGACCAGTTCCTCCACGGTGGCGTTCATAATCGCATGCAGATCACGGTAATGATCGGCGAGCATACGCGTGGTGGATTTTCCTGTGTTCGGGATACCCAAGGAATACAGGAACGAAGCCAGGTCTCGGTCTTTACTCTGCTCTAGCGCTGCGAGAAGGTTGTTCGCTTTCTTTTCGCCAAATCGCTCCAGTTTCACGAGATCATCGAACTGCAATGTATATAAATCAGCTGGTTCACGCACATTCAATTCATCATATAGCTGAATCGCTGTTTTCTCACTGAAGGTCTCAATGTCCATGGCATCCCTGGAAGCAAAATGAGAGATACGAGCAACCGTCTGCGGTTTGCATGCCAGCTTGTTATTACAGAACAAGTGCGCTCCGCGTTGCTCTAACGGGAATCCGCATGCCGGGCATTGCTCTGGATAGATGATCTCTTCTCCGTCATTCTCCTCAGTCACTTTGCCGAGAATCTCAGGAATAACATCATTGGAACGACGAATAAAGACACGTGAACCCAGCGCAAATTTCAGATTTTTACGTTCAATATCACCCACATTGTTCAGGGTGCAGTTCTGCACGGTCACTCCAGCGAGTTCAACGGCTTCTACCCGCGCCAGCGGCGTCACTTTACCCGTCCTGCCAACATTCCACACGACTTCGTTCAGTACGGTTGTTGTCTCTTCCGCTTCGAACTTATAGGCAACTGCCCAGCGCGGGAACTTATCCGTGTAGCCTAACACTTCACGAGTTCGCATGTCCGTGAGCTTAATGACCGCTCCATCAATCAGGTAATCCAGTTGCCCCCGATTTTCCTGAATTTCTTCGAGTTGCTCCATAACGTCATCAAATTCTTGGAAATAGGTGAGTGAAGGATTAACTTTAAAACGGTTCTCACGCAAGAAGTCCATCATTTCCTGATGGTTGGCAAACTGGATATCATCCGAGTATCCAATGTTATAAAAATAAGCATTCAACCGACGCTCAGCTGTCGTTTTCGGATTCAGGTTACGCAGCGCTCCTGCGGCTGCATTCCGTGCATTTTTGAGCGGCTCGGCAGCCGTTTCATTATATCGGTTCAGTACAGAAAGGTTCATAATGCCCTCGCCCTGCACTTCAATCGTACCTCCGGTATACGGAATTTTAAGCGGAACAGATTTGATGGTTTTCACTTGTGCCAAAATGCCTTCGCCCACCGTTCCGTTTCCGCGCGTAGAAGCCTGCACCAACTCACCGTTGGTATAGGTCAGGTTCAAGGTCAGTCCATCAAACTTCAGCTCAATGACATAACCCGGTTCAGGCAACGGATTATTCGGGTTTTTGCTGTTATAGTCATTCACCAGCTTTAATACACGTGTATTCCAATTGCGAAGCTGTTCAATGTTCTGCGCTTTGTCCAAACTCCATAATGGGGATAAATGACGATGCGGGGTGAATCCCTTGAGCAGTTCGCCCCCTACACGTTGTGTGGGAGAATCCGGCAACACCATACCGCTCTCCTGCTCCAGCGTAACCAGTTCATCGTATAGAAGGTCATACTCCTTATCACTGATCTGCGGCTGATCCATCGTGTAGTACTGATAGTTGTGCTGGTTCAGCTCGGTAACGAGTTGCTCCATCCGGTGCATCGGGTCCATATTGGGCCATCCCTCCGTATATTTAATATATGTAGAACGAACATGCCTATTGTAATCGAGAGACATGGCAGAATCGATGTTCATGTCAGTCCAGTATCATACAATAGGCCGTTTATTCTTATTCCACTTTGGTAATCGGGGCAAATCCAGCGAGTAGACGTTTCACGCCGACTGGAGCCGGGAATGCAATCTGCAGTTCGGTATCATTACCACTGCCTTTTACTGCAACGATGGTACCTGTCCCCCATTTGCCGTGTTGCACTTTGTCGCCTGCCTTAAATCCTGCCGCACTTTCGGATGAGGCCGATTTTGAAGCCGATGTTGGTGCCGCAAAGGTTGGACGGGATGTACTCGTAGTTACCCGGGACGTTGGCCCAGATGAAGCTGTTGCGGATGAACCACTTCGGCTTTGTTGCTCAAACAGCTTGGACGCACTTGCAGCGCCGCCGAAATTGCTTCCACCACTGGAGCCTAAACCACGTCCTCCATATGAACCTCCGCCTGTGCTGGTTCCTCGGCGGTAACGGTCGCGTGCAATGGAAGTATCTTCTTTAAGCTCATCCGGGATTTCATCCAGGAAACGGGATGGCGGATTGGCCGTTGTACGCCCAAACAAGGTCCGCATCTGCGCACACGAGAGGAATAACTGTTCCTCAGCCCGTGTAATCCCCACGTAAGCCAGACGACGTTCCTCCTCCAGCTCTTCATTATCCATAAAAGCCCGGCTGTGAGGGAAAACCCCTTCCTCCATACCTACGATAAAGACAACAGGGAACTCCAGACCTTTGGCACTGTGCATCGTCATCAACGTGACCGCATCGCTTTGATCCTCTTCGTCATCGTTCATGCTGTCGATATCTGCAATGAGTGCCAGATCGGTGAGAAACGAAACGAGCGTTTTGTCTTCATTATTTTTCTCAAACTCCATCGTTACCGACAGGAACTCTTCGATATTCTCCAGTCTTGCTCGTGATTCAATCGTATTTTCCTTCTGCATCTCGTCACGATACTGGCTCATCTCCAGAATCTTCTCGGTCAGTTCAGTCACGGACAGATATTCAACCATCTGGTGCAGAGCTGCGATCATATCATAGAACTCCACCAGTGCATTACGCGTGCGACCAGCGAAACCGAGATCATCAACCACTTGCAGTACACGGAAAATGGAAACCCCGCGTTCTCCAGCCGCTGCAGCCAGCTTGGCTACTGTCGTATCTCCGATGCTACGCTTCGGCACATTAATAATCCGGGTCAAACTGATATCATCATCCGGGTTGGACAGCAGGCGCAGATAAGCCAAAATGTCCTTGATCTCTTTCCGATCATAGAACTTGATGCCGCCGACAATCTGATACGGAATATCAGACTTGATCAAAATTTCCTCGATAACCCGGGACTGAGCATTGGTACGGTACAGAATCGCATGATGCTGATAGGATTTGCCATTCTTCACATTTTTACTAATCTCGGAGGTTACAAAATACCCCTCATCATGCTCGGAATCGGCACGGTATACCTTGATCTTTGATCCACCTTCTTTATCCGTCCACAGCTTCTTCGGTTTGCGGCCGGTATTCAGGCCGATGACTTCATTCGCCGCATTCAGGATGTTGGAAGTCGAACGATAATTCTGCTCGAGCAGGATCGTCTGTGCTTCCGGGTAATCTTTTTCAAAGTTAAGGATGTTGGTAATATCCGCCCCACGCCAGCGATAGATCGACTGGTCACTATCCCCTACGACGCAGATACGGTGGTGGCTGTCAGCCAGCATGCGGCACAACATGTACTGTGCACGGTTCGTATCCTGATACTCATCGACGTGAATGTATTGGAATTTCTTTTGGTAAAAATCGAGCACTTCCGGCACTTCTTTGAACAGTTGAATGGTTGCCATGATCAGGTCGTCGAAGTCGAGTGAGTTGTTGGCTCTGAGACGTTTCTGGTACATCGTATATACCTTGGCTACAATGCCTTCAAAATAGTCGCCCGCCTGTTTCTCGTATTGCTCTGGACTGATCAGTTCATTTTTGGCCGTGCTCATCATCGCCTGAACAGCTTTGGGTTCGAACTTTTTCGTATCGATGTTCTGATCTTTCATACAGCTACGAATAACGGATAACTGGTCGGATGAGTCCAAAATACTAAAGTTCGATGTAAAACCGATCCGTTCAATGTCACGGCGCAAGATGCGCACACACATGGAGTGAAACGTGGATACCCAAATATCGCGGCCTTGAGATCCGCCTACCAGTTGGGATACCCGATCCTGCATCTCCCGAGCAGCTTTATTCGTAAACGTAATCGCCAAAATGCCCCACGGAGGTGCTTTCCGTGTTGCGATCAGATAGGCAATCCGGTGTGTCAGTACTCTGGTTTTACCCGAGCCCGCACCAGCCATAATAAGCAATGGCCCATCCGTTGCCTCAACAGCTTGCCGCTGAGGAGTGTTCAGCCGTGCTACGGCGTCATGTATATTTACAGGTTGCATGCATGCATGCTCCTTTCATTAGTTGGTCGTATAAGTGGGTCCTGCGGTTACACTTGTCACTCCGATGACAGAATAAGCTTTCAATCGCTGTTATTCCCGGATTTTTTAAACTATTTTCTAAAGGTGAATATCCGGTAATAAAGGCGAAGCTTATGCTTCCGATGTAGCTTTCTTTCAGAAAGCTTTTAGCTCCGCTTCTCCAGCTTATTTCTGTCCTCTCCGTTCTCGTGTAAACATAGTCGCCATATACTTTGTGGGTAGGTAAAAACACCAAGAAAACTGTAATAAATCTTCAGTTTGTTTAACGGGAGTCTTCGTTTCTTCAGATTACTCCTGTACTCTCCGTTCCTGTGTAAACATAAATCATAATGCACATGGGCGGAAAGAGATTTAGGCACCTGAAAGCAATATTACTTAAATGAAATGAAATCAATAAAGGGACAAAGATCTATTTTAACAGATTCTAAAGGGGATGTGGGGGAATGGTAAACTAAACCGGTCAGGTGTTACTTCGATCGCCTTTCACAGCTTGTACCGTTTCCAATGCTTGGCTCAAATGGCTGTACACAATATTCCCAACAACAATGGTATCCGCAACTTGGGCAGCTTGTCTTGCTTTCTCTGCTGTATCAATTCCACCGCCATAAATGAGATGTGATCGCTCCAATTGTCTATGTGTCTCGCCAACCAGCTCCATATCCCCGAAAGTTCCGCTGTACTCCATATATATAATGGGCAGGTTCAGTAACCGTTCTCCAGCTTGAGCGTAAGCAACCGCAGCCTCTGTCGTCAGTTCCGTATCTGCTCCGGTTAACCTCGCCACAGTCGAGTCCGAATGAAGCACAATATACCCCTCGGCAATCAGCAAATCCCAAGGAATTAAATAGCCATAACGCTCGATAGCCTGCTGGTGCTGTCCAATAATCCATCTGCTGTCCGTTGTGTTCAGCACCATCGGGATCAGATACCCGTCAAACCCAGGCACAACTGCCTCCAGATCGGATACTTCCAACACACAGGGCAGTTCATAGCGACGCACCCGGGACATCAGATCTACCGTATTATCATACGTAATACCTGATGATCCACCCACGATAATAGCATCCGTTCCAGACATGCATACCTGATCCAATGCCTCATCGGTAATTTCCCTGTCGGGGTCGAGCTTAAATACGTGTCTCCACTGCTTAATCATGTCTATCAACGAACATTCCTCCAGAGGTTCTTCTGCATCCTAAAAAGCTTGTAAACTAAGTCTAAGTCAGCAGACAGTAGGTGTCAATGTTCGTATAAAAGGCGAACAGAAAAAAACACAGACTTTTTTGCTGTTTCCATCCCTAAAAAGTCTATGTCTTAAAATTTGATTCTCTTACAAATGTTTTTTAGCATATATTGAGTCTCTTCTGGGTCTTGAATGATTTAAGGTTTCCAAGCAAACCTTGTATTCATTTCTTCCATTTCCTGCTCTGTCAGGACATCGGAGTACACCCCATACACACCCCATTTTTCATAATTGGCCACCTGCTGGGTATCATTAATGGTATGCACATAGGTGACTGCCCCAGCCTTTTTCAGCTTAGCGACAAAGTTCTGGTTTACTTTATATTCCGGCATCGTTACAGCATCAATATCGTTATTTTGCACAAAATCAACAACTTGGCTCTCTGTATCTTGTGTAGCGTATAACGTGTAGATAATGGACGGGAAGTTGTAAACCTCCTTTACTTTTTCAAGCATAGGTTCATTATAAATCTGTACCACGACTCGGCTTAGAGCTGACGAATCATGTTTCTTCGCTGCATTAACCAATGATCGAAGCACTTGCTGAATATCTTCGTCCTTCTGCTCTTTGGTATCCGTTACAATATACATATCCGGGTACTTGGATAACACTTTCATAATTCCATCGGCATCCATTGGCTGGTACATGCCAAGAATCGGTGTGTTCATGAATTCATCGTGTGTAAGCGCCCCGGCCTGCTTATGCTCTGGCAACTCTTCATCCTGTCCCAGCATTTTGCTCATGTTAGCCGTCCACTCATGTCTGGCTACAGCTACGCGATCCAAAGTGAGCATGAAGTCTATTTCGAATACCCGTGTACCTTTTTCATAATTGGCAATCATCGCTTCATACGCGTTGGTGTAAGGCTGTTCCCGAATACTGCCCATCGCATGGGCGATTAATCGATAGTTTGCAAATCCATCACGTTGCTCCTCACTTTGACTGTCATGTGCCCAAAAGAGTGTACCTACAGTAACGAGCAACAGGATCAAAACGGCGGCAATACGTTTCATATCATTTACACATCCTTTGCAGACGTATTAGTCAAAGTAGTTTACAAGTAGCACAAATTAATTATTGCTGTTCACTTACTATTAACGACGGTACATGTTGTGTAACATTACTTTTTGGTAACTAACTACCCGAATAAAGCAGGGGCAAAACAAAAAAGCCGCCCTAAGGCGACTTTCACTAGTGTGAGACTAACATAAAACTCAATATGCATTTTTCAAACCATTGCGAATGGTTTCCCATATAATCTTAATATCAAATAATAAAGACCAGTTTTCAATATAAAAAATATCCTGTTCAATCCGATCCTCAATAGAGGTATCTCCTCGTAATCCCTTACTCTGCGCTAATCCCGTAATGCCTGGGCGAACATGATGTTTAATCATATACTTAGGAATTTCATCTCGAAACTGATTGACATAATACGGTCGCTCCGGTCTCGGACCCACTACGCTCATATGTCCTAACAACACATTGAAAAATTGAGGCAACTCATCTAAACTCGTTCGCCTTATAAACGTTCCAAATCCGGTCCGACGTGGATCATTTTGAGTTGACCATCCTGTATCTTCCAAACCTTCAGGCATCGCCTTCATAGAACGGAACTTATACATCATGAAATTACGTCTATTAAGTCCAACACGCTCCTGTTTAAAGATCACCGGCCCTGCCGAGGTCAAACGCACCCCCAACGCTACAATGAGCATAATAGGAGATGTAAAGATGATTGCCGCGAGCGAAAACATAATATCAAACGTACGTTTCATAAGACGATTAATGGTAATATCCAGCGGAATGTCACGCACATTAATCATCGGCATACCTGCAAAGTTATCAAAGTGAGGGCGTGCCGGTAGATAATCAAAGAAATCCGGAATAATCAGTGTGCGCACTCCAGCCTTCTCACACACATTGATAATATGCGAATATTTATCATGTGCATCCAGCGGCAAAGCCAGAATAACCTCATCTACATAGTGGGTTGACAAAAATTCCTCCAGCTCGTCGATTTTCCCGAGAATAGGGCTGTATCTCTTTTGTTCCACTTCATCCCAATGTCTGTAATCATCCAGAAACCCCGTAACTTCATATCCAAGTTCAGGATAACTTTTGAGATTGTCATAGAAGCGTTTTCCAAGTGAACCTGCCCCAAGGATTAGCACAAACTGACGGTTAAAGCCTTTTTTGCGCAAGTGTTTTAATTGCAACTTCACCATGTAACGATAAATCAATGTGAAGGACACATTACCGATCATATACATTGCGAGATATGCACGTGAGATATTTATTTCTTTGAAAAAGAACATTAGGCTTAGCAGCATGAAGAAGGCTATGCCATGAGACTGGATAATCTTCCAAAGTTCATCGACAAAGCGCTTTTTGCGTTTAGGTACATAAAGTGAAGATAACAGACCTGCTACTATAGCAAGGACTGCGTACACTAGGCTCCACATCAAATATTTTTCGATCGGTAGCGGATTCTGATTTGTTAATAGATCACTTTCAAATTTCAACCACCATGCGAGCAAAAATGAAAGCTGGATAACAACAAAGTCCGATGCGATATACAATTGAGTTAAAAACCGTTGATTACGCCGAATCATGATTTCACCTCGGATGATACTTCGTTTTCCGTTCTCGTCGGTGTAACAGTTCTCTTCGAACGAGAAGGCAGAGATACCCAGTTACGCAGGAGGGATAACGTAAACTTTAAAGATATGCCCATCCATACGGCTCCGTTCATCAGTGGATTATGTTTCTTAGCGTAGTGCTTACGGTGGAACACCCACATTGCTCTATGAAACTCATACGTAATTTTCAAAGGTTTGCGACGGGCACTACCACCCTTATAATGAACAATATATGTACGCGGATAGTAATAAATGCCCCACCCTGCCTCTTTGATACGATAACACCAGTCGATATCTTCACCATACATAAAAAATGTCTCGTCTAATCCACCAATCTGCTCAATGGTCTCACGACGTACCAACATAAATGCACCAACCAGACAATCTACTGGATATTCATCGTCTGGACTAAGATGCCCCAATTGGTATTGATTAAACTTCGGCCGATCCGGAAAAATCCGTGAAAGCCCAAACGCGTAGTAGAATGACGCAGATGGTGTGGGAAATCCTCTTTTGCAGGCTTTATCCAGTGAGCCGTCAGGAAGAATGACTTTACAACCCGAGGCCCCCATTTCGGGATGGCAATCCATAAAATAGACCATCGTATGCAGCGTATCTGGCTGAACAACCGTGTCAGAATTAAGGAGCAGAATGTAGTGTCCGCCGGCAATGTCCATTCCTTGATTATTGGCTACAGCAAAGCCTGTGTTCGCAGAGTTAGCAATCATTCGCACATTCGGATAAGCATGTTGAATAGCCCCAACCGAATCATCCCGTGAAGCATTATCTACGACAATAACCTCATATTGGTAAGAGGTCTGAGACGCATAAACTGAGGCCAAACAATCCAAGGTCAGTTGGCGTGTATTGTAGTTAACGATGATAATGCTAACGTCAACCTTATCATTTTTATTTACATGTGATACTTCGTTTGGTGAAGCATCGGCTGTATGAATCATTTTGAAAACTCCTGACTTCGTCTCATGTTTAACTATTGAAAGTATAGCATATGTTGGCATCAGAAGGGACTTAAAGTAGATTCAAGTTACAACTTCAAACCTTCTTCATTACATATATGAGTTTGAGAACAAGGTTATCCAGAAAGGCTTGACGGTAGAATGGCATATTCAGGACATAACTGATTCTATAATGCAAACTACGATCCCTCTGAAACAAAAAATGTTGTATGTCTTCTTGCTGTTGTGTAGATAACTGATCCTTATATATCTCAAAAAATGCACTTGCCTGTTTACTTAAAATATAATGATTCTTTCCATTCATAAAACGATTCCATCTGTTCTTCCATTTTGTAAAAAGTTTATCATTGCTGCCACCAAGGACATTCCCTTGATGCTGTCGATACAATATCATTGGCTCCTTATCGAAAATTACTTCACCAAAAGAGGCAACGAAAAGATATATCCACCAATCATGCATAATGATACTTGTTTGATCGGAGGGGAGATTCATTCTGAGATGCTCGAATGTAACTGAATTCAGAACCATGGTACAACCCACACAACAATTTTCGACCAAAGCATTGCACATACTGAGCGGTTTCGGAGGAAGCTGAGGCCATATGTTTAAATGATTCAACTCTTGATCCACCATCTGGGTAGAAGAACAATACATCAGTGGAATATCAGATGACCTTGATTGAAGTTGTTCAACAGCTCTGCTGAGTTTGTAAGGCTGCCACACATCGTCCTGATCACAAAAGGCATAAAAATCATATTTCGGCTGCGTTAAACGCATCAGTTCAAAGAAGCTTCCGATTACACCTACATTCTCACCTTCAAAAATATGGATTCCGATCTCCTGGGGAATAGATTCAGCAAATTTACGGATTTTCAGGAGAGTTCCGTCGGAAGAGCCATCATCCCGGATGTAAATATCCATCTCGATGTGGCGTTGTGCAATCAAACTTTCAAGTTGTTCCTCAATATACTTTGTACCGTTATATGTAGAAAGCATGACACATACTTTAGATTGGTTCACTCTGCACCTCAAATTTAAACTTTTCTTTTTATTATATACGAAAACTCCCGCCCGGAAATACAAGAGCGAGAGTTCATTATTGAGTAATAGATTTGTTTTGGTTATGACATAGAACGGATAAAATCACGTAAACCTTCCCGCCAAGGGCGGAGATCCGTTAAACCGTTAGTACGAATCGACAAGTGATCCATTACTGAATTAACAGGTCTAGGAGCTGGCCTTGGAAACTGCTCTGTTGTGCAAGGTTCCAATTCAGCTTGAATGGAAACCCCGACAACAGTTTGAGCTTCCTCAAATATAGCTTGGGTAAACTCATACCAGGTACACTCCCCACAGTTAGAAGCATGATATATCCCATACATCTCTGTTCCCATTAGTTCGATAAGGAAAAAAGCCAAGTCCACAGTATATGTGGGCGAACCTTTTTGATCATGAACAACCTGAAATTTCGGTTTCTCCTGACCCAGCTTCAACATGGTTTTGACGAAATTATTACCGTGAAGGCCATACACCCAAGATGTTCGTACTACAAACCATTTAGAGCACAATGATTGTACCAGCCACTCTCCGGCTCGTTTGGATTTGCCATATACGCTTCGAGGATTCGTATCATCGTATTCCTGATAAGGAGTAGTCGATTGACCATCGAAGACGTAATCTGTACTGATATAAATCAGCTTGGCTCCGACTTTCTCTGCAGCTACAGCCACGTTACGTGTGCCTACTGCATTCACCTTGTATGCACCATCCGTATCGGTCTCTGCTGCATCCACCGCAGTATACGCTGCACAATGTATAATGACCTCTGGATGATATGAAGATATAACCTCGTTACATTGAGCTTGATTGGTTATATCCATCTGGTCACGATCACAAGCGAGAATGTCATGCCCCTCTTTTTCTAAAAGAAGCACAACATCACGTCCAAGCTGGCCACTTGCACCTGTTACGAGAACCTTCATGCCTTATCGTCTCCTAAACGAGCTCCGTACTGTTTCTCATAGTACTCCTGATAGGCACCAGATTGAATACGAGTCCACCAATCCTTGTTATCCAAATACCACTGAATTGTTTCCTTAATTCCTGTCTCGAAGTTATGCTTAGGCTTCCAGCCAAGTTCGGTCATCGTTTTGGTTGGGTCGATACCATAACGCCGGTCATGTCCCAGACGATCCTGTACATATTGGATTAGAGACTCAGGTTTTCCTAGCTGCTCCAAGATAGTCTTCACAATGTGTATGTTCGTCCGCTCGTTGTTACCGCCAATATTATAGACTTCACCGATACGTCCCTTGTGAATAACAAGATCAATCGCACTGCAATGATCCTCCACATAAAGCCAATCCCGAATGTTCAAGCCATCTCCGTATACAGGCAGAGCTTCATCGTTCAGCGCACGCGAGATCATAAGCGGAATGAGCTTCTCCGGGAACTGAAGCGGGCCATAATTGTTAGAGCAACGCGTAATGTTTACAGGCAAACCAAAGGTTTCGTGGTAAGCACGCACCAGCATATCTCCTCCTGCTTTGGAAGCAGAGTAAGGGCTGTTAGGTTGAAGAGGAGTACCCTCTGTAAACAAACCGGTTGGACCTAAAGAACCATACACCTCATCCGTCGATACCTGAACGAACTTGGTAATATTGTGTTTTTTAGCCCCTTCAAGCAGTGCCTGGGTTCCATTCACATTCGTACGCACAAAAACATCCGGTTCCAGTATGCTGCGATCCACGTGTGATTCTGCTGCAAAGTTAACCACTACATCTACACCCTGGCCAATCAAACGATCCATCTGGGCAGCATCCGTAATATCTGCTTTGATAAAGGTATGTCGCTTGTTACCCTCAAGAGATTTTAAATTCTCCAAATTACCCGCATAGGTAAGTGCATCTACATTGACGATTTCATAGTCCGGGTACTGCTCAAGCATATACATAACGAAATTACTTCCAATAAATCCGGCGCCGCCGGTAACGAGCAGTTTCATGGGATGGGAACCTCCTAATTACTTCACTTCAAAAATTAAAATTGATATCCGCGTCCTTCAGCAATGGATGCCTCTGATCCTTGTCGGACAAGACCGGATTGGACGTAGGCCAATCAATTCCTAGTGCCGGGTCACTCCATAATATGCCGCGATCATGCTCCGGGGAATAGTATTCGTCTACTTTGTACAAGACTTGGGTGTCTGGAACCAAAGTACAAAAACCGTGAGCAAACCCTTTTGGAACCAGCAATTGACGATGATTATGCTGGCTGAGAATAAAACCTTCCCATTGACCAAACGTTGGGGACCCTTTACGTATATCTACGATAACATCGTAGATCGCGCCGGAAATAACACGAATCAGCTTGGTTTGAGCTTTCGGATTCAACTGATAATGCAAGCCACGAAGTACCCCGGGTTGAGCAGACAAAGATTGGTTATCTTGAATAAAATCATAGTGAAGCCCGTTTTGTTTCATGACGTTATCGTTATAACTTTCCATGAAAAAGCCCCGATGATCACCGTGAACTACGGGTTCAATTAATAAAGCACCGTTTAATTTGGAAGGAGTGATATTCAGATCGTTCGCCATCCCTTCTAATTTATATCTTTAACTTTCCAAACTCATCACCAAAAGTAAGCTCCTGCGCTAATTCATTGGCTCGAGCCAATGATGCATGTGTGCCTGCGTCAGTCCACCATCCCTTAAGTATGTCATAGGTCAGATTTCCTCGTTCAATATATGCATTATTAACATCTGTAATCTCCAGTTCACCTCGGGAGGAGGGCTTCAGAGTTTTGATAATGTCAAATACATTGCTATCAAACATATATATGCCTGTAACCGCATAATTGCTTTTAGGATTCTGTGGCTTTTCTTCGATTGAAATGATCCGCTTACCATCCAATTCAGGTACTCCGAAACGTCGAGGATCAGAAACAGCCTGGATCAATATTTTAGCTCCAGAGTTTTGAGTACGAAAGTTGTCTACGTAAACCTCAATATTGTCTTCAAATACGTTATCTCCCAAGATGACAACCATCTTCTCATCTCCGACGAATTGTTCTGCCAATCCAAGTGCTTGAGCTATTCCCCCTGCTTCATCTTGCACTCGATAAGTGAATGAGACACCTATATCACTTCCGCTACCGAGGAGATTTACGACATCCCCCATATGTTCTTTTCCTGTAATCACCATAATGTCGGTAAGGCCAGCTTGTTTTAATTTATATGCAGAATGGAAGATCATCGGATACTTTCCTACGGGGAGCAGGTGTTTATTAGTGACCTTCGTTAAAGGAAAAAGGCGGGAACCTGTCCCGCCTGCAAGAATTATGGCTTTCAAACTTACCCCTCCATATGAATTTTCATGATAATATATCAGACATTTCATAATTATTCAGGATTCAATTTAATTAAACAAATATAGATGGGGTTATACTAGTAACTTTCAAATCATTTTCATCTTGAAAATTGCTAAGGTAGTTCGATATTTGCTCATTGATCTCTTTTAATATACTCTCACTTAATAATGTCTCCATACTCTCGTTAATATAATTATTTTTCGAGTGGACATTGTAACCATCAAAACCTGCTAGGACAATTTCATCCACATTCATCATAGCTAAAAGTTGGAGGATCATTAATGTTGAATTATCCCTTATACGTGAATAGCCATTTAACAAACTTGAGTAATTCAAGGTATAGTCACTGATCTGATCCTCTTGTTCAATGTTAGAGGTAGTTATTAATTTATAATTTCTATACATCAGATTCTGTTCTGCTACGAAATGATTAAACCTTTTCCTATTACTAAAAAAAAGAAAGTCTGGGGTGAATTTATCGGGAATAAACTGAACTGAAATGATGATAGGACTAAAATCAGAAATGTACTGAGATATCTTTCCATTAAAGTCTAATGAGTTCTTCCCCGGTGCAATAATTAACACTCTTCTGTAACTTAGTTCTTCACTTAATGTTTTTAATGATTCTTTGTCATCAATCCATCTTGTCTGGAATTCACTATATAAGGTTTCAACCAATTTTTCATCATATAGCTCTCTTCTTTCTGCAGGAATCATGTCAAGTATTTTTGCAATCAAACTTACCTGAAGAGTTTTTTTATTTATGAAAAAGCTAGCATAATTAGGATGACAATTATGAATTGCTGCTAGATAATAAGGTACCGAATAACCCCAATCAAATTGAGATTTTATATTTGCGATATACTCGTCAACAATCTCGAGAATCTTATCTATACGATATGTTTCTTTAATCTCTTTGTTTATATGCTGTGCAATAAGCTCTGTATTTAGATTTCCAGCTCCTCTTCCCATCCCATATACGGATGAATCAATTACAATCGTTCTTTTGGTTTGGAATGAAATCAATTCTTGAGCATTGGAAAAAGAAAGTTGCAGATTATTGTGAGAATGAAAACCTACTGTTATATCTTGAATTAAATTATTATCCACAAGATAAAACATTCTGTGCACATCATTTTTAGTCATAATTCCCAAAGTATCAACAATATAAAACGAGTACGGGTTTAACTCGTTTACTGCCTTAATTAAGGATAGTAGTTCTTCATCTGAATAACTAGTAGTTCCTACAGGCTGCACAAAAACTTTATATCCTTTATCTTTCACCTGCCTGCAGAACTCCATAGCTTCTGATATCTCATCAATATGAAATGTTATCCTTAAACCGCTAATGGAAGTACCGTCACAAATATCCAGATTATTGATATTTAGATTTCCAAAGCGTGTCATTGCTACATACTCTGTATCATTTCTCTTTAAGGGAAGCATATGTTTGATCTGATTAATATCACTAAAAAGACTAAGATTTATATCATACAGACTTGAATCCTCTAAAAAACCACATTCTACAATGTCAACGTTTGCTTCAGTGAGTCCGTTAATGATGGCTTTAATATTATGATATTTGAAATTCCATTCATTTATATATCCTCCATCTCTAAGTGTGCAATCCAGTATTTTAATATTCAATTTTCAATCCTCTTTCCCGCATATAAGATCAATAACTTTGTCTAAATCTTTTGGTGTATCTACCGATAAGGTTTCAGACTCTACTTCAATAAATTTAATCTTCTTACCATTTTCAATAAATCTTAAATGATCTATATCTTCAATTTTCTCAAGAGTAGACATAGGAGAGCCAACATAAAAATCTAGAGCCTCCTTTGTGAAACATTCTACTCCCACATATTTTTTGAATTTATATAAACTACTCCCTCTAGGATATGGCACAGGACTTCTAGACATATATATTCCATATCCGTTCTCATCCGTAACAATTTTAATTTTCGCAAAATCTATAGCTTGAGTCGGTTCTTTAATGGCAGTCATCAAATTCAAAGCAAATATTTTCTCACCGTTTTTAATCGGCTCTAATATTGATTCAATTATTTGCGGTTCTATCATCGGTTCATCACCATTAATACAAACATAATAGTCGAAGTTTAACAATTCAGATATCTCATGTATACGAAAAATGTGATTGGGATGCTGATCTGACGTCATAACAACTTTAATATTATTTTCTTCACAATAATTTTTAATTCGATCATCATCAGTTGCAACAAAAACATCATCAAACCTTCCCACTTTTTTAACTTGCGTATGCACCCACCAAATCATTGGTCTCCCACTTATCAAAGCGAGTGGTTTGCCTGGGAATCTTGTAGAATTAAAACGAGCTGGAATAACTGCCGCTATTTTCATAGTTACATCCCTCACTTATTATAGGATTGGAGTTGAGTTGATAATTCTTCAGTCAATTTTATATAATGTAACAACCGCTTTTCAGTAGCCTCTAATCTGCCTTCCAAAATTTTAATTTTCAATTCTTCTTCTGTAAACTTTCTTACAGCCAGCTCAATTCCAGTATTGGATAATATTTTTTTTGGAACAAATTCATCTATCATATAATTGATGCCCTCTTTCCTCGAATATAGATAAATAACTTCTTCTTTTTCATTTTCATAAAATTCATCAACTTTAATTTTATTTTTTTCAATAACAATTGGAATTACCGCCTCAAAATCAAATAAATGTTTGTTATCAAGGCTATAATATTTATATTCATTTTTACAATCAAGGAAAAATATCACAATATCTTTTCTGATACATTTCAAAAAGTTGTGAATATCTTCCATTTCATAATCTTCTATATCATCAATCAATAAAATACTATTTTCCGGAATGTCAAACATGCTATTAATTGAACTAATTTCAATATTCTTGAAATCAACATCAGAGAAATTCACCAAGTTTTGTATTAGATTTTCATTCACTCCGACACCAAAGATTAGCGATTCATTATTATTATTAATAAGATTTAGATATTTCAAAGTAATGTAGTATTTATGAATATTTTTAAACTCTCTCTCAAACTCACTGTTAAATAAGATCATTTTCTCAAAATCATCTTTCAAATTTGCAATGCCTGACGAACTAATTGTCATGATCGTATTGGGTTTTTCATCCCATATGAAAGGTATTAGTTCAGATGGAAACTTCTCTTGAATAACTGTACTTTCGGGAAATAACTTTTTATAGTACAAAAGATCATCAGGATGTGGTTTAAATACAACTTGTGTCTTTTCACAAAAGTAGTCAACTAAATACTGATAAATCAAAATTTGATCTTCAAAAGACATTATTTTCAAATTAGCGAAATGTTGGGTTAGTACTAAAACAGATTCTTTTGCTTTCCCATAACTTGATTTCGAACCGAAAAATGCGATAATATCATTTCTTTGATCTGATGATAGACGATGCAATTCTTCAATTACACCGAAATGTTTAGCTTTTTCTTCATAAAATCCTTCTAGTTGAGCATTTATATTACAATATACATCTTTTATCAATTTGTTTTTCCCATCATACAAACCGTATGTTTTACAAAGATCAATCGTCTTCAATGACAAGTTCTCTTCGATGTTAATCAACAATTCAGGCCTACTAATTATCCCACTAGATTCTTCAAATAAATTGAACTCTATATTTCGTTTGCACAGGTATATACCAAAAAATCCATTCGCACCACTCACGTAAATATCATTAAAATGATTGATAGAAATAGAATTATTTTTGAAAATATCATCAAAATATTCCTCAATATCAGAAACGTTTTCTGGAACTTCATTTAAAACTATTACTTTATTAAAACCTAAATTCTCCAATTGTATATAATTGGAGTGTTTTCTTGTTAAAAAATTAGAAATAATTATTATTTTCTCATCTTTTTCATGATTTAACTTGCAGTGAATCATACAAGTTAACAACTGATAGCTATTAATAGCATGATATAAAATCAAACTTTCCCCTTCTCTCTTTTAAAGATTAGATTTATCTAGTATTTCTCCCAAATTTTCAGTACGCTGATTTTCAGTATCCGCTCCAACAAATCGTGAGAAGGAGAATCCCCTATAAAACTTCTTGATAAATTTTAGATCTTTAGTTATCATCCTAAAAGGTAAGTACGCATCATATCCAGAAATATTATAAACATATTTAAACTTATTGAATGTTTCTCCATATATTTTGGCAAAATCCATAATACCCTCATGAATTTGTTCAATAACTTCATAATTTTCCACTTCAGGAACATCGAACTCAAATTTCAAACCATCAGTCTCATTCGCATTAATGCCAGAAAAAGAAGGTGAACAAGCTTGAGTAAATAATTCAAAGTAAATGTTATTGGTTTTATTATTAGTGTGCAAATGGAAATCATATAAATTTCGATTTTTCATCCTAGAGAAAATATAGACATCCGTCTCCTCAGACATCAATTGATTTATGATAGCACTGTGGTTGTAGTGTGTACTTGCTGCAACAAAACTTGACACTTTGCATCCTAGTTTCCACTTATCTTCAATAAGATATTTAATACCTCTTGCACCTGAGCCAATCCACCCAACATCAACAATAGCGACATTCTGATGCCCGGCTATTAAATACTCAAAATAGTTTTTTAGTTCTTCCAGATCGTGCTCTACACTCTCTAATATGTCGCCCCAATATTTAACAATAAGATTCTCAATTTGTTTTACATTTCCGTTATTTACGATCTCAGATTTTTTCAATCCGAACTCTTCCAATTTTGATTCTAATATAGATAGTTTGAATGAATCGAGCAACGAGGATATCGTTATGTCAAAAGTCGTGTTTGCTTTTTGCCTTACCATACGGGTTAAAAAATCATCTTTGTTTTTTTCCGCAGTATATTTTGTATTTGCGATTCTAGACCAAAGCGCGTATTCGCTCGGCATATCATTGAAAAAATATCTAAATACCTGATGATAAATATATCCGTCTCTCGATAAAAATAACACTTTCTCTACATTCTTCTTTTTTGCTTGATTATATATCCAATTACAATAACCAAATACGTATAATCCACCATAAGTAAATCCGTACTCATAGTGTGGGCTATACTTTTTTAATCCATTGTGCAAATGAGCGTTAACGATACCTGAATAAGCAGAGCTTACTAATTCCGACATTCCATCTGCCCTATATTTCCCTCCAACTTCATTAACATTTTCATAGTACTTTGCATCAAAACCAACTTGTTGAGCACTTACTACATCCGGGATATAATTATCTCCAATATGCACGACCCTTGTGTTAGCACCTATTTTATTTTTAACAATTCTAAACAGATAAGTATCTCTTTTGCTACAATTATAATCACATGACACAAATACATCTTCGAATCCATTGTAATCGCATTTTTCAAGCAACTGTCTAATCATATTTTCTGGCAGATACATGTCTGAGGTTGCAATCATTCTTTTACCTTGAGATTTTAATATTTCAAAAACTCGCTTCATATATGGATTTGCATAACAAAGTTCAAGCTCAACATCTAGCTCCACTTGAATACCATACTCTTTATCAATTCCAGTGTTTCTCTCTATAATTTCATAAATATCATAAATATTCACTTCTCTATTGCCTTTCTTGTGATTTGCATTTTCACGCGCTTCTTGTTCAGCCTTTACACGTATGGTCATAAAATCGACATAATCATGCTTTTCACCTAACAACATAAATAGCTTTTTAGGATCATCAAACGGCCTCAACAATAACGTATCAAAAATATCAAAAGAAATTACATCATACATAAGTAATTCATAAGCAAAGTGATGTGCCAAAGGTCTATAATGACTCTCAGATTCAGCCCCATCTAAATAGGGTAATTTCGACTGTTGAATCGGGGGAGATTCTAAACGATGAGGAATCTTCAGTATCCTATGTTTAAAATTAAGATCCAATAAATAAAACCAGGATTTCAATCTGTTTTCCTCATGAAATTTATCATTCCTCCATCTATATTGTTGATATTCTTGCAAAATATGTGGATTTCTTTCAACTACGTAGTAGAACATTTTATCTTTAATTTTTTTAATCACTTTTTACCACTTCCTCATTTTTCTTAAAATATATTTATACACTTTACGAGGGTTTCTTAGTCCTTTTAGAAACCTTTCTTTTATAAACCAATCCAAATTTTCGAAAATATCAAAATCTAACTGAAATCTTCCTTTTTTCAAGTCTTCGGCGCTTCCGTATATAATTAGAGCATTCTTCCATAAGTTTTTTCGAGCCTTAAGGTTAAATTCCCGTTTACGATCTCCGTAATGTTTCAAATTAACAGAAGTAACAAATAATTGTGTACTCTGAGTATTTCCAATTCCAACAGAAGTTGATAAATGACTAAATTCCAAAAGATCTTCATAGTCTTTCCTGTCTATAAAATCAAAATAGTCGTTAAGGCTATCACTTACTTCAACACTATGAATATATGGAAAGTATTTTATATATAAGTCTGTTGCTTTCATAACCCCTTTTTCAATCTTTTCTAAATACTTTTGAGATTCGTCTTCTTTCTTAAAACGAGGGACTATCCCCCCCCTATCTCTCTCAAGTTTAATTAAAGAACCGTGAGGAGATGAAAAAACAATTTCAAACATCATCACATTATCCATTATTTTCGTTCGATATTCTTTAGGCTTTAAACCTTCAAAAGCATAACCTTTCACGTTAGACTTAATCTCGTCATAAACGTTGTCAGAGAATCCCAAGTAATATCCCTCTACCTTTTTTCCTGTTATATCTTTTATAGCTTTATGAGTAGAACCTCTCCAACCAATATCTACTATATTAATCTCATCAAAATCAAAAACTCCATTTTGCTTGAGATATTCAATTAAAGTCTCTTTCTCACCTTCAAATATTCTAATTACTTCCGGAAATAATTTTTCTAAAATTTTCTTCAATTGCTCTCGTTGCATTTCATTTCTTAATTCATCTTTAATATCCGAGAAGCCATACTCTTGAATAAGAGAGGTGTACTTTCTCATTTCTATACCAATATTACTAAATATTTCATCTAATGTTATTTTTTGACCAAGCGCCGAGTTAAAAGCAGTTAGCAAATCTAAGGCATCTTTTCGGTTCATATTTAGAATATTTGGAAATTGATAAACACGTCTTGAAGCATGTAAATACTTTGCAGGTGGAAGATCTATAATAACTTCCTTCAATTTTTCATAAACTTTATAAGGTATATATCCATCCCTTGATAAAAAGTAAAGATTATCTTTACCATTCTTCTGAACATCTTTTATCAACCAATTTGTAAATCCCCAGAATATTGACGAAACGATGTTTATTCCAAATTTCTCCCAATAATCAATACCTTCAGATATCCCTATTTTATTGATTTGTATGGCCTTCATTATTGAGTACTCTAAACTATATGAAGCTTGAAATGGATATCTTTCTCTTAATGCCTTATAATAATAAGTATTAATACCATGATCATTTGCAACTTTACAATCCGATACATAATTATCTCCAATATGCAACCAAGATTCTTTATCTACCCCCTCTATTTCAGAGATGTACTCATAAAGACTTCCTGTACCTTTACACTTCTCAACTTCATTAGATACAAACAATGTAAAATCCTTATATCCTAGATTAACGAGTAAGTCATGAATAAAGACCTGAGGAAGGTACATATCAGAAATAAAGTAAAGTGATTTACCTTTAGAAAGTGCATAATTGTACACGTTTCTCATTAGAGAATTAGCAATAGTAAATTCTATTTCTATGTCCAATTCCGTTTTTTTTACATGTTCTACGTCTATATCTCCCACCAGTAACTCGAGTTTCGAATAGATATCTTCAATTGAAATATCCTCTTTTGATGATTCGTTTCTCACTGCTTCCTCTGATTTGATTCTCAATTCTTTGAAATTGCAAAGAGTCATCCCCTCTTCCGAAATTTTCCTTTGGACAATATCAAATATATCAATAGGGTAGAGCACGTTTCTTAATAAAGCAGTATCATAAACATCAAAGGAAACTGTTTCATATTGATCAACCAGATTATATAATTTTTCAATTTCTTCTTTCGAAGTTGTATCCATTACATAGTTCCCCCAAAATAATTATCACATCATATGAAACCAAGTGATCTTTATCTAAATCAGATAATTCATTAGAGTGTTTTCTAACTACTCTATTTGGTGTTGCTCATATATTTTTTGTAATTCTCACAAACTAATGATGAAGCCCCATACTCTTTTATCTCTCCATTTTGTAGCCAAATAACCTTTTCCGTCAGCTCCTGAATTTGATCCAAACTATGCGATACCAATAATACAGTTTTCCCGCTATTGATCAGTTCTTTCATCTTGGCTGTACTTTTATCTCTAAAATTCTGATCACCCACACCAAGAATTTCATCCACAATCAAAATATCTGGATTGATTTGTGTAGCAACAGCGAATCCTAGGCGAGCTCTCATTCCTGATGAATAATTTTTAACAGGTACATTAATAAATTCACCTAAATCAGCATATTCAATTATCTCTTTAAGCTTTTCATCTAAAACTTTTTTGCTTTTTCCTAGTATTGCACCATTTAAATATATATTCCTTTTCCCCGTAAGATCTGGATCGAAACCTGCTCCTAACTCTAACAGGGGAGCAATAGTTCCATTAACAATAACTTCTCCTGAAGTAGGTTTTACAACACCAGATATAAGTTTCAGTAGAGTACTTTTTCCAGCTCCATTGTGACCAATGATTCCCAAGCGTTCACCTTTTTTTATCTCTAAGTTTAAAGTCTTCACCGCATAGAATTCTTTATATTTTATTTTTCTTTGTAGAAATTTGACGAAGAACTCCTTAAAACTGTCAATTTTCTCTTCGGTCAGTTTGTAAGTCATGGTTACATTTTTCATTTTTATTGCTAATTCTTCCATGTCATCACCCTATAAATGCAATATAAATTTATGTTGGTTCTTCTCAAAAACGAAAAGCCCAATAGATAAACTAACGATTCCAGCAACTATACAATATAATAAATTATATAATTCGATAGGTTGCCCATAATAAACTATCTGCCTAAACCCACTAATGAATTGATATAAGGGGTTCATCTCTAATATAAATCTGTATTTCTCTGGAACAATTTCTGCAGGATAAAAAATTGCTGAGAAATACATTAGAGTCATGACGAACACACTATAAAGATGCTCAATGTCCCTGAAAAAGATTGTTATTGTAGAAAGCACTAAACTCACACCAGTTGTAAAAATAAAAAGTAGTAGCAGATATAATGGTACATAAATAAAATTAATGTTAATATCTGCGCCTGTGATAAATATTACAATTAATAAATCAATCAAAGATATTAAAAAAATAATAAATTCAGCTAACACTTTAGAACTTGTAATTAAATATTTTGGTATATAGACTTTTTTTATAAGGTCAGAAGAATCCACTATTGATTTCATAGTTCCATTAGTAGCTGTCGAAAAAAATTCAAAAACTAATCTTGCCGATATCATATATAACGGAAAATTTGAAATTTGATTTCCGAAAAATGATGAAAAAATTAGAGTAAGTACAATCATCTGTAGTAAAGGATTAAGAAGACTCCAGAAGATACCCAGCACAGAACCCCTATATTTTTTACTAATGTGGTTTTGGGTTAGTAATATTAAAAGATAATTATATTTTTTGAAATTCGTATAATAACTCAAGTATTTATCCATATTCCCACCTTACACAAATTATATTTCACACTGAAAATTCAGTCTGCAATTAGCCCTAGGAAATCGATCTATGCTAAAATAATGTCGTATCTACAAGAAAAGGAGACTCAAACCTTGTCGAATCCAGTATACGGAAAACAAATGAAAACGTCGAGTAAAGCTACAGCCAATTCGGCATCGATGCTCCTATGGCCATTGTCCATAGGACTTATCTTATTTTTACTCTGGTCCGCGTTCCAGGTTGCGCTATTTAATGGTCAATTGCTGCAATTTGAGGCACCCATTTATTGGGCTGTTGCCATTACAACCCTCCTGTTCATCCTTTGGGTGGTAATCTACTTTAAAGAGATGAAGTTAGAAACACAGCAAGATTGGCTCAAAGTAGCCGTTATATTACTCCCTCTTACCTATGTACTATCACTCATTAATGCAGCATCAGAATACTTGGCAAATAATATGATTCTCATCCAATGTATCTATGCCATGATTTTTGTGATGACGATGTACCTGCTTCAAAACAACAAAATCAATCATATCATACAATCTTCCTTAATAGGAATTGCATATGTTATTGTCGGATTTGGTTTGTTAAATTGGCTAGGAGCCTTTAGTTTTGCAGGTAAGTTAGTTGGATGGTTTTCCGCGGGCGTAATCAATGGTGTATACAACCAAGCCATCTGGAACGACTCCAACGGTGCCCGGCTTGCGTCCGTGTTTCAGTATCCCAATACATACGCAGCATTTCTAATGGCATTTCTGTTCATTTCCATCTTCAGCATGATTCGTTCCAAAAGAATATTCTCACAACTGTTGCATGGCTTCATGCTTGTTCCCATTATCCTATCATTGCTGCTGACGCTCTCTCGTACAGGACTTGTAATGTTGCCTATCGTATTTGTTATCCTGCTGCTTTTGCTTAAACCAACCAAACAAATTCTATGGTTTATCTATTGTGCCGTATCGGCAATTGGCACGCTGTTGGTTTTAAACCCGATTAACACTGCAGGAATTGAACTTCAAAAGCAGTTCACAGGTTCTCTTGCAGCCAAGAGCTGGGCCATCCTTATTGGAGCCTCGCTTGTTGTTGCATTGTTGTGTTGGGCGATTCAGCGTTTTGTAGCCCCTATGTTGGAAGCTAAGCTTCAATCTTGGTCAGCTCGAAAAGCATCCAGTGTATGGATTCCGCTAGGTTCTGTAGTTCTAACCGTTGTGATTGCTGGACTATTGCTCGGTACGGGCGTGCGTAACATTTTGCCTGACAGTATTAGCACACGACTTGAGAATATCAACTTCCAGCAACACAGTGTGCTCGAGCGTATCACATTCTACAAAGATGCCACGAAACTATTTGCCGATTATCCTGTCATCGGGGCCGGTGGCGGGGCATGGACTGCACTGTATGAAAAGTACCAGAACAATCCTTATGTCAGTGCCCAGGCACATAACTTTTTCATGCAATATCTTGTCGAAGTTGGCCTCGTTGGATTTCTAGTATTTATGGCGTTTATACTATATGTTTTCTATCAATATGTACGATCGTATGTCAGACGGAATGAAGAGGATCGCGAATCACATTTCGTATACTTTATTCTTTCCATGTCCATCCTCGTGCTCAGTCTTCTTGATTTCAACATGAGTTATGTCTTTATTGGAATGCTGGTATTCCTTGGTCTTGGAGGCATGAGTGCCGCGATTGAGCCTCAACCAACTCGTCGTTTAAAAATGGGAGAAGCTGCGGCACGCGGAGTGTACAGTATAATTGCTGGAATAGCGATCATTGTGCTTCTCATCGTTTCTGTTCGATTCCTACAAGCTAATCATTATGCGATTGAAGGTAACGAGCTCGCGAGGAGCAGTCAAGATTTCCGGCAAATCAAAGCTCCGCTGGACAAGGATTTGTCCATCCGTAGCACACATCCAGATTCACTAATGCTTCTAGCATCACTTTATCAACAAGGCTACACGCAAACGAAAGATGAGCAATTCTACACAGAAGCCGTGCAATTGTTGCAGCGTGGCCTCGAAGCAGAACCATATAATAAAGGTATGGTAAAACAACTCATTGGCATATACGAATTGAAAGGCGAAAATGACCAAGCGTATACGCTACGAAAAGAATATGCAAGCAACTATATTTGGGATATGGACTGGTATGAGCAATTGATCAGCCGATCATTCGATCTGGGGTATCAGGCACTTGGACAAGGGGATACTACAAAAAAGAATGCTTATTTCACTTCGGGAATTGAGGCATATCAGCATGTAGTAGATGGAGTGGAGCACCTTAAAACTCTCCCTAAAGGACAGCTTCAAGGTCAGCCATTCCAAGTTACCCCAACGATGATTCTCAATGCTGGTAAAATGAAGTATATGTCCAACGATCTCTCAGGTGCTACCGCTGTACTTAAAACGGGAATTGCGGAAGATCTGACGGATGCGACAAATCTTGAAATTGCTCGTTGGTACCTCGCTTCACTTAAACGAGAATTTAAAATAGACGAGACTCTATATAATAAACTGATTGCCATCTCGCCTAGTGAAGCAGACGAAATTAAACGAATTGCTGAATTAACTTTTAATTAGAATCATCCACATTTTTTGTTATCATCTTATAGAAAAAAGGTTTGCCTTATAGGGCAAACCTTTTTTTTGTCTTGTCCATAGTAGAAACATCATAAAGAAATAGTAGATTGATAACGTAAGTACAGGAATTGATTCAATAATCAGTCTGATACCACGATATCTTTCAAATACTTCAGTAAATCCTCCCGCAGATCGGGACGCTGTAACGCATAGTGAATGGATGTTTCAATGAAACCTAACTTCTCACCCACATCATGGCGTAAGCCATCAAAATGATACGCGAGAATCTGTCTTTGCTCGTTCAGACGGGATAAAGCATCCGTCAACTGAATCTCTCCGCCTACACCGGCAGACTGCCTGCCCAAGATTTCAAAAATGTCGGGAGTAAGAATATAACGGCCCATAATCGCCAGATTCGAAGGAGAATCCTCCGTTTTCGGCTTTTCAATCAAACGTTGTGCTCTAAAGACGCGTTCATCCGTACGAGCTAGCAACTCTCCGTCCACAATACCGTAACGAGAAACATTGTTCCATTCTACAGGCTGTACGCCAACAATGGGAGACTGTAATTCATCATAAACTTCCATCATTTGTTGCAAGCAAGGCTTGTCAGATTCTACGATATCGTCTCCAAGAAGCACAGCAAAAGGCTCGTTACCAATGAACTTGCGAGCACACCAGATGGCGTGACCCAAGCCTTTAGGTTCTTTTTGACGAATATAATGAATATCTGCCATTTCTGACGATTTTCGGACCTCACTTAGCAACTCCCACTTTTTTTTATCGACGAGATTCTGTTCAAGTTCAAAGGAATAATCAAAGTGGTCCTCGATCGCCCGCTTCCCTTTCCCTGTCACGATAATAATATCTTCAATTCCTGAGGCAACGGCTTCTTCAATAATATATTGAATGGTTGGCTTGTCCACAATGGGCAGCATTTCTTTCGGCATGGCTTTGGTGGCAGGCAGGAACCTGGTTCCCAGTCCAGCGGCTGGAATAATCGCTTTGCGGATACGTATAGAAAACACTCCTTTAGCTGAATCAAATTAGTGTAGGGATATTACGATTAATAGCTTGATAAAAGTGAAGCATTTCTCTATACATTACCACATTTTATTAACCATCGTTGTATAAAAATCGAGTTTCCTCTATACCATTAACAACTCGCGAATATCCTGCTCGGATAATGTCGTTGATCCTCCATCGCCCGGTTCAATGACCTCAGCAATCAAATCCTTTTTCCGCTGTTGCAACTCCAAAATCTTCTCTTCAATCGTGCCCTCCGTCACAAGACGAATCACCTGAACCACTTGTTTCTGCCCCATACGATGAGCTCTTCCAATCGCCTGTTCCTCCACGGCGGGATTCCACCACAGATCATATAATATGACGGTATCGGCTCCCGTCAGGTTCAGTCCGGTTCCACCAGCCTTGAGCGAGATCAGAAACAGTTCAGCTTCTCCCTCATTAAACCTGCGACACATGTCTACACGACTCTGGGCAGGGGTTTGTCCATCCAGATAAAACAAGCTGTTGCCTTGCGCTGTAAGAGTCTGACGAATGAGGTTAAGCATACTTGCAAACTGGGAGAAGATCAGAATGCGTTTGCCAGCGGCCAGACAGTCCTGGACGGTCTCCAGCAGTTGCTCCATTTTCCCGGAATCCCCTTGATATCCGTCCACAAATAGTGCCGGGTGACAACATAACTGACGCAGGCGAGTGATACCGGCCAAAATTTTGATCCGATTTTTCTGGAAACCGTTGTCTTCCATGTCCTTTGTGGTCTCATCCTGAAGCTGAGAGAGATACGCTGCGTAAAGCTTTTTCTGTTCGACCGTCAGCTCAGAGCGTTGCACCGTCTCAATCCGATCCGGCAATTCTTCCAATACATCTTTCTTCAAGCGACGGAGAATGAACGGACGAACCATACGCGAGATGCGTTCTGGCGGCAAGTCACGAAATCTTCTGTAGCTCGGGAATAAACCCGGAAATACGGCTTCAAAAATAGACCATAGTTCATCCAGTGAATTCTCGACAGGTGTACCTGTCAGGGTAAAACGGCGCGGCGCCTGAATTTGTTTGACGGCTTGCGCTGTCTGGGACGATGCATTTTTGACTGCCTGTGCCTCGTCCAGAATCAGGGTATGGAAGGTTCTTCCCAAATACGTATCCAGATCACGTCGTAGCAACGGATACGATGTCACGATCACATCCGCCTTGTCCATATCCGCCAGCATGCTGGCGCGTTCATCCTTCTGTCCTGCGGCGATCAATACATTCAAATGCGGAGCAAACCGTGCAAACTCATTCGCCCAGTTGTAAGTTAATGAAGCAGGCGCAACAACCAATACCGGCGGATGTGTCATTCGCGTGCGTATGGTCAGACTGTCTTGCTGCGAGGTGTGCCATGCATCATCTATCGTTCCACTGACGTTAGCCAAGTAAGCCTGCTTAGACCCATCCATGGTCCAATTATTAGAAATGGAGTTGTGTTTATCAGCTGGTAGCCCTGCCTCTTGTCCCTGCTCATACACGGGTCTCTCCTGTAATGAAGCTGTGATGTAGGCGATACTTTGCAGTGTTTTACCCAGTCCCATATCATCTGCCAGAATGCCGCCAAACCGGTAATGTGCGAGCGTACGAAGCCACTGATACCCGCTTGCCTGGTAATCCCGCAGCACGGGCGCCAGCGTCTGAGGCAACGGAAAGTCCATCCGGTCCGGATCACGCAGATCATCTAGGAAACGTTTGAGCGATCCTCCCCATTTCACATGACCCGAAACTTCATCTCTGCCCGGAAGCTGCAACGCTCTCACAGCAGGCAACCGGATATGGCTGCTCTGGATATCCTTTGCTTCCAGTCCAAGCGCGTCAGCCATGTGAGCGAAGCTGCTCGCGCCATCATTTTCAAGTGACAGAAAGACACCGCTTCGCAGGCGGAAGAAAGCTTTCTTTTCCACAATGCTGCGCATCAGTTCTTGCAACTCCTGCTCGTCGACTCCCTCCATCTCGAAGGAAATCTCCAGCCAGTCCAGTCCTTTTCCCAGATCAGCACGAACCTTCGGCGGTACCGGATACGTTGGCATCATCGCTTTCACAGCATTCGGCATATAGATATCGGCCAGCTTCTCAAACTCAGGCAACAGGTGATACATCACATCATAGATGGCGTCCTCACGCTCGCTTGCCCAGACACTCCCCTCCCGCTCCAGAAAAGAACGATCCAGTCTCTCGATGAGATTGCGTTCCTTGAAGCGGTCACGGATCAAGATGACTTTCTTTTCTTCCTCGTTAATTAAATACTCTGCCAGCGGGTTAATAACCATGACGCCATAATCGAATTCCAGACGTGCTGTAATGCGTTCCCGGTAAAAGTCGATATACAATTTCGGTAACAACTCGGGTTCGGCAATCTGTTCGCGCACATGGGAATCAATCGACAGATGCCCCAATGTCCGCAGTTCCGGTACAACATGCTGCACAAACTCATCCACCTGCTGTGACGAGATATCAATGCTTTCTTTAATGCCGTAGGATGTGAGCGCACGGTTCAGGTCCTCCAGACTTCTCATCTGCGTCGGTTCTAACATATAGAGCTGCCCTTCAACAACCGCCGCATCATATGCCGGAAGCAGAATCAACTCACGCAGTCCTGACACCTCCAGCTGATACCCTTCATTCGCCCCCTCTGCGATCCGGTAAAATAGAGGCAATGCTCCCTCGCTTAGGGTTAACGGACCGTTTGCCAGGCCTGTGCCCTCCATGCGGCTATCCGCTTGCATAAGCAACTCCAGCAGTGGCTTCCAGACAATTGGAGCGATCAGGATATCGCGACCGTCCGAAGCACCCAGATAACCGGAAATCGATTCACGGTATGCCTCTTCACTCTGTCTCATACGAATGAGCATGGAAAGGATAGCCTGATCTTCCGCCCGAAACACATGTAGCAGCGGATCATAATGAAACAGCTTGGTGAAGGACATGGGCTCGCCCTTTTCAATACAGTTCAGGAACTGCTTGACCTTCTGCACGACATAGAGTCGTTTGTTGCCCACTTTTAATTCAAGCGCCAGCTTGGCTCCACCTTTATGCACATGTACCAGCTTACAGATGAACTGTACCTGTAATTCTTCTCGTAGCATAGAGCGGGTAACCGGTGCTGTGTATTTTGACTCCCGTTCATGCGTCAATCTGCGATCCTTCGCAAACATGGATAAAATCTGGTCTGCTGTGCGGTAGGACGGTTTATCCGCAGAGCGGCCCCAGCCTGAGGCTGAACTTGGACGACCTGCCTGTGCAAAAGGAGAAGGGGACAATGTCTGCGGCTTGTGCTGTTGCGGTTGATGTGGTTGGCCCAGTTGCTGCGATTGCTGACCTTGTGCAGTAGATATTAAATCTGAATAAGGCCGTTCCCATTTCTCTTCTTCGACCAGTGTGCCCACTTTTGACGGTGTCCCTCTGCCACTGGATGGCTCTGGCATGTCCTCACGTTCATGAATAACAAGCAGAACAGCCGCGATATGTTTGCAGTAGTCATAATAGTTGCCGTACGCCGGGCAGTTGCAATGCGCTTCAATCTCTCCCGCATCGTCCAGGTCTACCTTCACTTCGTAGGCTTCCGTCCCCCGAACAACAGCTTGATAATGACGTCCGTCTTCACTCACAGCCAGCTTGCCAATCCTGCCAGACTGTTGATATTCTTCACCGTGTTTGAATGCCGTGACCCCGCACAGCAATTTGATATCCATCATCGTAAATGGAGCCACGCTTCACACCTCCTTGGTTGCCGATGCCGCTTTTATAGAAAAAACCCCAAGAGCTCCGTAAAGCAGAGATTGGGGTTGCTTATTAAGTTGAAACACAGTTGTTTACACGTGCACTTCGATGACAGAATAACCTTCCAATCACTGTTATCCCCAGATTTTTTTGATTCCCTTTCCTAAAAGGGAAAATCCGGTGATAAAGGCTAACGCTTCGCTTTTTCAGGTTTTTTCTGTCCTCTCCGTTTTTGTGTAAAAAAATAGTTCAACTTATATAGCTTGTTGTTCCGTTTTATTTCACCAGTTGGCCGCGTGTAACGCCCAGCTGATTCGTTGCTTTCAGGGTTTTCCATACTTGTGTACCGCTGATCTCGCCACGCAGTGCACGGTTGTACAGGTCAATAACTTCCTTCACCTGCTCCGGCGTCTCTTCCAGGAACTCTACCCGGTAACGGGATACTCCGAGATCCATGAAATTCGTAAGATACTCTGCACCGGACTGCTCAACTGCGTTATACACCGTGTTACGGCACCCTTCATCCACGCGTACGGGGTGAGACATACCAATTCGGTCTTGCAAGGAAGCCCGTTTCTCTTCGCAAGGGCGTCCACAGTTCGTATAGTCCGTTCCTTCACTCATAAACGTACAGTACACACAGTGCTCCGTGTGGAACATCGGCAAATGCTGATGGATAACCACTTCGGTCTGACTTGTACGGGAGTTACCGAGCAGATCAACCATCTGCTGAATGTTCAGGTCATACGACGGCGTGATCCAGTCGCACCCTGCTTCCAGGAACAATTCCACTGCCTTGTGGTTGGCGATGTTCAAGGAGAAGTCCCCGATCAGCTGCGGATGCTTCGCGTCCGGATTCATTCTACGGTGACGCAGGTAGAAGTAAAGCGCACCTGTATTACGAACGAGTACCGCATCCGGCTCCAAACGCAAGATATTGTTGTGATAGCCGTTCTCGCCAGGCATATGAATACGCGGCGTAGCCAGCGCGATTTTACGACCTGCAGCATGTACAGCTTCCACGGCTGCCGGGAATTGCTTGATAAACTCAAAGTCGGCGTAGATCATGCCGACGCCAGCTTCCAGCGCTGCCTCCACTTGTGGCAGGCTGCGGCACAGCGCGGTCAGCTCTGCTTGACCGCGAGCCACTGGCGATGCCGGTTGTGCCGCATCGCCGTACACGTCCACCACCCGTTTCACGTAGACGGGCGGTTTCGGGCGCTCGCCCGCGAGTTGTTCGACCGCCTGACGGCGAATATTGTTCAACTCGCGCATCGGAATGATGACGTCACCGTGCAGATTGACGTCCAGTTCCTCAAGCTGGAACACGGTGCCGCCGAGACGTCCGAATTGCTCCTCGAGCAATTCATGGGTCATCGGACGTTTCTGGGCAATGTCCAGTTCCATCTCCGAATCCACGCGCACGGTCGTTCCCTTCTGCACGTCGGTCCACCACGTGCTGAGCGGTTGCCCCGGGCTGCCGATGACTTTCACTTTGACCGGGAAGACACGGTAAGGTTTGTCGGTCTCAAAGCTTTGACGCAAACGTTTGTCGAGCGCAGGGTCATTGGTTTTCCATACCTTATCGCCGACTTTCACACGACGCAGATCCACATCACTGCGGCCTGGCACGATGTCCACGATCCAGCCTTCGCCGGCTTCGCCTTCGATCTTCACACCTTTGCGGCGTACATCATATACACGTCCGCCTTCTTCTTTCTTCGTTGGATCACCAGCATCAAATACAATGCCGTCTCCACGTTTCACGGGTGCATCCAGTTTCAGCACAACACCATCACGCAGCACTTGATCTACACGCCCCAGGTAAACGCCACGGCTTTTCGGGAACGTCCCGTCTACCAGCTGTTTGTTATTCGTGCCGTCCAGGAAACCATGTGTGAATCCACGCGAGAAGCTCTGTTGCAACTCACGAATCTCTTCTTTGCTTGTCCGTGTATTGTCACCGTCAAAATAACGGTCAATGGCTTTACGATATTTACTAACTACGTTCGCTACGTACTCTGGCGTTTTGAGTCGACCTTCGATTTTGAAAGACGTTACGCCTGCTTCAATCAATTCCGGCATGATATCAATGGCTGCCAGATCTTTCGGCGATAGCAGATACGCCACATCCCCCATCGGCTGGTGAACACCATCCACCATCAGATCGTACGGCAGACGGCACGCCTGCGCACATTCTCCACGGTTCGCGGAACGTCCGCCCCACATTTCGGAAGTCAGACACTGACCCGAATAGGATACGCAAAGTGCGCCATGCACGAATACTTCCATCGGAAGTTTCGCTTGATCACCAATCTTTTGAATCTGCTTCAAATTGTTTTCCCGTCCAAGTACGACACGTTCCATGTCAAACGGCTTGGTAAACTCTACCGCTTCAGGCGACGTAATCGTCATCTGCGTGGAACCGTGAATCGGAAAGTCCGGCGAAATCTCACGAATCATTTTGACCAGACCCAGATCCTGTACGATCACAGCATCCACACCCGCATCTACGCAGGCATCGATGAGTTCTTTGGCATCTTTCAACTCATTTTCAAAGATCAATATATTAAAGGTCAGGAACCCTTTTACGCCGTAACTGTGCAAAAACGCCATAATCTCCGGTAGCTCGTCCATACGGAAATTGTTCGCTCGTGCCCTTGCATTGAATTTTTCGACCCCGAAGAAAATCGCATCCGCTCCGTTGGCTACCGCCGAACGCATGCAATCCCAGTCCCCTGCAGGTGCCAGAAGCTCAACGTCTTCTCTTCGTATTGTTGCTGTTTTCATGTAGATCCTCCCCATACCGGCCTCAGCCAGTGTTCTTCCCTTGGTACCTGTATTTCGGTACGCCTGCATTGCTGTCAACGTCAAGTATCACTATATCTATACATTATGTCTGTATTGCCTGAAATCAAGGCCTACAGTCTCTCTATTTCTCAAATCAGCAGTAATAACTCCTGAACTAGTATAGTGTACCACTTCTGCACCGACTCTTCTACGGTTTCCTGAAAAAACCGTTTGTCATTTTCATCATTTTTCCATAGAGATTCCACTCATTCTCAACATATTTACACCTTATGCCATTCATTGTGAAGTCACAGCCAAAGAAAAAAAACCGGAAGGTTCTTAACCCTCCGGCAATTTCTACACATCTATTGTTATTTAATAAAAGTAAATGAGTTCACTGCTTTTTCCAGCATGGCTGCCTGCACTTGCGTACGATTCGCGTCGTTCAGACCACTCGTGATCGTATACGTGATTCCATCCTTTTCAAAAACAATCTGACGACCTGTATACGGCACACCCTTATCCACTTCATGGTACGTGAAGGAGAATGCCGGTACACCTGCAAAGGTCAGTTGCTCGCTGCGGATCAGATTAAAGCTTTTTCGCGTTTTGGCTGCCTCTGCATAGGCCTCTCTCAGCTGACTAACCGTCATCTCAATCGACTTGTCCTCTGTGGCTGCAATGGAGAAGTTGCCACCCGTGAAGGTATAAACGACAGGTGAGCTTTCAAACCGATCACTATACGGCGTCCAGTAGCGCGGAATATCCACGCTGTAATGATAGTTTTTGGACGTACGCGTGATCGTTTTCATTTTATCTGTCAGATATGGATCTTCATCCAGCTGACCGAAATTATCTTTTACCGTGTCAAAATCAATCTCTACACTTTTCATAATTCGTTCAAACCATGCTCGGTCTGCGGCCTGTCCTTCAGGGAACGTATACTCCGCGTAGTAACGATACCCGTTCTTCTGCAAAAGCACATCATATTCCGTCTGCCATCCTGACCCGAAGTTATAACGGAATTCATTCACCTCGGCAGTTTCGCCAGAGATTTCCGTTGTAAATGAACCAATCTGCTGATAACTCTCGGCTGTAAAGGTTTCACGCATCCACTTCTCGAGCTGATCACTCCAGTCCTTCACCGTTGCACCGGACTTGGCTGAAGTCACTCGAAGTTGCAAATAAGCACCGTCTTTATCTTTATAAACCATATTATTATTGTCCATGGACCAGCCCGCTGGAACCTTTAATTCAATTCCGTAATCATCATTCCATGCCGCACGCATGTCGTCCTCCACCGTGGAAAGATCCTTAATGGTTCGATCTGACTGCGAATAGCTTGGTTCAAAAGAGTTGAGCAATGAGGCATGTTTGCCCAGATCTTTATAATTAATCGCCTCATAATCCGCCAAGTAGACATCATATTGACGACCGTCATGAATGTACTGGCGTAACTCCCACAACACGCCATCCGCATCTTTGACGACAACTCTTGCATAAGGATTGTTTCCTTTAGATACCGCTTCACGGTCCAGTACCGTATCTCCTGCCTGTTTAGCCACCTGCACGAGTTGTGTCAGTAAGTCATCCGCATCCAGTACCACATTCTGGTCACTCACATACACTTCGAGAAAATAACTTTCATCCGTAGCGCCAAAGGTCATCATGCGTTCCTGTTCATTCGTTTGCAACACCAGAAGATCGGCTGGATAATGAATCGACCAGCCATAATAGCTGTTTCCAATTCTCGTTTTCCCTTTGTCCAGGTCGATGCCGTCCTCATCCACACCCTCACCCGTTTGAAGCAAACGAATGACGATCTCTCCCGAACTGTTCGGCGCAATCGTTGCACCGATTCCTGCCGCAACCGGGCGAAGAGGAACCATTAACACACCATTCACCATTTTGGGGGCAGTCCCCATCTCCACTTTGGCACCGTCAATCCATGCGATGGAACTGTCTATTCTCAAGGCCACAACGTGTGGACCTTCCTTGATTTTGATGACATCATTTTTCTCCAGCCGCACTTCACTGCCAAAGGCTTTTTTGAATACGCCGACAGGCACCAATGTCACGCCTTTAATCGTGAGGGGTTTCGTGATGTTTTGTTTCTTGCCATTCATAAAAGCACTTGTACTTCCTGCTTTGACACGCAGCTCATTGGTAATAACATCATCAGCTGCCCATACTGGCAGAGCTGTGCTTGCCAGCAACATCCCTGCTAATACACCCGTGCTCAGCACGCGTAACCATGACTTCTTCATTCCGTTCATTCGTCCTCTCTCAATTCGGGTTGCTTGCCAGGCTTATTGTTCTTCATCGGTTAAAAGCGAATCATCGGACGGCTCCTCAAGAGAGGCTCGATCCACAAGTGTCAATGTGCGGGTAACGATGTCTCCGTCCGTTTGCACCAGCAGCTTTACCTTTTGTCCAGGTAAGTAGGCTTTGAGTAGCTCATTGATATCGACTACCGAAGATACACGTTTGCCCGCAACGCTGTAGATGGCATCCCCTTCCTTGATCTTGGCTTTCTTCGCTTCCGGACTCAATACACTCGTAACCGTCAACGGATCTTCCGCAGGCAGACCTACAATGGCCGACCAGCTCTCTTCCATCTGTAATCCGAGACTTGCCCGTTTGATCGTTCCATATTTAAAAAATTGATTGATGACAAAGTTCACGGTGTCTACAGGAATAGAGAAACCCATGCTCTCAATGCCCACGGCAGAGAATTTCATGGAGTTAATACCGACGACTTCTCCCTTTAAGTTAACGAGCGGCCCTCCACTATTTCCGGGATTAATCGCCGTGTCTGTTTGAATTAAGCGGTAGGATGCTTCCACCCCACGGTTCAGACCGCTGATCACGCCAACCGTAGCTGAGTTACGCAATGAAAAGGAGATCGGCGTGCCGATCGCAATTACCGTTTCGCCCACAGCCGCTTGTGAAGCTTTAGCAAAGACCGCAGGTTTGAGTGCTTTAGCGTTAATTTTAATCAGCGCAAGGTCACTTAACGGATCACTGAACGATTCTGTAATGTTATATGTATTCCCGTCTGTCGTGACAACGACGGGATCTACCAACTGATCAACCACGTGGGCGTTCGTCACAATCCATCCATTAGCGCGAATGATAACTCCTGTGCCATGTGCCAGATTATAACGATCGTTTGCCGATCTGTTCTGGTTTTCCGTCGTTTTACCTATAATCCCAACCACAGACGGAGATACCTTCTCAATCACTTTGGGAATGGCTTCGCTTCCCTTATACGTATACGTTCCTGATTTGGCATCGTATTGTCCACTGCCACCGAACATCTTAACCAAATCTTTCGTATTCACATACACCTGGCCGTCGATCACCTTGGCTTGCATGCCTGTCTTGGATGCTGCTGCACCAGCCGTCGCCGTCATCACACCAATGGAGAGCACAACAACCATCATCATGGCTGTTGCCCGTTTTACTAACCTTATCATGACTTCACCTGACCCTCTCTACTCTATACATCCTTCTTGCGCGACTGGACAGCCGATTCCTGGCCGAATCTATCTTCTCTCTCATCTGCAATATCGGTATCCTTCAATGTATCATACAAATTATGGCTATACAATCGTTTTAATTTTCGCTATTTTTCGACATAATCAGACTCTCTCAGTTTCCTCCCTTCGGAGAATACAGACATGAAAAAACACCTTCCATATTCATCATGGAAAGTGTTCGAAATGACTATTGCATGGTCTTATTTCTATACATCTTAATAGTGCTATTAACCAAACCAGCCTGTGATCATCGCGTAGTCTGTCATCAAAAATACCAGCAGACTGACAACTGTAAACCCGATAGCAAACAAATTTTTCTTCGGTGCCCGAAGGAGCCGAACCAATCCGATAAAAATCAGAATCGTAAACAAGATCACAAAAATATCAAATGCATTAAAATTCGATGTACTCGCTGTGGCAGCCTCTGCAAGCAGCATGGATAGACAGACCTCCTCACCATAGTTGAACAACCAACACATACCCTAAACTCTTCCTCTATGTTATCTGTACCCTGTTAGTAATGCAAGCCCTATCATCCAGAAAAATGAAAAAAATCCAGATTGACCGATTTGCTCGCAAAAGCTTATCCAGTCTAATATGTAAACACTTTCATTAAACATTCTTATCAACAGCTAATGGATGACAGACACGGGTAGCAACAAGATGTAAAAAGAGCCAGGGTAGGTGACAGAGCCAGTTACCTCAACCTCCCAGCTCTAACGATCACCAGGGAGCTTATTTGGGCGATTATCACCTGTATCAAAATCTAACGATCATGAGAAACGCTATTTCACTCACAATCGTCGAAAAACAGCCTATTTCTCGCTTTTTCGATGAAATAACGTCACTGGTGATCGTTAGAATTCTGATTCACCTTATTTTGCTCAAATAAGCTCACCTGTGATCGTTAGATACTTAGCGCAATAATTCATACAATTAACACACCAACTTACTCCTTAATGCTTCTCAACGATTCTTAACACTTCTCAAAATCCCCTTAATTTTTATAACGCCTCTCACTTCTCCCCAATAAAGTTACAACTTCGTGGAATCATTTCATTTTTTTAAACACACATTGCAATTTCCCTCAATCTATCCTCTTCTTTAACATCAAAAAAACCTTCCTTACCCTAGAAAAGGCGGTGGACTATCATCCACAGCCTATTTGCCAGGTAAAGAAGGCTTACATTTTTATTCCAACTCAGTATCTAATTAAGCGGTCCTACAGCATAGCACCGCGCTCTGGTGTCGCGTGCCGTGCAAGAAATCTCACAACTCCACGGTGTAGAGTGTCACACACGACACAGAGCATCTGAGTAATTGACTATAAGTAATTCAATTTACAGATTTGCTACGCTCTTACTCTTACGCTGACTACTCCGCCAGTTGCAGAGCTCTGCTCCGCTCTGTATCGCGCTCCAGTACAGGTTTTAGATACTTACCCGTATAGGATTCCTGCACTTTAATAATATCCTCTGGTGTTCCTGTTGCTACAATTGTACCGCCGCCGCTTCCACCTTCTGGACCCAGGTCAACGATATAATCGGCTGTTTTGATCACATCTAGATTATGCTCAATGACAAGCACCGATTCACCGGAATCAACGAGACGATGCAATACGTTAAGCAGTCGGTCGATATCATCGACGTGCAGACCAGTCGTAGGCTCATCCAGAATATAGATCGTCTTGCCAGTACTACGGCGATACAGCTCGGAAGCAAGCTTCACACGCTGTGCTTCACCACCGGACAGTGTTGTTGCAGGTTGACCGAGATTGATGTAACCGAGGCCTACATCAAGCAACGTTTGCATTTTGCGATGAATTTTTGGAATGTTCTCGAAAAACTGAGTTGCATCCTCCACGGTCATTTCAAGCACATCGGCAATATTTTTGTTTTTGTACTTCACTTCAAGTGTTTCGCGGTTGTAACGTTTGCCTTTGCAAACCTCACACGGCACATATACATCCGGCAAGAAGTGCATCTCGATTTTTATAATTCCATCTCCACGGCAGGCTTCGCAGCGTCCACCTTTGATATTAAAGCTAAACCGGCCTTTTTTATATCCGCGTACTTTTGCTTCATTGGTCTGTGCAAACAGGTCACGAATGTCGTCAAATACACCGGTATAGGTTGCCGGATTAGAACGTGGAGTTCGTCCGATCGGGGACTGATCGATATCAATAACTTTATCGATATGCTCCAGACCACGAATCTCCTTGTGTTGCCCCGGACGTACTCGTGCACGGTTCAAATCACGTGCCAGCGTTTTGTACAAAATTTCGTTGATCAGTGTAGATTTACCTGAACCGGACACTCCCGTTACAGCGGTAAACACACCCACCGGAATCTTTACATTCAGATTCTTCAAGTTGTTCTCTTTGGCTCCGCGCACTTCCAACCAGCGATCGCCAACACTTCGGCGTTCGGTACGAATCGGAATAAACTTCTTGCCACTGAGGTACTGACCTGTCAACGAATTCTCGTCATTCATGATCTCCTCAGGTGTACCTTGTGACATGACTGTCCCGCCGTGAATACCTGCACCTGGACCAATGTCGATAATATAGTCCGCCGCCATCATCGTATCTTCATCATGTTCGACAACGATCAATGTGTTCCCGATATCCCGCATATGTGCAAGCGTGGAGATCAAACGATCATTATCCCGTTGATGCAGTCCGATACTTGGCTCGTCCAGAATGTAGAGCACGCCCATCAGGCTGGAACCGATTTGAGTCGCTAGTCTGATCCGTTGTGCTTCACCACCGGATAACGTTCCAGCAGCACGGCTTAGCGTAAGGTAATCCAGACCTACGTTAACGAGAAAACCCAAACGGCTGTTGATTTCTTTTAAAATCAGTTTGGCAATGGTCTGTTCTTTTTCGGTCAGTTGCAGCGACTCAAAGAAACGTCCGGCTTCACCGATGGACAAACTAGTTACATAAGCCATGTTGTGATCATTAATGGTTACGGCAAGACTCTCTCGTTTCAGTCGTTGCCCTTTACATGTACCACAAGGCTTGGCACTCATATATCCTTCAATGAACTCACGTATACCTTCCGAGGCTGTTTCGCGATAACGGCGTTCCAGATTATTAACGATCCCTTCAAACGTAACTAATGCTTCTTTGCGCTGTCCGAAGTCATTTTCATAACGGAAACGAATTTTCTCAGATCCTGTTCCTTGCATTAGCTTGTTCATCTGATCAGCAGGTAGATCCTCAACTGGAACATCTTGCGGGATGTTGAAATGTTCGCATACGGATTTGAGAAACTGCGGATAATACGTGGACGTTCCTCCTGTCCAGGCATCAAACGCTCCTTCTTCAATCGATTTACTGCGATCCGGCACAAGAAGGTCCGGGTCAACAATCATTTTGACACCCAAACCATCACAATCCGGACATGCACCAAATGGACTATTAAAAGAGAACATCCGAGGCGCAAGCTCATCAATACTGAATCCACACACCGGACAAGCAAAGTTGGAACTGAAGCGCAGTTCTTCTTCACCGATAATATCCACGAGCAGCTGCCCGCCAGACAGATTAAGTGCCGTTTCAATGGAATCTGCCAATCGAGCTTGAACATCATCCTTCACAACGATCCGGTCAACGACAACATCGATGGTATGTTTTTTATTTTTCTCTAGCTGGATATCCTCTGACAGGTCTCGTAATTCCCCATTAACCCGTACACGGACAAACCCTTGTTTAGATACATCGGCAAAAACACTTTTGTGCTCTCCTTTGCGTCCCGCAACAATTGGAGCCAGAATCTGCAACCGGGTACGTTCAGGGTATTGCATGATACGATCCACCATCTGTTCTACGGTTTGGGATGTAATTTCGATCCCGTGATCCGGACAATGTGGATGACCCACACGAGCAAACAGGAGACGCAGATAATCATAAATTTCAGTAACGGTTCCTACTGTGGAACGCGGGTTACGACTTGTTGTTTTCTGATCAATGGAGATCGCAGGCGATAACCCCTCAATCGAATCGACATCCGGTTTCTCCATCTGACCTAAAAACTGACGTGCATAGGCAGACAATGATTCTACATAACGCCGTTGTCCTTCGGCATATATCGTATCAAAAGCCAGCGAGGACTTGCCTGATCCGCTCAAACCGGTCAATACGACAAAGCGGTCACGCGGAATGGTAATATCGATGTTTTTTAAGTTATGCGCTCGTGCGCCTTTGATGACAATGTTCTCGCTCGCCAATGGTATTCATCCTCTCATTGCTTTTCTATTCTATATAAGTTGAACTATAGATTTTTACACGTGTACACTCCAATGACAGACTAACCTTCCAATCGCTGTTATCCCCAGTTTTTTTTTAATCCCCACTTATTAAGGGGGAAAATCTGTTGATAAAGGCGAACGCTCCGCTTTTTCAGGTCTTTTCTGTCCTCTCCGTTTCTGTGTAAATGATTTGTTCAACTTACATATAAACCTCTTAACCAAATTCGTCATTTTTATCAGTATAGACCTGATTTTACGATTTCAACATGTCTTATTATCGGGTCAATAGATACATTTATTTACTTCAATCTACTCAATAAGAGAACGGCCAAACTGGCCGTTCTCTCTTATCATCCAAGTTCAATCAATATCGACTTATATCTATTCTGCTCGCAATTCCAGCAATGCATCACGAAGCTCGGCGGCACGCTCAAACTGCAAGTTTTTGGCTGCATCTTTCATCTCCGCTTCCAGACGCTGAATAAGCGACTGGCGCTCCTTCTTCGACATCTTCTCGGCGGCGCCAGTCAGATACTCGTTTTTGGATTCAGCAACCTTCGTTGCCTCAATGACATCACGCACTTTTTTGCGAATGGTCTGCGGTGTAATGCCGTGTTTTTCATTGTACTCCATCTGAATGGTACGGCGTCTCTCGGTCTCTTTTATCGCTTTATCCATGGAATCCGTTACTTTGTCACCATACAAAATAACTTTACCCTCACTGTTCCTTGCGGCACGCCCGATTGTCTGAATCAGAGAACGCTCAGAACGCAGGAAACCTTCCTTATCCGCATCCAGAATAGCGACCAATGAAACTTCCGGCAAATCCAGACCTTCCCGCAGCAAGTTAATTCCAATCAATACATGGAAGGTACCCAGCCTCAGATCACGCAGAATGGACATCCGTTCCAGTGTTTTGATCTCCGAGTGCAGATATCTGACCTTGATGCCAACTTCCTTCAGGTAATCCGTCAGGTCTTCCGACATCTTCTTGGTCAGCGTAGTAATCAGCACCCGCTCGTCTTTGGCAATCCGGTCGTTAATCTCTGCAATCAGATCATCGATCTGTCCTTTCGTTGGACGCAACTCAATAACAGGATCAAGCAGGCCAGTAGGACGAATAATCTGCTGAACCATCGTATCGGTATGCTCAATCTCGTAAGGCCCTGGTGTCGCCGATACATAGATGATCTGGTTCATCTTTTCTTCAAACTCTTCAAACTTCAGCGGACGGTTATCCAGTGCAGAAGGCAAACGGAAACCGTGATCCACCAACACCGTCTTCCTCGCTTGGTCACCATTGTACATCGCACGGATCTGCGGCAATGTAACGTGAGACTCATCCACCACGATCAACATATCATCCGGGAAGTAGTCCATCAGGGTGTATGGCGTATCCCCGCGTTCACGGAAGGTCAGCGGCCCGGAGTAGTTCTCGATCCCTGAGCAGAACCCGACTTCCTTCATCATCTCGATATCGTAACGTGTACGCTGCTCCAGTCGCTGTGCTTCCAGCAACTTGCCTTGCTCACGCAATACTTCAAGCCGTTCTTCCAATTCACGTTCGATGTTCACCAGTGCCACACGCATCGTTTCTTCTTGGGTTACGAAGTGAGATGCCGGGAAAATAGCAATATGCTCGCGCTCACCAATTAATTCTCCGGTTAAGACGTCAATCTCGGTAATTTTCTCGATCTCATCCCCGAACAACTCCACTCGAATGGCATGTTCACCCTTGGAAGCCGGGAAAATCTCAATAACATCGCCACGGACACGGAACGTGCCACGGACAAAGTTAATATCATTCCGCTGATACTGTATCTCTACAAGACGGGACAGAATCTGATTACGTGGTTTCTCCATTCCAACCCGCAGAGACAACAACATACTGGAATAGTCATGAGGTGATCCCAAACCATATATACAGGATACACTTGCTACGATAATGACATCACGACGTTCGAACAAGGAACTGGTCGCGGCATGTCGCAACTTATCAATCTCTTCATTAATACTCGAATCCTTCTCGATATACGTATCTGAGGAAGGAATATAGGCTTCTGGTTGGTAGTAGTCGTAATAACTGACAAAATACTCAACCATGTTATTCGGAAAAAATTCTTTGAATTCACTCGCCAGCTGTGCTGCCAGTGTCTTATTGTGCGCAATAATCAACGTGGGCCGCTGTAGCTTGGCAATAGTCTGTGCAATGGTAAACGTCTTACCCGTACCCGTTGCACCCAAAAGCGTCTGGTATCTCTTCCCTTCCTGAACACCCTTCACCAATTCCTGAATGGCTGCAGGCTGATCACCCTGGGGAGAAAACTCTGACTCGATTTCGAACGTTTTGTCGCTCATAATAATATCGCTCATTGCCGTATCTCACCCTATCGTCTAAAATAATAGTCACTATATATTGTCGAAGTTCCCCGAATTTCCAGTTGGGAAAACTTATAGTAATAGGAATATTTGTTCCCGTTCAATTATACCTTGTTCGTTTTAGTGATGCAAACGTGAAATGAAGATAGGAGTGGGTTAATTTATGGATATTGCGACACTTATCGGTATAATTGCCGGAATTGCCGCAGTTATCAGCGGTTTTTTGTGGGAAGGCGGCCATATGTCCGGCCTGTTACAAAAAACAGCTGCTCTAATCGTGTTCGGCGGCACCATCGCTGCCGTTGTAGCCAGCTTCCCTGCACATCGTCTGCGAACGATCCCTGCTGCTTTACGCATGGCCTTTGGACGTCGTGCTCAGGATTCCAAACAATGGGTCGAAGAACTGATCGAGATGTCATCCATTGCCCGCAGATCCGGTGTGCTTGCTCTGGAACGCAGAGTTGTGGATCATCCCCATCCCTTTTTACAAGATGGCATTCAGATGGTTGTCGACGGTACAGACCCGGATGTTGTTCGGCAGATTCTCGAGATGGAAATTGATTCTGTAGAGCAGAAACATGAGAATTATGCCAAAATATTCGAATCTGCCGGTGGTTATGCCCCAACGATGGGGATCATCGGAACCGTAATGGGACTTATTCAGGTACTCGGAAGCTTAACCGATCCAACCGGACTCGGACCAGCCATTGCCGTTGCCTTTACAGCCACTCTATATGGAGTTGCCAGTGCTAACCTGATCTTTTTACCTATCGCTTCCAAAATCAAATCCAGAGGTGCTGACGAGGTGCAAGAAATGGAGATGATGCTTGAAGGAGTGCTTGCCATTCAAAATGGCGAAAATCCACAGCTCGTTCGCAAACGGCTAGAGTCTTTTACACTCTCGCACCGCCAGGTCTTGCAATCTCCGCTCGCAAAGGAGGGATTAGATGAGTCGTCGCAGTAAACGGCGTGCCAAACGCGAAGCTGCTGACCATCGGGATCGCTGGATGATTACCTATGCGGATCTCATTACGTTACTACTGATTTTTTTCGTCATCATGTACGCCATGAGCAATCTGGATACCGGTAAATACGACGTCGTGACCCAATCCCTTCAAAGCACTTTTAATAAATCCGACTCCATACTTGAACTGGGGGACGGACTCGGGGATACACCGGGTCAAACCATCACCAAGCCCCCCCATGGAAGCTCAGAGGATGATCAAGATTCGTCATCAGATTCGGACAAAGATACCCCTGATGATAGCAACCGTCCGCTCACGGAGCGGGAAGAACAATTCAGGACTCAGGAACAGGAATTACAAAATCTGTTCAATGTGATTACCCAATATATCGAAGATAATAAACTGGATAATCAAATTTTCGTGGCAGACAAACCGCAAGGTATCTCCATTACGCTCAGTGATCGTTTCCTGTTTGATCAAGGACAAGCTGCCTTGAAAAAAGATGCTGCACCTACACTTAGCAAACTCGCCAGTTTGTTTCGTAATCTTCAAATGGTGGTCAGTATTGAGGGACACACGGATAACATTCCAATAGGAGCCAATTCCGCGTACAAGGATAACTGGGAGTTGTCCGGTGAACGTGCGTTATCAGTACTACGCTTTTTCATCGATCAGGAGAAACTCGACCCCGACCACTTCCAATATGCAGGGTATGCGGATACCAGACCAACCGGAGACAATACAACAGCAGCTGGAAGACAGAAGAACCGCCGGGTTGAAATCACGGTGCTTCGCCAATTACAGCCATAGTCAGTTATCCCGCAAAAAATACATGCCTGACCTCTGCCTCTATTAACCGACTATACGAAGTCATGTTACAAAAAATACAACTCAGTAAAAAGCACGTTTGACGGTATTCATCCCGTGAAACGTGCTTTTTTGACTGTATTCTAAATTACCGTTACCCCTACTCTTGCTCTTGCTTTAACTCTTAACTCCTAACTGACTCCCTCTATCTCTTTTCCTATTTACGCCGCCACCAATTTACGCATCCATACCCGGTTGATTGGGACGAAGAATCACTGAACCGACAGCCAGCAGGATCACAGCCATGGCGAAGAGGATCAGTAAGGGCAAGGTGATGTCAGCCAGTTTACCTCCGGCAGACATCGTTTCGACTGCCTGAATCGTCCATTTTTGCGGTACGAAGTTCGCCAGCTTCTGCATATACTCCGGCATGATGGATAACGGCCAGAAACAACCCCCAATCATACAAGTTGGTACAATGATGAGCGAGTTCAACATACTGGCATTTTTCGATTCACGGATCAGGCCACTCACGGCACTCGCTAATCCCATCGATACCAGCATAAATGCTCCAAGAATCAGAAAGTGAATACCAAACGGAATCCCTGCATCATAATGCAGCATCCAACGGCTTATACCGAGCACGAGCATAATCTGGATGACTCCAATCGCCAGACTACCCAGAAAGTTTCCTAGCGCGATCTCATATGACCTGACTGGAGCGGTATACATTCGAGCCATCGTACGTTGCTTTCGGTCGTCCATAATAACAGCCACCGCGCTCGTTAACAGTCCCATCATGAACATGATCGTGAATCCGGTGACGTTGTTTAACCCTGGCTTTGGATATAGCTGCAGATGTAATGCTTCTCCAGATAGTTGATGCCTCCCAATCTCTTGCAGAATCTGTTCGAGTTTCCTCTCCTGATTCTTAGCGTCAGCGTTAGAAGACGACAGGACAGCAGATGTTTGTACCGCAGTAGCAGATTGTTTCAACCCATCCGAAACCCCTTCGGCGGCTGCTCGTAGGATGTATGAGCTTTCGCTGACACGCATTTCAATCCACTGGATCTCCACGGGCTTCCCCTGTAACAGCGATTCGGTGTAATTGGCGGGAATTACAATTCCCATGCTTGCTTTTTGGCGAACGATATCCGATTTCACTTCTGTCTCGTTACTCGCAGCTTTGAAGCTGTAGTCCTTCGTACGAGCGAGCTCTTTGATCATCCATGATCCAGCGATCCCCTCATCCATATTGACATAAGAAACAACCGCACGACTGGCCTGCTCACTTCCAAAAAGAGCAACTGCACCTGTCACAACAAGGCATGGTAGCAGTAAAAATGCAACAAACCCACGTTTACGTCCCAGTGTTCTCCGGATCATTAACCAAGCGATATGCAGACTATTCATAACGATATCCAACCTTTCTGTATATCACTGCAGCAGCGGCTGCTAGCACTGCACACACGGCCCCAAGCATGAAAATATTGTGCATGACCTCTTGCAAAGTTGCACCCAGCATCATACTAAGAAAACTTTGAAGCGCCCAATGATTCACCGTGAATTCGCTAATGCGCTGTACAAAATCGATGGCGATCGGAGTAAACCCGCCGCTAATAAAAGTCATCACGATGATAATCCCCTGCATTAATGCAGTAGCTGAAGCAGCACTTTTACTAACCAAGGCTACAATAATGCCCAAGGTCATTGACGCCAGCGTAATAAGTATACAGATCAGTACAATCAACCACGGATGACCACCCCAATTCACGCCAAATAATAGGTTGGTCATGACGATAATAATGATTGCTTGTAAAAAGGCAAGCAAACTGTTACCTGCAACTTTGCCAGCAAAGATGACTCCATTGCCTACTGGCGTTGCCTGAAGACGCGCGAGCGTTTGTTTGTCGCGCTCCGTAAACAGGCTGTTAACGGTGGTCATGCCAGAGTACAGCATAAACATCGCCAGCATGGCTGCTGCGTAATACTGTGAAGCGCTGTAGGATTGACCGGAATTCCCCGGGCTACTGACCTTAATATTCGGCTGTGCTGATGGCAATCCAGTGCCATTTTGCATTGAAATCGCCATCACCGTTTCTGGCCCAAGGACTTTTGCAATGGCAGCCTGTCGATTCAACTCATCCGTAAAGCTAGTGAATACGGTCTGCCCCACCACATTAAGTGTATTGTCTTTTCCAAGTATCCATTGTAGCTTAACGGTTTTTCCTGCCATCCATTGTTGCACCATATCCGAAGTCATGATCACCGCAAAATCAAGATCTCCTTGTTTTAAGGCATCAACCGTTTCGTCCTGTGAAGACATGTTTTTCACTTTTATCATTTGGGCTACTTCAGGTGCAGCCACAAAGGCTTTCAGGGCTTCACCTACCGGAGAGGATGCCGCTTCATTTGATTGCACAATCCCCACGCGCAACGTATCAGGCGTCGTATCTTTTCCTGTTCCCATCGCGCTCGATAATGCCGTTCCCAAGATGAAAATTAATAATAAAGGCAGAATGAACAGATTAATCACTACAGAACGAATTTTCAAAATACGTCTGAGTTCAAAGATACAAATATGCCATATGCTCATGCCATCTCCTCCTAGTCTCGAAGCGTACGCCCGGTCAGATTGAGGAAAAGCGTCTCGAGATCCGGTTCTTCGACCTGGAGGGATTGAATGGATATGTCATGTTTACTGCAAATAAACAGCATATCTTGCAGTGCCTGCTGTGCGGAAGGTAGCATAATCGTTATTGTGTCTTCGGTGACTTCTACTGCCCGTACACGCGGGTGAAGTTTAAGTTCTTCCACAGCACCGGCATCCATGCCGGAAGTGGTAAGTACAATTTTTTCCTCCGATGCAACGCGTTCCCTTAACTCGGCCTCGGTTCCACAAGCAATAATCCGGCCTTGATCCATGATAGCTACCCGATTACTGATCGCTGCAACCTCCTCCATATAATGACTTGTATAGATAATGGTCGAGCCCATCTTGTTGAGCGTTCGCACCGATTCAAGAATGTGATTGCGGGATTGTGGATCAATGCCCACGGTAGGCTCATCCATAATGATCAGATCCGGCCTGTGACTGAGCGCACATGCGATGTTGAGTCTGCGTTTCATGCCGCCCGAGAAGGTGGATGGAGCATCCTTGGCCTTATCTTGCAAACCAACAAATTCAAGAGATTCCTGCACTCTTTCTTTGAGCTTCTTCCCTCGTAATCCATAGAGCCGGGCAAAAAAAGTAACATTATCCGCGGCACTCATCGTTTCATACAAAGCCAAATCTTGCGGAACCAGTCCAATCTTACGCTTCACATCGAGTGGTCGCTCCTTCACCGATATGCCATCCAGTCTGATCTCTCCCTGATCCATGCTGAGCAGACCTGCAATCATGCTAATGGTGGTGCTTTTTCCCGCTCCATTCGGGCCAAGCAGACCAAAAATCTCTCCCTTTTGCACACTTAAGTTGAGGTGATCCACCGATAACTTACTGCCATACCGTTTTACAACGTGATCCATTTCCAATATGTTCATCTACGTATGCCCCTCCCATATGAGCTCTTACCGCAATATTTCTAAGTCTATTGTATCGAATGTCTCCCCTTGGCGAAGGTACATAAAGTCATCATTCAAAGGTGACTTAAGTCATCTCCTGATGTGGCGGTGGCCTATGTTATAATCAAGGATGCGTTATCGTCTTATTCTCCATTATGTTAAAAAAGGATGTCATCTACATATGCCCTTGGGATTCCTGCAATATGGTTTATTGGTTGTACCTGCTGTGTTTTTCAGTTTGACCCTACCTTTACATGGCGAAGCATTGTACACCTTTTACATCCTCATCTCGATCTTACTCGCTGTAGCGAACCGCTTTACCCGTTCAGGCGCACAGCAATCACTGTTATTTCTGGCAGAAATAATGTGGGCCAGCTGGTTGATCGCGCTATACGGCCCCTTTATGATTTTCATCTCTCTATCGGTTCTCTATGTTTATATGTATCGGCTCGGTGGATCTGTAAGATGGTTCATTCTAGGGATTCAGCTGATTACAACAAATCTCGCACTGTATTGGCATGTTGCAACTCCAACTACGCTCAGTCTTAGAGCCATGGAAGTTCAAATGAACACCATTAGCTGGCTCTCGGACTCTGTGAAGCTGAGCATTGGCGTAAACTTGCTCTTATGGATGACAGCAGCGCTCTCCTGGCAAGGAGCCAAAGCTGCAAACGGTCGCAAGCAACTGGAGCATGTGTATGACGAGCTACGGCATAAGCATTATGAGCTACAAGAGACGCGTGCACAATTGCTGTCATTTTCCAAACAATTAGAAGATGCGGCTCAGGCAGAAGAGCGTATTCGAATATCCCGTCAGCTTCATGATGATATCGGACATCGGCTAATACGCACCAAAATGATGTCAGAAGCTGCCTTGCTCACGCTACCTTTGAATAACGAACAGGGTACTGAAATGGTCAAGCAGATTCGAGATCAGCTGGCTGCAAGTATGGATGATATGCGTAACACCCTTCATAAACTTCGTCCTGATTTTCATGCATCCGATGCCTACGCTTTGGATCGTCTATTAGAAGAAGTCGGTCGCGATACAGGGATACAGACTCATTACGAGATTATTGGTCAGCCACACACTCTCTATCCAAGTACGCAGATTGTGTTGTACAAAAACGCCAAAGAAGCTGTAACGAATGCCATTAAACATGGAAAGGCCACTTCCATTCGTTTGCAACTGGCTTTTGGGCATCAGGAGATTCGTATGAGCATCAGTAATGATGGCAGCATGCACTCCCTTTTAGATACAAGTGTAACAACAGGCCTTGGGCATGAGGGTATGCGTCAGCGTACACAGTTCATTGGAGGTACCATTGAGGTTCAACCCACCGCCCCATATACCGTTATCACTCGAATCCCCATTACAAACAAAATGAATTTACTGTAAAACGGAAAGGAATATGCTCATGCCAGAACCGAACAATAGCACTCAGAAAACATTGTCCGAGCAACCTTCAATGATTCAAGTCCTCCTTGTCGATGACGATCCCTTCATCCGGGAAAGCCTGAACGTGGTGCTCGGCCTCGATGCGGATATCCACATTACAGGTACGGCTTCCAATGGGACGGAGGCACTTGCCTGCCTTGAATCAGGAACAGCTGCAGATGTTGTACTCATGGATATACGTATGCCCGAATGTGATGGGGTCGAAGGAACTCTTTTGATCAAAACCCGTTTCCCCGATATCCAGGTACTGATGCTGACAACCTTTGACGACGATGAATATATCATTCAAGCTATACAGAACGGAGCGAGTGGTTATCTACTCAAAAACGTCCCTCCTGACCGGATCGTACAGGGCATCAAAACCGTCTATAACGGGGATATGCTGATCCACCCGGATATTGCACGCAAACTCGCGGGTTTGCTCCGAACGCCAGCTTCTCCTCCGGTAAACGAGCCACTTGAAACGCACGGGCTTACACGCATGGAGCTTTCCGTTGCCGAAGCTATATCAGAAGGACTATCCAACAAAGAAATTGCCACTAAACTGTTTCTCAGCGAGGGTACCGTCAAAAACTATGTAACTGAAATCCTGGGTAAGCTGCATTTGCGTGATCGCACCCAAATCGCCATTTTTATTTTGAGAAAATAAAGCAAAAAGGTACTTCCTCACGCCAGCCAAGGCGTTTGGAAGTACCTTTTATTACATTTCGACTGACCCTTTGTCACTCACTACAGGGGCTGGTGGTAAAGCCAGTGGAGCTTCGTCGATACGCTGTTGCTCTTTCCGGCGTGTGAATAATTTGAGCGTAACCACATGAAACAACGTCACCGGACGTGGCTGAACTGCCCATGCTTCATGTTTATCCGGTGCCATAATCACACCAAGCTGGTGGTGCTCGCCTTCGTAAATCGCTCGTTGCATAAACTTGCTCTCTCCTTGATGATTACGCACCTCCAGCTTGCAAAAAGCCGGATTCATCCGCAGTGCCCGGTGTAGCTCTTCGGGAGAATGAACGAGTATACCGTTCACTTTATACAATGTCTCCCCTGCCTCAATTCCGAGCTCTGCTGCAGGACTCTCTGGAATCACACTAAGTACCTTAAGTCCATGCTGAGGGTGAACAAATGCAGGACTAAGTTGCTGCTCTTCCAATGCGCTGTACCACACCAGGAGTTCATGTCCGGCAAAAGCTACCAAGGCTGCAATCACTGTCAATGGTGACCACCATACGGCAAGCAGACTGAATACAAGTAATGCCAAGCTATACAGCATCAAACGTTTAGCTGAAACCTGGAGTTTACGCCCAGGTAGCATACTTTGTGTATTTTCGCTAAATCCCAGCAAGATGGGTAGTGCCATTAGCGTGTAGCCCTGACCTGCATGAAGTAGCGGAGTCCACGCCAGTTCTGTGATACCTCCGGTTGTCGGAACAAGAATTAGTAGCGGAACCGCCCAGAAGAGTTGCATCTGATATCCGCCTACCAACTTCCCGCGTTTACCTTCCATCAGAAACGGTGAGGCCATAGATACACCCTGCATTCGTGCCAGTATAGCTTCGCCAAAATGCAGCAATGCAGCCAGCACGAGCAATGCAGGCATGTCCAATGCACGCACCGTCTCCACAGCTTGTCCAAGCATACCGGAAGGTTGCCAGCTGGAAGCCACATTCAAAGCAAATTGCAGTACTCCCAGTGCCCCTGCCGCATAGGCGAAACATAAATAACGGATACGAATAAGTGCTAAGACCAATGCTGCAATCCATATGCTAATCAGACTTCCCAGCGTAAGATAAGTGCCCAGGAAAAGAGATATCATGGACACAATTACACCAATGACAATTCCCCCGAGAACCGCTCGAATCGCCTGCGTGATCGAACTCTGCATACGTACATGGAAGAGTTTCCGTTCCTGGAGCAACTGACGATGATAAATTAAAGCAATCAGAATCACTGCCATATAATAAAACGGCTGAATCAACAACTGTAACATTGCTTCCCCTAATACAGTTAACCAAGGCCATACCCATTCCATTGTAGCATTTCACTCCTCTCCTTCAGCCGGTTCAGAAAAAAAGAAGGCTGAAAATCAGCCTTCTTTATGGCTTCGACACAGCGGACGAAATATCCTTTGAGACATTTTCGATCGCGCGTTTCAGCTGTGCATCATATTGAGGATTGGCAATACGTTCAATCAGAGATGCTTCCAGAGACTCTGCCGTTTTCTCATCGATTTGGCCAGTAATCTGAATGCCTTTTTTCTTCTGGAACGCCTTGACGGCTTCTTCGGTCTTCTGGTCGTAGTATCCGTCTACACGATCCGGCTTGAAGTCAAGTCCTCTCAGCATCGTCTGCGCACTCTTCACATCCATGCTATTGCTGTCATATTTCAGTGGCAACTTCTCTTTATTAATCGGCGCAACCGAGAAATAGTCTGGCTGGTTCACTGCAATATCCGGTTTGATGCCTTTTTCATGAATCCAGGTACCGTTTGGTGTCAGCCACTTGGCGATCGTAATCTTCAGCAGGCTACCGTCGCCCATCTGTTTATCATAGCTGGTCTGTACGGTTCCTTTACCAAATGAATTCTCACCCACGAGTGTAGCACCAGCAGATTGTTGCAAAGCTCCTGCCAGGATTTCGGAAGCACTCGCGCTACCTTTGTTCATCAAGACGGTAATAGGATAAGGTTTGGCTGATCCATTCGATTTACTTTGTTCCTTCTTGCCATTTTTATCTTCAACCTGAACGATGACTTTACCTTTCGGTACAAACTGTTCTGCTATATCGATAACGACTTGTAGTACACCGCCCGGGTCATTCCGTACATCGATAATCAGGCCTTTCATATTTTGCTTCTCCAGCTTAGCAAGTTCTTCCTTAAAGCGTTCACCTGTATTCAGTGAGAACTGCGTAATGTTTATGACACCAATACCGCCATCTTCCATATGTGCATAGACGGTTTCCAGATCAATATCATCACGAACAATCGTGAATTCAATCGGCTCTGTCGATCCCGCACGTTTCACCTGTACTTTGGCTTCGCTACCCTTTGGACCTCTAATCTTGTTAACCGCTTTGTTGAGCTCAAGTCCTTGAAGCGATTCGCCGTTAACGGACATAATGATGTCTTTCGCACGGATACCTGCTTTTTCAGCAGGTGAGCCTTTGATTGGGGAAACGACAACGACATTACCGTCTTGCGAGGAAACCTCTGCACCAATACCGGTAAATGAACCTTCGATAGACTCTTCAAACTGGGCAGCTGTTTCCTGTCCCATATAGTTGGAGTAGGGATCACCGAGAGATTCCATCATGCCGTTAATCGCACCATCAATCAACTTGGTACGGTCGACATCTTTATAATAGTTACTGGAGATCAAATCCATTGCGGTTTCAATCTTCTTTAAATCGTTTTTCTGCTGCGAGCTGCCGGTTACACTTGCCAGCAGTCCTTCGCCGGGTTTTACCTGGCTTGTAATGCCCGGGTAAGTCATTAACACGATGGTTAACAGACTCCCGCCAAGCAGTCCCAAAATAACGAACAGCAGCGCCGATCTTTTTTTCATCATCCGTTTGTCACCGCCTTTAGTTTTGAAGCGCATCCGATTCGGAATGCCCCGAATCATTCCCTGAACATGCCAGCTTAGTATATGTCTAGCTTGTACGGATTATGATTTTTCCATTCGAAGTTTAAACTATATAAGTTGCAACGCATTAAATCAGACAATCTACAAATAGTTCATCGGATTCACAGCTGTTCCATTATCACGCACTTCAAAGTGCAAGTGAGGCCCAGTTGAGTTCCCTGTATTGCCAGACTCGGCAATCGTATCGCCTTTATTTACCGTATCTCCCTTGCTGACCTTGAATCCACCTTCACGCAAATGGCCGTACAATGACCACAGACCTCCGCCATGATCAATAATAACCGTGTAGCCATAGCCACTATACCATTCAGCCATAATGACAATCCCGCCGGAAGCCGCATGAACGGATGTGCCTACTGGAACGGCAAAATCGACACCTGCATGCAGTTTGCCTACTTCCCCTGTAATCGGGTGAATTCGCGGACCGAACGGTGAAGAAATGCGTCCACCAGACACCGGTCTTGCAAAAATACCGCTACCTGACGAATAAGTTACCTCACTGTTGCCGCTTGAACTTACACGTGTTGGCGCCTTGGCTGCTGCTTTGGCACGTGCCGCAGCTTGGGCCCGAGCTTTGGCTGCAGCTGCGGCCTGTTGCTCACGCAATTTATTTTTCTCCTGTAACAGAGCTGAGCGTTTGCCAGCAATCTGCATCAACACAGCTTCCTGCTCAGCCGTCAACTCTTCGGATTGTTCAATTTTAGCATCATATGAAGCCAGGAGCACCTGCTTTTCTTTCTCTTTATCGTTCAGCTGCGACTTGCGCTGTTTCTTCTGTGAATACAGGCTTTTGGCCTCCGCATATTGTCGGTCCAAATCTGCCTTTTTCTCTACCACAAGTTGCTTGTCCTTTTTATGTTCATCCAAGAGATGCTGATCCTGATCCACAATCGTTTTAAGCGAGTCCGCACGGGTCAGAAAATCGGTAAAGCTGGTGGAAGATAAAAGGACATCAAGGTAGGATACTGCCCCATCCGTATACATCAGGCGTACACGTGACTCTAGCAGTTTTTCTCTTGCGACGATCCGGTCTTCTGCTGCTTGCAGATCTTTTTTCGTTGTACGAAGATCTTCCTCCGTATTTTCAATCTGCAACGATACACTGGCCAGCTCATCACTAACGACATTGATCTGTTCCAAGACAACCTTAAGGTAAGCATTGGTTTTGTTCTTGTAATGTTGCGCTTCCTGTTTATTGGCCGCAGCCTTTTTTTGCTCCTGCTTGGCGGAAGCCGCCTTGCTCTCCAGTTGCTGAATCTGTTGATCAATATCGCTGATGCTATTCTTGGCATATCCGTCAGAAGGTTGAAACGTCATACCGGCCAGTAACATAAAGGCCAGCAGCGAAGCGGTTTTTTTCAAAATGATGATCCCCCATCCTATGAATTCACAAGAAAGCAACCTGCACAGGTGGTGAACAGCATGTTCTTTGCTTTCTTTCATCAAAACAACAGTTGCGTCTTTTCTACATATCGTCAAACAGCGTTCAATAATGAACCTGTTTTTCCATTCTTTTCGACATTTTCTACACTTTGAGCGACTTGCGAATGGACAGTGTACTGCCCAAAATGCCTACGAGCACACCAAGCCCAATCAGTAACGTTCCCATCAGTGGCCAGATTTCGCTGAGTGGAATTAGATTCAGCATCTGCATGAAGACATCCTGACCAATCGTTGACATCAGTTGACTGTATCCGAAGAACAGAACCGCGACCGTGATAACGGAACCGATTAGTCCAATTAACGCCCCTTCAATAAAGAAAGGCCAGCGGATAAAGGTGTTGGTTGCACCCACCAGTTTCATAATGCCAATCTCCCGGCGGCGCGCCAGAATCGTTACGCGAATCGTATTCGAGATCAGGAACATCGACATCAGGCCCAGTCCCCCGACAAAAATAAATCCGATATTACGAACAAGCTTCGTGAATTTGAATAACACATCTACCGTTTCCTTGCCGTAGTTCACTTTCATGATCGGCTTCTCGGCATGTTTCTCGTTCAATGCTTCAATCTTCTGCGCGACAAAATTGACCGTTTCCGGTTCAATTACTTTAACTTCAATCGTATCTGGCAATGGATTGTTATCTACATCGAAACCACCGAGAACATTATCCGCATTTTCGCCTAGACGTTCACGAAATTCTTTTAATCCTTCATCCTTCGGAACAATTCGAATCTCGCTGACTTCAGGCATGGCACTGATCTCCTGACCAATGACATTGCGCAGGTTCTCGTCCACATTCAGCTCCAGAAACGTACTGATCTCTACCTGGCTGTCTACCTGATTGGCCATAGAGTTCACGTTAAGCACAAGCAACATAAACACGCCAAGAATAAACAGAGAGACGATAATCGACATGACGGAGGCCACTGACATCCAGCCATTGCGGAATACGTTCTTGAAGCCCTCCCGCAGATGTCGCAAGAGAGTACTAAAATTCATAACCGTATTCCCCTCTCATCTGATCCCGTACAATCTGTCCGCGTTCAATGGCGATAACCCGTTTACGCATCGTATTAACAATATCTTTGTTGTGTGTTGCCATTACAATCGTTGTGCCCCGGAAATTGATCTCGTCCAGCAGTTGCATAATGCCCCATGACGTCTCCGGGTCCAGATTCCCTGTAGGCTCGTCCGCAATAATGACGGAAGGATTGTTGACAATCGCCCGTGCGATCGCAATCCGTTGCTGTTCCCCGCCGGAGAGTTGTGAAGGTTCGCGGTTGGCCTTGTTGCGTAATCCCACCAGATCGAGCACTTCCATAACCCTTTTCTTGATGTGACGCTTCGGCGCTTCAATAACTTCCATAGCAAATGCCACGTTCTCATATGCTGTCATCTTCGGTAACAGGCGGAAATCCTGAAATACAACACCGATATTACGCCGCACATAAGGAATTTTTCGTGGTTTCAACTTGCCAATATTAAATCCGTTAATGGATATTTGCCCTTTGGTTGGCACTTCTTCTCTGTACATCAATTTCATGAATGTCGATTTGCCTGCACCGGATGGACCAACGATATAGACAAATTCATTGCGGTCGATCTTCACCGACACCCCTTGTAATGCGTGGGTACCATTGGCGTAGGTCTTCCACACGTCCTGCATTTCTATCACATCATCACTTCCTGCTCACATAGTTAGCCATTATGATTTCGACACAATCCCGGCATTTCCTTTAAAAAGACCTGAAATTCATCAGGAAAAATCCATCCTGTCCCTCTTTTGCTGGTGAAGCATGGATTCATATGAAGTTTATTGTAACAAATTTGTTACCTATTGAGTACCCGAAAGTTTTCCACCCTTGGATCATATAGATAGAGAGTGTTACGAATTCCGGAACAACAGAAGCCAAAAGGAGCGTTTGGTTATGAAAAAAATACATGTAACGGTCATCGCCCTGTTCTCCCTGCTCTTGATCGGCTCCGCGTCCTATGGATTGCTCTATATGTACGTAAACCAGCCTACTTTGCCAAAAGGGGTACAGATTAGCGGCTGGGCCATCGATGGCAAACATCGCAAAGAGGTACTGGCAGAACTGCACACTCGCATTCAACAATTACAGGACTGGCCTGTCACACTGGAAGTGACTGAACCAAACCCGATAACGATGTCACATACTGCCGCCGAACTAGGAGTGAGTTACAGTGCAGACAGCTTCAAGGCCGCAGTACAACAGCTGGATGAGGGGAACCTGTGGGAACGCGCGTATGCACGGTATCAATTTCCCCAGACCTTCTCTTTGGATATGAACTACAACGAACAAACCTTTCAACAATTGCTTAGCCCTGCCTGGGAAAAAGAAACCTTCGGTACGCCGACCGAAGCCGTCCGCCGCATCACCGCCAATGATCAAGTGCAGTACATTCCGGAGAAAAGCGTGCGCCGGATTGATTGGAAAACACTTAGCACCCTCATGCAGACCAAGTTGCACAGGGAGCTGAGCGATGTGATGGATGGAGTAAAACCAGAACCCATCCGCATTCTTTTACCTCTATACACCTTGAAACCAGAGGTAACGATCGATTCACTAAAGCAGGAAGGCATCGAGCGAAAAATCATTCAATTTTCCACAGGGCTGGGAAACAGTAGTCAAGGTCGGATACATAACGTCAGCGCGGCGGCTCAGGCCATCAACGGGATGATTTTGCCGCCTGGAGGTGTGTTCGACTATGAAAAGGTGATTCGCAAAGCGGAGAAGGAATATGGTTTTCGGGAAGCACCGGTCATCGTGAATGGCAGGCTGATGCCCGGAATTGGCGGAGGAATCTGTCAGGTATCCAGCACCGTATATAATGCCGCTCTGCTAACGGGGCTGGATATTGTGGAACGGCGTAATCACTCGTTGCCTGTTAAATATATACCGAAAGGGTTAGATGCCACCTTTGCCTCGGGCGCCATTAACTTTCGTTTTCGAAACAGCACCGAGAAATCCCTGTTGATCCATGCCAAGGTGCAAGGCGGGCGCATGGTGGTGAAGTTTTTCGGCACATTCCCCGAGAACGTCAGTTATGCGCTGGAGTCTCGTACGATTGAAACGCTCAGTGTACCTGTAAAGTATGTATCCAGTAACGTGTTACCCGAAGGGGCCCAGCAAGTGCTTCAGAATGGACAGCCCGGGTACATCGTTGAGACGGTACGCACGAAGCGAGTTGATGGCAAAGTCGTTGAAACCAAAACAATCTCACGTGACACCTACAAAGCACAAAGCCGTCTGATTGCCCGCTCAGGTCATATTAGCATGCCTGATCCACAGCAACCTTCCGTGGTGGAGGATGGCATTCGTGAGGGGAATCAGCCTTAAATTCAGGTGGAAATATAAGTTGAAATACATGTTGTTTACACGGAACACTCCAAGGACAGAATAACCTTCCGATCGCTGTTATCCCCGGATTTTTTGGATTCCCTTTTCCAGAGGGGAAAATCCGGGGATAAAGGCGAGCGCTTCGCTTCTTCAGGTTTTTTCTGTCCTCTCCGTTATTGTGTAAATGAAAGTTCAACCTATATATTGAAGTAGGCAAATATAAGTCTTAAAAACCCTCTAAAGAATGAAGTGTAGAAGCAAAAAGCACAAGTCTCATACCCCAATATGGGATATGAGACTTGTGCTTAAGTTCATGATTTGATGAAACCCTCTATAATCATAGTCTGTGTTCGCTTAAATTACATGGAGTTATAACTTAAGACTGATACTAGGTCACTGGTTGAAATAAAGCGGTTTAATCATGGCTTGGCTTCGCTCTCCTCTGCTTTAGTGACCACCTGTATACTCGTGTTGCTCTTCTCCTACAACCATCTTCTCTTTCCCCATGAAGAAGGAAGCGATCAAAGCGAGGGCTGCTGGAATAACCGCCCAGGCAAACAGCTGTACAATGGAAGAGGATAACGCATGTGTGATGGAATCCAGCACCTGTGGAGGAATCCCTTGACGTAGCTCCGGTGATAACAGTGCATGCGGATCGGTCAGATCCATCCCGGCAGGCAGACCACCTGCAGGTGCTCCAGCCGTTGCACCAGCTTCTCCAGCGGCACCAGCCATGCTGTCTGTCATTTTGCGCGTAAACACTTGACTCTGTACAATGCCAAAGATCGTGATGCCCATCGTCATGCCCAAGGAACGCAGAAAGTTCAGCGTTGAACTGGCAGCACCGCGTCTTTGCGGTTCGAAGGCATTCATAGCTGCATTACTAAGTACAGAGAAGGATGCACCGACACCAAGGCCAATCATGACCATGTATACCCGAATTGTCCATAGGGATGAACCTTCATCCAATGTCGTGAGCAACCCCAGACCCACTACAAGCAATGCCAGCGTTGGAATCATAATATTGCGGTATTTCGTTTTGGTCATGAGCACACCGCCCATAGAAGCCGTCACGACGGAACCCAGCATCATAGGCAGAAGGACAAGACCCGAGTTGGTTGCTTTACCACCGAGTACGCCCTGGATGAAAATCGGGATATATACCGATGCCGTAATAAACGCAGCGCCACTGAACATGGCAATGACGTTACTTGACCAGTACACCCGCTTGCGGAACATACCGAATGAAATAATTGGCTCTTTGGCCTTCGTTTCTGCATACAAGAAAATCAACGCCAGCACGATAAATCCGGCAAACAGCCCCAAGATCTGTGCAGAGTCCCAAGCAAACGTCTTGCCACCCAGCTCCAGCGCAAAGATCAGGCAAACCACAGCACCGATAAGTGTAATGGCACCCAGCCAGTCAATCTGCTGTGACTGATGCTGGTGAGATTCCTTATAGAAAAATGCGATAAACAGAAATGCAATCAAACCGAGCGGCAGATTGATGTAAAACACCCATTCCCATGTGGCATACTCTGTAATGTACGCACCTAGAAGCGGCCCGAATACACTCGAAAGACCGAACACTGCCCCAAACAGACCACCCAGCTTCCCCCGCGATTCAGGCGCAACGACATCAAACATAATCGTGAACGCAATCGGCACCAGTGCTCCTGCACCAATCCCTTGAATTGCTCTGTACATCGTCAGTTCCACGATGGATGTCGCAGTTCCACACAAAGCGGAGCCAAGCATAAATACGATGATCCCGAAGACAAAAAACTTTTTACGTCCATACATATCCGACAGTTTACCGAAAATCGGCATACCTGCCATCTCAGCCACCATGTAGGCAGAAGTTACCCAGACGAACTTGTCGAGCCCGCCGAGCTTACCCACAATATCCCCCATGGCCGTAGCCACAATGGTATTATCCATAGAGGCCATTAAGATGCTGAGCAGCAAACCTGCCAGCACAAATCCAATTTTATTGTTACGCGCAGCCATTGTTGTTAATCTCTCCATTCCCGTTCTATTCATATGACTGCATTAGTATATCCGAAAAGAAGTAACAAGCAATCAGTCCAAGGACCGATTGCTTTATGGCAAAACCTTCTACCTTGGGGGGATAACCATAAGTTCTACTTTTATAAGATTATACGAGCCGTCTCTTGCATCTTGCCTCTTGGCTAAATTCGCTCGCTGTTGCCCACCTTCGCTTCCGGATCAACGGATAGTTCGCCAGAGTACTCCACAAACCGGATATTACAGCCGCGCCCAATATGGACTCGACTCCCTCGAACCGTATCCGCTTCGGTATCTTCCAGTACAATCTCATCGCCCTCGATCAATTGAGCCCTGAAGGATGGCGCACCGCCCAATCCGAGCGCTTTCCATAATCCGCTGCGTTCCTTGCGCCGAATATCGATACGCTCACCGCCTACTTCTCTTGCTGAAGAGGACGTGTATAAACGAATCTCCACACTGTCCGCATTAAGTAGTCCGCCCACTTTAATATTGCCCTGAACGTTGATCACTTCACCCTGCACATCTCCATCAATCGTCGCCATACCACCGATATCAATACGCTCACTGTCCACTCTACCGCGCACATTACACTTTCCGTTCACAGTAAACTCAGGCGTAGATAAGTCTCCATTAATCGTGGTCATGCCATCCACACGTACCCGATTGCTGACCAATGGACCATTAATGGTACACATTCCGTTAACCATCGTACTCTCGGCACGCGCTGCACCATGAACTCCCAATGTTCCATTGACATCTAGAGATTGGGTCCGCAGTTCTCCCTCCACTTTGGCCATTCCGTTGATCGTTGTGCTCTCGGAGACGAGGGAACCGTAGATTTTCAGCGTCCCGTTAACGCTTAGGGAGGAACAATCCAGATCACCATCCAGTTTAGCCATACCGTCAATATTCACTCGGTGATAAGAACCGCCTGTTGTTTTGCGAGAGCCTGTGACATTCAAATCATTTCTTAAGTGACGTTCTTCCATTCGTAAAATCCCCCTCAGCCCAATTTAAGTTTCAATTCTTCCATGAACGTTGCAAGCGGAATGCGAAGTACCACTTTTACCCCTTGATCAAAATAAAGTTCAGCTCCCGAGTTCACCACCATAAAGGCAGGTACGCCCATCTTGCGAATAAGCAGCAATTCACTAGCACGGTCACGAAACCGGTAATAGTGTTCAGACATTACATCAATCAGGAGTAACCCCTCCTGCTGAGTGATATCCCCGCTGAGAAGCAGCTTTTCAAGCACATAAAGCATCATAATCTGTTCGAGACCATATAATGACTGCTGGCGACCAGCCTCGTTTAACAGATCAAGCGAAGCTAGTGAAACAATGTTTCGATCCAGCAGTTGTTGGTCTGACATCTCCACCTCACCAAGTGTTGGCGAGAACACATCTGCCAGTTCATCCAGCGACAACCCGTCTTTCATATGAACAATCTTGTCGATCCGCTGTAAAATCTGCTGTTTAGGAAAAAATGTTTCCTGTCCCGTAAAAGAAGACTTTCGAATAAACCACTCCTCAGGAATCAGGTTTTTTCGTTTCCAACGATATAATTGACCGTATGAAATGCCTGTCAGGTCAAGTAGCTCTTTTTTGGAGATCAAATCATCCGTCAATTTCAGGACCCCCTTTTCATTAAAGTTAGTGTAACAAAACATTGTTACGTTGTAAAGATACGAGGGTCATATGTGATGAAATAATCTATTCTTTGTTTATTTATTTCTTTGTTTTGTCCAGAATATGGATTATACAAAGATTATTTACGCAGATATCGAATACGTTTTATAACCTATCATTGCGTTTACTTTATTTTGGGTATAACCTTGGAATATAAGCTGATATATTTCAGTTTTCTCACCTTTTCCATGGCATAATAACATCCTTATTCGACTTCCATTTATGAAAGGGGTTACTTTTCGGTATGGCACTCATTAAATGTGATTTCTACTCAGATGCCCTCGGATTAAGTACAAGCATGCATGTGATTCTGCCACAGCAGACCCACAATCAGATCGGAATGGAAAACGTCACTGGTTCTGGTCTGCACCCAACCCTGTATTTGCTTCACGGGATGTCCGATGACGATTCCATCTGGCTACGCCGCACTTCGATTGAACGTTATGTCGCTTCACTCGGAATTGCGGTCGTTATGCCTCAGGTTCATCGCAGTTTCTACACGGACATGGCAGAGGGAGGACAATACTGGACATTCATTAGTGAGGAATTGCCTAAACTCGCGCGCTCCTTCTTCCCGCTGTCACCGAAACGCGAAGATAATTTCGTTGCTGGCCTATCCATGGGCGGATACGGTGCCTTCAAGCTGGCTCTGCGAAAACCGGATCAATACGCTGCGGCGGCAAGTCTTTCGGGTGCTCTTGACATGGCCGCTCATTTGAGCAACGACGCCCCATCCGCTTTACGGCAGGCCGAACTGTTACGTATCTTCGGGCCTCAATTTGCAGGCTCAGAGAACGATTTAATCCATTTGCTCCAGGAGAGTAAACATAACCCGGCTCCACGACCACTCCTCTATCAATGCTGTGGAACAGAGGATTTTCTGTATGAAGATAATCAGACATTCCGTAAAGCCTGCGCCGAGACAGACTTCAAGTTAACTTATGAGGAAGAACCCGGGGAACATGAATGGGGTTACTGGGACATGAAAATTCAGAATGTGTTGAAGTGGTTACCACTGTCTAAAAGAGACTGAGGCACATAAGAGAGGCCTCCCTCTCCTGTATTAATTGCCAACTAAAAAAGCAGGCTTAAAGTGGACTGAGCCTCCTCGGTTAATTTAACTAACCTGGGGGTACAGTTTATCTCAGCCTGCTTGTAATCATATTAGGTCACTCTATCAATACGCCGCTTTTCCTTCTTCTGGTAGCAACGCTTTGATCCGAAAGGCCATCCGAAGACGCAATGTCTCCTCCGGGTCTTTCAGGCTACGACCGATAATCTCTTCGCATTTTTCCAGTCGATAAATTACAGTATTCCGGTGAATATAAAGCCGCTTTGCCGTCTCGGCAAGATGACAATGCGTTTCCAGATATACAGACAATGTATGAAGCAACATATGGTGATCCTTAAGTGTCTCATCTTCGAATCCTTGCATCGTATCCACATAAAATTTTCTCAGATGATCATGGGGGATCAAACGCAAAATTTCAGATACTTCCTTCGGCTGATACATTTCGATAAAGCGTATTTTTCCCGATATACTCCCGAAATAGAGAGCTTCATTCGCCTCTTTAAAAGATAAAGGAATCTGGCTAAGTGGCTGGGCATAACTGCTAAGACCAAATGACAGCTCCGATTCGTAATACATGGCAATTTTACGTTGCAGACGTTCCAGTAACTCGATAAAGGAAGGTTTGACCATCTCCCACTCTTCAACCAGCGGCATAAGTAGCACATAGGATCGGTCATGGGTGAACAAATATATAGGATGGCGGAAGTGTGCTAACTCCCCTTGAAGATGTTCAGCAATCTGATCCTGTTCTGCCTTATACTGCATGAATGACGTCGCTCGATCCTTGCTATTCAGCTTGCCGACTACACAAAGGTATCGTTGATCGCTGGACAGTCCGAATTCCCTTGCCCGGTTTGCAATCTCCTCGTTGCTCGAGAAGACCCCTCCAATAAAGTTAGTAAAAAACTCATTCTGGATCCGGCGCCGATTCTGCTTCAATGCATTATCCTTCATTAATTCAAACGCAATCACATTCGTTGCCTGTTCAATGGTCAGAATGCTTGAACGTTCAGCAGGTGATATGAAACCGGTAATACACAGGAAATGCACTTGTCTATGGGTGTATACGGGAAATAATGTTAACGTTTCACGTTCCTCACCTAACAAGGAAAATGCCGAGAACACGGAAGGCGCTACATGAATTTGACCACCGCCAGATAATAACATCTCCAGTTGTACAACCGTTTTAGCAGGAACTCGGCCGAAGATTGGCTGCAGATACGGCCCGAGCAAATATACAGGAAATCGCAGCAAAGCAGATAATTGATCAAGCAGCTTAGGTATACCTTGACCGCTCATAATTTGTTGGGTGAACTGGCGATGGGTCTGTATGGCATTATGCAACTCCGTTGTTCGCACATCGAGGATATGGCTCAGCGATTTGTTGACAATATCACCTAGCGAAGGATCAACAGGCAGTTCCACCAGAGGCAGATCCAACTCGTTTGCCAGCTGAACTGCGGATTCAGGAATGTTGCCGAGAAATCTTTTGCTTTTGATACCCAGTCCTGCACATTCCTGTTGCCCCATCTCACGAATCAGTTCAAGCAGAGCCGGCAGGTCATCCTTGAAATGAAAAGCCGTCGTAATCAGTAACTCATTTCTTTTCAAGTACGGAATAATATCAGGAGCATCCATCATATTGACGGTATGAACCTCCCGATTCAAACCACCACTTCCCCCTACCACGATTGTGCCGTTGAATACACCCAGCTTCAGCAGGTCACTCATTTTCATCCTTCTCCACCCCTATGGTTAACATGCACAACGAATTCAGCTATTCTTCTACATTTTCGTGAATGCTTTTTAATTTTTTTTATTTTACGATGAATTAAACGCAATGCCAAGTTAATTAATCTAACATCGGTCGGAAAGCTAGCGTTGCCGGAATGGGGGATACTGCACTTGATGATTGAACAACCAAAACCATCTGCCTTGTCTAAGCAGATCGAAGAGATGGTCGAATGGCTGGCTTCGTACGGAAAAGACAACAGCGGCGGTGTAACCCGTTTGCTCTATGACCCGGCTTGGAGCGCAGCTCAGAAGGCGATTCAAGCTAAAATAGAACAACTTGGTTTATCCGCACGCTATGACGATGTCGGCAATTTGTTTGGTCGGCTCTCTGGACGTAATCCTGAAGCAAACGTAGTGTTAACCGGGTCTCATGTCGACACCGTGATCGGCGGTGGCAAATATGACGGAGCCTATGGGATCATTGCAGCACTCATTGCTGTGGAACATTTGCTCACACATTATGGTCAGCCACTCAAACCTATTGAAGTGGTATCGTTGTGTGAAGAAGAAGGCAGTCGTTTCCCAATGACTTATTGGGGCTCAGGCAACATAACGGGAGTAAAAGAGCGCGAGGCCATCCACCACATCAACGATGTAAACGGAATCCCCTTCGAACAGGCCATGCACGAGGCAGGATTCGGACTCGGACTTCATGCTCAGCCAACACGCAAAGACCTGGAATGTTTTATTGAACTGCACATCGAACAAGGCCAGGTGCTTGAACGCGAAGAGAAATCAATCGGCATCGTCAGTCACATCGTGGGGCAACGCCGTTATAACATTACGGTATACGGTGAGAGCAACCATGCCGGGACAACACCTATGCAGTGGCGTCGTGATGCGATGTTTACTTCAGCCGAGTTGATCCGAATATTGATGCATCGGGCCAAAGCCCATGAGTCTGGACTTGTCGCCACCGTTGGACGCATGGAAGTTAAACCGAATGTAGGTAATGTCATTGCACGCGAGGTCACCTTTAGCCTGGATGTTCGTCACAGTGATGCCAAGATCATTGAGCAATTTTGCGAGGCATGCTTCAGTGACTTCGAGACCGTCGCCTCTGAACATGGAACAACGGTCGCTTGCCATAAGTGGATGGATGAACCTCCCGTTGCGATGGATTGCACGTTAAACCAAACGGCTGAGGACATTTTAAAAAGCGAAGGTATTTCATACAAAAGAATGACAAGTGGCGCAGGACATGACTCACAGATTTTCGGCACGTATTGTGCAACAGGATTATTATTCGTTCCAAGCCAGGGCGGCATTAGCCACTCCCCTGCTGAATTCACCCATACGGAAGATTTGCAGCGCGGAGTTCGCCTGTTAATCGACCTGTTATATAAGCTGGCATATTGAATGAACAACTAGAACCAGGAGGCGATGACGAGATGACACAGTACCGGGAAATTCATGCACCTTTGAGAACCATTATGACCCCAGGACCAGTCGAGGTTGACCCGAGAGTTTTAAGAGCCATGGCAACACCCATTCTGGGCCAATTCGATCCGGAATTCACCCGAATGATGAACGAAACGATGGACATGTTGCGGCAGACATTCCAAACGACGAACCAGTGGGCCTTTCCGGTTGATGGCACTTCACGTTCCGGTCTGGAAGCCGTGCTGTGCAGCCTGATCGAGCCAGGGGACAAAGTGCTTGTTCCTATCTTCGGACGCTTCGGACATCTGCTGACTGAAATTGCCGAACGTCACGGCGCAGAACTCCATCTCATGGAATGCCCATGGGGAGAAGTATTCGACCAACAAGCAGTAATCGATGAGGTAAAACGAGTTCAGCCGAAAATTTTAGCCATCGTACATGGCGAGACTTCAACAGGTTGCATGCAGCCACTGGACCAGATCGGTCCAGCTTGCCGAGAACTTGGTGTATTAACGGTCGTTGATGCTGTTGCTTCCATTGGCGGCGCCCACGTCAAAGTAGATGAATGGCAACTCGATGCCGTGATTGGCGGCACCCAAAAGTGCATATCCGTCCCTTCTGGCATGGCTCCTGTAACTTACAACGAGCGGGTTGAACGCATTCTGGCAAGTCGGAAAAAAGTAGAACGTGGTGTTGCACTTGAGAGTGATCGCCGGGATGTCGCACATCCAATCCGCAGTAATTACTTTGATCTGAGCCAGTTGCAAGATTACTGGGGGCCACGACGGCTGAATCATCATACAGAGGCAACATCCATGCTGTACGCACTGCGTGAAGGCTTGCGCATCCTGCTGGAAGAAGGACTTGAAACACGCTTCGAACGTCATCGATTGCATGAAAAAGCACTGATGGCAGGTATACGAGGCATGGGTCTGGAGCTGTTCAACGATAAAGCATGGAAGCTTCCAGTCGTCACCTGTGTGAAAATTCCTGCAGGTATTGATGGCGAGTCTGTACGAACTACACTTCTGACCCAGTTCGGCATTGAGATCGCTAGCTCATTCGGACCGTTGCATGGACAGATCTGGAGAATCGGCACCATGGGTTACAGTTGTCGGAAAGAAAACGTACTATTCGTCCTATCCGCTCTGGAAGCTGTGTTAATCCGGCATAAAGCTCCGATTGTGATCGGACGCGGGGTGCAAGAGGCCCTTGACGTTTACGAGCAAGCAGAATAAAGCGCCGAGGGATTTAAACATCGCATAGGAGCACTGTTATTGGTCAATTAGAATCAAGGCTATTTATTAATATTGAAAGGATTCCGGGAACTGCCGGAATCCTTTTGTACAATTCAGACTTCGTTAAGATACATCAACTGCATCATGGATTACCTATGTGCACGGGAAACATTCTCAACGAGGCTCCACACGGAAGGTGACACATGCTTAAAATCAACTGGCTCCGCTCCGGTCTGGGCGGGCTGCAATGGCTGTTTTTCTTATTTACCAATACGGTAGTTATACCTATTACAGTTGGGGCGGCATTTGCATTGCCACAGGAACGAATTCAATTTCTGATCCAGTGTTCATTCATCCTCACCGGAATCGCATGTGCTGTACAAGCATGGCTTGGACATCAAAGATCCGTCATGGAAGGACAGTCGGGGTTATGGTGGGGTGTCATCCTGAGCCTTAGCGCATCCGCCCCCTCCCTTGGTATATCCTTGACGGAACTCGGGGGTAGTCTCGCCGTCGGCATTCTGATCTCGGGTGTGATCACAATCCTGATTGGCTTATGCGGTCTGGCTACGCCTTTATCGAAATTATTTACACCAGGAGTCATGGCTGTATTTATGTTCTTACTTGGTTGCCGACTGAATATCATTTTTCTCGAAGGTATGCTTGGTATTTCATCAGGCTCTTCCGACAAGGCGAACGTTATCCAACCTGCCGTCTTCCTACTAGCCGCAGCAGTGGCTGTTTTGGTTGCTGTCTTATCCATAAAAGCACGGCCAGCCATAGCGCAGTATGCTTTGCTGATTGGTATTTTGGGCGGCTGGGCATTACATGTATTTATCTTCGGCAGCTCTGGGGGAACATCCAATTCAGGAACACTCGATGCAGTCTGGTTCCCGCTTGGGGAACCTACGGGTGGATTGAACACTGGCGTAATCGCGATCGCCGTGATTGCCGGTTTAATCAACACTTCAAACACATTTGGTGCCCTGAAAGGTACGGATGCTATCTATGAACACGAAGCGGCCAGCAGCCAGTATAAACGTTCTTTTACAATCAGTGGCATCCTTGCAGTGATATCAGGTGCGCTCGGACTCGTTCCATACGCTCCATATGTTAGTTCTGTCGGCTTTCTCCAACAAACCCGTATGCGAGAAAGACTTCCGTTTGTTATTGGGGGTCTGATGTTTGCAGCTATCGGCCTGATTCCAGCCGTCACCGGTTTACTGACACAACTTCCGCTCAGTATCGGAAGCGCTATACTATTCGTGACATACCTTCGCCTGTTAGGTTCTTCACTCCAGTATTTCGGACAGCTTCATATGGATGCGGCAAACCTCTACCGGACGGCTGCGCCATTATTCATAGGTATTATCGTTATGGGATTACCGTCGGAAATTTTTACAACATTACCCCCATTGCTACGTCCACTGCTCGGAAACGGGCTTTTGGTAGGTATTTTACTGGCTTTGTTATTGAACCAAGTCCACTCCCGCTCCTCCCTGAGTGCACTAAGCCCTAGTATAAGAACGAAAGGGGAATAACTAATGAATCATTCAAATCAGGAACAGACAGAAACATCTGCAATGAAAACGGGTCCAAAAAAAACAACCGATGCGCTCCAGCCTAATCACTGGGGGGCATACGTTAATGCAGACATCAGACTGCCAGCTAATCAAGCTGGCTCACTAAGTGGACTAACCTTTGCAGTCAAAGATGTTTTCAATATTCAGGGAGAAACAAGCGGAGCAGGCAATCCGGATTGGCTTCGCACACATGATCCTGCAACCTCTACTGCCCCTGCATTGCTTACCCTGCTGGAGAATGGCGCAATTCTCGAAGGCTCAACACAGACAGATGAATTGATGTACAGTCTGAATGGGGAAAATGCTCACTACGGCACACCAACCAATCCCCTCGCTTCGGATCGGATTCCAGGCGGTTCATCGAGTGGGTCTGCCGTTGCAGCAGCGGCGGGACTGGTCGATTTCGCCATCGGAACGGATACGGGTGGGTCCGTACGCATCCCCTCTTCGTATTGCGGACTATACGGCTTCCGCCCAACGCATGGAGCTGTATCGACAGAGGGGGTCATTCCTCTTGCACATAGCTTTGATACAGTTGGCTGGATGAGTCAGGATGTAACTATTTTACGCAACGTAGGCAACGCGCTACTGAAAAAAAAGCTTCTTTTGAAGGAAAATGGATCAGAAATTACAACTGAATTAGATACGAAGCCGTTCACTCAGTTCTTCATAGCGACAGAAGCATGGGAGCTGCCAGAAGCTGAAGATTGTTCGCTTTTGCTCTCAACATTACACGGAATTGAGGGATGGCAGCCGGAAGGTTATCAATGCATTAATCTAACCGAACCCGGCGAGAGCTTGGCAGACTGGTCAGCGGCGTTCCGTGTTCTTCAAGGGCTGGAAATTGCGCACGAACACAGCGACTGGCTGACAAAAGAACGCCCGACATTTGGCCCAGGAATCGCAGAACGTTTTGAGTGGGCTTGCTCCCTTGAAAAGTCTGCTAGCGAGGCCGAAGTGAAGTTGCGCGCTCGCGTACGGCGTAACCTCGTTGACTTGTTAGGAGAAGAGGGTCTGCTTGCCATTCCAACCGCACCGGGCCCGGCTCCCCTTCTGGGATTGAAAGGTCCTGAAGCAGAAGCTTACCGTGCCAAAACAATGCAACTCTCCTGTATCGCCGGCCTTTCCGGCCTGCCCCAGGTTACAGTTCCAGTTCACCGTCTCGATGGACTGCCCCTCGGGTTATCTTTTATCGGTGGTACGAACACAGATCTTAGGTTATTGCATTGGACGGCAAAACAGTTTGCGGAAGAGGTGTGCCGATGAAACTTGTAACGATTGAAGATAAAGGGCGAGAACAAGTGGCATTTTGGACGGATCGAGGCATTACTCCACTGGCTTGGCTGAACGAGCAATTCGGCACAAGCTGGGATACAGATCTGTTTACTTTGCTGCAAAAAAATCAATTCACCGCACTACGTAACTGGTACTGCAATGAACACGGACAACTTGCTTCACTGGCTTCTCTGCCCGCCAGTGACGTATCCTATCGTGCGCTATATCGCCGTCCAAGGAAAATCATTGGTGTAGGCATGAACTATTGGGACAAAGCCATCGAACTATCTGGACGCCCACCCGAAGATGAACCTGTTATCTTTCTCAAACCTGATTCATCCCTGATCGGCTCCGGGGAAATGATTCGTCTGCCTGTTGGAGCGGGACAGATCACCGCTGAGGCAGAACTCGCGATTGTCATCGGACAAACATGCAAAGGCATTGGTGAGGAGCAGGCAATGGACGTTATAGCAGGTTACACGACCTCACTTGATATGACTGCCAAGGATATTCATGCCCGCAACCCCCGGTTTATGCAGCGTGCCAAAAGTTTTGACACATTCCTAAGCCTTGGCTCTTCTCTCTCAACGCCTGAAGAATACGAAAATTTGAACGAACTTGAGATTCAAACGGTGCACAATGGTCATGTTGCCCACAGCAATACCGTTAATCATATGATCTTTTCTCCTGCGTACCTGATTTCTTTTCTGTCGAACGTGATGACACTTCATCCGGGTGATGTCATCTTAACAGGCACCCCGGGATCAGTCACCATTCAACCAGGCGATGTGGTTAGCTGTCAGATTGATGGACTTCGGAAACTAGATAATAGGATAGAGAGCGAAACCCGAACATTGTAAGATGTTTTGAACACAAAAATGCGTTTTTTACACCATTTCATCCTAACATCACATACCACGTCATATTTTTTCATACAAATTCAACAGAAATTACGAGAACAATCTACGTTTTTGTCAATGAATTGTACAAACAAGATGATAAAATAAGAGATACAAAGAACAAGTAAGGATACATAACATTATTAAGTTATTTTATCTTACATGTTTTATATCATCTGTGGTGTGCAGACAGGAATGGATGGAACGACTCGTTAATTCAGAGATCAACCAGCCTTGCGGCACCCCATATCAAAGAGGAGTGGGGCAGATATGTCAACGAATTTGGCAGGACAAGTACTGAAACAGACGCAGCTACATGAAGAAATCAGCATCGACGACTCCTTAAAACCGAAACAGGAGAGCGAGAGAACAATCGGATCAGTACCCTACATGTTCATGTGGATCGGAGATGGCGTGAACCTCGGTAACATGACCCTCGGAGCGAGCCTCATTGTTGCTGGTGTCGCCACGCTCAATGTGTTTCAGACATTTGTAGCTGCGATGATTGCCATTGGTATTATTTCCGTGATCTTTGCGATCAATGACCGGTTTGGTTATCGAACAGGCATCCCCTATGTTGTTCAACTGCGAATGTCCTTTGGCATCAAAGGATCGATCATCTCCTCATTTTTACGTGGTGTGCCCGCCATCGTGTGGTACGGCTTCCAGAGCTGGGTCGGAGCAACGGCTTTGAATGAAATTGTCAAAGTATTAAGCGGTGGCAGCTTAGACAGTATTCCTGTTTGTTTTATCTTGCTACAGGCCGTTCAGATTGTCCTGTCACTTTATGGCTTTCACGCAATCAAGTGGGTTGAAACTCTCGCTTCCGTCGTTATTATGCTTGCACTCGTCTATGTATTCACCTTATTACTTAACTCCCACAGCACAGCCATTACCGAAAATTGGGTGAATGCCAAAGGGACATGGGGACTTCCATTCTTTGCTTTCATCATGGTATTCCTTGGAAACTACGCAGCCATCTTCCTAAGCGCAGGTGATTATTCTCGTGAGCTGAAGAGCGGCATGAGTGACAAAAAGCGTAGTATGCTCTACTTCTTCCCGATCGTTATCGCTTATGGATTCGTTCTGACGATCGGTGCAATGATGGCCGCAGCAACAGGCATCTCTAATCCAGTCAAGGCCTTTGCTGTTATTGTGGACAACTCATATATCACCGTATTCGTCTCAGCCTTCATCGTTATTGGTGCAGTTGCCGTTAATATGGTCGCTAACATCGTACCACCCGCTTACGTCATCTCGCTTGTTACCAAGCTTAAATACAAAGCATCTGTTGTCATCACCGGCTTGCTCGCCCTCTGTTCGTTCCCATGGGTACTCGTACAGGATTCCTCGGCTCAAGGTTTGAATACATTTATTCTGATCTATTCCGCATTCCTGGGCCCCATTGTAGCGATCATGCTAGTCGAATATTACATCTTGCGAAAACAAAAGGTCGATACAGCAGAGTTATATCTGGATAACGGCTCCTTCAAAGGGTATAACCCAAGCGCCTTGTTAGCTATGCTCATCGGAGCTGGAGCAGCCTTCCTGCTCGTTGACATCGGCTGGATCATCGGCTTCATCACGGCTGGCCTTGCATACCTGTTACTTAGCAAATTTGCTTTTAAAGGCTCTTCATTCAAGAAAGGTACGATCTACGAGTAAATACGAATAAAACCCAGGCCTGACTCAACGATCCGAGCCATACAATGAAAATACCAGCAAAGAGGAGAGGGATGGATATGGAACATTATGATCTGATCATACGTGGCGGAAATGTAGTGTTGCCAGACGGAGTCACACAAGTTGATATCGGTGTGAAAAATGGCAAGATTGCGGCGATTACCGCTACACTTGAAGGTGAAACTACACACGAGTGGAATGCCACCGGACAGCATGTACTCCCAGGCATGATTGATATACACGTGCATTTCAGCGAACCAGGAAGGGAGCACTGGGAAGGCTTCACCACCGGATCAGCGATGATGGCCGCAGGTGGCTGTACAACCTTTTTCGATATGCCACTCAACGGAATCCCTTCCACAGTCACGGAGGAAGCACTGCTGGAGAAAGCCCGCATCGGCAATGAAAAATCTATCGTTGATTTCGGCCTCTGGGGCGGGCTCGTACCTGGCAACGAAGATGACTTGCAGCCATTAGCCGAATCTGGTGTCATTGGGTTTAAAGCCTTCTTGTCGACCACAGGTAATAAAGAGTTCGAAGCGGTAGACGACATGACACTGCTGACGGGCATGAAAAAGATTGCAGCTCTCGGCAAAATTCTGGCTCTGCATTCGGAAAGCGCGGCAATAACAAACTGGCTGAAAGCTGAAAAGGAAGCGGCAGGACTCGTCAGCGCCGATGATTATCTGGAGACAAGGCCCATCCTCGCAGAAGTCGAGGCGGTTGAACGCGCACTCTACTACTCCGAAATTACAGGCTGCGCCCTGCATTTTGTTCATATCAGTTCCGCAGCAGCCGTGGCTAAAATTGAGGCGGCAAAAGCCCGTGGTATGAATGTCACGGTAGAAACTTGCGCACATTACCTGCTCTTCAACCACGATAGCCTGCGTGAAAAAGGGACTATCGCCAAATGTGCACCTCCACTCCGGGAAGCAGATGAACAGCAGAGGCTGATTTCCCTCCTGGCAGAAGGTAAATTCGATATGCTATCTTCCGATCATTCACCATGCCCTTACGAGATGAAAGATCCGAAAGATTATAATCTCTTTCAGGCATGGGGCGGAATCAGTGGTGGACAATTCACACTACTCTCTGCTCTGGAACTTGCATTAGCCCACAACATTCCATTAGAGCACGTCGCTGCTTGGACAGCTTCGAATCCGGCAACACGTTTTGAACTTGCAGATCGTAAGGGCAGTATCGCCATCGGAATGGATGCAGACCTTGCCATCGTAAACCTGAATGAAGCATTCACCGTGACGGAAGAAAACTATTATGCCAAGCATAAACAGAGCCTCTATATCGGGCATACTTTCCCGTCGAGTCTGGCAGGTACAATCATCCGCGGACATATCGTTGTGCAGGATGGCAAGGTGCTACCTTCTGTAAACGAAGGTAGCTGGCAGAGGCCATAAGGCAGTAGGAAACCTAAAAAAGAAGCATGTCCGAGAGTACATCTCTTGAACATGCTTCTTTTAGTTCCCATTGATCACAATCAGTGTAACATCCTATCCCATTCAGATCATCGTCAGATCTTCACTGAGTACTGCCCCTAGGTGTTAACCCCGATTCTCGATCCATTGCTCCGTCTGTCCCAGCAGCTTCTCACTACGAGAAATAGCTTCCGCGACCTGATTAGACGCTGTTCCACCGTATACGTTACGAGCGTTAACTACTGCTTCAGGCTGTAACACAGCATAGATGCGGTCATCAAACAGCGGTGAAAATTGTTTGAATTCATCAATCGTCAGATCAAGCAAATATTTGCCGTTCTGGATGCAGTACAATACCGTTTTACCAATCACCTCATGTGCTTGACGGAAAGGCAGACCCTCTCCGACGAGGAAATCCGCAATATCCGTTGCATTGGAGAAGTCCTGGTTTACCGCTTGACGCATACGATCCTTGTTTACTTTCATCGTAGCGATCATTGGAGCAAACAACTGAAGCGCCCCTTCAAGTGTTGCTACCGTATCAAACATACCTTCTTTGTCTTCCTGCATATCCTTGTTGTAAGCCAGCGGAAGAGATTTCAGCACGGTCAACAACCCGATCAGATTGCCGTATACACGTCCTGTTTTACCACGAACAAGCTCAGGTACATCTGGGTTCTTCTTCTGCGGCATAATGCTACTGCCTGTGCAGAACGCATCATCCAGCTCTACAAAACCAAACTCCGTGCTGCTCCACAGCACCAGCTCTTCACTCAGACGGGACAAGTGAGTCATGATCAGGGAAGCGGCGGCCAGAAACTCCACGATAAAGTCACGGTCACTTACCGCATCCAGACTATTCTCATATACTCCATCAAAGCCAAGCTGCTCTGCTACAAAATGACGATCAATCGGGAACGTTGTGCCCGCAAGTGCCCCTGCACCAAGTGGCAGTACATTAATCCGTTTGTAGCTGTCCATCAGACGCTCCGCATCACGCTGGAACATGGATACATAGGCCATCAAGTGGTGTGCAAACAGAATCGGCTGTGCACGTTGTAAATGGGTATAACCCGGTACAATCGTATCCAGATTGTCTTTAGCCTGTCCAATTAGCGCCTCCTGCAAAGCATGTAACATGCCAACAAAACCTACGACACGTTCACGCAGATACAAGTGCATATCGGTTGCCACCTGGTCATTCCGGCTACGACCTGTATGCAGTTTACCGCCGACAGGGCCAATCGTTTCAATCAGATTTTTCTCAATATTCATGTGGATGTCTTCATCTGATACGGAGAATTCCACTTCACCTGCACGGATTTTATGCAAAACGGTAATCAGGCCTTCTTTGATCGTTTCCACATCTTCAGCCGGCAAAATACCGCATTTGCCCAGCATCGTCACATGGGCCAAACTGCCTTGAATATCTTCTTCCGCCAATGCTTTGTCAAAATTAATGGATGCGGTATATTCTTCAACCAGATGGTTGGTTTGCTTCGTAAAACGTCCTCCCCACAGCTTGCTCACAGTGAGTATCCCCTTTCGCTCATGGACAAAGCCGCCCCTGCCAGAATGTGCAAGAACGGCCTGCCTTGTCAGTAATTATGATGTAGCGTGAACCACACGCCGTGAATTATTTTTTGTTTTGTTCCACACCGGAATGTACTTTCAAACGCAGTGCGTTCAGGCGGATAAAGCCTGTTGCATCACCTTGGTCATAAGCTTCAGATGGATCAGCTTCCATGGTAGCAATGTCCGGATTGTACAGGCTGACAGGGCTTTTCACGCCTGCGCCAATAACATTTCCTTTGTACAGTTTCACACGAACCGTACCGGTTACGTTCTTCTGGCTTTCCGTTACCAGAGCTTGCAGTGCCAGACGTTCCGGTGCAAACCAGAACCCGTTATATACGAGTGTGCTGTAACGTGTAATCAAGCTGTCACGCAGGTTCATCACTTCACGATCCATCGTAATGGATTCCATTTTGCGATGTGCCGTGAACAGGATCGTTCCACCCGGTGTTTCGTATACGCCGCGGCTCTTCATGCCGACAAAACGATTCTCTACCATGTCCACACGGCCGATACCGTGTTTGCCGCCCAGTTCATTCAGTTGCTCCATCACTTGCAGTGGGCTCAGACGCTCGCCGTTCAGGGCAACACAGTCACCTTGTTCAAACTCCAGTTCGAGGTACTCCGGTTGGTCCGGTGCATCCTCAGGTGCGCTGCTCAGCAGGAACATATCTTTGTTTTCGTCCGCGCTTGGGTCGAACCAAGGATCTTCAAGCACACCGCTCTCATAGCTGATATGCAGCAGGTTGCGGTCCGTGGAATAAGGTTTCGCCGCAGAAGCAGTAACCGGAATGCCATGTTTTTCAGCGTAAGCGATCATTTCTGCACGTCCCGGGAACTGATTGCGGAACTCTTCCAGACGCCAAGGCGCGATCACTTGAATGTCCGGTGTCAGTGCAGCTGCGTTCAGCTCAAAACGAACCTGATCATTTCCTTTACCCGTAGCGCCGTGAGCGATCGCTGTAGCGCCTTCTGCACGCGCGATATCCACCATACGTTTAGCGATAAGCGGACGCGCGATACTTGTACCAAGCAGGTATTGACCTTCATAAAGGGCACCTGCTTGGAACATGGGATAGATGAAATCTTTCGCGAATTCGTCGCGCAGATCATCGATGTATACTTTGGAAGCGCCCGTAGCGAGTGCTTTTTCTTCGAGTCCGTCGAGTTCATCCTTCTGACCGATATCCGCGGTAAACGCGATAATCTCTGCATCATACGTTTCTTTCAGCCATTTCAAAATTACAGATGTGTCTAGTCCGCCGGAATAGGCGAGTACGATTTTTTCCTTAGCCATGTGATATGGTCCTCCCCAAGATCAATTACTATATTGCATCTATCATCGCCAAATTGGCGTGTAAAATCAAGCCATTGCCGCAAATCGCGACTATTCGCTCATCAAAGCGGCCATCAGTGCTTTTTGTGCATGCAGACGGTTCTCTGCCTGATCAAAGATCAGCGAGTTCGGGCCGTCAATGACACCTGCGCTCACTTCTTCACCGCGGTGTGCTGGCAAGCAGTGCAGGAACATGTAATCCGGCTTCGCACCTTTCATCAATTCCTCATCGACCTGATACGCCGCAAACGCCTGCTCACGAATCTTTTGCTCCTCTTCAAAGCCCATGCTCGCCCATACATCCGTATACACAATATCAGCATCTTTCACGGCTTCCTGTGCACTGTAGGTTACGACTACTTCGGAGCCACTCTCCTGTGCAATCGCACGAGCTTGCTCGACCACGGTGCTGTCCGGCTCATATCCTTCCGGAGTGGCTACTGCAACATGCATCCCCATTTTCGCTGCACCGAGCATCAGAGAGTGTGCCATGTTGTTGCCATCGCCGACATAAGCCATTTTCAGACCCGCCAGTTTGCCTTTATGCTCCAGCACCGTTTGGAAATCCGCCAGTACCTGACATGGGTGTGCTGCATCACTCAGTCCATTGATTACTGGAACATCCGCGTGTTCTGCCAGTTCAATCACATTATGGTGTCCAAACGTACGGATCATGATGCCGTCAAGATAACGAGACAGTACCTTAGCCGTATCATGCGTCGTTTCGCCGCGTCCCAGCTGAATGTCGTTTTTGCTCAGGAAAAGCGCGTGTCCGCCCAACTGGAACATACCGACTTCAAAGGATACACGCGTACGTGTCGATGATTTTTCAAAAATAAGTCCGATCGTTTTGCCCTTCAGGGGCTGGAACGGTACACCGCTTTTTTGCTTGCCTTTAATCTCAATCGCGAGATCAAGCAGGTAACGAATTTCTTCTGCTGTATAGTCCGTGAATTCAATGAAATCCCGGCCTCTCAAATCAATTTTCTGGACCTTGTCTGTGTGCTGTACTGCCATTATTGGTTCCTCCTCATTTCCGGTTCCCTGCACCCGCACGGGCAGAAGTTCTACAGTCCTTGGCTGACTTGGCTCGGCTGAATTAACCCTCTCCATATCAGCTTAGGTAGAGCAAATTCCCATTCAATCTGTACCGCGGATGGATCGTCAGCCTCTGCTACTTCTGCGCTTGAGCACCATGCGGCTACAGGGATTCTTTCACTTTAATCTGCGCCGGGGGCCGTGATAGCCCCGGTTCAGTACATTATTTTATCATCAAGGGATCAAGCTTTCGCCGCTACATACTCCTCAATCAACGTCGCCACCAGGGACACAGCCTCGTCGATTTCTTCTTTACTTACATACAGGTTAGGAAGCAAACGAATCACATTTGGCCCAGCCGAGACAAACAAAATGCCGCGTTTCTGTCCTGCCAATACGATATCACCGATCGGCTCTGCGCACTCAATGCCGACCAGCAAACCCATACCGCGCACTTCTTTCACGAATGAGTTGCCTGCCAAACGATTGCGCAAGGACGTCATCAAATAGTCGCCCATCTCGGCTGCACGCTCTGGCAAACGATCTTCCAGCATCGTCTCAATCGTCGCAATAACAACGGAGGAAGCAAGCGGTGTGCCACCAAACGTCGTTGCATGGCTACCCGGTGTAAATGCATCACGCAGGAAGCCTTTCCCCAACATTGCGCCAACAGGGAATCCACTGCCTATACCCTTCGCAACCGTGAACACGTCCGGCTCAACACCATAATGCTCGTGAGCAAACAGCTTGCCTGTACGTCCCATTCCTGTCTGTACTTCGTCCACGATCATGAGCAAGCCGTGTTCGTCACACAGTTTACGCACATGCTTCACAAATTCCGGCTCCACCGGATATACTCCACCCTCGGCCTGAACCATCTCCAGCATAATCGCTGCGGTCTTCGGTCCAATCGCCGCTTCAAGTGCAGGAATATCATGCAAAGGCACAGTTACAAATCCAGCTGGCAGTGGCAAAAATCCTTCTTTCACCTTATCCTGCCCGGTTGCCGTCAGTGTTGCCAATGTCCGTCCATGGAACGATTGAGCAAAGGTAATCACTTCGTACCGATCTTCACCCTTCACCTTCTGCTGATAACGACGTGCCACTTTGATCGCCGCTTCGTTCGCTTCAGCGCCGCTGTTGCAGAAAAAGACCGCGTCAGCGCAGGTGTTGGCTGTCAGCAAGGCTGCTGCCTTTTCCTGTCCTGGAATCTGGAACAAGTTAGATACGTGCCACAGCTCATCGATTTGAGCTTTCAACTTCGCTCCGACTTTCTCCGGTGCATGGCCCAGGCTCGTCACAGCAAGTCCGCACATGAAATCGAGATAGCGGTTCCCCTGATCGTCCCATAACCAACTGCCTTTACCTTTGACCAAGCTAATTGGATACCGTGCATACGTTTGAAAAAGTGAGCTTTCCGTCGGTGCCGTTGCACCTTTTGCTGCTACTCCTGCTACGGCTGTGCCAGAACCTGGCTGTTCGTTGCCTTTTGCCATGACCATATCACTCCTTGTCGATTCGTACACGCATAAGGTGAATCCAAAACATAACACTGGTCACTCCGGTTCCAAAATCATCTTCAAGCTCTTATCGCACCAACCACTCCGATGACAGAATAACCTTTCAATCGCTGTTATCCCCAGATTTTTTTGATTCCCTTTCCTAAAGGGAAAATCCGGTGATAAAGGCGAGCGCTTCGCTTTTCCAGGTTTAATTCTGTCCTCTTCGTTATGCTCTATCGCTTTCAGGTCTGTACTGAACTCTTCGTTATTGTGTTATGAAGATTCATAAAAACGCCGTGTACAAATTCTTTTTTATAATTAAAAAAAACTAAAGTCTGAATTTCGTATTACATCTACTGCATTCGGATAATTCGTGTACCGATCGTCTCTCCGCCAAGCACACGGCTCAGGATCTGCGGCTCGCTGCCGTCCACGATAATAACCTCGCGCACCTCGCCGTGGATACACGCAATTGCTGCGCGTACCTTCGGGATCATGCCGCCGTAGATTTCGCCGGTTTGAATCATATCCTCGATCTCTTGAACGGATACGGATGGCAGTACTTTTTTCTCGCCACCAATCGTCTTCATAATGCCTGGTACGTCTGTCACGACGATCATTCGACTTACGCCTAGATGAGACGCTACCGCTCCAGCAGCCGTATCGGCATTAATGTTGTAGCGCTGTCCGCTCGCATCCACACCTACGGGTGCAATAACGGGCATATAGCCCATGTTTACGATCCCCTGGATAATCTCTGCTTTGACGCTTGTTACATCACCAACCCAGCCGATTTCGGCATGGTTTGCTACCGGTTTCGCTTGAATGAGACCGCCATCGACACCAGATACACCCAAAGCCTGACCGCCTACACGCTGGATCAAACGGACGATCTGTTTGTTAATGCTACCTGCCAGCACCATTTCTACAACGTCCAATACAGGCTCAGTGGTCTTACGCAAACCATTTACAAATTCGGTTTCGATCCCAAGCTTCGCCAAGTTATCAGAGATTGCCGGGCCGCCGCCATGAACGATGACCGGGCCGTTTCCCGAGGTCTGCAAATCACGCAGATCCGCAAAGAAAGACTCTGGCAATGCAGCCAGTGTACTGCCTCCACATTTCATCACAAACATCTGTTTTTCCGTACCTGCTTCCGTTGCAGTACTGCCGGTTGGCATGGTTGAATTCACGGGGCAAGACTCCTTTCTTATGGGGTTATAAAGGATTAACACCTATATAAAAGATATAGATAAACGTTAGCCGTTCCAGAATCGGATCGTTCTTTCGATCGCCGTTGTCTCCAGGTTTTTCGATTCCCCTTTTCCAAAGGGAAAACCCGGAGACAAATGCGAACGCTACGCTTCTACAGAATCGATTCCGCCTCTTCCACTATATTCGTTTATTTTTTATATTTAAAAGTTTAATCCTTATAAACATTTTTACATCTATGATGGTACGCAGCTTTCTAAGAGATGAAGCTGCAAGTTCAGTACCTTTAATAACGTTCAGATACTTTAACAAATGTTCAGGTAAATATGATTTCATGACGGGACTCACATCAATGAGCTCGAGCATGAATTAAGACAATCATATCTATAACAAAACTTCTACTTACGTGCGATATGCTGCATTAATTCGCACATAGTCATACGTCAGGTCGCATCCCCACGCTACAGCGTTGCCTTCACCGTGATGCAGGTCCACTACAATGCGTACCGTATCCGTCTGCAAATATGCCAGTGCTGCTTCTTCATCAAACACAACAGGACGAGACTGTGCGAGCACAGAGATGTCACCGAGACGGATATCCACCGTATCCGGGTTCACCGGCTGGCCTGCACGGCCTACAGCAGCGATAATTCGGCCCCAGTTTGCATCAGCTCCAAACATCGCAGATTTCACCAGGCTTGAACCGATTACCGTTTTGGCAATGGCTTGTGCAGATTCATCACTAACCGCACCCGTCACTTCCACTTCCACCAGCTTGGTTGCTCCTTCACCATCACGCGCAATCGCTTTGGCAAGCACTTGGCATACATATGTGAACCCGGCAGCAAAGGCCTCCCAATCCGGGTGATCCATCGTCAGTTCTTCATTACCTGCATAACCGCTAGACATTGCTACGAGCATATCGTTTGTGCTGGTATCACCGTCTACGGTAATCATGTTAAATGTATGGTTGGTCGCTTGGCGCAGCAGGCGCTGCAACGCTTCTGCTCCGATGACCGCGTCCGAGGTCATAAATGCCAGCATCGTGGCCATATTCGGATGAATCATCCCCGAGCCTTTGGCCGCTCCCGCAATTGTTACCGTCTTGCCGCCAACTACGACGGAGACGCAAGCTTCCTTTTTCACCAGATCGGTAGTCAGAATCGCTTGTGAAAATTGTTCTGCTTCGTTTGCTTCTTTGCCCAGCTGTTCCGGAAGCGCCTTGATGCCCGAATGTACCGCATCCATCTTCAGCAATTCACCGATGACCCCCGTAGAAGCCACAGCCACGTCCTCTTCAGCCACGCCCAGTTCACGAGCCGCTGCCGCACGCATCGCATACGCATCCTCTTCACCCTGCTGCCCTGTACATGCATTGGCATTACCGCTATTTACAATCACTGCTTGCAACCGTCCGTTGCTCAGACTTTCCCGAGTGACTTTGAGCGGAGCAGCCTGAAACACGTTCGTCGTGTAAACCGCTGCAGCTGTCGCAGGGATATCACATCGAATCGCTCCGATGTCGTTGCGTGATGTTTTTTTCAGACCACAGTGCAGTCCTCCTGCCGAGAATCCGCCTGGCGTAACAATGGTTCCATTTTCAACTACGGTAAAAGTTTGATGCTCCACTTTTGTTCCCATATCATATCCCCCGTATGCGTTCAGCCATATGCTGATCAACCGCCTGCTTCAACTGAAACTCCCACAACTTATACCCATGCCTTATGACTTTTAGATGGAACACCGCTTCTTCGCGCGCTCCCCCTACGATGTTCACAAGCCACATGTTATGGATATACTGGTGTCATGTTCAGCCCGAGGTTTTCCTCCCATCCCATCATCAGGTTCATATTTTGAATCGCTTGCCCGGATGCACCCTTCACCAGGTTGTCGATCACCGAAATGATCGTCAAACGTCCTGTGCGCGGGTCTACCGAAAATCCGATATCACAATAGTTCGATCCAGACACTTCTTTTGTCGAAGGCCAAATACCCGGTTCACGTACACGTACAAAAGGTCTGTTTTCATAATATTTACGATATAAGTCCACAATCTCCTGATCACTATGCTCGCCCGTCAGCTTTGCATACATCGTACTCATAATGCCGCGTGTCATCGGCACAAGCTGTGTTGTAAAAGTTACCGTCACCAAGCTTCCGGTGATATTGCCGAGCACTTGCTCGATCTCAGGGATATGCTGATGTTTATTCAATTTGTACGCTTTAAAATTTTCATTCATTTCTGCATAATGGTTGGTCAGACTCGTTCCGCGCCCTGCACCCGATACACCTGATTTCGCATCAATAATGATGGTCGATGGATCAATCCATCCCGCTTCCACCGCAGGAATCAGACCCAGCAACGTAGCTGTTGGATAACAGCCAGGATTGGATATAAAATCCTTACCTTTCACTTCATCTCCATACACCTCAGCCATACCGTATACGGCCTTCTCCAGCAATTCTGCTGACGGTGCAGGGTGTTTATACCATTGCTCATACACCGATCCGTCTTTCAAACGGAAATCACCCGACAGGTCGATCACTTTCAGTCCTGCTTCCAGCAGACTCGGTACGAGCTTCGCGCTTACGCCAGACGGGGTCGCGGTGAATACGAGATCTGCACGACTTGCGATCTCTGCCGGATCGACACCGTCGAGTGGCCTGCGAATCACGTCCGTCAAATGCGGAAACCCATCGGCGATGGACTCCCCGCTGCTCGATGAAGAGATTACCGATGTAATTTCAACTTGCGGATGATTCTGAAAAAAACGAATCAGTTCCACCCCGCCGTAGCCGGTGGAACCGACGATTGCCACTCTTAATTTGTTATTCACTCTCGCTCCCCCAATCCTGTTGTATGCGCTACTTCTGCCTTGCTCAAAGCTCTCTGAATGATGACGAGAAATTTGCACTAGCACTTCAATGACAGAACAACCTTTCATTCGCTGTTATCCCCGGATTTTTTCATCCCCTTTCTTAAAGGGAAAATCCAGTTATAAAAGCGACCGCTTCGCTTTCCAGGTTTGTTTCTGTCCTCTCCGTTTTTTGTGCAAACATCTCGTTCATACGTATCATCAAAGCTTGAGCAGACAATTCCGTCGCTTCTATGCATATTTGTGTATTATTATACGACTCTAGTTATATAAATACAACCATCTATCATGAATTTTACACGGATTCCCAACAAATCCGAACGATAACTTTTTACCTTAGGGACGAACAAGGATTCTTCTGTTAAAATACATAGTAGAAGGAAACATTACATACAGAGTCCTGTTCATACACATACCCTTTTTAATTAAGGTCACATTGAACTGGACTCCGAAGGTCATTATGAGACATGGGGGACTACAGTGCATATCGAATCCATATTACTTATTGTGCTCCTGGGACTGAATATTATCTTCGCTGCCGCAGTCGTTTTCTTTGAACGCAAGGATGCCAGTGCTTCCTGGGCTTGGCTGCTGGTATTGAACTTTATTCCGGTCTTCGGGTTCATCCTTTATCTATTGACGGGTCAGAATCTGACTCGCTATCGCCTCTTTCAATGGAAAGAGCGCAAGAAGCTTGGCTTGGAGGAACGAATCGAGGCGCAGCTTGCCCAGCTGCAGGATAATCGCACGCCTTTCTCCAACAAGGCAACAGAAAATAGCCAAGACATGATTTATATGAACCTCAAACAAAATGGGGCACTCCTGACAGAGCATAACGCCGTTGAGATCATCACCGATGGAACAGACAAGTTCCAACGGCTTCTCGATGACATCGAGGCGGCACAAGATCATGTGCATGTGCAATATTACATTTATCGTGGGGATAGCCTCGGCAAACGGATTCGGGACGCTCTGATCCGTAAGGCGCGTGAAGGCGTGAAGGTTCGTCTGCTGTACGACGCGCTGGGCTCGCGACGGGTAAGAAATCGATTTTTCAAAGAACTGCGTGAAGCGGGTGGACTTGTAGAAGTCTTTTTCCCATCCAAATTCAGTCTGATCAACCTACGGATGAATTACCGTAACCACCGCAAAATCGTTATCATCGATGGTAATCTCGGTTATACTGGCGGCTTCAACGTTGGGGATGAATATCTCGGACTCAATTCGAAATTCGGCTACTGGCGCGATACCCACCTTCGTATTCGAGGTAATGCGGTGCATGCGCTGCAAACACGTTTCCTGCTCGACTGGAACGAAGCTTCCAAACAACATGACACGCCGTATGTTCCCTCTCATTTCCCTCAAATTGAGGGTTCAGGTCAGACCGCCATGCAGATTGTATCCAGTGGTCCTGACGCCGAGATCGAGCACATCAAGAACAGCTACCTGAAAATGATTAATGGTGCCAAACATTCGATTCTTATTCAAACCCCGTATTTTATCCCGGATGCCAGTGTATTCGAAGCGATACGCCTTGCCTGCCTGTCGGGTATCGATGTTCGTATTATGATTCCCAATAAACCGGATCATGCGTTTGTATATTGGGCCACGCTGTCTTATATCGGGGAGTTGCTAAAAGTAGGGGCTAAAGTATTTATCTACGATAATGGGTTTATCCACGCCAAAACATTGATTATTGATAGTTTGGTCGCTTCGGTTGGAACTGCCAATATCGACTACCGCAGTTTCCGGTTGAACTTTGAGGTCAATGCCTTTATGTATGATGAGGCCATTGCAACGACACTTGTACAGACGTTCGAACATGATCTGCATGTATCACGAGAGTTATCGCTGGAAGAATACCAAAATCGCAGTTTTATGATACGTTTCAAAGAAGCTATTTCTCGTCTGCTGTCTCCAATCTTGTAAACTCGGCAGAAACCTATATAAATAACAGAACATAATTTACACAGACACTACGATGACAGAATAATCTTCCAATCGCTGTTATCCCCAGATTTTTTAATTCCCTTTACTAAAGGGGAAAATCCGGTGATAAAGGCGACCGCTTCGCTTCTACAGATTTTTTCTGTCATCTCCGTTGATGTGTAAATTTTAGTTAGTTTGGTTGTTTTGCTTATACAGGAAAACCTGCCTAGTCTAGATCCTATATTCTAAAAAATAAAAGCAGAACCTCCCTTCCCCGTAATCGGGGTAAAGAGAGGATCTGCTTTTTTATACCTACCTCATGCTTTTAAACCTTAAATATGCTCACCGCGCTTAAAGCCTTCACCAAGCACCTCATGCGCATTACTAATGATGACAAACGCTCCCGGGTCCACAGACCGGATCAGCGCTTTCAGTCTCGGCACTTCATTTTGTCCCACGACTACCATTAGCACCGTTCGCTGGTCATCCGTATATCCACCTTTGGCCTCCAGCTTGGTCAGACCACGATCCAGATCGGCCAGAATGACTTTGGTAATCGGTTCTGTCTGGTTGGAGATGATATATGCCACCTTGGAGTATCCAAGTCCCATCTCGACGGCATCAATGACTTTACCCGTAACGTACAACCCGATTAATGCATACAGAGACTGCTCCAGCGACAGCACAAAGGCTGCCAAAATAATGACGGTTGCATCCATGATGACAACACATAGCGAGTAACTGAGTCCACTGTATTTTTGCACAATGCGAGCCAGAATACTCATGCCCCCGGTTGAGCCTCTGCCCCGGTACACGATCCCAATCCCGAGCCCCACACCAATGCCCCCATACAGAGAGCCGAGCAACGGATTAGCCGTCGGAATCTCCCAATGACTCGTCAAATATACAAAGAGCGGCAACACAATGCTTCCAAGGATGGAACGCACACCATATTGTTTACCAATCAACAGGAAACCTGCAATTAATAACGGGATGTTAATCGCCCATTGGGTATATGCCGGTTCCCAGCCCAACCACTCGTCTCCGAGGATGGATAAACCCGATACACCACCTGAAGCGATTTGATTGGGCAATAAAAATAAATTAAAGGCTACGGCAATCAAAAACGAACCCACAATAATAAACAGGGTATCGATGACGTTCCGCCATGGTCCATTCAGGGGAATGAAGGTGGTTAACCTCTTTTTGCGTTGAGGATATGAATGTTGTTGCTCTTGCATGTTGTCGCGCGCTCCTTTTATATAACGTATCCATAATCTTCTTAACATTTCTTAAAATTGTTCAAAAAAAAGCCCCTGTATACACCAGCATGCGCCTCAGCGCACGGGTCCATACAGGAACTTGAATTAATCGTTTTCTACTTTAATTTGGCTACGCAAATAACCGTCGATGAATGCATCGAGGTCGCCGTCCATCACTGCTCCTGTATTACCTGTCTCTACGCTTGTACGGTGATCCTTTACCATACTATAGGGATGGAATACATAGGAGCGAATCTGGCTTCCCCACGAAATATCCGACTGGTCCCCTCGGATTTCGTCCAGTTCTTTTTTCTGCTCTTCAATTTTGCGCTCATACAATTTGGAACGAAGCATCGTCATCGCACGCTCACGGTTTTTGATCTGTGAACGTTCGTTCTGACAGGTCACAACCACTCCGGTTGGAATATGTGTAATCCGTACAGCGGAATCGGTAGTGTTAATATGCTGTCCACCCGCACCGCTTGCACGATACGTATCGATCTTAAGGTCTTCGGTACGAATGTCGATCTCGATGGTATCGTCGATCTCCGGCACCACATCACAAGATACGAAGGAAGTATGTCTACGGCCTGATGAGTCAAAAGGAGAGATCCGCACCAGACGGTGAACCCCCTTCTCTGCTTTCAGATAACCGTATGCGTTATGCCCTTTGATGGACAACGTCACACTCTTGATCCCCGCTTCATCACCCGGAAGATAATCCAGCACCTCAACCTTGAAGCCCCGTTTCTCTGCCCAGCGTGTGTACATACGGAGCAGCATCTGACCCCAGTCCTGCGACTCGGTACCACCAGCGCCTGGATGAAGCTCCAGAATCGCATTCATCTTGTCATACGGCTGGTTCAGGAGAAGTTGTAATTCAAACTCTTCCAGTTTGCCTACAATTGCAGCGACACTGTTACCAATCTCCGTAGCGAGCTCTTCGTCGCCTTCTTCATCAGCCAGCTCAGCCATCATCAATGCATCATCATAATCCTGTTGCAACTTCGCGTACTGATCTACCGAACCTTTCACTGCGTTCATCTCTGCAATGACGGCTTGCGCTTTCTCATTGTCATCCCAGAAGTCTGGAGCTGACATCTTCTCTTCAAAGTTCTCAATCATCTCTTGCTTGAGATCTAAGTCAAAGAGACCCCCTAAGGTTTGTTAATTTCTTGCCTATTTCACGCAGGTCCTGCTTCACGCTTGGATCGATCATGTGCAATTCCTCTTTTCATTAAGATAAGCTCCCCGCATCCGGGAAGTTCAATAATCAAGATCAAGTCTCGGATACAATATACCGTGAGGCTTGCGCATACTGTTACCAGCAGGCACGTCACCCCTCAATCAGCATCATATGATTATTCATATGCACCGATTATCGGATATGCATCCTCCACTTTATCTTATTGAACCCCCGGCTGCAAGGAGCCGTATAAGTGAAACGATATAGATTAAACTAACCTATCTTACATTGGGTACTTCGATAAAAGGAATGAAACGAAAACTACTCTTGACCATGACAGTGTTTAAACTTTTTGCCACTGCCACACGGACAAGGATCATTACGGCCGATTTGGTCAGAAACTTTCACCGGACGTTTCTCAGCAGGTTCACCGCTTGTCGAGATCTGACTCTCGTCCACTACGGCCTGACGCTCCTGGTTGCTTTCGATCTGTGCTTTCATCACATACGTCGCAACTTCTTCCTGAATCGAAGCGATCATCTGATGGAACATCTCGAAACCTTCGAATTGGTACTCACGAAGTGGGTCTGTACCACCGTATGCACGGAGGTGAATACCTTGGCGCAATTGATCCATCGCATCAATGTGATCCATCCACTTGCTGTCTACTGCACGAAGCACAACCACTTTTTCGAATTCACGAACCATATCTTCACCGATACGTTCTTCACGGGCATTGTACTTGTTCTGTACTTTCTCGAACAGATACTCAATGATCTCTTCAGCTTCTTTGCCCCAAAGGTCATCTTTGGTAATCGAGCCTTCATCCAGCAATTTGCTGTTCATGAAGTCCGCAACCTCTTGCAGCTCCCAGTTCTCCGGAATCTCGTCACTGCAGTGTGCTTCAACGATACGTTCAATGGAAGGTTTGATCATATCCATAACGATTTGTTTAATATTTTCAGACTCCAATACCTCACGACGCTGTTTGTAGATAATCTCACGTTGTTGGTTCATGACATCATCATACTGGAGTACCACTTTACGTACGTCAAAGTTATTACCTTCAACCCGCTTCTGCGCAGATTCTACAGCACGTGTAATCATGCGGCTCTCGATCGGTTGATCTTCTTCAAAACCAAGACGCTCCATCATGTTGAGCACGTTGTCCGCACCGAAACGTTTCATCAATTCATCGCCCAGTGACAGGTAAAACTGTGTGGAACCCGGGTCACCCTGACGTCCCGCACGACCACGCAACTGGTTATCAATCCGGCGTGATTCGTGGCGCTCTGTACCGATGATATGAAGGCCGCCAACTTCAGCCACACCTTCACCCAAAATAATATCTGTACCCCGACCGGCCATGTTCGTTGCAATCGTTACTGCACCCGCTTGACCCGCGCCAGAGATGATTTCAGCTTCTTCCGCGTGGAACTTCGCATTCAAGACCTGGTGTCTGATGCCGCGACGTTTCAGCATGTCCGATAGACGCTCCGAGTTCTCAATGGATACCGTACCCACCAGAACCGGTTGATTTTTGCTGTGGCGCTCTACAATCTCTTCCACAACCGCTTTGAACTTGCCATCAATGCTCTTGTAGACCACATCCGCCATATCATCCCGTTTGTTTGGACGATTCGTCGGAATCTGCAATACTTCAAGTCCATAGATTTTCTTGAACTCTTCTTCCTCTGTTTTTGCTGTACCTGTCATCCCCGCAAGTTTACGGTACATCCGGAAGTAGTTCTGGAATGTGATTGTTGCCAGCGTCATGCTCTCGTTCTGAACCTCAATGCCTTCTTTGGCTTCAATCGCTTGATGCAATCCATCACTGTAGCGACGGCCAGCCATCAGACGGCCAGTGAATTCATCAACAATCATGACTTCTTCATCTGAAACAACATAATCCACATCACGGCGCATAATGACGTTAGCTTTCAGAGCCTGTACAATGTGGTGGTTCAGCGTCACGTTGGCATGATCATACAAGTTCTCAATACCAAAAGCTTTCTCCGCTTTGGCTACGCCACCCTCAGTCAGCGCTACGGATTTCACTTTGATATCCACCGTGAAATCTTCTTCCGGCACAAGACGTTTCACAAAGCGGTCCGCTGCATAGTACAGATCGGTCGATTTCTGAGCTTGTCCGGAAATGATCAATGGTGTACGTGCCTCATCGACGAGGATCGAGTCTACTTCGTCAATGATACAGAAGAACAATGGACGTTGTACCATTTGCTCTTTGTACAGCACCATGTTGTCACGAAGGTAGTCGAACCCGAATTCATTGTTCGTACCATACGTAATGTCACATGCATATGCATGCTGTTTCAGTGCATGGTCCATACCGCTGAGGTTAACCCCAACTGACATACCCAGGAATTCATAGATTTGTCCCATCTCCTGGCTATCCCGTTGCGCCAAATAGTCATTGACTGTGACTACGTGTACACCTTTGGACATCAATGCATTCAAATATACCGGCAGTGTTCCTACCAGTGTTTTACCTTCACCCGTTTTCATCTCAGAAATACGGCCTTCGTGCAGCGCAATCCCGCCAAGCATTTGTACATCATAATGACGTTTGCCCAATACGCGGCGTGATGCCTCACGTACGGTTGCAAATGCTTCAGGAAGAAGTTCATCCGTCGTTTCTCCCTTTTCAATCCGGGCACGGAATTCCTCCGTTTTGCCTTTCAACTGCTCATCAGACAATGCCTGAAATTGTGGTTCCAGTTTATTGATCACATCGACCGTCTTCATCAGACGTTTCACATCACGCTCGTTCATGTCTCCGAAGATCTTTTTGACAAGTCCTAACATGGTATACCCCTTTCGTGCAAAACAGAATAGACCCCCTGCTGCCGCCATACGACACCATCGGATGGATTGTTGATCCATTTCCCCCTGGGGGTAACAAACAAAAAAACATATGAGATGAATCAACTCCAGGCTTGCCACAGTTACTCATGAAGCTGATCGTATTCACCCGGCTCTGGTTTATGGAATACATGCCAGAATTCGAGCTATTGAATCATGTTCATGGTGCTGTGTCTGTCATTGATTATGATTAGCGATCATTCGTTGACAATTCCTCATCAGGACAATGATTCTCTTTGCATAAATTGTAACAGTTTGTAAGGGTCGCCGCAACACGCCGTAGCAGACTTCTTAGAACTTCATCCCCCGTATAAACCGAGTTTTAGTGCAAAAAATCATAGTCGTTATCGGAAGTGGCAAATGGACTGTTTTATTTCCCGAGATGTTGCAAGGATCAATCGATCATTTGTGGGAAATATGGAATTTAATATCAAAATTCATTTTAACTTTTATAATTCTACTTTTGTTTTGATTTTCCTGCTGACTCCTAATCTATTAGACGCAACAATATAGCGAATAGTTTCATCATTTTATTTCCATGTTCCGATAAAGTCGCTACGCACAAAAGAGCCCCATCCCTTGAAGGATGGAAGCTCTCGTTAAGTTCGATTCAGGAAGCATAGGCTCCTGCTTATATTCAATACTAGGGCTATCTATTCAATTGAAGCGATGCTGTAAGTACTTAACCTTGCTCAATCAAGCCATACTTGCCATCGTTCCGTTTGTAAACGACGCTTACTTCCTCATTCTCGATGTTGGAAAATACGAAGAAGTTATGACCAACCATGTTCATCTGGAGGATTGCCTCTTCCACATCCATTGGTTTTAACATAAAACGTTTCGTACGTACAACTTCCAAATCATCATCCGTATCCGTGTCCAGTTCGGCTGTAGCCACTGTGCCTGTCGGATCTTCTACGAAGAGAGTCTTCAGGCTACCTTCCTGACGGAATTTACGGTTAATTTTCGTTTTGTGTTTGCGAATTTGACGTTCCAACTTGTCCACAACGGCGTCAATGGATGCGTACATATCATCGCTCTCATCTTCAGCACGGAGCACAAAGCCCTTCAAAGGAATCGTCACCTCAACTGTATGCAAGCCTCTAGTTGTGCTCAGTGTAACGGCACCGTCAGAGGTAAGGGGTGCATCGAAATACTTCTCGAGTCTACTCAACTTTTTGTCGACATAATCTTTCAAAGCTTCGGTAACCTCGATTTGTTGACCTCGAATACTTAAATTCATAGGGCACTCCTCCTTTATCTTTGCCACTTCATTATAACACGAATGTAAGCGCCATGTAAAAACTCCCGGTGACCGAATAATGACATCTGCTCCAGTCACATCAACCAACGTAAGTTTAACGCCATATTTCGTGATTTTTCGCCATTTTCGAGCAAAATCACAGATTTAACCGGATTGTACATCGGGCGCTTGATCATCTATTTAACCGTTTTTAAGGTTACTCAATCTGTTATGTAGAACTAGCTTATCCCGACCCTTAAACTACCCCCGTTTTGTCCGGTAATGGAGGGATCAACTTGCCTATATTTTAAACTCTATCATTACAAAAAAAGACCCCGGATCACCGGAGTCTGATGCTAGCGATAATTCAATTTGGTAACCATCTAACCATATATGTAGGTCGGATTGTCCGGATGATTATAATTTGATTACGTTAGCTGCTTGCGGTCCACGTGCGCCTTCGACGATGTCGAATTCAACGGATTGACCTTCTTCCAAAGTTTTGAAGCCTTCGGATTGAATTGCGGAGAAGTGTACGAATACGTCGCCGCCGTCTTCAGTCTCAATGAAACCGTAACCTTTTTCTGCGTTGAACCATTTTACTTTACCTTGCATGCACTAACATTCCCTTCGTCATCAAATGAAGTGAAGCTCTGGCCAAGACCCTAGCCCACAACTCAGATGATATCACCTAAACTTATCCATTGTCAATTGGTAAAGAAAATGTTTTCTTGGTATTTTTTGTAGATTTATAGGGGGAAATGTTGAAAGTTTCACGTTGGACTGTTTCAACTAAGTATAAATCATCAAAAACGAATATACTATTTTTTGTTGCGCATATTTATTTTTAACATGAATTAAAAAAGAGACCAAGAGTTCATCTGAACCCCTGATCTTTTTGTAAAAGATTATTTTCTTTTATCCATAAGGTAACTATCTGCTGCATACTTGGCTTCATAGAGGTTACGTTGACTACGTGCTGCATTCCGCTGCATCAACCACTGCTGAGCCTCATCTTTTAACGCTAACATATGAGACTCAATCAACGCATCATAAGCAAGAATATGATTCAGCTTCGTATGTTGTTCTTGATTTGCCTTAGCAGGCCCGCCCAACCTTATTAGACGTTCTACGATCGACTGACGTTCATTCACAAAAGCTTCAGTCTCATCTGATGATTTTGTGTTGATTTCTTTTACGAAAGCATCTGTTAATATCGCGAGTTCATCTATCAGCTGGTTTATCTGATCTTTGCTTTCCATACTACATTGTTCCTGCGGTCTGTTTATTGATCACGACCCAGGTTTCTCTTAGCTCTTGTAAATACCCTAATGCTTCCTCACCCAGACTCGAATTCTTTTTAATATTCGCCTGAATAAGCAAATGATTCGTATACTCGTATAAAGCAAACAAATCTTTAGCTACCGGGTAGGATTGATTCAAGGTTGACATTAGTTCACTAACAATTGTCTGAGCTTTACCTAAGTTCACATTTGCTTTGTAGTAATCTTTCGTTTGTATGCCATCCAATCCTGCTTTAACAAAGCGAATGGCCCCATCATATAACATGATCACCAGCTGACCTGGTGTTGAGGTCTGTACTGAATTCTGTTTATATTTCTCATAAGGAGATTTAATCATTTCAAATCCTTCCTCCTCTTTTACTTAAAGTAGCTTGCCAAACTGGAAGATTGGGATTGGAACTGACTCATTGCTTTCTCCATCGCTGTAAATTGTTTATAATATCGCGTTTCCCAATTCGTCATTTTCCGCTCCAAGTTTGAGATACGATTATTATAATCTTTTAATTGTTCTCCCATAATACTTTCTGTTTTCAAAGCCATGGAAGCATTCGTATCAAATTTGGATGTACCTACTTTTTTCGTAAACATATCCAACGTTTCATTTAACTTTCCTCTTATTTCACCAAAAATAGGCTTGCCATTAAGATCGGAGGCAGAACCGCGGAAAATAGATAAAACCTTATCCGGATTCGCCGTTAAAGCTGCTGTTAACTTAGCTTCATCAATTTTCAATTGCCCCTTCTCATAATATTGCCCTGTCGTGATTCCGGCTTCGCTAAGACCTTTAAGATTATTGCTAATAATCATTCTCATGGTGGTTACAGTATCACTGAGAATACCATCATTTTTCAGGATACCACTCTTAGCCTTTTCTTCCCATTTTTTAATATCATCTTCCTTCATGGACTCGCGTTGTTCATCTGTTAAAGGTTTAAAGTCACGATAAGTTTGTTCTGATATTTTGGAATTCATCAGTCCTAGTAATTCATTATACGAATCCACAAATGATTTAATGGTCTCTACAGCCTTGGTAGGATCAGACTGGGTTGTGATTTTGGAGTTGGTAGCACCTGTGACTTCCAAAAAAGTCAATTTAACTCCATTAACCGTGAGACTGTCTGTGGATGGCTTATACGTTTCAGTACCACCTAACCCGCTTGTAACGGTAACTTCTCCTTCAGTATAGTTTACCTTCCCACCTGTTCCAAAGTTAGCCGGAGCATCAAGTTTCAGTGCTCCTAACAACGAGCTAGTCTTAGATAATTTATTACTATCCGTATCGGTTATTGCTTTACCAAATTCCTTATGTGTGATTGTAAACTTACCACTAATTTCATCAAAAGTTGCATTCACTGTTGGAACCTCTGAGTTAATTCTTGCTATCACAACAGCTATTGAATCCGTGCTGCCAAATTGGACCGTTTTATCGTTAATATTCAAATCATACGTTCCCGGAGTTGCACTTCCAGTAAGATCGGCCAGAGTTGTTGCTCGCGTAGCTTTTGTTCCACCAACCTGCAGCTCAACTGAACTTTTCATAATTGCCTTCTCAGCAAGCTTAGTGACCTTGACTTCCAAGGAAACATTGCTTGCATCTGCATTGGCTTCAGCTTTGACAGCTGTAGAATTCCCACTCACCGTTGATTTTTGAGTATTTAGCAATTCCGATTTACTACTCATATCAAATAATTTATTACTCATTTGTACAATTTTACTGTTTAGTTCTCTATAGCTGTCGCGAGTCCAATCGAAAATTTGCTTCTGTTGCTTTAATTTATCTAGAGGGACACGCTTTACTGACATCAACGATTTGACCATACTGTCGACATCCATACCTGAAAAGCCATTAATTCTTGATACCATTCATTTCACCCTCCTACACCTTTTCGTCGATCACAATCCCTGCAATTTCCATCATTTTGGCAACTAGATCCAGTGTTTTCTCAGGTGGGATCTCTCGAAGAACCTCTCCAGTTTCCTTATTAAGAACCTTAACGAGAATTTGATGCGTTTTCTCGTGTACACTCATCTCTAGGGTCGTTGTTGGGCCCTGAAGAGCTTTAACGGCCTTATCAATGGCTTTGATGAGTTGTTCATCGCCAGGTGGAATATTCATTCCTTGCCGTTCCAATTTGGATAAATCCGTTCCGTTTCTAACCGATTGTAATAACATGCTGTCCTTATTACTCCGAGGCTCAACTGATGTGTTATTTGTAGCTGAAGAAGTCCCAGTCACATTGGTAGAAAGTGAAAACTGTAGATTCATCGTTCATCCCCCGATGGAATTATTTATTATATTTATCGGTAATCTTTAAGTGAGAATGTAGAGAATTATAGTAAAATTAAGATTTGATCTTAGTGATGGACTCAGTTAGATGACAAAATACGAGTATCATACCCGGGTTGAACCCAAGCAGCTGAAGGGAATTTCTCCATCATTTCTTTTCTCATTTTCATCATAGCTTCTTGATCATTATTATTTTCGTAAAGCCTAAAATTCCGCTCGTATGTTTCATAACTGGAGTCTAAGTTCAATAATTTGGTATAGAACAATTCTGCATCTTCAAAATAGTTGTTTCGGAAACACAAATCCCCTAAAAGCCTTACAATTCCCGGATGATTTGGTGATTCCCTATACACACCAACCAACATATCAATCGCTAACTCGTCAAATCTATACTCGCTGAGAATTTTACATATATTCAAAACATTTTTAGAATCATTATCTATCAGTTTTTGAGTCAGCTCCTGGAATAGTTCAAACTCCTCAATCATGATCAATTGTTTACAAAGTGTAAATAGAACATTTTGCAACGGTTTAGTAATAGAGCCTGTCAACTTTTCATCTTCAAAGAGTTGTTTGATTATTTTCATCTCTTTGACGCCAAAATTCATTGCAAATTGAATTTTATCCATTACACTCTTGTCCTTAAATATATAGGCCATCAGTAGAACATCTTGTATATTTTCTCTATTGCCCAAGTTATTAATATCTTCTAAGGCTGTTCTCATTAGATTCTTGTCTTTACTATATATCTTGGCAATCGTATGAATATGCGGCTCCGTTGTGATGTTGAATTTGCTCAAGTAGTGGTTCAACAACGGATGACGCAAACTGTACAAAGTATTCATTAAATTCTGGAGATCTTCTATGGTGTTCAGTTTATAGTGTTCCTCTATAATCTGTTTGCACTCGTCCGCAGATTGATTTATTTTAAGGCTGAACTGTAAGTAATCCTGCAACACATGCGCAGTGTTCCCTTTTACCCTCATCGCGTTAATTCTCTCCAAGTAACTTTTATCCAATTGGTTCGTTTTCTCATACATATCCGCCAATTGAAGATGCGCCATATATCCTCCGCTACCCTCGGTAACCATCGTACCTTGATCGCCTAATTTAATACATTCATGGAAACACGTTTCGGCGTCTTTGAAATATCCATTCCTCGCATATATAATACCTTGAATGTATTTCATCTCCGTTTCTGAAGGGAAGATTCTCGTGGCATCCACTAGTATACCAACGGCATCCTCAAATTGACCGGTCTCATGAAGTGCAAATGATAACTTTGTGAGCAGCTCAGGGATATATACTTTGTCCTTGCCCAGCGAGTACGATTTTTGAAAATAAGTAACCGCTTTTTTAAAATCATTCATACCAAAATAGGTTTTCCCCATATTATATAGGTTGTAGGCTGTAGGATTCTCCTGAACTTCCAGTTTCATTAAAGGCAGATTACGCTTATGTTTCTTCTCTTCCAATATTTCCTCATCCATGTATCCTACATGCTGAATTGTCGATACCGACATAACACCACGGTATTTAGAGTTATCGTCCAGTATGTTAAGATGCTCATGCAATCTATTTTCATATTTTAAGCCAATGTTGTTCCGGAACAACCTCACAGCTGTGTGTATAAATGATTGATTAAATTTCATATGATTATTAATATTAAATACATAATAATCGTAGTCTTTCTTTAATTCCTCCTGTAGATTTACATCTGCATCAAAATATTCATCTGCATCCATCACAAGAATATAATCTGATTTTGCCTGCTCGATCGCATAATTTCTCGCAACAGAGAAATCATTCACCCAATTGAAGGAATATATATTGGGGGTATATTTCTTGGCGATATCTAATGTTTCATCCGTCGAGCCTGTATCCACGATAATAATCTCACTAACAATTTGCTTTACACTCTCTAGGCACTTCTCTAAGTACTTCTGTTCATTTTTAACAATCATGCAAAGGGAAATCGTTTTGTCCATTAGATCCACTCGTCTCTTCATTAGTAGTATTTAATTCAATCAATGACATCACATCGTAAATTATAGATCCATAACACTTCATCATACCTGAATTTCAATTTATATGAATGAGCATGAGGTATATGCAACAGTATACCGAGCTTCCTCTGCTCTATATTTTTCTTGTTAATGTTTGTTAAAACACTATCCATAATCTATTTCAATAGAACACTCAAATTAAACAAAGACAGTTCTAATTTCTAATAACATGTCATGCACACTTAGATTCTGATTATTAGACGAGGCATAGTAAAAAAGGTTGTCGATGTGAAAATCGACAACCTTTTTTACCAATAAATGCTGAGTTAAAATTAACGCAACAATTGCAGAACAGCTTGCGGCTGTTGGTTTGCTTGTGCCAACATCGCTTGGGAAGCTTGAGCCAAGATGTTGTTTTTCGTTTGGTTCATCATTTCTTTTGCCATGTCTACGTCACGAATACGGGATTCAGCAGCAGACAAGTTCTCGGAAGTTGTTCCCAAGTTGTTGATTGTGTGCTCCAAACGGTTTTGGTAAGCACCCAGTTTAGCACGCTCAGTGGAAACTGTTTCAATCGCATTGTTGATTGTTGTGATTGCAGCATTTGCAGAAGTTGCGCTGGAGATGCTGATACCACCAGTTACTGCTGCAGCTGTTGCACCAGTTGCGGAAGTGGATCCAGTAGCTGCGCCAACGCCCAGGCTTGCAGCATCCATCGCTTTGATTGTCAAAGAGATGTTTTGGTCAGCGTTTGCACCAATGTGGAAGCTCAGGTTAGCAGCACTTGTTACAGAAGAACCGCTGTCCGCAAAACCGTTAAGCAATTTCTTAGTGTTGAACTCAGTTGTATTAGAGATACGAGTGATCTCTTTCGCCAACTCGTTTACTTCATCTTGCAATGCAGTACGGTCTTTATCTGTGTTTGTATCGTTGGAAGATTGTACTGCAAGCTCACGCATACGTTGCAGGATGGAGTGAGTTTCGTTCAACGCACCCTCAGCTGTTTGGATCAAGGAAATGCTGTCTTGAGCATTTTTAGTAGCCATATCCAAACCGCGGATTTGACCGCGCATTTTTTCGGAAATTGCCAAACCTGCAGCATCGTCACCAGCACGGTTGATACGCAGACCGGAAGACAATTTTTCAATTGCTTTGTTTGTGTTTGTTGTGTTTGCACCCAGTTGACGGTGTGTGTTCATTGCAGCGATATTGTGGTTGATAATCATTAGAAATTTCCTCCCTGAAAATAAGTTAGTTCCACATCCATGTGGTAAACGCCGCGACATTAAGGTCGGCCGCCCTGCTGAAGCAGCGTCTAAACTATATATCGACAGGAAGTGAAGAACTCTTTATAGTAAATTGGAATATTTTTATTTTTTTTTGTTCTCTATTCCTTGCAGTAGCTCCATAAAAGCTGCAACGCTGGGAGCATCCGGTTTAGCTGATTCCCGGTTAGCTTCCTGGATAGACGCATATACCTCTTTTCGAAAGATATCAATCTGTTTGGGAGCAGATATACCGATTCGTACCGTGTCCCCTTCTACTGCGAGAACGGTTACCTCGATGTTATCCTGAATGATTATCGACTCGCCCTTTTTACGTGACAATACTAACATATCAGGCTCCCCCCTCTGTCGTCGTTAATTCTTCCGTCCAGATGAGATGTCTGGTCATATAGTCCGATTGGAGAAGGACAACCTGCTTCCCTACTCTCTTGACGGGATTGATGACTACTGGAGCCAGCAAATTCATGGTTGATTTCGTAATCTCGGAATGAATCGTAACGATCGAGAATACAGCAACTTCTTCCTCAATCTCCAATTCTTCTTTATCTTCATCGCTCAGTTCAAAGCTGTAATCCTGTTTAAATTCAAACGGGCTAACCACCAAAAATGAAAGTTCTTTCTCCTTCACTGATTGTAAATAGCTGAAAGGTGTCTCTTCCCAAGGAATTAAAGCAAACGTAGTCTCATCTTCAAATCCAGGCAGACCTCTGGAGAACTCATAAATACTTTGCTCATCGACTTCAATCTTACCCCAATTACTTGTCTCAATAAAAATGATAAACGCCTCCCTGGCGATAATAATTTTAGATAAAAAAAACTATAGCGGATGCTTACAACCGTCTATAGCTCTATAGTATAACTTATAATCCGATATCTATTGAAGGCGGGATATACTGTATGGAAGCATATTGTTGTACATAGATATCCAGTTTCCCGCGTTGATACTCGATCTCAGGTTTGTTCACGGTGACATTCATTTCCGATTCTCCTGCTTCAAAACGAACGTCAGGCGCTCTCGTGTTAACACGAATGCTCACATTATCCATAGATGCCGGTGTACGCGTCTCTGGAAACGGTTTGGCTTGCCAGTTCGTCCCGACAATGTTGGCAATCGTATTACCTGGCTTATGAATTGCCGCCAGTTCATTTCCTTGCTGTACACGCTCGGCCATATTTTGCAGAAAAATCTGCTGAATGCCTGAATAGATCCGGGCATTCATATCAATCATATTCCCTCCATGATAGGCCGAGAAGGCCTTGGACTGATCGATATTAAGATCTATCGGATGGCTTTGTATCGTTAACTTCCCAGGCTTCGTATGGAGCTCTACATCTGCTTTCGGTTGCCGGATGGAATACTGCCCCATGTCCGCATCTATATGAAGTACTGTAGGCGTTGTCTGGATTTGCAGCATTGGAATAATACTCACAAGAGGATCTCCCCTTTATCTCAGAAAGTCAACCAAAGATTGGGATATGATTTTCGCTCCTGTAGATAGAGAAGCGTTGTAAATATTCTCCTGGATTTTAGATTTGATGGACAATTCAGCATAATCCGCATCCTCAACCTTGGACTGTAGATCGGACAAATTCACTTCAAGATCACTCAATCTACCTTGCATCAGTTCTATACGATTTGTTTTTGCACCAATTTCAGCTCGAATAGAAAGCATTTTATTGGTCCGCGTATCAATATTGTTTAGTTGATTAGACAATTCCTTCTGATCTCCACTAGCCAGAGCCTGACTAATAGTATTAAAGATCACAAACAGGTTATCTGCCTCAGCTGCGTTTCCAAATACCTCATTGCCCGTGACATTGATCGGGAGTTGAACAGCTTCACCGACAATAAAATTAATCTTGCCTGTATCAGTAAGAACTGAAGCAGCGCCAGATGTGTCAAATGATCCATCCGGATTTGCAGGAAAATCGTATGGCTTAACGTCATAGGTTTCGCCGTTAAAAACATACTTTCCGTTTAGTGTGCTATTTGAGATATCTATGAGCTGTGCTTTGAGTTGTTTGACTTCTTCATTGATGCTGTCCAGAGCCGACTGTGGATTCGTTCCCGTTGCCGCTTGAACTGTCAATTCTCTCAAACGCTGTACCACACTACCGGCCTGATCCATAACGGTATCATTGAAATCCAGCCAAGATATCGCGCTATCCACATTTTTCTGATATTGCTCATTGGATGATAGTTCCGCACGGTACCGGAGAGAATAAGTAATACCAACCGGATCATCTGAAGGCTTATTAATCTTACGCCCTGTTGCCAATTGAGTTTGAGTAGTGTTCATTTGCTGTGCATTGCGGTTCAGGTTAAGAATCAACTGTGAACTCAACATGTTATTGGTAACTCTCATTTTAATTTACTCACTCCTCTCTATGTTTATCTGCCTACTGTACCTGTAGAATTAATTAATTTCTCTAATAATTGGTCATATGCCGTCATAAAGCGCGCTGAAGCACTGTATGCATGCTGGAATTTAATCATATTCGACATCTCTTCATCCAGCGATACTCCACTGACCGATTGGCGTCTCGTGTTGACCTGTTCGACCAAAAATTCCGAATTCGATGTTTGGCGAGCTGCTTCCTGAGACTGTACACCGAGTTGACCTACTATCGCGCTAAATTGAGCCCCGATTGTTGCATTACGCAAACCGTCAGCTGATTTCATCGGCGTGTCTTTAAGATTAGCCATCAGATTAGCCAGTGTATTATTCCCTTTGATTATCGTTTCTGTTCCAGATGCATTCGTTGTTGTTCGAAGTGAAGTTGCAATCTTGTTTGGATCAGCCACTATGGCGGCATTCAAGGAGATATTCCCGGCTGTAATTGCGGTTCCACCTCCAGCCGCAGTAAAGAAAGGTAATCCTCCATTGTTCGTACCATCCAGACTATACCCAAGCTGATGCAATCCGTTTAAACCTTTGACAGTGACCTTCAGATCACTAGCCAATGTTCGTGTCGCTCCTGTGTATGTAACATTATTCAGAACGGTATTATCAGGTAGTACAGAACCTGCAGGTATTGTGATCTCGATATCCCCGTTAGCTAACGTATTCGCTAGCTCATCCATTTGTTTACGGTAGTCACTCACCAGCGTATCTCTGGATTTGATCATGCCATGAACCTCACCGTTGGTGAGCGTACCAGCTGTATATGCGTTATTCAAAAACGCTGAATCTACCACTGTTTGTACCACTCCGCCAGTCACAAGCTCTTGTCCATTCATTTGAACCTGATAACCCTGTGGCGAATCCGTGACGGTAATATTCATAATTTTGGAAAGCTTGTCTGCCATTAAGTCACGTTGGTCACGTAGGTCGTTTGCATTATCCCCTAGGGACTCTACCTTTACAATTGCACTGTTAAGGTTCGCAATATTACCCAAATAACCTTGGATTTCATTACTCTTGACCGCAATATTGCTGTCCAAATCCTGACTTAGAGCGTCCAATTGGCGACTAATCTGGTTCATCGCATCTGTAAGAGCCAGTGTCGTCTCTTTAACAATCCGTCGAGCCGTAACGTCTTCCGGGTTTTTACTCAGATCGGACCAGGATTTATAGAAATTATCCATAACCGTCCGGAAACCCGTGTCCGATGGCTCATTTACAATCGCCTCGAGTTTTTCCAGTGTATCTCGCTGAATCGACCAACTCCCAAAGTTGGTATTTTCGTTTCGATACTGGTCATCCAGAAACTTCTCGCGAACACGTGTGATCGAGTCGAACTCTACTCCTGTTCCGAGTTGTCCTGGTGCTGTGCTGTGCAAAAATGCAAACGGCTCCATAGGAATGGAAGCCTGCATGTTCACCTTCTGACGTGAGTATCCTTCCGTGTTGGCGTTGGCTACGTTATGGCCTGTTGTGCTAAGAGCGGCCGTCTGTGTAAACAAACTGCGTTTAGCCGTTTCGATTGAATGAAATGTAGATGTCACCTGGTTTCCCCCTATTAATCAGGCACGCGTGTCGAACAGACCGATTCGCCCTGGATTGCCGTGTTTATCAGCAGGATGCTGATAAGTTGCATCCTGTTCAGGTCTCGAAGCAAACATGTCCATAGATAAATCAATAAACATTAATGATTGCTCGATCAGCTTTTGATTGAGTTGATTAATCTCTTTCAATTCTTGTAATGTTCCCGCCAGCCTCTTCTGAACTTCAAACAATCGCTGTTTGTCAGCCGGATCAAAGATCAGCTTGGAAATCTCGGTAATATTCAGGTTCAGCATCGACTTGATGCCACGCTCCTGAAGTAGTTCATGAACAGCATGTAGTCGTTCTGTTTCAAGCGGCTCCTGCTGTTTCATAAACTTGGATTCCTTATTCATGATAGCAATAAGCTGGTCTACATCATTTTTGACGATAACTTCTCGTTTAACTTGACTTAGCTCCAGCATATCACGGTGACTTTGCTCCATCTGCTCTAAAACTGCAATTAATCTGTCCAGTGCTGCCATTACCTAATCACCTATTCCTTATCAAAAGACTTGAAATACGGTAGCAGCTTGTCAGCAAGCTTGCTACTGTCTACCTGGTATGTTCCTGAGCTTACCTGCTCTTTCAACTCCTGAATGCGTTGCAACCGTCCTGCATCTTGTGTACGTCCTTGTTCTTCAAGCATCTTCATCGCCTCCGGAGAAATGGATACTTCATCCTTGCGGCGGCTTTTCTTGTTCTCAGCCTGCTGATTGGACTCAACATTCCTCTGATATGAATTGATGGCTCCAATTCGACTCGGTTCATTGATTTTCATTCGAAGTGCACTTCCTTTCACCTGATTTTTTTCGTTGATATACGTATTTCTTTCTTTATCTTTATGTGTTCGAAATGAGTAGGATAATAAAAAAAACCGATAATCTTTAATAAGTTTATCGGTACGTTTCAAAACATTTGTTATAGCATTATTCGTATTTAAGACCACGTTCCTATTAATTGCGCAGTTTGTCGACGGCATTGTAGGTTCGTCCGCCTATTGGGTTGTTATCCTTCTGACCTACTTCACGAGCAGCCCCAGCCAAGTCTTTCGTTAGTCGAGTACGGCAGGAATCGCACATATGGCCTTCACGAATCAGCATTCCGCACACTTCACAAGGATACATCATATTCGGGGCGTTTTCGATGGAAATCCGTCCCTCTCGGATAAACTTCGTGATGGTTTTGATTGAGACTTCTGTCGCATCCGACAATTCCTGTATGTTGGCGCCTTTATTCTCGCGCAAATAGTCTACACAGATCTGGTATTCCTGCTCCATTTCCTTGATACAGTTCGAGCACACATCACGAAAATTCAATGCATACAATCTTCCGCAACGAGGACAATTCCCTAAATTCATCGCTAAAACTCCCCTCTCAAACTTCCTATTCCGACTAGATAATATCTATACATTACCTTATTTTCTCATATGAAGTCCATAGCATATTTACAAATATACAATGGTTAGATTGCGTGAATATGAAATTTTTTTTAAAGTTGGACCCCATATTTTACAAGGTTATCTTAGCTTCTGATATCTACTTCACAGTTTCCCCTAACTATTTAGGGGGAAATAACAACAAAACCTCAAGACCGTGCTAGTGTGAGTGTATAAATCTCCACCGTCACGCCGGCTTTACTTGCGGCATGTAAAATGACATGCCCACAAGCGTCTAACGTACTTCCGGTCGTGTAGATGTCATCAATTAAAAGTAATTTAAACGGCTTGCTGTAATTCTTGAGCAGGCTGAAATCAAATTCATCAAGCTTGATAGAAAAGGCATGTTTCATCGTCTCGAATCGCTCGGCGCGAGACTTGAAGCTTTGTTTCCCTGTGTTGATCTGGCGTTGCAACAGATCAACACAGGGCAAACCAGCGGTGATGGCAAGCTCTGTTGCCAGCCGCTCCGCCTGATTAAAGCCGCGTTCGGCCAGACGCTCGTCGCTCACGGGCACATACGTGACCGCATCCGGTCGCCATAGCGGCTTCCCGGTTTCTTTTTCACATATAAGAGTCAGTTCTTCACTCATCGCTTGAAAAGCTTGAGTTAACATAGCAGTTAGTAGCGGAGCGTAGCGCTCATAGCCTCGAAATTTGTACATGCTTATCCAATCTTTCATTAGATCGTTATACTGGACGGCGCTACGATTGCAGAAGAAAGAGCGATTCTGCATATGCGGGCGCACACAGTCAGGGCATCCTACACCACGCCCACAGCGCTGGCAACGGATCGAACGAATCCATGGAATCTGCTGTACACAACGCGAACATATCCCGGGATAACGTGAGGACAACACTGCACGGGTTCCACAAGTCAAACATGGTGAACCCGGCGGGCCAAGCAGCTTATGGAGTTGTCCGGTTAAACGCTGAACATGCTCGGAGATATGAGAAATATAACTGAACATGATGTGCTTCTCCTCTCTAAACGGAATAACGAGACGACGTAGCGAGCATAAAGTATGTAATACACGTTCGGTTAGTAGTGTGAAGACCACTAGTGCTTGTGTAGCGATGGAATGGTTTTGTTTGAAGGTGGATACTGGCGTAAATAATGGTTCGCATCAACGATTAGTCTGTAGTGAGCTTATTCAAGTTCAGTTGTGTATGTTGATGTAATGATGACTATGATCTTGGAGCTGGCGTACGGAGGTAACGTTTGCGACGGGCAATAGCGTTCATTTTGCGGATCTGGGATACAGCTTTCACTTGGGAACGAGTACGGCGGGATGCAGCAAATACGACACGGCCTGCCGGATCATCCAGGGAGCGCCCTGCCCGGCCTGCCATCTGTACGAGCGAAGCCTCGTCAAAAAGTCCGTTGTCTGCATCCAGAATAAACACATCGCTACGCGGGATCGTCACGCCTCGCTCCAAGATGGTGGTTGTCACGAGCAGACGGATGGAGCGTTCACGAAATGCAATGACTTTGGCAGCCCGCTCCGCATCCTGCGATGAAGTGCCTTCAATTGAGATCCCAGGAAAAGTCCGACGCATCAGGAGCACAAAGGCCTCAATCTGGGCGATACGCGTTACAAAAACAAACACCTGAGCATCACGTTGTAAGGAAGTACGAATGCTACTCACGATGGTAGCTGGAAGTTGTTTGCGTTTGATGCATTGTGCCATAGTAGACATGTTGATCAGCTTCGGTACAGGTAGCGGATGTCGATGGAAGCGGACAGGCACTTTGGCATGAGCAAGTTTGCCCAAAGCGACCTCACGTTGCAAACGGGTTGGCGGCGTAGCGGACAAATAAATAAAATGCCCCTCCGGTTTACAGCAAGATGTAGCGGCGTGGGCCAGCATGGGATCGTTATGATAAGGAAATGCATCAAGTTCGTCGATGATCACCAGATCAAAACCTTGGTAAAAACGCATAAGCTGGTGTGTGGTGGCCAGAGTAAGCTGCGCGTCTTTCCAGCGCTCCGAACTTCCGCCATACAGCGTTGCGAGCGAGGTGTCCGGGAATGCTTTGGCAAGGCGCGGAGCCAGCTCCAGTACAACATCCCTGCGCGGTGTAGCGACCAATGCTCGTCCCCCATGATCCAGGGTGTGCTGGATTAGTGGAAAAATCATCTCGGTCTTGCCGGCCCCGGTCACGGCCCAGAGCAAGAACCGCCCCGGCCCATCCCCTGCGGGCGGCCGGGCCAAAAACGCGAGCGCCGCGGCTGCTGCCGCGCTCTGCGCTGCGCTTAGCCCCCACCGGGCGAGTCCGCCGCCGGTGGGGGCCAGGGCCGTGCCACGCGATGCTTCGCCGCGTGCGGGCACGGCCCCTTGCGCTGCACTGCGTAGCAGCAGCGCACAAGCACGGCTACGCCCTAGCGCGAGGCATGCCTCGCAGTAGGCGCACGCCGCCAGGCCGCAGGCAGCGCAGGGCACGCGCTGCCTGGCTTCGCTGCCACAGCGGTGGCAGCGGGGCGCGCTTCGCGCGCGGCCGAGCCACGCGAACCTGCGGCGCGTGGCAGGCCCTTCGAGGGCGGCTGTGAGCTGCAGCCGCCCATGCAAGCGCGCGAGCTGCGCAGCCGCGCGCCAGCCCCCTGGCGGCATGGCGGGCTCCGCCGCCAGCAGCGCCTCGGCCTCGGCCGCCAGTAATTGGCGGCCGCTCATCCGCTCAGCCAGCAGAGCTGCGCACTGCTCCAGCTGAGCCCAATACTCGGCGGGATATGGCTTCGGCATCCCGCCCACCCTAACTGCACGCATAGCTGCAGTCCCTTTCCCTCCATCCCTACCAATTCCTTTTCCCCTTTTATCGTTCTCCCCTCTGTCCAATCCATTTCCATTCTTCCATTTCCCTGCCTCCGCCTGTTCGACCAACACTCTCCTTGCCTCTATTTCACCCGAGAGATGCTCATACAAGTCCAGCTTGGTATTGAAGTAGCTTTGCCACGCCTCCATACGCCACATATCCATGCTACGCTCGGGTACGAATTGATCTACCAGCCACGAAGCCTGACTTAACGGAAGATACATGCTTAACACCAGCCATTGTTGCACATGCCTTTCACTCATGCCCTCAAGCCACCACATGACATCCACCTGAATGTCGAGAGACATGACCATATCCCACTCTTCCTCCGCCCGGTACACGTAAACCCCAACCTGCATCGCGTCTTCCCTCCCCTGTTCGTATCCGAAAAACAAAAAAAGCACATGCTGACCGACGGCTTCGCCGGAGCATGTGCTTCATGTCCATTCTGCATATCACAGTGATTATAATTATTCATACGATGACCATCTTCTAAAGCATTTCGAATTTCAACCTCACCGTATCCCGTTCCTTCAGCTACTTAGTTCGACCCTTCTCTTCCTCAATTTCCATATAAATCAAGTATATGGTTTTGCATTCTGTCCGTCAAGACAACCTTAACGTCACGTATTAACTCATTTAAAAGTTTGGAATTTTTCCTTTGTATATGCGCAACTTTTTCCAGTTTTATCAGTCTATACTTCTAAGTTAAGACGTCTGACTTCAAAATGCTTCTTCAGCGTCATTTGTAGTGATAAATCCAGTCTTTAACCATAGATTGCAATAAAACCCATATTCAATTTAAAGGCAGACTTGGCTACAATTACAAAAAAAAGATTACAGCCTCAAGCTGTAATCTTTCTCATATCGAATCGGCATATCAACGTCTGCAAACGTGTAAAATGTGAGGATTATCTGCACCCAGCTTCATCATTGGACCTACGCAGATCAATGAGGCGATAGTCACCATTCCTCTGCCCGGTATGTTCAAGTTCTGCTGGCACAGCAGGCAGATAAGACAACTCCATGCCTTGCCTTTGCATCATCTTCTCAATAATGGTTATCGTCTCTGCCTCTTGTTGCTCGGCGACCACCGTTAATGTAAAGCTCTTGCCGCGATATAATAATTCCAGACAAAGTGATCGAATAATGCCTTCAATCCGTCCTACCTGATTGGAAGGAATGAGCAAAATCTGCTCGAAGCCTTCGGACTCCGGGCGGGAAGTATGGCGCTGGTGCATAAGATGAACGGCCATTGCCGCCAGGAAGTATATGAGCAGAATCATAGTCAGATGAGCAACCATGGCAACTGCACCTCCTCGGAAGGTCATGTTCACCCATGGCGAACATCCCTGTATACCGCAGTATATGCAGCGTATTCCGAAGGGTTACAGTCAAACAACCAGTCGGCGCTCGCCTGAACCAATGTTCAGGACACCCTTACACTGTGTTCATGTACAGTGATAAAGTCCATCAACCCGCAAACCAATCCAAACTGGATAGGGCGCGAGTAGATACCTGTATAACAATTATTAGAATTAGAGTGTAACCCAGCCATATTTGATGGAGTTAATAACGGCCTGTGTACGGTCGTCCACTTCCATCTTCTGCAGAATGCTGCTGACATGGTTTTTCACTGTTTTTTCACTGATGAACAAAAATTCACCAATCATCTTGTTGCTCTTACCCTCAGCCATTAAACGCAATACCTCAGCTTCACGACGTGTCAGCGGGTTATTGTCTCCAGCAACAAATTTAACGCCTGCTTCCTTCGAAGCGCCTTCGCTCATCGCACCTGTTTCGTTAAGATACGTCATACGACGAAGTTGCATAATCAGTTTGCCCGTTACTTTAGGATGAATAAATGCATGCCCTTCATGAACGGAACGAATCGCGTTGATCAGCGACTCTGCTTCCATATCCTTCAGCAAATATCCGTTGGCTCCCTTACGGAGTGTTTCGAATACATAACTTTCATCATCATGAATGGACAAAATAATAACTTTTACATCCGGGAACAGCTCGCGCAGCTTCTCAGTGGCTTCGACGCCGTTCTCTACAGGCATGTTAATGTCCATCAGAACGATATCGGGTTTATCCTGATTACAGAATTCGAGCACTTGAATGCCATCGCCACATTCCCCGATGACCTCAATGTCGTCCTCCATATTTAAAATGCGTTTCAAGCCCTCTCGGAACAGCTGATGATCATCAGCCAAGAGAACTTTAATTGATGTTTTTCCAGTATCACGGTTTTCCATCCTGCTACTCCTTTCCCTTATCCACGTTTGTCGGGATATGAATGACTATTTTGGTTCCCTGGTTCTCTGCGGATTCAATCTCTATTCTTCCTTCTAACAGTTCAACCCGTTCTCTCATCCCGATCAGACCGAAGTGGTTGTGATCCTTGCTTTTCTTGGCAAGAAGCTCCGGTTTGAACCCAAGCCCATTGTCCTGAACGACAATTTTGACGAGCTGAGCCTGGTATGTAATTTCTACGACAACATATGTGGGATAAGCATGCTTGGCAGCATTAGACAGACCTTCCTGCACGAGACGATAGATTGCAGCCTCCATTGCAGATGAGAGACGATGTTCCTTGCCTCTTGTTTCAAAAAGCGACCGAATTTTTGTTTTTACTTCAAAATCCTGCACATACTTTCGAAGCGTTGGAATCAATCCCAGATCATCCAGTGCCATAGGACGCAGATTGAATATAACTTTTCTCATTTCTTCAAGACTTGAACGAACCTGGCCTTTCAAATCTACTATTTCGGCCTGAACCATCTTAAAATCCTGCTTCATGAGCATTCTTTCTACAATTTCCGTCCTAAGCACTAGATTAGCAAGCATCTGCGCAGGCCCGTCATGAATCTCGCGGGCAATACGTTTCCGCTCTTCCTCCTGGGCCAAAATTATTTTCAAACCAATCATTTGTCGATTCTTGGCAGACTCGATAATCCGGGTCACCTGACCCAGCTCTCCTGACAAGTATTCTAGCACAACGCCCATCTGCGAACCAATTGTCTCGGCACGTTCTACAGAAGCCTCCACATTTTTGGCACGCTTCTGCAGATCATCCCGACGGGCCTTTAGATACATTTCCTTCTCACGATAAATCATCAGATCCAGCTGTAGCTGTGTCGCTTTTTCATACGCCTGCTTGATATCATGCTCCGAATAGCGGACAAAGTCGCGGCTCACCTCTGTAAGCCGGATCCGGGAACGGCGGTAATTCAGCTCCAATTGATCTACTTTCTCGATCGTTTCCGCCGTTTCCTTCAGCACCGACTTCAACTCTTCATTGAGCGTCTTCAGCTCATCACGAGTGGAGTCCATGATTTCAAACATTTGATATTTGCTGTTTTCCATGACTTGTATGGCGTTTTTTATGACGCGGTCTATGGCATCGGCTTGTAAATCCACGTTTGTTCGACTCCATTTCTATCGTTTCCGGTATATATCATACCATATCACGATGAGATGGTAACGGTCTTCGTGTTCTGTTCCCATTTTACAGTCAACCCAAGTTGCTCGGAAACGAGTCTGAGAGGGACTAAAGTCCTGCCCCCACTTACGTAAGGTGCAACCGTTGCGCTCTGTCTTTTGCCATTGAGAACAAATTCTTTCTGACCTACCACCAGATCGATCAGTTTGCTGCCGCGGATTACTGTAATCCGCTGATTTTTACCGTCCCAGTTCGCCTGTCCGCCAAAGGCATCCAGTACATGTTTGATCGGTACATACGTAGTTCCATTCTTAAGAACCGGTGTTGCATCAATGGTCTTTTTTGTCCCGTTTACTGTCATAGACTTCTGTCCAAGTACCAGTGAAGCTGTACCTGTAGGCAATCCAACTTCGCTGGATTTGGAAGGCATGGTGAACGCAATGTTGTCGAACGCAATCGTTCCCGTCATTGCACGCTCATCCTGTCCATCTTCTACATTCACGACATACACACGTTTCAGTTTCGCCGGATAAGCGATGTTCAGTCCATTCAGGTCAACATTAACCTTCTTCCATCCATTCCAGTCGATGACTTTAGCCAGATCGGCATATACCGTTTTGCCTTTAGCATCCGTAAATTCTGCACGTAGCCAGTTCAGACTCTTGTCACCCATCACATCCATCGACATGGACGTTGCGGCTGCTGATACGTCTCTGCCTGTTGAACCGTTCAGCTGAGCATAAGCATACATTTTACCGGTTCCGCCCGTCATATCGTAACTGAGTTGCAGTACCTTTGAGCCTGCCTTCTCACCGGTTCCTGCCACGACTGCGGCCGAGCCTGTCACCCCTGCTACATTTGTTGTGAAGTTAATCGGATAGTTCGCGTTTTCGAAATTTTCCCAGATCGTTTCGCTCGCTGCTGCAGAGAGTACAACAACCGTGCTGTAACCATCATATCGGCCGATTGCATAACCAACCTGTGCTCCATCATTTACAGACGATACCGTCAACTGGTCACCTGACACTTTTCCTTTAAATCCAATGAATTCCCATGTCAGGGAATCGGCCGGTACCGTCACGCTTTGTCCGCTCTTTGTTGTAGCTGTCACTGGAATCGAGAGTGTAGTTCCCGCTTGGAGTGAGCCAAGACCAGATCCGGCAGTTAAGGAAGCCAGCTCGTTACCACCCAGCACCGTTACTTTGATAGAGGAAGACGCTCCGCTACTTGTTGCCGTCAGCGTTGCTGTACCCGGCTTCACACCTTTAATCGTTCCGTTGCTAACGCTGACAATGCCGTTATTGCTGGATTTCCAGGTCAACGGAATATTGCCTGTCGAGATCGGGTTGTAGTACGTGTCATAGCCTTTTGCAGAGTACTTTCCTTCCTGACCTGCGAGCAACGTCTGGTTGCCGCTCACCGCAAAACCTTTCAACTTGCCTTCAGGTGCCGTCGAGAATACTCCAAGTGTATTTACAACTTGACGTTGCTCGGTACCGTACTCGGTGTTAAATGTGAGACTTGCGGATTGTTCACCCAGTGGACGTGTAACCATTGTCGTTGATCCGCCGCCATCCAGATTCATGCCTTTCCATACCCCGATACTGGTCATAAATGACTGTAATTCGGTCAAGGACATGCCGCTGCTGTTGCCGTTTTTCTCGGCTGCAATAATATATACATACCGCCCATCCTGAGAATATCCTACCGCGGTTCTGGCACGAACACCACCTATGCCGGAAGAAGCAATATTCCGCGAGAAGGAAGCAGCCTGACCTCCGTTTACCAGAATTGTATGACCGCCAATCATCATTTCCAGATTATTCGGGTCAACAGACTGTCCTGTCGTTTTGGCAACCAACTTGTAATCTGCTCCAACTGTTTGTCCAACAGACAGGTGACTCATGACCCATGTTGCCGCTGTACCATGTGCACGGAGGATATACCCGTCCGGCGGTACGGTCATATTTAATGCCTTTTTATCCGAAATTTGCGTGATGACACCATTCTGAACGAGTACCTCCGTCGGCGTTGTGGAAGGATCATTCGGACGTTTGGTCGACGTCCATGCAGGTGTATAAATATACATGGAGTTCACATGGCTGTATGTACCCGCTCCCGTTTCAACCGTATAGTCCTCCTTATTTATCCCACGCAGAGCGAATGTTGAACCATCCTGCGCCTTTACTGTGCCGTCAAATGAATATTCATCAATCATGGGCTTGCCATCTTTGGTTACCGTGAGAGCATACATGCCCTTCAGTTCCGAAGGCGTAGACACCAATACACCGTCAGAAACTTGACCGCCGATCGGTGACATTTCTCCGGATACGTTAAAATAATCTCCGTTCACCGCAGCGACCGCGCCGTTTTCCTTCGCCATACCGCCAGTGCTTTGTTTACTGTTTAATTTATTTCCCTTGCCTGTCATTACATCCAGTTTCACGTATGGATTTTGCAAGTCTACCTGGATCACATCGGCAAGCACATTTACCTTCGAACCTGAACGTGTTGTCGTATATCTGTATTTCATGAGCTTCGCACCCGAAGTCAAAATCTCTTCGCCCAGCTTGCTCGTATTCGTCGATGCGGCCGCGGCTACGGATTGCCACGAAGTCCCTGACCACATCTGTCCTCCTGCACTCATCACAGGCGCAATCCAGATCACACCAGCCAGTGTTACAATTGCCCATTTCTTTGCCTTATTGTACTTAACGCCTTCCAGCTGTTTCCCATGTTTCCCCAGCATGTTTGAAACGTCTCTCCCATCTTGTATATCAATCTTAGATATCACACAGATCCTGCCTAGTGACAGTCTCACAGCGTGATCCCTAGCATACCCTTCTATTAATAGACTGTTTTTTGTAGAAAAAGTTACGTTAATCATGAATATTAAGGGCTTTTCTGGTAAAAAAAGACCCAGGTATAGAGTAAACCTCCATACCTGGGAATCATCCTGCATATTAATATTTAAACCTTCATAATTGAATGGGTTTAAATCCAGCTTTATATGTTTACAGATAACCAATCCGATCCAACATCCGTTTTAACATGACCGCCGCTTGTTCTCTGGTCGCCTTACCCGTAGGCTTGAAGGTCTCATCGAGATGCCCTTGGATGATTCCTGTTTGCACGGCTTTGGCTACCGAATCCTTGGCTTTGATCTTGGCTTTATCCTTAAATACCTTGAGCGTATCCTCTGCCTTTTCCTGAAGTGCCGGAGGCTGGCCTACGAAATCCATTGCTTTGACGAGCATAATCGCCATTTGTTCACGCGTGACCGGGCTGTTTGGCTGGAACTTCCCATTGCCTACCCCTTGAATAATCTTTGCCTTTACTGCAGCACCAATATATCCATTGGTCTCAGGTTTTCTGCCAAGGTCCGTAAATGATGTTGCAGATGCATCCGGTTTGAGTCCCAAACCTCTTGCAACAAGTTCAGCAAACTCGGCACGAGTGATATTCGTTTTGGTATTATACTTGTCCAGATTATCTGAAGTGATAATCCATTTGGAAGCGAGTTCCGTTAACGCTTCCCTAGACCAGTCCGATGCTTTAGGGAAGCTGACCAGATGGGTGATCGGTGCAATCACGCGGTTTCCATCCAACAAACCACGTGCTACGATCCCTGTCGAAGAGGTTCGATAAGCTGTCGGTATATACGATAACGATTGTGAGTTGGGGTCAATCGCTGTCAAGGTGGTTAACAGTGTAGATGTGTTTCCAGGCACCTTCGTTAAATATTCACTTTTAATATTTTGCTCTACACTCTTCCCCGTGTTTCCATTAAAGAGCGTAACATAGGTTTCTGTTGCTTCTCCCAGACTCTGTGCGTTGGATCTGGATAACATGAAGTCCATGGCACCTGCTGAAAGTCTTGGCACAGGCTCCATCTGTACGTACAGGGTCGCTGTCCCTGGAGCCGTTGTGATTCCCGCACTTTGTCCCATTGTTACAAACTTCAGATCTGCAAGAGGGACCATCCATACATTGTCTTTATATTTGACACCGATCGTACCTGCACGATATTTGCCTGCCAGTTGGGATAGCTTGTGGAATGGAATACCCACATAGGCTGCTTCACTCGTCGTTGGGACTTCGAATATGATCGGTTGATTCAACTTAAAGCTGTTCGAGGCATAATTGAACGCCTGTTCAAGTTTATTTTCGTCCAGTGTGTACTGCTGTATTGTTCGGTTATAACGAGATGATGCCATCTTAGCTGTTGCTGCATCTGTACTTAGAATTAACATACTTTGAGCAAAACCGGAGTTATTTGCATTACGTTCCGTCAGCCACGCTGGGAGTCCTAACGATGTATTATCTGTTGGCGTCGTAGTCGCTGTCTTCTCTTGCAACGTCAATGGTCCGAACGCAGCCACTTCTGTATTCAAAGCATCTCTAAGCTGAACACCATCTGGGGTGTACGTCACTGTAGCAACCTGTCCGGTCTGAGCAGCTTTGGACAGTTTAACCGTCACAACAGACCCATTAACCGAGGCGGAGCTAACCGGAATGATTTCATTGCCAGACTGTACTTTAAATTGCGAGGGAGTCAGTACAGCTTCTGATTTTAATGTGTTTCGGAAGTTAATCTGGACCGTATCTCCCTGCAGAATACCGGACAGAATTGTACCGTTTCCGAAGGTCTGTGTCACAGGTACAAGATCCAGTAAAGCGGCCTGATTGTTAGCCATATCCGTCAAGCGAGAGGTTCCCGGTACATAAGATAACGTCACCACTTGCGTACTTGTCACTGGAGTTGTCAGCGTTAGTGTCACCAGATCATCATCAATGTCTACATTGTTAACAAAGATCGCTTTGCCGTCTGCCAGTACCGAGTATTGATTATTCATCGGTTTGTTTAACCGGCTTAGCGGCTCATTGTAATACATCCACAGCTTATTAGCATTAACTTCAGCCTTCTGGAATACAGGCGGCTTTGAATCATTACTGTTCCGCACATAGAAACCGCTGAAACCTGCAAGCGGCTGCCCGCGGCTATCTTTTACAGGCTGGTCACCTGGCTGATACGATACTCGTACCACCTCACCATTGCTAATTGAAGAACTAAGGTTCAACGTAATCTGTGAGCTAGTGTTGGTTGAGATGCTGCTTACGCCAATGGTTTTGCCATCGGCAGTAACACTGAACTGTTTATACGCATCACTGGAGTTAATATATACCGTCTCCGGATAGTAGAGAACGATGCTGTTTGTATATGCCACACCTTCACGAGGTTTGGACATGATCGAGTCCAGTCCATTCTCTACATCTCGTGCCGAGAAGGAGACCGCAGAGTTCAGGGACAAGTCTTGAACTCTACGTGAAGTTGTCGTCGGGACGGTATAAGCTACTTTCACAACTTGTCCTACAGCGACACCTGTATCCAGCACAACATACACGCTATCCCCTGAAACATACGCCGTACTTACACTGCGATTATCTCCATTGACCGTCACTGCAAAGCTGGAAGGCAACAGGTCAAACGTAGATAACCATTCATCATACGTCAAACGAATAATCGTATTGCTGTACATTTTTGCTGTTTTGAGCACCGGTGGTGTCGTGTCAACAGACAAGGTTCTGAACGTCCACGAGGTTGTCCCCGTTAGGCCTGTAAACAGATTGCCGGACCGATCCCGGAAGACGTTACCCGGAATATCCACCGTATACGTTGTGTTACTCGTCAGGCTGGATTGCGGAATGATACGCAGCTGACGGTTGTTGGAGCTGTTAATGATCGTTGTTGCGTTCACCGTACCGCCGTTTGAACTTCTCAGGATGGCTTGAGCGGAATAATTGGTATCCAATTCTTGGGTGAAGGTTACGTTTAGTTCCGTCGTAAGAGCTATGCCTGTTGCTCCATTTGCTGGAGACAAAGAAGCCACTGTGATAGCCGATGGATCGGAGATCACACTGAATCCCCAGTCGATTCGCTGGATCGCAGCCGTGTCATTCCCAAGCGCATCACGGAAAAAACCTTCGGGTATAGCTATGTATACGGTGCTATTATTTGCCCAGTTTCGAACAGGGTCAATCGTCACAATGGTTTGTGAGCTGTTAAAACTAATTTGCGAAGAGTTCGCATCCACCTCTTCAAACAATTCATTCCCTTGATAAATCTGTAGTTTCCCGGTACCTCTAGACATCGCTTGATCAAAGGTCAATGTGAGATTTGCTGAAGGCGATACGCCCGTAGATGCCGTTTGCGGTGTTCGATTCAACAGTTTGGCCGGACTTGCAGTAGCGACATGGAAGGTCCACTCCTTATCCAGTCCTTCAAAAAAAGTTTGGCCATCCGCATATACAAAAGATCGATTACCAATAGAGACATAGAAACTTCCACCTGGCAATGCAGGACTAGGCGTAATTGTGACCACCTTTCCCAGATCTGGATCAACAGCCACATTATCAGGTGTAATACTTACAGTCGGGTCACCAACATTGATACTACGCACAACCGAGTTATCCGAAAGTCGGCGGATAATGATTAGCTCTTGCGTATTCGCTACTTTTCTCACCGGGTTTGTAAATTCAATCTTCAGCGGCTGTGTTCCGTCTGCCTGTGTTGCATTTAACAAAGGTAATGTGGCGCTAATTCCCTTCGCAGCCAAGTCATCTGCGGCATAAGCTGTATTTCCACCTATCCAGCCGCCTAGCAAACCCTGTGTCATTAACATCACGATTAATAGTGTAATCCATCCCTTACGGGCCCAATTTTTCACAAACACCTATCCTTCCCCCTAATCCTTAATCCTTATGTCTGATGTACAGACCTCTATATGTATGTCGGCCACAGAAGGAATATCTGTTAGTTATTTGGATATATATTACATTTAATTTATAATTTATTGGGCTTACTTGTCTTTAAGATTACTAGGCTAGAAGAGTCTATTATTTAATAAGATTCTCAGGAGCTCATGACAAAAAAAGCCCTGGTTCCTAAACGGAACCAAGAGCTTTATATTTGCCTGACGTATTACAGACCCGCTTGTGTTTTCAAGAGTTCTGCTTTGTCCACTTGTTCCCAAGGTACATCGAGATCTGTACGGCCAAAGTGACCGTAAGCAGCCGTTTGTCTGTAGATCGGACGACGCAGATCCAGCATACGAATGATGCCAGCTGGACGAAGGTCGAAATTGTCTCGCACCAGTTCCACCAGCTTCTCTTCGCTAACTTTGCCTGTTCCGTATGTGTCCACGTTAATGGATACCGGATTCGCTACACCAATCGCATAAGCGAGCTGAATCTCCACTTTGTCAGCCAGACCCGCAGCAACCAGGTTCTTCGCTACATAACGAGCGGCATAAGCTGCAGAACGGTCTACTTTTGTCGGATCTTTACCTGAGAACGCACCACCGCCATGACGTGCATAACCACCATATGTATCAACAATGATTTTACGTCCAGTCAGTCCTGCATCCCCTTGAGGTCCGCCAATAACGAAACGCCCTGTAGGGTTAATAAAATATTTCGTCTGCTCATCCAGCAACTCTGCTGGGACAACAGGCAGGATGACCTGCTCTTTGATGTCTTTCTGGATTTGTTCCAGTGTTGTCTCTTCCGCATGCTGTGTAGATACAACGATCGTGTCCACACGTACCGGTTTGTCACCGTCGTATTCGATCGTCACTTGTGTCTTACCATCCGGACGAAGGTAATCCAGCGTACCGTTCTTACGCACTTCCGCCAGACGGCGTGCAATACGGTGAGACAATGCGATGGGTAACGGCATTAGCTCCGGTGTTTCGTTCGTTGCAAAACCAAACATCAAACCTTGGTCACCTGCACCAATGTTCTCTGTTTCACGTGCCATTTGCTCTGGATCACGATGCTCCAGCGCGGCATTAACACCTTGTGCAATATCAGCGGACTGTTCATTGAGTGATGTCAGTACCGCACATGTATTATAATCAAAACCGTACTTGGCACGAGTGTACCCAATTTCTTTTACTGTATTCCGTACAATTGCCGGAATGTCCACATATTCAGACGCAGAGCTGATCTCACCAATAACAAGCACAAGACCTGTTGCTACCGAAACTTCGCACGCTACACGAGCGTTTGGATCGTTCGCAAGAAACGCGTCCAATACGGCGTCCGAGATCTGATCGCAGATTTTATCCGGATGTCCTTCGGTTACAGACTCTGATGTAAATAGATGTCGGCCTTTAATAGACATGAAGTTTCAACCTCCCATAACTATAGTATGGCGATTGCCCGAACAAAACATAACGGCGATTCGTTCACTATACCCTCGAAGAAGCTTACAGTATAATAAGGACACTGATCCGCAATAACGAAGACAAGGATTTTTCAGGTAATTGCCTTAACAAAAAATCAACCTTTCCCTAGTGGAAAAGGTTGCATACCTCAACTGCCATCTTATCGTATTTGTCAAGTGGTGTCAATTCAGGGTACGTTACGTATGAGTTCTAGAGGTGCTGTTCTGCCTGACGAATCAAGCGTTTCGTAATCTCTCCACCGACCGATCCATTCTCCCGCGAAGTGAGATGTCCCCAGCCTTTGTACTGCCCATAGGAATGATCGCTGATCGCGCCAAGTTCTCCACCGAACTCCGTATCTGCGCCAGCTAAACTGCTACGACCACCATATCCAACATTCAAACCAAACTCGGCAGCAATTTCGTACTTCATCTGATCGAGCATTTGACGACTTTCCGGTACGACCTTCTTATTACTTCTAGCCATTGTTCCTGCACCTCCGTTGTTGGTTGTCTACAAGTATAGAGTGAGCAGGAACTTGCCCGGCTAGCCGTATTAATGATTGTTAGAACTGGTTAATCTGAGCAATAGACTGCAAATAAAAGAGAATAATTCCGTACCAAACTACACAACCTATTTCAACGTATATCCACCGCGTACCATGACCGTGAGGCTGTATTTGTTACCATCCAGAACCGTAATGCCACGTCCGTCCCTTGGAAAAGAAAGCAGGTGATTGGTCGGCGCTGCCTGCCCATTCGTCAGGTCCACCCCGTCCGTCAGATCGGCTACACCGTTCGTACCCTCACTGACAATCACGGCTTTACCGCTACGTACAATGAACTCCGCGCCAGATTTGCCGAGGAGCTGTTGACCCGGCTTCACGGTTACAATCTCTACGGCATCGGTTGTACCTGATACCAGCGGCGGCAACCCCGGATCAGTACTTGATCCACCTGTGTTGCCTGTTCCCGTCGATCCATTGTTGCCAGTGGACGCGCCTGGACTTGTAGTAGCTCCGCCACCTAGCGCTTTTGCAATCTGCTGATCCACATAACTCTTCGTTACCACCGGATCATCTGCGGTTCCCGGTTGACTCGTGCCCGCACCAATCGCCGTATCGTTATATACCGCCCCGACCCACACGCCAACACCAATCGCCAGTGCAGCCAAAGAGACTTTCATATAAGGTTTCATCTGTAATTTGTTCCTCCTCTGGTAATCTATTAACTTTAACTATAGAGAAAAAGGTCAGATGGGACAAGTAAAACCTCGCTCCCCTGCATGGGGAAGCGAGGTTTACTATACAGTACATAATTTAAATACTGCTTCTTTTCCATAACCTTGATTCAAAATGTAATCATTTAGAATCAAAATTAATGATCGGTTCTTCCTTTGGAAGTTTTGTCACATCGTAACCATAGCTTTGCTCTGCTAGACGAATGCGCTGTCCTTGGAACTGGTCATCTAGACTAATACGATACGAACCACCACGAAGCTTCTCGAAAATGCTATCCTCAATGCTCCATGTAATAGTTTGGTTCTTACCTACCTTGATATCTGTGCCCACAGTCAGTTCTTTTTCATATGTCTTCCCTGTTTGATCAGTGAATGTAATAATCAATTTGTGTTCATTCTCAGCCATCTCTGTCTCTTCGTTACGAGTGAGTGTGTAATTCATCTCAATCTGTACAGACGTGGTGCCTGCCAGATAAGCACGTACAATATTGGCAGTAAGGTTATACGGATACAGGTCTATATTACTTAGGGAAGTCTGCACATTAATGGAGACTGGCGGAACCTCAAATGCCATAGCGTTCACGTAAGCCGTCGCTTCCCCTTCACCAGTTACAAACTTGCCATCAGCAACCCCTTCACCTACAACCAGCTTCAAGTCAGAGAATGTAACGGATTTCGGCAATTTAGCCCAGAAGGTTACAATCGATTTTTGTCCAGGTCCCGGTAGACGCTCGGATTGTTTCGCTGTAGCTCTATAGTACTGACCATCTGCTGATTTATAGTAAGCTACCAGCTTGCCAAGTCCACTCTGACGGAGTGATTTATTGGTCATCTCAAATTCGGTATACACGATATCGGATGATGCCCCTGGATAACGAATTGTTCTACGAGCACCCATTTCCGTCTCTTTATCCCCCGAACCGGATGTGTACGTTTTACCGTTAGAGACATAGGACACTGCTTGGATGAATCCAGAAGTATTAAGTGTAATCCATTCGTTTGTTTCTTCTTCACTCACCTTTTCATTCAAGCTGAGTTCCAGACGAGACATCCGCAGATCCGATGGGATTTTAGTTAACAGATAAGCTTCAGTTGTCATACCTGCGCCTAACAGTTTGCCGGATTGCGTGTAAATTAACTTTTTATCTCCATCGATTTGAGCCGAATCTATTGTAAACATCGCTTCCAGTTCAGGAAGTTGTACCGTTTTGGTTGATGCATTGCGAATCGTTACCTTTGCGGCAATAATATCGCTATCCAACCACGGCAGACGTTGTAACGAACCGATTGATACGCCAAATGTACCTTTATTGTTTTTGATGACTGTTTCTGTAGTCAGAGCATCTCCGCCAGATGGTGATTCAGGCAAAATATAGACCCCAACAGGATAAGAGAAGACCAATCCGTTCGCTGGAGTTGCCGTTGTCGTATCCGTGCCCTCGGTCTTATCCTTAGGGCTCATCACATACAACTTCATCTTGCTCGTGTCACCATCCCCTTGGAATGTTCCACTCAGCTTAATCGTTTTGATATCGCCTGGGTTTAATTTTAAATTATCCAATGCTTTCGTCTCAATGGGATTAATCGTTCCATCGGCTGTACGTACTTCGAAGGAATACGTTGGTACCTTGATGGCCTTTTTCCCTTCGTTTTTGAGTACCATCTGCATGTTCAACGTATATTCCTCATCTTCTACACGCACTCTGGATGAGCTCAGCAACGTCGAGAGAGGCTGTCCATCAATCGAAATAATATTCGCCTGATTTGCCGTTACTTCAACATTGCTTTTACTTGCCTCAGGCAGTTGCAAAGCGGCCACAGGAAGCACACTTTTCTCTTCACCCTGCTCTTCGACAAGCAGCAACTCAGACTTTTGCAGTTTCACCGATGTAGGAAGAGAAGCCATCAGACCAAGAGATTTGTTCGCCTGTGCTTGAATACTCACCGTAGCACTGTCTTTATCTGGCGTTAACGGGTAATTAGCTCCACCTGGTGTACGCAAAATCCACTTGATATTTGGATTCTCCAATAATTTATAACTAATATTGTTTAAATTCACACCAATTTTCACATACTGTTTCTTATCTTCACCTGGATAGACTTTGATGCCAGAAACTTTAACTTTCACCGCAGAGTCACTCAGACGAACCGTCTTCGGTTTACCCACGGGTGTAGTAATGCTATAGGAAGCGGGCACATTAAACTTGCCCAGTGTTCGCTCATAGTTGGCTTGACTAAAATCCCATTTCACGATGAGGAAGTTCAGGTCACTGATCTTTACTTCACGTCCTGCTTTCATGACATAAGTCAGTTCTACCGTGGAACCAGGGGAAATTGATTTCTTTTCCTGATCCTTCGCGATCAGTTTAGGGGAGAACACTGTGCCTCCACTCGTCTTTACCTTACTCCAATAATCAATCATCATTAGAGGTTTACTGTCATTATTCTGATACGATAGCGTATATGTCACGACGTTCCCATCATCCTGAGCCAGAATATTCACATCCGTTAATCTTACAGTACTTCGTGCAGTCACTTTAACAGGGGCCAGGTTCCCCAAGGTATGTACAACCTGTTTTTTCGGTGTTGTTGTTTTACTATCGCTACTGCTGGCAGATGATTTCGTTGTTGTATTGGCAGCCATCACTGTACCAACCGTTGAACTGATCAACATTGCACTTGCGAGCAAGCTCACAACCATTTTCTTTTGATCCACTTCCAAACCTCCCATAAGTTGCTTGTTGCTATATAGTATAAACGTTTGGGAAGGGAAGAAAGTTACGATGTTGTTGTGAATTATCTAATAATGCTAATTTAAGAAAAAGAGTACTCATTCATAAATAATAGATCAAAATCTTCGTATGTACCCATTTAAAATAAGAGTTCCTGATCAAATAAAGTCAGATCTCTCTGAGAACAAATAAGTCACACTTACTCAATCTACAACATTTTCATATTGAAGATCAGGCGAATTATTGAACTTCCTAAATCATAATGTAAACAAAAACAACCTTGCATCTATAAAGATGCAAGGTTGTTCCAGAAATCAACTAATTACTATTAGTTACTAGCAAGTTGTTTACCAAATGTGAACTCACCAAGTGCGTTACCGCGTCCATCAGTGATAGCTTCAGCTGCTTTGTTTTTAGCACCATCAAATTTAACATTTACAACTTTACCAGATACATTAGTATCAGCAGTTGCTGTAATAGTGATAGTGTTAGCTCCAACTAGAGCTTGAACATTAGTGATTTTCACACCAGTACCTGCATCAACAGTGAAGAGTCCATTGATGTAGTTTTGATTGTAGTTAACCAAATCTGCAGCCAGGCTTTCAGATCCGTCAACAATGATAGTAATAGCAGTACCTGCAGCATCTTTAGTGATATCATTCAAAGAAACTGTTGGTGCAATACCATCTTTAACTACGATTGGAGTAGCACCAGTTGCTGTGATTTTGTTACCAAAAGCATCTTGAGTTTGAGTGTTAATAATCTCAAGTGTTACATTAGCTGCATTAACTGGAACTGCATTATCAGCAAATTTCAGCAACAGTGTTTTATTGTTGTCAGCCAAAGTATAAGAAGTTGGTTGAGATTTCACACCGTTAACTTGGAAGTCTCCCAAGTTAACACTTGACAATGCTGCATCAAATTTAACTTTGATTTCATTGTGACTAGTAGCATACACGTCACCAGTAACTGCAACTTTAGAATCAGTTACTTTGTCTCCAACATTGTAAGAACCGTTGTTGAAATATTTACCTTCGGAATCTTTAATGTAGCTTGCAGTAACAACTGCTTTACTCCAATCAAAACCAGTAGGAATACCACTTCCAGTAGTCGCAATACGAACAGTGTTTGTAGAGATCAAGTTGATGTCATTGTTCTCTTTTGCGATTTGGTAAGATGGAGTAGCAGCTCCATTCAGTACTGAAGAAACAGTGTATTTAGCTGCTTCAAGAGCATTACCTTCGCCACTAGTAGCTAATGTTTTATTGAATTGAACATAAACGTAACGAGTGTTATCAGTGAAAGAAGACCAAACACGAGTTACTTTACCGTTTTGTGCAGTATTTGCATTCAACGTAGCAGTGTAAGGCAACAATACATTTCCGATGTAAGCAGTATCAGCGATACCAGATACAGTCAATGTGTAAGTTGCATCATCTTTCAAGCTGCTACCCAGATTAACTCTAACTTTTTTATCAGTAGAATTGTAAGTTGGAGCAATTACAGGGTTACCTTTAGAGTTCAATCCTGTAACAGTTACAACTTTACCATCAGCATCTTTCAGAACATAATTTTCTGGATTTGTAGCTCTGTCAGATCTGTTTGGATCATTTTGTAAAGATTTGCTGAATTGAATCTCAGCGAAGTAGTTTCCATTTTCCATTTTGAACTCAGTACCTACAACTGTTGGACGAACAGTATCCAATGTTGGAGTTACTTTTGCATCAACAGAAGCAGAGTTATTGCTGTAGTCAGAAACTGCAGTCAGATAAACTGTATTCTCAGATACATTCAACGGATTGTTGAATTTCAATGTTACTTTGTTGTCGTTGATTTCGATGGATTGAGCAGTGTTGCCCGTAGTGTTAGCATATGCACTTGCAACGCTTTTCACTGTTTCATCGAATTCTACAGTAACTTCTTTCAAGTCGTTAGATTTAACAGAAACCACTTTAGGTGCTTCTGTATCTACAGCTGCAGTGAATTTAGTTTCTACTGGAACGATACTCAGACCGGAGTAATCTTGAACACCACTTACGCGCAATGTGTGCTCGCCAGCAGACAAGTCTGTAGTTACGATTGCAGTGTTAGGATAAACATATTTCACAGAAGCAGCGATTACGTTGTTATCTACGCGGAATGAAGAAGAGATAACACTTTCAGGTTTAACTGGTTCGCTGAATACTACTTTGAAAGCTTTAGTTCCCAACGCTTTAACTTCTTTTACTTCTGGAACTGCAACATCAAGTGGAGTAAACTCAACTTTTTGTGTGATAGTTTTAGTAGCATCAGAATTTTTAACGTTGTTAACCTGCAAGCTAGTTACTCTTTGGTTTGTCAAAGCAGAAGAGCTTTGGTCTACCAACAAAGTTACAGTTGTTTTGTCATCGGACAACGTAGCGCTTTTAAAAGATACTCCACTAACAACATAGTTGTTTTTGCTTTCAGCAGAAATTTGATCTACAGTACCATCAAATTTAACTGTGATTTCTTTCAAGTTTGTAGCAGTTGCAGAAGCTACAGCTTGAGCTGCAGTTGTTTTGTAAGTAACTTTCTCAGTGAATTGCTTTTCTTTGTAAGTGAATTTCACTTCAGTTTCTTTGTTAGCTTCAAGAGCTTTATCCAAAGTTACTTTAACGGATTCACCATCGCTGATTTTGAAAGTAACGACTTTACCAGCTTCGCTTACTTCGTAAGAAGAAACTTTCAAGCTTTGAGCTTGATCCACTGCATAAGCTGCACCTACCAGCAATTGGCGGGAAGCGTTAGCTGTGAAGTTAGCGTTAGCATCTACCAGACCAGCGTTGATTGCTGCTTGAACGTCTTTTTTAGCCCATTCTGGAGCATTGTTGTTTGTTTCAGCTGGAACTTCCAGGTCAAGCGCACGAGTAAGGATCGTCGCCATTTCAGCGATTGTCACTTTACCGTTGAAGTCAAAGATTTTTTTAGTTGTGTCTTTACCTTGCATGATACCCGCAGCAGTTACTGCTTCGATGTAAGGTACAGCCCAGTTTTTAGCTGTGTAGTTTTTGTCTTTGTAAGACAATTGACCAGTTACTTCTTTCAAACCGAGCAATTTAGTGATAACTTTTGCGAATTGACCGCGAGTCATCTCTTGATCCAATCCAGCTGTACCGTTAGGGAAGCCTTCGAAGATACCTTTTGCTTTCAATGCGTCAAACTGTTGTTGCGGGGAAACTGCTGTATCACCGAATGCTACAGAAGCAAACATTGAGAATGCCATTGCTGTAGACAATGCTACGGATAAAATTTTCTTCATAACCTTTTTTTCTCCTCCTTGGGTGTTCATAACATTTGAATTTTCTTTAATAGGGTCGCTCGTGTTCCTCATATATTGTTGCACCCCCTTTCCAGAGTTCTGAGCAAGTTAATATAAATGATGTCTGTGAGCATATCACAGAAACTTGTTACCTAGAATAATAATAGAATCACACGTAAATAGAGTAGTTTCCTAATCCTACCTTACGTATTATACAATGGGTCTCTCGTGCCGTAAAGCAATTTTTTCTAATAAATAGACAAGATTCTTCACGAGGTCATTCTTGGTAAGTTCCCCAATGTTTTTGACTCTACATCTTAAACGCAGTAGATCTCAAAAAGTTGCGCATTCTTTAAAAAAAGTTTTGAATTTATTTATGTGTTGATGCAGCGCAGGTTTCTAGCATGTTCAAAACCAGTCACAGCGCCACTTTGCTGGTTTAATATCTGCGACATGAAGTTTTCAGAAATGAGACGGACGTTTATTTATACCCGCTGTTTATGACAATGAAGCGACAAATTCCACAATATTCAAAATAAAAAAAGAGAGCCCATTGGCCCTCTTTCATGTTTTAATTTTGTAGATTATCGAATCTTCATTGCTAAATCAATAATCTGTGCACGCATTTTGGGATCACTATTTAGTTTCAAATACATGTCATCAATCGCGATACGGTTCTCACGATACGTCTTCTCATGTTTCATTGTGGTATGAGACCATTCGATCAATTCGTTTTCCGCTAGAACCAGATTATTATACGCATCATGGAAGCCGGTCGTCTGAACAAGCCCTTCCATTACTTCCTGGGAGATCTCCTGAGTCTTACGTGTATCTTCTAGTTTTTTCTCTAGAAAGACTGCCTGCTTCTCAAACTGTGTCTTTGCCTTCATGTAGCCCAGTTGGGCCTTGGAATAAATCGGTTTCATAAGCTAACTTCACCCTCTAGATCATTGTGTATTTACCGCTATTGTATCTTAATCTCTAGCAAATTACAAAAATAGTTATTGGTAAAAAACTGTTTCCTTCTATTATAAATGCATTCTATACAATCTCATATTTACCCATAAAAAGAACCTGCCCCTTCTTGTTAAAGGGACAGGTTCTTCCTAAAACATTTCCATATCGGATAAATTAGCTTAGCGTTTTAGGGAAAAGTTTGGTACCTTTCTTGAACAATTCTACAGCAATTTTACCTGCTTCAGCACGAGTCAGGTTACCTTTCGGATTGAAGAGGAATGATTTGGCATTGCCCTGCACGGGGCTGCCTTCCATGATTTTTGCCTTGGATACAGCCTGCACCGAAGGACGGGCATAGTACTCAATCTGATTAGAATCCTGGAAGGATTTAGACAATGTCCCCGCGAGCTTACTATCATTCGCAGCAAGCTTCATGCTCATCGCTCGTGCGATCATTACTGCCGCTTGCTCACGTGTAATTGGATCTTCCACACCAAAGAATCCATCACTGAGTCCTGTAATGATCCCTGCTTTGGCTGCTGTCTCAATAGAAGCATAATCCCACGTATCACTTCTGGTTGTTGGCGAAACGTCTGAGAAGGTCTGTATATTCGAATACTTCAATGGAATATCCAAACCTTTGACCAACAGGGTAGCAAACTCACCACGTGTCGTCTGATCATCTGCACCAAAAGCGTTAAAGCGCAAATTGTTCATGATGCCTTTGGAATACAGAGCATTAAGGATATTTCTTGCCCACGGGTGGTTCGTAATATCCGGGTAGCTCTTACTTTGCTTCATTACTTTGTAATAACCAAACTCGTCGAAAGAAACGGTAACGGTATGTTTCTTCGTATCCACAGCTCCACCAATCGGTTCCCACTGTCCGATGTTGCTCTTATCGGAGTAACGGAATACGCTAATGGTCGAACCTACTTCATCTACAATCGAAGGATCGTAGGCAAGAGTCAACGTACCTCGGTTAGAAGGCACCAATATCCGTTCTGTCGGGAATTGTGTAAAGCTTCCTTCTAGAGAGTACGGTGTTACCCCATTGGTTCCTGGCTTATATCCGCTTGTCCCTTTATCTCCAAGTTCACCAATTCCTCCATTAATCCAGTAAGTATCGGATACTGGAACAAAGTTGCTTGTCGTCAGGTTGGAGTTAAACATCTCTGTCAAAATCGTCGGAACTGTGATTGGTGACAAACCTCCCGTACTGCGTGGATCTGCCTGTCCAATATTAAAGCCGTAATCATTTTTTCGTTCCAGTACGCCGTCCTTCGGATCAGCAATACCAAACAGAATTTTATTGTCCGGGTAGAACTTGATTACACCACTGCTTGATTTGGAAGCGGATTGCAGAATGGTTCCTTTCGGGAACGACAATTCCAGCTTCTTATTAAATGCAGAATATTTGTTAGCCACTTTCGGAGCCATATACTGTGCATCTACTCCAACGGTGCTTGTATAGAACACGTTAACCGTATCGTTAATCTTACCGCCTTCTCGCGTAATCTGAATTTTGATCGCATTGTTTTTATCCGGAGACAATCCTACATAATCCAGGACAAAACGGTTATCCATATCCGGACGTTTAACAGCCGCTTCCTTACCAATCAATACCTGTGTTGCACCCTCAGCTTCAATATCAAAATGTACATAGTTTTTGTTAACGACAATCTGTTGTCCTACTGTCGCTACAGGAGACAAGATACGATAAGAAGATGGTTCTCTTAAGATCTCCAACCGTTGTGTCGTTCTGGCTCCCGTGCTGTTGATCAGCTCTAATGTGTACACATGGCTACCTGGTGCATCAAAGATATAGTTCCGGATCCGAATCATGAATTCATCCTGATTCCCCGCAAAGTCAGCAATATGACCATCTTGAGTTGCCTTGTTTGGATCTCCTGTATCCGTTGCTGGAATCGGATAGCTGTAGATCAGCTTGGAACCAGAGTACAGATTTGCAATAGTGGCACCGCCACCCTTAAACACCAGGTCATATCTATCCTTACTCGTTACATACTTTCCATCACGAATAATGAAGTCCGGCGTCACTTTGAAGATATTGACCATCTCTTCAGGGGTGTATACACTAACATCTGCCTTGCTGAATTCCACACGACCATCCGTTGGAACAGGGACCGGCATGAATTTATCAATATTGGACACATTGCTGTCTGAAATGTAAATTCTGATTTTTTTCTCAATGACCTTAGTCTTACCTGCACCGTCTTTATCCGTGCCTGTAATGGTGATGGTATTCTCTCCATATACAAGTTCTCCCGTACCCCCAATAGTCAACGGGAAGGAGAACTTACCGTTGGTGCCCGGGAAACCAGCAGGAGTTCTGGCTACACCATTCACAAATAATTGACTTGTGAATGGAGGAGATACAAGTGTACTGAATCCAACGAACTCACCATTGACCGTTAAGGACTGGGTCGTTTTTGAATTGAATGTATAGTTCTGTCCATCATACAAGTTGGCTACGTAAATATAGCTTTTGGCAGCATACGATACGGTAACATCGTAATGTGGATCAGGATTTCCATAATAAAAACGAATTTTCTGCGTGCCATTGGCCACATTTTTTACCAAGTAGACCGCTTGATTGTTTGAAAGACCGGTAGGCGCATTCGTTCCTGTTGGTGCTCCCTCAATCGTCAACTTGGTTGTTCCGGTTGGGAGGTATTCACCTTTTACGATTTCGCCTGCAATAGCTTGGCTAGACTCCACCATAATATAAAAATCTGCTGTAGCAATCTGTGCATTGTCCAGTGGTACTTTATTGGTTACTGCACCACCACTATAATCTGGAAGATAGTACATATTGGTAATAGCTTTAACACCTGGAGCATAAGTAAACTTCCCTTGATATCCAGAGCTAAATGTTCCATGCCCTACAACGGCGTTAACCGTTTGATTCTTTAAAATTTCAGCTGGTGTTGTGGTTGATGTTTGTAACGGATACGCATTATCGGTTGTGAATGTAACGATTCGGTATTCAGGCGTTGACCCATCCGGACCGGGAATAATGGTTTCCGTTGCGTTGCTGAACGTCATCGTTGTTCCATTGACTGTGAACGATCCTGAATCCTTAAATGAGCTATTGCTTGCGATATAAGGAAGCACCATCTGAACTTCAAGCTTGGCTTCGGTAGCTGCATTCGAAAATGTCGGGATATTGTTCAGTAGCGATTTCGTATCTGTAGTTCCACCGCTCGTTAATGAAACGTTGAGCGTAGAGAATGGCTGATCCTTGTCGTAGTAATACACTGCACGTTCGGTAAGGATAGAATCCGAACCGTTGGCAATTCTAAATTTCAGATTATTCAAACCAGCAGTCAGTTTTAACTGTGGCGTGAAAAATGTTCCGTTTTGAAGCAAAGACGAATCGAGTTCTTCTCCACCATTCAATGAAACAGTTACTTTAATTGCATTTTGCACTTTACCTTGAACAGACACAAACTGTGTATTGACAACTGTCTGCGCACCTTCATTCAAACCATAGGATGTATTGGAACCTGTACTTGGGTCCGTAAAGATTTTAAAATCCTGGATAAATGGAACCTGATCATACAGCACATAAAACGTATCTGAACGTTCTACTGATCCTTGAGTTCCTGTGAAGGTAATCCGGTTAAAACCCGGAAACAAGGTGATGTTGTTTGCCGTAAAGTTGTTATTACCGCTCGTACTCGCAGTTACTGCAGTGGTATTGGAACGGGTAGCATCAGGCTCCCATTTCGTTTTGTTGCTCGGTGCACTAACCGAGTTAAGCTGTTCGACTTTGACACGCATCGTATCTTTGGATACAAAAGCGTATGCACCTGTTATTGTAATTGTCCCCTGAGTCGTCTGATAAGCTCGATCCCGAGTCAAAAATCTAGCATTTGCTGAGTCTTCAATGTTCAAATCCGCCGTTTGACTAATGGCGGTATTATCTGGTGTAAAGTAGGTAGTCAGTGCGTTGGCAGCCGAAGCAACGGACCCACCGAATAGACCTTGTGGGAACAACGAGAGCACCATGGTGACCAACATGATCCAAATCAACGGCCGTTTCTTTTGTTGCATTACGTATCATCTCTCCTCTTTTTAAGTCAGTTACCAGTATTTATCGGCAAAAAGGTTCCAATTATTTAGTAAAAATCTCAAAAAAAACAAAAAACCTTATCCCAATCGGGATAAGGCAAGGGTCTAGTATTAGAATATTGAACGATAGCAGGAAACGAAATAATTTTTTAGGATTTCGAACGGGTCTGTGGATTAAGCTTCACACGCATACGCATCAGGAAGTTAATCACTGGTTTTCTCGTTTTACTTACAAGTCCAATGACTTCTGCCCCAACTTGCAGGAAGAACATCATGATACAGATCACAACAAAGGTTACCCAGTTAGCTTCAAACATCGCAGCCGAAGACTGGATAATAGCCAGCACACCGAAGAACGCAGCAATACCATAGATAATCAGTACGGTCTGACGATGGCTGAATCCAAGCTCACGCAAGCAATGATGCAGGTGACCTTTATCCGGTGAGAAGATCGGTTTCCGTTGCACCGCACGGCGAATAATCGCGAACAATGTATCCGAGAGCGGTACACCGATAATAATCAGCGGTGTAATGAAGGACACGACTGCAATCTGTTTAAATCCGAGCATCGAAAGCATCGCCAGGGAGAAACCAAGGAATAGTGAACCGGTATCTCCCATGAATATTTTCGCTGGGTGGAAGTTAAAGAACAAGAACCCGATAATGCTACCGAGCAATACCAGACACATCAGAGCAATCATCGTATTACCCATCAGGAAAGACATCACTGCAATGGTACCAATGGCAATCCCTGATACACCGGCAGCCAAACCATCCAGTCCGTCAATCAGATTAATCGCGTTGGTTACACCAACGATCCACAGAATCGTCAGCGGAATAGACACCCACGTTTCGAGTGAAGAATACGCATCCTGAAACGGAATGTTCACGAAGTCTACGCGGATGTTAAATCCAAATACAACGACGGACGCAGCCACGATCTGTCCAAGCAGTTTCACTTTGGCAGACAATTCAAAACGGTCATCCAGCGCACCAATCAATACAATGATGGAGCCTCCGACCAGAAATGCACTGACAAAACTCATATCGCGAGTTGTAAACCAAGCGGAGACAAACGGAAGCAACGCAGCAACCGTAATAATAAATGCCAGAAAAATACCCAATCCGCCAAGACGCGGCATAATACGTGTATGCACTTTACGTGCATTCGGTGTATCCATTGCACCGATGCGGACTGCGAACTTTTTAACAAGTGGTGTAAGAGCTAAAGCAAGTCCCATTGACACCAGAAATCCAATGATAAAGATCGCTACCATTTGAACATTCGACCCCCAATTATAATACCTTCAGAAAAATTATAAATCCCCTGTTCTCTTTTTCTATATATAAAGAAACATTGTTTTTCACTTTTGATGAAAATTTATTGTTGATTCTGAGGCAACAGTTACACGGTACGAAGAGTGCAAGGGAAAACCTGTAGAAGCGAAGCGTTCGCTTTTATCACCGAATTTCATCCTTGAACAAGGATAAATAGAAATTTGGGGATAAGGGCGATCGAAGGTTCTCTTGCAATCGTAGTAATGAAGTGTAACAGCTCCTTTAGCGGGAGTGCCTAGTGCAATCAAAGAATGTTTTCATTCGAGTGACACACGTATGTGCCGGAATGAATTATACGCTGATCATTTCTGAAAAGCTATCCTCAATTTCTAGCAAAAACAAGCATTTATCTCGTAATTACCTGCTTTTATCGGACTTTTGTCACGTTTTCTTTGTCCCGCATCACTTTCAATGCGAATTTCGGGAGCGCAAGCATCCGTCCAGCCCGGCTAGGTTCACGAAGCAGACGATAGAACCATTCCAGTCTTAACTTTTGGAACAGTTTAGGTGCCCGTTTCATTTTGCCCGAGATGATATCAAAGCTACCGCCAACCCCCATCATGACAGGAACTTGCAATGCATGCTTGTATTTGTGAATCCAAGGTTCTTGGGTATCCGCTCCGCGAGCGACGAATAACAGATCAGGTTCAGCCTGCCGAATAGAGGCCACCACCTGTTCATCCTCATCCGAACCGAAGAAACCATCGCGGTAACCCACAATACGAATAGCCGGATACTGCTGTTGTAACCGAACTGCCGTTTCTTGAATCACTTCAGGAGTCGAACCAAGCAAATACACGCCCCACCGATAGTTTTCTCCAACCCGCAACAATTCATGTAAAAGTTCAAAGCCGGGCACTCGTTCTGCTACAGGATCACCGCAGTAGCCGGCAGCCCATACCACGCCGGTTCCGTCCGGAACAATCATCTCCGCATCCTTCATCACCTTCATAATTGCGGGATTTTCTAGCGCAGCCATAACCATAATTGGATTGGCAGTGATAACCTGATGCGGCTGTTTCGACAACACGGCTTCTTCAAGCACCTGTACCGTTTCTTTCATCGTTAGTTTGGAAAAGGGGATACCATAGATGGAAACGGTAGGAATAGATCCGGTCTGACTCATTGTTATCTCATCCTTTGCGGCCTAAATAGGTAATAATTTGCTTGGCAGGCTCTACGGCCTCCTGCTTCAATGCAGTAATACGATCTTCATGTTGCTTCAACCATTGTGAACGATGTTCCAGCAATCCAGCAACCGTTTCTGCAAATTTATCCCCATCCAGTGAACTGGTATTGCCTGCAGGCTCACTTTCCAGTCGAAGCAGGAACTGATCGATTTTGGGATCATACGAGATACCCACAGGTGGGACATACTGTGAAGCTGCGTAGATTAAACTATGCAGACGCATGCCGATCATCAGATCACAGCGACTGACTTCCTCCAGCATTTGTTGAGGATCAGTAAGATCGTCCGTAATACTAATTTCACTACCTTTGCTTGTCACATCATCAATCATTTCCATAATGAAACGGGATGCCTGCACATCATCGGGCAGATGAAACGGCATAAAGCGCAGATGGACAGCCTTTTTCGTAGCCAGCTTCTTCAATCCAGCCGCAATAGCCGTCAATTCCTTACGATCCGATTCCCAGAACCGAACAGACACTCCGATCACCGGTAGTTTGGCATGAGTTGGTTGTTCCCCAGCAGTGGAAGGGGCCGCTTCATCCCGGACTGGTGATGCTGTATCCGGCAAGGGTAAACCCATCACTGGGTCAGGCACGACATGAATCTGATTCCACTTCAGTCCAAGACGACGCAGATAATCTGCGGATTGCTCGTCTCGAACCGATACATAGGTACAGGATTTAAATACCGATTTGATCATCGGGTTAAAGATTTTACGGTGAACAGGGCCAATACCCTGCGCATAGATAAATGTAGGTTTTTTCAACCACTGAGCGAGCTTGATCACACCCAGATAATAAGGAATGGACTTCAATCCAGTTGCATCCTGCAGCAGACTTCCGCCGCCACTGATAAGTCCGTCACTTTCCTTCAGTGCCTCACGAACTTCCTTCAGCTTCATGCGATGTACAGCACGAACGCCATACATCGAGGTTGTCCACTCCGGATTAATGGAGAGCACAATTGGTTCAATGGTAACATTGGACCGCTGGCTCTCTTCTTGGAGGGCAGTCAGAATGGATTTCAGTACAGCTTCATCTCCGCTGTTGTTAAATCCATAGTATCCTGAGATGACTAACTTTTTAGAAGTGGTGACCATTTTTTCCAACATCCTTCCGCGACTTGCCACACACCCACAGCAATGATACCAAAGATCAAGCCAAGTCCGAGTCCCATCACCCCACGAATCAGTGACAGTACAGCTGGTGTATGAATATGCGCAAACGTATCGACCATAGACAATTGACCCATCGTGGCGATGATTAGCGCAAAAATCACTTTACGGTATTTTAAAGCGGCGAACACGCCTACGATAAACAGCGGGTGTCCCAGTACAAATTCTTTGAATCTAGGCCGAACGCCAAACGTATCTTCCAGCGTGGTACGCAGGAACATCTCAAATGGTGTAACGGAACCAGCGTTCCCTGTACGGCTCAAATAATAATATCCAACAGCAGCAGCAACAAGCGCCAGTACAACCATCAAAATGTTGATCGGCATACGAAGCATGTCTTTCACTTGTTTCACAGAGATTGAACCGGAACCACGATAGAATATAATATAGATCGCAACCAGACCAATCGGAGCGAAGTGCAACAAGCTGACTCCACGGAACTGGTTAATAACCAGGCTGTACGTAATGCTATTCAATAATGCGATCACAAATGGTACAGCTACGAACGAAATGATCGATGTTCTTACATATAAAACAAGGGTCTGTGCCAAACGACGACCCGCAGGGGCATCCGGTTGACGCAGTTGTGTTGCATTCACTGTACGAACCGCCAGTACCATCGCAATAGTTGGTGCGGAAATGGCCGCCAGCAAGGCGATTCCTTGCTCCAGCAATGTAGGTTTCAACAGGAACAGACCCGCGCTTCCTACTAGTCCAAGCAGGAACACTGCAATGGTGAATACAGGTGCAAAATATGAAACCATCAGTGTGATCAAAGCGATTGCTCCGATAAGAGCGATCAGCTTTGCATACCGTTGAATAGACGAATCTTTAACAGTAAATGCTTCAGCCTGTCCAAGCTCAAAGCCGTGTTTGGCCATACGTTCAACGGCATGTCCTGGCTCACCCAAACTTTTGATCAAATTTTCGATCGGGTCGGTGATCTCAGCTTTGGCCGTATTCCGGCTAGGTGAAGCGTTCATATAAATCATGCGAATATTACGGTCTTTGGTTGCCAGTACAAAACGGTCGGCAATGGTATCTTCTTTCAGATTCGCATCGGAGTCGCTTAGTGAATAGAGACGAGTTACGTTGTAATCAATTTTGTAAGCCAGCGTCTGGAATCCTGCCTGTGGCTTCTTCAGATTTTCAATCGCCGCCAGACCAATATGATGTTTGTTCAGAAGCTGGGCAAACTGATCCAGACTTTTCATCTCTGCATTATCATTGTACCCTTTCACTGCATCCCCATCAAACAGGATACGTGTTACGCCATTCTCTTCGAAGAAGGTTAGCAAACGTTCCATCGATTGTTGGTTATAAGGTACCGTGTCGGAGATACGGGGTAAAATATGAAAACCTTTATCACGCAGCATTTTCACCGCAACCGGGTCAGGCTGCATCGGCTGCATGTTGGCATTCTCCGGCGGTGTCTGCAATATTAAGCCGCTGCGACCTTCATACTCCCAAGGTTGAACCGGGATCTGACGCTCAGCGAACGTTTGTTCAATAATAGGGGTATAAGTCTGCGCATTCTCTTCAGATGTGAACAATACATAGGTATAGTTCGCATTGGAAGGAATCACTTCTTTGGTCATATTCGCAAGATCCTGACCTGAGTAAACCATCAATCGGCGTGTTTTTTTGAGTTCGTCCAGCGTACTCTCAAACACAGCCATCGTTGTCACACCAGCGTCTTTCAGACGTGTCATTTGTTGATCAATGAAATCTTGCGGGTGAGCCTGATACGCGGAAATATCCAAGAGTCCTCGGTAGTTGAAGACCAGTTCTACTTTGTTTGTAGAAGATTCTGTCTGCACCCGGTCACGGATGACCGGGATGGACGCCACCAAACCAATAATAACGATGAGCCACAACCACTTCCGGGAAGCGTTATTCCAATAAAGCCATTTTTGACGCACTACGTGTACCTCCTCAGTTGTTGGAACCAAATGCCCGTTCTGCTCTTATAATTCTTACGTTCAGCATGTGTTGACACACTCTCTAATATGCCAGCACACGATCCATTTTATTTCAAAGAAAAACCCCTCCGCCAACCAACCTTACGGTGCGGAGAGGCCTTCTGCATCTTTTTCTTACAGTACCATTTGTTTTATTGCGCGTCTACACGCGACATAACTTCCGAAACCAGACGTTCGATCTGGCTCTCTGCATCTTGCAAGCTCTCACCGCGCACAGCGAAGTACACTTTGATCTTCGGCTCTGTACCGGAAGGACGCAGGCAGAACCATGATCCGTCTGCCAAAATAAATTTCAGCACGTTCTCCTTCGGTAGGCCGTCCAGACCCAAAGAGTAGTCCAGCACATCTTGCACAGCGATGCCCGCAACTTCCTTCGGCGGATTAGAACGCCAGTCGGTCATTTTCGCCTGAATCTGTGCGACTCCGTCTTTGCCTTTCAGCGTGCGGGACTCCAGTTTTTCGAGGAAGAATCCGAACTGGTTGTACAACTCCTGCAACACATCGTAGAGTGTTTTGCCTTGACTCTTATAGTAAGCAGCCGCTTCGGCAATCAACATCGAGGCAAGGACAGCATCCTTGTCACGGGCATAGTTGCCGGAGAGGTAGCCATAACTCTCTTCATATCCGAAGAGGAAAGTATGACTTCCGGTTGCTTCGAACTGGTTCATTTTTTCACCGATATATTTAAAGCCTGTCAGGGTGTTCATCACTTCTGCACCGTAATGCTGAGCGATAACTGCCCCCATCTCACTCGTTACAATCGTTTTAATTACTGCACCGTTGCTTGGCAGCGCGCCTGTCTCTTGGAGACGACTGAGCAGATAGTGTACCATAATGGCACCCGATTGGTTACCGGACAAGACGAAATATTTGCCATCCTTGTCTTTTACGACAGCACCCATACGGTCTGCATCCGGATCTGTACCGATCAGAATGTCTGCGCCTACGGATTCGCCCAGCTTCATTGCCAGTGTGAACGCTTCGCGCTCTTCCGGGTTAGGGGACTTCACTGTGGAAAATTCAGCATCCGGCTGCTCTTGTTCAGCGACAATATACAACTGTTCGAATCCGATCTGCTCCAGTACGCGGCGAACCGGAAGATTGCCTGTACCGTGTAACGGTGTATATACGATTTTGAAATCACGGCCGATGCCGGATTGAATCAGCTCACGGCTTAGACTGCGGCTTGCCACGGTGTCTACGAATGCCTGATCGTTTTCTTCACCAAGCCAAACCAGCAAACCTTGTGCTTCGGCTTCTTCGCGTGTCATTTTTTTCACATCTGCAAGAGAAGGCACCTCTTGAATGTATTGAATGACTTGCTCTGCTTCATGCGGCACCAATTGTCCGCCTTCATGGTTGTACACTTTGTATCCGTTGTATTCTGGCGGGTTATGGCTTGCTGTTACAACGATACCACCTGTAGCTTGCAGGTGACGCACACTGAAAGACAACTGTGGTGTAGAACGCAGGGAAGGATACAGCTTGGCTACGATACCATTAGCCGCCAGTACCAGCGCCGCATCCAGCGAGAATTCAGGTGAGAAATGACGGGAGTCATGTGCGATGACAACCGAAGGTTTGCCTTCCTTGTCCCCATGCTGCTCCAGCAAATAACGGGCAAAGCCTTGTGTAGCACGACCGACCGTATATTTGTTCATCCGGTTGCTACCGGCACCAATAACACCGCGCAATCCACCTGTACCAAACTCCAGATTTCTGTAGAAACGCTCCTCCAGCTCTTTGGGTTGATCCTTCAGATCCCGAAGCTCCTGTTTCGTTGCTTCATCAATAGAAGCATCCTCCAACCATTGTTGTAACGTCTCGGCTGCTGCTGCGCTTAACTGTTCCATATCCAATAAGCCCCTTCCGTCTATATAAAAATTCTATTTATGCACGTAGCTGTTCAGCGTAGTCATAAGTTGGACTAAAGATATTTACACGTCCACTCCAATGACAGAGCAACCTTCCAATTGCTGTTATCCCCATATTTTTTGTATTCCCTTTTCTAAAAGGCAAAAATCCGGTGATAAAGGCGAACGCTTCGCTTTTTCAGGTTTTCTCTGTCCTCTCCGTTTAAGTGTAAAGAATTAGTACAACTTATCTGCATGATATATACATGCCTATGTAATCAGCTTGGGTCTGACAGTGCAAACATGATTTCGCCTTCAGCGACAATTTTGTCATCCACGCGGGCAGTAGCTTGACCTTTACCAATCGAGCCTTTAAGACGTGTAATTTCCACTTCCAGAATCAACGTATCCCCAGGCACAACTTGGCCACGGAACCGGAAATTGTCGAGTCCCGCCAAGAAACCAATTTTGCCTTTGTTTGCTTCTAAATTCAGCATAGCTGCCGCGCCAACCTGAGCCAACGCTTCTGTGATCAATACGCCTGGCATTACCGGATACTCAGGGAAATGTCCAATGAAGAACGGTTCATTAATCGTTACGTTTTTCAAACCGACAGCACGTTTGCCATCCTCCATCTCTAAAATTCTGTCCACCAACAGAAACGGCGGGCGATGTGGGATAATGGATTGAATTTGTTTGATATCTAACACAATTTAATCTCCTCTCGGGGTGTTTATACAAGGCTCTCCAACATGCAATAATGCCGGCGCAATAGCGTCGTTTCGGAAAGAGATTGTTCTATGATCGCCATTGTCCCTGAATTTTTTTGATCCCATTATAAAGGGTAAAATTCTGTGACAAACGCGAGCGCTTTGCTTCTTTTGAACAATTCTCTTCCCTCCACTTACTGTAGTGCGGAAAACATTAAACGAGCATGATCAAGTCGATCCTCATATAAAATGAGTTTCATTTTTAATGTTGTATGAAATGTTGTTTTAGGGTTAACACTAGTAATATCCTTCATGACTGCAGTAGTGAAGGTTGAGATAAGGGGTCTCTCTTCGCGATGACAAGCAATGTCTTTCGCAGGGGAGGCCTCTTCTGACGTTAAACGTCATCCATCATTATACTGTTTTCAACACCAAAAAGAAAACTCCTGCCTGCGCAGGAGTTTTCGCTGAACTCGTTATCTTATGGAGCAAATACCAGATCATAGACATGTTTCCAGGTACTCCATTGCCATACGGAACCGATATCCTGTTTGCCCAGTACCACATACCCAGCGACCATTCCGCCAGCGAGGGCAAGAACAAGCAAAAGCGGAATCAGAAACCATCTTGCGATGCGCCACCAACTCTTCTTTTTCTTCTTGACTTCCTTCTGCTCCGGCTTGCTGTTCTGCTGCTGTGTTTCTGTCATCCCATTCACCTTTATGCTCTCATATTATTGGCAAGACCCGCCATGGAATCACTAGACGTGAGCGCCCGTGCCGCCAGTTGATAAGTCCTCTGACCTTGCATGAGCAACGCCATCTCCTGTGTCATATCTACGTTGGATTGCTCAAGGAAACCAGTGCGGATCGATGCCTGAGGTACACGTGTTGCTGCATTAGCCCCGAATACGTCATTCTCGGTTAACCCAGCACCTAAACCAAAGAGGTTGTCCGCTAATTGCACAAGTCCTTCAGGACGCTCAATATCCACCATCTGTAGCTGTCCTGAAATCACGGCATTACCATTACCCTGACGTATCAGCAGATTACCTTTCTCATCAAATGCAACTGTGCTGTTCATTGGAGCCGTCATCGGCTCTCCCTGACGATTCAGAGCAAAATTTCCATCGCCATTGACAAGCACCATCAGGTCAGGGTCGTTCGGATTCGCTTTTGGACGCATATCTGGCACAAAGTGGAATGCACCTTGACGTGTCCATACTTTCTGACCATCTGCCTGAACAGCAAACATCGCATTGCCCTCGATAGCTAGGTCTGTCGGGTTACCTGTCTCCTGCATGCTACCTTGGGACATATCTCTGGTGAGATTGACCAGACGTGCTCCAAAACCAAGGTTATACCCCATCGGTGTCGAACGCCCATCCTGCTTATACTTATCATCTTGTTGCTGTATACGGGTCAATACATCTTCGAAGTTTGCCTGTTTACTTTTATAGCCTGCCGTATTCACGTTGGCAATATTATCGGAAATGACATCCAGCCGTTGCTGAATCGCAGTCATCGACACCTTAGCACTAATCATGGAATTATTCATGCGGTGATTTTACCTCCCCTGCTTTGCTCCGCAAAGGGCTTATCGCCCATCACTACGCGGTAATATGGTTACAATTACAATTGGCGTTAGACACGACCAACTTCGTTAACAGCCTTTTCCAAACTGCGGTCATAGAACTGAACGACCTTCTGGTTCGCTTCATAGGCACGAAATGCCGCATTCATGTCAACGGTAGCCTGAGAGGCGTCTACATTCGACCCTTCCAGATAACCTTGATGAATCTGCACAATATCAGTAGCATTCATCGTCCGAGCCGTTGCACCATTATCTTCATTCAGACTAAAATTACCGTCACCTTGACGAACAAGCTGATTCGGCTGGTCAATAATACTGATTCCAAGCGTAACGCCTGTTGGAACACCTGTAACCGCATTAACAAGGCGGCCTTGCTCATCCACTTTAAATTGATCCACAGGACCTGTCAATACAACCGGTTGCCCATTACTGTCCAGCACCTGAGAACCGGTAGAACTGAGAAGTTGCCCTGTTCCATTAACATCCAGATGACCATCACGTGTATAACGCGTGTTTCCCTGTGCATCTCGAACGGTAAAGTATGCTTGCGGCTGGTACGTGACCGTTCCATCTGCTCGTACAAACTTGCCAGAAGCATCAAACCGAATGGGTTGATTGGTCTGCGGATCATTCATACTCAAATTCGATGAGATTGCAAAATCACTTGTACGTTTCGTTTCCATAAGAGCGCCTTGAACATTCATGGATAAGCTTTCCTCAGCAAATACGCCCGAGTTGAGTTTGCCCAGCCGCTTTGTTGGAAGATTCGCATCCCCGCCCGTTAAAGTAATGAGCATTTCCGGGAAGGAGCGGTTTACGCTATTCACCTGTTTGTATCCCGTTGTGTTCATATTTACGATATTCTGTGTAGCAGTGTCGTGGCGGCGTTGCTCTGTAATCATTCCCGCAGCAGCGGTGTACAGACCTCTTAACATGAATGAACCCCTCTCCTTAAACGCTTGTCCCTGCAACGCAGGTAGCTGTTTGTCCGTTCTGTTCACCTTTTCGGTGAACCTACCTGCTTTTTATATCGGCAAACTAGAACTTTTTCTTAACTACTTGATCCAAATTATTCAGCATAATGCCTGTTCCTTTTACAACGCAGTGCATCGGATCCTCTGCAACCCATACCGGAACATGCAATTCATTGGACAACAGTTCATCCAATCCGTTCAGCAATGCACCTCCACCAGTCAAAACGACACCACGATCAATAATGTCCGCAGACAGTTCAGGTGGTGTGCGCTCCAGTACCGACTTGGCTGCAACGATAATGGATTGCACGGAATCCCATAGCGCTTCCTGCACTTCACTACCTGACACAGTAACTGTAACCGGCAGACCGGTTACCATATCACGGCCGCGAACATCCATCTCAGCTTGAAGACCCGCAGGGTTAACGGTACCAATTGCGATTTTGATATCTTCGGCTGTACGTTCTCCGATCATGAGTTTGTATTTTGCTTTAATAAACTTGATAATCGCTTCGTCGAACTTGTCCCCCGCAACTTTAATAGAAGAGGCGGTGACTACGTCGCCCATAGACAGGACTGCAACGTCAGTCGTTCCGCCGCCGATATCCACGACCATATTGCCGCTCGGTTGGAAAATATCCATACCTGCCCCGATCGCAGCCGCTTTCGGCTCTTCTTCCAGAAATACTTCTTTGGCACCGCTGCGCTCCGCTGCTTCGCGGATGGCCTTCTGCTCTACAGAAGTGATATTCGTTGGTGCACAGATCAAAATTCGCGGGTGGCTGTACCAGCTTCTTGCCCCTACACGACTAATGAAATGTCTAAGCATGGCTTCCGTAATTTCGAAGTCCGCAATAACGCCATCGCGCAGCGGTCTAATGGCAACAATGTTACCCGGCGTACGCCCCACCATACGACGCGCCTCTTCCCCGACAGCAAGGACCCGCTTCGTATCGCTTTCAATGGTCACGACGGAAGGTTCATTGAGAACAACTCCGCTTCCTTTCACGTGAATAAGCACGTTTGCCGTGCCAAGATCAATACCGATATCCTTGCTAAACATAAAAGAGCCCCCAAAGTGATATTATTTGGTCAGCGTATCCTGTGAAAAAGTGTCTCTTATCACGTCACCGCTCGTTCGACAAAGTGCAACATATATATGTAAAAATCGGGCTGATAAGATGTCATAATTCGATCCTGTACCAGCTTTTAACATATCATACTTCAGGGGAGGGATTCAATCCATGCTGTGAGCTTTTTGGCCTAGTTCTCAAAGAACTTGCTTATGATTTGGCGGAAGCCAGCACCTCACGTTTTTTTCCACTCGTTTTTTTGTACTTGATTTTGGTCGCTTCACCGCCCCGCAAATGACGGATCGACTTATGGTATTCCAAAATGTGTTTCACCTGGTCAGCAAGATCAGGGTTAATTTCCGGCAGACGCTCCGTCAGATCCTTATGCACAGTACTCTTTGACACGCCGAATTCTTTGGCAATGGTACGGACCGTATTTCTCGTCTCAACAATGCAGCGACCAATTTTGATGGTCCGTTCCTTGATGTAATCGTGCACGCTCCCGCCTCCCTACTGTGTGGATAGTTTGGTACATTATATGAGGAGCATGCCTATATATTCGCGGTTTAGAGGTGTGACAAGCTTCGAAGGTCCCATTATTTTCTGAAAAGCATAAAAAAAGCAGAGGTTATTCACCCCTGCCCATCATGTTAGTGCGGTAAAAATCATTTACTTTTCCGGAAGATATCCTTGCGGGTTTACAGGCTGACCATCTTCATAAACTTCAAAGTGAAGGTGATTTCCTAGGTTTTTTCCAAGCTCACTCACACCAGCAGATGCAATCGCATCTCCTTGCTTCACTTCATCGTCCTGTTTTACTTTGACGTCCGCAAGGCTTTGGTATACGGTTTTCAGGTTATCGCTGTGAGTAATCTCCACCACTTGACCTGTAAGCGGATTTTGCTCAACACGTGTAACTTTACCGCTGAGTGCTGCTTTGACTTCAAATGATTTGTTATCACCGCGTGCCAGATCGACACCCGTATTCGGAATAAATGTGTCATTGTACTGGACCATCGCTGCTTCATGCTCTTCACTTGAAGCCTCGTTGTCATAGAATGGTTTCACAACCGAGATCTCGGAAGGAGATGCTACTGGCCAAACAAAATTTTCCGACTTTGCAACAACTTCCACACTTTCCTGATCCCCACCTGTAACGGCTCCCTCGTTGCTCGCTGCGCCTGTTTCTACTGATTCTTTAGGAGAGTCCGGGTTCAGCGCTTTGCCGCCTGTTCCCTGATAGACCCACACTAGAGTTAGTATAATGCCTGCTGCTGCGATGTAGACTGCCGGGAAAACCCAACGTTTGGACATTGCTTTTCTCCATGAAGAGGGCTGAGCTGCCGGTACTCCTTGAGTTGTTTTAGGAGTTTCTTCTTGGATTGATTTTTTGTTGTTTTCATTCATCTTGATCACCTCAGTAACAAGTGTTACCGGGTGCAACTCTTTTATACACGCGCGACTCTAAAAATTTTCACGCAGCTTTCAAAGAGTGCTATATATGCGTAAAGTGATAGTGCGTGCGCCGCTCCGGGGCCAGAAAACCTTCCGACCGCTGTTACTACCGAATTTCTTCGATCTCCCCTTCTTCAAAGGTGAAATCCGGTAGTAAAGGCAAGTTTATGCTTCCGATGCAGCTTTTTTTAAAAAGCTTTCAGCTTCGCTTCTACAGGTCTTTTCTGTCCCCTGCTCTCCCCGTACGCTCTCACTTTCCACATATATAGCCAAATCTTAAAAGCTCCGGAACGGGAGGTTGGTAGAGAACCACTCACTATACTCACTTCCCCTGCTTTGAGGCTAGCATCTTGGATGCCTGTCCGAATGAGATTCCCGTGTAATAATGTTTCAGAATCTCTGTAGCCGTGTGCCCCTCCTGCGCCATACCATTTGCTCCCCATTGACTCATACCCACTCCATGGCCGTAACCATACGTTGTAATCTGCACTTCATCGCCTGTTGTTCTCCAGCTGAACTGGCTGGATCTGAGTCCGAGGCGTTTGCGAACTTCCGGGCCACTGAACGTTTCACCTGCAATCTGCATTTCTTTAATACGATGCCCCTTGGTCGTAGATAACACTTTGATCCAGGAACCATTCTTATCTGCTGACACCGGAATTGCATCCAGGTTCATCTTCTGCAAAATTTCACTGCGCTTCATCGTAATTGTTTCTTCAAAACCTGGTGCAAGCTGTTTATCCCAGGGACTAGCTACACTTTTCAAATAGGGAACAACGTTGCCCCACACATCCTCTGCATTTTCTGTATATCCATTGCTGGTTGAGAAAAAGGATGCTGTGATCGCACGACCCTGATACGTCATAACTGCGTCGCGACTTTCACGAACGGCCTGCTGAAGTTTTTCCCATTCCTTTGCTTTACCTAACCTTGTCCAATCCGCCTTGACCTGATCGGGTGGAATGAAGACCTGATGACTAATCGTATCCGTGACATCTGCTGTGCCTGAAGGTACACCACTTGTATCGTTTGCAGCAAGTCTTCTCACGATAAATGTGCGAGCAGCTATCGCTTGTGCTTTTAACGCTTCTAGCTCGAAGTCAGCTGGCATCTCAGCAGCAACTACTCCCGTCACATATGTCTCAAGTGGTAATTCCAACGTTGTCCCGGTAGCAGACAAGTAAACACGCACATTCGGCTCAGGATAGCTTACAGGTAATGCGGGCACAGGATTAGGAGACTGTAGACCGGTACCAGCGTTCACACCTGTAGAAGCAGGCGTAGATTTTACCTGTTCTCCTGCTCGCGGCCACACCAGGATGACCGGAATGCATATCGCTAGAACAAGCAGTACTGATACCGCTACTGCGGGCTGCCAACGCCCTGGGTGGCGTCCCCAGCCGTGACGGCGACCGAATGCACGCATACGACGACGTCTGACCTTACGAAACGCATCCAACTCAATAAGCGGGATATTTATATGCTCTGTAGTTTCCTGTTTCAGTTCCTCCGTAGACAATCCCCTACGTTTAGCATGTATCGTTTCTTGCTTGCTCCCCATTACGATTTGCACCTTTGCCATCTGTAACGGGGCACCTCTCTTCTTCTCAGGATTCAACCTGTCTTTCTCTGCATCCTGAATTAAATTCTCCTCTGATCCCTGCATTCCGGGCCGCGGGGCAAGAGGTACTTTTAGTTGTACACGAGCTTCTTTCATCCGTGATACCCCTCCGTTGTCGATGACCAGGTCATGGCTGGTTTTTTTCTCAAATCCATAGTTTAAGATATGACTCCACTCGATCTGATAGAACCGGATTTAAGAGAAACGCGAACCGTTGTTATTTAATGAGCACCTCTTCCTTTGTATAAGTAGATACCTGAAAGCATTGCTACTACGCGGTTTACACAGTGCATCCCGATCAATGGGTATGGAACACCCGCTCTTTCATATGGTCAAAATAGATATAAGCCTAGATGTTATGTTATACAAAGTTAGGATCAGGTATTAATAGAATCAGGTCCTTAACAGACCATCCTCATATATCGTTTGAACTTGTAAAAAGAACAAAAAAAAGCCAAGCCCGGAGGCTCAGCTTCATCAAACAGATACGATACGTTTGATCTTGTTCCTGTATTCTCCACAGTAGGGTAGCTATACAGAAATAACGCTATGTGATATAAACGAGGGTTTACACCCAAGTTGGTTGTACTTTAAACATAGGAACTTCTTCCTCAACCTTTTCGCTAGGCGCCTTAACTGCATCCAGCTTAGGCTCCTCCACCGAAATTCGGTAGATATCTGCCCCGAGGCCATTTAACTTTTCTGCCAAATGTACATAACCACGGTCGATGTGATGTACACCACCTACCTCAGTTGTGCCTTCAGCGACCAAGCCAGCAATGATCAGAGCAGCCCCTGCACGCAGGTCTGTAGCTGTCACTTTAGCACCTTTCAGCTTAGCATTGCCTGTAATGATGGAGGATCTTCCTTCAACTTTGATTTCTGCGTTCATCAGTTGGAACTCATCAACATGCATAAAGCGGTTCTCAAAAACCGTTTCAGTCACAACACTCGTTCCTTCGGATGCCAGCAATAAAGCCATCATTTGGGATTGCATATCTGTCGGGAATCCTGGGTATGGTAACGTTTTGACATCCACTGCTTTGAGTGGACGGTCTGCAATAACACGCACGCCATTCTCGTCAGGCTGTACTGTTACACCCATTTCTTCAAGTTTAGCAATAACGGAACCCAAGTGATCAGAGATCGCACCTTCAACGTATACGTCACCACCAGAGATTGCTGCGGCAGCCATATACGTTCCTGCTTCAATACGATCTGGAATTACCGTATGCTTAACACCAGACAGTTTCTCAACGCCTTCGATACGAATAACGCCCGTACCGGCTCCGCGAACCTTTGCACCCATCCCGTTCAGGAAGTTAGCCAGATCGACAATCTCAGGTTCTTTCGCCGCATTCTCCAGAACCGTAACACCTTCGGCCAAAGTTGCAGCCATCATAATATTTTGAGTGGCACCTACAGAAGCCACATCCAGATAAATTTTCGCCCCGCGCAACCGTCCTTGGCTACGTGCTTCGATATAACCTTGGCCCAAGCTAATCTCGGCTCCCATGGCTTCAAACCCTTTGAGATGCTGATCAATCGGTCGTGTACCGATGGCACATCCACCAGGCAATGAGATTCTTGTTTTACCCAAACGCGTCAGCAAAGGCCCCATGACCAGAAAAGACGCCCGCATTTTACTAACCCATTCATACGGGGCTTCACAGGAAGTAAGGTTCTCCGCATTTACGGTAATCACTTCGTCCCGGTATGTAACTCCCGCTCCTAGCGATTCCAACACTTTGTTAATCGTCATCACATCGTCTAGAGGAGGTGCGTCAATAATAACGCTTTGTCCTTCTTCCCCTAAGAGAGAGGCAGCGATGATCGGAAGAACAGAATTTTTAGCGCCGCTAACTTTGACACTTCCGGTCAACCTTTTGCCACCGCGGACGATAAATTTGCTCATCATGGTTCCCTCCGCGCTTTTATTCCCTTTTCCTCATTCCGGAATACGTAAGCCCCACTGTGATAGAAAGGACTGTTGCTGTGTGTGGAATTTCGACATATTCTGGCATGTAAGCACAGATGTCTGATCAGAAAAGAATTGGTTTGTATAATTCATATCGATGATACCATGTGTACTGTACATCCTGCTTTATGGCTTGAAAAGTCATTAAAAAGGCCATCTTAGCATCAGAACAGACCAATTGGGATGGTTTTTAGCCGGTAACTACCGGATATCCCCTTTATAACCTACATAATTAGTGAAAAATTGTGAATTCCCTAACTTCCATCATAACATTGTTGAATTGTTCGATACAAGCATTTTTTACATAAACAATTCAAATTTGGTCAGTTAAACGTTCACATTTCTTTCTTATATTTTGGCCGACAGCTCATACTCTAATTGTTAACACAATTAATCGATGTTATTCGACAATGAGCCGCTTGAAGAACCTAACAGATGATTAACCAACCATCTCAACATTAAAACAAATTTCTTAACATTTGAGTCCAGGACAAATAATCAATAACAAAGCCAGCAACGGCATGCCCTAGAATAATGGCCAGCAACAAATGTAACAGTCTCCCCTGAGGACCTTTCGGCTGTCTGATCACTAAATCCAATTTCAGATTTTGCAATGACCACCATGTAATCGCTATACATATAAGAGAAACGACAATTGAGATCAGGCTGTTTGTGCTCAATGTCTGGTTCACCTGATTCGCCAGATCATTACCCATATCTTCTTACCTCCACCTTGATTGTTGCAGCGATCGGCATATCATATGCCTAACCCCCATAACTTGTTAGTACACAGGAATGAGCGAAAACCAGAAAAATATCTCTGTTCTACTGTCAGGTCCCCCTCGAATTGACAAGATCTCTGATGCATACCTGATCAAGCAACAACAATTCAACTCTGCAAGATGATGGACATCTAGCGCCCTACTTCCTGCATCTGCTGACTCTAAGGAATATAGGCTGTTTCACTATTACTTGTCAACTACATTGATTTCCACTTCAAAAAAAATTTTAATTTTTATCCGCCAGTAATGGGTGACTAAAACGACATAAAATAGCGTTATAACGATATCGATTCTGTCATTTCCTCGGAAATAATTCTACTGAATCTCGTAAAATTAGTTCTATCAGGGTGATATGCCCATACTACTTAAGTCCTACATCTTATTCACCTGATCATTGAAATGTGAATCTAATTATTTGAAGCTATTCATACTATATAAAGAGAAAACTCTCTAACGTTCAAATCCATAAATAGCGTAGTGGCAATTCATCATCGTATTCCACTTTTTTATTTCTATCATTATTTCTTCATAAAAGAGTAAAAGAACCCGGCAGACAATGCCGCCGGGCTCCATAAGTTACTTTATTTGCCAAATACGTTGATCCGGTTAACCGCTTTTTGCAAAGCAATCTCTGCACGACGGTGATCAAAGTGATCCTGGTTGCTTTGGCTGGCAAGCCGGCGTTCTGCCCGCTCTTTGGCCGCACGCGCACGATCCACATCGATGCTTTCCGGGAATTCGGCACTCTCTGCGAGTACAACAACCTTATCTTTGCGGACTTCGATAAAGCCGCCGCCGATGGCGACTTGCTTATTCTCTTTTCCGTTTTTGATCGTGATCGGTGCAATCTGTAAAGGTGTGACCATCGGGATATGACCAGGGAGAATCCCCAGTTCCCCTTCAATACCGCGAGCGATGACGCTATCCACTTGCTGTGAATAGACGAGACGCTCAGGCGTTACGATCTCCAACAAAAAGGTGCTCAATTCCATCCCTCCTGAAACTATCCGAAGGATAGCTCGCTTCATAAGGACAATCCTGGACTCAGATTATACCAGTGTTTTAGCTTTCTCCACTGCCTCTTCAATCGTACCCACGAAGAGGAATGCTGCTTCCGGCAGATCGTCATGCTTGCCTTCGAGAATCTCTTTAAAGCTGCGCACTGTTTCTTTAACCGGAACGTATTTACCCGGAATACCGTTAAATGCTTCAGCAACGTGGAAAGGCTGGGACAAGAAACGTTGAATTTTACGCGCACGATATACGAGCGCTCTGTCTTCTTCGCTGAGCTCGTCCATACCCAGGATTGCGATGATATCTTGAAGTTCGTTATAACGTGCCAAGATACGTTTAACGCCTTGTGCGACACTATAGTGCTCTTCGCCAACAACTTCAGGAGACAAGATCCGGGAGCTGGATGCGAGTGGATCTACGGCTGGGTAGATACCCATCTCGGAGATTTTACGCTCCAGGTTTGTTGTTGCATCCAAGTGAGCAAACGTTGTTGCAGGAGCCGGGTCAGTGTAGTCATCCGCAGGCACGTAGATCGCCTGGATGGATGTAACCGATCCTTTTTTCGTTGAAGTGATACGCTCTTGCAATTGACCCATTTCTGTTGCCAGCGTAGGCTGGTAACCTACCGCGGATGGCATACGTCCAAGCAAGGCAGATACTTCTGAACCCGCTTGGGTGAAACGGAAGATGTTATCGATAAAGAGCAACACGTCACGGCCTTCTTCATCACGGAAATATTCCGCCATGGTCAAACCTGTGAGGGCTACACGAAGACGTGCGCCTGGTGGCTCGTTCATTTGTCCGAAGACCATTGCTGTTTTGTTGATAACGCCGGAATCACTCATCTCGTGATACAAGTCATTACCTTCACGGGTACGCTCACCAACACCGGCAAATACGGAGATACCGCCGTGTTCTTGCGCAATGTTGTTGATCAATTCCTGAATGGTTACCGTTTTACCTACACCGGCACCACCAAACAGACCGATCTTACCACCTTTTGCGTAAGGAGCCAGCAAGTCGATAACTTTGATACCTGTTTCAAGCATTTCCGCTTGGGTAGTCAATTCATCGAATGCAGGAGCAGAGCGGTGAATCGGGTTTTTATGTTCAGATACAACTGTACCGCCAGTATCGATCGCTTCGCCAAGTACGTTAAATACACGGCCCAGTGTCGCTTCACCGACAGGTACAGAGATTGGAGCTCCAGTATCTACGGCTTCCATGCCACGTACGAGACCGTCCGTGGAGGACATCGCGATACAACGTACACGGTTGTCACCCAGATGTTTCGAAGCTTCGAGTGTAAGATTTACACTCACACCGCTCTCGTTTACTGTAGTGATCGTAATGGCATTGAGGATTTCCGGCAGACCGCCGCGATCAAACTCGACGTCAACAACCGGACCCATGATGCTCACAACGCGTCCTTTGTTCATCTTAACGTTCCCCTCCTACAAGCCTGCTACTTTGGCAAAAACAAAATTCCGTTCGTTCATTTTTGCAGTGCAAGCCTTCATTAAATAAAAAACGGTTAGCCTTGTGCTGCGTTGGCACCTGCCACAATTTCCGTAATCTCCTGCGTAATCGCTGCTTGACGGGCACGGTTATAAGTCAATGACAGATCGTTAATGAGTTTCGATGCATTTTTGGTTGCATTACCCATTGCTGTCATCTTCGCACCCAGTTCACTCGCTTTACCATTCAACAGTGCACCGTAGATCAATGTTTCCGCATAACGCGGAAGCAAAACTTCCAGCACAGCCTCAGCTGACGGTTCATACTCGTAGCTCGCAGTCGGTCCATCCGCAGGAGTTAACTCAGGTGTTTCCATAGGGAGAAGTTTCTCCATTGTCGGAATCTGGGTCAACGCATTTACAAAGCGGTTATAACAAATGTACAATTCATCAAAATCAGCCAGTTCAAATCCATGAACTGCCTCATGAGCGATGGATTTGATATCTGCGAATGAAGGTGAGTCCGACAGATCTGTAGTTGTGGAAGCCATAGCTATTTCGCGTCTTCTGAAATAGTCACGCCCTTTACGACCAATAACGAATAATTCGTACTCGTCCTGGGAGTTGTGACGCTCTTTCAGAGTCTGACTCACCTGACGCAGAACGTTCGCATTGTATCCACCTGCAAGACCCCGATCTGACGTAATGATCAGATACGCTGTCTTTTTGACCGGACGGCTTTCCAGCATCGGGTGCTGAATACCTTGGGTGCTGGAGGCAATGCTCGCCACAACTTCTTTCAACTTCTCTGAATAAGGACGTGCGGCCTCTGCTTTTTCCTGCGCTTTACGCAGTTTTGCAGCTGCAACCATCTCCATTGCTTTGGTGATCTGCTTTGTGCTTTGTACGCTTTTAATTTGCCGCTTAATTTCGCGCATGCCTTTTGCCATGATTTCACCACCTTAAAGTTTTGACATAGTCAAAACTACTTCGTAAGCATATTCCTGCTTTGACTGAGTCAAAGTTTTGCATGCAGACATGCGGAATCGGTTAGACAACTCCGCAGCTACAATCATCTATTTAGACAGAGACTGCGAAGCTCTTTCTGAACTTCTCGATTGCACCTTTGAGTGCATTTTCATTGTCTGCTGTCAATTCTTTCGTTTCACGAATCGATCCCAGAATTTCCGGGTGGTTGCTCTCCATGAACGCAAGGAACTCATGCTCAAAACGAGTAACATCACCTGTTGGAATCTCATCAAGGAATCCTTTAACTGCAGTGTACAAGCTGACAACCTGTTGTTCTACAGGCAACGGCTGGTTAACACCTTGCTTCAGAATTTCCATCATACGTGCACCACGATTCAGACGAGCCTGAGTCGCTTTATCCAGATCGGAACCGAACTGGGAGAACGCTTGAAGCTCACGATATTGAGCGAGGTCAAGACGCAGGGAACCTGCAACCTTTTTCATCGCTTTGATCTGAGCAGAACCACCGACACGGGATACAGAGATACCAACGTTGATCGCCGGACGTTGTCCAGCATTGAACAAGTCAGCTTCCAAGAAGATCTGTCCATCCGTGATGGAGATTACGTTCGTTGGAATATAAGCAGATACATCGGAAGCTTGTGTTTCAATGAACGGCAGTGCGGTTAAAGAACCACCACCCAGTTCATCGTTCAGCTTCGCAGCACGCTCCAGCAAACGGGAGTGCAGGTAGAAGACGTCACCCGGATAAGCCTCACGGCCCGGTGGACGACGGAGCAACAAGGACAACTCACGATAAGCAGAAGCTTGTTTAGTCAAGTCATCATAGATAACCAGGACGTGCTCGCCTTTATACATGAAATACTCACCCATCGAACAACCGGAGTACGGTGCGATGTACAAGAGTGGTGATGGATCGGAAGCTGCTGCTGTTACAACAATGGTGTACTCCATTGCGCCTTTACGACGAAGAGTTTCCACAACTTGTGCAACCGTAGACTGCTTCTGACCAATAGCCACATAGATACACTTCATGCCGCTACCTTTTTGGTTCAGGATCGCATCAATGGCAATCGATGTTTTACCTGTTTGACGGTCACCGATGATCAACTCACGTTGTCCGCGACCGATTGGTACCATTGCATCGATGGCTTTAATTCCTGTTTGCATCGGCTCATGAACGGATTTACGATCCATTACGCCTGGTGCTTTACCTTCAACCGGACGGAATTCCGTTGTAGCGATTGGCCCTTTGCCATCCACTGGAATACCAAGCGGGTTCACGACACGTCCAATCAATGCTTCGCCTACAGGCACCTGCATGATTTGACCAGTCCGTTTCACTTGGTCGCCCTCACGAATATCATAGTAAGGTCCCAGGATAACGACACCGACATTGCTTTCTTCTACGTTCATGGCGAGGCCCATTACACCGCTTGGGAACTCAACCAACTCGTTGGACATGACATTCTCGAGTCCGTATACACGGGCGATCCCGTCACCAACCTCAATAACTGTACCAACTTCGACTACATCGATATCAGTCTTATATTGTTCAATCTGACTTTTAATTAATGTACTGATTTCTTCTGGTTTGATACTCAAGTGTCCTCACCCCAATCTACTGTACTCGTCTGTTAAAAGACTGCTCAAGACGTTCGAGCTTGCCAGCCAAGCTGCCGTCATAGATCGTATCGCCAATGGCGACTTTCAATCCGCCCAGCAGTGCAGGATCAACAATGTTCTCGATACGGATCTTTTTATTCACACGGCCACCGAACTCACGGGCTACCGCTTCTTTCTCTTCTTCCTTCAATGCATAGGTCGAGTATACGCGAGCATCGGCGATTCCAAGGGAATCCCCTTCGATTCTCACATAATCATCCAACAGGTCTTGCAACAATTCCACGCGGCCACGCTCAATCAGAAGCAAAACCGTGCGAAGGACAGGTTCGGACACTTTGCCATCAAGGCTTGCATGAAGCACATTTCGCTTGGCTTCATCAGAGATGTTTGGAGAAACAATAAATTTGATAATCTCTTGATCTCCGGTTAATCCACTGACAACGGCACGCAGTTCCTGTTCAACTTCAAGCACTTGCTGCTGCTGAAGAGCAACTTCGAACAATGCTTTTGCATAACGCTTGGCAACAATCGTATCGCGGCTCATTGTCGGCCCCCTACCTCATTGAGGTATTGGTTCACAAGTTCCTCTTGTGCTGGACCGTTCTCAACTTCTTTTTTGATCAATCTGGAAGCAATCTGAACGGAAGCAGTACCCAGTTCGCTGCGAAGAGCGGCAACCGCTTTGTTCTTCTCGCTCTCAATTTCACGTACAGCATCGTCTTTGAGACGAGTTGCTTCAGCTTTGGCATCAGCCAGAATGGATTCAGCCTGCTTGCCACCCGTTTGTCTGGATTGTTCAATAATGTCGTGAGCTTCTTTGCGCGCTTGTTCCAGAGCCTGTTTTTGCTCCTCCACATAAGCAATCGCCTGTTCCCGAGTCTGAGCAGCCTCATTCATCTGGCTCATTACGAGTTCACGACGCTTTTCCATGATGGAGAACAACGGACCGAAAGCATAACGGCTAAGCAGCCAGTATAAAACCAAAAATGCGATAATCGCAAGAAGCGTATTTTCCCATAAGAAACTCAATCTGTTCACTCCTTCCTGGAGGTATCCTAAACCGTTATCCCTTACAGGATAAGTTCCTAGCTAAAAAGAAGGCGCGGAGGGCTACAGCCTTCCCCGCCGTACTGTGTTATGTCTTAAGCAGCACCGTAGAACATGAATGCGAGTACCACACCGATGATCGGCAATACCTCGATCAAACCTACCCCGATGAACATTGTTGTTTGCAGTGTGGATTTCGCTTCTGGTTGACGCGCGATCCCTTCCACTGTTTTGCTGATTACCATACCGTTACCGATACCTGCGCCGAAAGCGCCCAATCCTGCAACAATTGCTGCTGCGATTAATGCCATTGCTCCCATTTGTATATCCTCCTTAAAATTATAAATCAATTTTATTGTTCAGCCTGATGGAGAGATCCCCGCAGGTCTAAAACTTAATGTTCTTCGTGCGTTTCGATGGTCTGTGAAATGTACACCATCATTAGAATGACGAAAACGAAAGCTTGAATCCCGCCGATAAAGATACTGAAACCTTGCCACACTGCAAGTAGCGGTATTGCGAAAATAGCGCCCAGCACTTTAAAGCTGGTCAGTTTGAGGATGGTTGCAATCAGCACCTCACCCGCAAAAATATTCGCGAACAAACGCATGCCGTGCGTGAGCAACTTGGACGCAGTCTCGATAATATTAATCGGAAGGAACAACGCGTACGGTTGCACATAGTGCTTCAGATAACCTCTAGTGTTCTTGAACAGTCCAAGTCCATGTGCTACGAGGAAGGCTACAAGAGCTAGTCCCATCGTTACGGACAAGTCAGCTGTTGGTGATTTGAACCAAGCCAGCTCGATATGTGGATGCGCTTCTGGGTCCTTCGCGTGAGCCTTTTCATAAGCCTCAACCGCTGTAACGATTGGTTTCCCGAAAACGGTAGCTGCATTAACATCCTTAACATCGGTAACGGCCTGGAATGGAAGCCCAAGCATATTTCCTACGAAGATGAACAAAATCATCGTAAGTGCGAGAGAAATAAAGTGTTTGCCTTTCTTCATGTCCATCGTACTGGATATCAGATTACGAACGAACTCAACAGCCCACTCCATAAAGTTTTGCAGCTTTCCCGGATTATCCACCGACAGGTTCCGTGTAGCGATGATGGCAAATATGAAGACAATGGCGCTGGTTACAATCAACATCAATAGTACGGACAAGTCCAGATGAAATCCACCAAGCATAATCACTGGAGCTTCATGCATATTTTTTTCTCACCCCTTTCTCTACCTGAAAGTTGCCACACTCAAAATCACTCTGCTTTGCGGGACATGATGATCCCTATAATTAATAGGGAAAATTGCGCAATGGCCAGACCGCCTGCAACCGCATATGTATTGAAGTACTGCGGAAAGCGCATCGATATGTAAATACCAAGCACTGCGAGCGCCGCTCTTGTCAAAAATCCCAGGTTCACACGCTTCAGATTACCTTCTGCCGCATCATCGGACATCTTCCTCACCTTGTAGCCCAGGTAAAATGCATTAATCAAACTGATGCTAACACCCAGGGCCAGTCCCAAAGCAATCGTTTCCAAACGAGGTGCAAATGCAGCCGTCAGAAAACAAATCATGAGAATGTACATGACGGAAACGGTCATCCATCTGCGATATCTGGCTAGTTCACTCATCACTTTCCCCCATGAATTTTTTAGCAATAAAGTAAATGCTTACCCCGCCTGCCGCAAGAAAAAAGAGAACGCTTACGGCGATCCATATTCCGTTGCCTCCAATGGTCCTGTCCAACCACGAGCCAGCGTAATATCCGGCAACAGCGAGCAAGGCAATCTCGATCCCAAAAGCTGTCACGAGTCCCATTGCTTTCCAGACCTTATCATCATGGTTACGGGATGAATTTGGTTTGTTCGAATCGGCCATTTTCCACGCCACCCTTGCAATCCCAGTTAATTTTACTGAATGATGAGAGCCTTTGTCAATTGATTGATTTTAGCGTTTTAAAGGGAGAAACGACGGGTCTACAGCTTAAGAAAGCCCATAAACCCGCGTAAACCGTACAGTTTAACTGTATGCTATCCCCTCTATAAATCCAACAGAAAATGTGAATTATTTTTTGAACTTTCTGTGAAATGATTCCGGACGCTCACTTTTTACGCCAAAATGGTGCAAAATCGCATTGACAATTCTTTCCGATGCATGTCCATCACCGTATGGATTAGCAGCTTGACTCATGCTTGCATACAGTGCTTCATCCGTAAGCAGAGCCTTGGTCCGTTCATATACACGTTCCTCTTCTGTCCCTACCAATTCCAGCGTACCTGCTTCGATGCCTTCCGGGCGCTCTGTAGTATCGCGCAATACAAGAACAGGCACACCAAACGAAGGCGCTTCTTCCTGCAAACCGCCTGAATCAGTCAGGATCAAGTGAGTGTGCGGGTAAAAGTTATGCAAATCCACTACGTCTAGCGGATCAATTAACTGAATACGGGGATGATTCCCCAAAATCGCGTGAGCCGGCTCCTTCACAGCAGGACTAGGGTGCACCGGGTACACGATGGCAATATCTTCAAATTCGTCAGCAATACGTTTGACGGCCTGGAAAATGTTGCGGTGAGGCTCGCCTTGAGATTCGCGGCGATGAGCAGTCATCAGCACCAGGCGTTTGCCTTGGGCCCAATCAAGTACCGGGTGTTTGTAATCCTCCCGTACTGTATATTGAAACACATCTGTTACCGTGTTGCCTGTGACGTAGGTACTAGACTCCGGTTTATTTTCCTTGGCAAGATTGGAAGAAGACCAGTCCGTTGGCGCAAAATGCAGATCGGCCAAAACACCCGTCAACTGGCGGTTCATCTCTTCCGGGTAAGGTGACAGCTTATTCCACGTCCGCAGACCGGCTTCCACGTGTCCGACCTGAATCTGTTGCAGGAAGGCTGCATAGCTGGCTACAAATGTAGTCAACGTATCACCGTGAACGAGCACGATATCTGGCTTGGCTTCACGCAAAACCGGCTCCAGACCGCCAAGAACACGAATGGTGATTTCGTTCAGGGTCTGACGATCTTTCATGACATCCAGATCATAATCGGGATGAATGTCGAAAACTTCAAGAACCTGATCCAGCATCTGGCGATGTTGCGCAGTTACGCAAACAATCGACTCAATAGAGTCGGGATGTTTCTGCAATTCCAGAATCAGCGGAGCCATCTTGATCGCTTCTGGACGCACCCCGAAAATAGTCATCACTTTAATTTTTTTGGACATTTGAGCAAAGCTCCTTTTCTAATCCGCATGAAAATATGCTTATTTCGTTCCGTACAAACGGTCTCCCGCATCGCCAAGTCCTGGCACGATATATCCGTGATCATCCAGACGGTCGTCAAGCGCAGCTACATAGATGTCTACATCTGGATGTGCATCTTGTACTGCTTTTACGCCCTCTGGCGCTGCGACCAGGTTCATCATTTTGATCTGAGTGCATCCGCGCTTTTTGAGCACGTCAATCGCTGCGATTGCCGATCCCCCTGTTGCAAGCATCGGGTCAATCACAATAAGTTGACGTTCAGTCACATCTGTAGGCAGCTTGGTGTAGTATTCAACCGGTTGCAGTGTTTCCGGGTCACGGAACAAACCAACATGTCCTACTTTTGCCGCTGGCAACAACTTCACAACGCCATCCAGCATCCCTAGTCCCGCACGCAGAATCGGTACCAGTCCAAGCATACGTCCAGAAATTACTTTTCCTTGTGTCGCAGCTACAGGCGTTTGTACATCAATGGATTCCAACTCAACATCTCTTGTAATCTCGTAAGCCATTAATGTTGCTACTTCATCAACCAATTCACGAAAATCTTTCGTATTCGTACGCATGTCGCGTATAAACGTCAGTTTGTGTTGAATCAGGGGGTGATCACATATTACTAATTTTCCCATTAAATTGTCCCTCCGGTAAGTTCTTCATGAGTTAAGCATTTCCAAATATACCTAGCCGTCATTCACAGGCTCGATAAATCCTGTATATTATATCATCACCCACACTGAATTACACCATCAAAGGGCACCTAATCATTACAGAAAAGCAAATCCTACAAAAACAGGACCGGAAAATGATTCATCCGGTCCTGTTTGCTCGTGCTGTTGTGTGAGTTGAATGCTCAAAATACGCGTGAACACTAAAGATGCTCTTTTGTAATACAATACCACTCCGCCACCAGAATGCTCCTTCGATCGCCGTTATCCCCGAATTTTATGAATCACCTTAGGTAGGTAAAAATTCGGGAATAAATGCGAGCGCTTCGCTTCTACGGCCTCATTCTGCTCACTTCGTTCCTCTGTATTCCATTTTAACAACCTTCAAAACCAAACAGCAGAGCAATATTTATAAGTAATACTAGTATTTAAGGTCGGTGTAGAGTGGGTATTGATCCGTCAGTGCAGTCACTTCTGCGCGTGCCTGATCAAGTGTTGCTGTATCTTTTGGATTTTTAAGAGTTTTCGCAATGATCTTACCGATTGCTACCATTGCTTTCTCGTCCATACCACGGGAAGTCGCAGCAGGTGTACCAATACGGATACCGCTTGTAATGAACGGGCTTGTTGGATCGAATGGAATCGCGTTTTTGTTCACTGTAATACCGATGGAATCAAGCACATGTTCCGCTTCTTTACCCGTGATGTTTACGCTACGAGTATCAATCAGCATCAAGTGATTGTCTGTACCGCCGGATACAATGTTCAATCCTTCAGCGATCAATGTTTCAGCCAGCACCTGTGCGTTTTTCACCACGTTCTGAGCATACGTTTTGAACGAAGGTTGCAATGCTTCACCGAACGCTACAGCTTTTGAAGCGATCACGTGCATCAAAGGTCCACCTTGGGAACCTGGGAATACCGCTTTATCAATGGCAGCTGCCCATGACTTGCGGCACAGGATCATACCGCCACGTGGTCCGCGCAATGTTTTGTGTGTTGTTGTTGTAACGAAGTGTGCATGTGGCACCGGGTTAGGATGCAGTCCAGCTGCAACAAGTCCTGCGATGTGTGCCATATCAACCATGAACAGCGCGCCAACATCATTGGCGATGGAAGCCAGCTTTTCAAAATCAATCGTACGTGGGTATGCACTTGCACCTGCTACGATCAGACGAGGACGATGTTTGAATGCTGCTTTGCGAACTTCATCATAATCAATGAGGAATGTATCTTCTTGAACACCATACGCAACGAAGTTGTAAAGCAAACCAGAAGCATTAACCGGGCTACCATGGGTCAAGTGACCGCCATGTGCCAGGTTCATACCCAGAACGGTATCACCAGGCTTCAATGCTGCCAGATATACAGCCATGTTCGCTTGTGCACCGGAGTGCGGTTGCACGTTCGCATGTTCTGCACCAAACAGTTCTTTCGCACGATCACGCGCGATATCTTCAACGATATCGACATGCTCACAGCCACCATAGTAACGTTTGCCTGGATAACCTTCAGCGTACTTATTCGTCAGAACGGAGCCGAGTGCTTCAATTACCGCTTCACTTACGATGTTCTCGGATGCGATCAGCTCGATGTTGTTCTGTTGACGTTTCAGTTCAAGATTCATCGCTTCCAATACTGCAGGGTCATTTTTACGCAATTGTTCCATGATTAAATTCCTCCTAAATTATAATGAAGTTATAAAGCGAGCCTTCAGGTTACACTCCTGACTTCGATTGCATCACCATCTTACGATCACTGTTATCCCCAAATTTCTTTGAACCCCTTTGATAAAGGGGAAATTCGGTGATAAACGTGAACGCTTCGCTTCTCCAGATTGGTGTTGCACTCTCCGTTTACGTGTAAACATCATTTCACTTTATACGTTAGTCACAAAAGGTCGAATCAGGTTGTTCTTCCATTCGATAAACCGCACGTTCGCCGCCAATCAGTTTCGGACGTGTAAGTGCTGCTGTAACACGAGCCTCTCCAATGTAACGAAGCGATGTCCGAAAAGGAACCGCAACATGGCGAAGATGCATGCCAATCATAGTCTCCCCGATATCCATACCTGCATGGGCTTGGACATGCTCAGCCAGACATGGATCGGACAGTGAACGATAGGCGGTAGATGCCATGGAACCACCAGCTTTCGGCACAGGTACAGCGCCAACCTCTGTCAGTCCAAGCCGCTCAAGCAACCTACGTTCCATCACAAGCGCCCGGTTCAGGTGCTCACAGCACTGAAATACAGTGTCGAAACCAAACTCTGTCTGCACCTCGCGAATACCTGCAAGCAACTGATCTGCCACGTCGACGGCACCACTTGTTCCGATGCGCTGACCTGCAACTTCACTTGTACTCGTGCCAATAACAACAACATGGCCAGAGCCAAGTTTACCGGCTGTCGCCAGTTCGCGCAGGATTGATGCTGTCTGTTGTTGCAATCCGGGTTGTTCTGAATCCAGTTCAATAGTCATCCTATCGCCTCCCGATAAAATCATGCCCGCTATCTATACAAGTTGAACTAAAGCTTTTTTTACACAGTCCACTCCAATGACAGAATAACCTTCCAATCGCTGTTATCCCCAGATTTTTTCGCTTCCCTTTTCTAAAGGGGAAAATCCGGTGATAAAGGCGACCGCTCCGCTTTTCCAGTTTTTTTCTGTCCTCTCCGTTAAAGTGTAAAAGAATCGTTCAACTTATATAGTGAAGGTTTGCTCTACACATACGTTGCATGGCATTTCAGGTACTATTATAGCGAAAAATCAGATGAAAGACGAAAAAAAGAGCAGTCTGCGGGTATCGCAGAATTGCTCTTTTGCCCAGGCGACCGGCCGTTTGTTCCGGTGCTCCATTGTGGTTGTGCCCACTTCGTCGCCAGTTACACCGGATCCCTGTTTTCCCCTTCATCATAAATCAACCCCACTTTAAAATCAACGGTTAATTTACATTCCATGTTCTGTTTCTGTATCTTGTCTCTGTACAGCTGAATTATTCAAGCTTATCCAGAAGCTTGGATAACGCTGTACGAATCTCTGCTGCCGCAATATTGTAATCGTCCCGGCTACCACCAAACGGATCAGAGATATCAAAACTCGGAATACGCTGCCGAATTTCGATTGCACGCTCCCTCTCCGAGGCCAGAATTTCCTGGCCCAGGGCCCGTTTCATCTCCAGTGTAGCAAACAGGCTGTCCAATTCCTCCAGATCTTGAAGCACTTGTGTATCATTCTCGGCATATTCCTTCAGCGTGTAGGTCTTCTGAATGGAATTCGGGAACACCTGCATCACATGTTGCTTATGACTGCGGGTTAACGTCAGAATCAGATCTGCCCATTCGACCAACGCTTCACTAAGCTGTGTAGACTGGGATGGACCCTCTGCCTGATGATCCTTCAAAACTGCTTCGGCATGACGTGATATCGGCATGCCTGACGATGCAGCCACACCTGCTGAACGAACATGTACCTCGATACCGCGCTCGGCTGCAAGTTTCCGCAGAAGCCCTTCTGCCATGGGGCTGCGGCACGTGTTTCCTGTACATACAAACAAAATATGTTTCATTGTGATAGCCTCCCCATATAATCAAGATGTGAACTACCTATCTTATCGTTCAACCGCTTTATTTTTTAAAATATAAACAAAAGTCCAAAGGCAAGCAAGATCGCCCCACCTACAGCTTCACCGTAATCGCCCAAATTCTGACTTACCCTACGTCCCAGGAGCAGCCCCATGATCGACATCAAACCACCGCAGAAACCAAAGGCCAAGATCGTCAGGACAAGATCACTGCTGAACATACCGAGCGATACCCCGACAGAGAATGAATCTACGCTGACACTAAGCGAAAACAAAAGAATACCCAGCAAAGATCGATGATCGACCAGCTTGGTTTCCCCTTCACGAAATGCATTCAAAATCATGTGAGCACCTAACAGTACCAGCAGGCCGCCTGCTGCATAATTCGTAATATTGCCCAGCAAGGAACTGACATACTTCCCCATATACATGCCAGCAAGCGGCATGATGACATGAAACAGTGCCGTAACGGTGCTAATTTTCAGTACATCACGTAGCCGTATACCCTTCATGCCAATGCCGATGCCCAGCGAGAATGCATCAAGCCCCAGCGCAACCGCCATAATCAGAATGGTTACCAACTGCCCTACATGGGCAGACACATCCCACATCCTCATACCCCCAAGTCACATAAGGTTCTTGTACACGATATGCGGACAAGAACTCAAACATGACGGTTACAGGGAAACGGAGCTAAGAAGTATGGATACAGCTTTCGGAGAAAAAACAGATCAAGGGCGCCCTTGCTAATATGAAAATAGTAGATTGGGACGTTAAACGTGACGACTGCATGCAAGCGAGATGAATGCTTGCAAAAGTTGAGGCTCGCTCCTGATCCTGTGGGCAGGAGCGTTTAGGTAGGCGGCTCAGCCAACTTGAATAAGTTGGTTGCCTGCCGCCTTGAGCAGCCGGTTCATGACGGCTGCTCCCAGCCCTTCGCGCGAGCAGGCTTCCGCCACAATATATGTGGCTCCCTGCTCATCGCAGCTGCGCAGCGCGGCGTATAGCCTGCGCGCAGCTTCCTGTAGCTCGCTGGCGTTACCCAGCGAGAATACGGCATCGGCGCGGTACTGCTCCACGTGCTCGGTGAACGCCAGCACCGCGGTACGCTCCCCGCGCTGTGCCGCCTCCGCCAGGGCGGCGCGGGTCCAGGCCGCCACCGCTGCGGGCGGCCCCTCTACGACGCACAGCGCCCCTGCGGGTGCGTAGTGCGTGTACTTCATGCCCGGCGAGCGCGGCGCCGGGCTAGTGCTGTCGCCACCGGACCCTTCGGCGAGAAGCGCCGGGTCCGTGGCGACACGGGCGGCTACGGCGGACAGCTGTTCCGCCGTGATGCCGCCAGGGCGCAGGATGGTGACGGTACCGTCGTCACCGGCCTGCACCACGGTGGACTCGACGCCCACTCCCGTGGGGCCGCCGTCCACAATGCCGCCGATGCGGCCATCCAGATCCTCCCGCACATGTGCGGCGAGGGTTGGGCTAGGCCGCCCGGAGCGGTTCGCACTTGGCGCAGCCACGGGGCATGCCGCCGCCGCAATGAGTGGCAGCGCCACCGGGTGGTCCGGCATGCGCACGGCCACCGTGTCCAGCCCGGCAGTGACCCGCGGGGACACCGCCCCTGGCCTAACCGGCAGCACCAGCGTCAGCGGGCCCGGCCAGAAGGCCGCCATCAGCGCTTCCGCTGTTGCATTCACCTCAGTGACCAGTTCATGCAGCTGGTCACGGTGCGCGATATGCACAATCAGCGGATTGTCGGATGGCCGCCCTTTGGCGGCAAATACCGCCTCCACTGCTTCCGTGCTGCGAGCGTCTGCGCCGAGGCCGTAGACCGTCTCGGTCGGGAAGGCAACCGTCCCCCCTTGACGAAGGCAGGCCGCGGCAGCCTGCAAGTCAGCGAGCGCCGCTTCGCGGGCGGCGCTCCCCTTTTTCACATCCGATACTGGGGAAATCTCTTGAACGTGCACATTTATGTTCTCGCCCTCACTCTGCTCATGCAAAAGTGCTCTGACATCCCAAAAGGCTGTATTGTGTTCCACCTCAGCTCTCTCTACCGCCGCATGATCATGCTTGTCCTCTAACGAGGGTTGTTGTACCTTTTCGTGCTCTCTGCTCATATATATCATCATCCCTAAACTTCAAGTAGGTTCAATTTCAGTACATATAAGTATACCATATCTATAACGTTACAGGTTCGATCCAACCATAGGGTACTTCTCCCGCATATCCTGTTCATGTAGAAAAGGAAGCTCCCTGCACATTTGCAACGAAACTTCCATCCCTTAGTTTTTTATTCTATATTGTACTGCTTTTTAATATGTCTCATATTCGTTGTTAGGCGAATAAAGTTGCTACCCAATCCCATATTTTCACAGCCACATCCCACAGGAAGAATCTCGCTTCAGGCGTTTCACCTTGCACAGTTGCTTTCACCTCTACAGCATCCGCAGCTGAGGCAGAGACTGTCGTTGTCGTTGGTTTAGCCAGCGCGTCCCCTGTACTTGCATCGATGAAACAGAGTGGCGGGAACAGTACACACCACCAGTTCTGCCCTTTGCCTTCGCCCAGCGTAATCCGTACCGCTTCATACTCGCCAGCAGGGTATACCGTACCCCCATACAGCTTTGTTGGAAAAGGAACCGTGCCAAGCTCCACCTGATAATCATAAGTTAGACCACGTTTCATTAGCTCTTCTCCTACCCGATTCTCAATCTCGGACAGATGTTCACGAATGACATACCGAGCCTGCTCCAGACTTTGCGGATTTTCCAGCGCCCCAACCCATTCGCCCATCTGTGCAACGACCGCATCCCGAATCTCACGTTTCACGAGCTGATCTCCCGCCGCATCGGAATTCGCTAGAATCCGCAAACGGATCGATTGCTCCGGAATAGTAGTAGCAGCAACAGCCGCATCGGTTTTCTGACCTTCCCACATCATAATGATCATCATAAGACATACAAGGATAAGTCCAATTTCTTTACCAATTCGTCTGTTCATCCCGTTCTCCCCCTCGGTTCCGATATCCAGCTGCAACTCTCTCATGTCTATCAGTATGCCCGGTAGAGGAAGAAGTAAACCTAGTACAAACCAGAAATCTATTAAAACTTTTCATAGAAACGGATGAATTGGCTTTATAGATCGGGAAAGAAACACAGATATACTCATTATGCCGGTTGCGAAAAGAGATTCCTTACTAAAAGGAGATGATTTCAGCACTCATTTATTCTACGAAATGCCCCTAAACCATCTCTTCTCGGGCATATAAAAAAAGCTTAGTGACCACTAAGCTTTCTTTCGAAGACAGTAATGGATTAGATGCTACTTTAATCTGAATAATTCCTCCAACTCGTGAAAAACACAACTACATCGCGCTATTCTCTTTTTTCTTTTTCATCAGACTCCGAATCCGCTGCATCCATGATGGTGATTGCTCCTCTGGAAACCATTCATCCTCGTCTTCATCACCATACAACTTAATGCTCATCACCAGCCCAATACAGGCCATGTTGATCAGCAAAGACGTACCGCCATAACTAATGAACGGCAGGGTAATGCCCGTTAGAGGCATGAGGCCAAGGAATGCACCTACATTTTCAAACACCTGATAGAGTAACATCCCGATAATACCCACAATGATAATGGGTCCGGCCCTTTCTTTGCACTCCAGTGCGATTAACACCATCCGGTGGATAAGGATAAAATATAACAGGATTAAGAGCGAAGCTCCGACAAAACCAAATTCCTCCGCGACCACCACAAAGATGGAATCCGAATACGTATACGGCACACGTCCGCTTTGAACCGAAGTTCCTTCCAAAAAACCCTTGCCCATAATCCCGCCCGATCCGATGGCAAGTCCTGCATTTTTTGTATGCCACATCGCTTTGGCTGTAGCTTTCTCGGGTACAAGCCACGGATCGATCCGTTCAGCCCAGTGCTCCCGTTTGATCTTTTCCAAAAAGGCGAATATTTCATCATGGTAGAAGGTATACGATTTGATGAAACCAATAAAGAAAGCACCCACAATCGCCAGCCCGATTAACGCATGTTTCAGCTTTATATTGCCAATCCATAAAATAGCAACCAGAATGACCACATAACCGAGAGCGTTACCCAGGTCATTCTGAGCCATAACCAGTGCGAACGGAATAAACGTCCAGAGCCCAATCGGTACGACATCTCTCCAGAACCCGAGCTCCCCACGTTTACGCTTCACAATTAAATGGGCAAGAAATAGAACAAGGATCATTTTGAACAATTCCGCAGGTTGAAACGAAATGCTTTCCGTGATTTTCAGCCAGCCATTCGCGTTATTCAACGTACTTCCAAGCACATTGGCCAGGATCAAGAAAACAATGCCTATACCATATAGAAGAAAAGCGTATTTTACGTACAATTTGTAATTAAACAAACCAATCCCGATGACTGCAATGAACCCAACCACGTAGAAATAGATTGTTTTCACATGATGATTCGCGAGTTTGGGATCAAAGCGTGTTCCACTATAAATCGCAAGTATACTAATCGCCATTAACAACAACAGAACAAAAAGAATGACGCCATCCAGCTTCTTTACCGTTTTCCACATGATGTTTGAATATCCCCCTAGTTCACACATCGCACTTTACCAATAATGATCAATATTACCATTGTACCTAATTGGATGGGAGAATGGAAATCCGGTTGATTTTAAAGCAAAAAACCTTGAAAGTCCGTTCCTCAGCGAATGCCGGGAAGAACGATTCCAAGGTTGATCTGACTTCTTTTTCAATATTTCTGTAAACATTCATGTTCACTGTTCCGGTTGCTCCTGTTGCGCAGGTTTGCGTCTGAACAGCTTCAAGATCAGTTCCGTAATACTCGGTTGCTCCGCTGCTCCCAGGATATCTTCATTCTCTTCGGTGTGTACCTTGATACTCATGGCAATGCCCATACTGATCATGTTAATGAGCAGTGATGTTCCTCCATAACTAATGAATGGCAAGGTGATACCTGTCAGTGGCATGAGTCCGATAAACGGCCCGATATTGACAAAGACCTGATACAGAATCATCGCAATAATACCTACAATCAAATAAGCACCTACGCGATCCTTACATTCCAAAGCGATTAAGACTAGCCTATGAATCAGGATGAAATACAATAAAAGAAGTACCGATGCGCCAACAAAGCCAAACTCTTCACCAATCTGTACAAAAATCGAGTCTGCATAGGCCAGAGGTACCCGATTGGATTGAATGGTGGTACCCTCCATGTAGCCTTTACCCGTAACCCCACCAGAACCAATGGCAAGTTTGGCATTGTACGTTTGCCACAAGACGTCTCTCGATGTCAGTTCAGGCACAAGCCACGGGTCGAACCGTTCTGCCCAGTGTGCACGTTTAATATCTTTGAGGAAACTTGTAATTTCATCATGATAATGAATGTATGCCTGTATGCCAGCAACGATAGCACTTACCGCCAGTACAAAACCAATCAATGCATGTGAAAATTTGATATTGCCGATCCATAATAAACCGATCCAGATAAAAATATAGCTGAGTACCGCACCCAGGTCATTTTGCAACAATACAAGCAGCAAGGGCGGCAGCACACACAAACTGATCGGAATGACATCTCGCCCAAAAAACAAAGGCCTGTTCTTCTTCCTGGCGAGCAGTGTCGATAACATGACAATCAGACATAGCTTGAACAACTCCGAAGGCTGAAGACTGATTCCGCCAATCGAAAGCCAACCTTGGGCTCCGTAATACTCATTACCAATGAACAAAACCAGAACTAACAGTAACAGACCCAGCCCATAGATATATAAATAATTTTTGACGATAAATTTATAGTTGATCATGGACATTCCGAAAAAAACAACAAAACCCAAAACATAAAATACAATCATATTTTTGGAGAATCCCTCAACCTTTGGACGACCAAACGTAGTACTGTAAATGGCCATGATACTAATGACCATCAGGATCACCAAAATAAAAACGATGGAGTAGTCGATCTTTTTGAATTTGTGCAGCATGTCTTTATGTTCCTCCAAGCATTCAGAAAATCTTCGGCATACCCCATTGTAGAGGATTTCGCGGCAAAAAGAAAACTTACGTGCCTTACATTTTTGTCACCTGTTCCGAAGGTCGAACACCCAGGACATGCCGCTCAATTCCGGCAAGGTCGGGAACGATGATAATCTCCGGCCAGTGCCCCGCCGATTCCAGCAAAGCCGCCACGTCGTGAGCCTGGCCCATGCCCAGCTCAAAACCGACAATCTGCGGCGGCGCAGGCAACAGATTCAGCTGCTCTATCATGATGCGGTACGGGGCGAGCCCGTCCGGACCGCCATCCAGAGCGAGGCGCGGCTCATGATCGCGCACCTCCTGCTGTAACCCGGCGATATCTCCCGCCGGGATGTAGGGCGGGTTGGACACCAGGATGTCCAACCGCTCCCCAGCGAACGGTGCAAGCAGATCGCCTTCACGGAAGTCGATCTGCACGCCGTTCGCGGCCGCGTTGCGCGCGGCCACGTGCAGGGCATCCGCCGAGAGGTCCCCGGCGGACACCTGCCACTGCGGGCGAAGCGAAGCCATCGTGACCGCGATGGCGCCGCTGCCCGTGCCAATGTCGACGGCGCACACGGCACCGCCGTCGCCGGCAAACACACGGTCTGCTGCGCGTAGCACAGCTTCGACCAGCAGCTCGGTCTCCGGCCGCGGAATCAGCACGGCCGGCGTGACCTCGAACGGCAGCCCGTAGAATTCCTGGCTGCCGATAATGTACTGCGCCGGCTCACCCGCAGCCTTGCGCGTGACGGCGTCTTCCCAGCGGCTACGCAGCCCGCTGGGGAACGGCTCCGGCTGCATCATGTAATACTGGGCGCCATAGACGCCCAGTACATGCTCCAGCAGCAGCCGTGCATTGTTGTGCGGCTCGTACACGCCGCACTTCTCCAAAAAAGAGGAAGCCTCTACGAAGGCTTCCCGGCAACTCTGCTCCGGCGTCATTACAAACGGTCCGCCTGTCACAGATTATTCTCCTCTATCCATCATCTCGGTCTGCTGAGCAATCGTCAGTGCAGACAAGATATCTTCAATCTCACCGTTCATGATTTGATCCAGCTTGTGCATCGTCAGACCGATGCGGTGATCGGTTACACGGCTTTGCGGGAAGTTGTACGTACGGATCCGCTCACTGCGGTCACCCGTTCCCACTTTGCTTTTGCGCTCTACGGAGATTTTCGCTTCTTCTTCCATCCGTTTCATATCAAAGATACGTGTACGCAGAACTTGCAACGCTTTTTCTTTGTTGGAGTTCTGGGATTTACCATCCTGACACGTTGCTACGATACCTGTTGGCACGTGAGTTACCCGTACTGCCGATTTCGTTGTGTTAACCGATTGTCCACCGGCACCACTGGAACAGAACGTATCCACACGAATGTCTTTATCATGAATTTCGATATCAAAATCTTCCGCTTCCGGCATTACCGCAACGGTTGAAGTCGATGTATGAATCCGTCCACCGGATTCCGTTGTCGGGATACGTTGTACACGGTGTGCACCGCTCTCGTATTTCATTTTGCTGTACGCGCCGCGTCCGTTGATCATGAATACAACCTCTTTGAATCCACCGAGATCGTTCGTGTTCACATCCATCAGCTCGACTTTCCAGCCTTGTGCATCCGCATAACGGGTATACATCCGGTACAGATCAGCCGCAAACAATGCCGCTTCATCTCCACCAGCCGCGCCGCGAATTTCCACAATAACGTTTTTGTCGTCATTCGGATCTTTGGGTAGCATGAGTACACGAATCAGATCATCCAGTTCTTTCTGGCGAGCAGACAGTTCATCAATTTCCATTTTGACCATCTCGCGCATCTCGTCATCCAGCTTCTCTCCTTGCATTTCCTTCGCAGCTTCCAGATCCTCGCTTACCTGTTTGTACTCATTGTACGCATCGTATGTCGGCTGAAGATCGGATTGCTCCTTCGAATATTCACGCAGCTTTTTGTTATCACTAGCTACATCCGGGTCACACAAAAGCTCGCTCAGCTTGTCATAACGATCGGCCAATGCCTGCAATTTATCCAACATGTATAGTCACCTCACGTTTTATTTTGTCTTTGCACATGCCGTATTTCATAACGAAACAACATGCACACTTGCTGTATATATCTATCATTCAAAATTCCACAAACCACAGGATTCTTCTGAATCCCCTGACCGCAGCATCTCATTCGAATTCTGTGTTATATGATCGACGTATAACCTCGCTACAACGTCATCAAATCCTTTACTTTTAAAGTGATATAAAGAAATCGCCTACCGCCAAAAGCCCTTGTCTCATCTCATCGATTAAAACAAAGATTTTATCATGGGTATACGACTCTTAATTATAGCATATGCTTATGCCTCTGGCTAGAGCAATTCGTCCTCCAACTGCTCCAGCACAACACTCCACCATGTTTCTTCATCAAGCAAACTTACAGGGTCTTTCTCTGTATAAAATAAACGGAGTTGCTTCACTGCTTCATCTTTTCCGGACTGCTCTTTTTGCGTTGAACGAGGTTTAATCTCTCCGCGTCGAAATGCTTCCAGCTTCGCTTCCGCTTGTTCCAGTGTCATGACCGTGGGCTCATAGGCTTTGGAGTGCTCCTCTACGATTACCGTGTACCTGCTCAGAAACGCCAGAAACAGATGGATGCTGCTATTCATTACAGCATACTCTCCACTCTGCACATCGACTCTATACAGTATGCCCGTTCCAGCTTCCAGCCCAAGAATGACCGTCTGCTCATCCCATTCATAACCGATGGGGAAGAGCGTCTTGAGATCATCCGATGTCCTCATTAACCCCTTATCCGGCAATGGATTAAACCTAATACCAAGTACATCTTCACCGTCCAACGTAAGCTGTGGCAAGCCAGAATGAAGCAATAACTCCTGTGTTTCTTCGGCTAAATTCGCTTTTTCTACAAGCATAGGATCGTATCGAACACACCGGGACGTTATATCCACTCTTGCCACCTCCTCCAAAGGTCCTTCTTTCTTTTATTATATCCATCATGGGTAAACAATCCAGTGAAAACGGAATCAACCTTGCATATACTGACCGTTGTTTCGGAGTAAAATGCAAACAAAAACAGCACCATTCTCTGAGAAACCAGAGAGGTGCTGTTCTTTATTTTAACCGGTAAGCCTCAGAAGGCTACCCCGTCTTGAATCTTTTTTGAAGATTAAACGTTGAAACGGAAATGCATCACGTCGCCGTCATTTACCACGTACTCTTTACCTTCCAGACGCAGTTGACCGCGCTCTTTGGCACCGTTCATGGAACCTGCAGCAACCAGATCGTCATAAGAAACAACCTCTGCACGGATGAATCCGCGTTCGAAGTCTGTGTGAATGACACCCGCTGCGCCAGGCGCTTTTGTTCCTTTACGGATGGTCCATGCACGAACCTCTTGTACACCCGCTGTAAAGTACGTATACAATCCGAGCAATTTATAAGCCGCTTTGATAAGCAAGTTCAGACCGGAATCCTCGATCCCGAGCTCTTCCAGGAACATTTGTTTATCATCGCCTTCCAGTTCGGAGATTTCTTCCTCCACTTTTGCACTGATCGGCACCACTTCAGCATTTTCAGCAGCTGCGAACTCACGTACCTTTTGCACATATGCATTGTTCGCTACATCACCGATTTCGTCTTCAGCCACATTGGCCGCATACAGAACGGGTTTCAGCGTAAGCAAGTGAAGGTCACGTACGATCAGACGCTCTTCGTCTGTCAGCTCCATGCTACGTGCAGGCTTGTCTTCATAAAGGACCGCTTTGACTTTCTCCAATACTTCCACTTCTTGAGCAGCCGTTTTGTTGCCACCCTTCATGTTTTTCTTGGAACGGTCGATTTTTTTCTCAACACTCTCGATGTCCGCCAGGATCAACTCCAGGTTAATCGTCTGAATGTCACTTACAGGATCAATCTTGCCATCGACGTGAGTGATGTTCTCGTCTACGAAACAACGAACAACGTGCACAATCGCATCCACTTCACGGATGTGGGCAAGGAACTTGTTACCCAGGCCTTCACCTTTGGAAGCTCCGCGTACCAGACCTGCGATATCAACAAACTCAAATGCGGTAGGCACTGTTTTTTTCGGTACAACGAGTTCTGTCAATTTGTCCAAACGCTCGTCCGGTACTTCAACGATCCCCACGTTCGGGTCAATCGTACAAAACGGATAGTTTGCAGACTCGGCACCTGCTTGTGTAATTGCATTAAACAATGTAGATTTACCAACGTTCGGCAAACCAACGATTCCTGCTTTCAAAGCCATGTATATGACAACTCCTCATTCATTACTTGTTCGGTATGGATAATCCTATCCATTATATATGACAAACCCCAAGGCATCAAGGAACTTCGCCGATTCACCCGCAGCCATCTCCATCTTCAAATCCCTGGTTCCTGCTAGCCTTTGATTTCCTTGTACATCGTCAAGTCTGTCACTTCATAGCCCATCTTGCGATACAGGCTGCTTGCCCGCTCATTATGTCCAAACACATGCAGCCCGATGCGATCCACCCCAAGACTTCGCGCGGTCTTTTCGAGTGCATCCATCGTTTCTGTGCCGTATCCTTTGCCGCGATACGCTTCTTCCACCACGATATCCAGCAGAAAGGCTTCTTTCCCCCGGTTATTCTCCGTAATATTAAACCAGAGGTATCCGACAATGCCGTCCACCGGATGCATCAGATTGAACACATATGCCCCTGGCGTCTCTAATCCTTCCGGCAGATAACGTTCATATGACTCCTCTGCCCGTTGTAGCGCTTCTTCTGGCGCCCACGTTCCTGCTTCTACTTTTTCCTGTGCAAAATCTTCAATTGAACGTCTGCGAAAACTCGCAAATTGTTCCGTATTCATGGGAGACAGTTCCATGTTATTTCCTCCTGATCTAGTTGTGATCACTTGAGTGTGATTGTTACGATGGCCTACGTATGAACTTTATGTACAGTTCAAGTACACTTACAAATCAGCACCTCTTCAAGTACCTCATCACATGAACCACATTAAATGAACCTTATTCCAAGCGCTTCAACTTCTTATGTTGAGCACTCATCCTAATCGACTTTACACGTTTCCACACATTTATCTTATTGCTCTGCTCGTTCTCCTTCATATTGTACCTTATTGTTTGAACATACACTGTAAAATAATGCTCCTGCACCAACTTTTGCATGCATCCCTGCGTTTATATCTTTAATACGAGACACCCGTATACAACAATCGAATAGAAAGGACGGTTTAACCATGCACACCAAACCACGTCGTCCCTTTTCCAAACTAAAACTAATGATTGCCCTTGGCCTGTTCCTTGCACTGGGTACCATTGTAGCGATGAGCTTTCTAAATGCCATCGATCCGTTCCGCAAACTCAGAATTACGATTGATAATCAGTCAGACTATGACATTACTCAGATTAAGACAGGCATAACCCATTTGAATCAACCCGTTCTCGATGCGAGCACAGCAGATAAAACAGAAGATTCCGATCTGCTCTATACCTTTAGCGAAGAAATCGTTAGCGGAAAAAAAGTAAAGTTTACTCCAAAGATGCAATTTCTAGGCGAAAGCTCCGTCTACGTCATACTTAAGGACAGTCGCGGCAAAACCTATACAAAAACAGCCTGTGGATATACAGAATCTGTGTCAGGAACCTCCCTCATCACGATAACTAATGAGAATATAACTGTGAAGGAAAATTGTACTTAAATTGAATGTTTCTCATTCTACACATCTACCTATGTTAAAATAGAAGGGCGAGCGACCGGCCAAAGTTTCTCGCCCAGAGGTCGATGGATTACTCCATCGGCTTTATCCTTTTAACATGATTGTACATATTAATAAGTTCATCCAGCACCATAGATTGGTGGATCACCTGAGGGTGAAGAAGCTCGCCGTACTCCGTTTTGATCTGATGGAGTCTCTCCCTCGCTTCTTCGATCCGCAGTTTGAGTTCGTTCTGCTCCATAACACCCCTCCCTGCTGTACCATTGTAGGACATCCTGCTAATTAACATAAATTCAAATAAACTCCAACAGTGAAAACGACAAAAAACACCCTTTTCTGAAACACCCTTGGACAATCTAAGCAACTGTCGTATAAGGAATTTCAAAACGGAGGATGCATCAGGATGCAACAAATCTAATTTCTTTAGACCTGTGGAGATCGCCCCTAGGCCTATACATACATGTGGATACGTTCCTTGTTACTTTTTACTTAGCATAATCTAATCTTTCCTTGTTGTACCCACTCATCGTTCGGGACTGTATAATCTCTGAATCTTTTGAATAAGCATTTCGGCACTTGGCTTGACCCCGAGTCCAGTGACCACGTACTGCAAATCATCAAAAAGTCCCAAACAATCGAGAAGCCCATCTTTATTCATATTTTCAATCGCAAATTCCATGCCTTGGCGAATGTAAGCTACGCCTCTGTCATAGTGGTTATTTCTTAAATAGTACGTACCCAACCCTGCCAGCAAAATACCATACTGATCATTGGTGTATTGTTTGCTCATTTTTCCGAAGCGACTGCTCTGTTCCTCGTAATCCAGATGAGATTGATACTGCTCAAGTACATCGTCAATATTGACATTATATCGATTTGCTGCGGTCACGATGGCGCATAGCGCAGGAAATATTTCTTTTTTGCGATCAGAGATATACGTTAAATAATCTGGAATCAACTCTGTTTCACCCGACAGCAATCTGAAATAGTAGTTATTCCCTTCTGACCAATCCTGAAACTGAAGAATTACCATCTTTTCCTCTTCTGTGGGCTCTTTAATCCAGCTGTAATCAGCGTATTTTGAGACATACTGAAGCGTTTCCTTGTATTTTCCATGTTGATAACTGACCTCAGCAAGCGCAAGATACGAATACAAAGCATAATACACAATCTTCTTTTTGGTTCTGGTCTCTACTTCTCGTAATGTTTTCTTGGCATCATATTGAATAAAAGCTTTGATCTGTAACTGGTCAGCGAATTCTTTCACTTTGTCCCAGCGGCGCAAGGATGCATACACATTGATCAGTTCATTCAGCGCATCGAATTGGTATTGCTCATCAAGACGTTCTACAAATAGTTCGAACCTTGTGGCTAGCGTAAGATTATTAACCTGGTCATTCGAAAGTCCTATCGAAAACAGACGATATTGGCATAAAGCCAGACGTTCCGAATGTTGCAACTTCTCACTCTCAGCAACACAGCGATAGAGCGGTTTACAAGCCTCCATCTTGCCTTCGCTATGCAACTGCTCTGCCAGCTCAAACAACAGAGGCACATAGGAAAGGTTATCCATCACATAGTTCACCGCTGTCTCCATATGTGTTATATGGCCTAGCTCTGCACAACGATATAAAAAAGGTCTGAGCCTTCTCCAATCCAGGGTAGAGTCTACTAAATACTCATGTATGTATAGTTCATATAATTCGCCTTCAGGCATCCCAATGCCAGCCGTAATGCGATCCAATTGATTTAAGCCTATCGGACGATTCCCTTTCAACGTACCGCTCAATGTCCCGGAATTCACGCCAGAAATCTCGGAAAAGCGATTGATGGTCATTCGATTCCTTTTCAAAAAATGTTCTAAATGGTCACGAATTGTAGCTTTTTCGCTCAACGGGACACCGCCTTCCCATGAAATGAAGCTTAATGCGATCATACAATATTTTGGTAAGTATCATCAATATTTAACTTGTAAATATTTTACTTTAATATGCAAAAAAAAAACGCCCTATTTTAATTGAGCAGATTTAGAACGATCTGCGATTACTACGATGGGACTCGAATCATTCTAACGATCACCAGCGACGCTATTTGCCCATTTTTGGTCACTTTGAGATTCTAACGATCACCAGGGAGCTTATTTACTTGAAAAGCTACGTTTTTCACTCATTTTTGCGGAATTTCACACAAATAACGCTTCTGGTGATCGTTAGATTGTCAAACACCGCAAAATGCGCGAAATAAGGTTCTGTGAGATCGTTAGAGCCTCTGAGTCAATACAGCCACTCCGCTATCCAACCTTCGCTTCCGCACTCTGAGTCCTCGGCATCCATGTCGCCCGACCCCAACAACATTACCGCCGCTCAACCAGACGTTCTGTCTGCTTCACCTCTGCGATGCTACCTGCGCCAATGCCAAACATGACGGTGCGTAGCTCGAATTCGACCTGCTCCAGCCGCTCGGACAGTGCTTCGTCGGAGGTGACGGCGGATTCGAGCAAGGAGCGACCAAAACCTGCGAGGTCGGCACCGAGCGCGAATGCTTTGGCAGCATCCACGCCAGTGTACAGTCCGCCGCTACCGATCAGCGCCCCATCGGGGTTCAGTGCGCGCACATCCTGGATGCATTCGGCTGTCGGAATGCCCCAATCGGCAAAAGCTTCAGCAGCCGCCCGGCGTACCGGGTTATTGTTGCGATACTTCTCCACCTGTACCCAGCTTGTACCACCTGCGCCAGCCACATCGATGAAGGCTACGCCCGCTTCGTACAGTCGCTGTGCCGTCACGCCATCGATGCCAAAACCAACTTCCTTAACACCGACAGGCACGTCCAGCTCACGACACAATTTCTCGATTCGTTGGTACAGACCGCTGAAGTTCGTATTGCCTTCGGGCTGGAATACTTCCTGCAGCGTGTTCAGATGCAGCACAAGCAGATCCGCGCCGGCGATATCCACGGCACGCTGGAAATCAGCCGTGCTGAAGCCATAGTTCAGCTGAACCGCGCCCAGGTTCGCGATGACCGGGATGTCCGGTGCCCAGCTACGGACATCAAATGTGCTTGCGAGTTCCGGCTGCTCCACGGCAGCCCGGATCGAGCCTACCCCGAGCGCCCAGCCTCTGGCGTTCGCTACCCGTGCAAGGCGCTCATTGATCGCGCCTGTGGTCTTGCTTCCACCCGTCATCGAGCTGATGAGCAAGGGTGTACGCATTTTTTTGCCTAGGAACGAAGCGTCCAGATTCACATCTTCAAAATCCAACTCCGGCAGCGGATGATGACGAAACGCATACTTCTCCAGTCCGCTCGTTATGCCTTCTCCTGCCACATTCTCCTCCAGACAGAGGCGCACGTGCTCCAGCTTCCGTTCTCCCGTTGCCACTTCGGGCAGCAGCCGTCTGCCGGCTCGCTCTTGTTCGTTCATGATGAGACCTCCTATGTGAGAATGATGTGCAGGGTAGGCTCCATCTGAGTTGTGTTGCTTCCTGTTCCCTACCCCATGCTGAGTTGCTCTGTAACTCTTTTTTCTATGTAAAATGCGGTTGCAATGGACAACTCTATCCAGTATACCGTTCCTCTCAACCTAATGAAAGGACACTCCAAAACCCCATGATCTCAAACATGAATTCATTAGAGTTTCGGAGCATCTATTTTATCTCATTAGGGTCTTGTCAGCCCCGGTCTGCCTTATTCAGTTCATCAAATTCATCAATTTCCAGCAAACCTGTTCCTCCACACGCTTGCTCTACCTTCCCAGCTCCGTTGCAAGTCGCTCCCCCACAAGCTGGCCGGACAGCGTAACAATCGGGGTTCCGCCGCCAGGATGAGTTGTACCGCCAACGTACCAGAGCCCTTGAACATCTTTGCTCTGATTGCCTGGTCGCATAAAAGTCTGTTTCACCGAATTGGAGGAAATGCCATAGATCGACCCTTGATGAGCGAGTGTATCCCGTTCAATATGTTGCGGTGTGTAACAAATTAACACTTCCGATTGCATCAACCCGCCAATACCACGCGCCTCCAATTGTTCCAGCACAAACTCACCGTAACGATATTTCTGCTCTTCCCAGTTCCACGCTTGAGACAAATACGGTGCATTCACCAGAATGAACAGATTGCTGGCCCCTTCCGGAGCCATACCTGCTTCGGAATAACCCGAGTAACAGATGTATATCGTTGGATCTGAAGGCATCCTGCGATCACGGAAAATATCATCAAACTCCAGCTTATACTGCTCTGGAAAAAAGACCGTGTGATGTAATAACTGATCGTACTTTCTGCGCACTCCCGCTAGGGTTACGAATCCTGAGATGGAAGGTTCGTACTTGGCAATCCGAGCATCACTCATTCGTTTCCGATGCTCCGGCGCGAGCAGTAACCTGTTTACACTAAGCACATCTCCATTAGCCACGACCTGTTCTGCTTCCATAAAGCCCCGATCCGTATCCACGCCGATCACCTTGCCATGCCGAGTCACGATCTGATGCACTTCTACACCCGTCAGAATCCGCACGCCTTTTTCCTGCGCAAGCCGGGTCATGCCTTCAATCAGCTGATACGTTCCGCCTTTGACCCCGTAGATGCCCACCTCTGCTTCCACATGACCCATCATGGCAAAAATAGAAGGCGACAGATACGGAGATGATCCTACATACGTGGCGTACCGCCCGAACATGGCGAGTGTGTGTGGATGGCTGAAATACCTGCGTAACAACTTATCCAGCCTGACTGTAGGCCGCACCCGAAGCAGACTGCGCAACATTTGAAGGTTGTATTTATCAGACGGATTTAGTAGCAACTTACCGAGGAAATGACGATTCGCCTCCGCATACAATGCGGCAGATTCATCCATAAACGCATCATAACGCAAGGCATCCTCCGGACTGTACACAGCAATCTGCTCTTTCATCCAGCCGCGATTTCTAGACAGATCGACCACTGTTCCATCCGCAAAAACATTACGTGTTCTAGGCTCCAGCTCGTACAACTGCACATAGTTCTCCATCACCACGCCTGCCTGATCAAAAACCGAGCGAAACGCATCCGGCATCGTAATCGTGCTCGGCCCGCGGTCAAAATGATACCCGTCCTGCTGGATCTGTTGCAACTTGCCGCCCACATGCGCCTGACGCTCCAGAATGGTTACTCGCAAGCCCGCCGTAGCAAGGCGAATCGCACAGGATAGACCGCCGAAGCCTGCCCCGATTATAATGACATCCTGTTTCAAGTTCCCGTTTGAGGCCTCCGCCCGGTGCCCGTTATCCATTTTCATCTCTTTTCCCAGCAACATTCCTACCCCTTTACTACCTTCTCCTATACCTTGGTCTCTCTCTGTATCTTCTGAACCGTCACCATTTCCATTCTCCTGTACACTCTGCATCAGCTATAACGCCTGCCTTTCCATACATACCCTTTACCAGATCGACCTGCCTGCCGTGAGGCCAGACCAATAGCAATCACACACGCCATGCTGATCGGTTGAAAAAGAGCAAGCCACCACGGCTGACCTCCGATATGATCGGATACCCGTTTTACGGCCATGCCAAGCAATGTGCCTATGAAACCATAGAGAAATGACGTTTCACTGCCCGTTATTAGCCCTATAACCAGACCCAATGGCGGCACAATATACATCACAAAGTACATCAGCATCGTCCCAAGCAACAGCACGTCCTTGCGCCCCATGCCTTCATACATATTTTTCTTATATCCGTTCCATACTTCTGCACCGTTCTGATACATCCGCGTACTCGTCACATCATGGACATCCGCCAGCATCATGGGATGACCGGCACGTTTCACCGCTTTGGCGAGACTCATGTCGTCCACCAGATGCCCTTGAATCGCTGCATGACCGCCGGATGCTTCATAACTTGTTCGATGAATGAGCAAAAAAGCCCCCGTAGCGGCGACAAACATCGGACTTGCTGACCTTCGTATCATAAAAATAGGAAGATGGCTGATGATCGTAAACATCATCATGGGCACAACAAGCTTTTCCATCCAGGTCTTCGCAACCTGATACGGGAAGCCGGTAACCAGCCCGCCGCCCTGCGCGCACCCGGCAGCAAAAGTCTGCCGAATGGCATCCGGCTTGACCCGAACGTCCGCATCCACGAACATAAACCAGTCTCCTTGGGCTTCCTGAACCAATCGGTGACAGGCGTAGGATTTTCCCATCCAGCCCGCAGGTAGTTCAGTACCCCGAAGCAAACGTACGCGTGAATCTCGCTCGGCAATCGCCTGAACCAAAGCGGCGGTTTCATCTTCGGAGCGGTCGTCCAGCACCAGCACTTCCATACGAAAACCCTTCGTATCGCTGGCAAGCACACTTTCCAAACATGCTTCAATATGTATTCGTTCATTTCGAGCGGGTATCAATACCGAAACAAGCTGATCGGATGGCACGATATTCATCTTACGGAATGATCGTACTTTAGGCAGGCAAGCGGCATTCCACACCGCAAAGAGCAATTGCAGTAGCAACCCTCCCACCAGACACATCCACAATATCTCAGATGCATTCATACTCTCACTCATGTTATCGGTTCACCCGCTTTCGTGCCGCATCGTATTTTTCACTAGTGGAGCGAATTCCCCGAATCAGAGGCTGTGCATCTGGCAGACTTCCTTGTCCAAGCCGAATTAACGTTGCTCTATGATCATTCAGTTGTTGCTCCAGCACACATCCCAACCGATGAGCAATCTCTTCACTTTTCCACGTTTTCCAATCTTCCACAATCGGCAAGCCAGCCTTCATTGAAATTTCAGGCAGGTCATGCTGAACCATGCCATGACATAAGGTAACTGGCACGGCAATAGCCTGCGGAAAACGACGTAGCACGAGTCCAATGCCCGGACGAAATTGAATCGGCCGAGCCTCCTGATGCAGAATTTCACCCTGCGGGAATATCCAGACCCTTTTGCCAGAAGCCAGCAACTCATTCGTATATTGCAACGATGTCCGCACACCCGATGCACTGTCCTTGTTGATTGAATACGCTCCGAGTTTGCGAAAAAAAGCATACTGCCGAAGCTGCCGCTCCTCCATCATCACATAATGATCCCCGCGCGAAGTTTGCTTCGCGGCATGATACAGTAGCAGTCCATCCCACCATGAGCTGTGGTTCATAAAATAGACAACAGGCTGATCCGGCGCTATAGGCAACACTCCATCCAAGCCCCTACGATCTACGATTTGTGGATCGAGCGAACCCGAGAGCGTAAACGAACGAAAACGTCTACGCAACAAATAATAATGGTTGTACAGCGAGAAGACTCGGTCAAACGCTTTGGACTTTACGGCGCGAATCATACAGCCAGCTCCCCTCGGCAAGCAGCACACCTGCGATGGCAATTATGAAACTGCCTGTTATGCCTTCTTTTAACGCAAGCAGGCCAAACAGAAGGATAAACAGTTGGTACAGCCATTTTGCCCGCAGTAGGGAATGCCGATCCTTTGGCATGGCCGGCAAAAAGAGAGACAGAAATGCTCCCATAATGAACCAGCTGATGTAGTTTGTCCACGGAACACCGTAGAACCCTCCTGGAGCCTGCCATTCCCAAAATCCCCTTGCATGAGCTACAGGATCGAGTACAAAATCCAGCACAATTGCCCAAAATCCCGTTTTGAGGGCTCGCACCAACTTCCCACCCCAGGTCGATCCACCGCCGCTAATCAGCGCCGAGTTGCCAACGACTGCGATCCAGGCGAATCCAAGTGTTACCGGTACACTGAACAGATGGATGCCAAAGAAGTCGGAATAGGCATACTCGCCAAAAGGCCAGTGTGTATGTACACCGATCCATTCCACACCCATACCGCCCAGCCAGATGATAAAGGACGCTATCCAGAGGTCGGGCCGTAGCCACTTGACTGACTGGTCGGACAGGTCAGATCGGCGATATTGCTGATATATAAGGTCAAGCACATACAACGCGTAGAATACAAGAAATAGCCCATTAGAGAAGGATAACGCCTCAGGCACACCAATCGTAAGCATGAGGATGGCACCAATGGCGTACCATACCCAGTACACCCACTGAACCATCAGGATACCGCCATTCGGGAAGCTTGATACGCCAACATCGGATACCGTTTCACAATCGCGCCCAGCATCTCCAGTTTCAATTCATCGCTGACATATGCTCGTTTCGTGTACACATCGTAGTCGTTACGCTCCACGGCGTGCAGGATCGTTGAATAGAAGGCCGCGGCTAACTCAATCGAAAAGGCACTTTCAACCGGATAGGTGTCCAAACGATCCATGCCGATCCGGAACCAGTTCAGCGCTGCTGCTTTCAGATCCTGAATGATGGCGATAAATCGTTCATCCACAATGCCGTCTTCCCAGTCCTGTTCGGAGTATCCGTGTTTCTCCATAATCTCCAGCGGTACATAACGGCGCATTCTGGCCCGGTCTTCACCCACATCCCGAATAATGTTCACAATCTGCATGCCTTTGCCTAGTGCGATACCATTCATCGCTACTTCCGAACCGTTATCATTACGGAGCACAGGTAGCAGCATCTCGCCTACGGTTCCGGCAACCAGATAACAATAGTGCTCCAGCTGTTCCAGCGTTGTATAGTGGGTCACTTCCAGATCCGTTAATTGGCCCTCCATCTGACGAAAAAACGGGCCTTTGTCCAGATGAGGGAAGCTGCTGAACAGCCATCTCAGTGCCGGCCAAATAAAGTGCCCCTCCGCTTCTTCGAGGTGTTCAAATAATTCACGAATCTCATGGATCGTATACGTTGATTGCTCCGGCTCATCCACACTGTCATCAATCATGCGGCAAAACGCATAGATGACATATACCGCCTCACGGCGGGGACTGGGCAGGCCCTTAAACGCCTGATAAAAAGACGAGGAGCCCTTCTGCATCAACTCTTCACACCTGCTTAAAATCGCTTCGTTCATTTCCCCATCTCCTTCATGAGTTGATTGACAGCCATCCTAGCGCCTTGCATGACAATGGGCACGCCGCCTCCTGGATGTACCGATGCTCCGGCAGCATATAAACCTTGTATCTTCGAGAACGGCTTGGGCTGCGGTCGATACACACCCGACTGAAACAGGACAGGTGCAATGCCAAAGCTTCCTCCACCGTATAAGCCATCACGCGCGGCGTCAGCAGGTGTACGTACTTTTTTCCATTGCAATGCTGCACGGAGTCCCGGGAATCCTCGTTCTTCTGCTTCTTCCAGCACACGTTCTGCCAGCGCTTCACTCTCTTGTTCCCAGTTCACGCCTTCTGCGTCCGGTACCGGAATGAGGAAATACAGTACACTCTGCCCTGGAGGTGCAGCGGTCTCGTCCACTGCAGCCGGATTGAAGACGTAAAACGATGGCTTCGCGGGAATGCGGCGCTCGTTGAAAACTTGGCGCAAGCTACCATCCAGGCTTGGTGGCAAGAAAAACTGATGCGTTGTGGCATCCTCCCACCGTTTATCTACTCCGGCGTAAATCAGCACACACCCCGATGAAGGGCGATACGGCTTACGTTTCACGGGTGCTTCCGGTACCTGCTTCATCAGCCCGCTCAAATTCGGAAAATCTCCGTTATAGATTACGGCATCCACCTTTTCAGCACCATCAGCCGTTTCAATCCCCTCGCATATTCCATTGCGGATCTCCAGTCCAGTGACTTCCGTGTTCAGCTTGATCTTCCCGCCGCGAGAGAGCAGTTCCTGCTCCAGAATAGCGGGCAGAGCCGCGTAACCGCCCTTCACCATCCAGATGCCATATTCGTGCTCGGCGTAAGGAAGCAATGAATAAATCCCAGGTGTACCAAAGGGCGATCCACCGATATACAAGCTTTGCAGCGAATACGCATCGAGCAATTCTTCATGTTCAAAATAATCCCCAACGGCCTTCCGCACACTCTTGTGTGCACGCAGCTTGCCCATAAGCGACATGAGCGAAGGGGTGAAGAAGTCCCTTTTGCGCGGAAACATCTGTTCCAGAAACGCTGCCCGGCCTGCGGGGAACAACGTGTCCATATCCTTCATAAACCTGTTGAATCCTCGGCCTTCTCCCGGGAACAACCGTTCAATCTCGGCGGTCTGCTCTGCCCGGTCTGTCTTCTTGGTCATGACACGTCCGCTGTGATAATGCACCCGGTATAACGGGTCACAGCGTAGCAGCTCGACTTTGGAGCGATCCACACCGGCCTCTTCCAAAATGCCAAGCAACATCTCGGGCAGGAGGACAATGGTTGGCCCCTGATCGATCCGGTATTCCCCTTCCTGTTCAAAAGCTATCCGTCCGCCTACGCGAGAGCCTCGCTCGTACACGGTAACATCCCATCCCTGACGGTTCAGCAGCAACGCTGAGGTAAGCCCTCCAATCCCGGCACCTACAACAGCTGCCCGCTTCATGATTGTCCTCCGGCTTGGGCAGTCTTCACGTAGGAGGATGGCTTGGTACGTCTTCGTGCATCCTCTTCCTGAATCAATCTGACACTGATTCGCGCCGATTCAAAGATTGTCGGCAAGCCGCTACCCGGGTGCGTACCTCCACCCACCAGCCAAACGCGTTCCAATTCCTCAAACTGATTATGCGGTCTCAGATACATCATCTGGCCCAGATTATGTGCCATATTAAACGTTGCCCCCTGGTATACATCCAGCTCATTCTGCCAATCCAGCGGTGTGAACAGCATACTTTCTTCGATCCGGCCACGAATGTCTGCCAGTTCTGGAATCGCTTCGAGCCGCTTCAACATGTCTTCTTGTACCTTCGCTCGTTCCGCCTCCCAATCGATGTCTCCCGTAAGGTTTGGTGTTGGCATCAGCACATAAAGTGCAGATTTTCCTGCCGGAGCGAGTGTCGGATCGAGCCTGGATGGGTTATGAACATATAGAGACGGGTCTGCCGATAAAATTTTGTGCTTGGTAATTTCGTCTACATTCACCCGGTAATCTTCCGGAAAATAGATTGAGTGATGTGGCAGATCGATCTCACCATCTACACCGAGATACAACATGGCTGTGGAACAGGAATATTTTTTCCGTTTCATTTTTTCGGGTGTATATTTTTTAAGTACGCCAGGTTCGAACAAATGGTTCACTGCATGGGCAAAGTCGGCATTGACCACGACATGGTCCGCTTCGATCCGTTCGCCGTTTTCAAGCAGTACACCCTCGGCGCGACCATTGCGAACAATAACCTGTTTCACCGGTGTAAGGGTGTGAATGCGTCCGCCATTCTCTTCAACGACATCCGCCATCGCCTGAAATACCCGATTCACGCCGCCGATCGGATGAAACAGTCCATATTGGTGTTCGATGAATGACAAGATCGTAAATGTTCCTGGACAATCCCATGCGGACATCCCCAAATATTTGGACTGGAATGTAAACGCCCAGCGCAGACGTTCGTCGGTAAAATACCGGGAAAGAATGCCGTAAACCGTATTATTTATATCAAGTTTAGGTAGAGCCGTAATCGCGTCTTTACGTAAATAATCGGTGAGTTTGCCAAACGGACGGCGGAGCAGTGGCATCACTTTGCCAAACTTCACTTCTTCGTCCCGCATGTACCGGAGGTAATTCTCTTCATTGCCGGGGAACAGCTCTTTGATCTGCGCTGCTGTATCCTCCCGATTGCGTGAAGGAGTGAACACCTTATCTCCAAAGTTCAAAGCGTACAGCGGGGTCAGTTCTTTCATATCTACATAATCCGAGAGCTTGCGTCCGACCACATCAAACATCTCTTCAATCAACTGAGGCATCATCAAAAAGGTAGCCCCGCGGTCAAACTTATATTCACCAAGCTCCAGACGGGAAGATCGTCCGCCAATGGCTGGCTGTTTCTCGTATACATCAACCTCATATCCCTGACCGGACAGTAACATGGCTGCTGCAAGCCCACCCGGGCCTGCGCCAATGACGGCTGCACGTTTGCGTTGTTGATTCGGTATCATGCCACTCACCTTTCTATGTAGGACTATCTCTAGTTCTCAAGCCCCTAACCTATTATTAAACCGCAATGAAACACTTTAATCGGGTAAACTCAAAAACATTATACAAATCGTGTACAAATATTATACGACAAGTAAAACATAAAATGACCCGCGGGTCAAATTAATTGTTTTTTACACGTTAAAGATCTATATAATCCCATAAAAAAACATCCCTTGATCGCTGGATCTAAGGATGTCCTATATGAATCTATTCCATCAACATTCGCCTTATGTTCAATTGTTATCCTCTCACTTGTTAGGCACCTGGTGGCCGATCCGTAAAATACTCCCGTTCAATCCAGGACTGCCAGTCTGCCGAATCTTCAGGCATAATCCATTCCGGGTGACGAGCGTGCTTCGCACGTTCAAACCCTTTACCGCCCAGCACAAAACGGATATGAGGGAACTCGTCCCGAATTCGGTCAATCAGCTGATCACAAGGTTCCACAAGTCCGGGGCTCGTAATCGAAAGACAGACCAGTTTGATTTTCTGCTCACGGAGAATCGGAAATACCCCTTCTTCCGGCGTATTGGCCCCGAGATACAGGACTTCCGCTCCATTTTTGCGCATAAATAAAGAGAACAACAATAAACCAACCTGATGATGTTCCCCTTCCGGACAGAGAGCAAGAACTTTGGGCAGATGCGGATAGATCGGGAACAGATGGAAAAACTGATAAAACCGCTGGGAGATCAACTGCGTCATGAAATGTTCCTGCGCTACCGTTGCACGTCCTGCTTCCCATGCGTCTCCAACCCGAACCAGGATCGGTACGAGTACATGGTAGAACATGCTGTCATATCCGTACATCGTGAAACCAAAATCAATCAAACCGTTGGCACGCTCGCCCTGAAAATGATAGAGGGAATCATAGATCTGATCGGCCATCTGTGCATGAGCTTCTTCCATCACGGGTACTGGGGGCACCATCGGCGCAGGTGAAGAAGAATCAGGCCTTTTAGCTTTCCTGATCTTCAACATACGTACAGCCTCGGAGATATTGGCCTGATGCTGATCAATCTGCTCCTTTAGCCAGCGCAGATCCGCTACATTCTCTTCCGTGTACATGCGATAACCCGACTCTGTCCGCTCAGGGGTAACCGCATCATAACGATTTTCCCAAGCCCGGAGCGTGACCGCCTGAATGCCCAGCATGGCAGCGACTTGTTTGATGGAATACACGTGATTACCTACTTTCTCTCCATAAACGTTCTACAAAAATAATACGTTCATTATACACAACGACCCTACAGCTGTCGATTCATCCAATCCAAATTGCATGCTTCGCCTGTAAAACTCTCATGATTCTCATACAACATCCGAATTCTGCCTCCTGCGTCAACATCGCTACACCTGTGGTAATAAACGTCAGCAAGTACAGAAAGGGGGAGTCCAACATTGTTCCCATTGCGCCGCCATACCTCTGACCGCAAATCTTCCCGCGGCAAATTCCCATACATACGCACAGCAATTGCACTACTTATCCTATGGTTTATTGCTGTTATGCTCTACCAGACCTATAAACCGCTACCACCAGGCATCTCTTATGAAAGTCAAGAATATCGGGTGAAGAATGTCGAGTTCCTTCATGACCTCACGTACCCTTCTGCCGACGGACAGATGCAGCATGAACAGCAGATTTTTCAGCGGATGAAACAGGTGGTTGAGGATGCCGAGCAATTTGTCCTGGTGGATATGTTTCTGTTCAACAATTATCAACACAAGGGACAGAACTTTCCGCCTGTCAGCCAGGAGTTTACTGATGCACTCCTTGCCAAGAAAATGCAACATCCCGATATGGACATCTGGTTCATTACCGATGAAGTGAACACCAACTATAACTCGGCCCCCAATCCGCTACTGGAACAGATGAAACAAGCCGATATTCATGTCGTCATCACTAATGTTGATCCACTACGTGATTCTACACCGGTATATTCCGCAGTCTGGCGTACGTTCTTCCAGTGGTTCGGTCAGTCCGGTAAAGGCTGGATTCCTAACCTGATGGCGACAGATGGCCCGGATGTTACATTACGTTCCTATCTGAAATTGCTGAATGTAAAGGCCAATCACCGCAAGGTTGTTCTCAGCGAAAAAACAGCTATTGTATCATCAGGTAACATTCATGATCCTAGCGCTTATCACTCCAACATTGGCTTTGAGGTTACCGGCCCGATCATTGGAGATATCATTCAATCGGAGCAAGCTGTTGTAGATATATCGGGCGGGGGCCAGCTCCCTGTCTATGACGAAATCTCCCACACTCCGTCTTCCGAGGAAGCCGATGAAAATGATCGGCCTGTTCGCCTTCGTTATGTGACCGAAGGCAAAGTCAATGATGCCTTGCTGGATGAGCTGAGCCAGGTGGGAAAAGGGGATACCATTTGGATGGGGATGTTCTACATCGCTTCACCAAAAGTATTGGAGGCTTTACTGGATGCCTCGGAGCGAGGAACCGATATCCGGCTTGTACTTGACCCTAACGAAAACGCCTTTGGTCAGGAGAAGATCGGCATTCCTAATCGTCCTGTAGCAGCGGAATTACATGGTAAATCGAATGGCAAAATCCAGATTCGCTGGTATAACACGACCAAGGAACAGTACCATACCAAAATGATGTATATTGACAAAGCTGCTGGAGATCATATCGTGCTCGGCGGCTCAACCAACTTCACTCCCCGGAATCTGAATGACTACAATTTGGAGAACAATGTGTGGATTGCAGCTCCGGCAGACAACAAGTTTACGTTAGACGTTGCGAATTATTTCAAGCGCATTTGGACAAATGAAGATGCCGAATTCACTCTGAATCTGGAAGAGTTCCAGGAGAAGACCACCTTCCTGAAAGGCATTTTGTATAAACTGCAGCTCATTCTTGGGTTTACTACCTTCTGACCAGGCTCCAAAATAATTAAATATATCCTTGTAACAAGATACATCCGTCTGTACGTTTCATGTGCGGCGGGTGTATTTTCTGTTTTCTATCCTGGCTTGACAGAAGATGTAATGTGTGAAAAGATGTTACCTAACGACCGTTAGGAAGGTGAACAAAATGACTGCTTATTCCATCCGGGATGCATCCCTGTTTCATTTTGCCAGAGACGGCTATGAAGGGGCTTCGCTAAGAGCGATCGCTGATGAAGTCGGGATTAAGAAACCCTCGATATATGCACATTTTAGCGGTAAAGAAGACTTGTTTATGCACACCCTTGAGTATGCATTTGATGAAGTACGGCGACATACCTTGGAATATTTCCGAGATCACGCCCACTTGCCACTGGAACAACGGCTGCGGGGGTTGCTGACGTGGTTCGAGCAGGAGTATCAGGATCACGCCTCTGCCAGGTTGATGCTACGCAACTGTTATTATCCGCCGCCCGATCTGTATGGCCAGGTGATGGATCTGGTATATCCATTTCTGGACGGAATGGAGCGTGCATTGTCACGGCTGTTGCAACGTGCGATTCGCGAGGGGGATGTTCCGCCTATTCCTGCCGAGCAGGCCGCCATTGCTTTTATGACCTTTCTCGATGGCATTACTGTTGAAATTATCTATGGAAGCTCACGTCGGTACAAGAGACGGCTGGATGCTTCCTGGCCTGTCTTTTGGAATGGTATACACAGCTTGAATGAACAGGCACGCCCTATCGTGCCAGAAGGAGATTGAACATCATGAACCGCAACTGGTTATACGTTTTTGTAGGAGGCATTATTGAAATTGTGTGGGTTAGCGGACTAAAACATGCTTCGAATGCTTGGGAATGGGCATTGACGGGACTCGCCATTGTCATTAGTTTCGGCCTGATCATTGCTGCGGCTAAACGACTGCCTGTGGGTACGGTCTACGCAGTGTTTACGGGGATCGGTACAGCCGGTACGGTGTTGACCGAAATGCTACTGTTTGGTGAACCGTTCCGTTTGGCTAAAATGCTACTGATTGGACTGCTGCTCTGCGGTGTCATTGGGCTGAAACTCGTCACGGATCAGCAAGAGAAGCAGGAACCACAGGTTAAAGGAGGTGCCGTCTAATGGCTTGGCTTGCGATTGTAGGTGCAGGAATTTGTGAAATTTTTGGGGTCATCGGCATCAACGGTGCTTCTACGCGTAAGGGATGGCCTTATATTGTCCTGATGCTGGTATCATTCGTATTCAGCTTCTCGCTGTTATCTTACGCGATGACATCTATCCCTATGGGTACAGCTTACGCGGTGTGGACAGGAATTGGCACAGTGGGAAGTACGGTGACGGGAATGCTTCTGTTTGGTGAACGTAAAGAAGCGAAGCGGCTACTGTTCATTGCAATGATTTTGGTAGCAGCGGTAGGATTGAAAATCATTACGTAATGTAATGATTATCGTGCAATATAATGGATATTATTAACTTCAGGCAGAAAGGCGACTTCACTCAGGGAGTCGTCTTTTTTGTAGGTACGATTGTTTTAAGTACGTTTGTCGAGGTGCGTTTGTGGAGATACGATTGTGGAGTGCGTTCGTATACATAGGTTTGTGTAGGTAGGTTTGTGTAGGTAGGTTTGTGTAGGTAGGTTTGTGTAAGTACAAATTTCAGGTGAATTTTTTAAACACAACAGGTGATTTGGGATATAATGTAATCTAAGAGATGACCTTGTCATTAAGCTCATTGGAAAGAAGGGGAGTGCATTTTATGAAAAAATGGTTGGTACGTATCGGAGCATATACCGGTTATTCGTTCTTGATCGCACTGGCACTCTTCTATCTCTTTTTCTTGGGAGTAATCATTATGATCGCTATATACGATTTTATGGGAGGGGCATAGTCTGCTTTCTCTTTACTTCACTTGCTCTTTTTTCTTAGACTCGCAATGCTTTGCTTGGATTTTCATTTATTCCTTTTTTATTTTAATTTCTTTTATTGAACTGTATTATATCTTCTTTAATTTGTTCTGATTTATTTTAGTTTATATCGATTTATGTTGGTTTACTTTCTATTTGCGCTTTGTTTTGCTTGGCTTACTTCCCTCCATTCGATATTCATTCACTTTTTCTCTCTTTTCCTTTTCCGAAGTAGCGCGGTTCATGCATTTAATTTCTAACGATCACCAGTAACGCTATTTGGGCCAAATTACAGGTTTTAGATTTCTAACGATCTCAGGCGAGCTTATTTCAGGATTTTGATGCGAAAATGGACGTCCAGCTTGTGTTTTCAACAAAATAAGGTTTCTGGTGATCGTTAGAATTTCAAAAGGATGAATATTGCTCAAATAAGCTCCACTGTGATCGTTAGAATAAATTTTCGATATGTTCTCGAGTCGTCCTTAAGAGCGTTGTTGAGGTGTTGATGTGTTTTTGATGTGTTTTTGATGTGTTTTTGAAGCGTTCTTAAAGCGGGATTTATGCGTTCTTGATGTGTTGATGTGTTTTCGATACGTCCTTTATACATTCTTCCATTCCCTCTCCAAAAAGTACAGCGTACAGCTTTACGGCTTGCGTACTGTACTCTCTCAGTTCTTATCTCAATTCTTTCTGGGCTCTCCTCTCGATTCTTTTCTCAGTCCACTCTTCGGCTCTTTTACACCCCTACACCGTGCACATTTGTAATCCCTCATTCACATCGTTTATACTTAGTTTGACCACAAAGTCAATCCAAGAACTCAAGAGTTCCCAGTGAGGTGAACATACCCTTAATGAACCCGATCCATGGGATGAATGAAAAAAGAAAACTGGTCATCACCACAGCGCTCAAGCTGTTTTCCGCTAAGGGTAGCGCAGCAACCTCCATGCAGGAGATTGCCGAGTTATGTGGTATGTCCAAAGGTAGCTTATATCTGATGTTCAAATCCAAAGAGGAACTGGAAGCCAGTACGCTGGAGTACTGTGTATACATTCTTATGGACGAGATGTCCCAAATTGAACACGAGAGCAGCCTGACTTCGAGAGAACGGCTACATAAACAGATTGAGGTGCTGCTAACGCATGTTGCGGAATTGAAGGAATTTTTGCGCGTCCAACTACGCAGTATGATGATGGATGATGAACAACAGCGCAAAGAGCACTGCACTCCTCAGCAAAGAGATATTGAGATACGTACATTGCATTGGTTCAAAAACAAACTGGAGGATCTATACGGCTCCGAGATCGAGCCTTATACGATTGATCTTATCCTTCTGACACATGGACTATTCCTGTCGTACGTCAAAATCTGGTTTACTGAAATGCCTTCTCTTACGGTCAATAAGATGGCTACGCATCTTTTGCAAATGATGGATTATGCAGCACAGGGCTGCCTCCAGCATCGGCCTGAACCTCTGATTCCGCTGGATCAGTGGCCTGCCTGGATTGCTGAACCCCAACTAGATGCAACCATGTTGCGGCATCCCGTCCATATTCTGAAACAGATGCAAGATATCGCATCAAGCGACCTGCCCGCCGGTCAGTCAAAAAATGATGTGCTTGAGACCATAGCCATACTAAGACAAGAGATCATGGAATTTACGCCAAGGCGTGCCATCATTCTCGGCATGATGCGTAACCTGGAAGGGATAACTATCCTTGAACCGATGCACTCCGAGCTTCAGCACATTATGGATACCATGTATAACCGGTTTATCCAGGCTGACTCGTCACACACATAAACAGGAGAAACAGAGAGGAGAAGAAACCAACGTATGAAAGGGATTATTAACTTTTCACTGAACAACAAGTTTGCAATCTGGATTCTGACCATCATCATCTCATTCGCAGGCTTGTACAGCGGAATGACGATGAAGCAGGAGACTATTCCGAACATCAATGTACCGTTTCTGAATGTCACGGCGATTGATCCGGGTGCGGCTCCAGAAGGTATTGTAGAAGATGTCACGAAGCCGCTGGAACAGAAGCTACGCAACCTCGAGGGTGTGAAGACCGTCACCTCCACTTCTATGGAGAATGCGGCATCCATCACGCTGGAATTCGACTATGGAACGGACCTGACGAACGCAACAGCTACGGTTCGTGAAGCACTGAATGAGGTGCAATTGCCCGACAGTGTGCAGAAACCAACCATCTCTAAATTCAGCATTAACTCGTTCCCGGTTGTATCCCTCAGTTTGTCTGACAAAGACGGCGGGGATTTGGAAGAACTGACACGACTCGTAGAATCGGATATCAAACCTGCACTAGAAGATATTGATGGTGTAGCTCAGGTTCAAGTGTCCGGTCAGTACGTTAAAGAAGTGCAATTAACGTTTGATCAAGCCAAAATGGCTGAACTCGGTCTAAGTGAAGATACGGTGAACGGAATCGTTAAAGGTTCATCCATTCGTGTGCCGCTCGGCCTATTTGAACTGGATAAATCCCAGAAAGCCGTTGTTGTGGACGGCAACATCATCGGACTCGATGATCTGAAAAATCTAGCGATTCCAGTCGTACCAAGCGGAGCTGGTGCAGACCAAGGTGCTGGTGGTGCTACAGGCCAGGGTGCCGGTGCGCAAGGGGCCTCCCAAGGTGGCGGTGCTCAAACCGGTCAAGCTACAGGTCAAACCGCTGATCCATCGGCTCAAGCTGGACAAGATGCATCTGGTGCTGCGCAGGGTTCCAATCCTGCGGCAGGGCAAGCGGGTAGTGGCAATGCTGCCGCAGCGAACCCATCAGGAACCGCTGGTGCCGCAAATGCAGCTGGTATCCCTACCGTGAAGCTGAGCGACATTGCCAAGATTGAGGTCATCGGTCAAGCCGAGTCCATCTCCCGCACGAACGGCAAGGAATCCATTGGTATTTCCGTAGTGAAATCCAACGATGCCAATACGGTGGACGTGGTTAAGGCCGTCAAAAGTAAAGCCGAAGAACTGCAAAAGCAATTCAAAAATGCAGAATTAACGATCCTGCTTGACCAAGGTCAGCCTATCCAGGATTCCGTCAACACGATGCTGGGCAAAGCTGTATTTGGTGCCCTGTTCGCAATTCTGATTATCCTGCTCTTCCTGCGTAACATCCGTTCAACGATTATCTCCATTATCTCGATTCCGCTCTCCCTGCTCATGGCATTGACGGCGCTCAATCTGATGGACATTACCTTGAACATGATGACACTCGGAGCTATGACAGTTGCGATTGGCCGGGTTGTCGATGACTCCATCGTTGTTATCGAGAACATCTACCGCAGACTGACACTCAAAAACGAGATGCTGAAAGGCCGGGATCTGGTTCGTGAAGCGACTCGCGAGATGTTTATTCCGATCCTCTCCTCAACCATTGTTACGATTGCGGTATTCTTGCCGCTGGCACTCGTTAGCGGTATGGTCGGAGAGTTGTTCATGCCATTCGCCCTGACGATGGTATTCGCCCTGCTCGCATCCCTGCTGGTTGCGATCACCATTGTTCCAATGCTGGCACACAGCTTGTTCCACAAAGGAATCAAAAATAAACAAAACCATGAAGAGAAGCCGGGCAAACTGGCTGAAAGCTACAAACGCCTGTTGAACTGGACGCTCTCTCACAAAATCATTACCGTTCTTATTGCGGTTCTACTATTGGTCGGCAGCTTGTTCCTGTACCCATTCATTGGCACAAGTTTCTTACCAGAGCAGAAGGATAAATTCGCCACGATCACCTATAGTCCAGAAACGGGCTCACTTCGTGAAGATGTAGAAAAAGAAGCCCTCGTTGCTGAGAAATGGTTACTGAAACAGCCAGGTTTGGAGAAAATGCAATATTCCATCGGCGGTGGTAACCCGCTCGCTAGCATGGGTGGAGGCGGCGGTAACTCTGCACTCTTCTACATTCAATACAATAAAGACACTAAAGATTTTACCGATGTGAAGAAACAACTGGTTGAAGGTTTGCAAAAAGAAGTGACCAAAGGCACATGGAGTGAACTCGACATGTCCGGCGGATTTGGCGGAAGCAACTTAAGCCTGTCCATCTACGGGGATAGTGTGGAGCAATTGAAACCTGTAGCTGAAGAAGTCCTGAAACTGGTTCAGGCGGAAAAGGACTCTTTTGAAAAAGCAGATACCACCATCTCCGACACCTACGGTCAGTACACCCTCGTTGCCGATCAGGAGAAGCTGAGCAAACTCGGCCTTACGGCGGGTCAACTGGCAATGGCACTGAGCCCTGTACGTGAACGTCCGGTACTTACGGAAGTGGATATCGACAACAAAACGTACAAAGTCTATGTAGAAACGGACAACAAAACGTTCAGCAGCATCAAGGATATTGAAAATGAAAAGGTCACTTCACCACTGGGCATCCAGGTTCCAATCAAGGATGTAGCCAAAGTGGAAGAAGGCACTTCACCAAACTCCATTATGCGTATTGATGGTAAAGTGGTTGTACAGGTGACAGCGAACATTCTGGCATCCGATGTGACCAAAGCTTCGCAAAACCTGAAAGCCAACATCGACAAGCTGGACTTGCCGGATGGCGTTGAAGTGAAGTTTGGCGGTACAACCGAACAGATTAATGACACCTTTACACAGCTTGGTCTGGCAATGCTGGCAGCCATTGCGATTGTATACTTCGTGCTCGTGGTGACATTTGGCGGCGGACTTGCACCATTCGCGATTCTGTTCTCCCTGCCATTCACCGTGATTGGAATCATGGTTGGTTTGTTCATCGCAGGGGGTACACTCGACGTATCCGCGATGATGGGTGCATTGATGTTGATCGGTATTGTTGTTACCAACGCCATTGTTTTGATCGACCGTGTTATTCATAAGGAAAACGAAGGACTCACGACGCGTGAAGCGCTGCTGGAAGCCGGAGCTACACGTCTGCGTCCAATCCTGATGACCGCTCTCGCAACGATCGGTGCCCTGTTGCCACTGGTAACAGGTCTCGAAGAAAGTGCAGGTATCATCTCGAAAGGACTCGGAATTACCGTAATCGGTGGTCTGATCAGTTCTACACTGCTTACGCTGGTCATCGTGCCAATCGTGTATGAGTTCCTGATGAAATTCAAAAAGAAAAAAATCGTCGATTAATTCAGTCTATCGTTATTCCCACGATTCAGATGTGATCGCGAGCAAAAATTTGCCCTTGACGGGTACTGGAATCTGTAGTGATTCCCGTGCCTGATCAAGGGCATTTTTTATCGTGTCAATGGTAAAAATTCGAACATATATCTGATGCTCATTTTAGATACAAAACAAAAAGGATAACTATTTTTGTCATCCAGACCAAATGAGCGTCAGGTTTAATCTCATCTTATCTAAATGCACGTATACTTATCTTTAAAAATCCAGTGAGCAAACACCCTGAATCCAGCATCCTTTGTATCAAATTTACAGGTGAGTCATGGGAAAGGGCGGTGATGGTGTGGGAGAGACCACGCTTCATATCCAAATTAGAGACATGCTGAAACGTCCTGTATTTCGCAAGGCCGAGTACCTTGCCAGTCAGCGTGCATTGGAGCGTTATGTACGCTGGGTACATATTATGGAGGTTCCTGAGATTGAGGGCTTGCTGAGCGGCGGAGAATTGGTGCTGACAACAGGGATCGGCTGGCCTGGAGGCAAGTCGCATGGTCTGTCTTTTCTGCAACAATTGATTGCCTGCGGTGCCGCAGGGTTATGCATTGAACTCGGGGAACATACACGATCACAGCTTGAGGCGATGAAACAACTGGCGGAGGCGGAGGATTTCCCGCTGATCTGGTTTCATGAACAAGTCCGGTATATTGATATTACACAGGATTTGCATTTTGCCCTGATTCGCAGTCATCAGCGTATGGTCGCGGAACTGGATCAGCTCACCACCTCCTTTCATCAGCTATTGCTGAATGGGGATGGTGTACAGCCGCTACTGCGTCTGCTGTCACGCAATACCGGGTATGCTGTCGCCTTATATCCGCTGGAAGGTGAAGCGACGGCCATTCCTCATGTCCCACGTGAGCAACTGGAGAAGCAGAGACAACTGTGGTGGGATCAGCGTGAATCGATGGATCACACTACCCTTGACGGTTATACAGCGAACCCTTCGACTGTAGAGGTATCAGACCCTTTTTCCGGTCGGCTCACAATGAATCCAATCAGCATCCCTGTTCAGGCACTAGAGTACACCTTTGCTGATCTTATCCTTTTCCCTCAGAAACACACAGACCCTGAACCTCCCACTCCAGCTCTGCCGTACCCATCCGACGAGTACGTTTTTCATGCGCTGGAGCGATGTGCTGCTGCCATAGCCCAGGATTGGATGCGTACCCAGTACATGGAGGAAAAACGGCGGTATAAAGAGGATATGTGGGTCATTGACTGGTTAAACGGACATCACTCCGCGAAAGAAATTCATGAATATCTTGCAGCCGTACATCCGGCTCTCTGCACAGGACAGGCCGCAGTTGTTTTATTCGACAGCAACCCTACGCAACACGACAGTCTCAGACTGCAAAAGATACTGATTCAGCGTAATATCGTTGCCCGCTCCGTATTTGCCCGGGAAGGTTTCACCCTCTACAGCACTGTACTTAATCTCCAGATCATTCTCATTGTCATTGACCCGCAGGCTGCATCTCTGCGTAAATCTAATCTGTGGTCCTGCATTCAGCAAATTCGGCAACACGAGCAGGAGCAGACTCACCAGCTCTTCTCCGGTCTGTATGGTATCGGTCAGAACTATTCGGAATACCCACGCCTGCGAGAGAGTCTTGAATCCGCGAAGGAAACGTTACGTATTCAGAAAGATATCGGAGTAATGGAGCAGCCCTTTTACAGTAATCTGCACTGCTATCGCATCATCGCCAGTATGAAACAGAACGGTAACTTGAATGATTTTATTACGGAATACCTGGGGCCACTGATCCGGTATGATGCGGAGAAGGGAGGTCAACTGCTCCTTACACTGAAACATTACCTGGCGCTCTGCTGCTCCAAACAAGAGACGGCCAGTGCACTGTTTATCGTCAGACAAACGTTGTACCATCGGTTGGATAAAATTGAATCACTTTTAGGAATAGACTACCTTCTACCCGAGAAACGGGTTGCCATGGAACTTGCGCTCTACGCCTATGAATACGTGCATGGATCACTTGTATAAAGAGTGCACGTCTGTACGTTTTAGGAACTAAGATGGGTAAATGGCAACTAAGCCGTCCGTCAACGTCCCCATCACACACTACACTATGCACTACGCTGTTCCTGTAGCTGACGTATGAGAATATGACTGAACCACTTTCGGCCCGAGGCTGTACCCACATGCTGCTCCACATTCTCTCCTGGAAAATCAGGGTGGGCCCATGTCACATGAGCGCCCTCCAGATGTTCCCGGACCGAACAGATTCGATACCCCTGTTCAACCAATCGCTCAATGTCCAGCTTCTCCAGTTCAAATGCTTCGTGCTCCGACATCTGTTTCGACATTAGTTCCGCCCCCCATGAATCGCAGTCACCGGTTGCCTCGGTGGAATCGGTGCTCCTGCATCATACTTATTACGCTTTACATATTTTCCTGCCCCTGCATTGCCTATATACTGCCGATCCCGTACCACATACTCGCCACGACAAAGCACGGTCACTGGACATCCCTGTACCTGCATGCCTTCAAACGCGCTGTAATCCACGTTCATATGATGTGTTTCCGCCGAAATCACCCTGGTTACGGAAGGGTCAAAAATAACAATATCCGCATCCGTACCCACCGCAAGGGTTCCCTTCTGAGGAAATAATCCGAATAATTTGCTGGCCCTGGTTGAGCACAGATCAACCCATTGATTGAGTGATATGCGGCCTTTGGCTACGCCTTCCGAATATAGAATACTTAGCCGGTCTTCAATGACAGGCCCCCCGTTAGGAATTTTGCTGAAGTCATCTTTGCCGAGATCCTTCTGCCCCTTGAAGTTAAACGAGCAATGATCCGAACCAATGGTCTGTAATTGTCCGCTTTGGAGCGCATTCCATAGTGCTTCCTGATGTCCCTTCTCCCTGAGCGGAGGCGACCAAACATATTTGGCCCCCTCAAAGTCCGGCTGATCCATTATGGACTGATCCAGCGTCAGATATTGCGGACATGTCTCTCCCCAGATTCGGTATCCCATCTCACGCATGCGCGCGATCTGCTCGGCGGCTTCGGCACAAGTAACATGCACCACATACAGCTGTGAATCCGCCAAAGCGGCCAAACGGGCGGCACGTCCCGTTGCTTCTCCCTCCAGCATAGATGGGCGGGTCAGTGCATGATGAATCGGTGCTGTGTGACCTTCAGCGAGCGCCTGCTTCACAAGCAGGTCAATGACATCTCCATTCTCGGCATGCACCATCACAAGTGCACCGTATTCTTTGGCTTTTTGCAACGTCTGAAAGAGAATGCCGTCATCGGCCTGAAATTGGTTTTTGTAAGCCATGAACACCTTGAAGGACGATACGCCCTCCTCTTCAATCATCTGCGGCAGTTCTTCCAGCACCTGCTCATTCATCTCGCCAATCATCAGATGAAATCCATAGTCAATGACAGCTTTCCCTTGGGCTTTTCGATGCCATTCTTGTAGGGATTCGGATAAGCGACGGCCTTTCTGAGTCAGACAAAAGTCAATGATGGTTGTGGTACCACCAAAGGCCGCGGCCGTTGTGCCCGTAGCAAAATCATCCGCTGTGACCGTGCCGCCAAACGGCATATCGAGGTGAGTATGGGGATCGATGCCGCCAGGTATGATATAACAGCCTGTTGCATCAAGTACTTCTGTCTGATCATCAGGGATTAACCCGATACCGATCTGCGCTATTTTCCCTGCTGCGATTAAAATATCGGCCTCAAAGGTATCCGATGCCGTCACCAAAATACCACCGCGAATCAATGTACGCTTACTCATGAAATCGCCTCCTTGGCTGATGGATTATGAACAGATTGCAGCAGGGAAATCGCCGACTGACGTTCGTTCCAGGTAACCGACTCCTGTTCTGGTGCAAGCTCAATCATCTCGATCGCACCGTCCACCGGGCAGACGATGGAACACAGATTACAGCCGACACAATCCTCCTCTACTACTTCAAGATAAGCACCTGACGGGTCGGTTAACATATCAATACATTGATGAGAGGTGTCTTCACAGGCAATGTGGCACTTATTGCAATTGATGCATACATCCCGATTGATGCGGGCAACTACCTTGTAGTTGAGATCCAGATTGCCCCAATCCGAGTATCTCGGCACGGTTTGACCGACCAGTTCGGCTACACTCTGAAGTCCTTTTTCATCCAAATAATCGTTCAGCCCTTCGATCATGTCTTCCACAATGCGGAAGCCATGGTGCATCGCCGCCGTACATACCTGCACTCCCGTTGCACCCATCAGCAGAAATTCCGCCGTATCGCGCCAGTCGGATATGCCGCCGATACCCGAAATCGGCACACCCACTTCGGGATGACGGGCACACTCTGCCACCATGTTAAGCGCGATGGGTTTTACAGCCGGGCCACAGTATCCACCGTGTGCTCCCTTGCCGCCTACATGCGGCACGGTGTTCCAGGAGTCCAGATCAACACCAGCGAGAGAATTGATTGTATTGATCAGTGAGATCGCATCTGCCCCACCACGTACAGCCGCACGGGCTGTTGCCGTAATGTCTGTAATGTTGGGTGTCAGCTTTACGATGACCGGTGTGGTAGCCACTTCTTTTACCCACATCGTCTGTAGCTCGACAAGATCAGGCTGTTGGCCTGATGCAGCGCCCATGCCTCGCTCTGCCATACCGTGCGGACATCCAAAGTTCAGCTCCAGGCCATCGACGCCGGCGGCCTCGACCTTTTTGACAATCTCATGCCACTTTTCCCGCTTTGGTTCCACCATCAGCGATGCCACGACTGCGCGGTCAGGGAAACGTTTCTTCGTCTCGGCGATCTCGCGCAGATTGACCTCCAGGGGGCGATCGGAAATCAGTTCAATATTGTTAAAGCCTGCCACACGCTGACCGCCAAAATGTACAGCCGCAAAACGGGAGGAGGTGTTAATAATCGGTTCGCCAAGTGTCTTCCACACCGCACCGCCCCAGCCCGCTTCAAACGCACGCTGTACCTGGTATCCGGTATTGGTTGGTGGAGCTGAGGCGAGCCAGAATGGATTAGGTGACCGGATGCCCGCCAGATTGATGGATAAGTCAGCCATATCGAACCCTCCTTGATGTGATTTGGAGTAAATCTAGCTTGTTAGGATGAACGTAAACAAGGATAGCCATCTAACGATCCCCACAGCGCTTATTGAGCTAAAATTCGGCCTTTGGAAATTCTAACGATCCGTAGGAACGTTATTTTGCTGTTTTTGCCCATTTCCAGCCTGAATCCGCGGGTTTTGGGTGAAATAAGCTTCGTGGTGATCGTTAGAAGTTCACATGCCTTGTTTTTGCAGAAATAGGGTGTCTGGAGATCATTAGCCGATTAGGAGCCAGTATGAAGTCCTGTGGAGATGAGTTTCTGAGAAAGCGTACAGACTTCCTTACGCGCTCTCTTCCGAGCAACCAGGCAGCATTTTCATGATCGTGGCAGCGACCAATTTACCCTGTTGTGCCGCTGAAACGACCATCGCTTCTCCTTGGCCTTGACCAAAAATGACGTCTCCTGCCGCAAACACCTGAGGATGAGAGGTACGATACGTATGCGCCTCGACTTCTACCACACCTCCATGATGCTTCAGTTCAAACGCCTCAATTAGTGGTAGCAAACGATTCTGTCCAATAGCCCGAATCACCGTGTCACATTCGATAATAAAGGTTGAATTCTCCACCGCCACAGGCATCGCACGTCCGCCGCCAGGTGGGGTCACGAGCTCTATTTTCACACACTCCATCCCTCGAACCCGGCCATTCTCGTCTCCAAGAATACGCTCCGGCATCGTAAACCAACGAAACTCCACGCCCTCTTGCTTGGCAAAAGTGTACTCAAACGCATAGGCCGTCATCTGCTGCTCTCCGCGCCGATACAACATCTGTACTCGCTCTGCACCCAGGCGCACCGAACAAGTCGCTGCGTCCACTGCTGTATTGCCTGCACCAATTACAGCTACATTCAAACCATGCAGCGCTGGCGGCACCCCCTGTTTGGTGGATTCTACAAGCTCAATCGCATCATAGACGCCTTCCAGCGTCTCCCCTTCAATGCCCAGCATCGGGACCGACCCCATCCCACATGCGAGAATGACAGCCTCATGTTGTTCCAGCAATTCGGGGGCTGCTACATCTACACCAACCCTTACACCGTATCGAATCTTTACTCCGAGTGACTCCACCTGATCGACTTCCCATAATGGGACCGACTCCGGCAGGCGGAAGGATACGATGCCATAGGTATTCAGTCCGCCGCCTTTCGCCTTGGCTTCATAGATGGTCACATCATATCCTGCCCGGCCCAATTCGCGTGCTGCGGAGAGCCCTGCCGGTCCTGCCCCGACAATAGCCACACTTCTCCCGTTTGACGGGGCTGCATGAAACAGCGGTTCATGCCTCTCCATTGCCCAGTCTGTCGCATAGCGCTGCAGATCACCAATGCGGATCGGCTTGGAGGACTCGTTCAACACACAGGCCCCCTCACATAACTCTTCTGTAGGACAGACACGTGCGCAACTCGCGCCAACCGGATTGGCATCCATGATGGTGCGAGCCGACCCTTTGAGATGTCCTGTTGCTATTTTTTTGATAAAAGAAGGAATATTGATATCCGTAGGACATGCTTTAATACATGGAGCATCGTAACAATACAGACAGCGGTTGGACTCTTCCATCGCTTCCTTATTGGTCATGGCTGGTTTCATCTCGCTAAAACGATTTTCCCAGCCGTAATCCGACCATGCTGTTCCAGAACGGTTCATCAATGTCACGCACCTCCCGCGGATTTAAGATTTCTGCCGTACCATCCATTGATATGCCTGACAAATGCCAAGCCTATACTTCCTGCCACAACGCTCTAGATCCGATCTACAAGCTCACCAGATGTTCATACGTCTCTGGTCTGCGATCCCGGTAAAACTGCCACACATTACGTACCTCACGGATCAACTCCGTATCCATCTCGCCAATGACCACTTCATCCTGATCCCTGCTCCCCATCGCCACCATGCGCCCTCTCGGGTCCACCAGATAAGACTGCCCATAAAACTCACCCATGTTCCATGGCGCCTCCATGCCTACACGGTTGATTGCTGCTACGTAGTATCCGTTGGCTACCGCATGGGCTGGCTGTTCCAGCTTCCATAGATACTCCGAGGTGCCTGCCACTGTAGCCGATGGGTTAAAAACAATCTCTGCCCCTGCCAGCCCAAGCAAACGTGCACCTTCAGGAAAATGTCGATCATAACAGATATACACGCCCACTTTGGCGTAAGCCGTATCAAATACCGGATAACCGAGATTACCAGGTTTAAAATAATACTTTTCCCAAAAGCCGTTCGTGCCCTCTCCCGCCTCGACATGCGGAATATGATGTTTGCGGTATTTGCCCAGATACGTTCCATCCGCATCAATCACCGCCGCCGTATTGTAATAAGAAGCAATACCCTCTACTTCGTACACAGGCAAAACAAGGACAACAGCAAGCTCCTTCGCCAGCTCCTGAAAACGCCGGGTGGTCGGCCCTTCGGGAACCCGCTCTGCGGATGCATACCATTTGGGCGTTTGTTCTGTGCAAAAGTAAGGCCCGTAAAACACTTCCTGCAATCCGATGATCTTCGCCCCTTGTGCCGCCGCCTCGCGTACAAGTGTAATATGCTTCTGAATGGCTGCCTCCTTATGCACTTCAACCGGGGCCGAACCTTCGATTTCATGGGAAGCCTGAATCAAACCAATGCTGATTTTCGCCATAACGTTATCCCGCCTCCTTTGGTGGATTACCGGTACATATCTTGCGGATGGTGCGATAGAGCACCTCCGTGCCTAACGCAATATCCCCGGGAGAGGAATATTCACTTGGATGATGGCTGATACCGTCCTTGCTGCGGACAAAAATCATGCCATAATCGCACACATAAGACAGAGCGAGCGCATCATGGAACGGGCCACTCATCAATTCAGGCATGACTGCTCCCATCTCTTCCGCAGAAGAGCGAATGACGGACATCATGGAATCCGCACAATAGCGCGGTTCACTATTGGTATCCTCGGTGACCGTATATGTCAGACCATACCGGGAGCTGATTTCATCCAGCAATGTCATCAAACGGGCCTCCAGCCGATTACGCCGCTCCATCTCCATATCACGCAAATCTACTGTAAAGCTCACTTCTTCAGGAATGATATTCCTTGAATTCGGAAACACTCTCAGACTACCTACCGTACCGACAGTGGGCGCTCCCGGATCTTCACGGACCAGATCATCAAAGGCCGCAATCACTTTGGCACTACCCACAAGTGCATCATGACGCATCCCCATTGGCACCGAACCCGCATGCCCGGCCATTCCTTTCATAGTCACCGTGAGCCAGAGGGGACCCGAGATGCCTGTCACCAGACCGATCTGAGCATTCATAGCCTCAAGTACAGGTCCCTGCTCAATATGTAGCTCCAGATAACTGCCAATGGAACCGGGAGAGTACACCGCTGCTGTGAATTCTGAGGGCGAACACCCGAAGGATGCCAGCGCCTCCCGGCGAGTCACCCCGTTTTTATCCTCCCGATCCAGCTCTCCTTCCTCCAACTGGTTTGTGATGCCTCGTGAACCAAATAAACCTTTGTTAAACCGTGATCCCTCTTCATCGCAAAAAGCAATCACTTCAATCGGCATGCGTGGCTGTATGCCTTGTTCAATCAGGCACTGTACGGCCTCCAGCGCACCGAGTACACCGATCGCACCGTCATAACGACCTCCATACGGCTGGGAGTCGATATGTGAACCGACCATCAGAATAGGTCTAGTTGCATCCGTCCCTTCCAGGCGACCAATCAGATTACCGAAAGCATCCATTCGAGTCACAAGACCTGCTTTCTCCATCCAGAATCTGACTTGGTTGATGCCCTCCATGTCCTCTGGAGTAAGGGCAAGCCTGCATACCCCTGTATCTCCGATCTTGCCGATCTCAGCTAACTGTTCAATATGTTCATTCAGCCTCAGCTGATTAATGGATAACCCGGTTATGGCCTGCATCCTTCCTCTCCTCCTTGTCACACATTAAATCAACTCATGCCTACCTCATCCAGACTGCGAAGTGCGGTAAACAAATGACTTACGATAAGATCCAGTTCTTCTTCGGTAGTGACAAAGGGCGGAGATAGGTTCAAAATGTTCGCAAAGCCCGGCACCGTGTCTCCGTTCTTGCCGATCAGGATGCCTTCCCGTTTACAATGAGCCAGCACCTTCATGACATTCTCCGTTGTCGCCGGTGAACCGTCCGGCTCAATCATCTCGATGCCACAGGTGAATCCGAATAGACGGATATCGCCTACAGAAGGAAGTTCAAGTAGCGGTGATAATTTATCTCCAAGCAGCTGACCCAGTTCCGCAGCCCGGCTGACCAGTTGCTCCCTTTCCAAAATCTCCAGATTTGCCAGAGCAACCTGACAGGATACCGGATTCCCGCCAAATGTGTTCACATGGCGAAAGTGGTTATCCGTTCCAGGCTCCCGAAAAGAGTCATACAAGTCGGCTCTTATCGCCGTGGCGGATAACGGTGCATAAGCACTGGTCATGCCTTTAGCCATCGTGACGATGTCCGGCTGTACACCATAGTTCTGGTGACCGAACTTCTGCCCGGAGCGGCCAAATCCGCAGATCACCTCATCTACAATGAACAGCACGCCATAGCGCTGGCAGATGTCCTGTACCCTGCGCATATAATCTGGCGGAGGAACAATCATACCACCACCGGTAATCACCGGCTCCATAATCACGGCAGCCACCGTCTCCGGGCCTTCCCATTGAATGACTTCCTCATAGATGGCAGCACATTCGAGCCCACAGCTATCCTTACTTTTTCCAAACGGACAACGGTAACAGTACGGCGGAGGAACATGGGAGAATCCTACACCGAGCGGCTCGTATTTGATCTTGCGTGCGGCTTGCCCCGTTGCGCCCAGTGCCCCCATAGAGTTACCGTGATAGGCACGGTGACGAGAGATGAATTTATGACGCGCGGGCTCACCGTTCTGATGGTGGAACTGACGGGCTATTTTGAAAGCCACCTCATTGGCATCCGAACCTGAATTGGAGAAAAAGATTCGATACTCTCCCTCTAGCCATTCATTCAGCTTCTCTGCCAGTAAAATCGCCGGTTCATGGCTCTGTGTCATCGGGATGTACGCGAGAGTTTTCATCTGTTCATAAGCACGTTTGGCAATCTCCTCACGTCCATGCCCTACATTGACGCACCATAAGCCCGACATGGCATCGAGGTAACGTTTACCCTCCTGATCCGTAATCCAGCTCCCCTCACCGCTAACGGCAATCAACGGGTGATCGTTATGGGGCGAGATGTGGTGCCAGATATATTTGCGATCCTTCTCCAGCCATTCTTCCTTCGTACCGCCCAGACGTTGTGCTTGCTGATCCACAGAACTCATCCATCCCGCTCCTCTCCTATGTGATGCGTGTAGCAATGTTCCCACGTCACGCCCATCCACATGATCATGTACATCCGACAACTCGATCTATGCCAGAACAATCGATTTATCCCTCAGTCTATGTTCCCATGTCTCAGCCTATTTCAAGGCTCCTATACATCCTCCGTTCTTTCAAACTGCCCGGCCTCCGGGCTTATTTCACGGCCTCTTCATATATACTCTTCTCCAGTACTTCATCCAGATTGGCTGCTTTCTTGATCAGTCCGTATTTCAGTGCAATATCTGCCGTGCGGGTAAACGATTCATCGACAAAACTTCCCACTTGTTTCTCGCTAAACCCTTCCGGACGAATCAACTTGGCAATCTCTTCAAGCATCGTTACTTGATGTTCACGAGTCGTACTGCCCTCGGTCACATTATTCATCACGATATCTACCGTCTCATCCTGATGATCAATGGCATAGTTCCAGCCTTTCAGGATAGCCCGGGTTACTTTTACCGCCAATTCGTGATTGTTCTCCACCCAGTCCTTCTTGGCAATCAGCGTATCCTCCAGCATGCCGACTCCGGCATCCTCAATGTTGAACACGTCCAGATCAGATTCTTTTGTACCGCTCTCCAGTACAACGTGATATTCGTTATAAATCGTGGCCGTAGCCACATCCACCTGATCATTGAAAAACTGATCCATCGTAAAGCCCTGCTTCACCAGTTCAATATCCTTTTTCGGATCAAGTCCGTTTTTCTCCATAAAAGCAAGCACCTGAAACTGCTGACTTCCAAACCAGGTACTGACCTTCTTGCCCTTCATCTGTGCCGGATCGGTAATACCTGCTGACTTCTTCGCGATCAGGCGATAGCTGCTCTTCTGTGAGATCTGGGCAAGTGAAACGAGGGGAAGACCGTTATCCCGGCTGACCAGCAAGCTGTCCACTCCCGTAATGCCCACATCGGCTGCACCATTAACGACCTGTTGCTCAATAACGATATCCGGGCCACCTGGGATAATCTCCGCATCAATGCCTTCCTCTGCAAAAAAACCTTGTTCCTTCGCGGCATATATTCCGGCAAACTGTGCTTGCGGTACCCATTTAAGCTGAATCTTCACTTTGGTTAATGGTTGCTCCGCGGTTCCTGAACCACCCGAGCTTGCAGCGGCTGGCTGCGCTGCTGGTTCGCTTTTTGCAGAACATGCTGCCAGCACCAGCACTACACACAAGATCAACATCCCTAAACCCGGCTTCAACGTTTTGTACATGTACAGAACAACCCCCTGTTTATATATGGATTTTGTTAACGGTACGCGAAACGGAGAACGAATCTCCCGCTAGAATACGGAGCATTCAGAATTGTATTGGAGGGATAATCGAATCCTTATCTATGTGCTCACTTTTTCTGTACATACCTGTCTACTGTGCTGACGTATGCGCACGACTCCAGTGAAGCAGGCGCTTTTCAGCCAGAACAACCGTCTCATAGAGCACAATGCCGAGGATCGCTGCGATGACGATACAGGACCAGGCCAGCGGCATGTTGGCGAGCCGTATCTGATCCGAAAGCAAGTAACCCAGCCCCTGGGATGCGATAAAAAACTCCCCTACAATCGCGCCGATAATACTGGTCGACATGTTGATTTTCAGACCCGCAAAGAGAGATGGCAGGGCATGAGGCATCCTTAGCTTCCAAAAAAACTGTTTCCTGCTCGCCGCCAAGCTGCTCAGTAGTTCTTCATACTGCGGCTGAATAGAGGTTAGCCCTTTGAACAGGCTGACAGCCATCGCGGCCATCGTGATGACCGATACAACGGCGATCCGGGACCAAATCCCGTCTCCAAACCAGTTGTTCATGATCGGAGCCAGAGCCACAATCGGAACAGCATTCAGCGCGGACAGGACTGTGACGGCTGCCCTGCCACAATTTGCAAAAAGTGAAGCTCCCATCGCAGCCAGAGCCCCTAGCAGCGAGCCAATCAGAAACCCGCCCAGCATCTCGGTACCACTGTAGATGGCATAGCGGAAGAGCATCTCGGCATTGTCCCGGATGGATATAGCAATGGCGGAGGGTACGGGCAACTGATAATCTTCCAGTGACAGCAGCACATGAAAGAAGCGCAGTTGCCACAATGTTAGAAAAATCGCTCCTGCGAGCCAAGGCAACAGGTTGCGGAGCAGCATGCCGGCCTTCATGCCAATACGCGAAGTACTTGTGCGGAAATAATCAGTAGACGAGGACGAATGTTCTGCTTGTTGTCTCGATCCCCTCTCGCCAGGAAGAGCATGCCCTGTAACTCCGTTTGTGGTTCCTTCATCCCTTTTTGGCTGGAATACGCTACTTTCGCTCATGGCTACTCCCCTCCTTTGGGTCTGAATTCGGGCTGCCATGGAGTAAGCCAGTGTTCAGCCAAGCTGATGAACAGATAGGAGATGAGCCCAATGCCCATACTAAGCATGATGGTTGCCCAGAACATACCCGCCTGTGCTGAACCATAATACAGCGAGCTGACCATCAGTACGCCAAGTCCATCAGGTGCTCCCATCAGTTCCACGACAATCGAGGAGGTCACTGCGAGCGGAGCCGCAATTTTCATGCCGGAGAATAGACCAGGAAGCGCCGAAGGCAGTAAACACTTTACGTAACGTGCCCTCCACGAAGTGCCGTAGGCACGCATGAGTTCCAGATGCTGGGGAGAAGCGCTTTTCAAACCTTTTAAAGTATGGATAATCACCGGGAAAAAGGTAACATATGCCGCCATGACAATTCGCGCCCACTCTGCATTATGAATAATGCCATATACGATCGGAGCAAGCCCGATCACCGGAACCATCTGTGAAGACACTACGTAAGGAGACAACGTGCGTTCAATCCAGACTGCGGCGCTCATGAGCAGTGCCAGTAATGCTCCTAGCAATGTTCCTCCGGCAAAACCGATGGCAGCATTGCCAAAGGTAACCGAACTTTGCTCCGCCAGCGTGTTCCAGTGACGGTAGAACGAATCCATAACAACGTGGAGATACGGCAAACGAGAAGTGGCCTGCTGCGGAGACATAAACAGATGTAGCATCCACGCCAGCCCTTCCCAAAGGACAAAGATCGATATGATCCAGATCATCACCCAGGCACGGTAACCCGGTTTAAGTAAACGAAGGAACATGGGTCGCATCACGCTCCTCATGAAAACAGTTACGAATTGTCGTTATCATCTGATAGAAAGGTTCGGTTTCCCTCAACTGGTTCTCTCGCTCGGCTGGAAGGTTCACGGAATGAACCGAATGCACTTGGCCCGGATGGGCAGAGAGTACGATGATGCGGTCCGATAAAAAGACTGCTTCGGGGATGCTATGGGTAACAAAGAGGAAGGTTTTTCCGGTGGAACGTTTAATCTCAAGTAGCTCCATCTGCAATTTTTCTTTGGTGAATTCATCCAGCGCAGAGAACGGCTCATCCATTAATAGAAGGGGTGGATCAAGCGCCAGTGCACGTGCAATAGACACGCGTTGTTGCATCCCTCCGCTCAGTTGCCATGGATAATGATCTGCAAATCTCGTCAGTCCAACCATATCCAGCAGTTCACTGCTAATGCGTCGACACTCTTTTCGCCGGGTACCTAGCAGTTCAAGCGGCAATTCTACATTGTGGCGCACCGTTCGCCAATCGAACAGAGCCGGAGTCTGAAAGACAATACCAAACTGCCGTTGCAATCTTGCCTGCTTCGGTTCCTTTCCTGCAATTCGAACACGGCCTGTTGTTGGCTGTAGAAGATCAGCGACAATTCGCAGTAATGTTGATTTGCCACAGCCGGAGGGACCCAGTAAGGAGACAAATTCATTGGGAGCAATATGGAACGTCACATCGGATAGCGCCGTTACTTGCTGAGGACCGCTGCCAAAGATGACAGAAACATGATCCACCTCGATAAGCTGTTGTTCAGAGGTAACTCTTGTGGATGGATGAAGAGATACAACAGAGGGAGAGTTCATAGGCATTCTCCTTTGGAAGGATGGGATGGTTGGAGCAAACGTCAAGGCTGAATGGTGGAAGGTTAACCTACACAAACGTAACGGGTTGACTTGTTAGATACTACTATATCGATTTGGCCGAAAATTACATTATACAAACTGTGTGCAGTATGGGCTTGTACATGTGACACATTGTAAAATGAGATTGATTCTCAGCATTTTTTTGCATATCTGTTGTATATCTCTTGCACATTTGTTGTGACATGAAATAACATGCAGTTGCCACAAATAAAATTTCCTCTCCACGCCCTCTTCTGCAAACAGCGTATATTCATTTGTATTAATTGATGAAATATTCGGAAAATATGACATATCCACTCGTAATGCTATGAGATTTCATGTATAACGTTGGATATAGACAGAGATTGTAATAAAGCAATGGTGGGATACAGTTGTACCAACGATAGCTTGAATTACCACAAAATCATGAAAAACAACATGTTTGAGGGCTGTTCAAATCTTTTTAAATCCAAAATTCGGGGTGGTCATCATGTTTGATTGGCTGGGATGGAAAAAAGGGTTACCGCTGTGGTGGTCTTATCGGTTGAATGCACACCGGAAGGAAGATGTGGAGCACATTTTTGAAGGGATCGCGGAGACAAGAAGACAGTTATTGATAGATTGGGCGAGTGATCATTGGAGTCATCTGGATCGATTGCTTCAGCAGATCGGATCGGTTAACTTCCAGGAGGTGGAGCACGGATCAGCACAGGCAGAAAAGCTGGATACCTGGTTTAAGGCGAGCTACGCACGCACCCAGGATAGTACGGAATTGTTCATACTTAACGAGCAGCATCAAGTTGTATTTTCTACATATCAGAAACATATAGGTCAGCGTTATACCCCTCACGAGAATATGTCCTTTGGTCCCGGATTGAGCTATGCACAAGCAACTATACACGGTCAGAAGTGCCTATATGGTCCGTATTCTGATCCGCTCACACTGGAGATCGGACCACGCTCGTCCACGTTTCATGACGCGATTACCCTGATGTTCATTGTCCCTATCGTGCAACAAGGTAGGTACGCAGGTGCTTTATGCAGCCGTATTCCCGGCGATGTACTCGGTGATCTCATTCAGCGTGAATCGGGACACATCTATCCGGACTCAGGTGATAACTATCTGTTTATGGCCGAGTCTGTGTTGCGACCTGAGCTACAGCCAGGTACTGCTCTATCTCGGAGCCGCTTCGAGGATCGAACATTCACACATGGAGAAAACCTGAAAGACGGTGTAACAACCGATTGGGGCATCGTGTCTGTCCAAGAGCATACAGAGCTTGAGCTGATGTTCACCGATCCCTCTACCGGCCAATTACATCCGGGCGTATCGAAAACGATTCAAAATGGCTCCAATCTGTTTGTGTCCTATCCCGGTTATTCGGATTACCGCCATATTCCCGTCATCGGTAAAGGTATCACCTTTCATCTCCCTCACTGCCCGGATCGCTGGGGGATGATGTGCGAAGGTGATCTGGAAGAAGTGTACCGCATACGCAGTATCGGATGGCGACAATTCAAACAGCATAGCTTCTATATTATGCTCTCGGCCCTTCTTGCTGCCGCCTTGATTTTTGTGCTGACAGGCAGCGGATGGAACGCTGCTGCAATCGCTGGCTTTCATGTCATCTTTGGATTCTTGGGTGCATTCCAGCTTAATCGCAAACAATACAACCGCGTCCATGGGGACTTGCGGAGTCTCAGTCAATTCATTCGGGTGAACGCGGAGGGTAAAGGTGATCTTACCCAGCGTCTGGACACAAACGCTTTTGCTCAAGATGAATCAGGTGAACTGGCCAAATGGATTAATAACATGATTGATTCTCTGGAGAGCATTATGCTCAAAGTCCAGCGGGCTACGGTGGACGTGATGGATAATCAGCATCTGATGCGCGCATCTACAGAGACCACCCAAGTGACTACTGACCGCGTCAACCTCAAGCTTGGTTCAATGATTCAAGCTACCCGTATGCAATTACAAGACCTGGATCAAGCCAAGCTGGCCGCTGATCATATGCGACTGACCCTGCAACAGCTGGAGATTTCAGCCAATGAACAGATTGGTGTAGCCAGACAGGAAGTAGATCGCATCGGTGATAAAATGATTCAAATCTCCAGTGCCGTGTCGGATACTAACCAGACGATTCTCTCCTTCCTTGGCACAATGAAAGACATCTACCGCGCCTTGGCGGTCATTGAAGAAATATCCGCACAGACCAATCTGCTCGCATTAAATGCGACAATCGAAGCTGCTCGTGTCGGAGAGCATGGACGCGGGTTCTCGGTTGTCGCTGAAGAGATTCGCAAGCTGGCCGATGTGTCCCGCTCCTCCACAGAGGACATTCATCAGATTTTGGATCGGATCTCGACGGCTGCAAGCGCAGCTTCCAAGCAAATCACCGAAGGAGATCAGGTGCTTGCCGAAGGAACAACGCTGGTTCAAGCAGCGTCGGAGCTTCTCCAAAAAGCCAGCTCTGAAGAAGCCGAGCGTACCCAAGTCGTCGATCAGGTCGTATTTTTGATGGAAAATATCGCTGCCATCAGCCACCAAAATCGGGTGACCTCCGCCGAAGTGGAAGCCGAGATGATGGCGTTGATTCGGGATATGTTGAAGGTTCAGCAATCCTCCCATGATGTGGAGGCCATTACCCTGTTCCTGCAACAAGTCGTTGGCCAGTTTCAATTGAATCAGCCTGCCTAAATTCCTGTCACGGGACGTCATCATTGACGCGGATTGGAGAAATAGCTAAAATTTGATGCAACTGTTGCTTTTACAATTGTCGTATCATTTACTATAGAAGATTTCCAATCTGAACCGTTGAAAGGGTGGTCTGCATGGAATTGCTACAGGATTCATTTGGCCGCATACATGACTACATCCGTATTTCCGTTACGGACCGCTGCAATCTGCGCTGTGTCTACTGTATGCCCGCGGAAGGCATGGAGTTTGCTCCGCATGATGAGATAATGAGTTATGAAGAAATTACGGAAGTGCTAAAAGTGCTCGCCCCGATGGGCATGCGCAAGGTTCGGCTCACGGGGGGAGAACCCCTGGTACGTAAGGATTTGCATAAACTTGTGGGCATGATCTCTGCCATTGATGGCATCGAGGACATTGCACTGACCACGAATGCCTTGCTGCTGGACAAACAGGCGAAGGCTTTGAAGGATGCTGGGCTGAACCGCATTAATATTAGCCTGGACTCCCTGCATGCTGACCGATTCTCTATGATCACACGCGGTGGAGATGTCAATAAGGTGCTGAAGGGTATCGAGGCAGCTACTGGGGTGGGCCTGGCACCGATCAAGCTGAATGTCGTGCTGATGAAGGGCATTAATGATGATGAAATCAAGGATTTCATCGCTATGACGATCGATCAGCCGCTACATGTGCGATTTATTGAATACATGCCAATCGGGCAGGCTTCCGACTCCTGGCGCCAATCTTATCTGCCGCTGGAGGCTGTAACGGATGTATGTGCCGAGGCTGGCTGGACGGTTGAGAATACCGAAGGCCCTGCCGGGAATGGTCCATCACGTAATATGAAAATTACAGGCTCCCAAGGCACATTTGGTCTTATTCATCCGGTCAGTGACCACTTCTGCGATAACTGTAATCGGCTGCGCCTTACAGCGGACGGACATATCAAGGCTTGTCTGTACTGGTCAGATGAATACAATGTTCGCCGCTATGTAGATGATCCCGATGCGATGGCTGCACTTTTCCTGAAAGCACTCGGTACCAAACCGAAAAATCATGAAATGGCGCTGGCACTGGAGAAAAAAATGCAATCCCACACCCCGACGGTACGACGCATGTCGCAGATCGGTGGATAGAAGGCAAACATAACGCCATCTATTATAAACAATCGCTGTACTCATTATGATTCATGAAGAAAACAGGCGAGAACCTCAGGTTCCCGTCTGTTTTTTGTGTTGTTTGATGATGAAAAGCCTATGTCAGCGACATATTTCTCTTCCTTTGATTCAAACGCTTCAAAAAAATGTAATAGACGTTATGCCCTTTTTAGGCCTAAATTAGGCTAATCGATCTGACGATGTATAATATACACCCAGATGATATATACACATACTACAGGAGCTGAACTTATTGAACATCGTAGAAGCACTCACTGCAGCAAGTCCTTATTTTAAAATGATGCTGAAAGAACACGATATCATGATTGCCGTTACCGATACCGAGAAGTTTTGGTATTACGTTCCTAGCAACGAGCTTGATCTTGGCATCAGAGCCGGAGATCCGATCTCTCTTGAAGACCCTACACTGCGCCGGGCACTTGTGCATGGGGAGACCTCAGCCAATCGCATTGATGCCAAATTTTATGGCACACCCATTATTTCATCCGCCACTCCGCTTTATGATGATGAAGGAAAGATTGCAGGAACGCTTGCTATAGGTTTTTCACTCCAGAACGAAGAAAAGCTGGAGCACTTTACCGACCTGATTACAGGCATCAGCGGCAGGTTATCAGAGATGGTGCAGACGGTTGCTGCACAGTCTGAACAGCTAACTGCTTCGTCTACGCAAATTTTGGACAATACACGCCTTGCTGTGAAGAACTCCGGTGAGGTCAACAAAGTTGCCGTATTTATTCGTGAAGTATCGGAACAAACGAATTTACTTGGCCTGAATGCAGCCATCGAAGCCGCACGCGCGGGCGCGGCAGGTGCGGGGTTCGGCGTAGTTGCCGCCGAAGTGCGTAAACTGTCCACCGGAACCAAGGAGGCGACGGTGAACATTGAACGTTCCCTCAAGGATGTGCAGTCCTCCATTCAGCAGATGGAACAGGAAATTACCTCCATAACACAGTCCAGCAATGCACAGTCTGAACTTGTAACGGAGTTCAGTGAGATTATTGACCATCTGAACGCAACAAGCCAGGATCTTAAAGTGTTCATTGAATCGATGCTGCTAAAAGCAGAATAAACGGATACATCAAGCTTCCCGTGACTCTGTGACGGGGAGCTTTTTTGCTACGAAGTGTTAGCTAGCAGGTGCACGGCTGCCCCCTTCTTACACCCATCCAGCCTTTACGATTCCCTAGTTTTCATTGATTCACCTTGCTCATGTGCTTTGAACACCTGATTTAGGAGTTAAAAAGCCTCCAGCACATCATTAGTGCAATTCCGACCATAATCAGCGCGGATACGCGGCTCAGCATAACTCGTAGATGCCCTGTGCGATCATGATTGCCAACTATGCTGCCTGCAGCGGCAAGCCCCAGAAACCAAATCCAGGATACAGCCATTGTTGTGACCGTAAAATACATACGCTCCCCCCCTTCATACTGAATGGAACTTGTACCAATGACAGCCACGGTATCCAGCAAAGCATGCGGATTGAGAATAGACACCGAAGCGGCAAAAGCAATCTGCCGACCTGCCGACATCGCTGTCGGGGCTTTATCTGAGGAAGCCGATGATTTCCATAACCCCCATGCCATGTAGAGCAAGAACAGGCTTCCAGCCGCATATAAAACATGGGTGAGTATAGGCCATTGAATCAAAATGAGAGACATGCCCCCTACAGCGGCTCCAATCAGCAGCGTATCGCTAATCCCTGCTGTAATTATAGCCGGCAGTGCATGCAAGTATTTCTTTTGCGTTAACCCTTGATTGAAAATAAATACATTCTGAACACCCAGCGGTAAGATCAAGCCAAATGCCAGCACCACTGCATGAATAAAAACGTCCATTGCCCATCCCCCTTATCTCTTTCTTCAGCGTAAATGAAATTAGGGAAGACGTAACCAACCACTTGGATGGCATGGAGCCCAACCAAATGGTATAGTGGACGATACAAACACGATAACGGACTCTTTCTTTATAACTACAGGAGGTGAAATTACCTGATGGGACGTCAATATTCCAATACATCTTCTATACAAATTTGGCAGCCTAACCCTGCGCTTGATTTGCCTATTTATCGTCAGATTGAAGCCTATATTCGGCAAAAAATCACAACAGGCGAGTGGTCGGCTGGGACTCGTCTGCCTTCTCAGCGAACACTGGCAACATCCATGGGTGTAAACCGCAGTACGCTGGTCACCGCTCTGGATAACCTGACTGCGGCAGGCATGATTGAAGGCCGACACGGAGGCGGTACCTACGTCTCCGGTTCCGGTTGGCACAGTATGGCCCATGCCGCCTTACCCAACTGGAGCGAAGCTGCACAGGAAGGCTGGTACTATCCGAATTTGCCCGAGATTCAGCAGATTAATCAGGCAGAGTTCAGACCCGGCATTATTCGGCTGGGTACAGGTGAGCTCGCGCCAGAGCTGATGCCTAACGAAGCGTTTAATAAAATTCTCCAGACCCTGTCCAGCCAAACACGTATGCTGAATTACATCGAACCTCAAGGCAGCCTGGCGCTTCGTGAGGCGTTGTCCATACATTTGCAGTCTAATGGCATTCAGGCCTCACCTGATTCGATTCTGATCGTGTCGGGATCTCTACAAGCACTGCATTTAATCTCTGTGGGATTGCTGCCTCGTGGATCAGCTGTCTTGTTAGAGAAGCCATCCTATCTATATTCCATCCACGCCTTCCAATCGGCAGGGCTAAAGCTAAACGGAATTGCCATGGAGGAAGAGGGATTACATCTGGGGCATTTAGAACATGCGATACATACGTTGCACTCAGGAAACGACGAGAATAACAGCGAGTCCTTCCCGCTACTGTACACCATACCGAGCTTCCATAATCCTACAGGCAGTGTGATGAGCTGCCGTCGCAGGGATGAATTGATGTCCCTCGCCCGCAAGTCCGGCATTTCGATCTTGGAGGATGCCGCTTATCAGGAACTTTGGCTGGATCACCCTCCTCCTCTTCCACTTAAGGCAATGGATCAGGAAGGTCGGGTGCTGCATATGGGCACTCTCTCCAAAGCGGTCAGTCCAGGTCTTCGCCTTGGCTGGCTTGTCGGTCCTGTGCCCGTCATTCGAAGGCTGGCCGATATCAAAATGCAGACGGATTACGGTACCAGTTCACTCGCACAGGAAGCCGCGGCTGTATGGTTTACAGATGGCCATCACACAACTCATATGGAGCGGCTACGTCCGGAGCTCCGAAAACGCAGAGACTTCATGCTGGAGCTACTGCATCGCTATTTTCATGACATTGCAGAATGGGCAACGCCAGAAGGCGGGTTCTATATCTGGCTACGCTTCACAGCGGAACCCTTGTCTACCCGCAAGTTGTTCTCTGCCTGTCTGGAAGCAGATGTACTCATTCATCCAGGTTATCTGTATGATCGGCTGGATGCGAGTCATATCCGGCTCTCTTATGCCTATGCTTCGCAAGATGAGATGGAGCGCGGACTTATGGTCCTTGTCGAAGTAGCCCGAAGCTTGATAACTTAGAGTGTGCTTCCATATCCCACCTTACTAAAAGAAGGCCAGCGCTTTGGGGTGTGTTTAACCCCCAAGCCTAGCCTTCTATATTGAAATAACCGTACATTTGTTAAAGTTAACTTCAAATAACATAAAACCAACCTAGTACTATGATTTGAATTTTATTACGGCTGCTGTAAGTATAGCTGTTCCAACAACACCTAAAAACAATGAAGATAATAACAATAACGTGGATTCCTCATTAATGTTTTCTCGAATCATTATAAGAAGTATCCCTAGTAACGTTAATTGTATACCTAGTAGACATACATAAAGTGGATTTAGGCTTGTTACTAATCTAATAGTTACCAAAAAAAACAAGACAAAAACAATAACTGCGAGGATAATCAAAGTTGTTATCGTCATTTACTTCCCCCCTTTATGGCACAAAAAAACCATTTAATAACTAAAAAGTAAATTTAATACATGTATAATTTTACCTTTCCTTTGTTTTAGATTAAATAGGACTATATAGCTAAAAGACTTGTCGAAATTTGTATGTTATATAAACAACGACAGCACATTCACAGCAATATTCCAGCTCTTAATTAAGTTTGTTATGGTGATACAGATAGAAAAGTAGTTTTTCACCATCACACGAATATGAATTTAACCGTTTGAGGAGCGTTGCAGATTTCGCTTCGTGCATAACGATTATAGCTGGTTGCATCACCTCTAATACCTGTTGGTCAACTAAAAATAGCCTTGAACTAATGGAATATATCCGTAGTTCAAGGCTATAAGCTCTTATACCATTTTTATAAACTTTTATCCTTTGACCGCTCCCTCCGCAATACCCTCCATAATGAACTTTTGGAAGAATGCATAGATCAGGATAACCGGAATTGCAGTCAAAACCAGAGAAGAGAGAATTAACGGCCATTCCTTGTTATACTCACCAAACAGCATATTTGTGGACAGGATAAGTGTGTACCGGTTTACATCCGTCAACATCAATAGCGGTAACAGGAAGTCATTCCATATCCACAGGAAGTCCAGAATTGCAATCGTCACTGTGATCGGAAGCAGCAGCGGGAAAATAATCTGAAAAAACGTCTGGAACTCGTTACATCCATCGATCTGAGCCGATTCTTCGAGTTCACGCGGAATGGACTTCACAAACCCGTGATAGAGGAAGATCGCCATGTTTACACCAAGTCCGATATAGATCAGAGCCAGTCCGTAAGTGCTTCCCTGCACCCCCATCCCCTTCGCGACACGCGTCAGCGGGATCATGATGGAATGGAACGGCACCAGCATGGAAGCGACAAACATGAAGAAGATCAGATTGCTAAGCCTGCCGGAAGTCCGTGACAGTTTGTATCCTGCAAGCGAAGCACAGAAGACAATTCCTCCGATACCCAGGATCGACACAATCGCGGAGTTCAGCGAGCTGCCGAGCAGATTGATTTTGTTAAACGCATCCGTGTAGTTCTCCCAATGTAATGTGGTCGGCAGAGCAATAAAGGATTGGAACATTTCACCCTGTGTTTTGAATGAGTTCACCACAGCCATGTAGATCGGTAGCATGGCTACCAGAGAGCCGAGAATCAGTAACAGCCGAATCAGGTAGTTATTCAGTCGCTGCATTCTCATGCTTCCACCTCTTTTCTCTTCATGACGGTGATCTGGATGAGTGTAAAGATCAGAACGATAGCAAACAATACAACCGATTTGGCACTGGCATAACCGTATCTGAAGTTGTTCGAGAAAGCTTCTTCATAGATATTCATGGTGATGACCTGTGTAGCCCGACCCGGGCCGCCGCCTGTCAATCCATAGACCACCTCGAACACTTTGAATGCACCGTTCAGTGTCAGGAAGAAACAGATTGTAATAGCGTGTGTAATCATCGGCAGTACGACGTTACGTAACACTTGAAATGCATTTGCACCGTCAATGACCGCGGCTTCCTTGAGGCTTTTCGGTACACCCTGCAATGCAGCCAGGTAGATGATCATCATATAGCCCACACCGTTCCAAAGCGATACGATTAGAATCGAGTAGAAGGAGAACTTCGGATCACCGAGCCATTGTTGGTCGAGAAAAGAAACGGCCAATTTCTCAGCCAGCTGCGGCAACACCTGGGAAAAGATGAACGTCCACATGAATGCACTGATGATTGTACTGATCATATTGGGCATGAAGAACAATGTGCGGAATAACCCTTTGCTGCGTGTACGCGACTCAATGAACACGGCGAGCAGCAATGCAATGACATTTTGCAAAATCAGCATAAAAATAACATATTTCATCGTAAACCACAGCGAGTTGAGGAAGTCAGGATCTTCCTTAAACAATTCCACAAAGTTCCCCAGCCCGATAAAGCTGTAGTCACGGTTTAACCCGTTCCAATCCGTCAAGCTGTAGAACATCCCGCTAAACGTCGGGTACAGCAGGAATATCGCATAGATTACAAAGGCCGGCGCTGTGAACGCGAGCAATGAAAGATACTTTTTGAACACATTCGTAGCCATAACTTCTCCCCCTTTTTGCACAGCGGATGAAGGTTAACGGGGGAACGAAGATCGTTCAGCCAGCCGTTTCATCTGCTTCGAGACTGTTACGAAATAAAGTACCGCTAATTTGTTGACAAAACCCCGAGCTTAATACGGAACCAAACGAGATTTTGTCAACAAACGCAGGTACTGCTTTCTTACAGCTCAACCTTGTTGATCGTTCAGGCGCTTACTTGTTAAGCATCCCGCTCTTATTTATTGACTTTATTGTAGGATTTCCACGCTTTGTCGAGCGCATCGATCACCTGCTGTTGATTCAACTGTCCGGAGTAGTACCCTTGAAGAGCTTTACCAGACTCATCCTTCACGGCTTGTGGAATCTTTGGATCTTGATAAGCTTTGCCTTCATTAACATATTTCAGGGCGTCGTCTACCCACGGGAAGCTCTTGAACGTATGCACTTTGGCAACCGGATTAAACTTGAGCGCTTCATAGAATGCACTTGAATCCTTGTCATCGAGAATGTAGTTTACAAAGTCGAGTGCCACTTCTTTGTTTTTACTTGATGACGATACAGCTAGTGAAGTGGATGTGCTCAGGTTGATTTTCGTATCATCCGGATTATCGTTCAGCGGCATTGGAGCTACACCAAAATTAACGTCAGGGTTGGACTTCAGAATCGTTTCTGCGTACCAAGGTCCTTGAATCCACATCGCTGCTTTGCCTGTAGCATAAGCGGCAGCGCCGTCATCGGCTCCAACTTCAAGCGCTTTATCCGTTCCGTTCGCATTAACGAGATCAAACACATCAAACAGTGCTTTCATATCGGAGAAGGAAGCTTCGTCCTTGTTCATTTTTTCCACGAAGTCTTTGTGCTCCGTTTGTGTCAGCGCCCCTACAGTGAGTGGCAGGAATAATTGCGGAACCCAAGCTTCTTTGTAAGACAGCTCAAACGGTGTAATGCCAGCTGCTTTCAGCTTCTCTACAACCGCTTTCATTTCTGTCAACGTTGTTGGAACCTCAAGCCCTTGTTCTTTAAAGATATCTTTGTTGTACAGATAACCCCATGACAAGGTTTCCAGTGGAACCGCAACGACTTTGCCGCTTGCATCCGTTACCGAAGGTTTGACCGAATCCAGCAATTTATCTACAAAAGGTTGGTTAGACAAGTCTTCGAGATATCCAGCTTTGCTGAAAGGCGGAATCTCATTCACCGCGTGCAGAGCGAATACGTCTGGTGCATCATTGGAAGCAAGTCTTGTTTTCAAAATCTGAGGTGCATTATCTGCTGGCGGCATCTCCAGTTGCACATTCACTTCAATGTTTTTGTCTGCTTTTTCCTTGGCTTTGAACTGTTCTATATATTTATCGTAATGTTCTTTCAGCCTTGGTTGAGCAACGAATACTTTGAGGTTTACGGTGCTGCCAGCTTTGACTTCGTTCTGTTCATTATCCGTGCCTGCATTCGAGCCGCAGCCTGCGAGCAGAACGCTGACCAGTGCCGCACTTACAACGCTTTTCCATACTTTCATCTCTTATGACCTCCCGGTGTGACTGGTTTGTCTTTCATAGGCTCATTATATATCGCCAAATGTAAGCGCTCCATTGGACAAAATTAGACTCTTCCATTGGATTATTTTAAACCTTAATTCAAGCAACATTCCCCGAATGATTCATTCGGGGAATGGGTTAGGCAACTTATGCTGGCCTTTGCGCATCTCTCCGGGTGACACACCAAAGTGCTTTTTGAATACCCGATAGAAGTAGGACACATCTTCATACCCCGTCATCTCGGCGATATGTTTGAATGGAATCTGATCATCCATCACCCACTCTTTGGCTTTGGTCATCCGAAGTTGAACCACATAATCGGTCACGTTCACGTCATATTCTTTCTTGAAAGCTTTGCTCAAATATTCCTTACTGACAAAAAAGATCTGGGCAAGCTGCTCCAGCGTAATCATCTCCATGCAGTGTTGCTGCATATATTGCTTTACCTCTTCGAGGTTCAGCTTGTTCTTATACTTACGCTGGGCAATTAATTGTTCCAGCGCCTGATAATAGGAAGCGGAGATCCATTCCACAGCCGCCCGGATCGAACCCAGCGCTGCTGCAGGAGGCAATAGTCCCTCTTCCGGACGATCGAACAGCCCATTGGACACACATAGCTCGTCCAGTATATTCTGCAGCTCATAAACCGCACGTCCAAGCTGGCGAGGTCTGCGAACCTCGTTTTGTTCCAGCTTCTGCTCTAATTGATGAAACCATTCCCGCAGGCTCGTCAGGTTCAAGTCGTTGAAGCGCAGACGTGCTTGCTGCTGGAACAGAGAGAATTCACCCGCGAATGAAGCCGGATAAGCTTCCCACACTTCCGGTGCCGTAGCAGCTTTATCCAGTTCATGACTACATTTCGCCAGCGTAGCATTTAGTTCATCCGGATTCACCGGTTTCAGCAGGTAGTCAGCTGCACGATACCGCAGAGCGTGTTTGGCATAATTAAAATCATCATAACCGCTCACCACAACAACCTTAATCTCCGGGTACTGACTGCTCAGCGTCTGCATCAGCTCGACACCATCCGATCCAGGCATACGCATGTCCGTAATAATAAGATGAGGTTGCAACGTCTTGACCATCTGTATCGCCTGTTCTCCATCCTCTGCTTCACCGCAGACCACCAAGCCGAGCTCATCCCATTCACCAAGATTACGTAAAATATCGCGATTCCACGGCTCATCATCCACCAGCAACACTCTATAGATCTCCTTGCTCACAAGGGCTCGCCTCCTGTTGTGCAGGGGATCGTTACGATCACTTTTGTTCCCTGCCCAAGTTTACTTTCCATACGCATACCGTAATCGGGTCCAAAATGCATCACCATTCGTGATGCGGCATTGAGCAGTCCAATACTCGTGCCTGAGTTCCATACCCGATCGGTATACCGCGTAATGCGTTCCAGTTTGGATTGCATCTCTACGAGCCTGTCCGGCTCCATACCCATGCCATTATCACAAATTTGAATCGTCACCCTACCCTGCTGTGGATCACAGAGCACTTCGATGCCTAGCTTCCACTCCCCAGGCTTTTTCTCCAGCCCGTGCAAAAATGCATTTTCTACAATAGGCTGTAAGGATAACTTCGGAATATAACACTCTCGGAGTTCTCCCGTAATTTCCAGCTTATATTCAAGCCGGGTGGCAAAACGTTGCTTCTGAATCAGCATATAATGCTCCAATTGATCCAGTTCGGATTGCAGAGGGACAAGGCCGTCCGGTGCCCGTACAATATAGCGGAACATCTCGCTTAATGCCCGGATCACCTTGTAGCTATCTGCCGGCTTTTGCGAATAGACCATGCCACCGATCATTTGTAATGTATTTTGCAGAAAGTGGGGATGAATCTGGGATTGTAGTGCTTTGAGCTCGGCTGTCTGTTTCTCCAGATTCATCAAATAGTTATCCCGGATATGCTCCCGAATTCGACTAGCCATACCGTGCAGATTTTTCTCCAGTAGGCCAATCTCATCCACTCGTCCGCTACGCTCTACTTTACGATCCTTGATCAACTGGATACCCTTCATTGAATTCGCCAGTCTGACAATAGGTTTAGAGGTTCGCCAAGCGACCAGTGCCGCCAGAGCAACAGACACGACCGTTGCCACTCCGCCCACAACTAGCCCATACTTCATCGTTTCCAGTGCACTCTCGTTAATGACATGATCCGGTACGATTTTAATCACCCGTAGCCCTGTCGACTCAATATCGTGATAGAAAATATATTCCTGTGCTGTACGAATAAAACCCGCGTTATTCTTCGTTTCGCTCAGCTTCTTCAACGCTTCATCCGATGGCTGGATGGAGGAGTTCGGCTGATATACCGGATGACCTGAACTGTCTCCGATATAGGCGGTATAATCTCCCCTGCTGTCGAGCAGTTCAAGCGTCTGGTTAAACTCGGCCCACTTGATCTCCAGACCGATTGCTCCGATCTGAGCCTGATCCTCAAAACGGTTCATGCTACGAGTCATATGGAACTTTTGCGGATCTACCGGATCATTAATAATTGTAAAATCTTTATGCTCCGTAAAAAGCTTATGATACCCTTGGGGAATATCCGCAACCGTCTTAATTCGGGATTCCATAGAATTGAAGGTGAACAGGGTGTCCTGCTCCTTCAAGTACAGTTCGACCCCAAACACATAATTGCCAGCAGAATAGTACACACTGTTCAGCATATTAAAAACAGCCTTTTGTTCGTCAAAACGGCTGGAAGCAGGAGCTTCCTGGCCCAACGCCAAATACTGATGTAGCTCATCACTGATCTGAATAGAATAAATGATATTATTCATGCGGGTAAACTGTTCTGCCAGATAGACAGAGGCCCAATTCATATTGACCCGGTTCGTATCCATAACCTCGGCTTCCATGGAGGAACGCGCATTCTCCGCGGCTACCGCAGTTATCACAATGACTGGCAGTACAGCGACCAGGGTCATGGTCAGTATCAATTTATTACGAATGCTGCGCTTGAAAGGGTCTATCAGCCGACGGTAGAATTCGTTAAACACAGCGCATCCACTCCTGAGCTAAAATAAGACAAACGCCCCAGCTTCAAAGCGAGGGCGCCATGGTCTTGTTATTTTTTTCGGAAAATATGAAGTGAATGTTGAACCAAGATTTTACACAGGCCACTCCGATGACAGAATAACCTGGAGAGTAGCGGTTATCCCCAAATTTTTTTGATTCCTTTTTCCAAAAGGGAAAATCCGGTGATAAGCGTATGCTTCCGATGGAGCTTTCTTGCAGAAAGCTTTTAGGCGAACGCTTCGCTTTTTCAGGTTTTTCTATTATTCCCTAGTTCTGTTCGATAATGCGTACGCCCCATCGTTCCAGCTTGATCTCCTGCCCAGCGGCAATCGAATCTCCTGATAATAGCTCTGTCCCTTCGCTATACGGATTCTTGAAGGAAACCGGCTCATCCGAATAGTTGAAATAGTAGCGGATGGTATGCCCATGATCGTTCAAACCCGTCTTCACAATGATTGGAAAAGCAAGCTCCTGATCCGCCCCCCATACACCCGCGTCCTTCATCACACGTTCCAGCACCTTGCGAATGACGGCAGCGCTCGTATAACAGCCAACGTATGTTGCTTTGCCTTTACCGTAGTTATTTTGCGTGATCGCCGCATACTCTCCCCAATGTGGATGATCATACCAAGCGAGTACCTCCGCAGTCGTCGGTGTAATGAGCTCCATCCAGGTGTGTACCTGATTATGCTCCTCACCTACGCCAAATGGATCATCGCGTAGCCCAACATGCTTTGGCTCAACAAACAAGTTGTAGCTAATGCCACATGCTTCACTGATCAGTCCGGGCTGACGTGAAGAACGAACTTTGATATGCTCATTGGCAAAACCGCTCTTGAACGAGTACACGATATGTCCGCCGTCCTGTACAAATTGGTTTAATTTTTCCAGCAACGCATCCGTAGCCGCATACAGAGCAGGCACCACTAGCACATCATAATCTGCATAACTCTCCACGGAAGGATCGATAAGATCGCAGCCAATGTTCATTTTATACAGCTCATCGTACATCCAGCGCACAACGTCGTTGTAGTTCTTGTCACTGGTAAAGTTAAAGCCAAACCACTTGATGGAGGTTAACGCCTCGTTACTGAACAGTAAAGCCACCCGATTTGTTTTCTTCAGATTCACCAGCTTAGGACTCAGGCGAGCAAAATCGCGGCCAATTGTCTGCGCTTCGTTATACACCGGATTCGGTTCGAAATCATGGCTTAGCAGGCCTTTCCAGTAGGTCTCAAACGAATTGTGCAGCGAGTGCCAATGCCAGTAGGCAACCATGTTAGCCCCAGAAGCCAGATGACTGAATGCCTGTAATCGCAGTTGGCCCGGATAAGGAACCCAATGCCAGAAGGCCTGTGCTTCGGTCTCCAGAACAAGGTAGTTGGATTGTTTGGTGGAACGCGCCACATCTCCTCCGAACGAAATCTCAATGCCGGTTAACTCGTCTTGGGAAGGATGATAGATATCTACACTGGTGATGTCAAAAGGTCGGGATGCTGCAAAATGATCCACATCCCCCTGAATGCCGTAGGAATACCCGCGCCATTCAAAGTCAAAGTTCTGGGTAACAAACTGGCCTTCCTGTTTGTACTCATTCACAATCCCTACTTGCCAAGCCAAGAAATCCGTGACCAATTGCCGCTGGAACTTGGCAAACTCTGCTCCCAGGCTACCGTTAATCGTACCCACAACGGAAGGGAAGTCTTCCCAGCTATTGATGCGGTTACTCCAGTAGTCCAGTCCAAACTCCTTGTTTAGCTCGTCCAGCGAGCTAAACTTGTTCCGCATATATTTAACAAACTGTAACTGCACGTTGTCTCCAGCTGTGTTGTAGTGCTTCGTTTCATTATCTGTCTGATATCCAATGACAGCCGGATGTTTACTCACGCGTGAGATCAGCTTACGAATGATGCGCTCTGCATAAAACAGATACGTCGGATGCGTGATGTCCATAATCTGTCTTGCTCCATATTTTCCAGGTCCCTGTGCGGTTGTTGCAAGCACGTCCGGGTGCTCCTTCACCATCCACGTCGGAACAGCATACGTTGGCGTGCCTACGATGACATGAATTCCGGCCGCATGCATGGCATCCAGTACCCGATCGACGGAAGTGAAATCAAACACGCCATTTTGGGGTTCATGGGTACTCCACGTTGATTCGGCGATGCGTACAACATTGATCCCAGCATCCTTCATCATCAGAATGTCCTTGTCCAGTCTTTCATATGGCATATATTCATCATAATAGGCTACGCCGTATAATAATTTGTCCATGAAATAGTCTCCTTTGAGTGCATAAGGTAAGTTGACATGTTCCCGCTTCTAATGGTAGCGTTTACATTAATGCTAGTATCGTTTTATTCGTTGTTTATTATCTGTTGATACACATGCATATCCCGATATATTAGGATGTCCGTGTTAAACTGATTATAATGAAGTACATGCATAGTGCCGATGGCACAAGGCGAGTATTTTTTACCCTTTTCCGAGGTGAATGTCATGGATATCCGTTCGCAGCTTCGAGAGATGCCATACCATACGCTGGCTCACTGGCTTCCAATTATCGATTGTAACATCAAATTTTATGGCGCTCATAGCCAGCAAGTTCCATATAGGTGGGCTATGCCTGAGGAGACACATCCGGGCTTTGAGATCATTCTGATCATTCAGGGAACGCAGGAAAGTGTGATTCATGGCTACACGTATACGGTGGATGAAGGCTCTATTCTGCTCATTCCGCCCGGATTCAAACATACCAATACATGTATTTCTGCGGAGGGTATGACCTATTTTAGCGCACATTTTAACGTGGATGATCCGGTATTCACCTTAAAACTCATGTCCCAGCGTAGCAGAATCTATGCCGCCGGTACGGGAGATAATATGAAAATAAGAGCCGTGCTTGAAAGCTGGATGAGCATGATTAATACAGCCGAGGCTTATTCGTCCACAGACAAATTACTCATGCAAGCACGGATGTTCGAACTGTTTGCGCTGTTATCTCAAGCAGCAGAGAATACACCCGAGTCCACGATCTCGGTTGATGCTGCTCATGCCCCTGCTCCGACCGCCATGCATTACGCAGGAGCGATCGCTGAAGCGATCAAGCAGGCTTTCCATGCCCAGTTACGATCACGGGACGACAATGTATCTTCGGTCAAAGTCGAGCAGATCATTTCGTCGTTTGGCATTAGTCCGGGATATGGTTTACAGGTTTTTCGCAAAGTATTTGGTCATTCTCCGCGGGCCTACCTGTCCAGCCTGAAACTGCAAGAGGCCAAGGTGTTGATCGAGCAACCTGATCTTTCGCTTGGGGAGATTGCCATCAAACTTGGTTACACCCATTTGTCTCATTTCAGTAGACAATTCAAACGCTGGACAGGCCAAAGCCCTCTACTCTATCGAAATCAACATGCAGAGAATAGCCTGAATCCCGTTGCTCAACCTCCAGAAGGAAACTCCGAACGCTGAAGATGAATTCGTATAATTTCGAATTCTTCGGGAGTATTCATATTGCTCAATTGTAGTGCGGCATGTTCAATACCTACTTGCTCCAGTTCGTCTATTTCGGCAAAATGGCAACCGATCTCTTCCAGCCAGCGAATGACACGCAACCGGTCATGAATAAGGCACTGTTCTAGCTCGGGAAGCACATGTATGTGGTAAACCCCTGCAAGGGGATGAATGCGTCCTTCTACTCGCGGAACGATGGCGTTGCATGTTGGATACTGTACTGTGAGCCTCTTCATTCCATTGAAAAAAGAGGTTTGCAGAAGCGGCATGTCACAGGCACTGACCAGATTCCACTCTGTCTGGGAGGCATTGAGTGCTGCGTGGAGCCCCGCAAGTGGCCCCTTGCCCGGGTAAGCATCCTGTACGCATTCGAAGTCTTCATCCCCTAGTGCGGTGTAAATTGCTTCGCTCGGCCCCGCTGCAACAACAACCCGGGATACGGCGGGTCTGATCGCATTGTTTATATGAGTTAACACGGCTGAACCATTCAGTTCGAGTAGTGCTTTGTTCGTTCCCATTCGGCTGGATAATCCACCTGCCAATATAATGCCTGTCCATTTTTCAGCGTCCATAGCACTCTCCTCTTCCCGTCAGAACCTGAGTTTTCTATTCGTGCAATATTACACCGAACTTATAAAGCACATATCCATATTATACATTTCGTTACATCCGTTATGGGATAGGACATACCTTTAATTCATATATTCTATACGTTGAATCCCCTTTCAACAAATGATACATTGAACAATATGATTCGATTCGGAAAGGAATGGCTCAATTGGACAGATCTGCACCTGTGAGAGGCACTTCCTCGCTGACCTCTTTGAAACTATATAACTTTTTCATCTACGGAGCCATTTCGATCTTTGCCGGATTCCTGCAGCTCTATCTTCAAGAGATTGGTATGACCAAACTGGAGATTGGAAGCCTCATGGCCATCGGTCCTTTTGTATCTCTGTTTGCCAATCCGTTCTGGGGATTCTGGAGCGATAAGTCGCGCAATATCCGTATTGTGCTAATGATGATGATGGGAGGCACCTTTGTGCTTGCACAGGGTGTATTTTATGCGCCCTCGTATGCCTGGATCTATGTAGCCATGATTTTCTTTTATTTTTTCCAAAGTCCCTTATTCGCTCAAACCAACAGCCTGATTCTCGGTTATATCGACGGTACAGGTCAGAAATTCGGATCCTTTCGGCTCTGGGGCTCTCTAGGTTGGGCGCTGACTGCAGTTGCTGCCGGGCCGGTTATTGACCGCTTTGGCGTGAGCAGTGTGTCCATTATTTTTGCATGTATGATTGCTGTAGCGTTTATATTCTCTGTACTTCTGCCAAGGCAGCCCATTGCTTCCGATACCCCGATTGTGACGTTTCGGCGGTTCGGCAAAGTGATGTTTAATCCGTATTTTATGATCTTTATCGGCCTTGGGGTGCTCGTTTCGGTACCCAATGCCATGAACAGTACATTTATGTCTCTTTATATTGTAGAGATGGGTGGCGACAAACAGATGGTCGGCTGGGCCATCTTCACATCCTCTATTCTCGAAGTGGGTGTGTTCCTGTTGCTGGATCGGTTACTGAAACGCAAAATGAGCATACTACTGGGCTCTCTGATTCTGGTCAGCCTGTTGTTTGCTCTTCGCTGGCAGCTCATGGCACTGGCTAACAACCCGATGGAGGTTGTCTTTATTCAACTCATGCACTCGGTCACCTTTGGCGGTTATTTCTATGTGGGCACACAACTGACGATGCTGTTTATTCCACGGCCTTACCGCTCCTCCGGGCAAGCGGTGTATACGATGGCTTGGGGTGGTCTCTCCGGCGTCATTGCCGGGCTGTTTGGCGGTTGGCTATTCCAGAGCTTCGGTGCAGAGGTAATGTACAACATCGGTGTCTTCTTCTCACTCATCGGAGCTGCCGGCTTTGCCATCATGTGGCTGTGGAACCGTCGTAATGGATACCAGCCAACGGTGCTGACCGAGATGGGCAATATGGATGAAGACAAGTAAGTGGGGATGTGGCTGACCACCCTCGCATGAAGCAGAGCACTGCGTGCTGGGAAATTCGCAGTACGAGCTAGATGAGTTCAGTAGATGAAGTAATTGAATGAGGTAATTAAATGAGGTAAGTAGATGGAGGATGTAGTTGAGGAATAGCTGAGAAGTCATTGAACAAATGAAGCTTCAGTTTTTGCGTAATGATTCCTGCAGACAATGGAACAGTCCTGTGAAAAATTAGTGGTAACTCTCGCGGCTAACCGCTAACGATCACCACGAAACTTATCTGTGCAATTTTTAGTCATTTCATATTCTAACGATCACCAGAAGCCTTATTTCCATTCAAACCGGGGAAAACAGGGTGAAAAGACTACATTTTCAGGAAATAAGCTCCGTACCGGTTCAACCCCTTAATATTGGACACAAGCTAGCTTTTTCTCAGATTAACGCATCATAATGCAATGGATTTGGGCTCTATGATTCCATCGTTGACCAGGCGCAGGTAATCTGTCGGCGACCAATCGTACAGGCTGCCGTGAATGCGGTCTTTATTGTAGTAACAGATGTATCGATCCACTTCGGAAAAGGCTTCTTCATAGCTTTCAAAGCAATGTCGCTGGTAACATTCTCGTTCCAGAACACTATGAAATGATTCAATAAAGGCATTCTTATTGGGAGTTCGAATGGGCGTCCGTTCATGCTCCAAGCCGGTTTCTTCACAAAAAGCATAGAAAGCCTTGCTTATAAACTG